>NZ_FMAH01000103.1 GCF_900094545.1 Martinezella miluonensis
CAGCCTGTGTGAGAAGTCCGGCAAATCAATTAAGGTGGCCGCATTGGAAACGATGCGGCCATTTTCATGGGATACATTTCAGGGACTGATCGGGGTCAGACGTCGCTGTTGCCAGCCCGGATCGAGGATTACGTTGCGGCAGATGCTGCGGTGCGGGTGATCGATGCCTTTGTCGATGGGCTTGATGTTGCGCAGCTCGGATTCAGGCGAGCGGTTGAGGCCTCGACAGGTCGTCCCCCCTACGATCCGCGTGATCTGCTGAAGCTCTACATCTACGGCTATTTCAACGAGGTGCGCTCCTCCCGGCGACTGGAGCGTGAATGCCGGCGTAATGTGGAGACGATGTGGCTGCTGCGTCAGCTTGCGCCGGACTTCAAGACGGTCGCCGATTTCCGCCGTGACAACGGGCCGGCGATCGTCGGTGCCTGCCGGGCTTTCGTGCTGATTTGCCGCGATGCCGGTTTGTTCAGCGCCCGCCTGGTGGCGTTGGACGGGTCGAAGTTCCGCGCCGTGGCCAGTGCCAAGAAGATCATGGGACGCCGCGAGATCGAGGCGGAACGCGCCCGTCTCGACGGCAAGATCACCGCTTATCTCTCGGGACTGGATGAGGCCGATAAGAACGAGCCGGAGGATGCGGCCGACGCCGTGGCAAGCGCTATCGCATCGCTTGAGAGCCGCCGGGGCGAACTGGACCGGATGGCAAGACGGCTGGACGACGAAGGTCGTACCACGCTTGTCGATGGCGAGGCGGATGCACGGCCGATGGGCAAGGGCAAGGGACCAAAGCCGCCCGCCTACAATGTGCAGACCGCCGTCGATACCGATACCGGCCTGATCGTCCACCATGAGGTCACCGACGAGGCCACCGATAATCGCATGCTGCATCCGATGGCAAGCGCGACCAGGGACGAACTTTGCCTGGAAAGCCTGACGGTGGTTGCCGATGCCGGTTATTCCAATGGCGCTCAGGCCAGCGCCTGTGAGGAAGACGGCATCATGGCCTGCGCGCCGTCAAACCGCGCAGTCAACAATACCGGCGATGGCACCTTGTTCGATCGTCGCGCGTTCTCATACGATGTAGAGGCGGACCATTTCATCTGTCCGGCAGGCCATCAGCTGACGCGCAAACAGCTCATCAGCAAGGAGCGCAGCGTGCTCTATGCTGCACAGGCCGCCGATTGCGCCGCTTGTCTGCTCAAGCAAAAATGTACCACGGCCA
>NZ_FMAH01000099.1 GCF_900094545.1 Martinezella miluonensis
GAAAAACCTATGCCCAAACTCTTGAAAACGGACATGAGAATCACGAAATTGGCCGTGCCATTGCAAGCGGTAACGGCGGTTGGCCGTCCATGGCCGGCGACAGGAAAGACCAATGCGACATCATGAGGATAAACCTTCTGATGCTTGGGAATACCGACAGCCCAGGTGAGATTGCGTGCACTGAGCCCCTGGCGAAACGCAGCCGACAGACCATAGCCGGCATCCGCAAGCACGGTGCCAAACCGCACGCCTGCGGCCATCAGCCGATCGATCTCGCCGAGCGCGATCTCCGGTTTGGTGCGGGATCGGCGCATCTCCTCGGGAACACCAGCCTTCGCCATCCGATCCTGATCGTTGGTCCAACTCTCGGGCAAGAACAATCTTAAGCCCACTGGGACGGGAACCTCGTCGCGGGCCAGCTCAACGACACCAGCGTCTGGCAATTGGCACGCTTGCCCAGCATCGACGCATACTGCGGCGCGACCCCAACAGAATGGTCGCCCTTCTTGGGCAGGCCTGTGTCGTCGATCACCAGAAAGGCATCTGAAGCCCCGACAATCTTGTCGGCCTGTACCGCCAGTTCCGCCTCAAGAGGACCAGCATCCCAAATCCCATCCGAGATGAAATGATGCGGCGGTCGTAGTGATCCAGCGCAAGCCGCTCCGCCATGGGCTCGATGCTCTTGCGATCGCCAGGTCCGATGAGGCCCGAAATATACACAGGGCACATCTGCCGCCGTTTCTTGTGGCCAAGCTTCTCAACGAACGGCTTCAGCCAATCCGCCAGTGCAACATCCAACTCCGCCATCTCGCGCACCTCTGTGAAAGTACAAAAGATGGCCCATCATCGCAAATCGTCGGTTAATCTGCCAAAGTAGTGCGAGTACCTGTAGCGAAAACATCCCCTGCGGCGTAGAGGTGTCGATCGGATCGTGCAGCGAGCGGAAATGGACGCCGCGTCCTTCGAGGTTCTCGATCACCTGCAGCAGATGGCTGACCGATCGCGCAAGACGGTCCAGACGAACAACGACAAGTACGTCGCCGGCGCTGAGATCCTTTAGCAACTTGGTGAGCACCGGTCTTGCGCGGGATAAGCCGGATCCGTGCTCCTGATGAATACGATGGCAGCCGGCGGCACGCAACTCATCGACCTGGGCGTCGTTGAGCTGCTCGTCGGTCGAAACCCGCACGTATCCGATCAGTCTTTGCTGCGGGGCGGGCGAGCTGACGGTTGCAACCTGTGGCATCAGATTGGGCTCGTTTTTGTCGACCTTTGTACGGATAATGAATGCGTGAGAAAACCAGGGTTTGCAAGCGTGTTTTAAGACCAAAATAGAGGCCCTTCCAGCGTGTTTCCCGGCTTGGGCCAAGCCGCGACCGTCGCAACCACAGAAAGCGCGTCAGCGGGTCTCTATAGCGGAAATGCCGTGAAATCGGCTGTTTTGAAGGGGCGGCCTCCGCCTTGGTCATTTTGTGCAGGCTTTGACGCCGCGAGGCGTTCGGGGAGGGGAGGAGCTCGACCGGTTCGGCGCGCGTTATTTCACTCAATCAGGCAGAATTTTCCGCCGATCCGAAATGAAAAGGCCGCTGAAAGCCTGGATTCGCGGCTTTTCCGTCGATCCTCAAGGACTGACATGCGTGATTTGCGCCCTGAAATCAATAATCACCGATAACCAGTACTTATCGATGGTTAGAGGCGCAGAAAAATACAGTATGGCAGACGGAAATTAGAGCTAATTTCGATTCACTATGGAGAAAGAATAGCGTTAATTCATATGGTTAATGAAGCAAAAATTTGAGAAGATTGATGTAAAAGGGGGTACGCGGAGCAAAAGGGGTGGCGCCGGTGGAGTTTTCGGGAAGATAAAACGTGCAGTTAGTTAGCTGTGCATAAAGATCTGCCTGGAATCCGAA
>NZ_FMAH01000097.1 GCF_900094545.1 Martinezella miluonensis
TGCCGATTCCGATGAAGCCGCCCCATTGTTCCGAGATGATTGCGCCCCTTTGTTCCGGGATGATCTCGCCCCCTGTTTAATGGGGTCTGCAGGCGATAATTGTTGTCAGTTCATTCAGACGAAGTGTCAAGCTTTGCGCGGCAGGTTTCGGCGCAGACTGTCGCCGCTCAAATCAATGCGATGGGCGTTGTGAATGAGACGATCCAGGATGGCATCAGCGTAAGTCGGGTCTCCTATGACGCCGTGCCATGCCGATACGGGGAGTTGGCTGGTAATGATGGTTGATCGGCGGCCGTAGCGATCCTCCAGGATTTCGAGGAGGTCGTGCCGCGCTTGTTCGTTGAGTGGTTCGAGACCCCAATCATCCAGGATCAGGACTTGAACATGTCCCAGGGTCCGTTGCAGCCGAGCATACCTGCCGTCGCCGCGAGCGAGCGCGAGCTGCGCAAACAGCCTTGGGACACGCTGATAGAGAACGGATCGATCGTCACGGCAAGCCTTGTGGCCGAGCGCACAGGCTAACCAGCTCTTTCCGACGCCCGAGGGTCCGCAAATGGCCAGATTGTCATGAGCGTTGATCCAGTCGCCGCCGAGCAGCTTCATGAAGAGCGCGCGATCAAGGCCGCGCTCGCTGCGGTAATCGACGTCTTCCGGCGTCGCCTGATGGCGCAGCTTGGCGAACCTGAGGCGTGCGGCAAGCTTGCGATCGTAGCGGGAACTCCATTCCCGTTCGAGCAGCAGTCCGAGCCACTCAGCGTGCGAGAGATGTTCGGCTTCGCCGTTGGTGACGAGCTCCCCAAAGGCCTTTGCCATGCCGGCCAGGCCCATGGAATTGAGTTTATCGAGTGTTGGATGCGCAAGCATTGTCGGTTCTCCTTAGTGGTAATAGCGAGGTCCGCGGATGTTTTCGTGATGGATAGGCTCATGCGAGGCTGGTCCATTGGTGGAGGCAGCGCGATCGAGATGATTGTCGAGAATGGAGCGTACTGAACCGTAGGTCCGGGCCCCAATCTCCAGCGCACGGCTGCAAGCAGCGTTCACTCTGTCGCGGCCAAAGCTTTTGTTCAGGCGGATAATCCCCATGCAGGCTCGAAAGCCCTGCTCCGGGTGCGGCCTGTCGGCGAGGATCTTCTCGCATAGCAACGCAACCTCCGGCCCGACGGAAGAGGCCTCGCGTTGAATGCGTTCGATCGTCCAGTCGGCAAAGCGGCGGTGGGCTGAGGGCATGTGATCGGGGATCGTGGTGTGTTTGCCATTGCCGCTGGAACGATGATGGGCGGCAATTCGCTCGCCTTTGTGGAAGATCTCGATCGTATTGGCGGTGATGCGCGCCTCAACCTGCTCGCGAGCAAAGCGATAAGGGACGGAGTAATAATGCCGCTCGATTTCGACGTGGTAATCCAATCCAGCCCGCCGGATACGCCATTCTGCAAAGACGTAGCGTTCGACGGGCAATGGACTTAAAGCCGGCCGGTCGAGCTCTTCGAACAATTGGCGGCGGGTGACGCCAACCCGGCGCAGGACACGCTTGTCGTTGAGACCATATAGCAAGTCGGCGATCGCCGCATTGACCTCGACCAGGCTGTAGAAGATGCGATGGCGAAGGCGACCCAGCAGCCAACGCTCGACGATACGAACCGCAGCTTCCACTTTCGCCTTGTCACGAGGGCGTCTCGGCCGCGTCGGTAGGACGGCGCTACCGTAATGGGCTGCCATCGCACAATACGTCCGGTTGACCTGGGGATCGAAGTGGCACGCCTTGATGATCGCCACCTTGGCATTGTCAGGAACCAGCAACGCCGGCGCACCGCCGAAGAACTCCAGCGCCTGGATATGGCATTCGATCCAGTCGGGAAGCGTCTCGCTCCAGCGCGCATGTGCATAGGAAAGGCTCGACGCGCCCATAACCGCCACGAACAGGTGAGCCTGTCGTGTCTTGCCGGACAACCGATCGACAACGACCGTAACCGTGTCGCCCGCATAATCGACGAACAGCTTGTCGCCGGCCGCGTGATCCTGCCGCATCGTCACCGGCAGCTTCAACGCCCAGCCGCGATACAGGTCGCAGTAGCGACTATAGCGATATCCATCCGGATGAAGACCGATGTATTCATCCCACAGGATCTGCAGCGTCATATGCTTGCGCTTCAGCTCGCGATGGACCTGCGCCCAATCCGGCTCCGGAGCGCGGCGGTGTCCTATCTTCGTCCCAGCCGCTTTATAAAGCGCCGCCTCCAGGACCGTATCGCTGACGTCGTCACCCAAAGGCCACGACAACCCGGCAACCGCCGCGCGCCGTAGCGTCTCGCGCACCGTCGAGGGCGCAGTCCCAACCCGCACCGCAATCGACTTGTGCCCAAGTCCTTGCTCAAAGCGATATCTCAATATCTCGCGGACACGCCGCATCTCCACTCTCTCCGCAGGCATCCCGTTCCTTCCTCGTCAACGTCCAAGGAAGAAACTTCACACCGGCAGACCACCCTTGCCAGATGCCCGCCAAAGG
>NZ_FMAH01000044.1 GCF_900094545.1 Martinezella miluonensis
GCTATCGATCGCCAGCAGAATTTGAAACCCAACTCGCCCAGCAGGCGGCTTAGTTTGACGCGCATCGCTGGTCCAGCCCCAGGGGTTCACTCCAAACGCCGGGTCAGTTCCTAGCGGAAATCAACACTGCCGGACGATTGGTGCGCTTTTGCGACTTATCATTCCGATATGGGTGATTGTTCAAAGCTAGATCAGCGGATGTCAGAGTCTTTCCCGAATTTTTTCGGATTGCCTCCCGAGTTGCGGCAGTTCGGCTCTGATCCTTTTGTCTCGGATATTGATGCATTGATTACCATCGGCTCAAAGGCGGCAATTCCCGCTGCTCTCTTGGGTAAAAGAATCGTTGCCAATCCGTCTACGATGCTAGCCGGATTGTCTATCGATAACACAGCGAAAATAGATAACGCGTCCTCGCTGACAGATATTGAAGCCGGTCGAGTGCTCACGTTCCTATCGCATCGATACACGATTTCCAATGAACGCCTATTCCAAACAGATGGATTCTGGCTTTCCCATATAGAAGCGCTCCTTAACGCGAGTTCGCGCGAAGGCCATCTTTTGGACGCAGCCGAAAGTGCGCAAGACTCGGTGGATGAGATGTTCGGACGTTCATTGACGGAGTTTGGAATGCCTTCCGCTCCCTAGATTTCAGGTATTTCGCCAACCTATGCTCAAAGCAGTACTATCGTTTTTCGCGTTTCGCCTTTTTCGATGTCTGAGCCAAACCCGCCTCAAATTTTGCGGCCAGACTGTTCGCACCGGCGCTCGTATAGGTCTGGTGGCGCTCGCCTGGCCTCAGTTGTCGCCCGTTGCTCGTGTCACTCAGTGTAGACGGCGAATGAGCCCCATCTGGCAGGGTGCCCTCTGTTCTCACGCAATTTTTGCGATTTGATGATGTTTCGCGCGGGAAGTTGCCGCGCGCTTGCAACATGAGTTTCGGCAGCTGACCGGGCTTTCCACTACAATAAGCGGCATGAGCCGGAGCGATCAATCTTAACGAAAAACTCGAAATACTGTGACGACTGATCCGCGCCTTCGACGATTTCGGCTTTCTGATCAAGTCGGCCCGGGATAATGGTGCAGAACTTTCGCGCCTTGCGGCCAGTGATAACAGAATTGGACCGGGCGCTAAGACGCCCTACCGCGATCACCATACCCATTTCGCAACCGCGGAAAGCCCCTCTACTGGCGAGACGAAAAGTCGTGCTCATCTTTAGAAGGCACTCACGATAGCAGAACATCGTCCATCCTGCTCGAGCGCCGCCGAAATACCCGCTCCTTCGCTCAAACATCTTCCAAAACCAACAGATCGTTTAGGCTCTGACGCTTGCGGATCAATCGATGCTTCGCGCCATCGATAAGCACTTCGGGTGCATAAAGCCGGCTGTTGTAGTTAGAAGACATCGTTGCACCATAAGCACCGGCGCCGTGAAAGACAAGATAGTCGCCGACGTGAGCCTCGGGCAGATCGCGTTGCTGTACGATTCCGGTTTCTGCCTGGGTGAAAACATCGCCCGACTCGCATAAGGGGCCAGCAACGACAGTCGGCAATAGTTCCGATACCGCGCTCCGCGCCGCCTTTCCCGGGACGACCGAGATATTGTGGTAGCTGCCATACATCGCCGGCCGGGCAAGATCATTAAAGCCGGCATCGACAAGCACGAACCGGTTGCGGCCCATCATTTTGACTGCCCTCACTTCAGCGAGCAGTACGCCGGAATCTGCGGTCAGGAAGCGGCCAGGTTCGATCTCCAGACGGATCGGGTGGCCAAAGCGGGCCTCTATCTGGCGCCGCGCTGCATCCCAAAGTGAATAATAGTGCGAGGGATCGATCTCCTCCTCGCCTTCCCGATAGGGCACCGAAAGCCCGCCACCGGCAGAGATCGCCTCGATATCGACGTTGAGTTCGCGGCAAAAGCCAACCATTGCCCCACAGACGCGCTGCAGATGGCCGTAGTCGACGCCCGAGCCGATATGCATATGCAGGCCAACGAGCTTCAAGGAGTATTTTTGCGTCAGCGCCACGGCTTCCTGCAATTGCTCGAACCAGATGCCATGCTTGCTATTTTCGCCGCCGGTGTTGGTCTTGTTGCTGTGGCCGTGCCCGAAACCCGGGTTGATGCGCAGCCATACCCTATGACCCGGCGATCGTTCGCCCAGCTGATGCAGCATGTCGATCGAGCCGATATTGACCTCTATGCCGTCGGCGACGACCCGCTCCAAGGTCGGCCGGTCGAAAACATCGGCGGTAAAGACAATTTCGGCTGCATTGGATGCACCGCCCGCGGTAAATCCGGCCCGCATTGCCCGCTCGATTTCACCGAGAGAAACTGCGTCGACAAAGACGCCTGCCTTGCGCATCTCCCGCAAGATATGAATGTTCGAACAGGCCTTCTGCGCAAAGCGCACGATATCGAAGGCTGACAGTTGCGCGATGCGGCCGCGGATCGCGGCGGCATCATAGATCCAGAGCGGCGTTCCATATTCGGTTACGAGCGCGCTTAGTGTTTCATCGGAAGGGATGGTCATCGTTTCTCGGTCTGCCTGGGGCGGGAATGAAATCAACATTGGATAATAGTATGGGCGGAGCGGCAATGCCACTTCGCCCGCCTGCCGATAAGAAATCTGGGGAGCTTATTATCGTCCCGCGGCGCTCAGCGCTTGATCCAGGTCGGCTATGATGTCCTTTGCCGCATGGAGCCCAACATTCAGCCGGATCGTGCGATCGCTGACACCAAATCGCGCAAAGACGTTTGTCTCCGGCGAAATGCTGAGTGCCGCCTTGGCTGGCACGACCAAGCTCTCTGGGCCTCCCCAGCTCACTCCGATGCGAATGAGGCGCAGCGCGTCGACGAAGTCTGCGACATCGATACGGTTCGAAACCTCGAACGAGAACAGTCCACCAAATCCGCTAAAAGTGTGCTTGCCAGGATGGTCGTAGAGCGCGGGGTGCATGACATGGGTTACGTCCCCATGAGCGTTTAGCCAGGATGCCACCTCCAGACCGGCTTCGTGGTGGTGGCGCATCCGGAAAGGCAGCGTTTCCAGATTACGCAGGACCAGCCAAGCCTCGAACGGCGCAAGCTTGGCTCCCGTATAGGGGTAGATTTCGCTGTTGATCTGGTCGATATGCGCCTTCGAGCCGGCAACAAGGCCCGCCACCGTGTCGCTGTGGCCTCCGAGATATTTCGATGCCGCATGGATGACGAGATCGATGCCGAGAGCGAGCGGGTTTTGGTAGAGCGGCGTCGCCCAGGAATTGTCGACCATCGTCACCACGCCGTGGCGCCGCGCCGCTTCGGCAATGGCCGTCAGATCCTGAAGCTCGAACACCATCGAGGTCGGGTTTTCGAGGTAGGCGAGCCGGGCGCCGGGAAGAGCCGCGATCATGGCTTCGCTATCGGTGCCGTCGATATAATCGATAATGACGCCGAAGCGCTTCAAAACCTTTTCGAAGAAGCGGAACGCGTCGCTATAGACGTGCCGCACCGTGACAATGCGATCTCCCGGTCCGACGAAGGCGAGAACCGCTGCCGCGATGGCACCCATACCGCTTGAGAAGGCGCGCGCCTCTTCGGCTCCCTCCATCTCGGTGATCTTGCGCTCTAGCATCCGCACCGTCGGATTGTCGCCACGCGAATAAATCGGTTTCTTCGAGCGGCCGGCAAAGACGTCCTCCAGCTCCTTGTAATTGTCGAACAGGAACAGCGATGTCTGATAGATCGGCGGCACAGCGGCATCGAACGGATCGGCGCGATGGTGCATCGGCGCATTGGGAGTAGTGTGTCGATAAGCATCGAATCTCGGTGTCTCGTTCATGGCGTTCCTCATAAGTCAGGAGTGAAATGTCGATTGGCCGGCCACACGGGCCAGCGGATCCGCCGGCAGAATGGCAAGCCATTCTCTTCTGGCGACGAAAAGGCCAAGCATGGCAGCAAGAATGGCAGCGGCTGCGGGGGCTATCGAGATACCGCCAAAGCCCATCCAGATCGGCAGAACGAGCAGAAGCGGCACCAGCAGATAGCCTTGCGGCGCAAGCCCCACGAGCGCAGACAAGCCCGCCCGGCCCCGAGATTGGAGCATGACGAGCAGCACGGATTGAAAGGCAGCCAAGGGAAAGACGGGAAAGAGCGCGCGCAGCCACGCAACCGCTTCGCTGATGACCTGTGGACTATCGGTAAACAGGCGGGCCAAAGGCTCTGCAGCGACAAACAGCAAGACGGAATAGAGCAGCCCGACAGGCACCGTTATAGCCAGCATAAAGCGGATTACGCTTTTAAGGCGCGATGCATCGCCGGCGCCGAAGGCATGGCTTACGATACTCTGGGCGCCAAGGCAAAAGCCGAAGACGGGAAGCTGCCCCAACGTCATCAATCTGACGGCAATCGCGGTCGCCGCCACTCCGGTATCGCCGCCATGAACCGCAGCTTCACGCATCAGTACGAGAAGGCCGAGACCAGTTACGACGCTGGTAGCCGCAGCAGGAATACCGATCCTGGCCATCGGCCACAGCAAGCGCCAGCGCACCAAACCGCTCGACACCCTGACCTTCCCCCATTTGCGAGCGAAATAGACGAGATAGCAGGCAATTGCCGCGATGGAAGAAAGAATGGTCGCAACAGCGGCGCCCGATGCGCCGAGTTTAAAGAAAAAGATAAAGACGGGATCAAGGAGGGCATTGAGCGCAAAGCTCGCGATCAGCACGATCATCGAAAAGCGCGAATTGCCCTCGGCTATCGCGATGAAATCGCAGATCGCCTGCAGCAGCCCAAGCGTCACACCGAAAGCAAGCAGCCGCCCGTAATCGAGACCCGGTGCCAACAGGCTGTCGCTCGCACCGAGCGCAACGACAAAGTCGGGCAGCCCGAGATAGATCAGCATAGACAAAAGAACGCCGAGCGGGACGGTGGCAGCAAGCGCGGTTGCTGCAATCGACGAGGCGGCCGTAAGATCGCCCTCGCCTAGATGGCGCGCCAGAAGCGTGGCAAGGCCGATGCCGAGCCCTTGGCCGGCTGCCGCAACCAGCAAAAACAGCGGCATGACCAGGCTGATACCCGCCAGCGTGTCCGGCCCGAGAGCACCCAAAAAGATGGCGTTAATCGCATGATGCCCGGCGCTGGCAGTCAATCCCGCAACCGCCGGAAGCGCGACCGTCAGAACGAGCCGCATGATACGCGGATCATTCATGTCGACGGCTGTTTTCATTATGCGGTGCTCCTCGGCAGCGAACCGAGCATAGGCAGGCCATCCTCGCCAAGAAGCCCGTCAAGATCAGGCGAAAGCAGCCGATCCATGAAGAAACGCTCACGCAGGAGCATGACCAACAGCGCCTTCTTGTGCGGAAACTGGATGTGTTTGACCTTGGCGAAGCCAGACCGATCAAGATTGCGAATCTGCTGCGCATGATGATGGATCGGCTCGCCGACGATACGCCGGGTGCGCGGGTCGGCAAGAAACATGTAGTGCATCAGCGATGGCAGCCAGGCACTGACAAAGGCTTTTCCGCGGAAATTGTCCTCACCGATCGCCACATGCCAGCCGCGATCAAAACCATCAGCATCATAATGCGGGCCGATCCGGTCCTCCTTGGCCCAATAAAGTTCGAAATAGCCGAAGGGAACGCCGCCGAAGGTCCCGATCAGCGGCAGCGTACGCGGGTCGGCAAGGCGGCCAGCGATGAAATCGCGGTGATAAGAGAGATCCCCGCTATCTTCCCAAATGGCTGCCACGCGAGGATCGTTCATCCAGCGATGGAAATGCTCGAGATCGGCCTCGATATCAACAACGTGGAAGCCAAGCTGGGTATTAAGCCAGGGAATGAACCGGCTATAGACCCGACCGGCAGGTTTCGGCGGCCTTTGCGGATGAAGGACGCCCTTGGTCAGGACCGACACTTCCGGATAGGCGTTGACGGCGCCTCCGAGCCAGGGCTTTGCCTGCTGAAAGAAGGATTCGGGACGCACCACCTGGTGGCCTCCGTGCCGCTCGACCGCGCCCAATTCCAGCAGGCGCTTCACAAGACCATGGTCTGCAAATTCGATCTCGAAGCAGTTCAGTTCCGGATTGCATGCCAGAATGGCTTCCAATACCGCATTGACGATATCCTCATTGGAAACCGGCGAGACTGCATCAGATATGGTGTCAAAAACCAAAAGCTTGGCATCGCGAGCGGACAGACAAGCAGAGGCAATTTCGACCCCCTGATATTCGACATGAAAGCTACCTTGCGCCTGCCCCAGCGAAACAATAAGCGGCTGATCGGAACCGAGTGCGTTGCTTGCAAACCCTGCCGGCGGCAAGCGCAACTCAAATGACTGTGTCGCCATCTTTTCGCTCATCATCGTCACAGCGACATCCATAATTTTCTCCGTTTTTCGAAATCGTGCGCCGCCGGGCTCAACAGATCATGCATCCGGCGTTTGTCTCGCAGTGACGAATGGTTCCCGGCTAAATTCAAAATATTTTTCGAAAAGATTTTTTGAGAATCTCCTGAATTTCCCGCGCCGTCGTTCGTCATGCAAATGCTTCTATGTAATTATCGGGAATACCGATCTCATCGGCGCAGCAAAGCCAGAAACATAAGGAATATAGCCCCCACATCCATTACGGATGATTGGTATATATACTTTATTATATTTAAAATATTCGAGAAATACCGCAAAATCTTCGAGGAGACGAGTAAAGAAATGACAATTGTTGACCGGAACGCCAGAGCATTAAACGACTCCGATCTTGTCGCGAAGTGCTCGCTATCGCCGGCGCAGTCGCGAATCTGGCTACTGTCGGAGACAGGTAACGAGGTCATCTACGGACGACAGATTCTCGGCTTCGCCTTCCCTCCAGTTTCCCTTGCTGTGGCGAGAGAGGGACTTTCGGCACTTTCTCGTCACCATCCCCTCGTCACCTGTGAATTTGAGGCGCGTGCAGGCGGTGCTGTTCAGCAGATCCTGAAAAACGTCGGCAATGTCGATGCTGTCGAGAAGGGTCTGGCGGCAAACGAGGATGTTGACGAGGGGCTGGCGGCCGTCGCTTCCGCGGAACGACAGCGCCTGATGGATCTTGCCGGTGGCAATCCGGCCCGTTTCATTCTGCTGACGAGAAACGGCCAGGCGATCGGCACCATATTGTCTCTTCACGCGATTCTTGCGGATATCGCAGTACTCGATCTTCTCGCTACCGATTTCCTTCGCAATATCTATAGCGACACCGATGTCCCACTTGATGTTGCCGAAACAGCGATGCCCGACGCGGTGTCATGGATGACCGGCAACGGCGCTCCACGCAATCCGGCGGTCGAGTCGGTCGATTTCTGGTTTCAGCGCCTGACGGTGCAGGAAAATATCGCTTCGCTTCTGCCGCAAACATTAACCGGAACAGATTTGGTCGACGAAGCATGGTTCGAGCACATGCTTGATGTGCTGATGCCATCGCCGCCCGCGCGGGCGCAGCCAACAACCGAAATATCCGGCGCCGTCCTTGCCGCACTCGGGATCGCACTGCGTCGCCATTCCGGCTACGCCACACAGCGGATAGGCTTGGTCACCCGCCCGGAAACGCGTGTGGTCGCAGCCCGAAGCGAGGACATCCTGATCCTGACGGCTGAGCTGAGCGGCGCCATGACGCTTCAGGGCGTCCGCGAGGCATTCGCTGAGGAAATCGACACCGCTGCCCGCCAATCAATGTCCTTTGAAGCTCTTGCGGACGCATTGCTGCGGCGGGACGAATCCTTCGACACGACGGGATTGGTCAAGACGCTTCTCGACATCCGTCCACCCCTGCGATTTACGCAGTCGGCCCAGGATATCCGTAGCCTGATCGAGCCGCAGGCGCGCCGCGACGCCGAGCTGGTCATCACCGTTTCGCAGACATCCGACACCAAGCTTCGCCTCAGCTTCGGCTTCGACCCGCAAAAGCATGACCGAAAGCAGATCACCCGCTTTGCCGATGATCTGGCAATCGCGCTCGTGCGTCTGCACAGCAACCCCAATGAGGAGATCAAGCACATCCCGTTCGTGTCGCCGGAGGAGCTCGACAGGCTGTCGGCGCCCTATCCCGATGCGCCCGAGCCCGACGATGGCGTGCCTATCCATGAAGTCATCGCCGCGCAGGCCAGACGGCGGCCGAAAGCCTTCGCGGTCGCACAAGGTGAAAAATCGATCACCCACGGCGAACTCGAGGCGGCGGCCAATCGGCTGGCACATCGCCTGATTGCCATGGGGATCGGACCGGAGAAGCGCGTGGCAATCGCGCTCGAAAAGTCGATCGACGCGATGATCGCCATTCTTGCCGTATTGAAGTCAGGCGGCGCATTCACGCCGGTCGAACCGGATCACCCGGAGGCGCGCAACCGCCATATCCTGACGGCGCCTGGTCTGACGCTCGTCATTTCCCGGACGCGGCACATCGCAAACCTGCCGAACGATATTGCGACGCCCTTCCTCAACCTCGATGCAATCGACCTTTCCGCGGAAAGCAGCGAAGCGCCAGCCACGGCGATCGCCCCGCAGCAGCTCGCCTACGTGATCTACACCTCCGGATCGACGGGCGTGCCCAAAGGCGTCGCGGTCGAGCATGCTCCGCTGGCGCATCACTGCAAGGCGACATTGCGCATCTACGAGATGAGCGAGGAGTCCTGCGAATATCCCGTGCTTCCATTCACCTCTGACGGCGGACATGAGCGCTGGATGGTGCCGCTGATGGCGGGCGGCGGCGTGGTGCTGACGCAGGACAAGCTCGCCACGGCTGAAGACGCCTTCGCGATGATGAAGCGGCACGGCGTCAACAATGCAAGCCTTCCTACAAGCTACGTGCGCGGCCTGGCCGAATATGCCGGCGAGAACGGCGACATACCGCGGTTGCGGCTCTATTCCTTCGGTGGCGAGGCACTGTCGCAGGCCGTGTTCGACATGATCACTGAAAATCTCAAAGCGCAGCTGCTGATCAACGGCTATGGACCAACCGAAACGATCATGACTCCGATGATCTGGAAGATCCCGGCGGGAACTCGCTTCGAGGGAGCAGTCGCGCCGATCGGGCGCGGTGTGGGCGATCGGCGTATCTATGTGCTCGATGCCGATCTTTCGCCTGTTCCGGTCGGCGTGATCGGCGAGATTTACATCGGCGGCAGCGGCCTGGCGCGCGGCTATCTCGGCCAGCCGGAGCTGACGGCGGACCGCTTTATCCCCGATCCCTTTTCGGAAGGCGGTCGGCTCTATAAATCCGGCGATCTCGGCCGCTGGCGGGAAGACGGCATCGTCGAATTCGCCGGGCGCGTCGACCACCAGATCAAATTACGCGGCTTTCGCATCGAGCCCGGAGAGATTGAGGCCGCGCTTCGGTCGGACCAGCGCGTCGCCGAAGTGGTCGTGCTGTTGCACAATAAGGACGGCCGCAGTTCGCTCGTCGCCTATGTCGTTCCTCGCGAGGGCGAAAGCTTAAATGTCACCGAACTGCGTCGCACCGCCATGACCGCCCTGCCCGACTACATGGTGCCGCAGACGATCATGTTGATCGACAAGCTGCCGATGGGTCCGAACAGCAAGCTCGATCGTGCGGCCCTGCCGGCACCGCGCATCGAGCGCGAGATCGTCGCACCGGCCAACGACAAGGAGAGAGCGATCCTCGATGCCTGGAAGGAAATCCTCGACATCGGCGACATCGGCGTCACGGAGAATTTCTTCGATATCGGCGGGCAGTCGCTGGCTGCGGTGCGGATCGTCTCACGCCTGAAGATGCGCCATCCAGAATGGCCGCTTTCGATCGCCGCTATGTTCAATCATCCGACCATCCGCGACCTGGCGCTTGCCATCGACGGTAGCCGCGACGAGACCGGCGTCGATATCGTCTACCTCCGCCGTAACGGCGACCGGCCGGTTCTCTACTGCTTCCCCGGCCTCCTCGTCAGCACGCGCGAATATATGCGCTTGGTTGACTATCTCGGCCCGGAGCAGCCGGCGACGGGCTTCATCTGCTACTCGCTGACCGAGACCAAAACGCTCAGCACCCGCGTCGAGGATATCACCGCTCGCTATGCGGAGGCTATCCGCAAGAAGGCCAAGGGTCGCCCTTGTGCATTCCTCGGCTGGTCATGGGGCGGGCTGCTTGCCTATGAGGCCGCCCGGCAGCTCGGCAATGACATCGATTTGCGCATGATCGGCATGGTCGATGTCTGCGACATGGACGAGGAGTTCACCGTCGGCATCATGCCGCGCTTCGAAGACGGCATCCGGGATCGCACCCATGCCGCCGTGCAGAGCTGGCTTGCAACCACGCCGATGCGCGAGGATTGGAAAAGGCTTTTCGCCGCCATGAACGAGGAGGTCTACGAACAGTTCCTCCACCACGTCGTCAAGCATAACGTCAAACTACCGACGGACGGCCCTGATATCGGCTCGGAGGAGCACACATTCTGGATCCTCATCGACAATGCGATGATCTTCCGAAACTATCGTCTCCCGCCATCCGATTTCCGCATTCATGCCTTCGCCGCCGAAGATTCCCTTACGCGCGCCCTCAACGTCATCGATTGGCGCCGCTATTCGCCGAACGCCACTGCATCGGAGATCGTTACCGGCACCAACCATCTGACGATCATCGGCAAGACACCCTTCCACCAGCGCTTCGCGCGACGGCTGGACGATGCCTTTGCGCCGCGTTCCCTCTCCGCAGGCATCGCCAAGTAACTCCCTCTTTCTAAATCATTCTGGAGCTGCATCATGACATCGTATGTACTCGACCTCGCAGGGGCCGGAATTGGTCCATTCAACCTCAGCCTTGCCGCCCAGCTCGATTCCATACCTGAGCTGTCGGTGCGCTTCTTCGAACGGAACCCATCCTTCGCCTGGCATCCGGGCATGATGCTGCCCGGCGCTGAGATGCAGACATCCATCCTCAAGGATCTGGTGACAGCCACCAACCCGACCAGCCCATGGAGCTTTCTTGCCTATCTCGTTGCACACAAACGCTTTTATCAGTTTCTGAATGCCGAATATGAGGCCGTTCCCCGCAAGGAATTCGCCGATTATCTAGCATGGGTCGCGCGTGGGCTCACTTCGCTTTGCTTCGGCACAAGCATGCATGAAGTCCATGCCAATGACGGCGTCTTCTCCATTGCCACGGATGATGGCGCGATCACCGCCCGCAATCTTTCCGTCGGCGTCGGCAAAATGCCGGCTCGCCCCGCCTGGGCCGAACAACTGCCGAAATCGATGAGCTTTCACAGCAGCGAGGCCGCCGCGCGTCTCGGCGAGATCAAAGTCCCGCGCGTTGCTGTCATAGGCGGCGGCCAAAGCGGCGCCGAGATCGTCGATGCGCTTCTTGACCTGAATAGCGTCACGGCAGTCCACTGGATCAGCCGCCGACCGAATTTCGAGCCGCTGGATGCAACGCCCTTCACCAACGAGCTCTTCACGCCCGGCTATATGGAGCGCTTCCACCGGCTACCTGAGGAGTTGCGGCTCGTCCATACCGGCCGACAGGTTCTCGCGAGTGACGGCATCTCCGCATCGACCCTGAAGAAGCTCTATCGCCGGCTCTACGAGAGAAAGCTCGAGAGCGCCGGCGAGCCTGATCATGGCATATCGCTGCGCCCGTTCCGCGATGTCATTGCAGCCGAGCGGGATGGTCCCGAAATCGCGTTGACCATGCGCAACGGCTTCGACAACAGCATCGAGACGCTGGCGGTCGACATGATTGTGCTTTCCACGGGCTATCGGTTCGTCCTACCTGAATTCCTTCATTCGCTTGAGAACCGCATCGAGCTGAACTCGATAGGCGAGCCGGTGCTGGAAAACGATTTCTCGCTGGCCTGGGACGGTCCGCGTGAAAACCGCATCTTCGTTCTCAATGCAGGCCGCCACAGCCACGGCATCGCCGAACCGCAGCTCAGCCTTGCCGCATGGCGCAGCGCCGTCATCGCCAATGCGCTGCTCGGCCGCGATCATTTCAGTCTCGGCCAGCTCGATCCCATCGTTCAATGGGAAACACAGACACATTCGACGCAACTTTCCTCGCATATGGGACAGGCGGCGGAATAAAGTGATTTCCTTCGAAGCGGGGAAAGAGATCGCGCAGGTGGAGCTTCACAGCCTTCACCTGCACGACGGCCTCTATATCCCGGAGCTGATGCTAAGCGAGGCGGAAAAGGTGCGTGCGGCAGCGTTTTGTTCACTCGAGGCGCGGCGTATGTTCGTTGCAGGACGTACGCTTTGCCGAAGCATTGTCAGCAGGATTACCGACTGCACGCCGGCGGCTCTTTCCATAGCGATTACGCCGTCCGGGCGACCCTACCTGCCCGACCATCCCGATATCGACTTCAATCTCTCCCATGCGGGGAACATGGTGGTGCTTGCCGTTAGTCGCGGCGGCCATGTCGGCGTAGACATCGAACCGCTCAACTTATTTTCCGAAGCAGAAGTGCGCGAGATCCTGCCGCTGATCCTCTCCGCTCAAGAGCTCAACGATCTCCACCATCTGACATCACAGCAGCGCCAAAACGAATTTCTATCCCATTGGGTTCGAAAGGAAGCTGCTCTGAAATGCCTCGGCCACGGCTTCCTCGCCGACCCGCAAAGCGTGACCCTCATTCAAAAAAATACAACCTTTGGCATTATAGAATCCCCGCCGAGAGAGGCAGTTTTTGTTCACTCTGGTCAATTCAAGTGCGGAAACGGCAGCGATCTTCAATGGGCTGTCGCTGCTTCAACCATGATAGCTGAGCCAATATGGCGCCATAACCTCGACCTCGTTCATTTTATGAGAGTTGTTTAAAATTCCCATGAAATCACATGGATATATCGAGATTCAGAAGAAGATTGACTGCCTATCGATTTTATCTTGACTATTATTATCATGTTTTATAGGGTCCCTTCAAAAGGAGGGGCGCAACGAAATGCAACTTTGGATTTCATCGAGAGCCCGACATGATTGCCAACCATTCACAGCCGACTTCCAATGAACAACTCCAAACAGCGCTTCGCGCCTACCCGAAACTCCTCTCCGTCGCCCGCAGGATCACCGGTAGCATGACCTTGGCCGAAGACGTTGTGCAGGAGGTTTTGCTGCAACTGGTCTCCAAACCGCTCAGGCAAGATATCGCGGCACTGCCCCCCTATTTGATGCGCATGGTGCGCAATCTGGCAACCGACCATATGCGGCGCTTGCGATATGAGAGAGGTCTGTTTGTCGAAGAAGAAGTCGGCGGCAATGCATCTGCCTACGGAAGTCCCGAAGAACATCTGCACGAGGCTGAAGCATATAAGGCCTTTCGTTGCACCGTCGAGGCGATGCCCGCCAGGACCCGCAAGTTTTACGAGGAGCATTATTTCGACGATGTGCCCCAAAACGTCATCGCCAAAGAAGCCGGAGTATCCTGCGCGCTGGTTTGCGGCCTGTTGAGAGAAGCGCATTCGCGCTGCCTCGCAGCGTTAGCGCTGGAGGTCGATCAGAACATGACGTCCAGTCGTAACCAAAGGCGGGACCGGTCTTCGCGCTCTCGGGAGATGCGTGCCTGATGGCGGCGCGCCGCCATTTTCCGCAACCGTTACCCGGCAAGGGAGAAACACATGCTGGAAGCGATAGAGATAACCGAATCCAGGGGCGAAATCTGTCGTGCCGTCATGTCGGAGCTAACAGACTGGTTTACGGACCGGGCTGTGGTCGATGCCTGCGCAGAAGCTGCGGAAACTCTGCCGATGTTCGCCTGCGTCGAGGCTGGCACTATCGCCGGTTTCGTTTCGATGCAGGCGCGCACGCCTTCTGCCATGGAAATCCTGGTGATCGCAACTCGACGCCGATACCACCGAAGCGGCGTCGGCAAACGATTGCTCGCCGCCGCCGAACGGTTTGCGCGCGCTGCCGACTGCAAGCTTCTGACGGTGAAGACGCTCGCTCCAAGAGGCAAGGACGAGCCGCAATATGAGGCGACGCGGGCCTTCTACGACCGGAACGGCTTTATCCGTGCAGAGGTGTTTCCTACGCTTTGGAGTAAGGGCAATCCGTGCCTGTTCTTCGTTAAGCCGCTGACGGCAACTAACTGATCTCACTCATTTACAGACGTTCGACACATGCTGAAACCATATGCTTCGCCAAAGATGGCCATGAAAGACCAACCGATCGCTCAAGCCGACCTAGACCGGCACGCCGTCTTTACGACGGAGGGCCTGCGTTTCGAAGTCGACGGCAACCCCATCCTCCATCCGCTCGATGCGACTTTCAACGCCGGCGAGATTTCGGGATTGATTGGCCATAATGGTTCCGGCAAATCCACCCTGATCAAACTGCTGGCGCGACAAATCCGGCCCGCCGGCGGGCGGATCGTTTTCGATGGCGCCTCGGTGCATTCCTACGACATGCGTGCCTTCGCCCGCGCCGTTGCCTATCTGCCGCAAGATACCACATCCGCCGCTGGCATGACCGCCGAGGAACTTGTCGCCTGCGGACGCTATCCCTGGCATGGAGCTCTGGGCCGCTTCACTGAGCTCGATCGGGAGAAAGTCGAGACCGCGATGCGGCTTACTCACGTCGATACTTTGAAGGGCCGCATGGTGGATACGCTTTCGGGCGGCGAGCGCCAGCGCGTGTGGATCGCCATGCTGGTTGCCCAGGACAGCCGCTGCCTCCTGCTGGACGAACCCACCTCAGCGCTCGATATCGCCCATCAGATGGAGATCCTGGGCCTGGTACGGGAACTCTCACGGACGAAAGGCCTGAGCGTTATTCTTGTGCTTCACGACATCAATGTCGCCGCGCATTTTTGCGACCATCTGTATGCGTTGAAGCACGGACGCCTGATTGCCGCCGGCCCGTCGCCCAGTCTCATGACAGCCGAGACGCTGCATATGATCTACAACACGAACATGGGCATCACGGCTCACCCCGTGCATGGAACACCGCTCGCCTATGTCATCTGAGCGACCTTACTATCCCTTGAAACTTTACTATCCCTTGAAACTTTCCCGCCGCCGCGCACTCCTTGCCGCCGCAGCGTTCTTTGCCGTTCCGCGAGCGGGATTTGCTGCCGAAACGGTATCCGGCCCGATCGTTTCCCTCGATTATGGTTTGGCTTCGACGCTGCTGGCGCTCGGTGTCACGCCGGCTGCCATCGCTTCGCTTGCCGATTGGGATAGATGGGTGGTGGAGCCGAAAATGCCGGCCGGCGTTATCGATCTCGGCACGACCAGTGAAATCAATCTTGAAGTCCTGGCGAGCATTAAGCCGGCACTGATCCTGACGACACCCTATCTCGCACCGCTTAAGCCACGGCTGGAGGCGATTTCGCCTGTCATGGAGCTGACGGTCTATGCCGAAGGCGGAGAAGCTCTCCAGCGATCGATTGAGGCCACACGGCTGCTGGCCGCTGCAATCGGGCGACACCAGCAAGCGGACGATTTTCTGGCGCGATCCGAACAATTCTTTGACCGCTGCGCGAACAGAGTTGGGAAGCTCAATCCTCCGCCATTGGCACTTATCAATTTCGTCGATCAGCGCCACGCCCGGATCTATGGCGGCGCCGGCCTTTACCAGAACGTCATGAGCAGGATCGGTCTCAAAAACGCCTGGACAGGGCCTGGCGACTATTGGGGTTTCGAAACGATCGGCCTGGAACAATTGGCAACGCTCGATCAAAGCCTGCGCCTGATCGCATTTGAACCTCTCCTTCCCCCCAATATATTCGACAATCTGCAGGACAGCCCTTTGTGGACCAGCCTGCCCTTCGTGCAGGCCGGACGTGTCTCGGTGCTGCCGGGCACTCTGATGTTCGGCATGGTGCAGGAGGCAGAGCGCTTCGCTCGCATCCTGCTCGACCATTTGGAAAAACTCGCATGAGCCACATGGAAGCAAATAAGGCCCTCGGCGCTCCCGTCGTGGCATTGACGCTTTTGGGGCTCGCCGGGTTGCTCGTCTGGCATCATGTTGCCCCAGATTTTTCGCGCCTGCTGGTACAGGATACCTGTTACGATCCACAGCGCCTGTTGTTGCTCTATTCGACGCTGCCACGGATTGTTACCGCACTTCTTGCCGGCGCAGCGCTGGCTCTTTCGGGAAGCTTGTTACAGCAGGTACTGCACAATCCACTTGCCTCGCCTTCGACGCTCGGCATTTCTGCCGGCGCAAATCTCGCACTTGTCGCCGTCATGCTCGCCCTTCCGGCCCTTGAAGGCTTTGGCCGCGATGCCGTTGCTCTGTTCGGGAGTGCTGCGGCCGCTGCCGTCGTCTTTCTGATCGGCTCAAGGCGCGGCTTCTCGCCCTTTGCCCTGGTGCTTTCGGGATTGATCGTCAGTGTCTGGAGTGGTGCGCTTGCCGCCATTCTCGTTCTGATGAACGATCGCTATCTCTCCGGCCTCTTCATCTGGGGCGCGGGGTCGCTGGTGCAGCAGAGCTGGACCATTCCCCTTTCCCTTCTCCCGAAAATCGCGGTTCTTGCCGCCATTGCTTTTCTGATGGCGCGGCCGCTATCGCTCATGGAACTTGGGGACGGCGGCGCCAGTGGTCTCGGCCTTTCGGTAAGGCGGACACGCATTGCTGCGGTCTGCCTTGCCATCGCGCTTGCCGCCATCGTGACCAGTGCGGTCGGCGTTATCGGCTTCATCGGCCTTATCGCCCCGCGGATTGCTAAGCTTGCCGGCGCCCGCCATATGAGGAGCCAGCTTGTCTGGTCGCCGCTCATCGGTGCGGGATTGCTGCTTCTAACGGATCAGGCGCTGATACTGCTTTCCGGCGCATCCTCGACCTTCCTTCCGACCGGCGCCATCACCGCATTGCTCGGCGCTCCGCTATTGCTTCTGATGCTGCCGCGATTGAAGGTGGCACAACGCAACGTTCCGGTCTCGCCCCAGACGCTAGGCCGAACGGCACATACCTCACAAAAACCGCTCCTCATAGCAGGCATCGGACTTCTAGCCCTCCTTCTAGGCGCAGCCTTCTTCGGACGGGCGCCGGATGGCGCCTGGACGACTCTAGTCTACCTGCATTGGCCCGATGTCCTGCCCTATCGGTTGCCGCGGGTGATCGGCGCCTTCGCTGCAGGCACGATGTTGGGTGTCGTCGGGACAATCCTGCAGCGACTCAGCGGTAACGAGATGGCAAGTCCCGAAGTATTGGGTATCTCCGCCGGCGCGACCATCGGCGTAACGGCCGCCCTTTTTGTGTTTTCAGCTCCAGGCATGGCAGCTCAGCTCGGCCTCGGCGGCCTTGGTGCATTCGCCGTTTTGGTTGCTATTTTCCTTTTCGGCATTCGCTCCGGCTTCGCGCCGGAGCGGGTCTTGCTGACGGGTATTGCGCTCGGCGCCATGCTTGACGCCTTCATAAGCGTGCTTGCCGCTAGCGGCGATCCGCGCGCGATGATTATCATGCAGTGGATGAGCGGCTCGACTTATCTTGTTGACACAACGAGAGCAATTTCCGCAACAGGTGCGGCGGCCATGGGATTCGCACTGTCATTTCTTGGCTGCCGCTGGCTCGACTTGTTACCGCTCGGCCCGCAGGCCGCGCAAGCGATCGGCGTCCGCGTCAATCTCGCCCGCGCCGGTCTCTTTGCGCTCGCCGCATCCATGACTGCTGCTGCGACGCTCGTCGTCGGCCCTTTGAGTTTCATCGGCCTTATGGCCCCACACCTCGCGAGAGAGCTTGGGTTACGACGCGCAGCGCCCCAGCTTGCCGGTGCAGCCCTTGCCGGCGGCGGTCTCATGGTGCTTGCCGATTGGTTCGGCAGGATGATCGCCTTCCCATACCAGATCCCCGCCGGCCTGGTCTCGGCGCTTGTTGGTGCGCCTCTGCTATTGATGCTACTGATCAAGCGGCGCAGGGCCTCTTAAACGCATCGGAGCACGCTGCCAGTATTCGAGGTTCTTGCCGATGGAAGAAATGTTTCGCCCGCCGAATGCCAGCGAATATTGATCGCATCGGATCAAGGCCAGCATCTGAAGGAGCAGGCCTGACACGATCCATGTACCGTCCTCTGGATCGCTGCAGTTCGGGAAGATGGCTGAACTCAAGCGCATCTGGCAGGTCTTGCCGCTCTGTTTGCTTTTTTCAAGCGAAAATCGCGGGCGGCATGTGGAAACACGACGCCCGCGAAGAATTTACCAGCGATACTTCAACGATGCCGTGATGTTGCGGCCTTGTCCAAGGTAGCAATAGCCTTCGTTGCAAACCGTCAGTCGGCGGTTGGCGATATTGCGGACGTCGACCGATGCAGTCAGGCCTTTGTACTTCTGATCGACCGCGCCGAAGTCGTAAGAGAGTGCCGCATCCAGATAGACGCTGGCATCGTTCTTGGCGGTGTTCGCCGTGCTGGCATAGGTCTCGCCGGTGTAGCGAATGCCGGCACCGACCGTTAGACCCCTGGCAGCGGAATCCTCCTGGAAGGTATAGTTTGACCAGAGGCTGGCGATATTCTGCGGGGTTACCGCAGGCGTGTTGCCGGCATTGTTGCCGCGCGTGATTTCGGAATGATTGTACGAGTAAGCGGCAACCACGTCCCAGCCATCGGTTATGTTTGCCTTGGCTTCCAGCTCGATGCCCTTGTTGGTTACCTCGCCGAGCGAGGCATAGATGCCCGTCAGCGGATCGACCAGAACGGGCTTGTTTTTCTCGACAAGGTGATAGGCGACGGCCGACAGCAGGATATCGGTGCCCGGCGGCTGATATTTCACGCCAAGCTCATACTGCTCGCCTTTCGCGGGATTGAGGATACTGCCGGATGCGGATCGCTGGGTGACCGGATTGAACGAGGTCGAATAGCTGGTGAAGGGCGCAATCCCATTATCGAAGAGATAGAGAGCACCGGCCTGCATTGAAAATGCACTCTTGTTGAGACTGTCGTTCGTGGTCGTATTGGAAGAGACAAGAGTGGTATCGGTCGACTGCTTGACCCAGGTCTGGCGCCCGCCGAGCGTGAAGCGCCATTTGTCGACTTCGATCTGGTCAAGGGCATAGGCACCGAACTGCTGCAGGCTGGCGCCGACCCGGCTGAAGTTATAGGCCGGCGTTGGGCCTGACACTCCATAGGTCGGATTGGTGATATCGAAGTCATAGGCCGGGCTGGTCGTCGCATCCATCCCATATGCGAAGGAATCCCTCATACGAGTATAGTCGAGGCCGAACAGCATGGTATGGGCTGCCGGACCGGTATTGAACTTGGATTCGAGTTGGTTATCGACCTGGAAGACATTCATCCTATCGCCAATCGCAGTTGCACCACGATTGGCGACGGTTCCGGTCCAACCAAGCGTGCTGAGATAACGCGATTTTAGATTCAGGTGCGAGAAGCGAAGATTTTGGCGGAAGGTGAAGCCACCATCGAACTCATGCTCGAACTGGTAGCCGACCTGCTGCTGGCGGGTCTTTTGATAGTCATAATCGGGATCGCTGTCGCGAAAATCAAGAATATTGCCGTCGGGGCCTTTCATTGCACCGACATTGGCATCGGTCTCAGTCGACTGCGCCGATCCGTAGACCGTAAATTTCGTCGCATCATCAGATTTCCAAGTGAAGGACGGCTGGATGAAATAGCGATCGTCGGCAATGTCAAAATTGGTGTCACCCTTTCGCGCCAAGCCGACGATCCGGTACAACATGGTGTCGTCGTCCTTGCTGACCGGCCCGCCGAAATCGAACATTGTCTGGGCACGGTCAGAGGTTCCATAGAAAACCCCGACCTCCCTGATCGTCTCTTCCGTCGGCAGCTTCGATATCTTGTTGACGATACCGCCCGGCGAGCCGGCGCCGTAGAGCACAGATACCGGACCCTTGATGATCTCGACACGGTCGAGCGCATAAGGATCGGTTCGGAACATCGCGTAATTCATGTAGGGTTGCCGCAGCCCATCGCGATAATCGCCGTCGGTCGTGACATCATTGCCGCGAATATAGATCTGGTCGAAGCGCGGATCAAAACCATACGAGCCCGTCTGAACACCGGCGGAGTAGCGCACGGCCTCGGTAATGTCCTGCGCACCGCGCTCCTCCAATTCCTTCCGGGTCACCACCGAAACGGAACGCGGCGTCTCAACCAGAGGCGTATCGATCTTGGTGGCGCCGCTGCTTTTCTTTGCCGCTACCGTTGTATTATCGCTTGCACCGCTCGACTGCCCGCTGACGACGATCGGCGCAAGCTGGGTCGCAGCACCGTTGTTCGCGCCGGCAGCGGAATCTTGTGCAAAGGCGTTTCCACTCAAAGCAAACAGGGTGGCAAGCGCTGTAGCGCTGCGCGCAAGAGCGATCCTACTATCTATCAATTTATTGATATAATTATATTGTCTCTGTTTCATAAGTTTTTTCGTCCATCCGTTTTTGAGAAAGATGGCGCAAATTAGATTGCAGCTCCGGCCGCCGTCAATAATATATGAGTATAATAGTCATCTTTTCATCGAATTCGATGCCGCTGCGATAAAATCGCCGAAATGGCGACACTGCGTTCTGCGAATATACAACCTCGAATTATATTTTTGACATATCGGAACTGCTTGTCAGATGTCGAATCTCATAATATGGAGAATTACAGTCATCTTTTTTAAGCGCCTTTACGATCCTGCAAGGCAACCGCATTTTCGGTCTTTCGGGGAGACAATGTCCCAATCGTCATCATGCAGCTCAACGGTCCAGTCGAGGCCGGTCACTCTTGCCGGCGCGACATTTGCCGATCTGAAATTCGAAAATGCCGATCAGCCGCACAGGATCTTCCTTTACCGCCCCGACAAGCCGGCGCCGCCGGAGGGATGGCCCATTCTTTACCTGACGGATGGGAATGCCTGTTTCGCAACTGCGCTCGACGCCCTCAAAGTGCAGGCCTCCTATCCGAACGGAACCAATGTTAGCGAAGGTGTCATCGTCGCCATCGGCTACCCCACGGACGAACCCTATGATCCGCTTCGGCGTTCATGGGACTTGAGCCCGCCTCCCGGTCGGATCTATCCACCATTCTTCCCCAACACACCTGATGTCCGGACCGGCGGCGGAGCGCGTTTCCTGGCTTTGATCGAAGACGAGCTCAAGCCCTGGATAGAACGACAGGTGTCGATTGACCGATCGCGCCAATCGCTTTTCGGTCACTCGTTCGGTGGTCTCTTTACTCTCTACGCGCTGTTTTCGAAACCACACGCCTTCAGTCGCTGGATCGCGGCAAGCCCCGCAATCTATTGGGAAGATGCCGCAATCCTTTCATTGGAAAGCGAATTTCTCGCCGATCTTAAAGTTCCGCTGGACACAGAGCTGCATCTCTCTGCCGGCGGATACGAAGGCGAGAAACTCGCGCCTTTTCACAAGGGTACGCCCGAAGAGCAAAAAAGGCAGGAACGCGCCAAGGAAACACGCACCATCGAACTCGCCCGTGACATGGCACAGCGATGGGCAACAATGAGCTCCTTCACAGGGGCGGCTACATTCGAGGAATATGCCGGCGAGAACCATATGTCGGCCCTTCCGGTCGCCCTCAATCGGGCCGTACAAGTAGCGTTCCGAAGGACGTTATAGAAAACCGGGGTCACCTCTTCGGGAGCAGCTCGGGCTGCATGTGGCGTCATCTCTGGGCGGCCGCTCAACCGATTTTTCCGCGACATCATGATCGGCATTACTTTACCCTTTTGCCTGGGTCTCAATCGCTAAATTAACGATTGATTAACCATAGTCCTGCTTATTCGTGTTACCAAATACAAGGGCCTGATTCCCAACTCCGCCGCGCAATTTAGCGAATTTTATAACAGACAACCACTTTGCCGCGACCCGAAAAGATGCATCTTTCAAAGACGATAGCCCTGATTACGTTAGCCGGTTTGATGGCCGGTTGTACGACGACGGGCCACGTTCGGCAATCAATCGGCGTGGAAACGGTCGACAACGACAAGGCATTGGCCTTCCCACCGCCCGGTGGCCCGGCAATCGTCAATGTGGTCGAGCGCAGACATGCCAAGGATGTGGATCAGACGATTTCGCTCGCTACTTCCTCCTCCGTTCCCGGCCAGAATTTCCTCAAGGTACAGTTTCTCGGCATAGATGGATCGAACCCGGCTCTCGGAAGCAGGCCGTTCAATACCATCAACGAGCGTACGATCGCCCGCGAAATGGCCTCGGCCGTTCCGGGCGTGCGGCTCGCTCGCTCGGCGATCTTCGTCCAGAACAGCTACGGGCCTTTCGGCTACGCCTCCGGTCAGAGCATGGCCGGCGATACCTGCCTTTATGCGTGGCAGCAGGTTCAGGCAGGTTTCGCACCGTCGCGCGAGCAGCGCAATTTCGGCACGGTGCAGGTGAGGCTCAGGCTCTGCGACGCCCATTCGACGGAGCGCCAGCTCCTAAGCACGGTGTATGGCTATACGATCGCCGGTCGTTTCGATGGCGCTGCCTTGAACCCCTTCGGTGCGCCGCGCGGTGCTGATGCCGTTCTGGGCAAGCCGGGCGAATTGGTCTATCCCGACGCTGCCCCTTATCGTACGGCCCCGATCAGCATCGGCTATCAGAGCCAGCCGGCACCCATACGCCCTGCCGTCATACGCAGGCCCGCAGTCACACCGCAGCAGCCCCAGGTGCAGCCGGCCCTGCCACCCATCATCGGCCCGCGCGTACCTTTGCCGGATGGACAGAACGATTCGCCGCAGACGGGCGGCGCGAACGGCTCGACGTCCATAATGGCACAACCGTCGAGGCCAAATACAGCGAGCAATATTGCCGTGCCTTTACCGGACTGTAACGGAGAATCGGGCATATCCGCGACGTGCAGCCGCTAGGCTGAGCGATCTCGGGGCGCCAGGATGGCGCCTGGCAATACCTTTGAAGGAACATCGATGCAGACAGCACGCAGCATCTTGATATGGGCCGTGATCGCGCTATGCGGGGTCGTTCTGATCACACTGCCCGTCAACCTTCAAACGCAGTTGATCGCCGGCACCGTCGCCGTCACCATTATGGCAATCATCAAGATTCTCAAGCGTCAGGGCACTTGGCGATTGGTGGCGCTTGCCTTCGGCACCGCCATCGTCCTGCGCTACGTATACTGGCGGACGACCAGTACCCTTCCGCCCTTAAATCAGCCTGAGAATTTCATTCCGGGGCTGCTGCTCTATCTTGCAGAAGTCTATAACGTGGCGATGCTGATGCTCAGCCTCTTCATCGTTGCCACTCCTCTTCCCCCGCGCACGGCGCGCGCATTGAAGACGCAGGACTTCCCGTCGGTGGACGTTTTCGTGCCCTCCTACAATGAGGACACCAATCTTCTTGCCAACACGCTCGCCTCTGCCAAAGCAATGGACTATCCGGCCGACAAGCTCAAAGTCTGGCTGCTCGATGATGGCGGCACGGCGCAAAAGCGGAACTCGACCAAGGTGCTGGAATCGCAAGTGGCCATTGCTCGCCACGACGAACTCAAGCAGCTCTGCGCCGATCTGGATGTCGAATATTTGACGCGAGAGCGCAATGAACATGCAAAAGCGGGTAATCTCAACAATGGACTTGAGCACTCCACCGGCGAGCTGATTGCCGTCTTCGACGCGGACCACGCGCCGGCGCGCGATTTTCTGATGGAGACGGTGGGCTATTTCGAGGACGATCCGAGACTCTTCCTCGTCCAGACGCCGCATTTCTTCATCAATCCGGACCCGCTGGAACGAAATCTGCGCACCTTCGACACCATGCCGAGCGAGAACGAAATGTTCTACGGCATTATCCAGCGCGGTCTTGATAAGTGGAACGCAGCATTTTTCTGCGGTTCCGCCGCAGTCCTCAGCCGCAGGGCGCTCGAATCGCAGAACGGCTTCAGCGGCATCAGCATTACAGAAGACTGCGAAACGGCGCTTGCGCTTCATGGCGCCGGCTGGAACAGCATCTATGTCGACAAGCCGCTGATTGCGGGCCTGCAACCGGCGACCTTTGCAAGCTTCATCGGCCAGCGCAGCCGCTGGGCGCAAGGCATGATGCAGATCTTGCGTTTCCGCTTCCCGCTGCTGAAACGCGGTCTGACACTGCCACAACGCTTCTGCTACATGTCTTCGACGCTGTTCTGGCTTTTCCCTTTCCCGCGCGTCATCTTCCTGTTCGCGCCGCTCTTCTATCTGTTCTTCGATCTCGAAATCTTCACCGCATCTGGCAGCGAGTTCCTTGCCTATACGCTCGCCTACATGCTCGTGAACCTGATGATGCAGAATTATCTTTACGGCTCCTTCCGCTGGCCTTGGATTTCCGAGCTCTACGAATATGTCCAGACGGTGCATCTGCTGCCGGCCGTCATTTCCGTCATGCTCAATCCCCACAAGCCGACCTTTAAAGTGACGGCCAAGGACGAGTCGATTTCGGTCAGCCGGCTTTCTGAGATCAGTCGCCCGTTCTTCGTCATCTTTGCGGTTCAGATCATCGCCCTGGCGGTGACTATCTATCGTGTTTACGCCGAGCCCTATAAGGCAGATGTGACGCTCGTCGTCGGCGGCTGGAATCTCATCAACCTCATCATGTCCGGCTGCGCGCTAGGCGTGGTCTCGGAACGGGGCGAGCGCGCCTCGTCGCGGCGCGTACGCGTCGATCGCCGCAGCGAATTCGGCACCGGCGACAAATGGAATTCCGCTTCGATCGAGGACGTCTCCGTTCACGGCGCAAAGTTGAACGTCTTCAACAAGGATCTCGGCCCGATAAAGGTCGGCTCGGAAGGCACGCTTCGCTTCCAGCCCTATAGCGGCGCCGAAATGGTCACGCTGTCGGTTGTCATTCGCAATATCGAACCGATGGGAGATATCACCGCGATCGGATGCCAGTATGTCCCGAAAGGTGCCGCCGATCATCGGCTGATCGCCGACCTTGTTTTTGCCAATTCGGACCAATGGACGAAATTCCAGCAGGCGCGTCGGCGCAATCCGGGCATCATCCGCGGAACGATCTGGTTCCTCGGCCTGTCGCTCTACCAAACCAGCCGCGGCTTGATCTATCTTTTCAGAGGGGTGGGCGGCGAGCGCTCAACTCAACGGCAGGGCGCAAAGGCGAAGAGCTGATGAATCGCGTCCTCCCAATTCTCATCTTGCTCCTGGGCGCCGCGGCCGCCCAAGCGCAGTCGACACCATTTGACATGTCGGGCGAACGCCCGAAAGGCGAGCCGCCCGTCACGCCGCGAATTTTCGCGCCCCAGACGACAACACCCCAAGCTGAACCGCCAAAGACGACCCTCCCTCCCGCAGCGACACCTTCGGCTGTTACCCCTCGGGTCAATCCGCCCGTTGCGATAACGCCGCAAACTGCCATTCCTCAGACCGTAGCCCCACAGGTCACGCCGCTCGTCGTTCCGGTTCAAGCACCGCCGCAAGCAGCACCGAAGGTGCAACAGATCGCATCGGCGACACCCGAGCTCCGCCGCTTTGTCGTTCCTTATTCGAAGCTGCGCCTGGAGGGTGAGATCGATCACAAATCCTGGTCGATCTACCTTACGCCCGAACAAGCGGCAGCTCCGGCGAAGTTCAATTTTTCCTACCAAAACGCGGTCGTCGTTGCCCCTGAAGCATCGCAGCTCACCGTGCTCTTAAACGATCGTATCGTGCACCAGCAGCAAATCGGCTCCTCCGACAACCCGTCTGATGTCAATTTCGACATTCCGCGCGGCCTGCTGCAGCCGGGCTCTAACCTGCTGACCTTCGAGGCGTCGCAACGACATCGCACCGACTGTGACATCCAGTCGACCTACGAATTGTGGTCCGATATCGATCCGACGAAAACCTTTCTGACATTCGCCGGGCGCGAGGCTGAAAAGCTTTCGACAACCGATGCAATACGCGCGATCGGCATCGACGAAGCCGGGAAGACGCAATTCAATCTCGTCGTGCCGGCGCTGGCGCAACCCGGCACCACCAAACCGATGTTGCGGCTCGCACAGGGTCTGTCACTGCTTGCCGGAATGCCGAACGAGACGTTCTCGTTCAGTCCGGATGCTTTGCCGCCGCCAGGCCCGGGCAAAATGACGGTTGCCGTCGGCACGCCTGCCGAATTGCAGCCTCTGTTTGCCGTGCCCGCCTCCGCTCAAAATGGCGCGTTGGCGACATTTGCGACGGATCCACGCAGCGGACAGCAGCTTCTGCTCATCAGCGGCCCGTCCTGGCAGGCGATCTCCTCGGCGATCGATATGGTGGTTTCGCCAACCGACCGGGATCCGAATACGCAGCGCGATCTGCTGGTCACGCAGCGCTGGACTGCGCCGGATGCCCCTTTCCTCTATTCTGGAACCAGCCTCTCTTTTGAGCAACTGGGCGTCAAGACGACGGAATTTTCAGGACGGCGTTTTCACACCAGCTTCAACGTTGCAATTCCGTCCGATTTTTATGCGAACGCCTATGGTGAAGCCACCGTCCTTTTGGATGCCGCCTATGCGAAGGACGTGCGACCTGGCAGCCATATCGATGTCTATGTCAACGGCAACATCGCCACGACAAAGCCGATCACCGCGACGGGCGGCGGCATCCTCAAGCAATTGCCCATTCGCATCACGATGCGCCATTTCAAACCCGGCCTCAACACGGTGACGCTCGAGGCAATGTTGCTGGCCGACGAGGATTCGGCCTGCGTGCCCGCCACCACGTCAAGCACGACACCGCGTTTTGCGCTGTTCGATACCAGCCAGTTCCGCATTCCGGATTTCGCAAGGGTCGGGCAGCGACCCAACCTGGCCGCCTTCGCCGGCACGGGCTATCCTTATAATCGCGATGCCGAGGCAACGGCCTTGTTCATCGATCGGATCGATGCCGATATGCTGTCCACGACCGCCACCCTCCTCGGTCAGATGGCGCTGGTTGCCGGCCATTCCATTGCCATTGAGCCGATAGCGTCGCCCAGCGCCGTTGGCAGCCGGAATGCGATCTTTATCGGCTCAATCTCGCAGCTCCCGTCGACGATCCTTTCGCAAATGAATATTGCCGCCACAAGCCAGGTCGCCTGGCGCTCGCCGACACCCGGACAAGGCACTACACAAGATGCCTCCGTCACCATCGCGGATTGGCGTACCCGCATCAGCGGCGGCGTAGTGCAGGGGCAACTCGATCGCTTTCAGGAGTGGATGCATCGCAATTTCGATATCTCGCTCAGCTCCCTGCGCTTCATGCCAGGCTCTGAGCAGGTTTTTGCACCGTCGAATGCCAATACCTTCCTGATCGCGCAGGCGGCAAACCCCACCAAGGACGCGACCTGGACCGTGATTACGGCACCAAGTGCCGGAGACTTGCGGACGGGCGTGGATGCCATGACCTCGCAAGTCAATTGGCCGCAGATCAGCGGCCACATCACCCTCTATTCCGCCAAGACGGGAAAGATCGACACCGTACCGGTCAACCGCTTCGACTTCGTCCTGTCCGGCCCCTGGTCGCTGACCAACTATCGTCTGATCGCCGCGAATTGGCTTTCCAGCAATATCCTTTCCTACGCATTCCTGTTGGTCATCGGCTCGCTGCTGCTCGGCATTGCCACAGCAAACATTCTCTCCAAGATCGGCAGGCGCGAATGAGACGCTGGTGCTCCATTCTGGCCATTTGCAGCGCCGCCATCCTGGTGGTCGCCCAGCCGGTTGCGGCTCAACGTGCTGCAATCGACCCGCACGACTGGATCGCCTACAAGGCAAAGTTCGTCGATGCGAGCGGCCGCGTCCTCGACAACGGCAACAGTGGCATCAGCCACAGCGAAGGCCAAGGCTACGGCTTGCTGCTCGCCTATCTCGCCAATAATCCGGCTGACTTCGAGCAGATCTTGTATTTCACGCGGACCGAACTCCTGTTGCGCGACGATGGTCTTGCGGCGTGGAAATGGGATCCGGCGGTAACTCCTCATGTGACGGATACCAACAACGCCTCGGATGGCGATCTGCTGATCGCCTATGCCCTGGCGCTTGCGGGATCTGCCTGGAACAACAAGGACTATCTGCAGTCTGCCGCAGTCATGGCGAAAGCGCTTCTCTCCAATGTCGTCATAGATGCGGGCGGGAGGACGGTGCTCATTCCCGGTGTTGAGGGCTACACTGCGCCAGGGCGCAAGGACGGCCCCATCATCAATCCGTCCTATTGGGTTTACGAGGCTATTCCTGTCATGGCCTTGCTGGCGCCATCAGAGCGATGGCAGAAGCTGCGGGACGATGGCCTTGCTCTTTTGCGCTCGATGCAGTTCGGCCCGCGCAAGCTGCCAGCCGACTGGGTTAGCCTGCAGGCGAAGCCAGCACCCGCCGACGGTTTCGAGGCGGAATTCGGTTACAATGCCGTTAGAATCCCGCTTTATCTGTCCCGCGCCGGCATTAACGACAAAGCACTGCTCACACGCTTGCAGCGCGGCATGACTGTCGAAGGAGACGAACCAGCGACGATCGACCTGACCACGGGCAAACCGAAAGACCTGCTTTCCGACCCCGGTTATAGGATTGTTAACGATGTTGTGGCGTGTGTGGTAGGCGGAACAAAACTGCCCGCTCCGGTTCGGCAGTTCGCTCCGTCGCTTTACTACCCGGCCACTTTGCAGCTCTTGAGCCTGGCTTTTGTCACGGAGAAACACCCGGAGTGTTTATAAAGTCCACCTTGATCATGGCTTTTATGGCCGTCGCTGTGGCGGGGTTTACGCTCGCAACGAAGGATCACGACTCGCCGGAAGACAAGATCAAGCTGGCGAGATCCCATCGCCTGGAGCCTTTGGCGACGCTCGCGGCTGACGCCAAGCCGGCGACCTCCCAAGGGCAGTCCATCGATCTGCAGGCAATCGCCAATCACATACAGGCAACGGCGCCGTCGGCGGTTCTCGCCGATCCGCCATCGACGTCTCAGGTCGACAAAGCCAGCCCCGCTGCAACGGCGCAGGCTGCGCCACAGCCGACGCCTCAGCCCGTCCCACAGCAGTCACCTCAGCAGCAGCCGAGCCAGCCTCAACCCGCCGCGGCACCCAAGGTGGATGAAAGCGCATTGCGCTATTTTGCCAGCCATGGCGACAAGGCGCGTCTGCAGGCGGAAATTTCTCGACTGCAGACGCTTTACCCGAACTGGACGCCGCCCGCCGATCCGCTGGCCGTACCACAAAACAGCGACAAGCAGCTGGAAGCCATGTGGCAGCTCTATTCCGAGGGCCGTTACGCTGAGGTGCGCAAGGCAATCGCCGACCGTCAGACTGCGGATACAGGATGGCAACCACCCTCCGACCTCCTGGAGCGCCTTGCCGTGGCCGAAGCGCGCACGCGCATCGTCAATGCTTCCGATCTGAAACAATACGCAACGGTGATCGACATCGGCTCAAAGAACCCGAGCCTGCTCACATGCAGCGATATCGATATTCTCTGGCGCGTGGCCGAGGCTTTCATTCGCACCGACCGCGCACAGCGCGGCCAGGATGCCTATAGCTACATCCTGAAGACCTGCACAAATCCGCAGGAGAGGCTCGCGACCATCCAGAAGGCCTCCTCATTGTTGGCCTACCAGCCCATGCAGGATCTCCTTTCTCTTGAGAAGCCGGATGGCAATGGCGGACGCGAGTTTGACAGCATAAGGACCGATCTGGCTCGGCGCTTCGTGGCGCAGGGCAATGATGATCCGAAACTGACCGTTTCGCAGGACTATCTCTCCCAGGTCGAGCGCGTTGCCCGCAGCCAGGGGTTAGCGTCAGATGACTCGCTGCTCGGCTGGTATTATCTGCGCCGCGGCAACTACACCGACGCCGAGCAATGGTTCAAGGCTGCACATGAGAAGGAAGATTCAGCCGCAATCTCGCAGGGCCTGGCCCTGATATTGATTGCCGACCACAAACCGCAGGACGCCGAAGACGCTATGTATAAATGGCGCAACGAATCCAAGGATGCGATGGCGACCTATCTCGCAGCGACGGCAAACCTCATGGCCTTGCAGCCGCCGGCCAATCTCACGGAGGATGTCCTTGCGCGCGTCGCCGCTGAGATCGTGAAGGAAAAATATGTTCCGACGGCGCAGCAGTTCGGCTGGTACGCCCGAACCGTGAACCAGCCGCAGGCAGCCGCACGCTGGTTCGAAACGGCGCTACGTTGGAAACCCGACGACGAGCCTTCTGCCTACGGCCTCGCTATCACGCGCAATCAGCTGAACGACCGACAGGGTGTCGCCGAAGTCCAGCGCCTATGGGCAGGTCGTTCGCAGCGCATCGCCGTCCTCGGAGAACCGGCGCCGCGCACACCTGTCGCCGCGCCATTGCCATCACCGAACCAGACTGCACAGACCGCCCCCCAGCAACCCGTGCTCCAGCAGCCGCTCCCGAACGCGCCGTTGACCGCTCCCCAAGCGACGCCTCAGGTTCCAGCTGCGCAACCCTACGCGAACACGCAGGCCGCCGCCCAGCCAATCACACCCGTTCGTCGCTCGGCAGCCGTCGAATATGCTCAGCCTGAAATTCGCGCCAGAACCGCTGCTCGCACGACGCGCCGTCAGGCCGGCTGCACCACGACAATCAATGCCGAGCTGCTGACGCCGGCCAATGCGCTGTCACGCGGCTGGTGCCTCATGAACCTCAATCGGCCCATGGAAGCGGTCGAAGCCTTTGGCGTTGGGCTGAACAATAGTGACCCCAAGTCGCGAGAAGATGCCGCATACGGGCAGAGCCTTGCCTATCTCCGGGCCGGGCTTGCCAACAATGCAGCCGTCGCGGCGACCAAAGCACCCATGAGCCATCAGCGCGCCGCCGAACTGCAGGTGGCAATCCTGGCCGATCGCGCCCTTTCGGCATTCAATGGCAAACGCTACCACGAGGCACTGCTCTATCTCGACCAGCGCTCGCAGCTCCAGCAGGAGCGTGTCGACCTGATGGTATTGCGCGGATACAGCTATCTCAATCTCAAAATGTATGACGACGCCCAACGCATCTTCACCGCGGTCGCGGCCACCGGCAACCGCGACGGCAGCCGCGGGCTTAAGGACCTGATGCTGGCGACCCATCCGCAACCGGGCGAGTATTGAGACCGACAAATCACGCCCAAAATTCCGCATATTAGCGCGAAACTAGTTGCTTCCAACGCTCATCGAAAACCGGAAACAATCCGCCATCTTCTGGGCAGAACCACTACGGCGTAAGCGATAACGTGGGGCCATTACTTTTCGAAGGTCCATGGCACGACGGCGTAAAGATCGCTCGCCGACCAACCTACGGCAGCCCGGAGACGACCGTAAAGTTGCCCGCCAATTGGTGGGATCCGCTGTCCAGCGAGCTGGTAAAACAGAATGTCTTCTGGATACTTGCAGATTGCTTGTGCTCGAACGACATGGCCAGATCTAGTGGCTCACTTCTATCTATGGCTGCACAGTACATCCTGGTTCTGCCGAACCCGTTCATCGGGCGGAGTTCACAGACATCCAGCCATGACATCGATCACCGGACGATTATTGTTCTTTGGACAAGGCAAGAGTGGTCTCAAGCAGGACCGTTGCGCCGATTTCAATGTTTTCTGCGGCAACGAATTCAGCCTCATTGTGACTGATGCCATCCCGGCACGGGACAAAGATCATCGCCGTCGGCGCGACGCGGCTGACGAAAAGTGCGTCGTGAAAAGCTCCTGAGACCAATTTCATGTTGGAAACGCCGAGCATTCTGCAGGCATTGTCAATCATATCCACGATCGCCAGGTCAAACTGTCCAGGCGCTAGGTCAAAGCGCTTTGCGATCCGCACGTCGACCATATGACGCTCGGCCGACGCACGGCATTCCGCATCGACCTGGGCCTCGATCGAGGAAAGCACGTCTTCCTGAGGATGGCGGATGTCGACGGTGAATGTAACCCTGCTCGGAATGACGTTGACGGAACTGGGTTCAACAGTCATGCGGCCAACCGTCAGCCGCGCCATTGGATCAGCTGGCATGACGACTAGCTGCAGGTGCGCGATCGCAGCGGCAGCGGCGGCCATGGGATCCTTGCGGAACTCTAGTGGCGTCGTGCCAGCATGGGCCGCTTCGCCGATGAAGGAAATCTCAAGCCACTTGGTTCCCTGCACGCCGGTGACGATGCCAATCGGCACGCCTGTGCGCTCAAGCACGGGGCCTTGTTCGATATGCACCTCAACGAAGGCGGAAACAGAATGGCCGATCGGCTGCGTTCCAGCTTCCGGTAGTGCATTCAATGTTGCAGCCAGCTCGTCGCCGAGTTTGGCTCCATCGGCACCATGCATATCCTGCCATCTGCGCACGTCGCCTGCGCCGACAAAAGCCGTCGACCCCATGCAGCCAGGAGAAAAGCGGCTACCTTCCTCGTTGGTCCAGGACACGACTTCCACAGATCGCTCGGTGACGACGCCTGCATCCTCCAGAGCTTCCAATACTTCAAAGGCAGACAGCGTACCCAGAGCGCCGTCGAACCTGCCTCCGGTAGGCTGACTATCAAGATGGCTACCGATCAGAATGGGCGGAAGCGAAGGATTAGACCCTTCGCGCCGGATGAAGAGGTTGGCAATCGCGTCTTGGTGGATGCCAAATCCGCGCGCGACGGCTAGCTCCGCAAGCAGGCGTCGGGCCGCCCTATCCTCGGCGCTCAGTGCTTGGCGGTTCACACCGCCAGCGGGCGTTGCGCCGATCGCTGCAAAATCGGCAATGCGCTGCAACAGACGCTGCGCATTGATCTTCGGATATGGCTTCATCGATGGATGCCTGCCACGAAGTCCTTTACCCGTTGGGGATCGACTGCATTCCACCAGACTCCATCATATTTCAGGGAGCTTGCGATGATCACGCCATCGGCAACCGATAGAATGTCGTTGCCATTCTCTGTGGTTACGCCGCTGCCGACGAGCGTCGGCAGGCCTGCCGCCCGCTTGATCATGCTTATGTAGTCCAGATCGGCTGCATGCCCGGTTCTCTGCCCCGTGGCAATAACCACATCTGCATCAAAGAAGACGAGATCCTTGACCTGCTCCTCGACCGAGCGGTCCGCAACGATAGCATGCGCTCCGTGTTTGACATGTGCGTCAGCGAAAATACGGATGCCATATGCATTGAGCCGCGCGCGATAGCGCATTGCACGGGCAGCTTCACCCTCGATGAAACCTTCATTGGCGACATAGGCGTTTGCCCATTGATTGACGCGAACGAAGCCCGCGCCCGCCGCACTGGCGATCGCAAGCGCGGGGATGGCGGCGTTGGCAAGAACATTGATGCCGATCGGACCGCCGAGTTCACGGCGGATGCGATCCGAGACGACGGCCATGTAGGTCGAAGTCTCCGGACCGATATCATCGGGCTTCGAAAATGGAATGTCGCCATGGTTCTCGATGATCACGGCGTCGCAGCCGCCGGCAAGATAAGCGCGAGCATCATCGAGGCCGCGCTGGTAGACGGTCTCTATCTCCTCTCCCGAATAGCGTGGCGCGCCGGGAAGCGGCGCCAAGTGTACGACGCCGATAATTGCTTTGTCGCGCCCGAAGAGATCGATAAGCGCGTTGCCCGCTACCTGCCCGATAGGCTTCATTGTCCCAGCCATGTGTTTTCCAGTTCTGATATCTTTATGATTTCCGAAAACTCCGCCCGCGAGGGATAGGAGGAGAGCGTTCCGAGACGAGCAACTGAGATGGCGGCAGCCTTGGTTGCCACCTTTGCAGCCGCAGCCAAGGTTTTTCCCTGCGCCAGCAAGCCGACGAAGGTGCCCGCAAAGCAGTCACCGGCACCGCTGGTATCGACAGCGGCGCTCCTGTGCGCCTCAAGAACAAAAGGTGCATCATCTGCCTGATCCCAAACGAGGCTACCCTCACTTCCCAGCGTCACGACCACGCTTCTGGCCCCTCTATCGAAGAGCAGGTCTGCCGCCGCAGCCGGGCTTTCCAGACCCGTCAGCGCGCAGGCTTCACCCCGATTGACGATGACGACATCCACATCGGCAAGATCCTCGACGTTCGTGTCTGACAGCGGGCTCGGATTCAGCACCGTCTTCAGGTCCGACCGTTTGGCAAGTTTCAGACAAGTGGCGATGACCTCCCATGGTAGATTTCCCTGCATCAAAAGGATGTCGTCTTTACTCCAGATCTCGGTTAGATTCGTTTGCTGGATCGGATCGAAAGCTCGCGCGCAGACGACGGCACTCACGATGGCGTTTTCGCCGCCTTCTTCCAACAGGATCGTCGAACGATCCGTGGGAAGAGGCAGTCGAATCAGTCGATCGACGTCAAGATCGCTCTTCAGCATCTCGGTCACTCTATCCGCCATATCGTCGTCGCCAAGCGGGGCCCAGAAGCACACATCCGCCCCGCTTCGGGCCGCCGCGACGGCTTGATTGGCGCCCTTGCCTCCGATGCCCTCAACTGTCGAGGTCGCATTGAGCGTCTCGCCCGGACGCGGCAGGCGCGGCAAGCGGAAGCTCGTATCGACGCAGACATTGCCGACGACATGGAGGCGCATAGGCATCAGTCCCTGATCGTTGCCCAGGCTAGCATCTGCTCGAACAGTGTCTTATAGCCGTTCCAGGCGATGAATTCGGGCGGCAGCCAGTGCGGGCCGACATCCGATGTCCAGACGAGTGTCTTGCCGGCGCCATAGGTGCCGGTTACCAGCAGCGGCTGCGAACCATACTCGCTGGAAACCGTCGCAAGAACCTGGGCGCCCTGCTTGACGGCCACTTGGTTGAAGCCGAGGAGATAGGGCCAGTCGCCTCCCAGGCCCTTGAGGACAGGATGATCGGCACTTCCCGTGACGACAGGCGAAAATCCCTCGGGAACCTCGACACGATCATCGATCGCCAGGCAGGTCACGGGCAGTACTTCTTCGACCGGGGTCTTATGATAGCGCGCGCCACCGTTAATGCCTTGGAAGCTGTAATAGCCACCAAACATCAATAGTGCGCCGCCGTTTGCCACATAGTCGCGCAACAGTTTCAGACGGTTCGGTGTCCTCTTGGAATGAATCCAGGTATCCGGATGCAAAAGCAGCGTGTTGGCGCCGATATCCGACAGAATGATAGCGTCATAGTCCGCAATCACCTCTGCCGTCAGCGGAAAATCACGCTGCGCCTCATGTGCCGGCATGAAGGTGACGTCGAAGGCGCTGTCCTTCAAAGCCTTGAGAAGCTCGTCGGCGCCAGTGTGATAGGTCACCGTCGGAAACTGGTCGAAACCTTTGATGTGGGTGGCGGTCGAAACCCATGACTCACCTGCCAGAAGAACCTTTTTCTTGCTCATGTCTGCTCCTTGAATGCACCCGACCTTCAGGCCGAGGCGGAAAATACCGATTGGGGATTGGTGATCAGCATCTGGTCGATCGCCTGCTGATCGACGCCATGGCGTTTCAGCCGCGGCAGGAAATGCTTGAGAATGTAGCCATAGCCGAAGCCGCCATAGCGGGTCAGCATGATCTTGAGAAAGACGTCCTGCGACAGAAGCAGGCGGTCGGTAAAGCCTAAGTCGACGAGCGCCCGGATCGCCCTGGCGTTCTCTTCATCCGACGGCGATTGGGCATCCTGATCGGCGTAATAATAGTCCATGCCGATCATGTCGTATTCCAGAAAAGCGCCACGTTCGGCGAGACTCTTTTGATAATCGAGATCATTGTGGCTGGGATTTATGTGGCAGAGCACCGTATGACGCAGGTCCGCGCCTTCTTCCTCGACCACATCCAGTACGCGATGGGCGAGGCGCTCCCATCCCGGCAGGTGGATGGACAAAGGCAGGCCTGTCAGCCGCGAGGCTCGCGCCGATGCCCGCAAGGACTTCTGCTCCTCGGCCGTAAAGTCCTTGCTGACGCCGACCTCGCCGATGACGCCAGCCATGATATCAGGCTGGGTCTCGCCACCGCCGACGTCGTTGACGATGAAGGCCGTGACCTCGTCCAGATCCATGCCCTTCAGCCATTCGGGATGGGTATGTTCCAGATAGAAGCCCGTACCCATGATGATCTTCAGACCGGACATGCGAGCAATACGGCGCAACTGTTCGGCATCGCGCCCTATGCCAAAGTTGGTGGTTTCCACCACGGTGTGGCCGCCAAGCTTCTGGAAGCGGCCGAGTTCGGCTAGCGCCAGATCCCCGTCATCCAACGAGACGTTGTCGCGGTTCATATAGGGGTTCATCCGAAGTTCGCCGATGATCTCGATTCCCACCGGCTGTTCGGCGATCGCCTTTTCATCGGGATGGCAGGGGCATTTCCACGAACTCGCCCCATCCAGAAAAATGTGCTCGTGCATAAGCGTCACGCCCATATCCACGACCGGTATCGGGCCCAGCACCGTCATGGCGCATCCGGTTTGAACGCCGATGGCATGATGCGCTTTGGTCGTATCCGCAAAGAGATGGTCCATCATGCTCAGCGGCTCCTCGTCGCGCCCTTGAAGAGGCGGAAGTTCAGCCAGATTGCCACCAGGATGATGACGCCAGTCACGATCGGCGTGAAGAAAGGCGACATGTGCGAGAGGATCAGACCATTGGCGATAACGGCAACGGTCAGTGCTCCAAGCACCGTGCCGACAACCGAGCCCCGCCCACCGAACAGGCTTGTACCACCCAGTACCACTGCGGCAATGACATCGAGTTCGAAACCCTGCCCGGCATTTGAAGAGCCGGAACCCAGGCGCGCGGCAAGGATGATGCCGGCGATTGAGGCAGCGACACCCGATATCACATAGACGAACAAGGTGACGCGCCGGGTATTGACGCCGGCGCGGCGCACCGCTTCGGCATTGGCGCCGATGCCGGTGACATAGCGGCCGAAGGGCGTTTCATTAAAGGCGACATAGGCCGCGGCAAGGGCCACGATCGCAATCATTGCAGGTGCAGGAATGCCAAAGAACCAGGCCTGGCCAATCGCCGTGAACGGGCTCTGCGGATCGACCGGGATCGAATAGCCGCCGGTGATGAGCAGCGCCAGGCCCCTGATGACCGATAGCCCAGCCAGGGTGACGATGAAGGCTGGGATCCGCTCGTAAGCGATGAAATATCCCTGGATCAATCCAGTTGCGCCACCAAGAAGCATCATCAGAACGACAACGAGCGGCCATGGGATTCCGGCCTGAAGGCAGGCAGCCGAAAGCGTTGCGGCAAGGGCCAATACGGATCCGACCGAAAGATCGATGCCGCCTGTTGTGATGACGAAGGTCATAGCCGCTGCCACGATCAACAAGGGCGCGGATTGTCTGACGACGTTCAGGAGGTTGGGAGCCGTCAGGAAGACATGGGTAAAGAGGGAGAAGAAAACGCAGACGACGATGAAAAACAAGGCGATCGAAACGATGCCGCCATTGGCTATCGCCTTGTCGTAGAGGCGCGCCTTACGCAGGCGAGACGACGGGCTGGTTTGGGCATGAGAAGAGGCTATGGTCATACGGAAGCACCTCGCTCAGTGGGTTGTCCGGCCGAGCGAGCAGAAAACTTGCGACCGACGATCAGGTTGACGACCTCTTCGATATTCGTTTCCGCGATAAGGCGCTCGGCAACATTCTGTCCCTCGTACATTACCTGGATGCGATCGCAGACGAGGAAGAGATCTTGCAGACGATGTGTGATCAGAATGACGCTGACGCCCCGCGCACTGACTGTGCGGATGAGCTCCAGTACCGCTTCGACTTCGGCAACTGCCAAGGCTGCCGTCGGCTCGTCCATGATGAGGACCGACGGATTGAATGACGCCGCGCGTCCGATTGCGATGGACTGGCGTTGGCCGCCTGAAAGATTTTCGACCTTGAGATGCGTGTCAGGAATGACGATGCCAAGCCCTTCCAGCATATGGCGCGCCCGTTCATGCATGGTCTTTTTGTCGAGGATCGGGATGCCGGCAAGCTTCCATTTCGGCTCACGCCCAAGGAAGAGATTTCCTGCGACGTCGACCGTGTCGCAAAGGGACAGGTCTTGGTAGACCATCTCGACATGCGCAGCGCGTGCGTCGGCTGGCGACGCAAAGGAAACCGGTTTGCCGTCAATCTCGATCGTCCCCGAATCCGGGATCACCGCGCCCGACAGGACCTTGCTCAAGGTCGATTTGCCTGCGCCGTTGTCACCGACAAGGCCAAGGACCTCGCCCGGCTTCAAGGTCAACGATACATTGTCCAGGGACTGCATCGTACCATAGCGTTTGGAAATACCGGTCATCCTGACGCGGTAGGTATCAGCGTTTGTCATATCAATGCTGCCTTGCGGAAATGGCCTGAGCCATGATGCCACAACGTCATGGCCGATGCGAACGGCCATGACGTGACGAGGTGTGAGAGCTACTTGAACATGCCCCGGAACTTGTCGACATTTTCCTTGGTGACGATGGTCACCGGCACATTGATGATTGGATCGATCTTGTCGCCCTTTTTCACCTTGACGAGCGCTTCGACCGCCGCTTTGCCTTCGCCAGCCGGATCCTGCTGGATGACAGCCGTAACCCAGCCCTGATCGATGCCTTCGATCGCCTGCTTGGTCAGATCCCAGCCGAAGACCTTCACGCTACCCGTTTTGCCCTGGCTGGTGACGGCCGCAACGGCACCGAGCAGCGCAGGCTCGCCGGTCGCATAGAGCGTCGTCATGTCGGGATTGGCGGTGATGAGATTTTCCGCTGCGCTGAGCGCCACATCCTGGACGTTCTGGCCGTCTACGGTATCAAGGAAGTCGACCTTCTGCCCGCCCGCCTTTACCGCCGTCTTGAAGCCGTCAAGACGCTGGTTCTGGATGAAGGAGTTGAGCGCGCCGACAACGCCGATCTTGGCACTGCCGCTCAACTTGGCTTTGACATAATCGGAATAGAATTTGCCGATCTCCCCGCCCGCCTTGGTATTGTCGACACCCACGAAGGCGATGTTATCGCCGTTCGGAATCTGCGCATCGATGGCGATGACCGGGATACCGGCCTTTTTGGCAGCAGTAATTGCCGGCTTCACCCCGTTCACGTCGATGGCGACCAATATGATACCGTCGACTTTCTGGGTGATGTAGTTCTCGATGGCATCATTCTGTGCACTGGGCACGTTGTTTGCGTTGAAGATGACAAGATCGACACCGGCCTTCTTTGCCGCCTCCTTGGCGCCATCATTGATCTGGTTGAAGAAGAGAGCCTGCTGGTTGATCGTCACCAGTGCCAGCGTATCCGCCATGGCGGCACCGGCGCTGCAGGCAAGCGCAACGGTTGCGCCAAGCGCGCAACCGAACAAATATTTCTTAAGACGCATGATCGTTCCCCATGTTTTTGGATTGCATGAGGAGTATTCAAGTAACTTGAATTCTTGTCAAGTGACTTGAATGGATGATTTTCAAGATGGTCGCGAGCTTGCTCCGACTGGATCCGCACGAATTAAAAAGTCGCTGGCGTATTGACCCAGAAGATGCTGGCGCGTTCCGCTCCCACGTTGCGATACCAATGGGGCAGTTCGGAGTTGAAAACAAAACTATCGCCAGGAGAGAGCCGGAAAGTACGCTCACCGACCATAAGCTCGACTTCACCCGCAAGGACGTAACCGACCTCCTCGCCGACATGCTGGATCGGCCCGGCACTTTGACCGCCGGCCTCGATATGATGGATGTTGCATTGGAGCAGATGACCTTGCGAATAGGGGATAACTCGTTCGAGAGAGATACCTTCCCCCCTGCGCAACGGGTCCAGTCCGATCAGCGGCCTCGTTCCCGAACGGAAGACGATGCCCTCCTCACCATCGGCCTCCTCAAACATCCAGCCTATATTGGTGCCGAGAACGCCGACGAGCCGATGGAGCATTGGCAATGAGGGCGAAGCCTTGCCGTTCTCGATCTTCGACAGCAGGCTTTCAGAACAATCTGCCGCCAGGGCAAGAGCCTTGAGGGTCAACCCCCGTGTCTGCCGGGCGAGCTTCAAGCGACCTCCAAGCCGCACTGGATTGGTCAGTATCTTTTCCTCGCCGACGTCTCCCGATTTGCGCGGGGGTTCTATCATGTTCATGGTTTTGGTATCGCCGTTATCAAAGCCAAAGCTTAACGCCAGCCCATTGCTTATGTCTAGGCATTGCATCTCGGCCCGTGCAAAAGGTCATCACTTCACCTGTACAGTTGCGAATGAGAGAGAGCATCGCAAATGGTAGCTCTTGAAACGACGGGCACTCGCGGTCACGATGAGCAGCATTTGGATAAGGCTGACTATAGAAGCGGATAAACGACACCTGCTTGAAACGTAGCTTCCGGGCGATCAGCGCAAATCAGCGCGGAATTTCGAGCTTGTCGTGCCAGATGCGGCCGCGGCGGACGAGGTGGACCCGGTGGCCGCTATTTCGAGTATTGGCTTATCGACGACGAACCTTATGGCATTTGCACGCCGGTTGCCGTCGTAAAGACACGATAGAGCGATCGCGTCGCGGTGATGAACAGCTGATTTCGGCGCGGGCCACCGAAAGTGAGATTGGCCACCGTCTGCGATATCTTTATCTTGCCAATCAAGGTGCCATCAGCCGCGAAACAATGGACGCCGTCGCCGGCACTTGTCCAGATATTACCCTCGACATCGGCGCGGAAGCCATCCGGGACGCCGGCGTCGATGTTGCAGAAAACGCGACCGTTTGCGAGTTTTCTGCCATCCACGAGGTCAAAGACACGAATGTGCCTTGGGGCATTGACGTCGTGGCTTGCAGCAGAGTCGGCCACATAGAGCTTTGTCTCATCGGGAGAAAAGGCCAGGCCGTTCGGCTGGGCGAAATCCTCGACCACGACATCCAGCTCTCCTTTAGACGGATCGAGCCGGTAGACATTGCGGGTTGCCTGCTCGGGCTCCGCCTTATAGCCTTCGTAGTTTGAGAGGATGCCGTAGGTCGGGTCGGTGAACCAGACGGTTCCATCCGAACGGACAACAACGTCGTTCGGCGAATTCAGGCGCTGGCCCTTATAGCTATCGGCGAGGATCGTGATCGAACCGTCGATTTCGGTGCGCGTCACCCGACGGCCGCCGTGTTCGCAGGATATAAGGCGCCCCTGACGGTCGCGAGTATTGCCATTGGTGAAATTGGATGGTGCCCGGTAGATCGACACGCCGCCGCCTGGCACCCATCGCAACATACGTTCGTTGGGAATGTCGCTCCAGATAAGGCATCCGGTATCGGCAAACCAGACTGGGCCTTCTGCCCAGCGGCAATCTGAATAAAGCTCCTCCAATCCAGCGCTTGGAACCACGAGGTTGCGAAAGCGGGTATCGTAGATTTCATAGAGAGACGATGCGTCGTTCGGCATTTCGGATGTCCTAAAACTGCTGGGGATCAGTGTCAGCGACCGCCGGTTGGGCGGCCGCCTGCAACCAGGATGACGGCAATGATGATGAGGCCGGTGAGAACGAGCCTGGGGCCTGCGCCAAAGCCATAGGTATTCAGCATAGACACGACCAGGAACATGAACAGGGACGCGCCCCATATGCCCGGAACGTTCGAGTCTCCACCGGCGACCGCCGTTCCGCCGATGATGACGACGGCGATCGACATCAGCAGATATTCGGCACCCATATTAAGGGCAGCCCCACCGGAAAAGCTCGCCAGCAGATAGCCGCAAATCGAAGCGAGGATGGCGCAGAGCACATAGGTTGCAAGCCGCGTTCCATCGACGGGAATGCCTGCCATGCGCGCCGCAAACATGCTTTGTCCGATTGCCGATATCCACCGGCCGTAGATCGTTCGCTCCAGCAGCGCCCAGGCAAGCAGCGAGAGCAGGAGCGCAACGATGGCAACATTCGGGATGCCAAGAAAGCCCGATGTCGTGAAATCAGCGAGTTGCTCAGGCGGCTTGATGCGAAGGCCACGATTGCTCCAGATTGCCGTCGACTGAATGATGAAACTCATCGACAGCGTCGCGATAATCGGCGGGATGCGCAAAAGCTTGATCAGGGCATAATTGCCGATGCCAATGCCAAGACCGATCAGGATCGACACCAGCAGGCCTGGCACGATCATGCCGTCTTCGACATTCATCAGCTTCAGCGCCACGGTGCCGGCAAGCGTCATGGTGGCTGGCACGGAAAGATCGATATTGCCCGGGCCGAGCGTGATGACGAACATCTGCCCGATACCGACGATCACCGAGAAGGCTGCGAAGGTCAATGCGGCCTGCGACAGACCAAGGGAGCTTGCGCCACCGGTGAAAAGCACAGTGACGAGCCATACGGTGATGGTGGCAAAAAACGACCAGATCCAAGGCTTCCGCCCGAGCACGCGAAGAGCGATCATGAGTGTTTCTCCCGCTTCTCGACGCGGCTGAGCAGCAGCCGCAGGGCCAGCACGACGATCAGGATGGCGCCCTGAGCGCCGATCTGCCAGTCCGGCGAAATCCGTAAGAATGACAGGAAAGAGCCTGCCAATGTCAGGGTCAACGCGCCGATGACGGCACCGATCGGCGAAACCCTGCCGCCAATAAATTCCCCGCCGCCAAGAATGACGCCGGCGATCGACAGCAGCGTGTAGCGTAGCGCGATGTTGGCGTCCGCCGATGTGGTAAGCCCGACAAGCGCAATGCCGGATAGCACCGCGAACAGACCGGCAAGCCCATAGGCGGCCGCGCGCAAGGTTACAACGGACCAGCCGGCGCGCTCGAGCGACCGTTGGTTGCCGCCGACGCCACGGATCAGTACGCCGAAGGAAGAGCGCATGAGGATCAGCTGGGAAATCAACGCGATCACGACACTTGCAACAATCGCCATGGGGACCAGCGGCGGCTTTGACGTCATCAGCCAGCGAGCCCAGTCGGGCGCGGTGCCACCCGGCGCAGGCAACAGCAATACGGCAAGGCCACCCCAGACAAAGCTCATGCCGAGGGTGACGACGATCGACGGCAAGTCCCTGATATAGATGATCACGCCCATTGCGGCGTAGACGACGATCGAGGCGAGAAGAATGAGGATGCCCAGGAGCGGTGCTGACTGTAGATAGGTCGCAGCCACGCAGGCGGTGAAGCTGACGAATGTTCCCATCGACAGATCGAGATCATTGACCGACATGATCATCATCTGGGCGATCGTCGCCAACGCGATTGGCACGGCGAGATTGAAGAGCAGATTGAGACCGACATAGCTCATGGCGCGCGGCTGAAGATAGAAGACCGCGCTCAGCAGAACGACCAGTGATAGCGCCGGGATTAGCAGGCGCAAGGTGGAAGACGATGGGCGGATCATGCGCCCTCCCCGGCAAAAGAAGCCGCCAGCACATTTTCCTCCGTGATATCCTCTCCGACCAGTTCCGCGACAATGGCACCGTCGCGAAAGACGTAGACGCGATCACACAGGCGGATCTCGTCCATTTCAGTGGAGTACCAGATAAAGGTCCGGCCGACGGAGGCCTCGTCATTCAGGATCCGATAGACTTCCTGCTTGGTGCCGATGTCGACGCCGCGCATGGGATCATCCATCAGCACGATCGGCGACGTGGTCGCGAGAGCGCGGGCGAACAGGACCTTTTGCTGATTGCCGCCGGACAGTGACAGGATGCGGTTTTCCATCGTTGGCGTCCGGATTTCGATACGTGCCTTCCAGTCTGCGCCGAGGTTCTCTTCCTGCTGTTTGTTGACGAGGAACATCTTCGATAGATCGCCGAGCGATGCGATACTGAGGTTCTTCAGGATGCTCCACAAAGGGAAGGTCCCGTTCAGGCTGCGATCACCGGCGACGAAGGCAATATTGTCCCGCCTGCCCGGCAGCCAGTTGCTTGATAGTGATCGATGGAGATCGAGCAACATATCGGTCTGACCATGGCCCGCGAGACCGGCAAGGCCAATCACCTCTCCTTTGCGAACTTCGAAGGCAAGCCCCCTGCCGCCGCGCGAAGGCAAGGCCAGGATGGGAGGCCTGGTGGCATGCGCCTCATTCCTTAGCTTGCGGTCCTGTTCCTTGACGACGCTGCCCATCGCCTGGACAAGGCTGTTGACGCTGAAGTCCTGCGCGGCACGATCAGCCACGACGCGACCATCCTTCATGACGAGAATGCGGCTCGCAGTCGAAAGGATCTCGCCAAGAATGTGAGAGATCAGCATGACCGCACCGCCAGCTTGGACAAAGCTTCGCACATAGGCCATCAGCTGTGCCGCCAGCCCCGCATCGAGCGATGAGGTCGGTTCATCCAGAATGACAAGTTTCGGCTTCTCGCTGACGGTAGAGAAGGTAATCGCGATTTCCACCATTTGCCGTTCGGCGATAGAAAGCTCACCAACCGTGCGCATGACATCGATCTTGTGACCGACAAAGATCTCGTCGAGCTTGGCTCGAACGATCGCCGCCGCCCGCCGACGCCAGCTCCAGCCGGAAAGGCCGTGGTGGACGATCCGCATGTTCTCGACGACGGTTAGATTGGGCGCGAGCGAAAGCTCCTGGAAAACACAGCGAATGCCATGCGCGCGCGCCGCATTGATACCATGGACCCTATCATTGCCGTCATAGGCAACTGTTCCTTCATGGGGGCTTAGGCCGCCATTGATGACGTTGACGATCGTCGATTTCCCGGCGCCATTGTGTCCGACAAGACCGATACATTCGCCGGCATGAATAGTCAGGTCGGCGCCGTCGAGCGCCTTGACGGCGCCGAAACGCATCTTGATGCCTCGGGCCGAGACGACGGCTTGCCGCTCGGCATTTTCTCTCATCAAGCTATTATCTTTAACTGCAATCATGGATCGTCCGGCCGGGCGTTGGGTCCAACCGGCGCCGCCTTTGATCGGCGGCGCTGGCCTTCATTTGCTGGCTGATATCGACTACTTCGCCGTAGCGATCACCTTCTTGGCGTCGTCGAGTGTGTATTCGACATTGGCGACGCCGCCCGCCTGCGTCGTGGAAAGGTTGGTTTCGAGATTACCCTGATCGATGCGCAGGAAGGGGACGACCAGATCCTTCTTCACCTGCTGACCGTCGAGGATCTGCTGGGCCACCCAGAAGGCGAGAGTTGAGACGCCTGGCGCAATCGAGACCGACATGGTCTCGTAGCCGCTGGCATCCTTCTCCTTCTTCCACCAGGCAAGCTCGTCCTGTCGGTTCCCCATGACGATCGTCGGCATCGTGCGCTTTGCGGCCGCGAATGCCTGAGCGGCGCCATAACCGTCGCCGCCCTGGGTCACGACCGCGGCAATGTCGGGAAGGCTTGGGAGGATCCCGGCAACGGCGCGCTGCGCAACGTCCTGCGCCCAGTCGCCATGGACCGAGCCAACGATCTTGAACTGCGGATATTTGGCGGCAGCGTCGTGAATGCCGGCAGAAATCTCGTCATCGACGGAGACGCCGGCCAGTCCGCGAATTTCGAGGACGTTGCCACCTTTCGGCACCTTCTTGGCGAGATATTCGATCTGGCTGGCGCCCATGCCCTTGAAGTCGACGGCGATGCGCCACGCGCACGGCTCGGTGACGATACCGTCAAAAGAGACGACGACGATCTTGGCATCGCAGGCTTCCTTGATGGCACCATTCAGCGCGGTCGGAGATGCTGCATCGATGACGATCGCATCATAGCCCTGCAGGATCATGTTCTGAATTTGGGCAGCCTGTTCGGTTGCCTGATTTTCCGCCGTGGTAAACGGATCGGCGGCCGCAACGACACCAGTTTTGACCGCTTCGCCGGTTACCTTCTGCCAGCTGGTCAACATGGCTTGGCGCCAGGAGTTGCCGGCATAATTGTTCGACAATGCAATCTTCTTGGATGCTGTATCGGCAAAAGCGGAACCCGGCACGACAACGCAAGCGAAGACGGCGGATGCCAGAAGCATCTTGGCAATATTCATATTTTCCTCCCAATGAGCCCGTACTTCCACTTCCAGGCTAAGATTTTCGAACGCGCTCCTCAACGAACGATCGAAAATAGTATTTGCACTGAAGGCTCCCCTGTCAGTACAAGCAGGATGTCCGAGATTGTTTCGCTTGTACAGGAGCTTAACGCATTGGACCCTGCGGGATCCCGCAGAAAAGATGCGTAAATCCGCAGGACGAATGGCTTGGATCAGCGCTTAATAGCATGGGAATTCGCGTGCTGCGATCGACTGGAGGATAAGCGGTCGACGCGTTGCCTGGGAGGGCTTGTTTTGCGCAATCTGGCGCCGACCTCGGTCTTCGACCACTATCTCAACATATCGAGGCTACTTGCCGGCCAGCTCGACTTTCACTCGGTCATCCGAGCAGTTGCCGTTGAAATCAGCCATGTCATCCCACATGACCACCTTGATGTTTGCATTATCCTCGTGGACGAGCAGTTTCACACGGCCTACGAGAGCGGATTGGAAACAGACTGGGGCCGCCGCTTTCCAGCGCCAGTGAGCAACAGCCCCATCCGCACGCTCCTTTGGGGTGAGACAGATTACCTTCTCACCGACGATGCCTGGAGCGACCCCCAGTTCCACTTTCAGGGCGCCTTCTCGCATCCGATCTTTCATCAGTCGCTGCATAGTCGTCTGCATGTGCCGCTCAAGGTGCAAGGCCATGTCATCGGCGCTCTGTCCTGCTCAAGTCATCAGACCGGCTTCTACACCATGCAGGACATTGAGAGCGCCCGCGTGATTGCCGACCTCCTGGCGCCTCATTTCTTCGCCATCCGCGCCGCCGACCAGGCTAAACGTTCGGCAATTGTCGAAGCCGAAGCCCGCGCCCGCGAAGAGGGTTTGCGGCTCGGCGCACTGAAACTGACCGAAGCCTTGGAGACTGAGCGTCAACGTATCGGCATGGACCTGCACGACCAGATCCTGGCCGATCTGACCCGCCTCTCCCGGCGGCTGGAGCGCCTTGCCCGCCAACCCGATGTCACCGGTGAAGCGCTTGAACCGCTGTTTCGTGGTTTGCAGCATAGTATGCATGACCTTCGCCAAATCATCGAAGAAGCAAAGCCTTCGGTTCTTCAGCTATTCGGCTTTGCGCAAGCCGTGGAGAATCATCTTGAACGATCAATCCAGGAGAGCGGGGCCACTTTGACCTGGAACCTCAAAGATGAAACCAGCGGCGCCATCGATAGCCTTGATCAATCGGTTTCTATTGCCCTATTCCGCATTACGCAGGAAGCCATCAACAACGCTATCCGCCACGCCCAAGCAAGCAGTATCGCCGTTCAACTGAAGGCGGCTGAAGGCGCGGTGACCATCGATGTCATCGATGACGGGCTTGGACTTGGGAATGCCCGCAGAACGTCAGGTGGCGGCTTAGAAAATATGAGGACCCGAGCGCGCCTGATCTCGGCGCGCTTTATGATCAGACCGGCAACAGCTTCCGGAGGAACGATTGTCAGTGTCAGCTTGCCAGCCAAGACGCGATCGGCGGGAGGATCCGCGGCATGAAGGTCCTGATCATCGAGGACGATCCGCTTCATCGCTCCTATCTCAACGAGGCGATCCGCGCCGCACTTCCCGAATGCGACGGCGTGCTGGAGGCCGAAAATGGCAATGCCGGCGAACGGCTAGCGCGGGATTGCAAATCCGAGCACATCGTCATGGATCTCCAGATGAACCAGCGCAACGGCATCGAGGCCGCCCGCACCATTTGGAAAGAGCGGCCGGAAACGCGCATTCTCTTCTGGTCAAATTATTCGGACGAGGCCTATGTCCGCGGTATCTCACGCATCGTGCCTGGCGGTGCGGTCTATGGCTATGTTCTGAAATCGGCCTCCGACGACCGGCTGAAACTGGCGCTCCGCAGTATCTTCATCGAGAGCCAGTGTGTGATCGACCGCGAAGTGCGCGGTATGCAGCAAAAGAGCCTTGGAAACGTCAACGGGTTCACCGAGGCCGAATATGAAATCCTGGTCGATATCGCTCTCGGATTGACGGATCGCGCCATCGCCCAAAGGCGCAACCTCTCGGTACGCAGCGTCCAGAATCGATTGCAGCAGCTCTATGTCAAACTTGGGGTCTATCAGCCGCTTGGTAGCCAAGACGATGATGGCCGTTTCAATCTCAGAGCGCGTGCGGTTGCCGTCGCATTTCTTCGAAAGCTGCTCAATCACAGTGCACTCGAGCGGGCGGAAGGCGATCTCAGCGTGTGGCTGGCGCGCCAACCACACGATTGAGCGAGAGAAACCGATCGTCGAGATCGATCATGCTTGACGTCATCCACCGAATGAATGTCTATTGCTAGCAATAGACATTCATTCAACCAGTATGGAATTTCTCATGTCCGCCGTTTCGCCTGTTATCCTGCTCAATCCCATCGACGATGTCGCGGTCGCTCGCTCGATGATCCGCGCGGGCAGCCCGACCGGCATCGACGGTTTGACCGCTGCAGACCAGATCCCGCGCGGTCACAAGGTGGCGGTACGTGACATTCAGGCAGGCCAGGAGATCCGCAAGTTCGGTCAGCCGATCGGCGTCGCGACACAGTTCATTCCCGCGGGCGGCCATGTCCATCTGCAAAATCTGGCGGTGATTGAGTCCGATCACCCTTACCAGTTCAGCGTTGATATCGACGAGATGGGCATGTTGCCGCAAGAGGACTGTCGGACCTTCATGGGCTTCGATCGTGGCGCTGGCGGCGTCGGTACGCGCAATTTCATCGGCATCGTCACCACGGTCAACTGTTCGGCGACCGTGTCAAAATATATCGCCGAGCATTTCAATCGCACCGGCGGCCTGGACGGCTTCGACAATGTCGATGGCGTGGTGGCCCTCACTCACGGCGGCGGCTGCGCCATCAACACCAATTCCGAGGGCTATCGCTATCTGGCGCGCACCCTCCAGGGTTATGCCCGCCATCCGAATTTCGGTGGTATCCTGATGATCGGCCTTGGCTGCGAAACCAATCAGATCGCGCCCATTCTGGAGCATTACAAGCTCGAGGAGGGAAACCGGCTGCGCACCATGACCATCCAGGATCTCGGCGGCACACGCAAGACGATCGCAGCCGCATCCGAAATGATCCGCGACATGCTGCCGGAGGTGAATTCCGCCAGACGCACCATTCAGCCGCTCTCAGGACTTAAGCTCGCCTTGGAATGCGGCGGCTCCGATGGCTATTCGGGGATTTCGGCCAACCCGGCACTTGGTTATGCCTCCGATCTGCTCGTGCGCAATGGCGGTACGTCGGTTCTGGCGGAGACCCCGGAGATCTATGGCGCCGAGCATCTGCTGACGCGCCGCGCCGTCACTCCAGCAGTTGCCGAGAAGCTGCTCTCGAGGATCGACTGGTGGCGCGATTATACCCGCCGCAACGGCGCGGAACTCAACAATAACCCCTCCTATGGCAACAAGCTCGGCGGATTGACGACGATCCTCGAGAAGTCGCTGGGCGCGGTCGCCAAGGGCGGATCCATGCCGCTGAAGGCCGTCTACGAGTATTCGGAGATCGTCGATGAGCCTGGCTTCGTCTTCATGGACACGCCTGGATATGACCCCGTTGCCGTCACCGGCCAGGTCGCTGGCGGCTGCAATGTGATCTGCTTCACGACGGGCAGAGGCTCGGTCTCCGGTTTCAAACCTGCGCCTTGCGTCAAGATCGCCACCAACACCGAGATGTACAACCATATGCGCGAGGATATGGACATCAACTGCGGCGACATCGTCAGTGGCGACGACACGATCGAGGCAGCCGGCGAACGGATCTTCGAGGAAATCATCGCTGTCGCCTCAGGCAAGAAGACGCTGAGTGAGACCTTCGACTATGGTGACAACGAATTCGTTCCCTGGCAGGTCGGCGCCATCACCTGATACAGCCTCTCTCTGGCGCGTGGACGAATGTGAGCCATTTGAAATTTGCTTATCTAGTGGCTCTGACCAGGCCAGCGACAAAATGAGGCTTCCTCCTGGTTGACCTTGCTGAAGCACGGTAAACTGTCGCTTCGGAATGCCGAAACCGGCCGAGTGGACAGTTTGATGAAGCAAATGGATCGCATGAACTCGTCGGCCAATATCTGGGAGGCTGATCCATGGGACGCCTCTGACGAGGTGGCAGACCTAAAGCTCGCAGGATTTCAGGATAGGGCAGCCAGGTCAATTACCTGGACTTCGTTACTTGATGCTGGCCAGTTGGTATTTGGCACAGAAGTTGGAGAACTTCGCGGGTTTGATGTCTAATTTTACGCGACGTGTGATGGTGAAGATATGCTTCTGATGCGGTTGAACTGGCATGGGTTTCCCGACCCTCCAGAATGGAGGCTAGCGACGCGACCAAGCAACAGGAATGATCTGTCTTGGGCGTCGTTGGGTTATTTTGCCGATTTACCGGAAAGATGGCGGATACCGGATATTTAATTGGCCGTGGCGCGGGGGGATTGGCGCATTTTGTGCGGACCCGACCGGCGGCACAATGGGTGACACACCGCCCTTCCCGGTTCAGCTAGACTTGAGCTCTGACATCCAAGCCGGGGTGGCGGTTGTCGGCAATGGCTACTCCAGCAAGACCAATCGCAATGCAGCCGGTCACGCGGCATGCCTCCGTGTGGTCCGATATAAATTCAACGAAACGACAAACCGACGTTCTTCGCGGCGACTATTTAAAAATGGCCGCGCGTGCATCGAACAGTCCGCCGGTAATCTCGAGCGTTTCAAGAGAGCCGCGGGAGGCTGCAAGAAGGCCGAGAGCAATGTCTCTGCTGGCGTTTCCATGACCGCATTGTGTATACCGGTCAAGTCCGTCTACACCGCCTAGGAAATGAAGCTGTATTCGTCCGGCCGATAGTGCTCGCGAATATAGGCGGCGCGGGCTTGGACATTGGGTTGCGAGTTGTGGATGTGATCGCGCATAGCTTTCCGTAAACCCTCCTCATCGCGTTTCTGCACCATCTTGAACACACCCATATGCTCGGCAAGAAATGGCTCATATTCCGGCGTCTTGATGTGGCTGCCGACGACATGCTTGCTGAGCGTTAGAACGCAGTGCGTCCGTTTCAGGATGCTGAGAAATTCCTTGTTGGGGCAGGCCTGAAGGCTGCGCTGATGAAGGTCGAGCTCCAATTCGTACATGGTCGAGGCCGAGACATCGGGATAATCCGCAAGCGCCTGCGAAAGGCGTGCGAGCATCGCGCCGACATGTTCTTGCGAAAGTCCTCCCAGAGCGCTTGAAAGAGCCACCGGCTCGATCTGTTCGCGCACCTCATAAAGGTCACGGATGCGCTGGCTGTCGAGCGGCACGATCGACCAGCGGAAATTATCGTCCTTTTCCGTTATGCCGAGCGTCTCAAGCTTCAACAGAACGTCGCGGGCCACGGCGCGCCCCACACCAAAATGTCGCGCGAGCTCGATTTCATTGATGCGGTAACGACCAAAGAAGGAGCGGTAGACGACGATGCGCTCGACATCTTCGTAGAGCGCCTGCCAGGCAAATATCGGCCTGTCGTCATCTTCATGGAACAATTTGCCGAGATAGGCACCGAGCTTGACCCGCTTCGGTCGCACCACGCCGGTACCTACGATAAAGCCACGTCCATCGAACCGCGCGATTAGTCCATCATCGAACAGGAGTTGCAGTGCTTGGCGAACCGGCGCCCGGCTGCTCCCAACCAGTTCGGCAAGGGCGGCCTCGGTCAGAACAAGTCCTTCGGGCAAGGCTTCCCCCAGGATCGCCGCCTTCAGCCGCCCATGAAGCTCCTCGTAGAGGCTAGTCTTGCGCGGGCCGCCGCTTTCTAAATTTGATACGCGCATTTCACCCCATATTTCGCTTCTAAGGCTGCGACCTCTAGAGGGAGCATCGCACAGATAGCGGAAGTGCAACAATCCCAAAGTGGCTTCCAAATTGGGCGGAACTCCCCAACTCTATTGGCGACCAATCTGTTACCCACAGATGCTGTCGAGATGTCTCCTCGACTTGTCTCAGAACAAATGCCCCGCCCGGAGCATCCCAAATGGGACTGGACACTATTTTGTTGTTTTGCAAATGGTCACAGGCCTTCTCAGGATGGAGTGAACCCCTGGGGCTGGACCACGGGAAACGGAAAAACTGATACGCTCTGTGGGCCTCAATCGGAGAAGGCTCATGAAATCCCGAGGTCCATATCGGCGGCACTCGACGCCGTTCAAATTGCAGCTTTGTCAGGATATTCGAAGCGGTGTCATCGGACGGCGAGATGCGCAACGTACTTACGGCGTCTCGGCCAACCTCATTCAGTTGTGGCTGACCCAGTTCGATCGCGGCGAACTCAGCGATGAGGAAGCCGAAGCGAGCGTCATCGCCGAGTATGAGGCGCAGATCGCAGCACTTGAACGCAAGGTTGGCCAACTCACGATGGA
>NZ_FMAH01000061.1 GCF_900094545.1 Martinezella miluonensis
GACGAGAACTCACACTCATTTCAAAACGCATCACTGCGATAATAATGAGGTGTATTCTCTTGTTCAAAACGTAACCGTCGAAGTCTCTTTCCAGAACCGAAATCTCTTCCGATCCCGCAAGCTTCGCCGCCCACGTTTCTCTTTCTTCTCATCTTCAATTGTCAAATAACAGACCAGAAAACCCAGTCGAAATCCATTCCTGCAATCCCAGGCACCTAAGCCCAGAACCATCAATCAGCATCGCAGCCAATCCAGGAAACACTAGAGCGAAGGTCTTCGTCGCCAGCAGCGCCGCCGCCCTCGTCAGTGATCGGGCTTATAGACCCTACCAAACGACATAGTCAACACCACGATTTTGAAAAAAGTCAGAAAATAGATAAGCTTTTGATTTTTATGAAATAATTATGACGGTCTTCTGGATTGTCGGAAAAGTCGGCCACAACTCTCGAATATTGCTCGCGCAGCCGCTCAAAGCCAGGCGAAATACCTAGATCAAACCGCCGGATACGGTCCCGGACACAGCCGCAGCCTATGAACCACGCCTCCTGCTCCCGGGCATTTCCATGGGAAACGGAGCTTCGGCGACACGAAACTTGGCCGCCGGATTTGACACCCCTGTCATAAATATGCACATCTTCGCCCCCAGCCTGCGGCTCGCATTTAGAAGGAAGCGGATCTCGATTGGCATGATAACGGACAAGATGATGCTCCGATCGCTCGGCAACGAGCCGCCAATCCTGGCCGATGGCAGGCGCGCTCCGGATCGGCGCGAGGTTTCCTTGCGATGGCTTTCCGGCACCTTCCTCACCGGCCTCACCTCCAGCATATTGATGGGTGTCGCCCTGTTCGCAGCACTCGACGGGCGCCAGCAGCTAGCCATCCCGGCGGAAGCCTATGCGATATGGGACAATCACGACGCCACCGATAAGCAGGTTACCCGCGGCGGCCGCCTGATCTCGACCGCGATCGCCTCCAAGCCCTCCGACCGCAACATTCTCGAAGTGTCGACCGTGGTGCGCGACGGCGACAAGGAAGTGGTGCGCCGCCAGCCCTTCGCGCATGTGAAGATCGCGCTCGCCACCAATCGCGTCGCCAGCGAAAGCTATCCGCCCTTCGACCCCCTGGCGATCTTTTCCACCGACGAGAACATACCGCAGCCCGCCAATCGCACCGGAGCGATCTACGGATCGGACGTCGAATCCGAGGTCAGTCTCAAGACCATATCCTTTCCGACCAAGGATATCCCCTTCCAGCTCGCCGGCTCCATGTCGCTCGAGGAAGTCGAGGAGAATGTCCGCTCCAACGGCTCGGTGCTGGCCGATAGCAACACCCAGCTCTCGGCATTGTACTATGTGGACCCGCGCCGCTTCGCCAATGATGACGCCGATGTCGATTTGACGGCCGGCCTGGCAGCCCGCATCGTCGAGGAGAACATGTCGGTCTCGGCCTCGCAGGCTGTGACCCCGCAGACCGAGGAATTCGCCGACGATATCATTCCCGTTCGGGAAAACATGGCAATTGCGGCGGCTTTGATCAATGCGGGCTACCCGAAGACCGATGCAGACGGCATTGCTGCAAAGATCCTTCCAGTCTTTGGATCATCCGCTGTGTCGACCGGCGATGTGCTTCGCATCGGCATCCTTCAGAAAGGCGAGCAGGCCAGGATCATTCGCGCCAGCATCTATCGCGGCACCAAGCATCTGCTGACCATCGCGCAGAACGACCATGGCGATTTCGTCGCGGGCAGTGCACCGCCGATGCTCGACGCCATCGCCACTGCTTTCGACAATGATGCTCCGGTCCTCGCCGCCGGTCGCGACCTGCCGAACGTCTATGACGGCATCTATCGCGCTGCCCTCTATTACGGCATGAGCAAGGAGATGGTGGCACAGGTCGTCAAATTGCTTGCCAGTAATGTCGATTTCCAGGCGCAGCTGAAACCGACGGATTCGCTGGAAGCCTTTTTCTCGGTCACCGACGACAAGGGACAGGCGACGGCCGATTCCGAGCTGCTCTACGTCAACGCCAAATTTGGCGACACGGTCACGCGTTTCTATCGCTTCGAGGATCCAGCGGATCACTCGATCGACTTTTTCGACGAGGGCGGCAAGAGCATCCGGCAATTCCTGCTACGCAATCCCGTTCCGACCGGCATCTTCAAGTCGGGCTTCGGCATGCGGCGCCATCCCATCCTCGGCTTTGCCCGCATGCATACCGGCGTCGACTGGGCGGCACCCCGCGGAACGCCGATCATCGCCGCCGGCAACGGCATTGTCGAAAAAGCCGGCTGGGATTCCAGCGGTTTCGGCAACCAGACGCTGATCCGCCATGCGAATGGTTACGTCTCGTCCTACAATCACCAAAGCGCTATCGTCAAAGGCGTTGTGCCGGGTGCAAAGGTGGTTCAGGGTCAGGTCATCGGCTTCATCGGCTCGACCGGCTTGGCGACCGGCCCGCATCTGCACTACGAACTGATCGTCAACGGCACCAAGGTCGATCCGCTGCGCATCCGCCTTCCCGGCGGCAAGTCGCTCGAAGGCGAGGCTTTCGCCAAGTTCCAGGAAGAGCGCAAGCGCATCGACACGCTGCTTACCGACGACAAGACGAAACAGGTCGCCAGCAAGTAGCAGCCGCGCGCAGCGCCGCAAGACGGTTCTCGGCGAAGCCTCAAAGACAAAATGGCGGCCCGAAGGCCGCCATTTTGCATTTATCCAAACATCGCCGGTCTTACGCCGCTTCGTTCACGGCCTGACGCGGGCGGAACAGCAATCTGTCCGAACCGCTGGTGACCTTGACCAACGAGCCATCCGGAACCTGCCCGGAAAGGATCTGTTCGGCGAGCGGATCCTGAACATATTTCTGGATCACCCGCTTCAGCGGCCTTGCACCATAGACGGGATCGTAGCCCTTGTTGGCGAGCCAGTTGCGGGCATCCTCGTCGAGCTCGAGCGTGATCTTGCGTTCCGACAGCAGCTTCAACAGGCGTTCCAGCTGGATATCGACGATCGCACCCATCTCATCGCGCTTCAGGCGATGGAACAGGATGATTTCGTCGACACGGTTCAGGAACTCGGGCCGGAAATGCGACCGGACCACATCCATCACCTGTTCGCGCACCAGATCGCTGTCATCGCCATCCTTCAACTGGGTCAGGTATTCCGCGCCCAGATTGGAAGTCATGATGATCATCGTGTTGCGGAAGTCGACCGTGCGGCCCTGCCCATCCGTCAAACGCCCGTCGTCCAGAACCTGGAGCAGGACGTTGAAGACATCGGGATGCGCCTTCTCGATCTCGTCGAACAGCACGACCTGATAGGGCCGGCGACGAACGGCTTCGGTCAGCGCGCCACCCTCTTCATAGCCGACATAGCCGGGAGGGGCGCCGATCAGCCGGGCCACGGAGTGCTTCTCCATGTATTCCGACATATCCATGCGCACCATCGCAGTGTCGTCGTCGAAGAGGAAGCGGGCGAGCGCCTTGGTGAGCTCCGTCTTGCCGACGCCGGTCGGGCCAAGGAAGATGAACGAGCCGATCGGCCGGTTCGGATCCTGCAGGCCGGCGCGCGACCGGCGAACGGCGCGCGAAACCGCCTGAACGGCATCGCCCTGGCCTACCACCCATTTTGCCAACTCGTCTTCCATCCTGAGCAGCTTGTCGCGCTCGCCTTCCAGCATCTTGTCCACGGGAATCCCGGTCCAGCGAGAAACGACCTGGGCGATGTTGTCGGCGGTCACCACTTCCTGCACCATGGAATCGCGAGCACCATCCTGCTCTTCCGCGCTATGAAGCTCTTTCTCAAGATTGGGGATCACGCCATAGGCGAGCTCGCCGGCACGCTGGAACTCACCCTTGCGCTGGGCAATGGCAAGCTCGTTGCGAGCTTCGTCAAGTTGCTTCTTCAGATCGGCGGCAAGACCGAGCTTCTGCTTTTCGGCCTGCCAGCGCGCAGTCAGCGCATCGGCTTCCTCTTCCAGAGAAGCAAGGTCCGTTTCCAGCCGCTTCAGCCGGTCGGCCGAGGCCTGGTCGGTTTCTTTCTTCAGCGCTTCGCGCTCGATCTTCAGCTGGATGATGCGACGATCGAGTTCGTCGAGTTCTTCCGGCTTGGAGTCCACCTGCATGCGCAGGCGAGCTGCAGCCTCGTCCATAAGGTCGATGGCCTTATCCGGCAGAAAGCGGTCGGTGATGTAGCGGTTCGACAAAGTCGCAGCCGCCACCAGTGCGGCATCGGCGATGCGCACCTTGTGATGCTGTTCGTATTTCTCCTTCAAGCCGCGCAGGATCGAGATCGTGTCCTCGACCGTCGGCTCTTCGACCATGACGGGCTGGAAGCGGCGGGCAAGGGCCGGATCCTTCTCGACATGCTTGCGATATTCATCGAGCGTGGTCGCACCGACGCAGTGCAGCTCGCCGCGGGCAAGCGCCGGCTTCAAGAGGTTGGACGCATCCATGGCGCCATCGGCCTTGCCGGCACCGACCAGCGTGTGCATTTCGTCGATGAACAGGATGATCTCGCCATTTTCCGACTGCACTTCGTTGAGCACGGCCTTCAGCCGCTCTTCGAATTCACCGCGGAACTTCGCACCGGCAATCAGGGCACCCATGTCGAGCGCCATCAGCTTCTTGTCCTTCAGCGATTCCGGAACGTCGCCGTTGACGATGCGCAACGCCAGACCTTCGACGATCGCCGTCTTGCCGACGCCGGGTTCGCCGATGAGCACAGGGTTGTTCTTCGTGCGCCGGGAGAGAACCTGAATGGTGCGGCGGATTTCGTCGTCGCGGCCGATCACCGGGTCGAGCCTGCCTTCGCGAGCCTCGGCGGTGAGGTCACGAGCATATTTCTTCAGAGAATCGAAGCCCTGCTCCGCATTGGCGGAGTCGGCAGTACGGCCCTTGCGGATATCGTTGATGACCTGATTGAGGGCAACGGGCGTTACACCGGCCTTTTTCAGCGTGGCAGATGTCGAAGCAGTAGGCTCGATCGCCAATGCCTGCAAAAGACGCTCAACGGTGACGAAACTGTCGCCAGCCTTCTTCGCAGCATCTTCGGCGGTGGCAAAAACCTTGGCGAGCGGCTGCGCCAGGTAAACCTGACCATCGCCGCCGGAAACCTTCGGCAGCTTGGCAAGCGCTGCATCATTGGCAAGACGGGCAGCCTTAGCATCGCCGCCGGCACGTTCGATCAGCGAAGACGCCATGCCCTGATCGTCGTCAAGAAGCACCTTCAGAACGTGTTCTGGCGTGAATTGCTGGTTACCCTGCGCAAGCGCGTAGGTTTGGGCGGATTGCAGGAAACCGCGTACCCGCTCCGAGTATTTTTCAATATTCATATGAGACCTCCATGGATCGTCCTGCCCTGAACGGCACAGGTCGATGATTGAGACTGAGCCCCCTTAAGAGGCAGGCCCGGCTTTGCCGCCATTGAGATTTGCGGCAAAGCAACTGAAGGGAATATGGGAGGAACGCTCAGAAGTTTAAAGGGTGGGAAAAGCGAAAAACCAACGGATTTTGCCAGCGGAACAGCGCCAGCATCAGGCCGCAAAATGTCGAGGCCGGCAAGCACAGCGGGATGAATAGGATGCTCGTCCAGCCGCCCTCCGGGAAAAGGCGATGAAACAAAAAGGGAGCGGCAGCACCTTCAGCGCTGCCGCTCCCGCTTCTATGTTCCATCGCCTCTCTGGAAAGAGAGGAGATTATTCCGAGGCTGCGTCTGCCAAAGCGGGAGCTTCGCCCGAAGCGGCCTCGCCCTGGCCTTCCGCGTCACCGGCGGCGCGGCGCGGCTGACGGCGCGGGCGGCTGCCGGCGTTGCGGCGGCGCGGCTGGCGCTCGGTCGCCGCGGCAGGCGTCTCTTCTTCGATCGCCACTTCGGCAGGAATACCGTCGATCACCGGCTGCGGGCCTGTGCCATCCATCACTTCCGGCTCGGGAGCCGGAGTCGCGGCAACTACCGGAGCATGCTGCTGCTGACGGGCCGGAGGCGGAGCCATCTGCGGCTGGTCGTCCATCTCGTTCGCATCGATATCATCGATGTCACGGTCGGCCGCATCACGCTCGTTGTAATTGTGGTGATCGTCGCGCTGATAGCGCTCCTGCATCTGCGCCTGAGCGCTGGCAATAATCCGATTGTAGTGCTCGGCATGCTGCAGGTAGTTTTCAGCCATAACGCGATCGCCGGAGCTTTGCGCATCGCGACCCAAAGCCGAGTACTTCTCGGCAATATGCTGTGCGGTTCCGCGGATCTTCACATCGGGACCGGAGCTGTCGTAGGTCCTGGTCAGCGGGTTCGAGCCCTTGCGGTTGAAATTGTTGTTGTTATTTCCACCGCCGCCGCCGCCGTTGTTGTTACCACGCCCCCGACCGCGCTTATTCTGCTGTCCTGGCCTCATAGATCCTTCACCTGAATTCTCTTCGTTGGGATAAAATTCATACACGACACCTGCCGCCGCGGTTCGGACATTCCCGAACCAGGGCCTGCGTGCCGCAAGCAAACTGCGCTTTAAGCGCTGGTCTGCCGCTCGACTACGTCAGATTAACTGATCACGCATTGGGTTATCTTCAACCTTTGACACTCTTACCAAAGAGCGGATCCCCGAGGCTGTCCAAGACAGGCGAATCGTCCCGCCTATTCCCAGCCGCCCAACGCGTGAGCGCAACCTATATTGCTTCCTCAGGAAATCCAAGCTTTTTCTTCGCGATAACGACAGGGGTCCCACAAATCTGCAGCAAAATGTCGCGTTGCAAAATGTCGCGTTACTGATGAAACCTAAACACAAGCACCCGGTCGTTCTGGCCGTAGTCACGAACCGCCTCGACAAGGAGAAATCCTGCTCCTTCAAAAACCGAAGTCACCGCTTCACGCTGATCGTAACCGATCTCAACTCCTAACATCCCATGTAGGTGTAGAAACCGCGCCGCATCCTTTGCGATCGCCCTATATGCATCCAGCCCATCAAGGCCCCCATCGAGGGCCGCGGGAGGATCGAAATCCTTTACTTCTGGAGCGAGAGTGGAAATGACACTGGACGCAATATAGGGCGGATTTGAGACAATCACATGAAATCGTTCGTGGATGGCATCAAACCAGCTTCCATGCGCAGTACCAAACCGCGCCCCCAAGCCATTTCGCTCAGCGTTCCCGCGAGCCGTCTCCAGCGCTTCGCTGGAAATATCGGAGCCGACACCCGTCGCTTGCGGGCTTTCATGGAGCAGAGCCAAACAAATGGCCCCGGTTCCCGTTCCGATATCTAGTATATGGACATTGCCGACCTTGGATTCAAGGCGCCTCACATGCGGAAGCATCGTATCGACGAGAATTTCCGTATCCGGCCGCGGCTCGAGCGTCGCCGGCGATAGCCGCAGGGAGAGGCCATAAAATTCGCGTTCACCGAGAATGCGGTAGACCGGTTCATGGTTGAGGCGACGGTCGATCGCCGCCCGCGCCGCTTCCGCATCGCCGGACGATACCGCATCCGAACCACGCGTCACTAGCTCGGTGGACGAGAGATGAAGAAGGCCGCCGACAAGGATGCGGGCTTCGGTTGCTGGGTCGTCGAGATCGGCCTCGGCAAAGCGGGCACGCACCTCCTGCAGGAGTCCGGATACGGTCGACCCCTGCCCGCCGCTCATGCCTGTTCGCCGAGCTGGGCGAGCTGGCTCGCCTGGTAATCCGCCAGAAGCGCGTCGACCACTTCGTCGATCTCGCCTTCCATCATCCGGTCGAGCTTGTAAAGCGTCAGGTTGATGCGGTGATCGGTGACGCGACCCTGCGGGAAATTATAGGTGCGGATTCGTTCGGAGCGGTCGCCGGAGCCAACCTGGCTCTTGCGGTCGGCGGAACGTTCGCTGTCGGCACGCTGGCGCTCCATATCGAACAGGCGCGAGCGCAGCACCTGCATCGCCTTGGCGCGGTTCTGGTGCTGCGACTTTTCCGAGCTCGTCACCACGATCCCCGAGGGAATATGGGTAATGCGCACCGCCGAGTCCGTGGTGTTGACGTGCTGGCCGCCGGCGCCGGAAGAACGCATCGTGTCGATGCGAATATCCTCAGCCCGGATCTCGATGTCGATTTCCTCGGCCTCGGGCAGCACCGCGACCGTTGCCGCCGAGGTATGGATACGCCCGCCAGCTTCCGTTTCCGGTACGCGCTGCACACGATGGACGCCCGATTCGAATTTCAGCCGGGAGAACACGCCCTTGCCGCTGATCGTCGCGATGATTTCCTTGTAGCCGCCCGCTTCGCCCTCGCTCGAGGAAAGGACTTCCACCTTCCAGCCGTTGCTGGCTGCAAAGCGCTCATACATGCGAAAGAGATCCCCGGCGAAAAGGGCGGCCTCGGAGCCGCCTGTGCCGGCGCGGATTTCCAGGATCGCGCTCTTTTCGTCGGCCGCGTCCTTCGGCAGCAGCAGGATCTGCATTTCCTGCTCGAGCGCCTCGATGCGCTCCTTCACCTCTGGCAGCTCCATCTCGGCGAGATCGCGCATCTCGCGATCGACAGACTTGTCGGCGAGCATGGCGTCAAGATCGGCGGCCTCGGCAATGGCACGCTCATAGTCGCGGATCTTGGTGACGACCGGCTGCAGTTCCGAATATTCGGAAGCGAGCTTCACATAGACGTCGGCGGCCGGGCCTGCCGACATGCGCGCCTCGATTTCGCCGAAGCGGCGCTCCAACTCGCGCATTTTTTCAACGGGAAGCTTCGCCACCCTGGACTCCAATTCTTCTTATTATGTCTGCTGTGATGTGATGCGCATGATCTTGCCTGGAAACCGCTTCGAGCTATTCAGGATCGCGCGCTAAAGCGGAATATTGTGGCTCTCGGCAAAGCGCACAAGGATATCCCGCATCGAAGTCGTCGGATGCTTGTCATCCAGGGCCTCTTCCATGACCGTGGACAAGGCCTTGAGATCGAGCCCGAGCAGCATCGCCTTGACCGGGCCGATCGAGGCCGGCGACATCGAGATCGAACGGAAGCCGATGCCAAGCAGGGCCATTGCCGAAATCGTCTTGCCGGCCAGCTCGCCGCAAAGGGTCACCGGCGTCTTGTTGCGTTGCCCGGCACGCACGATATCGCGCAGGATACGCAGGAACGGCCGATCGAGCGGATCGAAGCGATCCGAGACGCGGGCATTGCCACGATCTACAGCCATCGAGAACTGGAACAGATCGTTGGAGCCGACTGAGACGAAATCGACTTCCTCCATCAGCTCGTCCAGCTGCCACAATAGCGCCGGCACTTCCAGCATGGCGCCAAACTGCAGCTTGCGCGGCAGACTATGCCCGAAGCGCGAGAGATGCTGCACTTCCTTCTGCAGGAGCTCGCGCACGGCCCTGATCTCGGAAACTTCCGTGACCATCGGCACCATCATCTTCAATTCGATATCGGCCGCGGCCTTCAGCATGGCGCGCAACTGCGTGCGCAGCAAGCCCGGACGGTCGAGCGAGAGACGAATGGCGCGCCAGCCGAGTGCGGGGTTCTCTTCCTCATGCGCGCGGAAATAGGGAACGACCTTGTCGCCGCCGATATCAAGCGTCCGGAAGGTGACGACACGCCCGCCCGCCTGCTTTATCACATTGCGATAGAAGATTTCCTGCTCTTCCGCCTTCGGCATGGTCGAGGCGATCATGAACTGCAGCTCGGTGCGAAACAGGCCAATCCCTTCCGCGCCAGACTCGGCAAGCTGCGGCAGATCGACCAGCAGCCCGGCATTCATCAGCAGCGAAATGCGCTTCCCGTCCTTGGTGACCGGCTCGACCGAACGCAAGGCGCGGAATTGCTCCTGCCGACGGGCGCGGAAGCGCACCTTTTCCTCATAGGAGCGCTGATGATCGGCCATCGGCCGAAGATGCACATGGCCGCCATCGCCATCGATGATGACGGAATCGCCGTTCTCGGCGAGAGCGACGATGCCGGTCGCCTGGCCGATGACCGGAATGCCCATAGCCCGGGCGACGATGACGACATGGCTCGTGACCGCGCCCTCTTCCAGCACCAGGCCGCGAATATTGGCGCGCGGATAATCGAGCAGTTCGGCAGCGCCCATGGCACGCGCGAAAATGATCGCATCGTTCGGAAAACCTTCGGCGCTCGTGCGGCCCGAATAGCCAATAAGCTGCCGGAGCAAGCGGTTCGCCAAATCCTCGAAATCGTGCATGCGCTCGCGCAGATAGGGATCCGTCAGGCGCATCATCCGCGCCTTGGTATCGCTCTGCACCTTTTCGACGGCGGCTTCGGCCGTCAGGCCGTTGCGAACGGCTTCCTCGAGCTTGCGTACCCAGCCCTGGTCGTGCGCGAACATCCTGTAGGTCTCGAGCACGTCGCGATGCTCGCCTTCCATGGAAACGTCGCGACGCGACAGCATGTCGTCGATCGAAATGCGCAGCGAACCCAGCGCTTCGGCGAGGCGCCCGATTTCCTTATCGGTATCTTCGTTCAACAGGTTGGTGACGACGATGCGCGGCTCGTGCAGCACAACATAGCCGAGGCCGATGCCTTCATTATAGCTGTCGCCATCGATGGTGACCGAGCGGGTGAGATCGAGCTCGAGGCCGGGCTTGGTGATCTTCTTCAGCTCACCGGTAGCGATCATCTCGGCCAGCACCATGGCCGTCGTTTCGAGCGCTTCCAGCTCTTCCTCGCGATAGGTCCGGCTCGCCTTGTTCTGGACGACGAGAACGCCGAGCGATCGGCCGGTACGCAGGATCGGCACGCCGAGGAAGGAGTGGTAAATCTCTTCGCCGGTTTCCGGCAGGTAGCGGAAGGCAGGATGCGATTGCGCGTCGGACAGATTGAGCGGCTGGGCGGAGGCGGCGATCGTGCCGACCAGACCCTGGCCCATCTTCAATTGCGAGAGGTGGACGGCTTCCTTGTTGAGGCCCTCGGTCGCATAGAGCTCGAGGACTCCGTCGGCGCGCAGCACGTAGACGGAACACACCTCGGCGACCATGTTGCCGGCAATCTGTCGGACGATCCGGTCAAGGCGCTCCTGCGGCTCCAGCGGCTCCGCCATCAACTCGCGTAGCCGCTTGAGCAGAACGCGTGGACCGCCGGATAGGTCTCTCATTGCGCCACTAGCTCCCGAATCAAGATGTCATGCCTGTCTTGCCCGCGTCAGGGCCGGCCGAAACTCGCCTCCGTAACGGTCCGTCGTCAGCAGTCCTGAATCAACTCTTATCCAGACCGTAGCAGGAATGCAAAGTCCTGACTGCGAGTTCTGCATAAGGACCGTCAATCAGGATGGAAATCTTGATTTCTGACGTTGTAATGGCCTTGATGTTGATGCCTTTTTCGGCAAGTGCCCGGAAAGCGGTCGCAGCCACACCCGCATGCGAGCGCATGCCGACGCCGATGACCGAGACTTTGACGAGCCCTGATTCGCTCTGGACGACATCGTAGCCGATTTTTTCCTTGTTCTCGCCAAGAACGCGCAGCGCCTTCTCGGCATCGCCCGAGGGAACCGTGAAGGTCATGTCGGTCTTGGAGCCGTCCTCGGAAATGTTCTGGACGATCATGTCGACGTTGATGTGGCTCTCGGCCAACGGTCCGAAGATGGCGGCGGAAACGCCCGGCCGGTCGTCAAGACGGCGCAACGAGATCTGGGCCTCATCCTTGGCATAGGCAATGCCGGTGACTACTTCCTGTTCCACGATTTCTTCCTCGTCACAAATCAGCGTTCCGGGCGGGTTGAGCAGATCGCCCATGCCCGGAGCATCGGGATCTTCGAAGGAGGAGCGCACGAAGGTGCGAACCTTAAAGACCATAGCCAGCTCGACCGAGCGTACCTGCAGCACTTTCGCGCCGAGCGAGGCCATTTCGAGCATTTCCTCGAAGGCGATCTTCTTCAGGCGGCGTGCCTTCGGCTCGATACGCGGATCGGTGGTGTAGACGCCGTCGACATCCGTATAAATATCGCAGCGATCGGCTTTGACGGCGGCTGCGATCGCGACCGCCGATGTGTCGGAACCACCGCGGCCGAGCGTCGAGAGGCGGTTGTCTGGACCAAGACCCTGGAAACCGGCGACGACAGCCACCTGGCCTTCCTTCATGCGGCGAACCATCTCGCCGCCGTCGATTTCGAGAATGCGCGCAGCGCCGTGGGCATTGTCGGTCCGGATCGGAATCTGCCAGCCCTGCCAGGAACGGGCATTGATGCCCATGGCCTGCAGCGCGATCGCCAGCAGGCCCGACGTCACCTGTTCGCCCGAAGCCACGACCGCGTCATATTCGCGCGCATCGTAGATCGAGTGATTGGCGCCGGAGACTTTCGGCATGTTCTGAACCCAGCCGACCAACTCATTGGTCTTGCCGGACATGGCGGAAACGACGACCGCGACCTCATGGCCGGCGTCGACTTCACGTTTCACATGGCGTGCGACGTTCTTGATACGGTCCAGATCCGCGACGGAGGTTCCGCCGAATTTCATCACGATGCGTGCCATGTGCCTCTACCAGTACCCAGCGCCGGGCGGCCGAAATGCGATAAGCCCGGCATGCAAAATCACCCTTCCGGTTCGGTAGCCGGAAAAGCTTGATCTCAATGGGGCCGTCTCTTAGCGAGTTTGGCAGGCAGGTGCAATAGCTTGGCACATTCGACGCCTAAATACCTTCGATCAATACTCCACTTTTAAGCTCGACCAGAGCTTGTTGAGGATCCCACCTTCCTTCGGGATATTTTCCTTGTTGAGGAAGGTAGCGACTAGAATGCCGCCCTCCGGCTTCCCCGTCGCGACGATTTCATAATCCATGACATCGTTGTCCGTCGTGGTCTCGGCCTTGACGCCTTTCAGCACGCTGCCGCCGGGTAGCGTACGCTGCGCGGTTTCCTTCGTCATCTTGGCGCCGCCGCTGATGCTTTCCTGCACCATCTGCTGCAGCACGAAATCGGTGATGCTGGTGGGATTAAGGCCTTTATATTCCTGAACGATGATGCCGGTGCCGATCAGTGTCATCAGCGCATATTGCTGCACGCCACCGCCAAGATCCGTTTTCGCGACCGTAAACTTGCCGTCGTGATCGAAGGAGAACTTGCCGCCGGTAAACGTCACGGATTCACTACGCTGCAGCACCACTGAGACCTCGCGGCCATCCTTCATGGTCACATCGAGCGCATCACCGGGATTGATGCCCACTTCGACACCATCGACCGTGAGGCGAAACCCCTTGCCGTCCCCGGCGTTTGCTTGGCCGACCACGAGGCAGCCGATGGCTATTGCGGTCGCGAGACGAAGTGGTCTCAAGAGGAACTCCTCTATAAGCCGGTCGATCGAAATCGATCCCGGTTCTGAAAGTCCATGTCACAGCCCGGCGTTTGATCGGCCATAAGATACCTCCATGTCAACCTCTGCATCGCAATTCGCGCGTCCTGATCGAGATACCCCACAGATGATCGAAGGGCGCAGGCCCTTGACATCGCGTGTCGATCGTCCGACTTCACCCATTGAGTAGAATTATTGCTTGCAGTCGCTCGAACTACGGAACGACGCAAATCACGGAGTGAACCATGAGCGAAACGGCAAAGAGCACGATCGACCAGAGCGAAGTGGACCGTTTCTCCGCCATGGCGGCGGAATGGTGGAGCCCGACCGGCAAGTTCAAGCCGCTGCATAAATTCAATCCGGTTCGCCTTGCCTATATCCGCGACCGCGCCTGCGAGAATTTCGATCGCGACCCGAAGAGCAGCAGACCGCTTGAGGGTCTGCGCGTGCTCGATATCGGCTGCGGCGGCGGACTGCTTTCGGAGCCGATGGCGCGCATGGGCGCTGAGGTCGTCGGCGCCGATCCCTCCGAAAAGAATATCGGCATTGCCTCAACACATGCGAAGGCTTCCGGCGTTCCCGTCGACTATCGCGCCGTGACGGCCGAGCAACTGGCCGAAGCCGGCGAGACTTTCGATATCGTACTGAACATGGAAGTGGTCGAGCACGTTGCCGATGTTGAATTCTTCCTCTCCACCTGCGCCAAGATGGTGCGCCCCGGCGGATTGATGTTCGTCGCAACCATCAACCGCACCATGAAGGCGGCAGCACTCGCCATCTTCGCCGCTGAGAACGTGCTTCGCTGGCTGCCGCGGGGCACGCATCAATATGAAAAGCTCGTTCGTCCGGAAGAGATCGAGAAGCCGCTTGCTGCGGATGGATTGGACATCATCGCCCGTACCGGCGTGTTCTATTCGCCGCTGCAGGACCGGTGGAACCTGTCGAAAGACATGGACGTGAATTACATGATGCTGGCGAAGCGCCCGAAATTCAGCTGAAGACGCGCAACCGCCGGAGAAGGGATTTCCTCTAGACCTTCAAGGCCAGGACATGTGCCAACAGATCGGCTTGGCTTTCCGCATTAATCGCCGCGACTTCCTTGACCCGGCCGCGGTCGATGTCAGCTGAATTGCCATCGGGCCCATAGGGCTGCTTGAACGTGAAAGCTGCGGCGCTCGGTCCGTGATCGTGAAGATATTCCAGCCGCTTCGCACCGTCCCTCCATTGCGGGACGACGTCTACATCCGTCCACCAAAGCACCAGCGGTGGCCAGCTTTGCCTGAGGTTCCAGTGACGGGCATGTTTCAGGGCATCGGCATGCACGCCGCTGTAGGAAAATGCCATCAGCGATTCGATGTCGGCCCAGAGCGATAGCGACGATGGCGCGATGGCAAAACCGCTACCTTCGATGAAACGCGGAAAAACCTGCTCGCCCCAACAGGCCATGCCCGGTTCGCCGGCATATCCGGAGCGGCTGATGAAACCATGCGCGCGGTCGGCAGCTTCGAAATTCGCCGCTTCGCGCAGGCGAAATCCTTCGACGGCAGGACTTTCATAAGCTGCGACATGCAGCCCGAAATTATACATGACGAGATGTTTGCCAGCTCGCGCGGACATCAGTTGATATCGTCAGGCAGCACGGGGATAGCGGCGATTTCGATGCCCTCTTCGACGAGGGCCTGCGCCTCGTCCGGCGTCGCCTTGCCGATGATCCCCCGCGCATCCGCCTCGCCATAGTGGATCTTGCGAGCTTCTTCGGGGAATTTCGTGCCGACATCCTCGGCGTTGGCCTTTATGGCTTCGACTGCTTCCTTGAGCTTGACGATCGCTTCCTTGCGGGCGGCGTCCATGGCGAGCGTCTGAATCTCGTCCTTCTTGCGCGCGGTCGAAACCGACGGCGCCATCAGGAGCTTGGAGATCGCAGCCGAATTGCAGACGGGGCAGGTCAGAAAACCGCTTGCGACCTGACGGTCGAAATCGGCGCTTTCGGAAAACCAGCCCTCGAATTCATGGGCGTTCTCACAGCTAAGCGAATAACGGATCAAGCAGCGACGCCTCCAGCCGCCGGCGTCGCGATCTTCTCCAGTGAAAATTCGCGCGCATTCTTCAGGTTTGGAATTTTGTCATGGGCTGATTTTACCGCAGCAACGTCGATCTCGGCGATGACAACCGCCTCGCCCGTACCGCCGGCTGATGCCAGCACCTTGCCCCAGGGATCGATGATCATCGAGTGACCGAAGGTTTCGCGGCCGTCCTCGTGCGTGCCGGCCTGCGCGGCGGCAATCACGAACATGCCATTTTCGATGGCGCGGGCGCGCAGCAGAATTTCCCAGTGCGCCTCGCCGGTCTGCCTGGTGAAAGCGGCCGGAACCGTCATCACCTGGGCGCCGGCAACGGCTTGAGCACGAAAGAGCTGCGGAAAGCGCACGTCGTAGCAAATGGAAAAGCCAAGTTCGGCAAAGGGCAGCGAGGTGATGCGCGCCTCCGATCCGGGGCGATAGACGGCGCTCTCGCGCCAGCTCTCGCCATTGTCGAGATCGACATCGAACATATGGATCTTATCATAGCGGTTGATGAGCTTGCCGTCAGGACCGAAGAGAAAGCCGCGATTGGCGATCTTGCCGTCATCGAGCGCAATGGCTGTCGAGCCGATGTGCAGGTATATGCCGAGTTCCTTTGCCAACTCGGCCGCCGTCTTGACGATGATATCGCCGGCCTCGTCGCGCAAAACGGCGCGCAAGCCCGGCCGATCCTTCTGTACCGCACCCGTCATTTCCGGGGTCTGCACATAAACAGCTCCCTGCGAGGCAGCGTCACGCACCAGACGCGCCATGTCGGCCGCGTTCTTCACCGGATCGACACCGGAGCACATCTGAATGGCGGCGGCTTTGAAACTCATCGTCGTCTCCCTTGCGAAGCGTCTTAGGCGGCCAGCATCGGATCGAGCTTGCCGGCCCGATCGAGCGCATGGATATCGTCACAACCGCCGACATGCGCGTCATTGATGAAGATCTGCGGGAAGGTCGAGGCACCGTTCGCCTTTGCAATCATCTGCTGCCGCATTTCGGGCGCATAGGTCGCATTGTGCTCGACATAGTCGACGCCCTTGGATTCGAGCAGGGATTTCGCGCGAGCGCAGTAGCCGCAGAACTCACGCGTATAGATAACGACGGATGCCATGATCCACTCCAAAAAAACTCAGATTTATTGTCATATAAGATGGCCGACGACCCTTGCAAAGGTCAAAACAGTCACATCCGCCGCGCCGGCTTTCTTCAATGCGCGCGTTGCCACGGCCACCGTCGCGCCCGTGGTATAGACGTCATCGACCAGCACGATACGCCGGCCGAACACATCGGCGGCCCGATGTTCGGAGACGGCCAATGCGCCACGCACATTGTCCTGCCGCGCCTTGGCGCCGAGACCGACCTGCTGGCTCGTGCGCTTGACGCGCAGCAGGGTCGCGGCAAGCAAGGGCTTTCCAGAGAGGCGGGCAACATGGCGCGCCAGTTCGGCCGCCTGATTGTACTTGCGCGAAAACAACCGCGCGCGATGCAAGGGCACCGGCATGGTCGCGTCGCAGGCGGCGACCATGCCATCGCTGGCGCGCAGCATCCAACCGGCCATCATCGGCGCCAGATCGGTGCGATCGCGATATTTCAGGCTGAGAACGAGATCACGCACGATGCCGTCGTGAACGGCGGCCGAACGCAACCGGTCGAAGACAGGCGGATCGGCGATCGCCTCGGCACTGAAAATGCCCGCGCCGAGATCATGGGAAAACGGGCTGCCGAGAATTTCGCAATAGGCGCGCTCGATGAAACGGATGCCGGACCAGGAGGCAGGACAAAGACCGCGATGCGCTCCGACCGCAACCCCGCAGCCGGAGCAAGCAGGCGGATAGATCAGATCCGCCAGCACCTGCGAGGGCTTCGCCAACCCGACTCGCAGCGTTGATAACGTGATTTCTCGCCCCATCATCCCCATATGATTGACACTAGCTTTTTCCCGCAGGCTTTGCGAAGGAAAACGCGTGTGCCCGGCACGCCCCGCCGAAATGACCATATTGCAGGAAAACGCCATGGAAATCGTGTTCGACCAAGCGCTGCTCGCAGCCCGCAAACAACGCGCGCTGAGACAAGGCGACCCGAAGGCGGCATTTCTGCTCGATATTGCAGCAAGCGAACTGGCGGAGCGGCTTTCCGTCATCGAACGGCGCTTCGATGAAGCAGTGGAGCTTCACGGAACGACCGGCGTCGCGGCACGCCTTGCATTGGCAACCGGCAAGATCGGCCATTTGTGCCGGATCGAAAACGTGGCAGATTTTGCCGCACCCGGCGAGGATGTCACCGAGGCTCCCCTTGAGGAATTGCCGCTGGAGGCGGAATCGGTCAATCTCGTCCTCTCCCCGCTCAACCTGCATGTCACCAACGACACGCCCGGCGTTTTCATCCAGATCCGCCGTGCATTGAAGGCCGACGGCCTTTTTCTGGCGGCAATCCCGGGCTTGGGCACCCTGCAGGAGCTGCGCGAGGTACTGCTCGCGACCGAAATCGAACTCACGGGCGGCGCGAGCCCGCGCGTCATCCCTTTTGCCGATGTCCGAGATGTCGGCGGTCTGCTACAGCGAGCCGGCTTTACTCTGCCCGTGATAGACGCCGAGACCTACACGGTGCGTTACGACAATCTCTTTGCCTTGATGCGCGACCTGCGCGCCATGGGAATGACCAATCCGCTTGCCGAACGCAGCCGCGCGCCGCTGACACGCGCCTTTTTCCTGCGCGCGGCCGAACTCTATGCCGAACGCTATTCCGATGCCGATGGCAGGATCAGGGCGACTTTCTCGATCATCTATGTATCCGGATGGACCCCACATGAGAGCCAGCAGAAGCCGTTGAAGCCGGGCTCGGCCAAGGCGCGGCTCGCCGATGCGCTCAAGGTCGAAGAGCACAAGCTGAAGCAATAAGGCGTGTCGCGCAAGAGCCAGAAACCCAAAGCTCAACCCACGCCCCTGAAAGTTCGCGAGGTGCTTCAGGCAAACGCGATCGCCTCAGTTCGAGGCGGTGGACGAGTCCTGAACCGTGTTGGACAATAGGCTGAACGTGTTCGAAAGGCTGCCGCCGAAGGCGCCGACGCCGCTGATGATCGCAGCCGACATGAGGGCAGCGATGAGGCCATACTCGATGACCGTGGCACCGGTCTTATCATTGAAAAAACGCCGTACGGATCGCATAGGCTCTGAGCTCCCCAGCCGCAGCATTGGACATCAACATCTCGTGAATCCGATGCTCGTCATGGCATCTGGCAGGCTATGCTCATGCAACCGTCAGCAGCCGCTATCGGCTCCGTAACCTTGAACGATGCAGACCGAACCGGGCTCTTGCTGCAGCACGCTGCGGCGGATCGTATAGCGCTTGCCGTTTTCAGTCTGAGGAATTGAACCCGTCGTAATATTGTCGAGATCCGGCGCACTTGCAAGCACGCGCGACTTGGATTTGTCGGAGAGCATCGGCGTCAGGATAAGCGAAAGCGCGACCGCCGCCGTACCGAACAGCAGAGCGATATTCAACGCGCCCGTCTTGCGCGACGTGGAATAGGACTGCTCTTTTTCCTGAACAGCTTTCCAGAAATCGTCGTCCATTATGTCAAGCCTTCTTTAACGCACCCAACAATCGCTTGATTGAGAGAATTGAATGCCAGAAGGTCATAAACGATCCCTTAATATCCACATGCAAATTAATGAGACGTAAAATTCCGGGACAGTGCCTGATTCGAGTTATGGGCCTGATTTCAAATGGCTAATTTTTGTTAACCATACTTGCTATGAGCCGTCCTCGAATGCGCCAAATGTACGTGCCGCTAACTCATAAAAGATCCAGCGCATCATCAGGCGCCAGACCTTCCCTATAACGGCACGCATAAGAATAATCCCAGCTTCAATGCACCAATAAATTGATATTGACATTTACTCGCTCTGATGTGCGTTATGAGGTACATATCATTATCATAAGTTGTGTCTGAGCTAATATATGGCGGGGTTGTTTAAAGCCGTCGGCGGCCTCGTTGTCGCCCTCGCGATCGTGTTGGCCGTCTCGATGCTTTTCATCGGGGCATCGGCGGCCTTGTCGCGGGGCTGGTCGCGGCGCTCTTATATGCATTGTGTGGCGCCGTGATTTTTACCTTTGGATTGATGCTCGAGCATCTGGAGGCAATCCGCCGGGATGCAACCAGACGGTCGGAAATGCTGACGGAGTTGCTCCGGAGAACATCGAAGACAGAGCCTTCCCATCGAGAGGCTATGGCGAACAATCTCGACCAGCTCACCAAGTCGAACTTCCGCTTCAAAGAAATCTAACCCCAGGGCAATTCCAGCAGGGCAAATAGCGGAAGCACCTGAATTAGCTCTTAGAGCAGATCCTGTAGGAACGGGATCAGCGGCTCGTCGGCCGGCGGCATCGGGTAGTCGCGCAGGGCCTGCGGCCGCACCCATTTGAGCGCCTGCCCTTCCCGGCCATGCGGGATGCCTTCGTAACGCCGGCAGATATAAAGCGGCATCAGCAGATGGAAGGTTTCGTAGGTGTGGCTGGCAAAGGTCAGCGGCGCCAGGCAGGCAATTTTCGTCTGGATGCCGAGCTCTTCCTGCAGCTCGCGCACCAACGTCTCCTCAGGCGTCTCGCCGACCTCGACCTTGCCGCCGGGGAACTCCCAGAGGCCGGCCAGCGACTTGCCCTCAGGGCGTTGCGCCAGAAGAATGCGGCCATCCGTATCGATGAGCGCGCAGGCGGCAACGAGGACGATCTTGCGGCCAGTCTCGCTCATACGTCCTCCGGGGGGCGCCAATAGCAGTAGCGATAAGCCTCGCGGAACCCGAAACGGGTATAAAGCGCCAGTGCCGGCTCGTTGGTGGCGCCCACCTGCAGCCAGGCGGTCTTGGCGCTGCGCATCCGCGCCCAGCGCAGTGCGGACGTCAGGATCTCCGCGCCCAGGCCCTTGCGCCGATGCTGCGGCGAAACCGCAACCGACATCACGCCGGCAAGATCATTGTCCTGCACGCAAAGCGTCGTGGCCACAGGCCCGGCGTCGTCATTCTCGATGACGAAAAGACCCGAGGGCGGCTTGATGCTGCTCACCACCTCCGCCAGCGCAGGCTTCATGGCCGGATCGACCCCGTCAACCATCAGGCTGGCATCGACATAACGGCCGACATCATGGCTCGGCAGGTGATCCAGCATGTCAGGCAGCTCGAGATCAACGAGGTCGGCGATCATGACTATCGTCTCCTCAAACCGCGTCCAGCCGCGATCCCGCAGAAGATCGATGAGCTGCGGTGAGGCCAGCGGCGTCTCGCGCACCACCATCAGCCTGCCATAGGCTTCAAACTTTCGCTGCGCCTTCGCCAGCCGAATTTCGAGATCGCGATGATCAGAAGGATCGAGCGGCACGACCGAGTTGAGCCGCTTCGAGGGATGACCAGCTGTCAGCCGAACCTGCCAGCTGCCATCATACTGCACGGAAGAGGCAGGCCAGGCCCGGAAGCCGACGGCTTCGAGCCTGCGCACCAAGGGCAGTTTGTTTATCGTGGACTGCGCATGCATCAGCGAGGTATCAGCTCCGGTAGTCGCCATTGATGGCAACATATTCCTTGGTGAGGTCGCAGGTCCAGACCGTCGCGCGACCATTACCGAGGCCGAGATCGACCTTCACGGGAATATCCTGCTGCTTCATGACATTCGAGGCCGCTTCCTCGGAATAGGAAGCATCGCGCTCGCCGTTGACGGCAACGCGAACGTCGCCGAACCAGATGGCGAGCTTGTCGCGATCCGCCATCTCGCCGGCCTTGCCGACCGCCATGACGACGCGGCCCCAATTGGCGTCCTCGCCGGCAGCCGCGGTCTTGACCAGCGGCGAATTGGCGATTGAAAGCGCGATACGCTTGGCGGCAGCATCGTTTTCGGCGCCTGTTACAGTGATTTCGAGCATCTTGGTCGCGCCTTCGCCGTCGCGAACGACCTGAATGGCGAGATCCTTGAGCAGCTCGTTGAGTGCCGTGCGGAAGCCGGCAAGCTGCGGATCGTCCGCGCGATCTATATGCGCCTGCCCATCAGCTGCGGCAGCACCGGTGGCAAACAGCATCAGCGTATCGGAGGTCGAGGTATCGCTATCAACGGTCATGGAGTTGAAGCTCGGGCCAACACCATCGGAAAGCAGCACCTGCAGCGCGGAAGAGGAAATATCGGCATCCGTAACGACGAAAGAAAGCATCGTCGCCATGTCGGGCGCGATCATGCCGGCGCCCTTGGCAATGCCGTTGATGGTGACCTTGACGCCGCCGATGTCGGCGCTGCGCGTCGCGACCTTCGGATAGGTATCCGTGGTCATGATCGCCTTGGCGGCCTCGAACCAGAAATCGTTGACGGCATCCTTGGCCATGGTGTCGAGCACGCCGGCAAACTTGGTGGCATCAAGTGGCTCGCCGATGACGCCGGTGGAGGCGAGATAGACTTCGTTTTCACCGCAGCCAACGGCAGCAGCCGCAGACTTGGCGGTCAGCTCGGTCGCTTGGCGACCCTTGAGGCCGGTAAAGGCATTGGCATTGCCGGAATTGACGACGACGGCGCGCGCGCTGCCAAGGGCTAGGTTCTGCCGGCAGAAATCTACCGGAGCCGAAGGGCACTTCGATCGGGTGAAAACGCCGGCGACGGCTGCGGGCTTGTCGAAGACCATCAGCAGAACGTCGGTGCGGTTCTTGTACTTGATGCCGGCGGATGCGGTGGTCATCCGCACGCCGCGAAGCGCGGGCATGGAAACGAAAGATTTGGGAGCGAGCGGGGAAACGGAACCGGACATGAGAGCCACCTAATAGTGAAGAGCCCGGAAAATCCGGGCCCTGATGATCCTGTTTGCGATTGCTTACTGCTGCGGCTGAACGCCAGGCGCAACGGCGTCGTCCGCCGGAGCCGCGTCCTGCTGCTTCTGCGCATCCTCATAGGCCTTGCTGAGCGCCGGGTCGCTGATGGCGACCTTGCTGTCCTGCTTGGCCTTATTCAGAAGCTCAAGATACTTGTCGCGCATGACGAGCTGACGAACCTGGTCCTTGACCTGCTCGAACGGCGGAGGAGGAGCATTGCGCTTGTCCTCGACCTTGATGACGTGCCAGCCGAAATCGGTCTTGACCGGCGTCTTGGTGTAGGTACCAACAGGCAGAGCGAATGCGGCGTCTTCGAATTCCTTGACCATGCGGCCGTGGCCGAAATAGCCGAGATCACCGCCATCAGCCTTGTTCGGATCCGTGGACTTTTCCTTGGCGAGCGCTGCGAAATCCTTGCCGCCATCGAGTTCCTTGATGATTGCCTTGGCTTCGTCCTCGGTCTTCACCAGGATGTGGCGGGCATGCACTTCTTCCTGCTTCGGCAGGGCAGCGACTTCCTTGTCGTAGCGAGCCTTGACTTCGTCATCCTTGATGGCGTCGGCAACATGCGCCTTGAAATAGGAGTTGTGCAGCTCGCGATCACGCAGATAGGCCATGTGCGCCTGGAAATCCGGCGTCTGGTCGAGCTTTTCGGCAGCAGCCTTCTGGGACAGCAGCTTCACGTCGATCGAAGCGGAAAGCGCGGCGACCTTCTTCTGGTCGTCCGGAAGCTGGCCGAGCTGCGGATCGAGGTTGGCAATCGCCAGATCGAGCTCGGACTGGTGGATTTCGACATCGCCGACCTTGGCGACAACGGGATCCTTGGCGTCAGCAGCAAAAGCCGGCGCCTGGAAGGTAATGATCGTTGCGAAAGCAACCGCGGCAAGTTTGTTGTACTTCAACATAAGATAACCCTTCGGTGGTCTCGACCGGCTCGACAGATGGGAATCCGGCGTGAAAAAGCCTTCAGCAGGAGAATGTGGCCTTTGTGTATCGGCCAAATCCCGTTGACATCAATCGACCCCCCTCTTATCTGTCACGCAACCTCGCGTCCAGAACAGTTTCCGGCCGTTTTGTGCTATACTCCCGTTTTTTTGGGAGTGGATAAAGCAGAGAACGGCCGGATGAAATCTCAGAAAGGACCAGTCACATGGTCAGCCTAGGTGGAATTGCCCGCAAGTTGTTCGGCTCGTCCAACGACCGCCGGGTCAAGTCGTTCCAGCCGAATGTCGTTGCCATCAATGCACTCGAACAGCAGATGCGTGCGCTGTCCGATGAGGCTTTGGCCGCCAAGACGGTTGAGTTCCGCCAGCAGCTTGCCGACGGCAAGACGCTCGACGACCTCCTCGTCCCCGCCTTTGCGGTGGCACGCGAGGCGTCGCGCCGCGTTCTCGGCATGCGACCTTTTGACGTACAGCTCGTCGGCGGCATGATCCTTCATTCCAACGCCATCGCCGAAATGAAGACCGGCGAAGGCAAGACGCTCGTGGCGACCCTGCCGGTCTATTTGAACGCGCTCGCCGGCAAGGGCGTGCATGTAGTCACGGTCAACGACTACCTGGCACAGCGCGACAGCGCCACCATGGGCCGCCTCTACAGCTTCCTCGGGCTGACCACGGGCGTCATCATCCATGGCCTGTCCGACGAAGAGCGGCGCGACGCCTATGCCTGCGACATCACCTACGGCACCAACAACGAGCTCGGCTTCGACTATCTGCGCGACAATATGAAGTATGATCGCGGACAGATGGTCCAGCGCGGCCACAGCTTCGCCATCGTCGACGAAGTGGACTCCATTCTGGTCGACGAAGCACGCACGCCGCTGATCATTTCAGGCCCGCTTGACGACCGCTCCGATCTTTACACGACGATCGACGCCTTTATCCCGCGCCTTTCGAAGGAAGATTACGAAATCGACGAAAAGCAGCGCTCGGCCAATTTCTCGGAAGAAGGCACCGAGAAGCTGGAAAATATGCTGAACGCAGCCGGTCTGCTGAAGGGTGAATCGCTGTACGACGTCGAGAATGTCGCGATCGTCCACCACATCAACAATGCGCTCAAGGCCCACAAGCTCTTCCAGCGCGACAAGGACTATATCGTTCGCAACGACGAAGTCGTCATCATCGACGAATTCACCGGCCGAATGATGCCGGGCCGCCGCTATTCGGACGGCCAGCACCAGGCCCTGGAAGCCAAGGAACGGGTGCAGATCCAGCCGGAAAACCAGACGCTGGCGCAGATCACCTTCCAGAACTACTTCCGCATGTACGGCAAGCTCGCCGGCATGACCGGTACGGCGTCGACGGAAGCGGAAGAATTCGGCAACATCTACGGCCTCGACGTGATCGAGGTGCCGACCAACCTGCCGATCCAGCGTATCGACGAGGATGACGAAGTCTATCGGACGCATGAAGAGAAATACAAGGCGATCATCGCGGAAATTCTGGACGCGCATAAGCGTGGCCAGCCGGTGCTCGTCGGCACCACATCGATCGAAAAGTCGGAACTTCTCGCCGACCTCATGCGCAAGCAGGGCTTCAACAATTTTCAGGTTCTGAACGCCCGCTACCATGAACAGGAAGCCTATATCGTTGCCCAGGCCGGCGTTCCCGGCGCAGTGACGATCGCTACCAACATGGCTGGCCGCGGTACCGACATCCAGCTCGGCGGCAACCTCGAAATGCGTGTCGAGCGCGACCTGCACGAAGTCGAGCCCGGTCCGGAGCGCGACGCCGCGATCGCCAGGATCGCCGAGGAGATCAAGGAGCTCAAGCAGAAGTCGCTTGCCGCCGGCGGTCTCTACGTCATCGCCAGCGAACGCCATGAAAGCCGCCGTATCGACAACCAGCTCCGCGGCCGTTCCGGCCGTCAGGGCGACCCCGGCCGCTCGAAGTTCTATCTGTCGCTTCAGGACGACCTTATGCGCATCTTCGGCTCCGACCGCATGGATGGCATGCTGCAGAAGCTCGGTCTCAAGGAAGGCGAGGCCATCGTCCATCCCTGGATCAACAAGGCTCTGGAACGCGCCCAGAAGAAGGTCGAAGCCCGCAACTTCGATATCCGCAAGAACGTCCTGAAGTACGACGACGTGCTGAACGACCAGCGCAAGGTCATCTTCGAACAGCGCGTCGAACTGATGGATGCCACCGATCTCTCCGAAACCGTCGGCGACATGCGCCACGAGGTCATCGAGGATCTGGTTTCCAAGCATATCCCCGAACGCGCCTATGCCGAACAGTGGGACGCCGACGGCCTGAAGGCTGGCGTTGCCAACTTCTTCGACCTCGACATGCCGGTCCACGACTGGGTCAAGGAAGAAGGCATCGCCGAAGACGATATCCGCACCCGCCTGACCGAAGCAGCCGACAAGGCCGCAAATGAGAAGGCCGAGCGCTTCGGCCCCGAGATCATGACCTATGTCGAGCGCTCTATCGTGCTGCAGACCCTGGACAATCTCTGGCGCGAGCACATCGTCAACCTCGACCATCTGCGTTCGGTCATCGGCTTCCGTGGCTATGCGCAGCGCGACCCGCTGCAGGAATACAAGGCTGAAGCTTTCGAGCTGTTCCAGTCCCTGTTGAACAATCTGCGCCAGGCCGTCACCGGCCAGCTTTCGCGCGTCGAACTCGTGCAGCAGCCGGCCGAGCCGGAAACCCCGCCGATGCAGGGCCGTCACATCGACGCATCTACCGGCGAAGACGAATTCGCCCCGTTCAACCTGGCGAGCGAAAGCTTCGTGCCTCCGGAAAGCCGCGACCCGCGCAACCCGGCAACCTGGGGTCGCATCGGCCGCAATGAGGCCTGCCCCTGCGGCTCCGGCAAGAAATACAAGCATTGCCACGGCGCCTTCGAAAGCACCGAAGTCGTCTGACGTTTCGCAAGCCGGTAGCAATGACCAGAATGCCGCCCGTTGGGCGGCATTTTAGTTTGCAGTGAACTATGATCCGACATGGCGACTGACGAACGTCGTGCTCAGACGGCGGAATGCGGATCGTCGCCGTATAGGTAGACCGGATAGCCAGGGCCGATAACCTCCGAAACGCGATCGAACCAAGCGATGAGCGTCGGATAGCCGGAGAGGATAAAGCCGCAGTCCGCCGCTCTATGTGCGTAGGCGTAGACCGCTATATCCGCGATCGAAAACTCCTTACCGGCGAGAAACGGCGCACTCTTCAGCCCACGCTCGAGCGCGGCGAGAGTACGCAAGGCGCCCGCCCGTTTGACTTCAACTAGAGCTGAATTGAGTTCCAGCCGCTCCGTCAGCGTCCAGAAGCGCAGCGTGCCGATGACCGGTTCGACGTGATACTGCTCGAAGAACAACCACTGCATGACCTTGGCGCGCTGATAGCGGTCCGCCGGAAGAAACTGCGTGCCTTCGGCGACATAGCAGAGGATAGCGTTCGATTCAGCGATTGTGTGCCCATCCTCCAGTTCGAGAACGGGGATGCCGCCTGCCGGATTGAGATCGAGAAAAGCATCTGTGCGCCCCTCACCTTCGAAAATCGATACCAAACGGGTGCGGTATGGAATGTCCAGCAATCCGAACAGAACCCTGGCCTTCCAGCCGTTCTGCGACGGCAAATAGTCGTAAAGCGTGAGCATGCGACCCTCCTCTGGTGGTCCATCGATTCTGCATGACGGCTTGGTCTCCGCCACCCGTTTCCTGCGTCGGCTTCCTGCTCAGATCGGCGGTCAGCCCACGACATCCAACGGTTGCTTTTTGGCCGGTCGACAGACAACCGACCCTGTCGGCAAACGTCGATTTTAGGTATAGAACGAACCTATTCTTAACCCTCCTCTGCCAAGACTAGGGCGAGTTCGGGATCATATTTAAAGTATTGCGTGTTGATCATGGCGGTCTTTCAAACAGCGGAGAGAATGCTGCCGTCCGCAGTGCGGGCTGTGCTGGCACCGTATCTGCGCAAGCTCGCCACTCTCCTTGTCAGCCGTGACGAAAAGGCCGTTTCGCAGCGGATGGCGCTGATTGCCTTCGCCATCCGGATCGTCGGTGCAGCCCTCGCCTTCCTGTCGCAGATCATCCTCGCCCGCCTGATGGGTACGTTTGAATACGGCGTCTTCATCTTCGTCTGGGTGCTGATGATCCTGTTCGGCAACCTTGCCTGTCTCGGCTTCCCGACCGCCATCATCCGCTTCCTGCCGCAATATGACGCGAGCGGCGATCATAGTGCCCTTCGCGGCCTCAATGCCACGGCCCGGCTGTTCGTCGTCGGGCTTTCCGGCACGCTTGCCTTGCTTGCGGCCGTCCTGGTCTATGCCTTGCGTGGCGCCATCGAACATTATTACGTCATGCCGATCCTGCTCGGCCTGATCGCTGTGCCGATGATCGCGCTGGGTGACGTTCTCGACGGCACGGCCCGCGCCAAGCACTGGCCGATCATGGCATTGAGCCCAACTTTCCTGATCCGCCCGACGCTGATCCTTCTCTTCATGGTCGCTGCCGTTCTTGCCGGCGCGCCGCGCGATGCGATCACAGCCATGTCAGCGGCGCTGGCCGGCGCATTTACGAGCGTCCTGCTCCAATATCTGGTCGTTTCGCTCCGTCTGCGCCGCCACTATCCAAGCGGCGCGAAAACCATCGAGTTCAAAACCTGGGTGACCGTCGCCTTTCCGATTTTTCTGGTAGAGGGCGTCGGATATCTCTTCACCAATTCCGACGTCATCGTGGTCGGGATCTTCCTCGATCCAGAGGAAGTTGCCGTCTATTTCGCCGCCGCCAAGACCATGGCTCTGGTTCATTTCATCTATTTCGCCGTCAAAGCGGCCATCGGCCCGCGCTTCGCAACCATCATCGCCGAAAACGACCAAGCCAAGCTCGCAGCCTTCGCCACCGAAGCGACCCGCTGGACCTTTTTTCCCGCGCTCGCCGTCGGCCTTGCCGTTCTGGCCGCCGGGCAGCTTCTGCTGTCGCTCTTCGGCTCTGCTTTCATCGAAGGCCAGATCGTGATGGCGATCCTTTTCTGCGGCATCCTCGCCAAGGCATTGGTCGGTCCGGCCGAAGTACTGCTGACCATGGCGGATAAACAAATGATCTGCGTCTATCTCTATGCCGTCGCGCTTGTTGCCAATATCGGCCTGAACATCATCTTCATCCCGCGTTTCGGTATCGAGGGTGCGGCCATGGCTGGTGCCGCCGCCATGGTGCTCGAAGCCTTGCTCCTGCACATTGCCGTGCGCAAATCGCTCGGCATCACACTTTTCGCCCTCATCCGCCGTCCAACGGCGTCAACGACAACGAGCGGGGCTCTCTAGACCATGACGCGCCCTCCCTATACCCAAACCACCGACAGCCAGGTCAATGCCCTGACGCATACGCTCGCAGCGCTGCACTTCGAAACGCCGAAGGCCGAAGCTCGGGTCGAGGTCGGCAGGTCCGGTCGCGAGCTCTGCCTTTATCCCGGCAAGCTCGGCTATGAGCTGCAGGACGAGTTGGATTTTCTGTCCAATCGCTCCATGGAGCCGAACGTCTTCTTTTCCGGCCGCTTCCTGGCGCCCGCCATGCCGCGCCTTGAGGATCGGCAAGTCCGTCTCGCATTGATGCGCGATAATAACAGCACGCGTAGCCGCATACGTCTGCTGATGCCTTTCACGGTCGACAAGCCGGGCTTTGCGATCGGCCCCTCGATCATCCGCGTCTGGTCGAACTCCTTCGGCCCGCTCGGCACACCGCTGGTCGATGCCGAGGATGCTGGCGAAACGCTCGACAACCTCTTCGAAGGACTTGCGCGACCTGAGCTGCGCCTGCCGACGGCGCTCGTGCTGCCGGACCTGCGCCTCAACGGCCGTTTCGCCCAGATGGCCAAGGTCGTTGCCATAGGCCGCAACCTGCCCATCACCGTGGCAAACGCCTTCCAGCGCCCCATGCTCGACAGCAACGAGGATGCGATCGCCTATCTCAAGCGAACGATTTCCAACGCCCATCTGCGCGAAATGCGCCGCCAATGGCGGCTGCTGGAGAGCCAGGGCGAGGTCGCCTACCACGTCGCGCGTCAACCCCGCGACATTCACCTGCGCATGGAAGAATTCCTGGCGCTGGAGGCAAGCGGCTGGAAAGGCAAGAAGCGCACCGCGCTGGTGACCGACCGCCATCATGCCGCCTTCGCCCGCGAAGCGATCTCCAACCTCGCAGCCATCGACGCCGTCCGTATTCACACCATCGATCTCAACGGCAAGGCCATCGCCTCGATGATCGTGCTGATCATGGGCGGTGAGGCCTATACCTGGAAGACGGCCTATGACGAGGCCTATGCTCGCTATTCGCCTGGCAAGCTGCTGATGGGCGAGCTGACGGAGTGGCATCTCGACGACGCCAACGTCGTTCGCTCCGATTCCTGCGCCATCTCTGATCATCCGATCATGAGCCGCTTCTGGCACGAGCGCGAGGACATGGGCACGCTGATCATCGGCCTGACACCGAATGGTGACCGCGACGTCCGGCAGATCGCCACCCAACTGCATATGTATCGCAGCACCCGTAACATGGCGAAGCTGCTGCGCGAAAAGATCCTGTCGCTTACGAAGCGCTAAAGCAATTCCAGCAGAAGTGCACAGCAGTTCTGCGTCCGGGAATGCGTGAAAACAAAGAGATAGAGAATTTCCGTAACTCCGTTTAGGACGGAAATGCTCTATCTTCGGCAACTGCCCGCTCGCGCAGCAAGCGGCGGATCACCTTACCCGAAGTGGTCAACGGCAGCGCATCAACGAATTCGATCTCGCGCGGATATTCGTGCATGGAAAGCCGGGTCTTCACCCATTCGCGGATTTCGGCCGCCAATGCCTCGCTCGGCTCGCGACCGGGCACGAGAACGACATAAGCCTTGACGATTTCAGTTCGCACCGCATCCGGCTTGCCCACCGCCGCAGCAAGCTGCACGGCGGGATGGCCGCCCAGACAATCCTCGATTTCGCTCGGACCGATGCGATAGCCCGACGAGGTGATGACGTCGTCGTCGCGGCCGATGAAGGAAATATAGCCATCCGCATCCTGTCGGCCGATATCGCCGGTTAACAGCCAGTCGTTGACGAATTTCGCCTCCGTCGCCTTCTCATTCTGCCAGTAGCCGAGGAACATCACCGGATCGGGCCGCTTGATCGCGATCTGCCCGCTCTCTCCCACGGGAACCTCGACGCCATCGGCATCGACGATCGCGACCTGATGGCCCGGCACTGATTTGCCCGTCGCCCCGCCGCGGCTGACGCCGAAGGCGGCACTCGATGAGAGCACGAAATTGCATTCCGTCTGGCCGAAGAATTCATTGACGCTGACATCGAGCACCGATCGCGCCCATTCGAAGGTTTCGCGACCGAGCGCCTCGCCTGCCGAACCGATGGTGCGCAGCTTCAGGTTATAGCGCGCCCGCGGATTGTCGACGGCCTTCAGCAATCGCAGCGCCGTCGGCGGAATGAAGGCATTGCGCACCTCCATCTCGGCCATGATGCGGAAGGCCATGTGCGGATCGAACTTCTGCGCAGGAGACGAGACGACGGGAACGCCGAGCATCAGGCTCGGCAAAAGCGCATTCAGAAGGCCGCCTGCCCAGGCCCAGTCCGATGGCGTCCAGAGCCGGTCGCCGACTTGCGGAAAGCCTTCATGGGCGAACTGCATGCCCGGAATATGCCCCGGCAGGACGCGATGTCCATGCAGCGCACCTTTCGGCGGCCCGGTCGTGCCCGAAGTGAAGATCATCAATGCGGGATCGTCCGGACCGGTATCCGCCACTTCGAACAAGGACGGATGTGCCGCCACCAGATCGGCAAAGCCGGAGACGCCATTTTCCGCGCCGTCGATGCAGATCACTTGCGTCAGTTCGGGCAGCCGGTCCCTGATGGGGCGCAGCCGCTCGAGGCCGAACCGGTTGGTCACGATTGCCGACGCCCCGGAAGTCTTCAAACGGTATTCCAGCGCCTCCGCACCGAAGAGCAATGCCAGCGGCAGGGCGATCGCCCCCATCTTATAGATCGCCACATGCGCCACGACCGTCTCGAAGCTCTGCGGCAGCAACAGCGCCACGCGATCTCCGCGATGCGCACCAAGTGCGACAAGCGCATTGGCGAAAGAAGCGGAGCGATCTCGCAACTCGCCATAGGTCATGGAAAAGTGATTGCCGTCCGGATTGAAATGCTGGAGGCAGACCCGATCGGGCTCGCGCTCGGCCCAGGCATCGCAAACAGCATGTCCTATGTTGAATTTCGCCGGAATCTCCCAGCGAAAGTCGCGATAGAGGGCTTCATAAGTATCACGCGGGGGCAATTTCATGCGAAATTCCAAAAATGGTGCGGTGCAGCTAACACCTGTCGCCCCTGGGGTTCAAGGAAACATTTGAGATTGCCGTCTTCCCCGGCGGACGAATCGTCTTATTTATTGAAGAATACTTCGAAGCTCTTCACGAACTGACGCACCAACCGGCGGCAAGCTTGGCCCGCCGATTTACTTTAGAGCAATTCCAGGAAAAGTGCGCAGCGGTTTTCCGTCCGGAGTTGCGTAACAATAAAGAGATAGAGCGGTTCAGAGCTTCCATGAAGATCTGAACCGCTCGAGGTGATGCACGCATTCCGCCCGCCCTCCCGACGGCGGGCCTCATTGCGCCGGATAATCGAATGGACGGAGAATATCGATGGAACACGTAAAGCTTGGCAGAACCGGTCTTGAAGTTTCGCGCATCTGCCTGGGTTGCATGACCTATGGCGACCCGGACAAGGGCACGCATGCCTGGTCATTGAAGGAGGAGGAAAGCCGCCCGCTGCTGCGTCAGGCGATCGAGGCCGGCATCAATTTTCTCGACACGGCCAATACCTATTCCAACGGCTCCTCGGAGGAGATCGTTGGCCGCGCCATCAAGGATTTCGCGCGCCGCGATGATATCGTGCTCGCCACCAAGGTCTTCAACCGCATGCGCCCCGGCCCGAACGGTGCCGGCCTGTCGCGCAAGGCGATCTTCGACGAGATCGACAACAGCCTGCGCCGCCTCGGCACCGACTATGTCGATCTCTATCAGATCCATCGCTGGGACTACACGACGCCGATCGAGGAGACGCTCGAAGCGCTGCATGATGTCGTCAAGGCCGGCAAGGCCCGCTACATCGGCGCGTCCTCGATGTACGCCTGGCAATTCGCCAAGGCGATCTACACCTCGCGGCTCAACGGCTGGACGGAGTTCGTCAGCATGCAGGATCACCTGAACCTGCTCTATCGCGAAGAGGAGCGCGAGATGCTGCCCTTCTGCGAGGACCAGAAGATTGCTGTCATTCCCTGGAGCCCGCTCGCCCGCGGTCGCCTGACCCGCGACTGGGACGAGGCCACGGCCCGCACGCAGTCCGACGAATTCGGCAAGACGCTCTACACTCAGGCGCTCGAAGCGGACCGCAAGATCGTCGATGCCGTCGGCGCTGTCGCCAAGGCGCGCGGTATCCCGCGGGCGCAGGTGGCGACCGCCTGGATCCTGCAAAAGAGCGCCGTAACCGCACCGATCGTCGGCGCCTCCAAGCCCGGTCACATCACGGACGCCGTCGCCTCCCTGGAAGTCAAATTGACGCCGGAGGAAATCGAGGCGCTGGAATCGCCCTATGTCCCGCATGGGGTTGCCGGGTTCAAGTGAGCTGGGGTTTGGAGCGGGTCAGGCAAGGGCAATGATGCCGCATCTGTTTGCCTGGCCCCTCACCCCAGCCCTCACCCCGCCCATGCAGGGAGAGGGGGTTATTGCGTTCAATCAATCCCTTCAGGGTCAATGGACAGAACGGCAGATACGGAACAGTCCCCTCTCCCCGCAAGCGGGGAGAGGGCTAGGGTGAGGGGCACTCCCAACCTCTAAAGCCGCTTGAACCGTTGCAAATCGCGCAAAAGTGACTTCACCAGTGGAGTGAACCCCTGGGGCTGGACCAGCGATGCGCGTCAAACTAAGCCGCCTGCTGGGCGAGTTGGGTTTCAAATTCTGCTGGCGATCGATAG
>NZ_FMAH01000087.1 GCF_900094545.1 Martinezella miluonensis
TGTGCAAGCCGCAGCGGGTTCTTCTCCCCGAACCCTGCACCCGTAGCCGAGCTGACCTCCAGCTCCATCAGCCGTTCGGCCGCAAAGCCGATCATCTCACGCAACAAATCTGCGTCCGCACTCTTCTCAACAAGCGAACGCACGTTCATCATGTCATCGGTCATCAGTGATCTTTCCGTCAGGTTGTGTCTTGAACAACCCGACCCTAGCGGAAAACACTGATGGCCGCCCGCAAAGCCGATCACCCGCTACAGCGCTATGAAAAGCGCGCGGGCGCTCGGCTTTGCTATCTTCCGTCACCTACACCACGTGCCGGGACACAATCGCCTTTACTCTCGCAAAGTTGACCCAAGGACACAGAAGCGCCAGAATCTCGGGACCTTCAAAACTAGAGAGGCGGCCGAGAAACACGAGCGAGAGGTGCAATATTTCAAGCATCACTAACCGAGCCGCGAAGTCGAGTACAGGTAAATGCACCTCGGAGCGAGGCAGCGACTTTAGGCAGATGGCAACTCACTAGGAAAATGTGCGGCTGGCGCCCTCCGCTTTGACGACAACCTACGTCGTTAAAGGAAAACAGATCGAACCTTGGTGAACGGGAATCCTAGTTTCCCACATGCGGCAAAGCCAACGCCACCACCCGCTCGCAGAAAGGGGGAGCGGCACCAATGATACGCCCAATTCTGATGGTCAGTCGCAAGCCTGCCAAAGCGATCCAAACTGATGCCTACTCGTCACCGTCTGCGCAGTGAGCTCGAAATCGTCCGTCGCTAGGGTATATCTGTAAACCGGATTTTCTGACCATCGAGGTAGCCATGCTCATAAGCTTTGGCCTGTTCGCTGTTGTCAGGATATGGGTTCTTTTGGTTTTCCGCTTCGCGCTTTCCCGCCTTGACTCCCCTTTCGTACGCCTCCTTCTCGCTCTCTGAGGCGGGAAGAAGGGGCGATTGATAAGGGTAATACTGTATGGGGTTCGGCAGCCCAAGCCCAGGTGCGGAGATCGGTACTACAGTTGGCTTTTCCGGGCACATAGTGTTTTCCTCCTAACACGAAAACGCTATTTGCAACGGACAGTTCCTTGGGGATCATAAAACAACAACGCGGTCATTTTGCGCGATAGCCTAGCCTCCCGACGAACTTTCCGATTGTCGATTTCCTCAGATGCTTCAGAGCCTTCTTTATGTCGAAGACGTCCTTAAGTGATTGATGTCACGATCATTCCGACGACGCATGCCGCCATTGCAATGGTCGAGGTCCATCCGAGCCAGCGCAACCAGCCGGTGATGATAAACTCGCCCATGATTTGGCTCTTTGCCGTCATCAGCATCGCTACGGTCATCACGGGAACGGCTACGACGCCGTTGATCACCGCACTCCAATAGAGTGCTTGGATAGGATTGACCGGCGTGAACAAAATGCCCATTCCAAGCACGCATGCGATAATCAGAGTCGCATAAAAGGCTTTCGCGTGTTTTGGCTTTCTGGCGAGACCAACCGGCCATCGCCAAGCCTCGGCGATGGCGTAGGCGGCCGAACCAGCAAGGACTGGCACCGCAAGCAGGCCAGTTCCTAAGATGCCAATCGCGAATACAACGAAGGCGAAATTGCCAGCGATTGGCCGCAGTGCGTCGGCTGCCTGCGCCGAAGATTCAATATTCGTGACGCCTGCCTTATTGAGCGTAGCCGCGGTAGTCGCGATGATCGCGATTGCTATAATGTTCGAAAACGCCATCCCGGTCAAAGTGTCGGCACGGATGCGCCTGAGCGCAGCGGGCGCTTCTCTTGGCGCAAGCACCAGTGGGTGTTCGCTGCGGTCAATACGTTCGTCTTCAGCTTCCTCTGACGCCTGCCAGAAGAACAGATAGGGCGATATTGTCGTGCCCAAAATCGCGACCGCGGTCGTGAAGAACGGTGCATCCCAAACAATCTTGGGCACCAAAATGCCTGCAATCGCTTCCGGCCAGGATATATTGACCGCGAAAAGAGCGGCCACATAGGCAAAGAGGCTCAGTGTTATCCACTTGAGCACCGCGACATAACGGCTGTAGTCGAACAAAAGGCTGGCAGCCGCACACACAGTCCCAAAGCCGATCACGTAGAGCGCGGTAGGCCCGCCAATCAGAAGTTTCAGCGCGTCGGCCATGGCGCTGAGATCGGCACCGATATTGATCGCGTTCGCGATGAAAAGAAGCCCCACGATGAGATAGAGTAGCCAGGCTGGGTAGTGCCGACATACGTTTCCAGCAATACCACGCCCAGTCGTTCGTCCAATCCGAGCGCAGACCTCCTGGATTGCGGACATCAGCGGGTATGTCAGCAACATCGTCCAACCAATACTATATCCGAGTTGGGCGCCGGCTTGGCTGTATGCTCCAATGCCGGACGGATCATCATCCGAAGCGCCAGTGATGAAGCCCGGACCCAGGATCTTTAGAAGCCGACGAAGAGGGCTGTTGGTCAACGTCGCTTTATGTTGTGCCGTCGACTGAACCACGGATTACTCCTGCTTTTTCCGCCAAAGAGCGAATAGCGCGGCCCCTGTGGCCGCCAGGCTTGGTCCTAAGAGGACCGGCATCAGCCGCCGCCCAAAACTCAGCTGCAACGCGAGAGCAAGATCAGTCGAGGCGAGTGAAATCACCGCCAGCATGCCGAGGATGGAAAGTCTCGCCTTGTTAGACACCATCGTCTGCCCACACCAAGAAGCGCCTGCTCGGCTCTGGCGGAAGCTGCGGCCGTCATCGACAAGGGCGTGCCGACACAATGCAGAATGAGCCGGATGGTTCCATTCTGCTGCGAGGCCAACTTCTCTTGTCTCGCCCAAAACAGTGATCACGGTCACGCAGGCGAACGCGATCCGCCAAAGCACCCCGAGCTGCGCCCATATCGACCATATTAGACAAGCTGCGCAGCGGGTCTTCCTCACTTTGTGTGGTTAACAAATCGTTGACCGTTGCGCCGCTATGCGCCGGCATGCGAACGAAATCGAAATGGTCGCCCGGTCCGGGTATTAAGGTGAAAACTGTCGTGTCTAATGGCGATGGTGATTGAGTTGTGTCTGTGTGCGGACCGTCCTCGGGCATATGCCCAGATTGCCGACATCAGAGCAGAAGTCGGCACGGCTGGTCGTACCGCAGTCTCCAGGACCTGCCGATCCAGGGCAATGAAGTGACTGTCAAGCTTCAGTTAAGCCGCTGGCGTTGTAGATATCGGTAGTGCAAACGGCAAACATTCACCGACCCGGTCCCGGCGATTGCCTCGCCTTACGCACGCGGGACAAGGAGGGTCGCCGAAATAGTCGGCCTGCTGGGTCACAGCACCGGCGGACGGCCCGGAGAGCGCTTGATGAGACGGCTTGGGATGTCGATCAGCGACGACACCATCCTTCGGCATTTGAAGCGCAATGCTTCACGGATCGATGACGAACCCCCGGCACGGATCATCGGTATCAATGACTGGAGCTGGAGGAACGTTGTCCGGCATCGAGATGATCCGTGTGCTGCACAAGCGTCAGATGCAGGATTCTGGGACCGCGGGCCTGTCAGTCGCCAAACAATTCGAAACCCTGATTGCCGTTTTTTAAACCCCGCCAATCAACCTCGTATCGCGGCTGCCTCAAACTTTGCAACCGATCCATGCCGAATGGCTTGCTGGCAGCCTGCCGACAGTCACCCGAAATTCCTACTGATTTGGCAGGAAGACACGCCTGTCACACCACCGCGGTGATTTCCAGCGTGCGGACAGTGGCGATCACGCCCGATCAGTCCAACGGATGGCCGGGTTTATGCTGGTCGCTAGGGATTTTTTGCGCGTCCATAAATCCATGCGTCCATTCGTCTCGGCGAGGATCGCCCTCTGGAAACGGATTGTTGTCAGCGCAAGCTCCCTTCGCAAAGGCCTTTCTGCCCAGTTCATAAGCGTCGCTTTCGGAGATCTCGTGGTCATTGCTCGTCTTCATGACGGCACCTCTTGCAAACCCACTCTAGCATCAAGCACGTAACGGCGAAGGCGGTTCGGGATGCTTGAACGGGAATTCTATGTGACACTACTGCAAGGCAACTCTCCTTGGCATGAGCGTATGAAGAGCCCTTCCGTCGAACCCGTCATTCTCGGATCTACGCTTCTCCAGTCAAATTGTTCCAAGAATTCTGCCAGTGCGGGCTAATGCGGGAACATATTGTCGATTGTTTCATTTCATTTTTGGAGGCAGCATTCGTGAGCCGGCAATGGTGGGGCAAACCTGTTACGATCACAACAAGTGACCCTGGCAAACGTTTGACGAACAGCACCATCGAGACCGCGGACGAAATATGCTGCGAAAGTGGCCCTCGAAGTAGCGCGGGCGTGCTTTCAAGACAACAAAGACAATGCTGGTCGGCGCTCATGAAGGCCATGTCGATGCGGAAGCAGTTCGCGACGCCTTTCTAGACCGACGCTCCAATGCCATGGTCCACTCTGGCCTCGTGAAACTTTTTTATTTTTAAGCCGTTGTGGTGCTTATGACCGGCGTTAAATCCAATTCGAATTCGGCCGACGGCACCAAACCCCACGGCGCCGGAAGGTCGAGCCAGGAAAAGGCATCGACTGTCGAGGTCGAGCCGCCGCCAGACGATATTGAACCCGGCCCAGAATTGACGCCCGAGGAAGCCGAGAAGGAACGCAAAAGGTATTTACTTAAACGTTTCTGGATCAGTGCGCGTGGTTACTGGAGCCGGCGTGGCGATGGCTTCGCTTGGCCGTGCACGATCGGGCTGCTCAGCCTGATCGGCGTCAATGTCTGCTTCCAGTACGGAATCAATATTTGGAATCGCGCAATTTTTGACGCCATCGAGCAGCGCAACGCCCACACGATCTATTTCCTGAGTGCGGTGTTTCCGCCGCTCGTGCTCGGGAGTGTCACCCTTGTGACATCACAAGTCTACATTCGCATGATGATCCAACGGCGATGGCGTTCCTGGCTCACGAGCGCACTCATCGCTCGCTGGCTCGCGAACGGCCGCTACTATCAACTGAATTTGATCGGCGGCGAAGGCCATAGGAACCCCGAGGCGCGTCTCTCAGAGGATTTGCGGATTGCGACGGAGTCCCCGGTCGATTTCCTCGCCGGCGTCATTTCAGCATTCGTTTCAGCCTCAACCTTCATCGTGGTGCTGTGGACGATCGGCGGAGCCCTGACGCTCCAGATCGCAGGTTCGGTCATCACAATTCCAGGCTTTCTTGTCGTCACCGCAGTCCTCTACGCAGTGATCACGTCCAGCTCGATGGCGGTCATCGGCCGCCATTTCGTCGAGGTCTCCGAGGTCAAGAACCAGGTCGAAGCTGAATTTCGCTATACGCTGACGCATGTGCGCGAAAATGGCGAGAGTATCGCATTGCTCGGCGGCGAAGAGGAGGAGCGCAATGACCTCGAAACGACCTTCGGCAATGTCCTGAAGCAGTGGGCGCTGCTTGCGCACCAATACATGCGCACGACCCTTATGTCGCATGGTTCCATGTTGATTGCGCCTGTCGTACCGGTCCTGCTTTGTGCGCCGAAATTTCTTGAAGGTAGCATGACGCTCGGTCAAGTGATGCAGGCCGCCTCTGCCTTTGCTATCGTTCAGGGTGCGTTTGGCTGGTTGGTGGACAACTATCCGCGCCTTGCCGACTGGAACGCCTCCGCGCACCGCGTCGCCTCGCTCATGACGTCGCTCGACGGGCTGGAGCGCGCGGAAAAGAGCGACTCCCTCGTACACATCGAGCACGGTGAAACTGAGGGTGAAGCGATGTTGTGCCTCAACGATCTCTCGGTGACGCTCGATGATGGCACCGCCGTGGTCAAGGAAACGGAGGTCGAGATCGATCCAGGCGAACGGGTGTTGGTGGCCGGAGAATCTGGTACGGGCAAAAGCACGCTAGTACGGGCAATTTCCGGTCTCTGGCCCTGGGGTCACGGCAGCGTCAATTTCCATCCCAATAGCCGATTGTTCATGTTGCCACAGCGGCCCTATATACCCTCGGGCACGCTGCGCCGCGCCGTCGCGTATCCCCGTGCAGCCGATGACTGGACGCTGGATGAGATCAAGGCCGTCATGGAGAAAGTCGGCCTCGATTATCTGAACGACAAGATCGAGGAAGATGCGCCCTGGGACCAGACATTGTCGGGTGGCGAAAAGCAGCGCCTCGCCTTCGCACGTCTCCTCTTGCACAATCCCGACATCATCGTGCTCGACGAAGCAACTTCAGCGCTCGACGAGAAGAGCCAGGACAACATGATGGAGATGGTGATCCGTGAATTGCCGAAGGTCACCATTATCAGTGTCGCACACCGAGCCGAGTTGGAAGCCTTCCACAGCCGCAAGATTACCTTGGAGCGCCGCGAGGGTGGTGCAAAGCTTGTCAGTGATATCGATCTTGTTCATCGACCGAGAAAAGGGAACCTGCTCTTGCGCCTTTTGGACGAGCGAAGACCTATGCCAAAAGGCAATTTGACCTCCAGCAAGGAGGCGCGATCTCGAGGTTAATCCGCTAACAACTTCAGCTAAAGGTGTGGAGTGAACCCCTGGGGCTGGACCAGCGATGCGCGTCAAACTAAGCCGCCTGCTGGGCGAGTTGGGTTTCAAATTCTGCTGGCGATCGATAGCCAAGGGCTGAGTGCAACCGCCTGGCATTGTAGATCTCCTCGATGAACCTGGGCAAGCGGTCAGCCACGTCCGCGAAGGTCTCGTAGCCAGCGGGGTAGATATCTTCCACTTTCAAGGTCTTCATGAAGCTCTCTGCCTGCGCATTATGATAAGGGTTGCCGACGGCGCTCATGGAACCCTGTAGACCAGCGGCATCGAGCGCCCGTCGATAGGTCTCACTTGC
>NZ_FMAH01000043.1 GCF_900094545.1 Martinezella miluonensis
TTCCCATTCCCCCCACAAAGGCAGCCTGACGAAGGGGCGCCAAATACAAAGGAGAAAGGTTTAATTCCATCACGCTGCTTATTGTTGGGCGTGGCGGCCGGTCAGGGCAACCCTCGTTGTGATTCTGCGAGCCTGAAACGGCAACACGCGCCATGTGAGACAGAGGAAGGCCCGAGACGAACCACGGTCCTGCGGTATTCAACCCGCGCATCAGAGTCTGATCAACCGTCGTCTCAATGCCGCCGCGTCCTGCAATAGGCAGCATATTTGTCCCTCGTCGACGCTGAAAAAGGCGACAAGAAAAACCTATGCCCAAACTCTTGAAAACGGACATGAGAATCATACATCGCATTTTTTGCCCGGAATGCAGAGGCTCATTTTGAGTGGCTTTGCACATAGGTGCCCGACGATCCTCAGCCATCGAGCCGAAAATAGATTCCGATTTTGGAGTTGATGCGCTAGAGACAGGCTCTGTCGATTTGACCGCACGGCCGCGTAAATCTTTTGCTTTTCGTGGGCCGCTCGGTTGCCTTAGAGTTTTGCGAGTCCACGATGTCCATGAGAGCTTCAGTCCGCCTTTACCGCTGGGCGATCGCGTTGCTGGCGCTGTCAGGTGTCGTCATATCATATGTTGCCATTACACCGGCAGCGCATGTCTCGCGATTGACGTTGACGACGAATTTTCTCAGCTACTTTACGATCCAGGCGAACATTCTGTTTGCCGTTGTGCTGCTGTCGGCGGAGATCGCACCGTCATTGGCATTTGGGCGATGGGCGAGCCGTTCCTCGACAAAGACCGCTCTGCTCATATATGTCGGGGTCGCCGGCGGCATCTATGCCTGGCTGCTAAAAGATGTCTGGCATCCGAGCGGCTGGCAGCTGCGGGGCGATCAGATACTTCACTATTGCATCCCTTTATTGGCTGCGTTCGATTGGATATTCCTTGTCGAGCGTAACAGGCTCGACTGGCGCAATGCGATTTGGTGGTTGTTATTTCCGGCGCTCTACTCGGTGTACTCGCTCGTGCACGGTCAATTATCGCGCTTTTATCCCTATCCTTTTTTGGACGTGCGCGACATCGGTCTGCAAGCCGTTCTGATCAATATGGCGTTCCTGGGCGTATTGTTCCTGGCTCTTGGAGGCGTGCTCATTCTGCTTGATCGTGTTGCGGCCAGGTTTGGTTCGCAGACACCGCAAGCTTGACACGCTTGAAATGAAAAAAGCGGCCAAAAGGCCGCTCCTCTCAAATCGATGATAGCAATTCCTGCATTTGTCGGCAGTGCATTCAGAGATCGTCAGGCAAAGGCATAGGATCCGTCGGGACGCTTAGGCACGCGCCGCTGCCAATGGATATAGCCTTCCTCTTCCATCGCCTTTTCGTCCATATCGACGCCCCAGCCAGGTCGATCGGGCCGAAGCTCCAGATAGCCGTCCTTCGGCAGGTAGGGGTCGACGACGTAGCGCGTTTCTCCCTGTCTCTGCTCGACCTCGTTGCCGCCGTAGACATAGGCCTGGCCCTTCGGCAGCCGGTATTCGAGGATCTTGAAGTTCTGCGCGGCGGCCGAGAAATGCACATTGACGGCGGTTGCCAGCGGGCCCATCGGATTGTGTGGAGCAACACCGACGAAATGCGCCTCGGCGATCGTCGCAATGCGCCGCATCTCGCTGATGCCGCCGACGACGCAGATATCGGGCTGGATCAGGTCGGCGCCCTTGACCTGCAGCAGGCGCAGAAACTCATTGCGGTTATAAAGGGATTCACCGGTCGCCAAGACGCAATTGAGGCCTTGCTTCAATTCACCCCACATCTCGATATTCTCTGGCCGAAGGGGCTCCTCGTAGAAGAGCGGATCATAAGGTGCGAGCGCATTGCCGAGCTGACGCGCAGCGACCGGCTCGAAGATCTTGGCGTGCGCATCGAAGGCGATCTCATAATCGTCACGCACGGTTTCGCGCAGCGAGCGGAAGTAGTCGGCCGATGCCTTGACGACATTGCCCCAGCGATGAGCATGCATGTCGATGCGCCATGGGCTGAGCTTGAACGCGGTAAAGCCCCATTCGGCATTCAGGCGATCAAACTCTTCGCGCGCTGCCGGAGCATCCGGTGCGGTATAGACGCCGGCATAGACCTTGATGCGATCACGCACCGCGCCGCCGAGCAGCTTGTAGACCGGAACATTGAGGGCTTTTGCCGAGAGGTCCCAGAGGCAATGGTCGAGCGCGGAGATCGCTGAAAGTCCAAGGGCGCCGGGCGGGAAGCGGCTTTGCTGGATCAGCAGGTTGATGAGATAGTCGATGCGGCTTGGGTCCTGGCCGGCGATAAAGCCATAGAGATAGTCGAGGATCGGCGGCAGTGCCAAATCGGGGCCGTGATTGTAGCATTCGCCCCAGCCGGTCAGTCCGTCATCCGTATCCAGTGCCACGATGACGCGCGGACGATCCTTGTCGCGGGTCATGAATATCCGCATGCGGTCGATCTTCATCTTACTTTCCTTCTATCGATGATTATGGATGCGGCATGGGAGGTGCTGCAGGTCAGGAAATCGTCGCCACGTCGAACCGAAGTCGGATCGGTGGCGAATGCGTTCCGGGGCAATGTCGATCGAGAGCCTCATGCGGCACTGCCGTTCTTCACGGTTTCGGGCTCGACATAGCGGAAGCGCCGCGAACGATCCCGATCGCGAGGATCGGGGCGCGGGATCGCTGAGATCAGCGCTTGCGTATAGGCATGTTCGGGTGCGTTGCAGACCTTGTCGGCATCACCGACCTCGACCAAGCGCCCCTTGTACATGACGCCGACGCGGTCGCACATGTAACGGATGACGCCGATATCGTGGCTGATGAAGATATAGGCAAGACCGAGTTCGTCCTGCAGGCGCATCAATAGATCAAGCACCTGGGAGCGTACGGAAACGTCAAGAGCCGACGTCGCCTCGTCGGCGACGATCACCCGTGGATTGAGGGTTATGGCGCGGGCAATACCGATGCGCTGGCGCTGACCGCCGGAGAAGGCATGCGGATAGCGCTCGCGCGACCTTGGATCGAGCCCGACTTGCTCCATCAGATGGCAAACGCGTTCATCGAGTGCCCGGCCCTTGACAATGCCGTTGACGAGCAACGGCTCACCGATGATCTGCGAGACGGTCATGCGCGGATTGAGGGAGCCGAAGGGATCCTGAAACACCATGCGCAGTTCGCGGCGGGCGGCCGCAAGAGTTGTCCCTTTCGCGCTTGCCAGATCCGTGACGCCGCCATCGGAGCCACGATAAAGGATTTCCCCGGCAGTTGGGTCGATAAGACGCATGATCGAACGGCCCATCGTCGTTTTGCCTGATCCACTCTCGCCGACGATTCCGAGCGTTTCGCGCGGCAAAAGCGAGATCGAGACATCATTGAGGGCGCGGACTTCGCTGAAGGCCATCGACACGTTGCGCAATTCAAGGATCGGAGCCGCGGCTCTGTCGAGCGGCGGGCGTGCCAACCGGATTTCGGCCTTCCTTTCGAGCTTCAGCACCGAGCCGATCAGCATGCGCGTATAATCATCCTTCGGCGCATGGAAGATCTGCTCGACCGGCCCGTACTCCTTGACGACACCATTATGCATGACGAGCACGTCGTCAGCGATCTGGGCGACCACGCCCATGTCGTGGGTGATGAACAGCACCGCCATGCCTTTGGCCTTCTGCAGCCGGGCAATGAGATCGAGGATCTCGGCCTGCGTCGTCACGTCGAGCGCCGTCGTCGGCTCGTCGGCGATCAGGAGCTGCGGCTTGCAGGCAAGCGCCATGGCGATCATGGCGCGTTGCCGCATGCCGCCCGAATATTGAAAAGCGTAGCGGTCTATAGCCCTTTCCGGCGAGGGGATTTCCACCTGTTTCAGAAGCGAGATCGTCTCGGCGCGCGCTTCGGCCTTGCTCATTTTTGTATGGAGGCGCAGTGCTTCCATGATCTGGTCGCCGACCGTGTGGACTGGCGAGAGCGATGCCATCGGCTCCTGAAAGATCATGGCGATGTCGTGCCCGCGGATCGACCTGATCTGGCGCCCGCGCGGGTTGAGCTTGACGAGATCCACCGAATTGCCGCCGGCGCCATTCAGGATGATCGAACCGCCGGTGATGCGTCCGGGGGAATCGACGATCTGGAGGATCGAGCGTGCGGTGACAGATTTGCCCGAGCCGCTTTCCCCGACGACGCAAAGTGTCTTTCCAGACTCGATGGAGAAGGAGAGGTTGTCGACCGCGCGAAATGTGCCGGTTCGCAAGGGAAAGTCGACAGTGAGATTCTTGACCTGCAGCAGCGGGCGGGCGGTACTCATTGAAACGATATCGGTCATGCCCGCCTCATTTGTTGTAGGGATCGGCCGCGTCACGCAGGCCATCGCCGAGAAGGTTCAGAGCCATCACGGCGATGACGACGGCGACCCCCGGCAGGAAGAGCCATGGTGCTGTGGCGATCGAGCGGATGTTTTGCGCCTCGCGCAACAGCACGCCCCAGGAGACGGTCGGCGGCTGCAGGCCGAGCCCTAGGAAGGAGAGGGACGTCTCGGCCAGGATCATCGCCGGCACTGCAAGCGTGATAGAAGCAATGATGTGGCTGGCGAAGCTCGGCAGCATATGGCGGAAGATGATGCGCCCCTCGCTGGCGCCATCGAGCCTTGCTGCAGCGACGAATTCTTCCGTTCGCAGCGACAGGAAACGACCGCGTACGACGCGGGCAAGCTGCGCCCAGCCAGTCAGCGACAGGATGATTGTGATCATCATATATTGCAGCGCTGCCGGCCAGCCTTGCGGCAGGGCCGCCGCCATGGCGAGCCAGATCGGGATAGTAGGCAGGGACAGCACGAAGTCGATCAAGCGTTGGATGAAGAAGTCGAGCTTTCCGCCGTAATAGCCTGAAATTCCTCCAAGAACGATACCGAGCAGAAGCGAAAAGAACACGCCGACCAGACCGATCGACAGCGAAATCTGTGCGCCTTGGACGGTGCGGCTGAAGACGTCGCGGCCGAGCCGATCGGCTCCGAACAACAAAAGAGGCGTCGATTTGTCCGAGGATGCCAGCAGATGGATGTTGCTCGTGAAGAGACCCAGCACGGAATATTCGTAGCCGCGCCCGAACAGGCTGATGGCGACGCGCTTCGAGGTATCTTCCTTGAAGATTGCCGCGAGCGTTTCCGGGTCGCGAGTCAGCTTCAGCGGGTAGTAGTGCAGCCCGATAGAGAAGCCGTTAGCCGTATCGATGAAATGGACCCTTTGCGGCGGATGGAAGGTTGCGCGCGCGTTTTGCTGATTGGGATCGTTGATCGCAAAGAACCCAGGCAGGATCGCGACGACATACATCACCACGGTGACGACGAGGGCGGCCATGGCGAGCTTGTGGCGGCGGAATGCCCACCAGATCAGCTGCCATTGCGAGGCGACCGCGTTGCGGTCAGGGCGCAGGTTTGTAACGGCAGTATCGGCCATGGGCTGCTCCTATTCCAACCGGATGCGGGGATCGACGAGGGCAAGCAGGATGTCGCTGATGAGTGACCCGATCAGCGTCAGCGCACAGATCAGCAGCACGAAGGCACCGGCGAGATACATGTCCTGCGCCATCAGGGCCTGCAGCAGCAGAGGTGCTGCCGTTGGCAGATTGAGAACGATCGCCACGACGACGGACCCCGAAATGAGATTTGGCAGCAGCCAGGCAATTGTCGAGATGAACGGATTGAGCGCGATGCGCAGCGGATATTTCACCAGCAGCCGGAACTCCGACAGGCCTTTCGCGCGGGCGGTCGTCACATAGGGCTTTGGTAGCTCATCGAGCATATTGGCGCGCATGACGCGGATCAGGCTTGCCGTCGAGGAGACTGCGAGAATGATCACCGGCAACCAGAGATGCGACAGGAGGTTCAGCATCTTGGCGATGCTCCAGGGGGCTGTCTCGAATTCGGAGGAGAACAGGCCGCCGACATCCTGACCGAACTCGACCGCGGCGACATACATCAGCGCCAGCGCCAGCAGGAAGGAGGGGATGGCAAGCCCGAGAAAGGTGAAGGCGGTAAAGAAATAATCGCCGATCGAGTATTTCCTGACGGCGGAATAGACGCCGATCGGAAGCGCGATCGCCCAGGTGGCGATCAGGGTCGCAAGCGCCAGCACGAGCGTCAGCGCCATGCGCTCCCAGATGAGGCCGGAGACGGGCTGCTGCCATTCGAACGAAATGCCGAAATCACCGCGCGAAAGAATGCCCCACATCCATTTGATATATTGGATGATCATTGGCTGATCGAGACCGAAGCGCTCGCGCAATTCCGCGGCCATGTTCTGGTCGATCACTTCATTCGAGGAGGCAAGCGTGGCGATATAAGTGGTCACATAGTCGCCGGGCGGCAGCTGGATCAGCACGAAGGCGAGGAAGCTGATGGCAAACAGGGATGGGATCATCCATAAGAGACGTTTGGCGATAAAGACCAGCATGGCTATTTCTCGCATTGAACGCTGCCTTGGGCAGCTTCGCATGAAGGAGAGCGCCGCCCTTTGCGGACGGCGCAGGATCATTGTGATCAGCTGGTGAAGAAGAATTGCTGCGGCATGGCCGGTCCTGGATTGGGCCAGGACCAGCTATCCGGCTGCTTCTCCGGAACATTGTGCAGGTTGTTGCGGATGATACCGAAGCCGCCGACGGCAAGGCAAAGCCCAACGGTTTCAAACTCTTCGGCGGCGATGTCGAAGATCTGCTTCATGACGGCGCCGCGCTTTTCCAGATCGGCCGTCGAGCGCGCCTCGTCGAAAAGTTTCATGCGCTTCTTCTGGCTTTCCGGCGGCTCCTCGCCCTGCTTGCCGTTCGAGGTGTACCAGACCGACCATGGAATGGCGTAGCGCGAACCCTGCGGATGGAAGGCGAAGAAATCGCGCGGATCGAGCATGGGATCGAGACCGCCGGGCCCCGGCCAGACCTGGGCATCATGGGCGTTGTCGTCGCCGCGGGTGTAGTAGAGCGCCCGCTCGATCGTATTGACCTTCATGTCGACGCCGATCTGCGCCCAATGTGCCTTCACCAGTTCAAGTGCGTCGACCAGATCGGGATAGAGGGTCGGAATGACATCGATGGCGAAGAACATCTTTTGACCGTCCGGTCTCAGACGGAAGCCGTTCGCATCCTTTTTGCCGTAACCGGCTTGATCGAGCATGGCGCCTGCCTTGTCCGGATCGTAGCCGGTGAATTGGCGGGCATACTTCTCATTGTACCAGGGATGCTCCGGTCGCGGCCCAGCCTGGTAGCTCTGGCTTTGGCCAAAGTAGACGATGTCGATGATTTCCTGCCGATTGATCCCGAGTGAGAGCGCCTGCCTGACCGATTTGTCGGCAAACATCTTGCGCATAGCGGGATCTTTATGGGTAATGTTGAAGTAGATCTGGCATTGCTGCGAGCTCGAAGGAATAAGAGTTAGAAGGCGATAGTCACCTTTCTTCATGTTCTGCGAAAGTGTCGGCTTGTTCGCGAGCACGCTGATGTGACGTTCCTGGATATCGATCTTGCCGGAAATGACATTCAGCATCAGAGATTCCACGTCCTGCGAGATGCCGAAATTGATCTCGTCGACATAGGGAAGCTGGTTGCCGGCCGTGTCGACCTGCCAAAAATAAGGGTTGCGGGTCATGACGACGCGGGTGGCGCCGCCGCTATAGGGTTCCTTGACGACCCAAGGATCGAGCGTCGGTTTATCGGGATTGCCCCAGCGCGACGGAATTTCGATATCGCCGCAGCGTGCACGGAAGAGTTCGGCCCAGCTGCTGGCACCGGCCTTTTTCGCGTCTTCTGCCACGTTCGGATTGTATTTCGGCAGGAACTGGCTGCAATAGTGCTTCGGAAACAGCGTCGGATGCTGGCCGAGCGGCGTCGCCAGATTTTCGAGATAGAGTGCATTCGGTGCAGCAAAGGTGAATTTCACCGTGTAGTCGTCGATCTTCGTGACATCGACGGCCTTGCCGGCGACGGTCAGTTGTGCCGGCGTCGCGCTGTAGAGATTGGTATTCTTGACGCAGTCTTCGATGGCGAAGACCACATCGTCGGCTGTGAACGGATGGCCGTCAGACCAGCGCGCGCCCTGGATGAGATAGAAGGTGAATTGCGTGGCGTCGGCATTGACGTCCCAGTGCTCGGCAAGGTTCGGCAGCACCTGGGTGAACTCAAGATTCCAGCGCACCAGGCTCTGATTGCCTACCATGCGCAGAATGCCGTTATGGTCGGATGAGCCGCGCAGGCCGCGTCGCAACGTGCCACCATAACTGCCGACCTTCTCGTAAGGGGTGACGACCATCGGCTTTTTCGGCAGTCGGTCCGCCAGCGCCGGCAGCTTGCCGTCCTTGACGAGTTGCGCCAAGGCAGGCGCCTCGCCACCGGTGTCAGCAGCGCTGGCGCGGCCGGCCAAAGATAGGGCGGCCATTCCTGCCATGCCTCCGAGGACGGCGCGTCTGCTCACGCCGCGAGACAATATTTCATCGCGCATCGAATCCCTCCCAATTGAACCTCGGCCGGACTGTGCCTCTGCCGATGCGACAAGCTCCCAACCCGCCGCGATGCACCCCTCTGGCGCAGCGTCGAGACCATATTATGTTCTCAGATAATTACAAGAGTTGACAGATATTTACAGATTTAGTAGCCCTGTCGCGCAGGAAATGCGCTATGGCTGTCGCCGGTCGGCATTCACGAAGGACGATGATGAAACTCTCTGTCGCCAACGATTCCGGTACGGGCGCGACGCGCTTCGGCGACATCATCTACGAGAGGATCGTCGCCATGATTGCGGACGGAACGTTTCCGGTAAACGAACGACTGCCCGCGGAAGCGAAGCTCGCAGAGATGTTCGGCGCCTCACGGCCCGTGGTGCGCGACGCTTTGGAACGGCTTCGCGCCGACGGTTTGATCGTCTCGCGCAAGGGGTCAGGTTCCTATGTCAGGCAAAGGCCCGATTCCTCGGTCCTGAAGATGGTGCCGGTCGGATCGCTCGCCGATGTCCAGCGCTTCTTCGAATTTCGCGCCGGGCTTGAAGCCGAGGCTGCAGAGCTCGCTGCACGTAACTGGCAGCCTGCCGACAAGGATCGCATTATGGCCGCGCTGCAGAAGATCGAACAGTGTCTTCGTGAGGGCAGGCTCGGTGCGGAAGAGGATCAGGAATTGCACGATGCGATTGCGATCGCGACCGGCAATCAATTCCATATTACGGCTCGCGAATTGTTCCGGCCGCATTTTGCCATTGGTCATTCCGTGACCCGCAGTCTCAGCCTCAAGCGGACGGCTGAACAGATCCGCAGCGTCCAGGATGAGCATGCGGTGATCGTGCAAGCAATCTTTGCGCGTCAGGAGACCGAAGCGCACGATGCCATGAAGCGACACATATTGAATGCACGCGCCCGCATGTTCCAGGGCGTCTAGGACATTGGATGAGGTGAGAGTGAAGCGACCGGCTTCTTGAAGCTTCCTCGCTTCCACCTCGGCAGGTGATGAGGGTAAGGGTTAAGAAGATGAGCATTGAAACCATGCGGCAGGCGCTGACCGGCGTATCCGGCGTTCCAGTGACGGCCTATGATGGAAGCGGCGAGGTAGAACCGCGCGTGACCGCCAGGGTCTATCAGCGCGTGGCTGCCGCCGGCATTCACAACATCGTTGCGGCAGGCAACACCGGCGAGTTCTATGCGCTGACGCCAGAGGAAATCTGCCGCGTCCACGAAGCTGCGATATCAGGCGTCGATGGCAAAGCGCCGGTCACGGCGGCAATCGGCCGCTCGTTGCGCGAGGCGATCCGCATGGCCAAGGATGCCGCCTCCATCGGTGCCTCGGCGGTAATGTCCCATCAACCCGTGGATCCCTTCGCCGCTCCTGCTTCGCAGATCGACTATTTCCGCGACCTGGCGGAGGCTTCGCCCCTGCCACTGGTTGCCTATGTCCGTGCCGATGGCTTCAGCGTCGACGACATGGTTCGACTGGCCGGCCACGGCAATATTGCCGGCATCAAGTTTGCGACGACGGACCTGATGTTGCTGACGCGGGCGATCGCCGCTTCTGACCCCAATGGTGCACTGTTCGTTTGCGGTCTGGCCGAAAGCTGGGCGCCGACCTTTGCGGCGGCTGGGGCGCGGGGTTTCACCTCCGGGCTCGTCAACGTGGCACCAAAGCTGTCGCTTGCCGTTCACGCGGCCCTGGTGAAAGGCGATTTTGCCGCTGCGCGGGCCATAGTCAACAAGCTCGAACCCTTCGAGCGCATGCGCACCAAGTTCCGCAATGGGGCAAACGTCACCGTGGTCAAGGAGGCGGTCACATATTCCGGCTTGAATGTCGGGCCGGTCCGCGTTCCCGGCCTGCCACGCCTCGACGAGAAGGATCGCGACGAGTTGTTTGCTTTGCTTCGTGGTTGGCAGGAAACGGGCGACGCCTTTTAGGGCCGAATTCAACCGGCGTCGAAAAATCTCGTTTCGGCGCCCAAGACGATGAGGGCTGAGATCTCCGGTTGCTGATCTATATGGCGTCTCAGCCTTGTTGGTCTTCGGGCTTGCGTCGCAGCTGCACGATTTCATCGACAAGCAGTAGTTCGGTGACGCGAACGAGCAGGTCAACATCTTCCTGATGATTTTTCTCTGACGAGCATTCGTCGTGGCGACGGAGTGAGAAGGTCATGGCGATGGCTGGCCGTTTTATGGCTATCAATCGAGGCCCGTCGCGTTTCATCGAAGGTAATGAACGTGAGGCCGCCCATGATGGCGTGAGGTCTCGACCCGTGCTTCCACGGCGAAGACGTCGCTTAAGAGATCTTCGGTCAGCACATCTTGCGGGGTGCCGGTGGCAACGATCTTGCCCTGCTGCATGATGATCAGCCGGTCGCAGAACATGGCGGCATGGTTGAGATCGTGAAGTGCGATGATGCTGGTGACCGGCAAGCCGGCAACCAACCGCATCAGGCTAATCTGATGCTGGATATCGAGATGGTTGGTTGGTTCATCGAGGATGAGTTCCTTCGGCGCCTGTGCCAGGGCTCGTGCGATATGGGTGCGCTGCTTTTCTCCGCCCGACAGGCTCTGCCATCGGTCGTTGCGTTTCCCCATCATGCCGGTGCGTTCAAGTGCGTTTTCGACAGCCTCGTCGTCCGCCGAGGTCCAGCCTGAAAACATCGATCGATGCGGAAATCGACCGAGCTTTACCACATCGATGACCTTGAGATTGGCGTCGGTGGTACTGTGCTGTTCGACGAAGGCGATACGCTTTGCGATCGAACGGCGAGGCATCTGCCGAAGATCCTTTTGCTCAAGGATGATGCGGCCGGAATTCGGTCGTTTCAATCCGGCAAGCAGGCGCAGAAGCGAAGTCTTGCCGGAGCCGTTGGGTCCGAGCAGGCCCAGCATCTTGCCGGCCGGCACCTCGAAGGAGACCCCATCGAGAATGGTCCTCGCGCCGATTTTCCAGATGATGTTGTCGGCCTTGATGCTCATGATGCGCGCTGGAACCGGTAGAGAATGATCGAGAAGAAGGGAACGCCCACCAGTGCCGTGACCACCCCGATCGGTAGAACTTGTTGGGGGATGAGGAGGCGCGAGGCGATATCCGCCAGCACCATGAAGATTGCTCCGACGATGGCGCAGGCCGGCAGCAGCCGGACATGGAGCGGCCCGACGACGAAGCGCGCCACATGCGGCACGACGAGACCGACAAATCCAATCGAACCGACCATGCTCACGATCGTTGCCGTCATCATCGCGGTCAGTGCGAAGAATCCGATGCGCGCTCGCCCGACATTAACGCCAAGCGACGAGGCCGCCTCATCACCAAAGGCGAATGCATCGAGGACGCGCGCGTTAAGCAGGCAGGCGGCTAGACCTAAGTTGACAATGGTTGAAACCAGCATGAATTCCGGCCAGCGGACGCCGCCGAAACTACCGAGTAGCCAGAACATCACATCGCGCGCTTGCTGTGCATTTCCCGATGTCGTCACGATATAGGACGTTGCGGCGTTGAACAGCTGAGAGGCGGCAACGCCGGCAAGGATCGTGCGATCAGCGCCGCCTCGTGTGCCGTTTGACAAGAGAGCGACGAAGAGAAAGGCTGTAAATGCGCCGGCAAAGGCCCCGGCCGAGAGCGAAACGGCGCCAGCGCCGACACCCAATATGACGATTGCCACGGCGCCGGTCGAAGCGCCCGCTGAAATGCCGAGCACATAGGGTTCGGCAAGTGGATTTCGAAGGAGCGACTGCATGATCGCTCCCGATAGCGCCAGGCCGGCTCCGCAGAAAGCAGCCACCAATGCCCGACTGAGGCGATAGTCCCAGATCACCGTTTCGTGGATGCGGTTAAGTTCGATCCCCGTCCATCCCAGCTTGTTGGTGACGGCATGGAAGGTCGTCGACAGCGGGATCGGCAGGTCGCCGATACCGACGCTGACACCGATAATCAGGCTGATCGCCGCAAGAGAAGCGAAAAGCAGCAGGCCGATAGCGGCCAGCTGCCTGAGGGTCCGATAAGTGGCGGTCACTTCAGGAGGCCAAGCGCCTTGAGTTGCTGGGCGACCTGCTCGGCGCCATAGATCGTCCGGATGGTCGGGTTCATTGCCTGGCCGTCCATGACGACGATGGCCTTGTTCTTGACCGCAGGAAGCTGGCTGACGGCGGGATCGGCGGTGAGAAACTTGATCTTGGCTTCCGGCTTGTCGAGTTCCCAGCGATTGCGATCAAGGCTGGCGACGACAATGACGTCCGGGTTGGCGGCGATGATGCTCTCCCAGCCGAGCGTCGGCCATTCCGCCTCTGCCGTAATCGCGTTACGGCCGCCAAGCAGATCGGCGATAAATCCGGATGCACTGTTCTTGCCGCCAAGATAGGCGTCGGAGGAGGGCGACTGGCTGGAAAACCAGAAGACATAGGAGAGCTTTCTGCCATCTTTCGACACGGTCGAGCGCAGAGCCGCTTCACGTGCCCTGAAATCGGCAATCAGGGCCTGCCCGCGGTCGGGCACATTAAAGATCTGCGAGAGCTCGTCGATCTCCCTGTAGAGAAGGTCCATGTTCCAGAGCTGGGCGCGGCTGCCATATTGGTCCTTGACCACAGCGGTGCTGAGGCATGTGCTCGGCGAAAGATAGGTCGGGATGCCGACCTTTTCGAAATCCTCACGCTTGGCGACCTTGCTGTTCGGCCCCATCAGGCTTGGCAGGGCGGCGGCGACGAAATCGGGATTTTCGGAAAGGATCGATTCAAAAGTGGGGAACTCGACGGTCAGGAGCTTGACCTTGGCATTGGCGTCGGCGAGCTGCGGGAGAACCTTGCTCGGCCAAAAGGCGGTGCCAACCATTTTGCCCTCGAGACCGAGCAGAAGAAGGATTTCGGCACTATTCTGTCCGAGCCCGATCGCGCGCTCCGGAGCTTTTTGGAACGTGACCTTGCTGCCGCAATTATCGATAGTCAATGGATAGCTGGTCGAAGCCGCTGAGGCTGTCGTCACAGCGAAGCCGAGTGCGGCACAAAGGCCCGAGACGGCCAAAAATGATTTCAATATGGTCACGGAAAATATCCTGGCGATTACTGTGCGCTCTAACCCATGAAAGCGTCTGCGGCCGTATAGCCCAGCCAGGTGATTAAAAACAAGAGAGTTAAACTCATATTTACGTGGCGCTTGAAAATAGGAGGAGGCTTGAATAGCGGCAATTTCCCTAGCCTAAAGGCAGGCCCTGAGGATCGAGCACCTCCAACCCATGTGTCATGGCGCCGAAGATTTATCCTCGGCGCCTGCATTTCATTGGCGTGTCAGGCCGATTGTTCGATCACCAGTACGCCATAGCCGCTAAGTTCGGTCGTGCCCGATATAGCCTTGTCGGTCAGCAGATCGATACCCGCCGGCAGATTGACGGTCTTCGGTTCATGCTCCGTATTGAGAACGAACAGCAGTTTCCTGCCTTCACCTTCTCGCAGCGACACTTCGACACCCGCCGGCAGGTCCTGCACCAGGGGCATCACCACACCGTCGCCAATCACCATATCGCGGATAGTTTCAGCAAGCGGCTCGGTCAGATAGGTGCCGAGATAATAGACCTGACCATTGCCATGCCGGCGCCGCGTCAGCATGGGAGAGCCTTCCAGAAAGCGGTCGGACCAATGGCCGATGATCTCAGTATCCGCGGTCGTTTCCAGCTTCTCGTAAAGGTGCCCAGCCTCCAGCTGGCGGTTTCCGATCGCATAGGCATATTTGCGTGAGGCCGACGTCGCTGCCGGACGTGGCGAGGGTTGGTGGCTGCCGATGCCGCCCTCGCGGAAACCGGTGAACAGCCCGTCCGCACCTGGAGCGGAGACGGGGCCGAATTCGTAGACGCGCACGCCCGAAAGCTTCGAAAGTGCCGTGCCCGGCGCCTGAGTGCGGATGATGTGGTTGTTGTCGTCGCGGGTTCCCGTCATCGCCGACAGGATGAGCGTGCCGCCATCGGTGACGAATTTCTCCATCGCTGCCGACCACTCCTGCTTCCACATGACCCAATGGGGAACGTAGAGAGCCTTGATGCGCGACAGATCGTCTTCCGGATGGATGAAGCCGCAGGCGATGCCTGCCTTGTAGCAGGCGCGGTGCAGATGGGCAGCGTCCTGCATGGGGCTCGGCAGGCCGATCGCATAGGTCTTGTAGGCTTCCTGATTGTCGAAATCCGCTCCGGCGATGGCAATGTCCATGCGAACCGTCGTGCCGAGAAGCTTGTCCTCGATCTTGCGGATGTCCGACGCGAATTGCTTGGCTTCCTCGTAACGGCGACGCGGAACGTCATCGTGGTCGATAATGCCGTTCCAATAGATCTCGGCGCCGAAATGCGCGGGACGCCAGCGGAAGAACATCAGGCCGTCTGCGCCGCGCGAGACCGAGGTCATCGCCATGCGGCGCATCTCGCCCGGTTCGGGAACGGATGAGGAAAAGCCCGGCTGGCTGCCGAGGCCCGAGGCCTGTTCTGGAACGATGAAATTGCCGGAATAGGCGCGGCACTGATCGAGATGAAAGGCTTGCGTGATCGCATGCCCGCCGCTGCGACGCATCTCGTCATAGAGGAAGGGATAGATGTCGAAGCCGATGAAATCGAGATCCTGGCCGAACTGGCCGCGGAAGTCGATGTCCGCGAGGTTGCCGAGATTATGGAAGATGAACCATGCGGGATTGGTAGCTCTTAGAATTTCCACCTGATCGTGCTGGAAGAGGGCCGTGGCGAAGGCGAGAAAGCGGTGATAGTCCTGCACATGACCGGGGCTCGAGAAGGATGGATTCATCGGCTTCGGGAAGACGATCTGGTCGAAGCTTTGATAGGCTGTCGCCCAGAAATCGCCGCCCCAGGCAAAGTTCAGCGCGTCGATTGTCGCGTATTTCGCGCGGCAGAATTTCTGGAACTCGATGAGCGCCGATGGGGAGTAGCTTTCGGACGTGGTCGTGTTCAGTTCGTTATCCGTCTGCCAGCCGATGACGTGAGGATTGTCCCGGTAATGCTCGGCCATCGCACGGGTGATGCGCTGGCTGTGTCGGCGCAGCACCGGGCTTGTCGTGTCGCAATGCTGGCGCGATCCATGGCTTGCCTGCCTGCCATTGGCATCGACGCGCAGGACTTCGGGGTATTTTGCCGTCAGCCAGCGCGGCGGTGTTGCCGTCGGTGTGCAAAGGATGGTCTTGATGCCGTGTTTGGCCAGGCCGGCGATCGCCTTGTCGAAGAGCGAAAAATCGAAATGATCCTCATGCGGCTCCATGATATGCCAGGCGAATTCCGCCATGCGAACGGCGTTGAAACCGGCGGCTGCCATGCGTTCGGCATCGCGTTCCCAATAGCTCTCATCGACATGTTCGGGATAATGCGGCACACCGACCATGAAGCCGTCGAGATTGAGCGTCCGCCAGACCGACAGCGGTTTTCTTTCCAAAACTTTCATGAAATCACAAGCTTTCTTTACAGAGAGGCAATGATGGGCTTCGGCCGGCTGATGGTTCTGCCATCGGGACCGAAGAGGTAGAGGGAGGATGTGGAAGCGGAGAGCTTGATCTGCTCGCCGGCTGAAAACCCGGTCGCGTTGCCGAGCTGAACGGTGAAATTGCACGTGCCGCTTTCCGAGCCGACCGTGGCGAGCGGACCTGCGTCGACGTAGAGAATGGTTTCGCGGCCGAGTTGTTCGACGAGCCGGACCTTGCCGTCGAATGAAATGGCGGCGTCGGCAGCGGATGAGCCGATCTTCAGCGATTCCGGCCGGATGCCCAGCGTGAGGCTCGCCTCGGCCCTGATATCGCTGGCATCGCCCACAGGAACGCGGATCGTCGTGCCGCCACCCTCGAGCGCGACTTCAGCCAAGCCGTCGCGAAGGGAAACGAGCTTTGCGTTGATGAAATTGATCCGTGGTGCGCCGAGAAAGCCGGCCACGAATTGGTTTGCCGGATTGTGATAGAGGTTAAGCGGCGCGCCTTCCTGCTCGATGATGCCCTTGTTGAACACGACGATGCGGCTCGCCATGGTCATGGCCTCGACCTGATCATGGGTCACGTAGATCATCGTCGAGCCGAGCTGCTGGTGCAGCGTCGAAAGCTCCACGCGCATTTGTGTGCGCAGCGCCGCATCGAGATTGGAGAGCGGCTCGTCGAAGAGGAAAACTTCCGGCGAACGGGTAATGGCGCGGCCGATGGCGACGCGCTGGCGCTGGCCGCCCGAAAGCTGCTTCGGGCGCTTGTCAAGCTGGTCGGATATTCTAAGGATATCGGCAGCGCGCTTAACGGCAGCCTCGATCTCGGCTTGCGGACGCTTGGCCATCTTCAGGCCGAAACCCATATTCTCGGCAACCGTCATGTGCGGATACAGCGCATAGGATTGGAAGACCATGGCAATGCCGCGGTCGCCCGGCTCCTCGCGCGTCACGTTGCGGCCGTTGATCCAGATCTCGCCGGAGCTGATGGTCTCAAGGCCGGCAATCGTCTTCAGTGTGGTGGACTTGCCGCAGCCGGAGGGGCCGACCATGACGATGAATTCACCTTTGTCGACGGAAAGGTTCACCGAACGCAGGGCGTGGTAGCCACCATAATATTTGTCGATATCGATCAGTTGTACGTGGGTCATCAGTGATACTCCAAATCGTCTCCAACAATGCCGGAAAGGTCAGCCCTTGACGGCGCCCATGGTGAGGCCTGCGATGAAATGCTTTTGCATCAGGAAGAACATCAGGACCGGGGGGATGGCGACGAACAATGTTGCCGCCGCCACGATGTTCCAGGCTGACGTCCATTCGCCTCTGAGGTTGTTCAGGCCTGCCGTCACCGGTTTCACGACGTCGCTCTGGGTGAGCACGATCGCCCAGAAATAATCGTTCCAGACGAAGGTAAAGATCAGGATCGCAAGCGCTGCGAGCGCCGGCCGCATCAGCGGTATGACGACATGGCGCATGGTCTGCCAGGGAGATGCCCCTTCCGCACGCGCGGCCTGGAACAATTCGTCGGGGAGCGCCGCGATGAAATTGCGCATGAATAGGGTCGCGAAGCCGGTCTGGAAGGCGACATGGAAGATGATCAATGCGAAATAGGTGTCGTAGAGGCCAACCGAGACCATGAGGTCGCGCACCGGGATCATCATGATCTGCGCGGGCAGGAAGTTGCCGCCGACGAAGAGCGAGAAGAGCAGCCCATTGCCGCGAAAATTATAGCGCGCAAGCACGTAGCCGGTCAGCGTCGAGAACACGAGAACCAGCAACACCGAGGGCAGGGTGATGATGAGGCTGTTGATGAAATAGCCCCACATGTTCGTCTGCTGGAACACCGACTGGAAGTTCTCGATGAGATTGAAGTGCTCGGGCCAGCTCCAGTATTTGCCGGCCATGATTTCATCGGCCGTCTTGGAAGCAGTCAGCATGACGGCAAAAAGCGGCAGCAGCCAGAGTATGAGGATCAGGCCGACGAAGCCGGTATAAAGGCCGCGAAGCGCGGGCTTTTCGTCTGGGATAGGGCGAGGATACATCAGCGCGTCTCCCGTTCCATGCGCACCATGACACGCAGATACCAGGTGATGAAAATGATCATGATTGCAAAGAGGACGGTGGCGATCGCAGCGCCGTAGCCGAAACGATAGGAGAAGATCGACTGTTCGTACATCTGGTAGGCCAGCACCTCCGACGAGCCGAACGGGCCGCCCGATGTCATCACCGCGATCATGTCGAAGGATCGCAAGGCGCCGACGACCGTCACGGCAAGCGCAATGAAACCCACCTGGCGCAACTGTGGCAGAACGACGTGCCAGAGCATGTTCCAACCGCGCGCGCCATCGACACGTCCTGCCCCGATGATATCGGAGCTCAGATTATTGAGGCCGGCGAGAAAGAGCACCATGCAAAATGCGATCTGCGGCCAGAGCGCGGCGGCGACAATGGCAAAGGTCACGAAATGCTCGTCGGCAAGCAGTGCCGGTGCCGTCGCCCCGAAAAGACCGAAGATCAGAGCAAGGAGCCCATAATTCGGGTCATAGACCCAGCCGAACACGACGCCGACTGTGACTGTTGCCAGCACCAGCGGGATGAAGAAGAGCGACTTCAATATCCGCATGCCGCTAATCTGTTGGTTGACGAGCAGCGCCAGCGCCAGTCCAAGCGGCGGTGCCGCCATGAACATGGCAAGCCATATCAGGTTGTTCTTTAGTGAAACGTAGAATTGGGGGTCGGAAAGGAGTTCGGAATAGTTCGCCAATCCCACCCAGGTCTTCTGGCCGACGCCGTCCCAATCGAAGAACGATATCCAGACCGATTCCGCCGAGGAGGCGATGATGATCGTCCCGAACAGGATGCATCCCGGCACAATAAAGAGGACGGGCGTCAGCCAGTTCCTGTGCTTTTTCCACATGGCTCAGACTTTTTGGTTCGATAACTCGAGGCGCTTCAGCAAGTGCTGCTTTTGATGACAGGCGCGGCGGGCGCAGCGGGCCGCAAGACCCACGACCCGCCGCGGCTTGGTCCGGGAGGACTATTTGAAAATGCGCGCGCGGGTCTTTTCGAGCCGCGCCAGGATCTGGTCGCGCCGCTCGGGCTTGACCGTGAATTCCTGAAAGCCCTTCATGCCGTCCTGCGCCATATCCGGATCGGTGTCGCGATCGTAGTATTGCGACGTTCCCTTCACGGTCTTGAGCGACTCCACCGCGACATTGACCATCGGATCCTTGCTTGGCGGGCAATCACTGCGCGGCGGGATGGCGCCTTCGGCTTCGAGGAACGCGCCGAGATTTTCCGGCTGGTAGAAATAGGCGAGAAAATCGCGGGCACCTTGCCGGTTCTTCGCCTTGGCCGGGATATGCACCGAGTTGACGGAGAAATCCTCATAGCGTTCGATGCCGGGAACGATTTCCGGGAAGGGGGCGAAGGCAAGCTGGTCATGGTCGCTCGGCTGAAATGCGGACTTGATGAAGCCTCCAAGGTCCATCATCGCCGCCTTCTTCTGCGCCAGAGCGGCGCCGGCCTGTTCCCAGCCGAAGGACGGCCCGCTTGCGGAGAAGAAATTGGCCTTGAGGAGCTCTTCCCATTTGTCGAAGACCGGCTTCAACATCGGGTCCGTGTAAGGGATCTTGCCTTCCATCAGGGCAAGGTGCTTATCCAAGCCGTTGATGCGCAGGTTCATGTGGTCGAACCAGCCGCCGGTCGGCCATAGTTCCTTCGTGCCCATGCTGATTGGGATCATGCCGGCGGATTTCGCCGCCTCTCCGAATTTCAGGAAGTCGTCCCAGTTTTTCGGTGCCGTCCAACCCTTTTCGGCGAAAATGTCCTTGCGATAGAAAAGACCCCAGAGAATGCCGCCAAGGGGCAGGCCGTATTGCTTGCCGTTGACGGTGACGGCCGTCATGGTGGCGCCCAGCTTGTCGCTGTAACCTTCCTTCGCGAACAGATCGGAAATGTCGTCAAACAGCCCGCGATCGACGAAAGCCTTCATTCGATTGCCGGAGAACCAGAAGCAGATATCGGGGGCGCCGACGACAAGGTAGCTGCGGATAGCCGTCTTGTGGGCTTCATGGTCCATATTGTTGATGGTGACTTTCGTCCCCGTCTTCTTGGTGAAATCGGCAGCGATGCGCTCTAGGACCGCCCGCTGGTCGGCGTTGCCGATATCCGAGATGATCGTCACTTCGCCGCCATTGGCAATTGCCGGGCGATAGAGCGTGGTAGCAGCCAGGGCAGCACCCGTGCCGATTATGAACTGACGCCGAGACGCCCTGATTGCATTGATGAGTGAAATTTCGTTCTTCGATGCCATCTACTTCCTCCCGAGGCACATAAAATCCAACCCCGTCCACAGATGTGAACGGCCGCTAACCTTCAGAAATTACGCAATAAACCGGCATTTCCGCTTATGCGACCACAAGCGGATATTCCTCCATTGCCATGGGCTATTGCATACCGTATCTTGCGGGAGGCAACAATAGTTAATTTACAAAATTAATTTAAAGGATCATCGTGCGCGGCAACCCAAGTACCTCCAGAGCTCTCAACCGGCGGCTCATCCTCAACCTGCTGCGAAACCGCGGACCGATGCCGCGTGCCGAGATCGCCACGGTGACGGGCCTCAGCCCGGCGGCCGTGACCTTCGTGGTCACGGAACTGATCGAGGAGGGGCTCGTCGTCGAAGGAAAGACGCAGCCGGGTGCAACGGGGCGTCGGCCGATACCGGTTGACATCAACTACGCTGGCCATCTGGCGGTCGGCTTCAAGCTACGCCACGATAGCATTGATTGTGTTCTGACCGATCTGGCGACGACGCCAATTGCCTCTTTCGACATGCCGGTGCCAGACACGTTGCCGGAAACGATGGTCGAGGCCATTGCGACGGCGATCCCGAGGCTTCTGGCCGATGCTGATCGCGCCGGCTCACCCGTGATGGGCGTCGGCGTTTCCATCCCTGGCGAGGTCGACGCAGTCAAAGGTATCTGCATCCAGAGCCCGCGCTTTGGCTGGCGCAATCTCGCCTTTCCCGAATTGCTGCGTGAGCGGGTCAATATCCCGGTCTGGATCGATGACGATATCAGTGCCTTCACCGTCGCGCAGCGGCTTTTCGGAGCTGGCCGCAACTACAGCAATTTCGCGACGATCGCAGTCGGTACAGGGGTTGGGTCATCGCTGGTCATGGGTGGCGAGATCTATCACGGAAGCCATGGTCTTGCGGGGAAGCTTGGTCACATCATCACGGTTCCAGGTGGTCGGCTTTGCGAATGCGGACGAAAGGGTTGCCTTCAGGCCCATACGGCAGAGGCCGCGATGATCGACGAGTGGGGTCTGCGCCGAGGCGCAAAGGCAACGCGTGATGAATACGCCGCCGCGATCGAGGGTGGCGATGCGGATGCCCTCGAGACCATGGCGCAAGCGGGGGAGTTGATTGGGCGTCACCTGGCGGATCTCGTAAACTTGTTCGACCCCGAGGTTCTGATTGCTGGTGGCGAAGCCATGCAGTTCGGCGATGCGATTCTCGAGCCGATCCGACGCTCGATGGCAAAATATGTCTTCTTGAATACGCCCGAATTGCTTCCGGATTGGGTGCCGGGTTCCTGGGCGCGGGGTGCCGCCGCTCTGGCGACCCAGCATTTCTTTGATCTCGACGTCGAATAGCGGCACCGGAGCGGATGGTTCATATTATAGGGGCATCATATGTTCGAGAAAGTCGCGCATCGGCTCCGGACACATGCGCCTTTTCGTTATTTGCGCTTGACGTCGAACCATCGCAATAGCGCAGTTCGCTTGGGAAATTGACCGGCGGAGCGATTTAACGCTATTCTCGTCACCTCCGCGTCCATCTTGCATAGAATTTCTGCTGGTGGCCGTTCAGATCGAACATATTCGGCAACCGAGGCGCACTTCAACTGGAGTGCGGCGGCGGAAAGCATGATGTCGCTTTTATCCCGCCTGTGCGAATCCAACGTCCTTCGTGCGGCAAAATTCGATCAAATGCTTCGAGGTCATTGGTCGAGCCAGGGCGTAACCTTGCAATAGATGGCAGCCAAGATCCCTCAGGATTTTGGCGTGCTCCATTGTCTCCACGCCTTCCGCAACAATGTCGATGTTCTGCGACCGGCCGATTTCGATAATAGAGGAGACCAGGCGACGTTGAGACGGTGACGTTACAATCGGCTTGATAATTTCTCGATCAATTTTGAGCCTTCGTGGCTCGAATCTGAGTAGGCTGACAATGCTGGCATGCCCGGTGCCGAAATCATCGATCTCGATTTCGATACCAAGCTCTTTCACCGCTGGAATGATCTGATTGAGAACAGGCTGGAGATCGTCGAAGGAGATCGTCTCCAGCAGTTCAAAACACAGGCGTCCCCTCGCCAAGGGCAGTGCGGAAAGCTCGGCAAGCAGATTTGGCTCCGCCAGCCGACGTGCTGAAATATTGACTGAGACGCGCGGGATGTGCATTCCAAGGGCATCCCATCTTGCCATCTCGAACAGCGCTTTTTGAAGGATGAGCCGATCCATGTCTCCGGAACGCCCTAGGCTTTCGGCGACGCCAAGAAATTTGTCTGGTCCGAGCAGGCCTCTTATGGGGTGATTCCAACGGGCAAGTGTTTCGACGCCGGCAATATCCAACGTGTTTGCGTTAAACTGCGGCTGAAAGAATGCGACCAGTTCGTCGCGATCGAGCGCATTGTTGAATTCGTCCGCCAATTCCTTCGAACGGATTGCAGCGCTACGAAGCTCTTCGGTGAAGAGGACCGCACGGCCGCGGCCAGTCTTCTTCGCTTCGTACAGAGCCAAATCAGCACTTTGTAGCAATTGGCCGAGGTCTCGGACGTCCGCACGTTCGTTTTCCCAGGCGACACCGACGCTTGCACCGACCAGGCACTCGGAGCCGTCAATGAAGAGGCTCTGCTGAAGGGTGGCAACGATCTGTTGGGCCAATTCGTTTGCTTTGGACCCGGGATTGTCGCTCCAGCTGGCAAAGATGAACTCATCTCCACCAATCCGAGCTGCAACATCGTTCGGACCAGTCAGGCCGGCAAGGCGCGAAGCCGTCGTCTGCAAGACCGCATCGCCTCCGATATGTCCTTTCGTGTCGTTGATCTCTTTGAACCGATCCAGGTCTATGTGAATAAGGATCAGGCAATCTTTTGGACCAGGTCTCCGTGGTTGCGAGATCATTTGGTCAACAAATCGCCGATTGGGAAGCCCCGTTAGCGCATCATGCAACGATAGGTACTCCAGCCGTTGCCGCGCTCGGACGAGCTTTTTCTTGTGAAGGCGAAGCTTTTCAATGGTTCTTTGGCGTGATTTAGTCAGAAGGCCAACCCAAACGATCGGCGCAACGACACATAAAGCCAACAGGCTCGCGAAAATCTCGAATGTGGCTATGCCATTGTTTTGGCCCCATCCACCTGCTGGCACAGCGACTAGCGTCCATCGGCCATACGTCATATCAACGGACGCCGCGACAGGTTGTTTTGAAAACGTTTCTAGACCGCCGAGAAAAACTTGCTTGGGCAGGTTCGGATCCGGGACGGCGCTGATGGCAATCTCAAGGTCGGTCGATCCAAGGCCGCTATCCTGGTAGAGCTTTGATATGTCTATGACTCCAGAAAGAAGTCCCCAAAAAACCTGGCTTGTTCCGTCGTTGATGTAAACCGGACACCTCACGACGAAAGCGGTCCCGCCTTGGACAAGTTCCACGGGGCCGGTCAGAACAATGTTGTGGGTGTTGCGCGCCAGCATCGCGCTATCCCGTTGCTTTTCGTTCGTTCGGTAGTCGAGTCCGATGACCTTTTCGTTTCCTCGTTCTGGATAAACCCATTTGACCACCATGCCGGGTGCAGCGGCAAAGCTTCGCAGTTGTGAATCGGGCTGTAAGATCTGTGCGGCAAGTTTGGAGAAGGCGTTTTGGTCCATTGCCGGATTGACTGTGATACCTGCCGCAAGCCCTTGCAACAGCTTCACATTGCTGTTGAGGTTCGTTTGTAGCCGTGATGATATGGTAGCAAGCTCACCCGCCACAACTGATCGTTCATCGGCCAGCGATCGCTCTAACCGCCAGTTCGTTGCAACCCATACAACGATGATTGCAATGATTGCCGCAAATATTGCAGGGGCAAATGCGCTCGTATTACTGACCGCAGAGTTCGCGAAGCTGCGCAATATCTTTGGATCTCTTCGAAGCTTCATCAGATTGCCGTTTTGAAGGTCAAGTCTGCAGTCTTGCAGAGTTTCTTTAAGGCAACACTAACCGGCTGCAGGCCCATTACCGGGAACGATGCTCGGCGGCTTAGGGGATCGCAAAAAGTCGACGGTCGTCAACAGCGACAAGGCTCCGACCTATACCGCGGCACTGACCGAACCGAAACAGGAACGCAAAGGCCCGAAGGCATGCATGCGTCGCTAGGTCAGATATCCGAACACCTCGCCGAGGCCGCCAGCTCACAAGATGACAACACCCGCGCAACCCGTACTGCTCACGCGGCAAGCACGCTGGCGGGAAGTCGGGGCGCTCTTCAGATGTAGTCTATTCAGCGACTTTGTTGGCGCAGATCAGTGCAAGCTCCTGTCCGGTAGCAAAGAAGCATCCCTCCGGCTGATCTCATCGTTACCGATACCGCTCGCCGGCGCGGCGCCCGCCTGCGGCGGCGACGCAGATAGACCTTACTTGGACAGAACGATGTGAGTGGCGCGTTCGCCGGCCTCATGGGCGGTGACGGAAAAGCCAAGGGCCGGCAGGTCAATGCCTGCGAACATGGCCTCGCCCTTGCCGAGAACGACCGGCGAGATGGCGAGTTGCATTTCGTCGATCAATCCCGCTTGAAGATACTGGCGCACCGTACTGACACCGCCACCGATCTTGATGTCCTTATCGCCGGCAACCGCCTTTGCCCGTTCCAGTGCCTCCTCGATGCCGCCGGTCACGAAGTAAAAGGTCGTGCCGCCTTCCATGACAATAGGCTCGCGGGCATGGTGCGTGAGGATGAAGGTCGGCGCGTGATAGGGCGGGTTGTCGCCCCACCAGCCTTTCCAGTTTTCATCGGGCCATTCGCCACGGATCGGGCCGAACATGTTGCGGCCGAGGATAAAGGCACCAAAGCCGGTATTTCCCGACGATGCGTATTTCGCGTCGACACCTTCCGATTCGCCCTCTTTACCGAACATCGCCTGGAATGTCCGGGTCGGGAAAAACCACTCAAACAATTCCGGTCCGCGCTTGCCCAAAGGGTCGTTCAGGCTTTGTTCCGGTCCGGCCCCGAAGCCATCTATCGAGAGAGAAAATGCCGCTACGCGCACACGAGCCATATCAGCCTCCATCTGATTGCATTTTGAAATCAGATGCAGGCTGACACAACTGATTTTGTCGTGCAATTAGTTTTTTTGGAAGCTCAACCTGGATTTCGATATGGGGGCGTGGTGCTCGATCACCTGGCATCGCCCAGCGCTAGGGATCGATGTGACATTCTGATCGGCAGGCAATTCCTTGATTGCATGTCGGTCGAACGGCATTTGCAGATCGATATCTATGTCGTCGGTAAAGGGATCGCACTGACGGTGAGTAACCGGGAACTTATCTGGACATAAGCGACACGCCAATCCTTGGGCCCAGCCAAGCGAATTGCCCGGCCGCTCAGTCGATTTACTGAAGTACCGTTACAGGCTGCGCCTTGGGCGGCAGTGGGCTCTCGTGGTGCCCCGAAGTCGCTCCGGCGATAACCGCAACGATTGCAACCACTATGTAGATAATGGCTCCGTTTGGCTTTCGGTCCGATATGCAACGTCTTGTCGACTCTAGCACCCGCGAATGTTCCGACATCTCGATCCTTTGCGTTGAAGGGCGGTTATTTAGTCAATCAGCGGAGCCTAATGAATACCCAGATTCGCTTGGCTCCTTTGCAAAAGGCGAATACCAGAAGACTTTTGGCCGGAACTGGTGCTGTCACTTTGTCCTTAGTTTAGCTCGCCCGCGTGTTCGAGCAGGCCTCTCGATTTTCCCGATTGTGTTCGGGCACGAGAATATGCTCTGCCTCGAAAGTATGGACGGCGAAAACACCTGGTGCCTGGGCAGGCAAACCGAGCCAGCGCTCGTCTCTATGTTCGGCCCGCTGCCTTCGCTTCAATTGTCATTGATGCTGCAGCACGCTTAGGCCACCGTCGACCGTCAGGCAGGTGGCATTCATGAAGGGGCACTCGTCCGAGATCATGAAGACCGCGGCAAGTGCGATCTCCCGTGGCGTGGCAATGCGCCCGCCCGGGTGCAGTTTCATGGTCTGCGCCTTTGCCTTCTCCGGATCGGGAAAATTCTTCCAATAGTCGATGACCTTTTGGGTCTCGACATAGCCCGGCGCCAGGGCGTTCACCCGCACATTCCTTGCTGCATATTCGATCCCCAGTGACTTGGTCATGCCAAGGAGGGCGTGCTTGGCAAGCGGGTAGGGAAACGTGTGCGGAATGATCGTGAAGGCATGCGTCGAGGCGATGTTGAGGATAACCCCGCCGCCGCGGGCGATCATATCAGGCAGAACGGATCGGCAGCAGTTCCAGGCACCCTTGAGGTTGATATCGAAGCACAGCTCCCAGTCCTCGTCCGTGGTTTGCAATGGTTCCGCAAAGACGTTGACACCTGCATTGTTGACCAGCGCATTGATGCTGCCGATCTCGCCGGCCGCCTTAGCCACGGCTGCGCGCACGGCCTCGACATCGGTGATGTCGGCAGCCTGATGGCCAACGTGAGCGCCATCTCCCTTCAGTCTGCGCGCGGACTGTTCCAGCAGGGCCTCGTCGCGGTCAACAAGAAAGATGCTTGCACCTTCCGCGGCGAAAGCCTCGGCGATTGCCAATCCGATGCCCTGCGCGGCTCCGGTAATGAGGATCCGTTTTCCGGAAAGGCGATTTGGCATTCAGTTTCCCTCTTTCAGCTTGGTCCGGAAAATCCAGCGATGAGCCGGCCGCAAGTCAATCAGCATATCTTTGTGGCTGCAGGCGAATTGATCCTGCAAGCGTCTCTCCGGGTTGCAGGATCTTCAAATCTCCCAGATCGGGGAGGTTATGACCGTTGGCTAGGTGAGACATCGGTTCGAAGCAGAAATAGTCGTGGCGAAAGGCCGGGTTGAAGCTTGTGTCGGGAATGAAGATGAATGCATGCCTAACCGCCGCATCCGCAGTCAGCTTCAGGCTGGCGCGTCTTTCCGGCCATGTGATTTGGGCCTCGCCGCTCCACCCCTCGAAGCCATTGTTGACCCAGCGGCGAGGCAGCGGCGAAGATTGCGAGAAGTCGAGATCAGCTGGGATGTCGGTGCGCTCTCCCGGCAGCCAGCCCTCGGTTTCGGTCCAAAATCGCCGCGCCGGCGCGAAGAGCGTCGTTTGCGCGGTCATCGGGAAGTAGGGATGCCAGCCAAGTCCGAACGGCAGCGCGTCCTTGCCGACATTTTCCACGCTCATATGAAGCGTCAGCCCTTCGGATGACAGGGCGATGGTCTGCCTTGCCTCGTAGCTATAGGGCGTTGCGCTTTCCTGATGGCGAAAGCCGATCTGCAATTCGTTGCTGCTGCGGGAAAGGATGGACCATTCCGCCTGCCAGCCGTCGCCGTGCAGATAGTGAGGGTCCGCGACCGTGTTTGGCCGGAGCTGATAGTCGCGCCCTGCAAATGTAAAGCGATTGTTCCGTATCCGGTTGCCGAAGGGAACGAGGGGGTAGCAGGCGGAGGATGAGGCGTCCGCCTCATCCGGGGCGGGCCTCAGCAGTGCAATCCTGTGGTTGTCGATTGTCCAAGAGTAATCGAGCAATACGCCGCCCAAGGTTAATACGCGGACTGAAAGCGAGCCATCCTGCAAATCGATAATGCTCATTAAGCGGCTGCCTTCCCCTTACAACCAAGGCCGATCCTGAATGGATGGGCACCCTATATCCGCCATCTCCAATGTCAATATATAGGATTTATTTTTGCGACATCGCCGGCGCCGTGCGCAATTGCCTAGCATTCCTTATGAAATGACATCTCTTCAAATGAGTTTTGGCTGCCTGTGGCGCAAAGCCGGCATAAATAATCATACATAAATGTTGACTGGTATGATGTTTTTTCATATTCACACTTTGCTGCCGATCAATGGCAGAGCCAAATTTCAGGGAGAGAGACCATGCGCTTTATCAAAGCAGCGATCCTTGCGGGCGCGTTTGCCGTTCTGGCCGCCGGCTCGGCCCTTGCACAGGATGTGAAGATCGGATTCATCGTGAAGCAGCCGGAGGAGCCGTGGTTCCAGGATGAGTGGAAGTTTGCCGACCAGGCGGCCAAGGAGAAGGGCTTCACACTTGTCAAGATCGGCGCCGAGGATGGCGAGAAGGTTCAGTCGGCGATCGACAATCTCGGCGCGCAAGGTGCGCAGGGCTTCATCATTTGCACGCCGGACGTCAAGCTTGGCCCCGGCATCGTTGCTAAGGCCACGGCCAACCAGCTGAAGCTGATGACCGTCGACGACCGTCTGGTGAACGCCGAGGGCAAGCCGCTCGAAGATGTGCCACATATGGGGATCTCCGCCACCAAGATCGGCGAGACCGTGGGGCAGGCGCTTGTCGACGAAATCAAGAAGCGCGGTTGGGATATGAAGAATGTCGGCGCGATCCGCGTTTCCTACGATCAGCTGCCGACGGCCGTCGACCGCGTCGAGGGCGCGATCTTGGTTCTGAAGGCCGCAGGCTTCCCGGCTGCGAATATTTATGATGCGCCGCAGGCAAAGACCGACACGGAAGCAGCACTCAATGCCGCGACCACGGTTCTCAACAAGCATGCCGATATCAAGTACTGGGTCGCCTTCGGTCTCAACGACGAAGCCGTGCTCGGCGCCGTCCGCGCATCGGAATCGGTCGGCATACCCACTGCAAACATGATCGGTGTCGGTATCGGTGGCGCGGATTCGGCGATCAACGAGTTCAAGAAGCCTGCCGCAACCGGCTTCTTCGGCACGGTCATCATCTCGCCGAAGCGCCACGGTTACGAGACTGCGCTCGATATGTACGGCTGGATCGCCAGCAATAAGGAGCCGGCGAAACTGACGCTGACCTCCGGTTCGTTGGCGTTGCGTGGCGATTACGAGAAGGTTCGCAAGGATCTCGGCATCGAATGATCATCCTGTCGGGGTGATCTCCGTCCCGGCGGCTACATCGCTGCCGCCGGGCCTTTCTCGATGGAGCAATCATGGCTTTCCTTGAATTCAAGGGCATTTCCAAGGGCTATCCTGGGGTCCAGGCACTGTCCGACGTCTCTTTCGATGTCGAAAGGGGTGCGGTGCATGGTCTGATGGGCGAAAACGGCGCCGGCAAGTCGACGCTGATCCGGGTTCTTTCCGGCGATCAGGCAGCGGATGCGGGCAGCATCGTCATCGATGGTGCGGAACAGAACTACAGTTCCGTCCGCGATGCCTTTCATGCCGGCGTTATCGTCATCCATCAGGAGCTTCAGCTGGTGCCGGAGCTGACAGTCGCCGAAAACCTCTGGCTTGGTCGCTTCCCCGGCAAAGTCGGGGTGATCGACGGCAGGACGTTGATCGAGACGGTGCGAGCGAAATTGAAAGAGATCGGCATCGATGTCGATCCCGCAGCCAAGGTCTCGTCGCTTTCGATCGGCGCCCGCCAGATGGTGGAGATCGCCAAGGCGGTCATGGTCGAAGCGCGTGTGATCGCACTCGACGAGCCGACCTCGTCGCTTTCCTCCCGAGAAAGCGAAATCCTATTCTCCCTGATCGACCGATTGAGAGCCAACGGCACGGTCATCCTTTATGTTTCGCATCGCCTGGATGAGATCTTCCAGCTTTGCGACAGCCTCACCGTGCTGCGCGACGGCAAACTCGCGGCGCATCATCCGAATATCGCCGATACGACGCGAGAGCAGATCATCGCACAGATGGTCGGCCGCGAGATCAACAATATCTGGGGCTGGCGCGAACGCCTGCTTGGCGAGGTGCGTCTCGAGGTCAATGGGCTCTCGGGCTCCAAGCTGCGCACCCCCGTCAGCTTCTCGGTCCGCAAGGGAGAAATTCTGGGCTTTTTCGGTCTCATCGGTGCCGGCCGCAGTGAGATGGCCCAGCTTCTCTACGGTGCCGATCATCGTCATCAGGGCAGCGTCTCGATAGACGGCATCGCCGTCGCGCCGAACAACCCGCAGGCTGCCATCGGCGCCGGCATGGTTCTTTGCCCCGAGGACCGCAAGTTCGACGGCATTATTCAGGGGCGGTCGGTCGAGGAGAATATTGCCATTTCCTCAAGACGGCATTTCTCGCCGTTCGGCATCCTCAATCTGAAAAAGGAGGCCTCTGTTGCCGACCAGTTCATTGCCAAGCTCAGAGTCCGGACGCCCTCGCGCCGACAGGATATCGTCAATCTTTCGGGCGGCAATCAACAGAAGGTCATCCTCGGCCGCTGGCTTTCCGAACAGGGCATCAAAGTGCTTGTCATCGATGAGCCGACGCGCGGCATCGATGTCGGCGCTAAGTCGGAAATCTACGAAATCCTCTACGAGCTTGCCGCAGGCGGCATGGCGATCGTCGTCATTTCCAGCGAGCTTCCCGAAGTCATGGGTATTTCCGATCGCATCATGGTCATGTGCCAGGGCCGCGTTGCCGCCAATGTCGTGCGCGCCGATTTCGACGAACGGGCCATTCTGACCGCGGCCCTGCCAGACAAGAATGCCGCCGGCACAATCTAATTCGGGAACGATAGTGATGAACTCGTTGAAAAAAATTCTCCTCGGCGAACAGGGCCTCGTGTTGATCTTTGCGATCGCCTTCGTGGTCGTTTCGCTCTTCGTTCCGAGCTTCCTGACGGAGCGCAACATGCTCGGCCTGTTGCAGTCGGTGGTCACGATCGGCATCGTCGCCTGCACCATGATGTTTTGCCTCGCCTCGCGCGACTTCGACCTGTCGGTCGGCTCGACCGTCGCCTTCTCGGGCATGATCGCCGTCATGGTGTCCAATTCCACCGGTTCGATTCCGCTTGGGCTCGTGGCAGCCCTGATCTGCGGCAGCGTCGTCGGTGTCGTCAACGGCGTCGTCATCGCCAAGTTCCGCATCAATGCCTTGATCACCACGCTTGCCACGATGCAGATCGTTCGCGGTCTCGCCTTGATTGCATCGGACGGTCGCGCCGTCGGCATCAATGATCCGGCCTTCTATCAGCTGGCGCTTTCGCGCTTCCTGACAGTGCCGACGCCAATATGGATCATGATCCTGCTGTTCATCGTCTTCGGCTTCACCCTCAATCGCACCGTTTTCGGCAAGAATACATTGGCAATCGGCGGCAATCCCGAGGCGTCGCGCCTTGCCGGCGTCAATGTCGTCAACATGCGGATCTGGATATTCGCCTTGCAGGGGCTTGTCTGCGCCATCGCGGGCATTCTGCTGGCCTCGCGCATCACGTCAGGACAACCGAATGCGGCAACAGGGCTCGAGCTGTCCGTCATCTCCGCCTGCGTGCTCGGCGGTGTGTCTCTCGCAGGTGGCCGCGCAGCAATGACCGGTGTGATCGTCGGCGTCCTCATCATGGGCATCGCTGAGAATGTGATGAACCTGCTCAACATACAGGCCTTTTATCAATATCTCGTGCGCGGCTGCATTCTGCTGATCGCCGTTCTGCTTGACAATCTGCGCTCGTCAGCGGCAGGGCAACGCGCACGCTCATGACGATCAGATTCCTTGGGAGAAGTTTGCCGGGCTTGCAGTTGCGCATTGATGCCTGGGCGTGGCGCCACTCATGATCGCCACCGGGCCAGCGGAAGGGAGTGCAAGTGATGAGTACGCGTTTGGGGTCTTTACGGACGACGCACGGTCGGGCCACGCCCGAGCAGGGAAGGCGTACAGTGCGCGAGGAACTGTTGAAGAAGCTCATCGGGCAGATCGTCTCGGGCGCCCTTGCCGAAGGTTCGATCCTTCCCAATGAAGCCGAGCTTTCCGAGGTCTATGGCGTCAGCCGCACCAGCCTGCGGGAGGCTATGCAATATCTCTCGGCGCTGGGAATGGTTCGCTCGCGTACCCGCGCAGGCACCACGGTCCTGCCGCGGGAGAACTGGAACTATCTGGACCCGCTGGTTCTCGACGCCACTCTGGCGCTCAGCAACGACCGGAGCTTCTACGATTCCCTGCTCGATGCGCGGCAGGTGCTGGAGCCCGCCGCCGCCGCGCAAGCAGCCGCCAACGCTACTGCAAAGCAGCTCGCGCGGATCGCCGAGGCATTCGAGGACATGGTCGCCGCCAATGCCCGTGACAACGAGGCGTGGAGCCAAGCGGACCTGGAGTTTCACACAGCTATTATCAATGCCAGCGGCAACTGGGTGTTTCGCCAATTTGCCACCGCCATCGGGGCAGCCCTGCTTGCAAGTTTCCGCCTGACCAACCGGGCCAGCCAGTCTCATGAATATGCCATCGCGCGGCATCAGGATGTTCTGGACGCGATCCGCATGCGCCGTCCTGATGCCGCCCGCTTTGCCATGGAGCAACTGATCGGAACGGCTAGAATGGAGCTGAGCGACGCTCTGCGCGCCGCCAAGCCAAAGGAACAATCGGATTAGACCCAGGCCTTGTTGCCGGTTGCCGGAAACGGGATCGATCAGCTTGCTTTGAAGGGAGCAGCTTTGCGGTGTGAGCGGCCCTCCGAGGCGGCAGGGATGATGCCTGCTATGGTGATGCCAATCGAGATTGGCTTGACGGGTGCACATTGTGCACTGAGATCGAACTCTGCTCCAGGCTTTATCAAACTCGACTCATGATGTTGCCATCATACGGCTATTCTGTAGAACGTTCTGGCAGACAGGTGCCAAGGCACTTTGTTGCCGTGAAGCATGACAATCCGTTTGATGACGAAACAAAAAGAGACATACATAATGGCGAATTTTCTGGAGAAATGGTCTTCGAAGAAGGCTGACAAGCCCAAGACCGGTATGCGCAGTGCCATCGACACCTTCCGTGGAAGAATAGCAGAACAGAAGGCCTATCTCGAAGAGTTCGAGCGCGATGCTGCTGGCTTCAATAAGTGGCGTTCGACCTGGTTTCAGCGCGTGCCCGGTGGCTTTGGCGTGACCATCGGCCGAGATGCGGTCAATGCGGGAGAGGGGCTGAGCTACATCGTCGTGGAAACGGTGAGCCAAGTTGCCGAGTTTCTGGATGACCTTGCCCAGCATGCGGAGAATGACGTCGCCTTTCAGCAGGCACTCGAGGAAAACCGCCTGCGTCGCGCAGCCCTGCTGAATGCGGCCAAGTCGAAGGTGAAGGCGCCTGCATCGAGGCCGGCCGCTTCGAAATCCGCGTCTATCAAGACGGCCGGTGCCAAGGCAGCGGCGGCAACGACGGATGCCGACAAGCCGAAGCGTGGCCGCAAACCACAGGCTTAACAGACACAAGGAGAGAAGCTCTTTGAACGTGCTCCTCTCCTAATAACTTAGTCTTGCAAGAGCGCCCCACAAAAATGGGGCTCTCATTCAGTCCGAATTCGCGCTGACGGCCTCAAGCCAGTCCGCAAAGGCACGCACCTTTTGGCGCGCTTCCGCCCGGGCCGGCCAAAGCGCGTAGTAGCCGTAACCGCTATCGATGATCCGCTCAAAGGGCGCAACCAGCTCGCCGCTTTGCAGATCCTGCCGCGAAAAGGCGAGATCGCCCATCGTCACCCCATAGCCGCTTGCAGCCGCCGTCATCGCGAAGTCCTGCGTGTCGAAGACCTGATGACGAGAAGCCTGGAAGGAATAGGCGCCTTCAGCCTGCAGCCAGAGCGTCCAGTCGCTATGACGTGGATTGGAGTGCAGCAGGACGCAGTCTTGCAGGTTCTTCACCTCAGGCGGATCCCCAAGCTTGAAAAGGAGTTGTGGGGAACACATCGGCGTCAGCCGTTCATGTAGCAGCGGCAATATATCCATGCCGGGCCAATGACCGTTGCCGTAGGTAATGAGCATGTCGATATCGCCAACCGAAAAGGTGGGCCGCAGGAACCATGCGGTGTCGATATTGATATTCAGATCTTCATGATGGCTGTGGAGATCGGGTAGTCGCGGGAGGAACCATTTTCGTGCGAATGTTGGCGGCATGCGGACAGTCAACGAACTCACCGTCATTCGCGTTGCCTCGAACGAGGTCTTCAGCGACGCAAGAAGGCTGTCGACGATCGGGATCAGCGCCATGCCGCGCTCCGTCAGCGCCACCTTGCGGGTATGGCGCTCGAACAGGCTGCAACCGAAATAATGTTCGAGTTGCTGGACCTGCCTGCTGATGGCGCTTTGGCTGAGATTGAGCTCGGCCGCCGCCGCCGTGAAGCTGCCCGTTTCCGCGACGACGGAAAAGGTTTGCAGCGTTTGCAACGGCGGCAACCTGTTATGATCGAATCTCGGCTCCATCCCTTATCCGGCTTCCCCGCTGCTGTTGGAAGCCACAAGCTTTAAAGCATGCAGATTGAATGGCAACCGATACGCTCAGGCGATCGTTAGCCGCGCCGCCTGAGCAGCCTCCTTGACCCGGCGTGGTGAAGTTCCGCCCTTGTGATCGCGGCTGGCAACCGATCCCTCAACCGTCAGCACCGCAAAAACGTCCTCGCGAATGGATGGCGCAAAGGCCTGCATGTCAGCGAGCGAAAGCTGCGAGAGCGTCGGCAGCGCCTTGTCGCGCGCCGCGCCGACGATCGCTGCGACGGCGTGGTGAGCATCGCGAAACGGCAGTCCGGCGCGCACGAGGTAGTCGGCAAGGTCGGTTGCTGTCGAATAGCCCTGGTTGGCGGCTGCCAGCATCTTCTCATGCTTCACTTTGATGGTCGCAAGCATCTGGGCCGTGACGCTGACGGCCGCACGGACGGTTTCGAAAGTGTCGGTCAGCGGCGGCTTCGATTCCTGTTGGTCCTTGTTGAATGCAAGTGGCTGGCTTTTCATCAGCGCCGCGGAAAAGGCAAGGTTGCCGATGACACGAGCGGCCTTGCCGCGCACCAGTTCCGCCAGATCGGGATTGCGCTTCTGAGGCATGATCGAGGAACCGGTGCAGAACTGATCGCCAACTTCGATGAAATCGAACATCGGTGTGCACCACAGGATGACCTCCTCGCTGAAGCGTGACAGGTGCCCCATGATCACCGCACCGGCGCTGCAGACGTCGACGACATAGTCGCGGTCGGAAACGGCATCGAGGGAGTTGGCAAAGGACCCCGAAAAGCCGAGCTGAGAAGCACTGTACTCGGGATCGATAGGATAGCCCGTGCCCGCCAGTGCGGCGGCCCCAAGTGGCGAGACATTGAGCCGTTCGCGGGCGGCACCGACGCGATCGAGATCCCGCCTGAACATTTCGGCATAGGCCATCATGTGATGACCGAAGGTGATGGGTTGGGCGACCTGCAAATGCGTGAATCCGGGCATGATCGCATCGGCATGGTTTTCCGCAAGATCAACGAAGGCGCCAATCAGCCTCTTCAGATCGTCCTTCAGCAGATCCAGCTGTTCACGCGCATAAAGGCGGATATCGGTTGCCACCTGGTCGTTGCGCGACCTGGCAGTGTGCAGCTTCTTTCCTGCATCGCCAATCAGTGCCGTTAGCCGGTTTTCGACATTGGTATGAACATCCTCGAGTTCAGGCTTCCATTCGAAGGCGCCGGAACGCATTTCGTCGGCGATCTGATCGAGCCCGGTCTGGATGGCGGCATTCTCTTTGGATGTAATGATGCCGGCGCGCGCCAGCATTTTGGCATGAACCTTGGAGCCTGCAACATCGTGTAGTGCTATGCGCTTGTCCTGATCAAGGCATTCGTGAAAGCTTTCGAAGTCCCTCGAAACCGCCTCTTTGAACAGCGGGGACCATGTGGCTTCTTTCTGGTTTCTCATCTCGGTCTTCCCTTTTGCACGGATGCCGCCCTTCCTCGGCCGCATCCTTTATTGAAGCAGCGCAGGCAGGCTGCGGGCATCGATCTGGTTTTCAAGGTCGAGGACAAAGTCCTTAAGGGCATCGATCCTTGTGGCCGGCAGCACCATTCCGGCAAGTGCGGCATACTTGCCGACCAGCCGTTCGTCGCTCAGCGGGTTCTGTGGCCCGCCCAAGGGGAACTCGACGACAAGCCGGTGCCGCTCGCCAGCGACGGTCACAATGGTGATGGCCGGTTCGTCCTCATCCTTCATCGCCGGATCGATGCGGACGGAGATGCGATCCATCAACGGGCCGATCTCCGCTGCAGACCAGGCAGCCTCTTCCAGCTCCGCAAGAAAAACCTTGCCGTAACGCAGCCTGGCAGCCAACGCGTAGGGCAGGCTCATCTGCGCCTGCGCGCGAGACTCGATGACCTTGCCGCCGCACATGCCATATTGGAAACCGCTGATATCCACCTCGATGGCCGCGATGTCACGGGTTGTGAGATCATGATGCTCAAGCAGCAAATCCAATGCATCGATCCCCGCATGCGTGCCGCGGCAGGTGGCGTGCGGCTTGATGGAGCATCGGTTGAGCCGCCAAGAAAGTCCAAAGTCGCGGACAAGGGCCTGCGGATCATCTTTGCCCGCGCCGAAGGTTGCGAAGAAACTGCCCCAGCGTCCCGCCTCGAAGACGCTGTCTGGACCTTCGAAGCCCTGCCTTGCGAGATAGGCGGCCATGAGCCCGCCTTCGGCGGCGCGACCGGCATGAAGTTTTTTGGTTGAGCTGCCATTATGGATGAAGGCCCAGGTTCCTCCGGCAAAGGAACTGGCCGAACCAAGCGCGGACGCCATGGCAGTTGCCTCGAGGTTCAACATGCTGCCAACGGCGGCGGCTGCGCCGAATGCGCCGCATGTGCCTGTCGAGTGCCAGCCGAGACCATTATGCTCTTCGTATCCGCCGAGCGCTTCAAGCACACGACGGCCGACTTCATAACCAAGCAGGACACTGCGCAGGAGTTCACGGCCACTGAGCTGCCGATCACGATCGCCTAGTGCTGCGAGCACGGCGGGCAGGACGACAGCACCGGAATGGTCGCAGCCGCCGCTGTCGTCAAGCTCGTAGGCATGGGCTGAGACGCCGTTGACGAATGCCGCAGTCCTTGGGTCCGACATGATTGGCCGTCCCCAGACGGGCGAAAGTCCGGTTCCTGCTCGAAGTCCAAGTACCTCGACAACGGCATCGGTCTCGCGGGACGCTGAACCGGCGATCGCGGCGCCAAGCGTATCGAGAATATGAAGCTTCGCCTTGTGAATGGTCTCAAGGGGAAAGGCATCGAAGCTGGTCGCACAGACCAGCTCTGCCAGGATGCGTGCCAGATTATCGCTCACCGGCCTGCTCCTCATCGACATAGGCTTCGTAAACATTGATCGGATGATCGCTGGGTGCCGCGGTACCGTTGCGGGCGTGCCAGCGCGCAACCTCGGCGGCCGTCGTCAGCCATATGTCGCCGAAACTGTTGATGTGACTAAGCAGCGCTTCAACGAGCGCGATCCTGCCGGGTGTGCCGGTCCATTCCGGCCGAAGCTGGAGGACGTAGCAGAGACCGTATTTGCGGTAGGCATCGAATTCGGAGATCCAGTTGCCAAGGACCGCCTCATAGGAGGGGATGCGCCCTTGGCCCTTCGGAAAGGCCGGGGTGAAATTGAACTGGAAGTAGGGCCGGTCTTCAAGTTCGTTATGAACCGGAATCTCCACCAGCGACGATGCATGGCTATAGGGCAAATCGTCGCCGTTCAGCGATGCCGACCAGGAATAGCCTGCTTGGAGAAGCAGATGGTCAAAGTGACGCGGCCAGTTGCCGGCGGGGAGCCGGAAGCCGGAGACTTCATTCGAAGCGATCGCGCCCAGCGTCTCGCGGCTGTGCCGGAGAAGATCGAGCGCTGCGGGTACCTGCATAGTATCGTAGCGCTCGAAATCCCAGCCATGGCTTTCGATATCATGCCGAGCCGACACGATATCGCGTAGCAGCGGAGCGTGCTTTTCAGCAACAGCGCCGGGCACGAACCAGCTCGCGGATACGTCGGCATCAGCAAATGCATTACATAGGCGTTCCACGCCCCGCGCTGCGCCGTATTGCCAGACCGAAAAGCTCTTGTTGCGCCCCGTGAGATCGGGTGCCTGAGCAATCGCATCGCGCCCATCTGCGAAGATCACCGAGACGATCGCGGCGCATTTCTTGCCCTGTGGCCAGACGGCTCCGGAAGCTATACTGGTCATGCGGCATTCTCCGGATGTTGCGCGATCCACCATTTTGCGATTTCGGCGCAATGCGTCGCCCAGACACTGTCGCCATGGGTCGTGATCGTTTTGAAGAGGCCTTCGAGGATCGCAAGCCGGCCGGGCTTGGCGCAGACCTTCGGATGCAGGATCGTCGTCCAGCAGAGCCCTTCGCGGTGATAGCCTTCGAATTCGGCGCACCAGTTGCGTTGAACATCGGCGTAGCCGGAAATCCGGTCGAGACCGATCGGGAAATCAGGGTCCTCGCTGTAGGCAAGGGCGGTGTAGTCGTCGATGTCCCAGCGACCTGGAATCTCGACCAGGCCGCGGCCGCGAGAGGTGGTATGAAAATAGGGCCGGTCGTCACCGCGCATCGAACTGGAGTAGATCACGCCGAACTCGTGCAGCAGTTCGGCCGTCTCTTCGCTCCAGTCGCCAGAGGGAGTGCGGAAGCCGACCGGCGTCACTCCCATGTGGCTGCGGAAAATCTCACGGGAGCGGCCCATAATGTCGAGCTGCTGCTGTCGGCTGCAGTCGATGAAGACCTCGTGATAATGGCCGTGATAGGCAATTTCGTGGGCATCCTTGAGGATGCGTTCGCACTGCGACGGCCAATGTTCCACCACCCATGTCGGGACGAAGAACGTCGCCTTGAGATCGTAGTCGCGCAGGAGGTCGAGAAGCCGCGGCAGGGCCCGCCAGGGGCCATAGGCGCCTTGGGTGAAATAACGCGGATTGGACAGAAGCGATCCGTCGAGCATCGCGTCGCCCGTCGGGCCGTCGACGTCGAAGGCAAGCGCCACCGCCGACTGCCGACCTGCCGGCCACAGAGGAGGTTTTGCCGTCCTGGTTGCAGTCTTCGTGATCATGGAACTCTGTATGCGTCTTGAGATGTGTTTAGGGCGCAATCACCCGTCCGCGAGTGCTTGCACACCTCGGCTGAATGTTGCTTCCATTGTGTAGGGAAGCGCCGCTCTTGAGGCGGCGCTTCTTATAGAGGTTACTTGACGCCGTTCACGACGGCCTTCGGAACGGCATTGTGAACGAGACCCCACTTCTTGAGGATCTGATCATAGGTGCCGTCCTTGATGAGAGCGTCGAGTGCTCCGGCAACTGCATCGCGAAGTGCCGTGTTGTCCTTCTTGAAGGCCATGCCGAACGTGTCGTTGCTGAGCAGGGGATCGCCGACCAGCTTGTAAGTGTCTGGCTCGACATGCATTTGATAGGCAATCGTCTCGATGCCCTGTACGACAGCATCATAGCGGCCCTGTTTCATCCCGAGACGGGCAGCGTTCGAATCTGCTGTTCCCTCGAACTTGATGGCTGGCTTGCTCTTCGCCTGGCAATTGGCCGCGCTCCAATCCTTGACGTTATCGCCGAAGGACGTGCTGCGGCTTCCCGCGACCGTCTTGCCGCAAAGGTCGCTCGCCTGCTTGTAGGTGTCAGCATTGGCTTTGACAGTAAACAGGATCGGGCCGCTGGTAATGTAGTCGACGAAGTCCATGCTTGCTTGACGTTTCACATTGTCGCTCATGCCGGAAATGATCATATCGGCACGGCCGGTCTGGAGACCGCTCTGCAGCTCCTGGAAAGCCGAGGTGACCAAGACGGTCGTCAGATTGAGCTTCTTGGCGATCGCATTTGCCAGATCGACGTCAAAGCCGTCGATGGTGCCGCTGTCCGGATTGACGAATTCCATCGGCGGATAGATCGGGTTCGTCAGGATGCGCAGCTCGCCGTCCTTGAGCAGGTTCAGGTTGGAATCCGCCGAGGCGGCGGTCGCAGCGAGAGACAGCAGGGCCGCCGAAACGGCGAGACGAATGGGCTTCATGAAATTCTCCTCTGATGATCGTTCTTCAGGTTTTGTTGTTAAAGCACCGCAGAGATGAAGTTCTTCACTCTGGGATTCCTGGGGTTTTCCAATATGTCGCTGGCCGTCCCGGTCTCGACGATCATGCCGGCGTCCATGAAGACGACACGATCCGCGACCTCGCGGCAGAAGCCGATCTCATGCGTGACGACGATCATCGTCGTCCCGGAAGCGGCAAGCTCCTTCATCACACCAAGGACTTCGCCCACAAGTTCGGGATCAAGGGCCGAAGTGGGCTCATCGAACAACATGGCTTTTGGCTTCATTGCGAGCGCGCGAGCGATCGCAATGCGCTGCTGCTGGCCGCCGGAAAGTTCGCCCGGATAGGCGCCGGCCTTGTCGGCCAGTCCAACACGTTGAAGAAGCGCGCGCGCCTCGGCGATGCACTCCTGCCGCGGCCTTCTCTGCACGCCGACCGGGCCTTCGATGATGTTTTGCAAGACGGTGCGATGCGGGAAGAGATGGAACTTCTGGAAGACCATGCCGACGGCTTGGCGCTGGCGGGCGATCTCGCGATCCGGCAGCGGAAACAGCCGGTTGCCGTCGCGGCGGTAGCCCGCGATTTCATCCTCGACCGTGACATAGCCGGCATCGATCTGTTCGAGCTGGTTGATGCAGCGCAGGAAGGTGCTCTTGCCCGAACCGGAAGGGCCGATGATGCAGACGACCTCGCCCTTCCTGATCTCGAAATTAATGTCCTTCAGGACGTGAAAGGTGCCGAAATACTTCTGCAGCCCATGTGCCTTGATGATCGCGTCCATCAGCCAGCCTCCCCGACCAGAGCCTGATGGGTCGCATGCTGTGCGCCGGCATCACGCCGCCCCCAGCCCTTGGAGAAATGCCGTTCGATGTAGATCTGCGCGATGCTCAGGATGGTGACGGCGACCATGTACCAGATAGCGGCAACGATCAGCAGCTCGATGACGCGCGAGTTAACGTAGTAGATGTCTTCGACGCTCCTCAGCACCTCGGAATACTGGATGACGCTTGCGAGCGACGTCAGCTTGACCATGCCGATGGTCTCGTTGCCGATCGGCGGAACGATGACGCGCATGGCCTGGGGCAGGACGATCTTCAGCGTTGCCCGCAGCTTCGTCATGCCGATCGACTGGGCGGCTTCCATCTGGCCCTTGTCGATCGACAGGAGACCGGCACGCACCACTTCGGCGGTATAGGCACCCTGCTGGATTCCCAGACCGAGAAGTGCGGCAACGAATGGTGTCATCACATCGACGGTGCGCACCGAGAGCAGCCCCGGAATACCTATCCTCGGGAAAATCAGGGCGAGGTTGAACCACAAGAGCAGCTGCAGAAGGGCCGGTGTGCCGCGGAAGAGCCAGACATATCCGATGGAAATATTGCGCAGAACCGGATTGTCCGACATGCGCATGATGGCTGCGATAACGCCAAGAACGATACCGACGACCATGGCACAGAACGTCATAATGATCGTGTTGGAAACACCCGACAAAATGGATTTGGAGAAGAGATTCTCCGAAACATATTGCCAGGCGATGTCGCCTTGCCAGAAGGCCCTCGCCAGCAGCAAAAGCAGCACGATGCATATGGCAGCCATGATTTTGTTGCCAATTTTTCGTGGCCGCACAATTTGGAGCTTATCAAGGTCAAGGAGAGCTGAGTTATTCACGAAGTTGTTCCCTGGTATCGAATTTGAGTTCGATCTTTTAATTTGGAGGGAGCTTACGCCGCGTTCAGATTTATCCGCAAACGACATTTGGACATGGAATTTATGCGATGTTTGCATAAATTGATGTCGAGGTGCCGATGTGATGTCAGCCTTGCGATTTGAAGTTGTCACGCCCTTGTGGGCTCGAGAACGAGCTGCGGCTCCTATTGAACTCCGCTAGCTGTCCGCAGAGAGATTGATCCGTATTCTCTCCTACTCTCGTGCCGCGAGAACAGCGCCACGCGAGCGCACCGCCTCCTATCCGCCACGGCGCAAAAACGACATCAGGAGCCCTCCATATCCCGTCGAGATATGGAGGGCTCCGATTTGTTCATTGCGGCCTTGCCTTCTAGGCCGGGCTAGGCGTCCAGACGCTGATGGGTCCGCTGGTCGAAGAAGTGAGCCTTGGGGGTTTTGAAGGAAAGCTTTACGCGCTGGTCGGGAACAAGCTCGACACGGTCGCGGACGACCCATGTTAGTTCCCTGCCTTCGACCTCAATGGCCACATGGGTTTCCGAACCGGTTGGCTCGATCACTTTCACGACTGCGTCGACGCCATCCTCGTCGCCGAGCGCTATGTCCTCCGGCCGGATTCCGAGCATCAAAGGCCTGCCCTCCGACGCGCTTGGCGCTCGCGAAAGCTTTATCCGCGAGCCGCCTGGCAAGCTCAATGCTGGACCACCGGCGTCCTGTAGAGATCCCTCGAGGAAGTTCATCGCTGGCGATCCCAGGAAGCCTGCAACAAACGCGTTCTTGGGCCGGTCGTATAGTTCGAGAGGGCTACCGATCTGTTCCACTCGACCGCCCTGCAGCACGACGATCTTGTCAGCCATGGTCATGGCCTCGATCTGATCGTGGGTGACATAGACGATCGTGGTCTTCAGCCGCTGATGCAGCGCCTTGATCTCAGCTCTCATCTTGACGCGTAGCTTGGCATCGAGGTTCGACAGAGGCTCGTCAAAGAGAAATACTTTCGGATCTCGAACGATGGCTCGGCCCATCGCGACACGCTGCCGCTGGCCGCCGGATAGCTGTGCGGGTTTCCGTCCCAGCAGAGGCTGCAGGCCCAGGATGGATGCAGCCTCGCCGACTTTCCTGTCGATTTCCGGCCGCTTCACTCCGGCAAGCTCCAGGGCGAAGCCCATGTTCTGAGCAACCGTCATCTGCGGATAGAGCGCATAGTTCTGGAAGACCATCGCGATGTCGCGATCCTTCGGCTGGAGGTTGTTCACGACCCTGCCGTCGATGCTGATCTGGCCAGCGGATATTTCCTCAAGGCCGGCAATCATTCGCAACAAGGTGGACTTGCCGCAGCCGGAGGGGCCGACAAGAATGACGAACTCGCCGTCGGCGATATCGACATCGACGCCGTGGATGATGTCGACCGAGCCGAAGGACTTCTTGACGTTCTTGATGTTCAATCCAGACATTTCAACTCCTCTAGACTAGCGCTGTCTGCGGACCCGTAGAGCCTGATGCGGCTTGCGTGGAATGACCACGCCGAACGCCGCATCCGGCTTTCCGCCGCGCGTTACCGCACCATGACGCACGGGATGGGTAACCGGAGCCTTGACCCTCTCGGCGGGAGTGATGGCCATTTCCCAGGTGTCGATGATGTCGACGTCATAATTATCGTCGTCCATTGGCAGGCCAGACGACCAAATAATCGGCTGATGCTCGCCGAAGTAAATCAGCCGGAAGTCGCCATCCCCGTCCCGTGCCCCCGAGACGCGCGACCATGGCCATTGGGTGACCGGGCCGATCGGATCCAGGCCGTTCTTGACGTCCGCATCGAGAAGACCACGGAGGAAGCCGATCCGCTTCCAGGCTTCGCCGTGAAGTTCGCCACCCTTCGCCCACCAGATCAGGTCCTTAGGGTGGGAGTAGGTTTCGCCGTGGCCGATGTAGCCACCGCGGGTGACCGTGATCCAATAGCGGTGGACCAGTTCTTGCGCACTCAGATTACCCCAGGACTCCAGAATGTCTCCTTCGTACTCAGGTTCGTCATTTACAACGGGCTTGCCATAGGTCTCACGCCATTCCTGGGTGCGCTTGACGTCGGGATTCTGGATGCAGGTGTGGGTCACCCACGGCTTGCGGTGGTCGTAGTTCGAGTTGACGTCACCATTGTGGATCGATCTCAGGTGCTGGTACGGATCATTCTCCTCGAGGATGTGGAAATAGCGATCCCACTGCGTCATGGGCTTCGTGTCGATCAGGAAGTCGTATTCATTGGCAAGCGACCACCAGACGTTTCGATAGGCCGACAGACGGGCTGCGAGATAGGCGACATAGCGATAGTCCTGCTCCGCAGACATGTCGGCATAGCCCCACCGGTCATACGGATGAAACATGATGATGTCGGCTTCGATCCCAAGGGTGCACAATGCAGCGACTTGCTGTTCGAAATGCTGGAAGAGGACCGGGTTCGGCCGATCGAAGTCTTCCTTGCCGTCGGCACTCTTTTCGAAGCAGGCGTAAAGCGGCTCGTTCACATTGTACGGGTAGTCTTTCGGGAAGACGCCCATTCGGATCTTGTTGAAGCGCGTTTTCGCCAGCGTCTCCAGTGTCTGCTTCTGCATGTCGAGCGGCTGATGTGTCCAGGCGTAGCAGGTCGTCCCAAAGGAGAAGAACGGCGTTCCGTCGGCGTAGGCGAAGTGAAACTTGTTGCGCACGCGAACCGGCCCACGATTGCCGGAGGAGGGTGCCGTTGCCACCACAGAGCCAGTCTTGCCATCCAGTGCTTCTGTCGCGGAGCGCGTTCGGAAAGTCCATTCGCCTTCAACGTCAGGCATGAACCGTACACGGTATGTCCCGTTGCCGTCGTAAAAGCCCGGAACGCAGACCTCCCGGCTCTTGTGGGTGAACACGGCATCGAACGCCACGTCGAGATAGGGATTTCCGTGCGAAGGCCCTTGGAAGGAGGCCTCGAACATGCCCCATTTTTCGACAGCTGCATTAGACATTGAATTCTCCTCGTAGAAATTCTTCTGGCCTTAGCCTTTGACCGCGCCGGAGGTGAGGCCGGACACGAAGTAGCGCTGGAACATCAGGTAGACGATGGTGGCCGGCAGGACCGTCATGACGATCGCGGCATTGAGCTGGCCGTAATTGCTTGAGAACTGCCCCTGGAACGACATGAGACCCAGCGGCAGCGTCCACATGTGCTGGTCTTGCAGCAGCACCAGCGCCATGGCGAACTCGTTCCAGGTCGAGACGAAGTCGAGAATGAGCAGAGCCGCAAGAACCGGAAGGCAGACGGGCAGGAAGATCCGGCGAAAAATCGTGAAGTGCGTTGCGCCGTCGATCAGCGCTGCTTCCGACAGTTCCTTCGGAATTCCCTTGAAGAACCCATGCAGGATGAAGACCTGGTAGGGGACGCCGAAGGCGATGTAGGGAAGGATGACCCCCGGATAGGTGTCGATCAGCCCGAACGAATTCACCAAAGTGAACAATGGAGCGAGCATGACCTGGAAGGGGATCATGGTTCCGAAAACGACGAGCAGAAGCAGTAGCTTGCTGATCCTCAATCTGATCTTGGCGAGCGCATAGGCTGCCATGGCCGAGAGCATCAGGCCGAGCGGCACTTTGATAACCGTGATGATGACGCTGTTGAGGAAGGAATTCGCAAAGTTACCGCGGCTCCAGGCGCCGCTATAGTTGTCGATGGCGAGTTCGGTCGGCGGCATGAATGCTCCCGTGCCGGTGATGGCAGCCGGCGTCTTCAGCGACGTGAACACGATGAAGACGAAGGGCGCGACCCAGATCAGGGCGACCAGCACGAGCGTGATCCACAATGCGATGAGTACGGGGTCACGCTTTGCGGATGAGGCTTGCGTGTCCGCGTGGGCGATGGTTTCGGTTTGAATGGCTGTCACGCTTCCGTCTCCTCGTGCTTTTGGGTCCAGCGCAGGTAGGGGATGACGATCGCCATCGTGATGGCCAGCAGGACGACCGATATCGCGGCGCCTCGGCCAAAATCGAAGATCTGCATTGCTTGCGTGAAGGCCCAAAGTGCGAGCATCTGCGTCGATTGTGCCGGTCCGCCGCCGGTAAGGCCGTAGACAATGTCAAAGGCCTTGAGCGACGAGATGATTGAAAGCACCAGCACGATGGTAACGGTCGGACGCAGCGCGGGAAGCGTCACATGCTTGAAGACGGCCCAACGGCCGGCGCCATCGATGCGAGCCGCCTCCACGAGGGTTTGGGACACGTTCTGAAGGCCCGCAAGGAAGAGAACCATCGAAAACCCGACCGTCTGCCAGAGGTAGGCGATGAAGACCGAATAAAGCGCGATGTCCTTGTTACCAAGCCAATCCTTGATCCAGCTCTGCAGGCCCCAGTTCGTCAGCAACTGACTGAACAGACCAAAAAACGGGTCATACATCCACTTCCACATGGTCGCGACCGCGATCGGCGCGATGATAACCGGGAGGTAGAAGATCGCCCTGAGGCCGTTGCGGCCGAAAATCCTCTGATTGAGGCTAAGAGCCAGCATCAGACCCACCATCGGGGGGAAGACCAGGCTCATCAGCGTCCAGATGACGGTGTTGCGAAAGGCCACCCAGAAAACCGGGTCCCTCGTAAAGATCGCGGAGTAGTTTGCAAGCCCGACAAACTGGCGCTGGGGATCCAGTCCGTTCCACTTCTGGAAACTCAGCAGGACGACGTTGAACATCGGGTAAAGGGCGAAAACGGCGTAGATCGCCAGAGCCGGCACAAGCAGAATGAACGCTTGCACACGCGGGTCATGTGTCGATTGCTTGATGGACATGCTCTCCTCCAGGCAGCGGATGGCCACTGCCAGTTCTGCGAAACGAACCAGCGAGCCGACCGACAGATCGATCGGCTCGCGACTTGGGAGGACTAGGTTCGGCTCGAAATAAATGCCTGCAACTGTTTCGGTGCATCGGCCGGTGCGGAGTTGCCGGCAGCGACGTCGTTGATGACCCGGAAGTATTCGGTCGTAACGTCAAGCGGGAACGCCTGGTCGCCATTCATATAGACCTTGCCGTAGGTCTTGAAGATATCCAGCCATTTCGCCTCGAGCGGCTTCTGGTTGGTGTATTGAACATTCTTGTTCACCGAGATCGCGCTGATCTGCCCGACGAGGTCCTGCTGCACTTTGGTCGACAGGAAGTAGTCGAGGAACTTGGCGGCAAGATCGGGGTTTTTGCTCTTGGTGCTGATGTAGTTGTACTCGGCAAAGCCATAAAGGCGGTTGGTGTTCGTCGGGAACGGGAAAATGCCGTAGTCGTCGAGATTCGCGCCACTGCCGCTGAGCTGGCTCACCAGCCAATCGCCTTCGAGCATCATCGCAGCCCGCCCCGCCGTAAACAGGCTGTAGGACTGCTTGTTGTCGATTCCCATGAAAGGCTGGAGCGTGTAGTCCTTGGTCCACTTGGCGAATTCGGTAAAGGCGTCAGTCGCGCAGGGCTGCTTGGTCCAATCGACCTTCATTGCCATGAGCGCGTCGTGTTTCTCAGCGCCGCACTTCGTCTCAAGGATAACGTCCATAAGACGCATGACATGCCAGTTGACGGTCCCACCGAACGTAAAGCCGGGGATACCCGCAGCCGTCAGCTTTTCAGCAGCGGCGAGCAGTTCCTCATAGGTCTTCGGCTCCTGGGTGATGCCGGCCTTCTGGAAGAGCTTCCTGTTGTAGTAGACCGCTTCGCCCTTGAATGTGAACGGGACGCCATGCTTGCCGCCTAGGTAGAGATCGGCAAAGGCGGAGGCAGAGGGAAGCAGCTCGTCGTTCCATTTGTACTGGGTGTAGTACTTGTCGAGCGGCAGCGAGAGGCCCGCCTTTACATATTCGCCGCCGAGGCCGAGCCCGGCCCAGCTGAAATAGATATCCGGGCCCTTGCTGGAACCCGCCGCTACGCGAAGTGCGGTCTTGTGCTCGTCAACGGCGCGCTGAACAATTTCGACGTGCGCACCGGGATTGGCAGCCTCGAAATCGCTGGCCACCTTTTTCAGAGCGCTATTGGCTGCGTTGTTGTCGAAATTCAGGGTCCAGAGAGTGAGATTGTCGGCCATCCCCGGCGTTGCTGAGAGAGCGGCAACCGTCAGCGCAGCGATGCTCACAGATTTCAATTTCGCGGTAAACGTCAGCATTACCATCCTCCTCTTGTAAAGCTCAGGTCTTTTTGCAGATAGTCGTCGACATGTCAACTGGTATAACAAGGTAGTCAGCATACATTGCGGATAGGCAGAAAAGACCTGAAAGGCAAAGCACGCACTGAGCATCAACCGCCATTTAGAGATGGGACGCCGTAAGAGCTGGTCGGCGTCCGCTTTGTTCCCGATGACGACCACCCGTCGCAGCCGTTCGACCGATTTCAATGAATGAGCGGCAGCGTCGCAGTTGCAAACGGAGCGACCTCGACGAACATGGCTTCGGCACCGCATGCGCCGCAATCGACCCTCTGCGTCTTGCTGGTCAGATTGACGGCGTAGAGCGTCGATCCCGAACCATCCTTGACGATAACGGCGAGGAACTCCGCCGGCGCCGTCGAGATACATTCCTGCCAGACCGCGCCTGTCAGCCTGGACAGCGTCCGCACCGTATTGAACAATGGACGAGGGAGCGCCCGCTCCATCGGTTCGTCACCGTCGGCAATCAGGCCAAAAGGCCCCGTCAGCGCAGACAGCGTCAAGCATTCGAGATGAGCGTCAAGCACCCGGATGGCGTATCCAAGAGCGAAAGCTTCTGCGAAGCGCCCGTTTTGACGGGGGTCTCGGTTGGCCATCGGGATCCGCTCACCCGATGGGTTTTCCATTGTGCGACTACCGTAGGGGTTCTGCCGCATCGGGATCGTCGATGGGCCGATCCGATATGGCATGTCGCCGTAGATGGCCCGCACGGAACGGGTGATGAAGGGCAGGGCCTCCAGCGTTTGCATGACACTGAGATCGTCGGCGGCGTGCACGATGGGGTTGGTGCAATGACTGACGAAGCCAAGCTGCCTGGCCGGAACGCGCTTTCGATTGAGCTCGGTGAAGTAACTCAGCATGCCGCCACCAATCCGAATGCCGGGAAACGCGGCATGAGCGGCGGCATAGACCTCGTCAAGCGGTGGGCAGTCCGGCCATTGGCTGCCCGGCGGCGTCGATTGCCTGTCGACCGAGGGCGAGACCATGATCGCATCGGGCTTGAGGCCGGCCGAATGCATGAGCCGGGCAATGTCCGCAGCTTCCGTGGATGGACTCTGCCTGCAGGGAAGGGCGATCTCGAGCGTCGTGTGCCCAGGATGGATCGTGGCAATTTCCGCAAATCGCCTGAGGTCGTCACCGCTGTGACCGGCACCGGGATCGAAATGGAAAATAAGCTCTTTTGGAGCGATCTCCGACAAGGCCTCTCGCGCGGCGAGTGTCGCTTCGGCTTCCTCTGGAGTGATGGCAAGCCCGATTGCCGGCATGACGCCGGTTCGATGTCCTGGTTCAAGCCTGATCATGTCGTTCGGCGACGCGTGGCGGCTCGACTGGCTGACGCGTCCATCCTTGATGATCAGCGATGTTCTCTGGCCTGCGGGTTCGTCTATTGCGATCCGATAGGGCCAGGGGAGCGCCAGCGGTCTGACATAGGTCTTGTAGGAAGCGTCGGACCAGTTGCGCTGGTCCTCCATTTCAAATGTATCCCCCTCCATGCGGCATTCCACAGTGACGCCGGGCATTGCGGTATGGGTGATGGCGCGCATGTCCTTGAACGGCTGCCATGGATCGATGAGATCGGGAAACCGGGTCGTCTCGATCGTCCCATCAACGTGTTCTACAATGGCCGACATGCCCGCAACGCCGACGATTGGGTGAAGAATGCAGAAGCCGCAGCGGTTGGTCTCAAAGCCGGTGTATGAGATGGCTTCAGCCTCGAAGTCGAGCCGATCGGTTGTACCTGCGATGCGGACGTCGATGGTGAGCTCGGTCCTGTCGGGACCTTCGAGACGCGCCCGATAGGAGACTTCGAAGTAACCTTCGCTGTCTTCGATTTTTAGATCGGTGATCTCTGGACTATACGTGCCCCAGTCACGGTCACGGACAAGATAGGAGACGGCGCGAAGTACCTCGATCCCGTCATAGCGAATGTTGCGCAGATTGCCGCTCGCAAGATCCGCTTCAAGCCTTCCGGCGCGCAATTGAACGGGTGGCGCTTCAACGTCGCGGGTGCCATAAAGTTGGAACGCATCCGCCGTCATCGCAGCATCGCCTCGACATCGACCGTCAGGTGCCCGGCAGCACTGTCATAGGCTGCCTCGACAAGAGCGAATGTCTTCAGATTGTCGGCACCCGACGTCGAATGTTCGCCACCTCGCTTCAGCTGATCGACCCAGTGCTGCTGGATCGCATAGACGCTTTCCTGGATGTTGTGCCAAGGCCGCGAAGCCCAGGATAACAGCTTGGGGGATACGTCAAGCGTGTGCGTGCCCCGAGCATTGGTCACCTCGAGCTGGTAGCCTGGAGTAAGCCGGATGGTTCCGTCGGAACCATCGAGTTCTATCAATGTCTCGGGGAAAGGCTCCCTCGAAAGCTTAGTGACGTAGCTGACGTCGACGATCGATGTCGCACCGCTTTGATGGTCGAGCAGGATGGTTGCCACATCCTCGCCCTTGATTTTTGGGTTGACCCGTTTTGTTCGGGCCGTGACGGCGCGGACGTCTCCGAGGATATAGCGGGCGATATCCAGGGTATGGATACCCAGGTCCTCGATGATGAAACGATCCTGTGCGGCGAGATAGGGCTGACCCGAGAAGACGTCGTAGCCCGAGCGAAACGAGAACCGGCCCCAGAATGGTACGCCGATCGCATTCTCTTCGAGAGCCTTGCGGACGGCCTGGATCGGGGCCTGCCAACGGAAATTCTCGTGAACCATCAGGGGAATGCCGGCGTTTTGGCATGCTTCCACCATGGCCTTTGCATCGGCAAGCGACTTGGCAAACGGTTTCTGGCAAATGGCAGCAATCTTGTGCCGCGCCGCCAACTCGACAAGCGGGCGGTGGCTCTGGACGGTCGTCGCGATGTCGACGAAATCAAAGCGGCCATCGGAAAATAGCGCCTCGGCATCGCTGTACCGCCGTTCGATCCCGAATTGATCGCCGACTGTCTTCAGGCGTTCAGGGTCGCGATCGCAAATCGCGACGATCCTGGCGCCCTCGACATCGTTCCAGGCATGCATCTGGTTGACTGCGAAGAAGCCGCAACCGATCAATGCACCTTTCAAGTCCGTCATTTCAATCTGCCTTTGCCATCTACAATGAGAGGAGCCGACCGACCAAAATCGGTCGGCTCCGACCGAGCGTGTTAGGCGAGGCCCTGCCTCGCCATCTGTTTCAGGTGATGCGCCGGATGCTGTCGGCGATCTCCTGAGGTTCGAAGACCCTTTTCCAGTCATCGCGCATCAAGGCGGGAATACCGAACTCGATGGCCTTGTTGCAGGCATCCGAGAACACTCCATCGACTTCTCCGAAGATGACGGCGCCGAGAACGTTCATGTGGCCGAGCAGGAAATCGCGGGCAGCTTCTTTGGGCACGCCACGCGCCACGCACTCATCCATTGCCTGGCGCATGACGACGAGCAGTGAAGCGCACACCGTCTCGGAAAGCCCCGGCTCCAACATGGCCAGCTGATCGACAGTCACCCGATGCGAACGCATGACCGGTGCCCAGATGACCTTGGCGATCTCTTCTCCGAGTTCGTAGGCGCTTTCAGGTCCCTGCATCAGCGCCGAGACGATGTGCTGCTTGGCAAAGAGGCCACCGAAATGGTCCTTCTTGGCCTGCATCTCGGTCTCGTCGTTGAAGATCGGCGGGTGGCAGGGATGGGTGACGAAATAAGTAAGATCGTCGCGCTTGGGCAAGTGACCCGCAAAGGGTGCCGCTGCGTCGAGAGCGACGACCATAGTGCCGGGCTTCAGCTTGTCTGCAATACCGGCAGCGACCTTGCCGATTGCCGTGTCAGGGACTGCGAGGATGACAACTTCGGCTCCATCGAGCCCGGCCTCCGCCGAGACGCAATCGATGCCGAGATCATTTTTCAGGCGTGCTTTGCCGGCATCGCTGAGTTCGATGTGGCGAACATCGAAGCGCGAGCCTTTGAAGTTCTTGGCAAGACGATAGCCCATTTTGCCGCCGGCGCCGAAGAGGGCAACTCTAGTCATTTTCTCTGACCTTTCAGATGCTGGATTTGAAATCACGCCGATACGGTGGACAGATCACCATATCGTTGTGGCCACTCAGGCGCTGGCATCCGAAAGACCACGGGTGCCAGCGCCCCAATTCAACGATGGACTTCGGCAGATCAGATGGATCTTGCGCCCGCACGTCGTACGAAGCGCGCGCTTTGCGCCGCTCGATTTGCCTGCTCCTTAACGTTGCCTGGATTGCCAGGGCGATCGATCATCTAGGATCTCCTTCCGTTGCGGATCTGGGCGAAGTACCCATCGGTTCCGATCTGTCCGCCCTTGAGCGCAATCTGCAGCCCATCGGTGGGCACGTATGTTCCATGGGCAACGCAGAGCGGAGATCCGGGCGTCTGTGGAAGAGGCAAAAGGGTCGTCAGAGCTTCCACGCGCAGTTCCGTCAATGCGTGACTGGACGTGTCGCCGCCGGCAATGACTGCGCGCTTGAGGCCTTCAGCTTCCACAAGCTGGCGCAAAATCGTCCCGAGGGCGCGACTGAGCCGATGCCGCGCGTCTGGAACGTCTTGAAGCGCCTTGCCGACGTCGGAAGATGGTCCGAGCGCCGTGTGGACAATAACACTCCTGCCGTTTCTGAGCTTCTCGCGGCCGGCAGCGACGGCGGCCTGAACCGCTTGTGTGCCCTGCGATGTGGCAAGCGCGAGCGGATCGACCGCAACCGCATCGAAGCCCTGTTCGAGGGCGGTCCGGATCTGCCGTTCCGTCGTCGGCGAAACGCTTCCTGAGACCACGGCCAGTCGATCGACGGCACCGACGTCGGCGAACCCGGCGCCTGCCTTCAGTTCGCCCTGCTCCTGCAGCGCCCTTACGATCGCGTACTCCACTCCGGACGAACCTGCGACGAACGTGCCCACCTTTCCCGTGACGCGGAGCATCTGTCGGCCGGCCGCCAGCTGTGTGTCGGCGGAGTTGACGTCGATCATGAGTATGCCGGCATCCGTGGCGACGAGTTCGTCGATGCGGTCGTCGGCGTCGGGAGCCGTGATGACAGTAGAGTCCGCCAATGCGACGGGAACCTCGGTCTGCATCGCAAGATGCCGCACCAGGTCCGCCTCATGCATCGGCGTTACCGGATGGCGGCTCATGACCGGGTGGCGGTCGATGCGAAAGGTGCGGCCCTGGTAAGCGGCAAACAGGTTGCCGAAAGCCGTATAGCGTTTCAATTGCGGGGCGCCGACAATTACAGGCACGGTAGACTGATCGAAGACCCCGCGACCGATTTCGATCGCTTTTCCGATGTTGCCGATCTTGGGACTGGAATCGAACGTCGAGCAGACCTTGTAGTGGCAAATGCTCGCCCCGAGGGATTTCAGCCATTCGAACGCAGGTGTCAGGTGCGACTGCATCCATTCCGGCGTCTCGCTTCGGCTCGTTCCGGCAATGCCGATCGCCTGGCATTCCTTGAAGCGGCCGCGCATCTCGGAGGAAGGAACCCCTAGAAAGAGCACCGTCGCAACGCCGTTCGATGCCAAAGCTTCCATCACGTCCGTCGAGCCGGTGAAGTCGTCGCCGTAGTAGCTGATGAGGGGGGCCGTCATCTTTTTCACGCGTCTCTGCCATTGCCGAATTTCGCGATAGAGGCGGCGAGCTCGCGATGGTCTTTTGCGTAGATCTCCAAGGGAATGTCAGCCACGGCCGCCTGCCAGGCCTGCTGCACGGCGCGAACGCCGGCTGCCGGACCACCGGGGTGGCTGACAATGCCTCCGCCGCAGAGATAGAGAAGGTCGGTGGTGCGGCCGGTCCGCTGATATGTCTCGGGCGCCTGCCCGCCCCATTGGCCGGAGCCAACAACCGGAAGCGGGCAATCCGACCGATCGAAGAGTGGGGCGCTGACCGCCTCGAAGGAGGAAACGAAGCTCTCGTCCGGCTCCCAATATTTGACCTTGATGCCGTTGATCTGAAACTGGTCGACGCCAAGGAGGCGCCAGAATTGCTGGTAGACCTTGAAGTCCAGGCCTGCGCCCGGATGACGTGTCAGCACGTCCCAGCCGTTCCGGTGAGCGTGCAGCACCAGATTGGACCGCTTACGCAGAAAGCTCATGCCGCCAAAGCCAATCGAATTGATGTTGATGACCGCGCAGTTACCGCCGGCCTTGGCGACGATATCGTGGTTGCGCATCATCTCGTCGGGATCGGCGTGCGAGATGCCAAAGGCGTACATCACCTTCTTGCCCGTCTTCTGCTCGTGATCGAGAATTCGCGGCATGATCGCCATAACCCGGTCCTTGAGCGGCGAGTAGGCCGGGCTCATGAGCTTCTCGTCATCCTTGATGAAATCTACGCCGGATTCGATTAGTTCGCCGACAAGGTCTGCGGTTTCGTGCGGACGAAGCCCCAGCGCCGGCTTGACGATCGTGCCGATGATCGGGCGCCCTTCGACGCCGGTCAGGCGACGGCTGCCGGGAATGCCGAATTGCGGTCCGGGATGCGCGTCCTTGAAGGCATCAGGCAATTTCATGTCGACGATGCGGATGCCTGTCATACCCTTGATGGAAAATACGCCGCCGATCGCGATGGTCATCAGCGCGGAGAGATCGGTGCCGATCGCGTCCAGAGGAAAGGCAATGTCGACGTCGGCGCGGCTAAGGCGTGTGCCAGGGGCTACCTCCGGCCAGGTCGGCTGGTCCCCGTCATCAAGTGGGCGGACCGCCAATACCCGTGCGGCAACCCGCAACTTCAATTCCTCGGTCTCGCCGGGGATCGACACGAAGGTTCCGGTCGACTGATCGCTTGCGATCTTGTCCGCCATAGCCTCGACGCTGCCTGATGTCTCGATGCGGTAAGTCAGCGTAATCATCATCGAATGCCAGTTGCTCCTCTCGCCAGATCAAATAGTCGTGGCGTCAACTCGTTAGCTGGTATAATGAGTATTCCATGTGATTGGAAGCGAAAATTTTAGAAGCCGTAATTTCGGGCGCTTTGCCCCGAGACGCGAACGTAGTAGGAGGAGGGAAGATTTGAGCCAGCGGAACCCAATGACCCAACCCATCGAACAAATCGTGCGTCGGAAGCTGTCCGACGAGGTATTCGATCGACTTGAGCGAATGATCACATCAGGTGATCTCAAGCCTGACGACGAAATGCCTTCCGAACGTGTCCTGATGGAGCGATTTGGCGTCGGCCGCCCTGCCATTCGCGAAGCGATGCAGGCGCTGGCCGCCAAAGGTCTCGTAAACATTTCTCATGGCGAAAGAGCCAAGGTTCTCAGGTTGACGGCGCAGTCGATATTCCAGCAAGTCGACCTGACGGCGAAGATCATGCTTTCCCAGTCGCACGACACGCTCGAACATCTGAAGAGCGCCCGGATTTTTTTTGAGCGCGGCATGGCCCGCGAAGCGGCTCAGCGTGTGTCCAAGAACGACATCGACGATCTGAAGGCTATAATTCAACGTCAGCGAAGCTCGATTGGCGATGCAGACAGCTTCATCGACGCGGATATGGAGTTTCACACGCGTATCGCGAAGATCTCTGGAAACCCGATATTTGTCGCCTTCAGTGAAGCAATGCTTGCCTGGCTGAAGGAGTATCACACCGACATGCTGATTTGGGCGGGCAAGGAGAAATTCACGCTTGTCGAACACGAGGAAATCGTCAGCCGGATCGAGCAAAGCGATGCCGACGGCGCGGAGAACGCCATCTTGAAGCACTTAGAACGCTCCCGTGCGCTCTACGGCAAATGACGACGACCGTATCAGGATCGGTCGACAGCTAAGTAACTTGGCGCTGTGGTCGGTTTCTGCGGGGCGCTGAAGTCGTCAGACTGCGGGACCATCGCTGATATGGTCCAGTCCCCTGAGCGTGGCCGCATATATTTCAACCGAAGAAGCCGTCTTGGCATGCGCAGCAATTTGTACGCTCGGTCGAAACAAAGGCTCAATATTGCTGTGCTCGATGTCCCATTGAAAGCTGACTGAAAGGTTGGTGGCGCTAGCGTGCTGAAGCTTCGAGGAGGAAGCGTGCTGTGCGGCGATCAACTGCCCCGGCACACAAATGGAGAGGAAAACTAAATGCGTGCATCAAACGTTCTCAAATATTCGGTGGCACTTTCCCTCGCGATGACTGCGGCGTCGTTTGCGACGACGGCTGCACAGGCGGCCGGCAA
>NZ_FMAH01000042.1 GCF_900094545.1 Martinezella miluonensis
AGTTCCCATTCCCCCCACAAAGGCAGCCTGACGAAGGGGCGCCAAATACAAAGGAGAAAGGTTTAATTCCATCACGCTGCTTATTGTTGGGCGTGGCGGCCGGTCAGGGCAACCCTCGTTGTGATTCTGCGAGCCTGAAACGGCAACACGCGCCATGTGAGACAGAGGAAGGCCCGAGACGAACCACGGTCCTGCGGTATTCAACCCGCGCATCAGAGTCTGATCAACCGTCGTCTCAATGCCGCCGCGTCCTGCAATAGGCAGCATATTTGTCCCTCGTCGACGCTGAAAAAGGCGACAAGAAAAACCTATGCCCAAACTCTTGAAAACGGACATGAGAATCAAAAACCCCCAGCCAAGGCCAGGGGTTTGTCAGCAATCTGGGCCCCCGCCGGGGGGCCTTTTCTTTTGTCTTGCGATCCGCAGACATATGACGGAATACCACACGAACGCCATCAGGGACTTTCCGTCGACTTGCTCCTTCGCGAGGAGCCATCCGACCTGGTCGGAGAGGGGATCGATCTCGAAGTGCGTCTCGAGGCGGTTGCAGACTGTATAGTCTGATGTGTCGCAGAATTGGGTGGACGACGACCTTTCCCGTCGCAGGCATCCTCCCATCTGCAAACGAGAGCCGCACCTGGGTCGCCTAACGATATTAGCGCCCATGATTGCACCTAACACGGTCGTGCCGGAAACCGCCGGTCATGGTCGTTTTCCAATGGCGCCGAGGACGCGACGGTGCGCATCGCGCTGCGCCTCATCGCCAGCAATTCGGTTGCCGTCCTGTCCCACATTCTTGTCGGATATGACATCAAGGAAGGAAGGCTGATGAACCTCATGCCCGAATTTCCGCCGAGTCGATTCGCGATCAGTGTCGTCTATCTGATGGCCCGCCCTTTCGAGGACATCGAGTATGATGTCCGGTCATTGAAGGAAGAGGAGTCGATCCAAAATCAAAGGGAAGCATGGTTTGTAAGTGATCTTGAATTGGGTATTATAGATATTACTTATATACTTATACGTGAAATTCACGTCGGACGAAGCCACCGTCAGGCTTCTTGGTGTGAGGAGGTTGCCATGGCAATCAGTATGAGGGAAGGAAAAGGATACCAGGATTGGGCATGTATGCTTTTGGGCGCATGCTTGTTTGTCTCGCCGTGGATCTTCGGGTTCACAGGGGAGATGATGCCAAGCTGGAACGCATGGATAGTTGCCGTTTTGCTGATCGTGCTGGCGTCAGCAGCGCTTTCCGCATTCGCTGAATGGGAGGAATGGGCTAGTATGGCGCTCGGTGTCTGGTTGATTGCATCTCCCTGGCTCCTTGGTTTTGTTGCCAACGCTAGCGCAAGGTGGACGGATATCGTTCTCGGTGTGCTCGTTGTGGCTGCATCGCTATGGGGAGTCTGGAACGTTCATCATCCACACGCCCACGCTTAGCCGCCGCTCCAGCAAGAACGAGAAGAAGCACTCACGGCGCGCCCGCAAAGCGCCGTGAGCCTTTATAAAGTGTCTGCCACAGCCTATGGGGCAACCTCCAAGCCTCCCGTGGAAATCGACGTTGGCGGTTCAGTTTCCATCGAGAGCGACAATTTTAATCAATAAACGCGGGTGTTGCACATTCCGCACGGCTATCTAAAAACGAGCGTGCGAAGCCCTTCATAAGCGCCACTTTCCGCTGTATTTTCTTAGAAACCTGCTATTGGTGGATTAGGCCCATGATCGGCTACACCGCTTTCAGGTGCATCTTCATGATTTTTGACCGACATGCCGCTTGAGCAAGGCACGCCTTGCGCAAGCGAATGGCTTTGACTTTGGGTAGTTTTGTATGTCCCCCGCAAATAAGACACTTTCCATCAAGACTCTGACATCCGTCGCGCTTCTTTCGTCGACGTTGCTTGCATTCTCCGCAATGGCGCAAGAGCAGCCGGGACCGGCTGCGAATACGACTTCCGGCACCGCCGCTGAGAGCAAAACTCCCGCAGCAAGCGAACAGCAACCCGCACCCCAAGCGCGTGTTCAGAAATTTGACGATTGGTATTACCGCTGCATCGATGGAAAAGCTCAGGACGGCTCGGCAACAGCGAGCTGTGAAGTGGCGCAGATCGCGACGGTCAAGCAAGGTGATCAGGATGTCAACATCCTCACCCTGGCGGTTGCCAAAACGCCAGTTCCAGCATCGAACCCAAATCAAAAAGGCAGCAAGCAGCCCGCAAGCGAGCTCATCTTGACGACGCTCGTGCCGCTCAACATGTATCTGCCCGGCGGCATCAGCATCGATGCCAGCGACAAGCAGGTCGTGCAACTTGCTTACCGCAACTGCAATCAGGCGGGCTGCTGGGCGCAGCAAAAGCTGGATGCAAAGATGATTGCAGCCCTAGCCAAGGCGACAGACGGCACCGGTCACGTACAGATGATGAATGGCCAGAAGGTCAACATCAAATTCTCGCTCAAGGGCCTGTCAGCCGCCCTGGATGCATTGCAGAAGCCTGCCTCCAGGTAACCGGCGGTAGGATAGCCCATGATCTTGGCTTTGGGGCCGATCCGTCTACGGTTCGGCCAAGGCTTTTCGAAGTCGTGTCTCAATGCTCCGCTTGCGGTCGCGTTGCTGTCGGCAACTCTAGTTTCCTCTCAGGTTGCTGCACAGCAATCGCCGAGCGATGATTTCGCGCGGCGCCAGGTGCAGCAGGCAGAGCAGCAGCGCCTTGATGCGCTGCGCGACGCAACGCCGAAACCTTTAGCAGCTCCGATCGATCAGAAGCAGGCGCCGGCCTCGCAGAATGGCGGCTCCTGCTTTGCGATCGCCCATGTCACGGTGGAGGGGGTGAAGCAGTTTTCGCCGGCCACTATCGGCAGGATCACCGCCCCTTATGCGAACCGTTGCGTCGGCGTCGGCGAGATCAATGCGCTGCTGCGCGACCTGACGCATCTCTATCTCGACAAGGGATATGTGAGCTCTCGCGTCTACGTGCCGGCGCAGGACATTGCCAAAACCAAGGCCCTTCGGCTGGTAGCTGTCGAAGGCACGCTTGCGGACATTTATATCAACGGCAAGCCGGCGCCAGGCTCTGGTATGATTGCCACCGCCTTTCCCGGCATGAAGGGTGAGATCACCAATCTGCGCGACATCGAGCAAGGTCTCGATCAGATCAACCGTCTCGCCTCCAACAATGCCAAAACGGCAATGTTGCCCGGGAAGACGGATGGCACGTCGATCCTCAATATCGAGAGCAAGCCGGATCATCCCTGGCACCTTTCCGTCGGCAACAGCAATCTTGGCCAATGGCAGACCGGATATTCCAAATCCTCCGCCTCGGTCGGCTACGACAATCTCCTGCATCTCAACGACCAATGGAACTTTGCTTACGAACATACCGGCCCGGACTACCCGTGGCGCGATGATGGCCAAGGCAAGAGCAACAGCTATTCCGGCAATGTCAGCGCTCCCTACGGCTATTGGACGTTCTCGCTCAACGGCTCCTGGTACGAATATACCAGCTCCGTTCCCGGGAATTTCGGGCCGCTGGATACTTCAGGCAACTCCAAGCAGGCAGGGATCGGCGCCAATCGCGTGATTTTCCGCGACAAGGATTCGATCACAACCTTCAACAGCAGCCTGACCTACAAGGAATCCAACAACTTTCTGCTCGGCAGCAGGATCGAGGTTGGCAGCCGCAAATATACGGTCGGCGATCTCGGTATCTCGCATTCACGCCGCATGCTCGGCGGTCTTTGGGTTTTCGACCTTTCCTACCGCCAGGGGCTCAGTCTCTTCGATGCGGTTGCTCCTGGCGATGCCGGGGCAGGAGACGCGGATCCTCGTTTTTCCAAGTTCACCGGCACGATCACCGTGACGCGGCCGTTCGAATTCGCCGACCAGCGCCTGGAGATCAATTCCGTCGTCACCGGGCAATATTCTCCCGACAATATGTTCGGGGCCGAGCAGATCTCGATCGGCGGCTATTCCTCCGTGCGCGGGACGCGCGAGACTATGCTCTTCGGCAATAACGGCTTCTTCGTCCGCAACGATCTTGTTTGGCGCACACAGCCTTTCGCCGACAATGCCGCACTTGCCAAGATCTTCGGCGAATTCCGCCCCTATGTCGGCCTCGATTACGGACGGATCGCATCTCAGGCGCGCTACCGCATTGAAGGCGGTGACATGCTCGGCTGGACCGCGGGCGCCAAGCTCGCCGGCGGCAATGTGAATTTCGATATCGGCTATTCGGACGTTCTTGGCGGGACGATCGAGAAAAAGAATTCGGGGCTGCTTTTTGTCAGCGCTTCACTGCGTTGGTGATCATGGAACAGGGGGAAGGTCATGAATTGAAGGTCACGGATGATTTCTCATGAACACACGCATTCAACCAAACCGCCTCTCTGAACGTCAGGTCACCCGATGAACGCCCAATTTCGTGTTTGTATTCTTTCCCTTCTCGTCTCCTTGGCATTGACTGGATGCCAATCCGCAAAGCCGATCGCGATGAGCGTTAACGCCCTACCGACTGCCAAGGGCGTGCAATACGGTGATGTCCTGGCGCCACAGCGCGCAGCCGGACAGGACATTCCTTCGCTCAAGGGGCAGCGTGTCGTCACCGTGCGGACCTATGAGGATGTTCGCAAGAAAGACGCACAATTTTCCACCAGAGAGGAAATGGAAGGTGTCGATTGCGCATTGGAAAGCGAGGGCTATCGGGCGTCGGTGAAGACACCGGCCGAAATCCGGGTGCCTGACTATGGTTACGCCTCACGCCCAGTTGCCGTTCGCTGTCAGTCGCCCGGTTACAGGGCTGGCTATGCGACTGTGCAGCCGTTTGACAAGACCTCTTCAGAGCGACTGGGAGCCGCAAGCAACAATGGTCTTGCCGGTGTGGTTGTTGTTGCATTGATCGACGCTGCTACGGACAAGAAGAAGCACGAATTCAGCTACCCGCCCGTGTACGTGACGATGAACCGGATCGGTTGCGAAAAAGAAAGGTCGGGCTGCCGCTAACTCAATATGCCGCAACAAACTGGCTCTGGCACATAACCGCGCGGATGTTCGGACGTCTTAGGCTCCGAAGTTAATCGGTGCGAGTCAGAGCTTCTAGTCCCCGGTACATCCCTAAAGTGATGATTGAATATTCAGGAGAGAATTATGCATTCCATTGGAAAAAAGGCTAACAATACCGTCTCTCTCGTATCGTTTCCCTCTGTCGCGCTTGTTAGCTGTGCAATCATACTATCCAGCTGCGGGGGGCGTGAAGCGCATCCCATCGCATCGACCAATGTTGGCGACAGGGGAATTGAGTGCAGCGGGATATCGCGCGAATTTGCCGCCAATGAGCGACAGATCACTGCAACTGTTAAGGAGCGTTCGCAGGCACAGGGCAAGAATGTCATTCTTGGCGCCACGGGTGTGCTTCTGTTCCTTCCGGCTCTCTTCTTTATGGATCCGAAATCACCGGAAAAGATCGAGATCGACGCGTTGCGGAATCGCAATCAGGTGCTTGCGGACCTTGCCCGCTCAAGAAAGTGCCCGGCACCGAAGTCACAGTTAGGTGATCTCTATAAGAAGCTCGACGGCGGCGTGACGACGACGCCGGCCAAAAGAGGCAGTTGAGGTGGTTCGATCAGCGTTTGTTTGTCATCCGCGGTGAGCGACATCCGCATCGGCCGAACCAGTACCGTAAGCGACATATTTTGTTTGGAATAGATTTTCCTCAACTAGAAGCTGAAATTGACGCCGGTCTTGTGGCTGTGATGTCGCTTTCAGCTGGCTACTCACAACTGCGGCGAGACTAATTTACCGCGCAAATGCGAGTGAAGGCGTACAATGAGCAGGAAGATCGCATTGGTTGGATCGAAGCTTGCAACTGAGGGCAGGGAGGATGCTGGCGGCCTCGTGGCAAGGATTGTGCGCCTCGGACGCCAGTCGCTTGCTGTCACCCTTAGCGCTCTCCTGTTCCTGCAGCCAGCGATTGCCAACGCACAATCCGTCTCCGCGGCCGGATCGGCACCGACCACCAATCAACCGAGTATCGGTGCTGCGCCCAACGGTCAGAACTCACACAAAAACGTCTGTCGGTCCAGGATGCGCGACAGCCGCCGCTACCTATTTTGAGGCGCATCCGCATCCAGGCAATGGAACTGCTCATTGAAGGGCAAGTCGCTGGCGGTGACCGGATGCCAAGGCTTGATAGCGTTCAGCGTCCGTTTGCCAGCAGCTCTTTTGCAATTGCTGCGGCAGCCTGAACGTGCGTTCGACACGCTTCAGCCGCAATATCCGGCTCATTCCGTTCGATCGCCGCAAAGATTTTCCGGATCTGAGCAGGACCTGTGGTCGTTCTGTTCGTCGTAGACAACGTCATCACGCGCAGTCGTGAAATTCGACTGTTCAGGCGGCTGACGATGTCCCAGGCAATGTTATGGCCGCCTGATTCAAAAATGATCCGGTAAAACTCGGTGGTCGCATCGAGAATGCCCTGCGGGGACTGCTGGCGGGAAGTGCGATCCAATTCGTCCAGCGCCTGCCGCAATCTGCTCTTCACACCATCAGCGGCCGTTCGCGCGCAGTCCGCAACAGCAGTGGATTCCAATGAGGCCCGGATCTCGTAGATCTGGCGAGCGTCATCCCATTCGAGCCGCGCGACGATCGGCCCTTGTTTGGCCAGCATTTCGACGAGTCCCTCGGCTTCCAGATGCCGCAGTACTTCTCGGATGACGGAGCGCGAGACGCCAAGCTGTTCACAAAGGGTCCGCTCAACAAGGCGAGCACCCGGTTCGAACAACCCGTTGATGATCGCCCGTCGCATCCGATCGAGGGCAATTTCTCTCAAGGTTGCCGGCGGAGAATCGATGCGAAGCGCGGCGAGGTCGTTTGCGTTCTGGCTCATGACAGCTTTTTAGAACGAAAAGAAATTTCGCACAAGCTCTTGACACGTTGTATTATGGTATACCAACATATGAGCAGATAAACGGACTGGAGAGGCAGATGGCGTCACTTATTCGCAAGACATTGTTGCAGGTTGAGGCAACCCATATCGAAGGGGGGAAGGAAGCCGCCGTTCCCCTTAAGCTGATTGCCGCCATCGCCGTCATAAAGAACCCTTGGGCCGGCCGCGGCTTTGTGGAAGATCTCAAGCCCGAGATCCACGCGGTCGCCCCCGTTCTCGGCGAGCTGCTCACGAAGATGATCATCGACACCGCCGGTTCGGGAGAGGCCGTCGAAGCCTACGGAAAATCGGCAATCGTCGGCCTCAATGGCGAAATCGAACACGCCTCGGCGCTGATCCATACGCTGCGCTTCGGCAACCACTATCGCACCGCCGTCGGCGCCAAATCCTATCTCGCCTTCTGCAACACGCGCGGGCCGGCAAATGCTCCGATCATGATCCCGCTCATGGACAAGAACGACGAAGGACGCCGCTCGCACTACCTGACGATCCAATGCGCAGTTCCGGACGCACCCGCTGCGGACGAGATTGTCGTAGCGCTGGGCGCTTCGATCGGCGGTCGCCCGCACCATCGCATCGGTGATCGCTATCAGGATCTCAAGGAGCTGGGTCACGATGTCGCAAACCCTGCAGCGGTCTAAGACACCGTCCGGCTCGGCCTATGTCGACCGCGGCAGCGGGGGCGAAGTCCTCGTCCTCATCCACGGTGTTGGAATGAGGATCGAGGCTTGGAGGCCGCAAATCGAGCAGTTGTCGATACGCCACCGCATCATCGCGGTCGATCTTCCAGGTCACGGGTCTTCGGCGCCGCTTATGGGCAAGCCGGATCTGTCGGACTTCGTGACCTGGTTTGGCGCTGTCATCGATGAACTGGAGCTTGGCGTGGTCAATGTTGTCGGCCACTCCATGGGCGCTCTGATCGCGACCGGGATGGCTGCAACGGCGCCCGAGCGGCTTCACCGGATCGCGTTGCTGAACGGGGTCTACAAGCGGACAATCGAAGCCCGGCAGGCCGTCGAAGCTCGCGCGAACGAAATAGTTACCGGCGCGTTCGATCGGGAAGCGCCTTTGGGCCGATGGTTCGCTCCGAATGAGACGAATAGCGATGCCTACCGATTGGTGCGGGAGCTTCTCCAGCAGGTCGATGCTGGAGGGTATGCTGCTGCCTATCGTGCCTTTGCGACGGGGGACACGCTTTACTGCGATTGCTGGCCGGCCGTCGCCAGTCCCGCCCTGTTTCTGACCGGTGATGGCGACCCGAATTCGACGCCGGAGATGGCTAAGGACATGGCAAAAGCCGCACGGAATGGCAGAGCGGTGGTCATCAAGGGTCACCGTCATATGGTCAATCTGACGGCACCGGAGGAGGTGACCGCGGCCTTGGCTAATTGGTTGACCTGGACAGCCTAACGAGGAGGAAGAAATGCTTGAAGCAAGGGCTCTGAGAGACGCATTCGGCGCATTTCTCACTGGCGTGACCGTCGTGACGACGACGAATGAGGCCGGAGCTCCGATAGGTTTCACCGCAAATAGTTTCACGAGCGTATCGCTCGACCCGCCGTTGCTGCTCGTGTGTTTGGCCAAGACCTCGCGAAACTACCAGACACTGACCACTGCCCGCGGTTTTGCGGTCAACATCCTGTCCGAAGATCAAAAGGATGTGTCGAATACGTTTGCCCGCCCTGTCGAAGATCGCTTTGCAGCCGTGGCATGGACGCCTGGACCATTCGGCTCACCCGTGTTTTCCGACGTTGCCGCATGGTTCGACTGCTCCATGCATGAGCGCATTGATGCTGGCGACCATGTCATATTGGTCGGCCGTATCGAGGCCCTGGAGAATACGGGCAAAACCGGGCTGGGTTACGCCCGCGGCGGCTATTTTACACCGGCGGCGACCGAAAAAGATCTTCTCTCCAATGTTGAGGGAAGCCTGTCTATCGGCGCAGTCGCCGAACGAGCTGGAGAGATGCTTCTTGTCCCGGCAGCGTCGAGCGGCTGGACACTCCCCTTTGTCGACAGGGCCGAAAGCGAAGGGATGGACGTTCTCGAACGACAATTCGCCGACGAGATCGGCCTGCAAATCCAGACTGGCCTTCTATACTCTATCTACGAGGATACGAAGACCGGCTGCCAACATATCGTTTATCGCGCAAGCTTGGGCGCCGGGACAGCGAAAGTCGGCCGGCTTTTTCCGCTCCACGATCTTCCGTTCGCTGAAATATCCGACAGCGCCGTGCGCGAGACCGTGAAGCGTTACGCGCAGGAAAGCATGCTGGGCAACTTCGGCATTTATTTTGGCAACCACGAAAAGGGCCGGGTTCACGCCGTGGCCAAAAAAGGTGACGCATGAAATTCTCGCTTTTCGTTCACATGGAGCGGCTGAACGCCAGCCAAAATCATCAGGAACTATACGAAGAATTCATTCAGCTCTGCGAAATCGCCGACAAGGGCGGGATGCACGCAATCTGGACCGGCGAACACCATGGTATGGATTTCACGATCGCGCCGAACCCATTCGTCAACCTTGCCGATCTCGCGCGCCGTACGAAAAACGTTCGACTGGGCACCGGCACTGTAATCGCCCCATTCTGGCATCCGATCAAGCTTGCTGGTGAAGCCGCCATGACCGACATCATAAGCGATGGTCGCCTGGATCTCGGTATTGCCCGTGGAGCCTATGGCTTCGAATATGAGCGGCTGCTGCCGGGGCTTGACGCCTGGGGCGCGGGACAGAGGATGCGCGAGCTGATCCCGGCGATCAAGGGGCTCTGGGCGGGCGACTATACTCATGACGGCGAATTCTGGAAGTTTCCTGCAACGACATCAGCCCCTAAGCCGGTTCAGGCGCCGCATCCGCCGATCTGGGTGGCTGCGCGAGATCCAAACAGTCATGAATTTGCAGTGGCCAATGGCTGCAATGTGCAGTGCACGCCGCTGGCGAACGGTGAAACTGAAATTGCAAGCCTGATGGATCGCTTCAATGCGGCCTGCGAAAAGGCTTCGAATGTGAAGCGTCCCAAGATCATGCTGCTGCAGCATACTTATGTCGGCTCCGACGAAGCCGATATCGCGCAGGCGGCCAAAGAAATCAGCATCTACTACAACTACTTCTTTGCCTGGTTCAAGAATGAGCGGCCCATTCAACAGGGGCTTATTCAGCGATTGACCGAGGACGAACTCGTCGCGAATGCGAACCTGTCTCCGGACAAGATGATCGCGAACATGCCGATCGGAAACGCTGCAACGGTGATCGATCGTCTCAAGGTCTACGAGAACCAGGGTTGGAACGAATATTCCTTTTGGATCGACACCGGCATGAGCTTTGAGCGCAAGAAGGCATCGCTCGAGCGCTTCATAGCCAACGTCATGCCCGCATTCCAGTGAGGACTAAGATGCAAAGGTTCCAGCAGTATATCGATGGCGTTTTTGATGACGGCTCGGCGCGTTTCGACAGTATCGATCCGGCAACGGGCCATGTCTGGGTGTCCATGCCGGAGGCGCGGGAGGACGATGTCGATCGCGCGGTCAAGGCTGCGGAGCAGGCGCTCTGGACAGGTGCATGGCCGGCCATGACGGCGAGCGTAAGGGGCAAGCTCCTGCTCAAGCTTGCTGACTTGGTCCAGGCGAATGCCGCGCGTCTTGCCGAACTCGAGACTCTCGATACCGGCAAGATCATCCGTGAGACCTCGGCACAGATTGCCTATGTCGCCGACTACTATCGTTATTATGCTGGGCTCGCCGACAAGATCGAGGGATCGACCTTGCCGATCGACAAGGCTGACATGGAGGTCTGGACCCGTCGCGAACCGGTCGGCGTCGTCGCCGCTATCGTGCCATGGAACAGCCAGCTTTTCCTTTCCGCCGTCAAGATCGGACCTGCGCTTGCCGCCGGTTGCACGCTCGTGATCAAAGCATCCGAGGACGGACCGGCGCCGATGCTGGAATTCGCACGTCTCGTGCATGAGGCGGGGTTTCCCAAAGGGGTCGTCAACATCATTACCGGTTTTGGACCGTCCTGCGGCAGTGCACTCACGCGTCATCCGGGCATCGCACACATCGCGTTTACCGGCGGCCCTGCGACCGCGGCACATGTCGTTCGCAACTCCGCTGAAAACCTCGCAAGCACGTCGCTGGAGCTTGGCGGCAAGTCTCCCTTCATCGTGTTTGCCGATGCCGACCTCGAAAGTGCTGCCAACGCCCAGGTCGCTGGCATCTTCGCAGCGACGGGCCAGAGCTGCGTCGCTGGTTCCCGCCTGCTGGTGGAAGCCTCCATCAAGGACAAGTTCATAGCCGTGCTGAAGGCAAAGGCCGAAGCGATCCGGATTGGAACGCCCCTCGATATGGCCACCGAGGTCGGACCCCTTTGCACTGCGCGTCAGCGGGCGCACATCGAGAACGTGGTGGCCGCGTCGGTCAATGCCGGCGCCAGGATCGTGACTGGCGGCAAGGCGCGAGCAGGTGAGGGCTTCTACTACCTTCCGACGATCATTGATTGCGACGGCGTCAAGGCGCCGTCGTTCGAAGCCGAATTGTTCGGCCCTGTCCTGTCGGTCGTCTCCTTCACCAATGAGGAGGAGGCGGTTGCCCTGGCAAACGATACTCCCTACGGCCTGGCTTCCGGCGTTTTTACCCAGAACCTTACGCGAGCCCACCGGATGATCAGGAGGATCCGCGCCGGCATCGTCTGGGTAAACACCTACCGTGCCGTCTCGCCGATCGCTCCATTTGGCGGATTTGGCTCGTCCGGCCATGGCCGGGAGGGAGGCCTCGCCGCGGCTCTCGATTTCACGCGGACCAAGACCGTCTGGCTTAGAACCTCGGACGATCCATTCCCCGATCCCTTCGTCATGCGGTGAGCTCATGTATTACGAGATCAGGACATATCGTTTGAAGAACGGCGGCACTCCCGAATACCTGCGGGTCGTCGGGGAAATTGGGATCGCAATCCAGAAAAAGCATCTCGGCCATCTCATCGGCTATTTCTCCTCGGAGATCGGTCCGATCAACGAGATCGTCCACATCTGGGGCTACGCGACATTGGATGATCGCCAGACACGGCGCGCTCAGCTGGCAGCCGATTCCGAATGGCAGGCTTTCCTGCCAAAAATACGCGATCTGATCGTCACCGCGGAAAGCAAGATCATGTCGCCGGCGTCGTTTTCGCCGCTCGGCGGAAAAGATCCGATCTGAAGCAAGTAACTATCCAACAGAAAAAGAAAGAGGGAACATGACTAAGACATTCGCAATTGCAGTTCTTACCGCCGGTCTCGGCTTTGCCGGAGCCGCTGTGGCGCAGGACATGGTGTTTACCAGCTGGGGTGGCACCACCCAGGATGCCCAAAAGGAATATTGGGCAGAAACCTTCAGCAAAGCCGCGAAGGTGAACGTAACGCAGGACGGTCCGACCGACTACGGCAAGCTGAAAGCCATGGTTGAGGCGAAAGCAGTCGGCTGGGACGTTGTCGACGTCGAAGGAGACTACGCGGTTCAGGCGGGTAGCAAGGGCCTCTTGGAGAAGCTGGACTTTTCAGTCATCGACAAGAGCAAGCTCGACCCGCGGTTCGTGACTGACTATTCCGTCGGCAGCTTCTACTATTCCTTCGTCATCGGCTGCAACAAGGATGCAGTCGATGCATGTCCGAAAAGCTGGGCAGATCTGTTCGACGCCAAGAAGTTCCCCGGTAAGCGCACCTTCTACAAATGGTCGGCACCAGGCGTGATCGAGGCGGCACTTCTGGCCGACGGCGTGCCGGCCGACAAGCTTTATCCGCTCGATCTCGACCGCGCCTTCAAGAAGCTCGACACGATCAAGTCGGATATCGTCTGGTGGGATAGCGGCGCGCAATCGCAGCAGTTGCTGGCATCTGCGGAGACACCGTTTGGATCCTTCTGGAACGGCCGCTTGACAGCGCTTGCGCAGACCGGGGTGAAAGTCGAAACATCCTGGACGAACAATATCACGGCTGCAGACGCGCTCGTCGTTCCAAAGGGTGCGAAGAACAAGGAGGCGGCGATGAAGTTCATTGCCAACGCGACAAGTGCGGAGGCTCAGGCCAAGTTCGCTGCGAAAACCAGCTATGCGCCGATCAATCTTGGCTCGCCTGAAATGATGGATCCCGCCTTGCGCAACTCGCTGCCAGACCAACAGGCGGCAACGCAGGTCAACGCGGACATGAACTACTGGGCACAGCACCGAGATGAGATCGGTACACGCTGGTATGCCTGGCAGGCGAAGTAAGTCGCTCATGGCTCATCTGTCGACGGGCCGGCACCGCCGGGCCGTCGAGATCGCCAGAATCTCGGGAGATGCAAATGGCTCTAACGGCAACGATCGGCAGCGCTTTACGCAGATCGCCACGGCAAGGTAGCTTCGGTTATCTTCTGCCGGCGCTTCTCATCATCGCGTTGTTCTTTATCGTCCCAGTCTGCATGCTCCTGATGCGGAGTCTGCTCGAGCCCCAACTCGGACTGCAGAACTACGCCACACTGCTTGGCTCGACAACATATCTGCGGGTTTTCCTCAATACCTTCCTGGTAGCGGGCTTGGTTACGATCGTGTCGATCGTCATTGGCTACCCGATCGCATGGCTCCTGGCCATCATGCCGGAACGCTGGTCGCGGTTGGTGCTGGCAATCATCATCCTGTCCATGTGGACCAACCTCCTGGCGAGAACCTACGCCTGGATGGTTCTGCTGCAGCGGACGGGCGTCGTCAACAAGCTGCTGATTGGGCTCGGATTGATCGACAAGCCGCTTGCTCTCGTCAACAATCTCGTTGGTGTGACTATCGGCATGACTTACATCATGCTGCCCTTCGTCATCCTGCCGCTTATGGGCGTTCTGCGCTCGATCGATCCCGGCATCTTGCGAGCGGCAGCGCTGTGTGGGGCCAACAAGCGCCAATGTTTCATGCACGTCCTGCTGCCGTTGTCTTTGCCTGGCGTAGCCGCCGGGGCGCTGATGGTCTTCGTGATGTCGCTTGGCTACTACGTGACACCTGCATTGCTAGGCGGAACCTCCAACATGATGCTCGCCGGGCTTGTCGCCCAGTTTGTTCAGTCACTTGTTGACTGGGGTATGGGCGGAGCCGCCGCCTTCGTCTTGTTGCTGGTAACGCTGGCACTTTATGCGATCCAGCTTAAATTTTTCAACACCAATCGGGCGAGGTAAGTCATGTTGCTCGATTTCGAAAAGCTCGGCGGGCTCAAGCTTTTTCTGATCGGATTGACGGTTATCGTCTGTCTTTTCCTGATCCTTCCGATTGCGTTCATCGCTGCACTCTCGTTCGGTTCGTCGCAATGGCTGATCTTTCCGCCACCGTCCTGGACATTCAAATGGTATCAGGAATTATTTGCCGACCCGCGCTGGCTCTATTCCGCGTTGACAAGTCTTGAGATCGCGGCCGTCGTTACGGCTCTATCCGTCATCATTGGTTTCCTGGCCGCATTCGGCCTGAACCGCAGTACCTTCTTTGGACGTGAGGCACTGCGGGCTCTCTTCCTGACGCCGATGATCCTGCCGGTGGTGGTTCTCGCTGTTGCGCTTTATGCCTTGTTCCTGCAGCTCGGCCTGGCCGGAACGACGATCGCCTTCATCATCGCACATCTACTGATCGCGCTGCCGTTCTCCATTATTTCAATCGGAAACGCCCTGGAAGGTTTCGACAAGTCCATCGAGGATGCTGCGGTTCTATGCGGCGCCAGCCCTTGGGAAGCGCGCCTTCGGGTCACCGTGCCGGCGATCAGCCACGGAATCTTTGCCGCCGCCATTTTTTCCTTCCTGGCCTCCTGGGATGAGGTGGTCCTGGCGATATTCATGGCCAGCCCGACGCTTCAGACGCTCCCGGTCAAGATCTGGTCGACCTTGCGTCAGGACCTGACGCCCGTGATCGCCGCAGCTTCCACTATACTCATCGCCTTCACCATCGTCCTCATGGTCCTGGCAGCCATCTTCCGCAAGGGACACAAAGCATGACCGACGCATTTCTCTCTATCCGCGGCATTCGCAAGGTCTATGGCCAAGTTACGGCAGTCAAGAACGTGACGTTGGACATTGCCGAAGGCGAGTTCATGACATTCCTTGGCCCCTCCGGGTCGGGAAAGTCGACAACGCTCTACATTCTCGCTGGGTTTCAAGATCCAACGGAAGGGGACATTCTTCTAAGGGGCCAAAGCCTTCTTTCGACGCCCTCGCACAAGCGTAGTATCGGAATGGTGTTCCAGCGTTACACGCTTTTCCCGCATCTGACAGTCGGCGAGAACGTTGCCTTTCCATTGCGGGTGCGCCGTACCCCGCAAGCCGAGATAGCCGAACGCGTGAAGGCGGCTTTGCGGTTGGTGCGCCTCGAAGGATTTGAAGATCGAAAGCCCGCTCTGATGTCGGGTGGTCAGCAACAGCGCGTCGCGCTCGCTCGCTCGCTCGTCTACAATCCGCCCGTGCTCTTGATGGACGAGCCGCTGTCGGCGCTCGATAAAAAGCTTCGCGAGGAAATCCAATTCGAGATCCGACGCATTCATCAGGAAACCGGCGTCACCATTCTCTATGTCACGCACGACCAGGAGGAGGCCTTGCGCCTTTCAGATCGCATTGCGGTCTTCAGTCACGGCGAGATTGATCAGATCGGCTCCGGGCAAGAGCTTTATGCGAACCCGGCGACCCATTTCGTCGCCGGCTTCATCGGCGACAGCAACTTCATCGATGCTGAGGTTGTTGGACGCAGCGACGGCAAGGCGCGTCTGGCGCTTCCGGGCGGTGCCATAATCGATGGCGTGCCAATGCGTAGCGGCGGCGCTGGCGGCACGAAGGCATCGTTGTTGCTCCGACCCGAAAGACTGTCTTTGTCGCGGGCTCAGATCGACGCCGGCCTCGTCGTTACGATCAGCGACATCACCTTTCTGGGCAACAACGTCGAGGTCAGCACGCGGACTGCAAGCGGCGACAGCTTGTCCGTTCGGTTGCCGTTTGGACATGAAGCGATTTCGCACCTTGCTCGCGGTGATCAAGCCTGGCTCGGCTTCGAAGCCAATTCGGCACACGCTTTCGCCTGAACGGGCAACCTTAGGCGGCCGGGCGGTCGCCTCCGTCGATCGCGCCTTTTTGAATCCGTGAGGATGTTACCAATGACCCTTTCTGAATCCCTCCGTGGTCGGCTGAAGGACCCTTCGCTGCTCATCGACAAAGCGCTTATCGGCGGCAAGTGGGTCGCGGCAAGCGAGGCAGCCAAGACCTTCGACGTATTTAACCCTTCGACCGGGGAGACGATCGCCGTTTTGCCCGACATGAACAGGGTCGAGGTCGATCGCGCCATCGAAGCAGCCCATGGAGCGCAGAAGCAATGGGCGAAGAAGACTGGCAAGGAGCGCGCCGCCATCCTGCGCAATCTGTTCGAGCTGATGATTGCCAATGCCGACGATCTGGCGACGATCCTGACGACGGAAATGGGCAAGCCGCTTGCCGAAGCGAGGGGCGAAATTCTTTATGGTGCATCCTATGTCGAATGGTTCGGCGAGGAGGCGAAGCGAGTCTACGGCGATACCATTCCCGGCCATCAGGCCGACAAACGCATCATCGTCATCAAGCAGCCGGTCGGCGTCGTTGCTGCCATTACGCCCTGGAATTTCCCAAACGCCATGTTGGCGCGTAAGTTCGCCCCAGCGATTGCCGCTGGCTGTGCGATGGTGGCAAAACCGGCGGCGGAGACACCGCTTTCGGCCTTGTCGTTTGCGCTACTTGCCGAACGCGCCGGCATTCCCGCGGGCGTCTTCAGCATTATTACTTCGACAGAGTCCTCCGCGGTCGGCAAGGCGTTCACTGAGAATGACAAAGTACGCAAGCTGACCTTTACCGGCTCGACCAATGTCGGAAAGATCCTCATGCGCCAAGGTGCTGAGCAGATCATGAAACTGGGCCTGGAGCTCGGTGGCAACGCTCCGTTTATCGTTTTCGATGATGCCGATCTTGATGCTGCCGTCGAAGGTGCCATGGTCTCGAAATACCGCAACAATGGCCAAACCTGCGTCTGCGCCAACCGGCTTTATGTTCAGGCCGGCGTCTATGATGCCTTCGCCGAAAAGCTTGCCGAGAAGGTTCGCGCCCTCAAGATCGGCGATGGATTTGAGGAGGGTGTCGCAGCCGGGCCGCTGATCTCGCAAAAAGCGCTAGTCAAGGTTGAGGAGCACATCGAAGACGCCTTGTCGAAGGGGGCTACCGTGATACTTGGCGGCAAACCAAGCGAACGCGGCGGCCTGTTCTTCCAGCCGACGATCCTGACCGGGGTCACAACGGAGATGAAAGTAGCGGGCGTGGAGACGTTCGGTCCCGTCGCACCGCTCTTCAGGTTCGAGACGGAGGACGAGGTTATCTCCATGGCCAACAACACCGAGTTTGGCCTTGCATCCTACTTCTATTCCCGGGATCTGTCGAAAGTCTTCCGCGTAGCTGAAGCGCTCGAATATGGCATGGTCGGTATCAATACCGGCTTGATTTCCACCGAAGTCGCCCCCTTCGGCGGGATCAAGCAGTCCGGCCAGGGCCGCGAAGGCTCCAAATACGGCATGGAAGATTATGTTGAGCTAAAATACATGTGTCTGGACATAGGTTAGTCTCGCCGCTGAGTTTCGCCATGCAACAAAATCCGGCGACGAGGGTTCGGTGTGCTGAAGGATATCCGACGGGATAAACTCACAAAACTGCTTTGTTTTTATCGGCTGTAGTAATTCATCTGAGATTAATGGGATTTTGCGGCAAGTTGTCATCTCCCACACTATGACGGTTTCCGTTCGGAGACAGTTCCTGCATGTCTCTTAGGGATTCTCATTAAGTTCCGGTCGGCCCAAGGGTCAAGCCGAAGGCTACTGTTGCCCGCGGTACCTCAGCCGAGGGCCGGGATACTGCGCTTGTTGGGATCAGTCCCAGGGGATGATGGCCATCAGGTCATCGTCGTCCTGGCCAGGATCGCGGCCGAGATTGGCGTTGAGCCTGGCGTGGCCTGTGTTGACGCTGAGGGTGAAATAGTCGCCGCTATTCTGGTTCCGCTTTTTCCAGATGCCGCCGATCTCGATATGCCCGCCGCGTGGGCTCTTGGCGAAAAGGCATAGACGGGCGCCTTGGTGTTGGTGCTCTCGAATTCCTCGCCTGTTATGTCGAGGTGGTCGGCGACCGAGGCGATTGAACTGCCCACAAGTTGCGCGGCCGACTGAAAATTATTCATCCCCTGTTCAGCCGTCCGGTTTCAGGATGATGACAATGACGGAGGTTCACTATGAAAATCTTTAGAAATCTGCTTGCCGCGCTACTCGGTATCGGTCTGTTGATCGGTGCGGGTTCTGCATCCGCTGCGCCGATGATGAATATGGCCAAGCCGGAGGTCCAGTCATCCGTTCAGACGGTCCGTTATCATCACCGCCGCCATTGGCATGGCTATCGACATCACCGGCATCACCACTGGAGATCGCATCGCAGCTACCGGAGCCATTACTGGCGCGGCCATCACTACGGCTGGTACAAGCACCATCGCCACCACCCTCATCACCGCTACTATCGCTACTGAGCGGCGCATGCTGAAAGCTGCATAGGGATCGGGCCAATTTGCCTCTGGTCACAACGAAAAATGTGACCGGAGGCGTCAATAGCGCTTGGACGGTCGACTTGTTGAAAGCCTTACTGTTGTGGCCATGGCAGCTGTTATGGCTGTATATGCGACGCCATCGTTTTCACAGGCCATCGAAATAGGACCTGGCGGCGTGCGTCTTGTGGATCCGAATAGGGATCTGCCACCACGACCTCCTGCGGACATGGACATAGGCTCAGCCAGCGCCAGGCTGTTCGAATAGCCCGGCATGAGGGCTTGCAGGAGGTCGAAAATATCGACCGCAAGAGAGACCGGTTCATTGTCGACGGAACGGACAACGACGGCAATGATATCACCGTTAGCGTTGACCGGCAGACGGGCGAGTTGGTTTCCGCCGCGTGGGGCGACGGCGCAATACCCTTGCCGGAGAGATGCTCCCAAAACGGCACCTCATTACAGAAGCCTTGCGGCTCGAATGCGCGCAGTGTGGCAGTAAGACCTCAGTCGGCATTGAGGCCCTCCAAATAATCGCACGCCGCGTCGTTGAGAACGTAATCCCGATAATTGCCGTGTAGCAACGACAGGAAGTCCAGCCGCGATTTCGATGTCGCGGTGCGGGAGACCATAAAGTGCCCACCGCCGATCTGGGTGGCATAAAAGTTAGAATGAGCATGGCCGGCGCCGGTGCCATCGACTGTGATCTACAGGGCGTAGCGTTGGTCTAGCTTGGAGGCAATTAACCGACGCCGCATCGCAACTTCGCGCGGGCAACAAAACAGTACAGTATGACTGACCTATTCGTGCGGGAAACGACATAGGAATTCGTGCGGCGCAGCATCCGGCTCAGCGCATTGCTCCGGGCCTAAATCGACACAATTCACTGACACCTGGTTTATGTGACAGCACCGCGCCCAATTCTTGAGCAATATTCAATCACCGATCGGCCGGAGATGAGCGATCTGTCCGGATCACAGTACGGTTGACGGCGGCATTCAGTCGATTGGCCCAGGTCTTGCTTTGTCCTTCAGCGTACATAGCCTGATTGGAAGGACATTTGATGAAGCGCAGACAATTGCTCATGGCACTCGGCATCGCGATATTCGCGATGGGATCGCTTTCCGCCCCGCAAGCAGTAAGGGCGGATGCCCTGAGCGATATAGCATCGCGCGGTACGCTCCGCGTCGCCGTTCCGCAGGATTTTCCGCCCTTCGGCAGCGTCGGTACGGATATGGCACCAATGGGCTATGACATCGACATGGCCAATCTGATCGGCGAAAAGCTTGGCGTGAAGACGGAGCTTGTGCCGGTCACCAGCGCCAACCGAATTCCCTACCTGCAGACGAACAAGGTCGATCTGGTGATTTCGAGCCTCGGCAAGAACGCCGAGCGCCAGGCCGTTATCGATTTCTCCGACGCCTATGCACCCTTCTTCAACGGGATCTTCGGTCCTGCCGACGCTGCCGCTGCCAAGCCGGAGGATCTTTCCGGCAAGACGATCGGCGTCACCCGCGGTGCGATCGAGGACCTCGCTCTGACGAAGGTCGCACCGCAGGACGCGACGATCAAGCGCTACGAAGATAATAACGGCACCATTTCGGCCTTCCTCTCGGGCCAGGTGCAGCTGATCGCCACCGGCAACGTCGTCGCCGCGGCGATCCTTGCCAAGAACCCGCCGAAAAAGCCCGAGATGAAATTCCTCATCACCAACTCGCCCTGCTATATCGGCCTCAACAAGAGCGAGCCGGCCTTGCAGAAGAAGGTCGATGAGATCATCGCCGCCGCCAAGGCCGATGGGACGCTGAACAAGATCTCGCAGAAGTGGCTCGGCGCCGACCTTCCTGCCGGCTTCTGATCAACGCACGACGGACGCACCGCCAGCTTGGCGGCGCAGTCTGTCCGAGCGAGGCATCTTCCCATGCGCTATCATTTCGACTTCGGCTGGCTCGCCGAATATTACCCGGTCCTGATCAAGGGCGTCCTCGTCACGCTCGAGCTGACCCTGATCGGCGCCGTGCTCGGCATTATCCTCGGCATCGCCTGCGCCTGGGTGCGTGCGCTCGGCCCGCGCAGGCTCAAGCCCCTTGTCGCCACCTATGTCGAGCTGATCCGCAACACGCCGTTCCTGATCCAGCTCTTCTTCATCTTCTTCGGCCTGCCCGGCATCGGCGTCCAGATGAATGAGATGACGGCGGCCAATCTCGCCATGATCATCAATCTCGGCGCCTATAGCTGCGAGATCATCCGCGCCGGCATACAGGCAACGCCGCGCGGCCAGTTCGAGGCCGGCGCGAGCCTCGCGATGACGCCATTCGAGACCTTCCGCCATGTCGTCCTCATCCCATCCCTGCAACGCATCTGGCCGGCGCTGTCGTCGCAGGTCGTCATCGTCATGCTCGGCTCCTCGGTTGTCTCGCAGATCGCCGCAGAGGATCTCACCTTCGCGGCAAACTTCATCCAGTCCCGCTCGTTCCGTGCCTTCGAAGCCTATTTCGTGTCCACGGCGATCTATCTGGTGCTCGCGATCCTGCTCCGGCAGACGCTTGCGGGCGTGGGCGCATTGATCTTTCCACGCAGGGCCCGCCGATGATCCAATTCACCACATGGGATGTTCTCCGCGGCCTGCTGCTGGCCACGCGCTGGACGATACTTCTGTCGCTGGTCTCCTTTGCAGGCGGCGCGATCGCCGGCGCCATCCTGCTGTTCCTGCGCATCGGCAAACGCAAGGCCGGCCGCGTCGCCGTCAGATATTTCGTCGAGCTGTTTCAGGGCACGCCGCTGCTGATGCAGCTTTTCCTCGCATTCTTCGGGCTGGGCTTGTTCGGCATCGACGTGCCGGCGTGGCTGGCCGCCGGTGTCGCGCTCACCCTCTGGTCGGCCGCCTTCCTCACCGAAATCTGGCGCGGCTGCGTCGAGGCCGTCGCCAAGGGCCAGTGGGAGGCCTCAGCCAGCCTCGGCATGGGCTATATCCAGCAGATGCGCTACGTCATCCTGCCGCAGGCACTGCGCATCGCGGTGCCGCCGACGGTCGGCTTCTCCGTGCAGGTCGTCAAAGGCACCGCGCTCACGTCCATCATCGGCTTCGTGGAGCTGTCGAAGGCCGGCACCATCATCACCAATGCGACCTTCCAGCCATTTACCGTCTATGGCTTCGTCGCGCTCATCTATTTTGCCCTGTGCTGGCCGCTGTCGAAAAGCAGCCAGATTCTGGAAAGGAAGCTCAATGTCGCTCATCGAGGTCACTGAAGTCCGCAAGAGCTTTGGCACCAACGAGGTGCTGAAAGGCATCAACCTCGATGTCGAACCAGGCGAAGTGATCGCGATTATCGGCAAGAGCGGCTCGGGAAAGTCGACGCTTCTGCGCTGCATCAACGGGCTGGAGACGATAAATGACGGCTCGATCTCGGTCGCAGGCGCGCAACTCCTGCCTGACGACCTGCACCTGAAGGCGCTCCGGCTGAAGGTCGGCATGATCTTCCAGCAATTCAATCTCTTCCCGCATTTGAGCGCGGGACGCAACGTCATGCTCTCGCAGATGGTCGTCAAGAAGATAGCCAGGGCCGAAGCCGAGGCCATGGCGCGGCGAATGCTCGACCGCGTCGGCCTTGGGCACAAGTTCGACGCCTATCCGGATGAGCTCTCCGGCGGTCAGCAGCAACGCGTCGCCATCGCAAGAGCGCTCGCCATGCAGCCAATCGCGCTTCTCTGCGACGAGATCACCTCGGCCCTTGACCCGGAACTGGTGGCAGAGGTTCTCGCCGTTGTCCGCGAACTGGCAAGCGAAGGCATGACGCTGCTGATGGTAACGCATGAGATGAAATTCGCCCGCGACGTCTGCTCCCGTGTCGTCTTTATGCATCAGGGCCGGGTGCACGAAATCGGCCCACCCGGCGAAGTCTTTGCCAATCCGCAGACGCCGGAACTCAAGCAGTTCCTCGGCCTTCACTGAAGGATTGATCTGATCTTTCAATCCGCCGATGAAATCCTCGCTTCTGTCAGAAACCAATGAACCGAACTTTGGATTCAGGTGACGAGAGAAAGCGAGTCTTCCAGGAGCGACCTATTAGGAGCCGCTTGCTGCCTCGTCCGGCAATCTTATTGAGGCATCCTTATTAGACGTTCACATAGCGCCGCCAATTGTGCTCTTCCTTGAAATCCAGCACCCCGCGAATCTTGCGGTTGGACAAGAGGCCTTCATACTCCCCGATCTCGCGCGTGAACGGGACGTTGGGAAAATGCCTGGCGGCAAGCTCGCGCGATGGCGTATTGGCTGACACGGTGTCATTCGCAGCATTGAACACCTGAAAGCCCAGGCCGCTCTTTTCGATGCAGAGGTAGACGATCTGGCCAAGGTCGCGAGCGTCGATATAACTCCAGGCAATCCGCTTGCGGATTTCGCTATTGGCGAAATATTCGGGGAAGCGCTCATACTCATGTGGCTCTATGACGTTGCCGATGCGTAGCGCATAGATATCGATGCCGAAGCGTTCTGCAAAGGCGCGCGCCGTCTTCTCGTTCACGACCTTCGACAGGCCATAGGAATCCATCGGATTAACGTCGTAGTCCTCTTCGAGTGGGAACTGATGAAAATCACGATGGCCCTCGGCGAAGCAGACGCCATAAGTCGTCTCGCTGGAGGCGATAATGATCTTTTTCACGCCAAGCTTCGCAGCCGCCTCGATGACATTATAGGTACTCATCGTATTGATGCGAAATGTCTCGTTGTCAGGTTTGATCAAAATGCGCGGTATGGCGGCGAAATGCACGACGGCGTCGAAAGGCTGCGTGCCTTTGCCGTGATCGAGATCCGGAAAGTCGCGATGCATAGTCAGGACATTATAGACTTGCCCGGCATCGGTGACATCGGCCTGCAGATTGGTGACGCCAGGGCTGTTCAGCGGCACCAAGTCGATGTTGTGAACCTCATAGCCGGCGTTGACCAGCCAGGGCACAGCATGACGTCCCGCCTTGCCGCTTCCGCCGGTAAATAAAATACGTTTCTTCATGAAATTTCCTCCGCATGAAATTGAGCGGAAGATAGGCTCTCACACCTTTTTCGCAAGATACGACTTTGTGATCCGACACGATCGAAATCCGCGGCATTCCGGGGCGCGGGGTAGCTGACCGTTGGCAGGGAATATCGAAGAAAGCCGTCGAAACACTCGTAAAATATCTGCCCGTATGCGACCTTGGATAGGTTCGGATCTGGGAAGGAGACCGCATGCACGAGCTCGAAGGTAAAATCGCTGCCGTTACGGGGGCGGCATCTGGGATTGGCCTGGCGTCGACCGAAGCGTTGATCGCAGCAGGCGCGAAAGTTGTAATGATCGATCGGGATCAGAAGGCGCTGGACATCGCTCGTGAGCGTCTTGGACAAGGCGCGATCCCGCTCGTCATCGATTTGCTGGATCCGGCAAGCTGCGCTTCTCTGCTCGAAGGAGTGCTCTCAAAGGTGGGCCACCTCGATATCTTCCACGCAAATGCCGGCACCTACATCGGTGGGGATCTTGTCGACGCAGATCTCGATGCGATCGATCGAATGCTCAATCTAAATGTCAACGTCGTGATAAAAAACGTCCGAACGGTAATCCCCCATATGATCGAGCGGGGCACTGGCGACATTGTCGTGACGAGCTCGGTAGCGGGCCATTCCCCGGTTCCTTGGGAGCCGGTCTATTCCCCTTCCAAATGGGCGATGCACTGCTTCGTACAGACGATGCGGCGCCAGCTTCTCAAGAACGGCATCAGGGTTGGTTCTGTATCCCCTGGACCTGTTGTCAGTGCCCTCCTTGCAGACTGGCCCGAAGAGAACCTGCGAAAGGCAAAGGAGGCGGGAGCGTTGATTGAGCCTAAAGAGGTCGCGGATGCGGTCATCTTCATGTTGACGCGGCCGCGCAATGTGACGATCCGCGACGTCGTAATATTGCCGAGCGCTTTCGACATCTGATCAAGGCGACGGGCGGCAATTTGGCCAGCCCGCAAAGATCTTCAAAAATGTCGCTGCTGATCTCGGCGCGACGGCGAACGTCTAGGCCGGGAAGCTGCGTTTTGCTCTAAATTCCCGACGGCCAGGCCGAATGCTGCGGGGCTGCAACGACGGCGTTCATATTGTTGCGCTGTGGGCGCAGGCCTCACGGTGTTTGCTCGCGTCTGGTTCAAGACACAGGATGCACAAATCACTCTGCAATTTGCTGAGGCTGTAGGGCGGTTTTCCGAAGCCATGGAATGTTATCTGACAACGAGAGAGCATGATGCTGTCGCGCGCATTGTCACGGCCGACCATTTCACGCATATCCCGAGCGCATTGAACATGAAGACTGACGTCCCGATGGGAACCCTGAAACGAATCTATGAGTTGCCGTTGACCACGTAGTGACACGGCGCCGACGGTCATTGAGCCTGCTCGCTTTGAACGACTTCGGACCTTCACAACACGGTGGACATTCGCAATGAAGTTCTGCCTTACGGTACAACATAGGCAGATTGCGCTGAATGGAGCCGCGTACCATCGGCAGGCAGACGAAATCAGAGGACGATCCCTATGAGCTATCTTGCGGTAGATCGATAGGCCAGAACCGACGTCAGCGCCCCCGCATTGGAGAACCGTCCGGGCAATAGGATTGGGGAACCTCGCCGAGAGCATCACCGAAACGGTAAACAGCGCGGCCAACCGACGGAGAAAGCTGTGAAACATGCGCATAAGTTCTATATCGGTGGAAACTGGATCGACCCTACGCTCTCAACCACTCGCGAGGTCATCGACCCGTCCACCGAGCAGCCGATAGGAGCGATTGCGATGGGCTGTGCCGCAGACGCCCATAAGGCAATCGCAGCTGCGCGTAGCGCCTTTGTTTCTTTCTCTCAGACGACGAAGGAAGAACGCTTGGCGCTTTTGAAGCGAATTCTGGCAATCCTCAAGCGTCGTAACGACGAGATTGGCGACGTCATATCTCACGAAATGGGAGCGCCGCTTGCCATGGCCCGGGCTGAACAAGCTGCCCTCGGCGCTATTCATTTCGAGCAAACGATCAAGGCCTGCGAAACATTCGCCTTCGAATACATGCAAGGCTCGACTCGCATCGTGCACGAACCGGTTGGCGTGGTAGCAATGATCACGCCTTGGAACTGGCCGATCAACCAGATCGCGTGCAAGGTCGCAGCGGCACTCGCGACCGGCTGCACGATGGTGCTCAAACCCTCAGAGATCGCTCCGTTCAACGCAATCGTCTTTGCTGAGATCATGGCTGAAGCTGGCGTACCGGCAGGAGTCTTCAATCTGGTCCAAGGTGACGGTCCAACCGTCGGAACGATACTCGCCAGCCATCCGGATGTTGACATGGTGTCCTTCACGGGCTCAACGCGTGCCGGCATCGCCGTCGCGCAGGCAGCTGCACCGACGGTCAAGCGGGTGCATCAGGAACTCGGCGGCAAGTCGCCAAACATCATCTTACGGAGCGCCGATTTCGCCGCATCCATCAGCGCAGGCGTGCGCCGGTGCTTTGGCAATTCCGGGCAGTCGTGCAATGCGCCGACGCGAATGCTCGTGCCAGCCGAGCGAATGGATGAAGCAAGTTCAATAGCCGCGAGAGAAGCGGCCATGCTTGTTGTCGGTCCCCCTTCGGATACTCACACCGACCTGGGGCCGGTGGCAAGCGCGGCCCAATTCGCAAAAATCCAGGCGCTGATCGCGGCAGGTATCGCGGAAGGAGCTGAACTTGTCGCCGGCGGTATCGGGCGCCCCTCACATCTCAACATAGGTTACTACGTGCGCCCAACCGTTTTTGCTCGCGTGACAAATTCGATGACGGTTGCGCGCGAAGAAATCTTCGGTCCCGTGCTGTCGATTATCGGCTATCAAAACGAGGACGAGGCGGTGGCAATTGCCAACGATACGCCCTATGGACTCGCCGCTTACATTCAGGGCGACCCCCTGGAGGCGCGGTCGGTCGCTTGCAGGCTTCGAGCCGGCACTGTTCGTCTTAATCAATCGGCATGGGATGGCGCCGCGCCATTTGGAGGATACAAGCAATCCGGCAATGGTCGGGAGTATGGGAAGTTTGGCCTGCATGAATTTACCGAGATCAAGGGTATCGTCGGCTTCGTATCGCACTGAGCCAATTGTTGACCTCGATAGGCCGGTATCTGGGAAGAATAACGGGTCAACCTCTTTCGAAACCCATTTCCGAACCGGCTATTGGTGCTTTCGCTGGGGGATCTGTTTGCTTTGCACAGCGCTGAGCTTGCAGTGCATGCATAGTGAGGGACTCAGGAAATGGGGCTCTTCTTTCCCATCAGAAATCCGCGACTTTCCCCCAAACGGATGACGCAAACCGACTTGGATGATAAGGCAGCGGATCGACGATGGGTTCCGCGCCGGTCACCATATCGGCAATTAAATGGCCGGCCCCGGGTCCGATCCCAAAACCGTGACCGGAAAATCCGGCGGCGAGAATAAAGCCAGGGAGCGTCGGGATTTCGCCAATGCCGGGAACACCATCCGGTGTGCTGTCGATATAGCCTGCCCAAGCGGCCGTGATCTCGGTCTTGCGAAGCTCCGGCAGAAGTTCAACTGCCCTTGCGTGCGTCAGTTCGATCGTAGCGCGATCCGGCCTCGGATCGAGAATGCGCATATGTTCCATTGGCGTCGGCCGGTCGAGCCGCCAATGTTTCAACGATTCATGTCCGGAGCGGAAGCCTTCGAGCCCACCGGGCGATAGGCTTTTTCGTCGCTTGAGGAACATCGGAATGAATTGCGACGAGAACCGCAATTGTTGGGCTGTCAGGTCGACCCGACCGCGGCCGCTGATGGCGAGCGTATACCCACCGTCGCCGCGGCGGGTAATCGATACACCGCTGGTGTGCAATGTATCCGGCAGCCCCTCGGCGCCAGAGGAGACCGCCAGGATCGAGGAGCGAATGGAAGCCTGGGGAAAGCGGATCCCCAATTGCCGGCAGAAAGATGATGCCCAAGCGCCACCGGCAAGGATCACCGTCTTGGTGCGGATCACGCCGCTCTCGGTGACCACACCGCTGACGCGCCCGCCCTCTGTTTCCAGGCCGCGGGCGGCACAATTCTGATGAACGGTGCTGCCGAGCTTCACAATCGCGCGCGCCACCGCAGGCGCCGCATTGGCCGGATCGGCTATTCCATCGGTTGGCGAGAAGACGCCTCCCTTCCACACACGCCCCGTTGCTCGGCCGCGCTCGGTTGCGGTGGCGCCGTCGAGCATATGGGTGGTGACATCAACCGTCTGGGCAAAGTCGTGCCAGCGCGCCCAACCGGCGATCTCCTGTTCGTCATTGCTGAGATAGAATAACCCGCAACGCCGGAAGCCCGCGTTTTCGCCGGTATCGCCGGCAAATCTCTCCCACAGATCGAGGCTCTTCGTCGCCATCGGCAGTTCTCGGGCATCGCGATTTTGCTGCCGGCACCAACCCCAGTTGCGGCTGGATTGTTCCGCACCGATCAGGCCTTTCTCGACAAGGGCAACGCGTAGGCCCGATCTTGCGAGATAATATGCTGCGAAAACACCGACAATACCGCCGCCGATCACCACCGTGTCGGCTGACTTCGGCAATATCGGCGAGCTTTCGATGAGACAAAGCGGTGCAGGCATGCGTGACCTCCAAATTCTACCCAACCCTAACCCATTGTTCGGCCAAACGTTGCTGGAGATCACCGGACCGCCGAATTTTATGCCGTACCCGATACGGTCTATAAACTATTGTGCTTCAATGGAGATTTGTCTTCCGCATAGACATGTTCAGGCGATGTGCTACCCTCAACGCCACTTGGTAACAGCATTTTGTGCCGCCTTTTCCCGGCACTTTCTCAACGGCGGACCTCACTCATGAAACTGGATCGGATCGATATCAAAATCCTCTACGAGCTTCAGAGAAATGGCCGCATCACCAATGTCGAGCTGGCCGAGCTTGTGGCTCTTTCTCCTAGTCCATGCCTCATGCGCGTCAAGCGCCTCCAGGCTGAAGGATACATCGAAGGCTATTCCGCCCAGATCAACCTCGCAAAACTCGGTCAAACACTAACCGTCTTTACCGAGATCACCCTCAAGAACCACAGGCAGATCGATTTTGCTCGCTTCCTAAACGTGGTCGAGAAAATTGATCAAGTGATCGAGTGCCATCTCGTTTCCGGCGGCTACGACTATCTCATCAAATTTGTCACCGCCGGGATCGGTGAGTATCAGACCATTATGGAACGGCTGACCGATATGGATATTGGGATCGACAAGTACTTCAGCTTCGTCGTGCTCAAGTCGCCGATCGTCAAGGCGCACATGCCGTTGACCAGCCTGTTTCCCATGTGATCGGCATCCGAGGTCATGTCATCGGTTAGCCATGGCCGTATTCACGCTTGAGTTCCGGGTCCTGAACAAGACTGTCGAGCCATTTCGGATCGAGTTTCGGAACGGACTGGAACAGCAGTTGCGAATAGGGGTGGCGGGGCGCATTGGCGGATTCGCGTGTGATTTGCTCCACCTTCCGGCCGCCATACATCACGACGATTTCGTCGCAAATTGCCTCGACGACCGAGAGATCATGGCTGATGAAGATGTAAGACAAATGCAGCTCACGCTGCAGTTCCTTCAAGAGCTCGATGATTGCCGCTGCGACAACGGTGTCGAGAGCAGAGGTGATTTCATCACAGATGATCAGGCGCGGTTCTGCTGCCAGCGCGCGGGCAAAATTCACGCGCTGCTTCTGTCCGCCGGACAGTTCCGACGGATAGCGATAGCGAAGCGCGCGCGGCAATCGCACCATGTCAAGCAGTTCGTCGACCCTGGCCTCTCGAGCCTTGCTGCCCATGCCATGGTAGAAGACCAGCGGCCGCTCGAGAATATCGCCGACGGACTTTGCCGGGTTGAGCGCCGTGTCGGCATATTGAAAGACAATCTGCATCTCACGCAGTTGGTCGCGCGAGCGCAACTTTGCGGCGCGATTCATGTCGCTGCCATTGAAGCCGATGGTGCCTGATACGGCGGGCAGAATGCCTGCGATTGCACGAGCCAGCGTCGACTTTCCGCATCCGGATTCGCCGATGATGCCGAGATTCCTGCCCTTCTCCACTTCAAGGCTGACGGATTGAACTGCACAGACTGCCGGCAGGCCATTGGCCTGCATATCACCATAGCCCGCAACCAGGCCGTCGATCCTCAGCATGGGTGCGATCGACCCTGCGATACTCCCTCTACGGAACGCTTGTTTCGGTTCGAAGGCCGCCAGTAGCTCGCGCGTATAGGGATGGCTCGGTCGCGTAAGGATCGCTTCGGTGGACGCCAATTCCTGGATTTCGCCGCCCTTAAGCACGGCAATGCGGTCGGCGATCTGCGCCACGACCGCTAGATCGTGCGAAACGTAAACACCGGCAATATCGCCAGCGCGGATGACGGACTTGAACGCCTTCAGTACGTCGATCTGCGTCGTCACGTCGAGCGCGGTGGTCGGTTCGTCAAAAATAATCAGCTTTGGTTCGCCGATCAGGGCCATGGCGGCAGCCAATCGCTGCAGCTGGCCGCCGGAGACCTGATGTGGATATCGTTCGCCGATCGTTTCCGGGCTCGGCAGCGACAGCGCCCGGAAAAGTTCGATCGCGCGCCGGCGTGCTTGCTCCGGCGACATCAGTCTGTGAATGCGGGTGACCTCGATGACCTGCTCCATGATCTTCGAGGCCGGATTAAAGGCCGCAGCCGCGCTTTGCGGAATATAGGCAACTGTGGTGCCGCGGACCTTTGAGCGTTCGCTTTCCGACAGAGCGGCCATGTCCTGCCCGTCGACATGGACCTTGCCGCCGGATATGCGGCAACCCTCTCGTGCATGCCCCATGAGAGTCAACGCTATCGTCGTCTTGCCCGAGCCGCTTTCGCCGATCAGCGCGACGATTTCTCCCTTGGCGATATCGAAACTGACGTCCTTGATGATTTCCACCACGCGGCCGGAGTCAGTCGTGGCTTCGACCTTCAGATTTTTGATTTCAACGAGGTTGGCCATTGTCACGCGCTCCTGTCTCTGATCCTGCGCGGCAGGTTGTCGATCAGCAGGTTGACGCTGATGGTGAGGCTGGCGATGGCAAAGGAGGGTACGATCACGGCAGGTGCTGCGAAGGGCAGTCCGCCGATATTTTCGCGAACCAGAGCGCCCCAGTCGGCATAGGGCGGCTGCAGGCCAAGGCCGAGGAAGGAAAGGCCTGATAGCAGGAGCACAACAAACACGAAGCGCAGCCCAAAGTCGGCCAGGACCGGTCGGATAATGTTCGGCAGGATTTCAGAGGAGATAATATAGCCGACCCGCTCACCGCGGGTGCGCGCAACTGTGATGAAATCCATCGTATTGATGTTGACGGCGAGCGCGCGGGCAAAGCGGTAAGCACCCGGCGTGTAGATGACGGCGAGGGTGATGATCAGCACCGGAATGGACGATCCGACGGCAGCAACGACCACGAGGCCAAAAAGCTTGCTCGGGATCGAGTTCAGGGCGTCGAGAAACCGGCTCAGGATTATGTCAAACCATCCGCCGATAACCGCAGCGATCATGCCGAGCGTCACGCCGCAAAAGCAGCAAAGTGCGACAGCTGCAAGCGAAATGCCCACGGTGTAGCGGGCACCCATCATCACGCGCGAAAGCATGTCGCGGCCGAGATAGTCCGAGCCGAGCCACAATTGATGGCTCATGGGGCCGAAATAGTCCGTATCGACGATTTCACCGACGGAATAGGGGATCATATAGGGTGCGAACAGGGCGACGATCGTCCAGCCGAGGATGATGGCAAAGGCAAAGACGCCAACAGGGCTGACGTTGTAGCCGAACATGGACGGAGCGTGGCGAAGCAGGCTTTTCGTGGTCATCGCAGCCTCGGATTTGACAGGATAGCAACGATGTCGGCAGCGGTGATCAGCAAGAGATAACCAAGGCAAAAAATCATCGCACAGCTTTGGATGAGTGGCAGGTCTCGGGTTGCGACGGCGTCGACCATCAGCTTGGCGACACCCGGGTAGTTGAAGATAGTCTCGACGATGATGACGCCGCCGACGAGGTAGGAGAGCGAAAGCGCGATCGCATTGACGATCGGACCAAGGGCGTTGGGCAATGCATGCATAAACACCATTCGGCCGCGCGAGGCGCCCTTGAGCAGGGCCATTTCCACATAGGGCGTCTTTAGCGTTTCGATCAAGGCCGCTCGGGTCATGCGGATCATCTGCGCCGAGATGACGAAGGTGAGCGTAATGACCGGCATGGCATAGATCTTCAGGAGGTCGAAGAATGTATGCGCTTCATTAATGGAGGAGAGTGCAGGCAGCCAGCGCAGATAGACGGCGAACACGAGCACGGCAAGCGTTGCAACCATGAACTCGGGCACCGATATGACGCCGATCGAAATGATCGTGACAATGCGATCGTAGTAGGAGCCACGGAGCATGGCTGAGGTAATGCCGAGTAGCAGTGCAAGTGGGACCGAAACGAGCGTCGTGATGGCGGCAAGCTCCAGCGTCGCCACCAGGCGACCACCGATCAGCTGCGCAACGGGCATGTTGTTGGCATAGGATGTTCCAAGGTCACCCTTCACCAGTCCCAAAAGCCAAGCCATGAACCGCAGAATCGCAGGCTCGTCGAGATGCATGGCCTTGCGCAGGCCTGCAACCGCCTCGGGCGTGGCCGCCTGACCGAGCAGAATGGAGGCGGTGTCTCCTGGCAGCATACTCGTTGCAAAAAAGACGGCGAACGACACGATCAGCAAGGTGATGATCGCGATGAAGAGCCGGTTTAGGACAAGAATGGAAACCTCGGATCTCAAACGAATACTCCTGCGGCGGTCTACGAAACGAATGGCGTTCGCGGGACGGAAGTCCCCGAGCGGCTTGTGCCGCCCGGGGAGGTTCCACAGCCGTCAGGCCTGGAGCCAGAGATACTCCGCCATTGCATAACCCATCATGCCACCGAGCGGGTTGGCTTCCAATCCGTTCACCTTGCTCGAAATGGCATCCACATTCGAGATGTAGGCAGGGATGATAGTACCTGCCTCTTCGGCAATCATCGTCTGCATTTCGCCATAGATTTGCTTGCGCTTGGCTTGATCCAGCAAGCCACGGGCCTCGACAAGCATCCTGTCGAATTTTTCGGATTTGTACTGGCTCTCGTTCCACGGAGCGTTCGAGGCGTAAAGCAGCGAAAACAGAATGTCGGGCGTCGGGCGCGGATTGATGTTACCGAAATGGATCGGCGCCTTCAGCCAGTAATTATCCCAATAGCCATCGGAGGGAACACGCTGGACATCGAGCTTCATGCCGATGTCGGCGCCGGCGGCTTGGATGATCATGGCCATGTCGATCGACGAGGTCGCTGCGTCGGACGCTATGACCGGAATAGACTGCCCGAGCACGCCCGCCTTCTGGAAGTGGAATTTCGCCTTGTCGGGGTCGAAGGTTTTCGGCTTCAGATCGTTGTTGTGATAGATGTTGGCCGGAGAAACGGGCTGATCATTGGCGACTTCGCCAAGGCCACGCAAGGCTGACTTGACGATCTGCTCGCGATTGACAAGTGACTTCATCCCGTCGACGAAATCTTTCTTGTTCCCCGGAGCCATGTCGAGGCGCATGTTGAGATTGGTATAATTGCCGCTCGTCGTCTTCGACAATGCAAAGCCCGACTGACCGTCGATGAGCTTCATGGCACGCGGATTGATCGCCGCAGCAAGATGAATGTCGCCGGAAAGCAAGGCATTCACGCGGGCATTGTCATCGCTGATCGCAAAGAACTCGAAGGAGTCGAGATAGGGTTGGCCAGACTTCCAGTAGTTCTTGTTCTTCACTACGATCGAGCGATTGCCGGGGTCGAAGGTCTCAAGAACGAAAGCTCCGGTCCCGTTGCCCTTCGAGAAGTCCGTCGTGCCGTTGGCAACGATCATGAAGTGATGTAGGGCCAGAATGGTCGGCAGGTCGGCATTCGGGTCGGCCAGGGTGATCTCGACCGTCGACTTGTCGACAGCCTTGAAGCCGGTCATCTGTGCTGCAATCTTGGCGACTTTCGAGCCGACCCCTGGATCGAGATGGCGTTTAAGGGAAAAGACCACGTCGTCGGCTGTCAGCGCCTTGCCGTCATGGAATGTCACGCCCTTGCGCAGCTTGACCGTCCAGGTCTTGGCATCCTTGCTCTCGATGCTCTCGGCAAGCTCCATTTGTGTCACGCCGGCCTTGTCGATGAAGGTCAGGCGATTGTAGAGCGAACAGCAGCGCACATAGTCGGTGGACAGCGACGCTTTTGCGGGGTCCAGTGTGTCAGCCGTCGAGGACGACCAGCCGGCCGCCTTGAAAGCTCCGCCTGAGACCGGCGTGGCCGCAACGGCCTGGGAAGCCCGGCCGAGAATAATGCCCGCCGATGATACCGCCACGCCTCCTGCCAGCATCAGCTTCAGGAGATCGCGCCGCGTTGCGCCGCGCCTGATGGCGTTCTCCACCATCGCATCGTCAGCAGCGGTCCAGTTTGCAATTTTGTCAGTCATCTAATTCCCCTTTTTCTGTTGATTGATTGATGGGATGCCCGTCTTGACCGCGAGCTTTCCCGGGTTGGGTCACTGTCTTTCGGTTGGCCTTTCCCTGACGGCGCAAGCGAAGGCCGCCATCGACTTAAAGTGGTAGTCGGGTTGAGTGAATGTGTCGGGTTCTATCGTCCCGCCATAACCGTTCTGGGCATGACGGCGCTCGATCCAGCAATTGGTCAGGCCAAGCTTTCGCGAAATACCGATATCGTGATACTGGCTTTGAGCAACATGAAGAATATCGTTCTTGCTCGCCCCTTCGCCGGCAACGAATTCGAATACCTGTTCGAAGAAGGCGGGATCCGGCTTTTCCGTGCCGGTATCGTCGGCGGTAAAGGTCGCAAAGAACGGCGAGCCCAGTTTCTTTTCGAAATGATCGAGCGCCCAGCGGCGGGCATTGGTCATCGCAACGAGGCGATGAGTCTTGGCAAGCTCGGCGAGTGCTGCCGCACTGTCGTCAAACGCTTTCCAGCTTGCCACGGAATCGCGCAGCCGCTGTGCGTATCGATCTTCCGGCGGCAGGCCAAGTGCGGGCGCGATGACCATATAGACCCGTGCGAGATCGTCCGGAAAGAGATCCGCATCTTCGCTGTAGCGCGCCTGGCGATAGAGCCTCAGCGCTTCCTCGCCATCGATGGCGATACCGCTCTCTGTCGCAATCTCGGCAAGGCAGGCCTTTATGCCACCCTCGAAGTCGATGAGCGTACCGACGACGTCGAAGGTAAGATACTTGAAATCTTGAAAGTCTCTGGCCAAGTCATGCTCTCCTTCATGATCTGCTCGCGGACAAATCGCTTGCAGCATAAAATTCTGGCCCAAGGGGCGGAATTCTTCCTGCCAAGGCCCGGAAAAGCCGGTTTCAGCCGTTCTGGGAGGCAGTTTGGCAGTTCCTGAGCGGCGGAGTCGCCGAATCAATGGTATGCTGCGGCACAAAATTTCGAATTTCCGGGTCTGTCCGACATTTCGCCGATGGAGAATGGCAATTATCACATCAACGCATGGCTTCTCGAACGTCCGGATCCTCCAGGGTCTGGTCGAGGGTCTTGCGAGTGCGCTCCAGGATGGCGTCGATGTCGTCGTCCGTGCAGCAAAGCGGCGGCGCATATCCAAGCACGCCTTGGGCGAATGCGCGGATGACAAGGCCGTTGTCCCAGGCCCGGTCGAAAATCCGGCGTGCCGGTGCGGCGTTACTTGGCAGTGGTGTCTTCTTGGCTTTGTCGACGACGAGTTCCACTGCGGCCAGCAGTCCCCGACCACGGACGTCGCCGACCAGTGGGTGATCACGCAGGCTTTCCAACCCCGCCATCAGACGCGTGCCTGCCTTGATGCCGTTTTGCAATAGACCGCCCTCATAGAGCTTCAGCACCTCGAGCCCGACCGCTGCACTGACGGGATGGGCAGAATAGGTGTAGCCATGGCCGACCGCTGCATTTCCGGCGCCGTCGGCGATGACATCATAGACGCGATCGGACATGAACACAGCGCCCATAGGCACATAGCCGGAGGTCAGGCCCTTGGCGGTAGTCATGAAATCCGGCACGATTTCGTCATGCGTGCAGGCAAATAGCGGTCCCGTCCGCCCAAAGCCCGTTATCACTTCGTCGGCGATGAAGAGAATGTCATATTGGCTGCAGAGATTGCGGATCGCCTTGATCCAGCCTTTCGGCGGCACGATCACACCGCCGGATCCCTGGATCGGCTCGGCATAAAATGCCGCCACTCGGTCCGCGCCAATAGCCTCGATCTTCGCTTTTAGATCGGCGACGGATGCGGCAATAATCGCATCCGCATCGGTACCAACTGGGTTTCGATATGGGTAAGGCGAGGGGATCTTATGCTGCCAATCGAAGGGGACGCCGAAGCCTGCATGAAATCCGGGCAACGCAGTGAGGCCGGCCCCGACGGTCGAGGAGCCGTGATAGCCTTGCTCGATCGAAATGAACTGGTCGCGCTCCGGCTTGCCCTTGGCATGCCAGTAGTAGCGTACAAAACGCACTGTGCTGTCGACCGCATCTGATCCACCGAGCGTGAAGAAGACATGATTGAGATCGCCAGGGGCGCGGTCGGCAAGCTCGGCAGCGAGACGAATGGCGACTTCGCAGCCGAGATCGAAATAGCCGGTCGCATAGGGCAGTTCGCGCATCTGGCGGGCGGCCGCCTCGACGATGCTCTCATGCCCATAGCCGGCATTGACGCACCAGAGCCCGGCAAATCCATCGACGAGCTGGTGACCGGATGCATCGGTGACGGTCGCGCCCTTTGCGGATCTCAATACCCGCACGCCCAGCTTTTCATGGCCGCGATAGGATGAAACCGGATGGATGAGATGTGCGCGGTCGAGTTCGATGAGAGAGTTGGCGAGCATAGTGATCTCCAGATTATCCGAGGGCCTGATTGGCCAATGCAAATATTCTTGCGTCTTGGCTGACCGCCACTCCGCCGGCCGGCCGCCGCATCGCGATCCCACCACCCACAAGGTTGAGGCCGATCTCAGCCAGCCAATCGCCCAGCCCCGAGCCGTCGTTCGTATCGACACGCAGGAAATCACTCGACCTGCGAAATGCGAGCGCTGTTATCAACGACTTCGCGTCCTCGGCACTCGGTGCGATCACAGGTCCGATCACATCGCCGCGGCCAAAGGCGCGAAGCGCGCCATAGGCTTCGATGCGGCCGTTCCGCCGAATGACAACCGCTTGTGCGACGTCCGCAAGGAAATCGATCAAAGCGCTGCGGTCGGCGCCAAAGGCTGCACGATCGAGCGCTTTGATTGCGGAAAAATCACCTGCAGTCGCAGTCTCGACTTCCCCGCCCTGAGCAAGGTGGACGAGGTGACCCTGATGTTGAAAAATCTCGCCTTCAACGACAAAGCCGAGCTTGCAATAAAGTGGCAGCCCCTCTGCCGTCGCAATGAGCCTCAGTGATCGATCGCCTGCAAGCGTGATGGCCTCATCCATGAGCTTGCGACCAAGGCCGCGGCCGCGCATCCCCTCATCCACGATCACCATGCTGATCGTCGCACAATCGCCTCCATAGGGGGTCATGAAAATGGTCCCCACGACACGGCCGGCCTCGTCGACCGCCGCTACGCCGTGGCTCAACCGCAAGACCAGATGCCAGTCTTCGGCGCGATGGGGCCAGTTGGCCTGGCGTGAAAGGGCGACCGCGCCGTCTATATGCTCTGATGTGAAGCTGACCAAATTTATGTCGTCGGTTCGCATGAGGTATCCTTTCCTTGCCTCAAGTCTCGGTGATCCTTGCGGGGGAGATCATCTGAAGGCGTGGTTCATCGTGATATCTTTCGCCGTAGCGGATGCGATTCGCCGCATCTTATGCTGTCGACAATCTTTCGGTCGCCCTCCAACGGTCCAAAAACAGCATCGCATTGCAAACCCGCTGCAACACTGTGCCAAAGGACGCCGTGCATACGAAACAATATGCTTTGAGGAGACGCCAATTCGATCATGTCCGTCGCAAGACTTGAGCCTATGATCGTTTCAGCAAAGAACGCAAATGCCCTTTAGATAGAGGACGAACGGACATGGCGCCTTTCCGGCCGAAATACATCACCTTTGACTGCTACGGCACGCTCACCAATTTCGAGATGGCCGAGGCAGCGCGCGACATCTATGGCTCTGAGCTCGATGAAGCGAAGATGCAGCAGTTCACCAGGAACTTTGCTGCTTATCGGCTGGACGAGATTCTCGGTGATTGGAAGCCCTACGCTGATGTGGTTCATAACGCCGTCGAACGAACCTGCCGCGCGAACGGCGTCAAGTTTCACCCAGAAGACGCCAAGACGATCTATGAGCGTGTACCCGGCTGGGGGCCGCATCCCGACGTGCCGGCCGGGCTTGCGAAGGTTGCCAGGGAGATACCTTTGGTGATCCTTTCCAACGCAATGAACAGCCAGATCATGTCGAATGTGGAGAAACTCGGCGCGCCCTTCCATGCCGTCTACACGGCAGAGCAAGCTAATGCCTACAAACCGCGCTTCAAGGCATTCGAATATATGTTCGACATGCTGGGTTGCGGGCCGGAGGATATTCTGCACTGCTCGTCGTCATTCCGCTATGACTTGATGTCGGCGCATGATCTCGGCATCAAGAACAAGGTCTGGGTCAATCGCGGCCATGAGCCCGCAAATCCCTATTATGGATATGTCGAGATAGCAGACATATCCGGCTTGCCCGGCGTCGTTGGGTTATAAGGGGAGGATCGCTCTATGAAACTCGTCTCTTATTGGCACGATACTGCGCCTGCCTTTGCCGGAGGCCGGCAAGGTCCGGTCGAAGGGCAATACGACGCTTGTGTCATAGGAGGCGGCTTCACCGGATTGTCCGCAGCGCGGCAATTGGCGAAGGCCGGTGCGAGCGTCGTCGTTCTTGAAGCTGAGCGCGTCGGCTGGGGCGCTTCGGGCCGCAATGGTGGTCATCTGAACAACGGTCTCGCCCACAGCTATCCCGCCGCCAAGGCTGAACTCGGCAAGGAGAGGGCGATTGCGCTCTATAAGGCGATTGATGCTTCCATCGATACGATCGAGACGCTCGTTGCCGAGGAAGGGATCGATTGCAATTTTCGCCGGGCCGGAAAGCTGAAGCTGGCATCGAAGCCGCAACATTTCGGGCCGATCGCCCGCAATTTCGAAGCTGTTCATGCCGAGGTCGATCCGGATACGGCGCTGCTTACGCCAAACGATCTCAAACAAGAGATCGGCTCACCCTTCCATGGAGCGATGCTCTTCAAGAAAAGTGCGATGATGCATATGGGCCGCTATGCCGTCGGTCTTGCGGATGCTGCGGTCCGCCATGGGGCAGTGATCTATGAAGCGGCGCCGGTGACGAACAAGATCCAGGACAACGGCCGGCATCGGTTGATGACGCCACGTGGCGAGATCACCGCCGACAATGTACTGGTGGCGACTGGCGCCTACACGACCCCGAATTTCGGCTACTTCCGTCGGCGGATCATCTCCGTCGGCAGCTTCCTGATCGCGACCCGGCCGCTGACAGCGGATGAGGTGGCTGCAGTCATGCCGGGAAACCGCACCTGCGTCACCTCGATGAATATCGGCAACTACTTCCGCCTGTCGCCCGACAATCGGCTGCTGTTTGGCGGTCGGGCGCGATTTTCCGCTGCGTCCGATCATCGCTCAGATGCCAAGAGCGGTGCAATCTTGACGGCGGGCCTGGCTGAAATCTTCCCCCAGCTCTCTGGCATCGACGTTGATTATTGCTGGGGCGGTCTCGTCGACATGACCAAGGATCGCTATCCGCGCGCTGGTTATCACGATGGAGCCTGGTATGCGATGGGCTATTCTGGCCACGGTGCGCAGCTGTCGACGCATCTCGGCATGATCATGGCTGATGCCATGCTTGGCCGCGAAGATCGCAATCCCATGAAGGACGTCGATTGGCCCGCAGTGCCCGGCCATTTCGGCAAGCCGTGGTTCCTGCCGCTCGTGGGCCTTTATTACAAGATGAAGGACAGGTTCCAGTAACGACAGCTATCAACTTTACAGCGGGCCGATCAAGAACCGATTGGCCCGCTGTTGCTTTGGCTGCCGACCTAGCTAAGTCCGCCAATGTGAAAGCTCTTCATTTCGAGATATTCCTCGATGCCGGCCTGTGCGCCCTCGCGGCCGATGCCCGATTGCTTGATGCCGCCGAAAGGTGCGACTTCCATCGAAACGGATCCGGTATTGAGCCCGACCATGCCGAATTCCAGAACTTCGCCTACGCGCCAGGCGCGCTTCAGATTATCGGTATAGAAATAGGACGCCAATCCAAAGGGCGTGCCGTTGGCGATCGCGATGGCCTCCTCTTCGGTCTCGAAGCGGAAGAGCGGCGCCACCGGCCCGAAGGTCTCTTCGCTGGCAAGCTCCATGTCCGTCGTCGCCCCGGTCAAGATGGTTGGAGCGGTATATTGCCCGCCATCGGGTAGCTGTCGAGCGGCAGTTATGATCGTTGCGCCTTTCGCCAAGGCGTCGCGGACATGCCGGTCGATCTTCTCGATTGCCGCCTGGTTTATCATCGGGCCAATCGACACGCCGGCTTCGGTGCCCGGGCCGACCTTCATGGCATCGACCTTCGCCTTCAGCTTTGCCGCGAAGGCATCGTAAACGCTCGATTGAACCAGAAGCCGGTTGGCGCAGACGCAGGTCTGGCCGCCATTGCGGAACTTTGAGGCAAGCGCGCCATCGACGGCAAGGTCGAGGTCGGCGTCGTCGAAGACGATGAAGGGCGCGTTGCCGCCGAGCTCGAGGCTGAGCCGCTTGATGCTGTCGGCAGCGCCGCGCATCAACAGCGCACCCACTCGGGTCGAGCCGGTAAAGGAGATCTTGCGCACGGTTTCGTTGCGCATGATCTCATTGCCGATCTCGGTCGGCATGCCGGTGACGATATTGATGACGCCGGCCGGGATGCCGGCGCGCTCGGCCAGAACCCCGAGCGCCAAGGCAGAATAGGGAGTGAATTCCGAAGGCTTGATGACGACCGTGCAACCGGCGGCAAGGGCCGGCGCGACCTTGCGGGTGATCATCGCATTGGGAAAATTCCAGGGTGTGATGATGCCGCAGACACCAACCGGTTCCTTGAGCACGATGATACGGCGATCGGGTGTGGGAGCCGGTATCGTGTGACCGTTAATTCGGCGCGCCTCCTCGGCGAACCATTTTACGAAAGAGGCGCCGTAACGGATTTCACCACGAGCTTCGTCGAGCGGCTTGCCCTGTTCCGTTGTCAGAATGAGGGCAAGATCGTCGATGTTTTCAAGCATGAGATCGTGCCAGGCCTCGAGAAGGGCGGCACGCTCTGCATTGGTCTTGCGCTTCCAGCTTCGTTGCGCGCCCTCGGCCGCCGCGATTGCATTGCGCGTCTCAGCGGAGCCCATATCGGGCACCGTGGCGATCACAGCTTGTTTCGCCGGGTCGTGAACATCCACTGTCGCGCCTGACGCTGCCGCGACCCAGAGCCCGTCAATCAATCCCTTGTCACGGAAAAGCTGCTTGTCTTTCAAATCCAACATGATGTCCTCTGCAGTCAGGAGAGTGCGGCGATGATGCCGTTGGTGATGGTTTCTGTCCGATCCCTGCCCGGAAAGATGCCGATGCCACGCGCCGTTGCTGCCTCTATGGCCGCGATGATGCGCACGGCTACATCCTTTTCGCCTAGATGATCCAGCATCATTGCGCCGGACCAGATGGCGGCTATCGGATTGGCGATGCCGAGTGCGGCAATATCCGGGGCCGAGCCATGAACCGGCTCGAACATCGAGGGGGCGCTGCGCTGCGGATTGATATTGGCCGATGCCGCAAATCCGAGCCCACCCTGAATGGCGGCTCCAAGATCGGTCAGTATATCGCCGAACAGGTTGGAGGCGACGACGACATCCAGGCTTTCCGGCGCCATCACCATACGGGCTGCCATGGCGTCGATGTGATAGCTCGAAACCTCGACATCTGGATATTCGGCAGAGAGCTCAGCCGTGATCTCATCCCAGAATACCATGGAATATTTCTGGGCATTGGACTTCGTGACCGAGGCGAGCCTGCCGCGCCGGGCGCGCGCCTGTTCGAAGCCGAAGCGCAGGATCCGCTCGACACCGGTGCGGGTAAAGATCGATGTCTCCACCGCGACTTCATCGACTGTACCCTGATGGACGCGACCGCCGGCACCTGAATACTCGCCCTCGGTGTTTTCACGGATGCAGAGGATGTCGAATTTCTCCGCCCGCAGCGGTCCCTGTACCCCCGGCAGCAACCTGTGTGGCCGGATATTGGCATATTGCACGAAAGCCTTGCGGATCGGCAGCAACAGGCCGTGCAGGGAGACCGAATCCGGCACTTCGGCCGGCCAGCCGACGGCGCCGAGCAGGATGGCGTCGAACGCTCTCAGCGTCTCGATGCCGTCTTCAGGCATCATCCGCCCGGTTTCCTTGTAGAATGCGCATGACCAGGGGAATTCAGTGCCGTTCAATGCGAAGCCGCAGGTTCTGGCGGCGACTTGTAGGACTGACCAGGCAGCGTCTGTCACGTCCGCGCCGATGCCGTCGCCAGGGATCACGGCAATGGAATAGGTCTTCATGGCTTTAAATCCTCAAAGGCTGATGAGCACGCTCTTCGTCTTGCGGTTGGCAAGGTAGGCCTCTCGCCCCAAGTCCTTGCCGATACCGGAGCGCTTGTAGCCACCGGTCGGCAGGATGTGATCCCGCGAGCGGCTGTAGCGATTGACCCAGACCGTGCCTGCCTGGATCAGCCTGCTCAGGCGGATGGTCCGCGACAAGTCCGATGTAAACAGGCCCGCGGCAAGTCCGTAGGTCGGATGATCGGCAAGCCTCATCGCGTCCTCCTCGTCTACGAAGGTCTGCAGCGTTAAGACCGGCCCGAAAATTTCCTCAAGGATGGCCGGAGAAGACGGGTCGAGGTCGGTCAGAAGCGTCGGCTCGTAGAAGTAGCCCTGTCTATCGATGGGCTTGCCGCCGGCGACGCAGCGGCTGCCGGCGTCGATCGCAGCGCCGACGATCGCGTCGATCCGGTCGCGTTGACGCTCGGAGATGATCGGCGAATAGCGGGTCGCTTCATCCCAGGTCGGGCCGTGCCCGACATCGGCCATCCGCGCGACAAGCGCGTCGGTGAACTCTTCGGCCACGCTTGCCTCCACGATCACGCGCGTCGCGGCGACGCAAGCCTGGCCGGCATTGAAGAGAAGGCTGCCGACGATCGCATCGGCTGCCTTCGAGAGGTCGGCATCGCTGAAAACGATCTGTGGGCTCTTGCCACCGAGCTCCAGGGTCACCGGCTTGATGCCCGAGCGGGCGATATTCTCCATGATCGCCGATCCGGCACGCGTCGAGCCGGTGAAGCTGACCTTGGCGACATCGGGATGACCGGTCAGCGCAGTGCCGGTGGCGAGCCCATCTCCGAGGACGACGTTGAAGAGACCGGCCGGCAATCCCGCCCTTACGGCAAGTTCAGCCAGATAGACCGTCGAAAACGGTGTCATTTCGGACGGTTTGAGGACGACGGCATTGCCGGCTGCAAGCGCAGGGCCGAGTTTCCAGCCGGCCATCGAGACTGGGAAGTTCCAGGGCGTGATTGCACCGACGACGCCGTAGGGCTCGCTGAGGATCATGCCGAAGGTCTTGTCATCGGTAGGCACGACATCGCTGCCTTCCTTGTCGGCGAATTCGGCAAAGAAGCGGATCTGCTCAGCCGTGACCGCTATGTCACCTGCCACCAATTGATTGATCAGGCGGGTGGACGACAGAGCTTCGATCCGGGCCAAATTTTCCGCCTCAGCCTCGATCAGGTCAGCCCAGGCATGCAGCACTCGGACGCGTTCTCGCGGCCGCAGGCCGCTCCAGTTGCTGGCCTTCAATGCGGCCTTGGCAGATTCAACGGCCCGATCCACCATTTCCGGAGCGGCGATCGGGCAGTCAGCATAGGACTTGCCGTCGGAAGGCCTGTTCATGCCGATCTCACCAGAGGCCCTTACGAGCTCGCCGTCGATGAAATGGCCGATTGGCAATGGCAACGTATCAGGATCGAAACTCAAGCTCATGCTAAGCTCTCCCAGGGGAATTTACCGAAGCCTAGCGCGGCCCCGCGAGCAGCATGCGTCGTTGACGGTACGGTTGCCGACGATTCTTGCGTTTTAGCGGGAGCGGACAGTGATTTCTTTTGCGGATGCCAGCGCTTCGCGCAGGCAGCGGAGAAACGGCGGTGCGAAGCGCGCCTCAGGCCGGGATTGGTTGACTGAAACGCTAAGCTGCATGGTGACTTCGGGCAGGAAGCGCCGGGCAATAACATCATCGGCCCGCCAGATGGACAGGGTGTCCACGAGCGCCACGCCGAGCCCTCGGCGTACGAGAGGCAAGGCACCGATCGACGATGCGATCTGGATGGAAACGTCACGCTTCTCGCCCTCGGCTTCGAAAGCCCTGTCGAGCGCGGCGCCAATCTCGGCATGCGAGCCGTAGGAGATCAATCGTCGACCCGATAGATCCGCCGGCCGGACGAGTTCCAATGCCTGCAACGAATCGTCTGCGGTGCAGACGACGACGATCGGGATATCGCACAGGGTTTCGACGCGGACGGTAGGCGCCAGGATCGGGCTGAGTGTGATTGCAACGTCGATATCGCCGAGCAGCAGAGCGTCGGCGATTTCGCGCTTGGGCAGCGTGTGAAGATGGATCTTCACCTCACTTCTTTGATGTTGAAACAAGGCGAGTGCTTCCGGCAGCAGCGAATAGGCGATTGGCAGGCTAGAGCCTATCCTCAGCAAGCCGATACGGGCTGCGCCGACGTCTCGCGTGAGGGCCGAAAGCTTGTCGAATTGCCGAAAGGCACGATCCACATCGGCATAGATAAGCTGCGCTTCCATCGTTGCCACCAGCCGGCCGGCAATGCGGTCAAACAAGGCGTAGCCAAGCTCATCTTCAAGATGGGCGAGGAGCTTGCTGACCGCCGGCTGCGAGATGCCGAGCGAATTGGCGGCAGCCGTTATCGTTCCATCGCGCATGATGGCACGGAAGACTTCGAATTGGCGCAGATTCATCTTCATCCGGTCACACGGGTTTTAGAAAGCGTAGCGGATTCGCATCTGCGCAAACAGCCCCTCCATTTGTTCGGCGACGGGGCGCAGGTCGCCCCGCATGACCTCGACTTGCTCGAATGCGCGGTGTTTGAGGAAAAAGCGCCAGCCCACCGGAGCCTTTGCCAGGAACTCAGTGAGAAGATCATAGCGTTCGCGTGTCCACGTGGATTCAAAGGCTATGCGTTCTGCACCATAGGTGATGATGCCGGTCGGAGCTTGGGCGTTTCTCGTTCGGAGTTCGTTAGTCGCCTTCTCTTCGATCCGACCTTTGCGGATCACGACGCCGTAATCGAACTGCGCCCGCTCAATGCTGACGGCGCCTTTGCTTACGTCCGCGAGCACTTCTTCCAAGGGGCGGTCAAAGGGATCGCCATAGCCGCCAGCGCCGGGACCAATGATCCGAATGATGTCGCCGGGGCCGCAATGGACCACATCCGTATTTCCAAGCGAGAGGGCATCCGGACGGTCGGGATTGCGCACGAACAGCGAAATTGCGCCGGCCTTTGCTCCCACTACCCCCCAGGACGGCATGATCGAGCGGTTTCGGTTGCGCGCCGTCACCACTGTCTCGGGAGACGAAACCTCGAACTCCATGATGGCCGACAGTCCGCCGCGATGGCGGCCAGGGCCTCCTGTGTCTGGCTGGAGCCCATAGCGATGGAAGCGAATGGGAACCTCGGCCTCGCTGATTTCGATCGGGGTATTGCGCAAGAAGCCGGTGGCGCCCCCGGCGCCGTCGCCGCCGTCGCAAAAGGGCGTTCCGCCACCGCCGCCGCCGACCGGGCCGATGGAGGCCATGACGGGTCTGCCGTTTCGGCCGGTGGTTTTGATGTTCATGATGGCATTGCCACCCGGCGAGGCAGCCGGCATCAAGTCGGGAAGTGCCTGAGCGAAGGCACCGAGCGTGACGATCTGGGTCATGGCACATGTGAGCGAGCGCATGCCGACTGCGGCCGGCCGATTGCAGTTGACCACCGTGCCTTCCGGCAAGACCGCTTTCGTCGGGCGCAGTGTGCCGGCATTCAGAAGTAGGTTATTGTCCAGTGTATAAAGCACATAGGTGAGCCCGACCATGACAAGCGGATGGCGTTCGCGGCCACCGGTCGGCATGTTCAGCGAGGAGCCGAGCTGCGGATCGCTGCCGGTATAGTCGAGGATCACCTCGTCGCCGCGCACCTTGAGGGTGAGCGCAATCCGGCAGGGTTTGCCGCCGACGGAGTCCTCGTCGGCATAGTCGGCAAAGAAATAGTCACCGTCCGGCACACCAGCAATGATTTGCCTGGTCTGTGCCTCAGCAAGGTTGAGTATCTGCCCGACCCCTTCAATGAAAGTGTCGAAGCCGAAACGGCGTATGATGTCGTGCATCTTGCGTTCGCCGATATTGACGGAGGCGATCTGCGCGTGAAGATCGCCGAGGTTCTGTTCCGGCATGCGGACATTGGCGCCGATCAGCGCTAGCATTACCGGATTTACCGTTCCAGCTTCGACAAGCTTAACCGGCGGGATCCGCAATCCTTCCTGTTCGATTTCCGACAGCGACCGCGACAGGGAAGCCGGCACCGCGCCGCCGACATCCGTGTTGTGGATATGGCCGACGACAAAGCAAGCGATCTTGCCTTCGAAGAAGACCGGCTTCCAGATATGGATGTCGGGCGAGTGTGTTGCGACGAAGCCGCTATAGGGGTCGTTGGTGATGCAGATATCGTTCTCGGCATAGCTGTCGAATGCCTGTAGTAGCGGTGCATAATCGATGCCGGAATACCACGGTGCGCCGAATTGGCGCGGATTGGCAAATGCTAGCCCTTCTCGGGTCACCACCTGGCAAGAGAAGTCCTCCGTCTCTTTGACGAAGGCCGAATGGGCGGTGCGCATCAGCGTGAACGCCATGGCGTCGGCTGCGGCTGCGCAGAAGTTGGCGAGGACCTTGATGTTGCGTCTGTCTATCGTCACGATCAGGACTCCGACTTGGTGATGACGAGATTGCCGAAGCGATCGACCACAAGCTCAAAGCCGGGAGGAACGACTGTTGTCGTGTCGTCCTGCGCGATGATCGCCGGACCTGTCAGCTTGTCGCCGGCCCCGAAATCCTGGCGTTGATAGACGCCGGTCAGCCAGGAGCGACCATTAAACCAGCCTTCGACTTGTTTCAGAGGCAGAAGCGGGCGTCCGGTGGCGAGCATTTCCCGCAACACAGGCTTTTGCGTTTTGCCGACGATCACGAGGCGAAGGTTGACGAGTTGCACGGAGCCATCCGTGTCGGCATGGCCGTAAAGCCTCTCGTGCTCCCGGTGGAACGCCGCCGCAACGGTTCGTGCATCGCCGATGCGCAGCCAATCGGCTTCGATGTCAGTCTCGATCTCGAAGGACTGTCCCTCATACCGCATATCCGCCGTCAGTCGCATGATACCGGGACGATTGTATCCTTGTGCGGCGAGCCAAGTCCGAGCATTGGTTTCGAGTTCGTCGAGTACCGGTGCGAGTGCGGCGAGTTGGTCGTCGGTGACGCCGCAATACACGGTCCGGATGAAATCGTTCTTCAAGTCGGCGACGAGGCCTCCAAGTGCCGACACGACGCCGGGTGCAAGCGGCACGATGACACCCCTCATGTCGAGTTCCTTGGCCAGGAAACAGGCCAACATCGCGCCTGCACCGCCGAAGGCGAAGAGATGGAACTCGCGCGGATCGATGGCGTAGCGGGAAAGCAGAGCGCTGACTTCGGCATACATGCCGGAAACGGAAATATCGATGATGTTGCCAGCCAAAGTCTCGACATGTGTTTCGAGCTTACGCGCAATCGGCGCCAGCGCTTGCCTGGCAGCTGCATGATCCACCGTCACCGCGCCATAGCCGAGCGGCATGTGGCCGATGAGATTGGCTGCGGCCATTGCATCGGTAATCGTCGGGCTCTTACCGCCTCGGCCATAACAGGCAGGGCCGGGCGTCGAACCGGCACTTTGCGGGCCGACATGCAATGTCCCGAGCGTATCGAGCCACGCAAGGGAGCCGCCGCCCTGACCGACGGAACTGACAGAGACCGATGGGATATGAATCTGGAAATCGCCGATCAGTTCGCCGCTCCCATATTGTGCCTGTCCGTCGATGATGACGGCGACATCCGCGCTGGTGCCACCGATATCGAGGCTCAGGATGCGATCGAAACCGCTGGCATGAGCGAGGTAGCTCGCTCCGATAACGCCAGACGCAGTCCCTGAAAGGATCATTTGTACGCATTCCGCCCGTGCCTGATCGATGCTCATCAGGCCGCCATTGCTCTTGGTGGTGGTCAGAGGGCCGGTGACGCCCTTTCCGCGCAGGACGGCTTCGAACCTATCAAGATAATGCGAGACCCGCGGCTGCACATAGCCGCTAATGACGGCTGTGATGGTCCGTTCGTATTCGCGGATCACCGGCCAGGTCTCAGCCGAAGAGATGACGTTCAAATGTGGCGCGGTACGCTTGATCATTGCCTTCACGGTTTTTTCGTTGGCCGGATTGCGGTAGGCGTGCAGAAAGGCGAGCACAATGCCGTTGCAGCCCGCCGCGACGACCGCTTCAACGGCGCGCGCGACATCGGCTTCGTCGGGCGCACGCAAGACCTCCCCGGTCGCAAGCATCCGCTCTTTGATGCCAAAGACGCGCTCACGCGGCACGAGCGGCCGTGGCCGCGCCGAATATAGGTTGTGGATCTGAGGGATTTTTAGCCGGGCGACTTCCAGTACGTCCTCAAAGTTCTGCGTGGTGAACAGTGCGATGTCGTCACCATTGCGCTGGATGACCGTATTGATGCCGACCGTGGTGCCGTGGGTGAAATAGGCGATATCGGCCGGGTCCATGCCATCTCGGGCCTGAAGCCTGTCGAGGGCGAGGAGAATTTCCTCGCCGGGCGCGTCCGGTCGAGAAAAGACCTTGAGCGTGGATAGCGCATTCGTTGCTTCATCGAAGACGGCAAAGTCCGTGAACGAACCGCCGACATCTACGCCAACCCGATAGGTCATGCTTCCACTCCGTTGTTTGCGAGGGGAAGCTTCGCAAACCGGTACGAAGGGCACCACAGAAAACTCGAGGGGAATCCATAACCAGGAGTTATGGGTGATCTCAGAGCTTAGGCACCGTCATATAGTTGCCCGGCCGAGGTGCGGGCCGGTATCCAGCCTTTTCATAGACCGCATGCGCATCCTGCGTCGCCAGCATCCAGCTTTCCACGGTCGCAAGTTCAGGATGATTGCGTATTTCCTGGGCAAGCCATGACGCAAGCCCTTGACCGCGATGGTCGGGAAGGATGAAAACATCGCGGAGATAGGCGAATATCGCATAATCGGTGACGAGGCGGCCGAAACCCACCATCGCTCCGCCGGCAGCATACATGCCGATCACCAGTGAATGATCGAGCGCGCGCCGAAGCGTCGAGAGCTTCAGATCCTTTGCCCAATAGGAGTCGTTGGCGAGAAAGCCATGCACGATACCGATATCGATCAATGCAGGATCCGTACTCAAGATATAACCGTTCCGATGGGCGACGTGGATAGACATGCGGCCGCCTCCAGCCATTATCCTACCGTTACGTAGATCTTGCGAACAGTCTCGATCGTTTTCCATCGGCCCACGAACCCCGGTTTCATCACAAAGCTGTCGCCAGCCTTGTAGACCACAGGTTCACCGCCGTCAGGGGTGATTTCGACGATACCGGACAGGATGTGGCAGAATTCGAAGGTCTCGCCTTTGATCGACCGGGTCTCGCCGGGCGTAGCCTCCCAGATGCCGGTGCGCACTGCACCGTCCTTCGCCTCGTCCTGTGCCCAGGTCCTGAATGATGGATCGCCGGCAATCAGTCTTTCTGGCAAGGCTTTGGATTCACGCGGGGCCGAACCGGGGTTGGTCATAACGGTCTTGAGGAGAGACATGTTGATCCTTTCATTGCAGTGGGTTCAATATCCGCGCCGCCGATCGACGAGCCCGATGGGGGCAAGGCCGGCGCGATGACGTTTGATGTTGTCGATCACCGTATGCGCCGCTGTGCCGGGCTGCGTCACGCTGGCGATATGCGGGGTAAGCATTATTCTCGGATGTCTCCACAAAGGGTGATCAGGGGGCAGGGGCTCCGGGTCGGTAACGTCAATCACTGCTGCTGTGAGATGACCGGTATCAAGCGCTTCGATCAGGGCCGGCGCATCGAGCTGTTGGCCACGGCCGGCATGCACGAGCATCGCACCTGCAGGAAGGGTGCCAAGCAATCTGGCATCCAGGAAGCCCATGGTCTCTTGGGTCAAAGGCAGCAGGCAAATGAGAATGTCCGTCGTCGCTACCATGGTCTTGAGGCCAGCCTCGCCTTGATAGCACTCGACACCTTCGATTGTTCGGGCGGATCTGCTCCAACCCGCAAGCGGAAAGCCGAAGGGCTTCAGCCGCTCGAGCACCGCCGTTCCCAATACACCCAATCCCAGAACACCGATCCGTCTTTCATGCGCCTGACGTTGAGGCAGGCCGCGCCATTCTCCGGCGCGTTGCTGGGCAAGATAGGAGAGAAGGTCGCGATGCAGCGCAAGCACGGCAAGCGTCACATATTCCTGCATCATCTTGACGATGCCATCCTCGACCATGCGGACGATCTTCACATGATCGGGCACGAGCTCCGTCTTGAACTGGTCGACGCCGGCCCCGATTGAAAACAGGATTTCCAGATTGCGATAACGGGCAAGATCCTCCGGTACCGTCCATGTGATCAGAAAATGCACCTCATCGGGATCGACGCTCGCCGCATCCATGGAGAAGACTAGATCCGGCAGTTCGTCGGCAAAGGCCCGGGCAAAAATCGCACCGCGCTTGGCGTCTGAATTGAAGAGAAATGTCATGACAATCGCTTTCTCATGGTGATCGCTCCGTTATGCTCGTGCACATCGCATGGCCAAGGCCAGGATTGTTCGGCGGCACTCGTCGAGCTCATCCTCCAGAATATATTCGTCGGGCTTGTGTGCGCGATCTATGTCGCCAGGCCCGCAGATGATTGCATCGATCCCGGCCGCCTGATAGAGGCCGGCCTCGGTCCCGTAGCTGACTGCTGCAAGCGATGGCCTGCCGGTGATCTCCTCCAGCAAGGTTGCGAGCAGTGCCTCCTTTGCAAGCGACAGCGCAGGATAGACGCTGAGCGGGGTCCACTCCACGGAGAAGCCCTGTTGCGTCAGTATCTCGGCGCTACGCCGAACGGGGGCGAGCAGTTCCTCGGGCTTCGCATTGGCAATGCCGCGTGCCTCAAGCTCGAGCCGACAATTGTCGGGAACGATATTCAGCGCCAGTCCGCCGGAAATGATCCCGACCTGAAGCGTCGAATAAGGGGGCTCGAATACGAGGTCGAATGGGCCACGCGTCAGTTTCTGGGCTTCGTCGACCGCGGTGTTGAGCACTTTCGACATGGCATGAATGGCATTGAGCGCGATATCTGGCCGAGAGGAATGGCCCGCGCGTCCACCGATCGTGACGCGAGCCGCTGCCTTGCCCTTGTGCGCACGCACGGCCTGCATGCGACTTGGCTCGCCGATGATAGCGCCTAGCGGATGAGCACAAAGCTCCTTCAAGCGCGCTAGCAGATGCGGCACGCCACGGCATCCGGCCTCCTCATCATAAGAGAATGCCAGATGAATAGGTCGGCTAAGATTTGCCCTGGCAAGTTCCGGCGCAGCAGCGAGCGCAGCGGCAAGAAACCCTTTCATATCGGTCGTTCCACGCCCGTAAAGCCGGCCGGTCTCCCTTCTGAGCGTGAAAGGCTCCGAGCTCCAGTTTGGCTGTGCGGCGGGGACGACATCCATGTGTCCGGACAGGACATAGCCAGCGACATCCCGGGGACCGATCGTGGCGAAGAGGTTGGATCGGTCGCCTTCGGGTCCAGGAAGCACGGTGACGTGGATGTCGAGGCCTTCCAGATATGTCCTGATCCAATCAACGATCGCTGCATTCGGCGTACCGACGACGCTTTGAAAGGCAACAAGGCGAGCAAGGATTTCAACAGTGTCCACGATGTCCCTCACAGCATGCCAGGCTTGCCGAGATCGGAGCCGTCGACCATGCGTTCGTAGCGATAGGGCGCGGGATCGACGCAAGGCCTGTCGCCGCGAATGAGATCGGCAGCAAGCTGGCCCGCGGCTGGGCCTATGCCAAACCCATGGCCGCTGAAGCCGGAAGCGATGAACAGCCCGGGCCTGGAGCGGACCGGCGCTATCACGGGAATGGCATCGGGTGTCGAGTCCACCATGCCGCCCCAGCTTTGTGCTGCCTTGATGCCGGTGAGCGCAGGATAGATCTCCTGAAGTTTGGCCAGTCCTTTCCTCACCAGATGCAGATCTGGTGCCGGATCGAGTGTGCGTATGCGCTCGAACGGCGAGATGCCGTCGGCACGCCAGCGTGTCAGTGCCTCGGGGCCATCGATGAACTGGCGTCCGATCGCGTAGGTCAGGCCTTTTCGACGGGCTTTGAATGTTCGCCAGAAGGCTTTGGCCTGCAGGAGGCCCCAAGGCGTCACCTGCAATTGGCCCCGGCCGCTTAAGCCCACGGTGTAACCGCCATCGAGGCGACGCCGGATCGTCACATCCTGCATGGACACTCCGCCTTCGGTGACAGCCTCGGCGGCTTCGGTATAGAAGGATGTCGATTTCACCGATGCCTGAAGAAATTTTATGCCGTGATGGCGAAGCAGCATGCCGCTCCATGCGCCGCCGGCCACCAGCAGCGCCTGGCAGCGGATCAGTCCCTGTTCCGTTACCACGCCGCAAATGGAACCGCCGCTCGTCTCGAAGGCGCGGACGGCGCAATTCTGCACGATGGTTGCTCCGGCGGCCATTGCAGCTTTTGCGAGTGCGGCAACCGCAAGGGCCGGCTCCGCCCGACCGTCCTTCGGAGAATGGACGCCTCCGAGCCAGTGCCGGCTGTTGCCGGGCAGCTTCGCCTTGACCTCGGCGCTTGAGAGCATGCGTGTGTCCACACCGTGTTCGCGAGCAGTCCTGCCCCAGTTTTCCCAGGTCGCGATGTCCGCAGCGCTGTTGGAGGCATAGACTAGGCCCGTTTCACGAAAGCCGGTTTCCTCTCCGATCTCCTGGTTGATATCCCTCCAGACACGAAGGGCAAGCTGTGCGAGCGGCAACTCGCGGGGATCGCGGTTCTGCTGCCGGCACCAGCCCCAGTTTCGGCAGGATTGTTCGCCGGAGATGATGCCCTTTTCGACAACGGCGACTGAAGTACCACGGCGTGCCAAATAGAGTGCGGCCGCGATGCCTGCCATGCCAGCACCAACGATAACGACATCCGCAGATTGGGGGATCTGGCTGGCGGTAGCGACTTTCCGCACGGGTGGAGACATTGTTCGATCTCGTCGGTAGATATGGCAATTTGCACATACTTCGCCCAAGAGGATCGCCGTCTATATTCGTGATTGCATGCCGAATGTCGGAGTGTTTCAGTCAATTGTTGTGTTGGCATGGGCAATTCGAGCAAATTGTACCGACCCGCATCGCCTATCCTTGTTTGCGGGGAGCGCCTCAATTTGGCGCGTGGCTATGGGTGGCAATCTTTGAGGTGATCCAGTGAAGGTATCAGACAGTTTGCGGGTCGATGCTTTCTCGATGCATATCGGCGACATTAAAGACGTGGAGCTCGACCAGTTGCACGCGCTGTCGATCTCGGTCCAGTGGCCGCATCGAGCCGAGGACTGGGAGTTCTTGCGACAGACGGGCAGTGGGATCGTCGCACTCGATGAGATCGGGCGCGTAATGGGATCTGCCATGTGGTTTCCGCATGGAGACGGGTTTGCCACCGTTGGCATGGTGATTACTTCGCCACGCCTGCAGACCAATGGCACCGGCCAATGGCTGATGAACCAGATTCTCGATGCGGTTGCCGGTCGCCATCTTAGCCTCAGCGCAACGCGGGCGTCGCGTCGCTTGTATCTTTCGCTAGATTTCAAGCCGGAGAAAACGGTCTACCAATGCCAGGGGGAGGCAAGGATCGCAAAGGGTTTTGCTTCGCTGCCTTTGAAGGGCGCGGTACGGCAGCTTGTTGCCGACGATCTTGCGGCGATCTCCCAGCTCGACGCCGTTGCATTCGGTGTCGATCGGTCGGAACTGATCGGGCGTCTCGATGAGCAGTCGATCGGCTATGGCCTGTTTCATGGCCAGGATTTGCATGCTTTTTCTCTATGCCGGCCGTTTGGACGCGGCCATGTCGTCGGACCGGTCGTTGCGTCGAATGATGCCGACGCAATTGCAGTCGTCTCTCCGCATGTGGTCCGCAATACCGGCCAATTTCTTCGTCTCGATACGCATGTGGGCGCAGGTGATTTTGCGTCTTACCTCGTGCAATCTGGAATGATCGTCGACGATACCGTCCTGACCATGTCGCTTGGAAAACATCCCCCCAATAGAAACAGGGCAGCAACTGAGACAACGACCACATATGCACTTGCCAGTCAGACGCTTGGTTGACGTCTAACTGCTGTTGCCGTTGCGGTGTCTTTTGTAGCGGGAGCCGTTATGTACGATGTTGCGATGGGCCTTCCCGCTGATGCTCATCTTGTTACCGAAATCTAGAAGATAGAACACTGGAAGTTGATCGCCTGCGGTCGCCCAAGGTTTATCTCGCTGCGAAAGTTAAGTCTCTCGATAGGATCCCGGAGGCTTGCCGTCTTTGCCTACTGCAACGGCAGTTACAAACAGCTTGTCTTTGTCCTTTCGATCTGACTGTAGACGATGTTGACACGGCTTGCGACGGCGAGGTTCGGCATATTCTCTTGAACGTTTCTCCCGTGGAGAAAAGGGAAGACGGTTCTATTGCGAACATGCGGTCTAATCGCCGCGGGATGAAAGTTCAGTGGCAGGTCAACACCACAACATGCTCCGTAAGATGATCGCCTGGGTGAATTGCTGCGACCCTCTAAGCGGTTCGCGCCATTTCCTCAGTTCTACGGCGGTGTCGAAATCTTCCTCGAAACTCCGGACCAGCCCCTACGACATCAAGCCGATGCCGGAGGTCTGAACGGTTCGCCGAGAACCCTGGCTTCCTCCCGTTGCTGGGTTGCCTCGCTTGCTAAAAAGCTCCCGCAGGCTTGGGCTTGGGCATGTCAAAGGCACTTCTGGCGCGATCGGCCAGTCTTAGAGCCTGACCGAAAAAGAGTTGAGTGAAATCAATCGTTTGTGATTCTGTTTGTTTGCTTAGGACGAACGGAGACCACAATGGGCTGGACTGATTTCACCCGTGGGCAATATGCCCGACGTGCAAGGCGGTATGCAGGCGATCTGACGGACCGGGAATGGGGGTTAATTTCATCTTGCCTGCCCGGCCCGAGGCGGTTGGGCAGGCCGCGCAGCACCGATCTTCGCGAGGTCGTGAATGCGTTGCTTTACATTGCCACGACGGGGTGCCAGTGGCGGATGCTGCCGAAGGATTTTCCGCCCTTTACGACGGTTCAGGCTTACTTCTACGAATGGCGAGCCATTGGATTATGGGGCCGGATCAGCCACCGGCTTGTGATGGAAACGCGCGAGCTGGAAGGCAGACAGGCCTCCCCATCTGCTGGGGTGATCGACAGCCAGAGCGTTAAAACCACCGAAAGCGGAGGAGTTGCCGGCTATGACGCCGGTAAGACGCGACAAACTGCGTTTGCGCTGACATCAAGGGTCGCAAGCGGCACATCGTCGTTGACACGCTCGGATTGATGGTTGGGCTCGTGGTTCACAGTGCCGATATCCAGGATCGCGACGGCGCACCTGCCGTTCTCAAAACCATTCTCAAGCGCTGGCCCTGGCTGAGGCACATCTTCGCCGATGGCGGCTATGCCGGACCAAAACTGAGGGGCGCATTGCAGAAGGTCGCGGCGTTCACGCTTCAGATCGTCAAACGGACCGATAAGGCCAAGGGTTTCGAAGTCCTACCGCGCCGCTGGGTCGTGGAGCGCACCTTCGCATGGCTTGGCAGATGCCGACGTTTGGCAAAGGATTGGGAGAAATCGATCGCATCAGCCGAAGCCTGGATCGTCATCGCCCACATCCGAATACTGACCCGACGCTGGAGTGAACCCCTGGGGCTGGACCAGCGATGCGCGTCAAACTAAGCCGCCTGCTGGGCGAGTTGGGTTTCAAATTCTGCTGGCGATCGATAGCCAAGGGCTGAGTGCAACCGCCTGGCATTGTAGATCTCCTCGATGAACCTGGGCAAGCGGTCAGCCACGTCCGCGAAGGTCTCGTAGCCAGCGGGGTAGATATCTTCCACTTTCAAGGTCTTCATGAAGCTCTCTGCCTGCGCATTATGATAAGGGTTGCCGACGGCGCTCATGGAACCCTGTAGACCAGCGGCATCGAGCGCCCGTCGATAGGTCTCACTTGCGTATTGGCATCCGCGATCCGTGTGGTGAATGCA
>NZ_FMAH01000036.1 GCF_900094545.1 Martinezella miluonensis
TGCCAGATCGAAGAGGGTCATTTGATGCCCGACCATGTGCATATGTTGATATCGATCCCGCCGAAATACTCGGTTGCGCATATTGTCGGCTTTTTGAAGGGCAAGACAGCCCTTTACGTTGCCAACAAATATGCGCGCAAGCGCCGCTACAAGGGTTATCACTTTTGGGCGCGCGGGTACTTCGTATCGACGGCTGGCTATGACGAGCAGGTCGTCAGACGGTATATCCGTAATCAGGAAAAGGCCGACAAAGCTTCCGACTTTGCCGACCTCTTCAATCGTAGCTACTAAGCGCTAACAAAACCGCTTCTAGCGGTTCAAGCGCAGCGTTTCAAACCTCCACCTCTGGTGGAGGTCATGACTTTCGGTTCGCTCAGGCGCATTGTGCTAATGACCGCTCGTGCCACTTCTCCGCTACCGGACCAAAGGCGTCACCCCAACGGACTGCGCCCGATCAAAATTCAAATATCTGCCTGAAAACACCCGGCGCGATGATCGACAGCGGATTGATCTGCATGGTCGGCTTGTCGAAGCTGCCGGTCAGCCGGAATGTAATGCCGATGAGGCCGCGGTCGCTGCCATTGCCCAGAAGGAAGCCTACGAGCGGAACCTCCGCAAACAGCCGGTTCAAGCCATAGGCGGGCATGAATGTTCCGGTTAGGTCCATCTTGTCGTTGGCGTCCTTCACCGTTCCCTGGAAGGTCGCTCCGACCTGCTCACCGCGCACGACGCCATTTTCTACCGACAGGGTTCCGTCACGCAGCACCAGCCGCGCAAAACCGCGTTCAAAGCTCTGCGCTCGCGTGTCGATATTCTGCTTCACGGCGGAATTCAGGCTTTTGCCGCTCTTGCCGCTCGGTGTCGAAACGATCGTCGACAGCTTCTTTTCATCGACGATCGAGAAGTTGCGGATATCCAGCGAACCGTCCCAGTCGTCCTGCCCGATCGAGCGGAGCGACAGATTGAGCAGACCGCCCTTCAGATGCTTGTAGAGGTCGCTGAAGCGCGCCACCGCGCCTGCATCGCCGCTGGTGATGCGGATCACGCCGTTGCTGCCCTTGCTCATCTGGGTGACGAATGCTTCGCCGCTACGGGTTACGCCGGAGAAATCCACAGCCGTCGTCTTGCCGCCGGCGAATGAATAAACGCCCTTGAGGTTGCCGATCGATTCGTCGTTGAAGCCGACGACCTTCGCGAGATCGACGCGAACCGTCGCGCTCGTGCTCGTCGGATCATCCGCGCTCTTGCGCCCGCCGGAGGATGATGCCTTCACGCGCGCCAGGATCGGGCGGATGTCGGCCGAACTGCCCGCTATAGTGACGTCATAGGCACCAGCCTTGCTATGTTTCAGCGATAATCCGAAATCGTCGAGCGCGGAGAGCTTCACGCCATCGAAGTTCGCAGAGGACAGGCTCCCCTTGTTGATCACGAGATCGCCGCTGACACCGAAACCGTCACCCTTGAGCATGAAGTTCTTGAGCGTCATCTGGCTATCTGGGCCGGAGGCTTCGAATTGCGCGCTTGCCGGAATGCCGCTGCCTTTCGACCAGCCGATCCAGGGAACGGTCAGCGCTGCCTTACCGAGATCGACCTTGACGCCCTGGCGATCGTCATCGATGCGCGTCAGCTCTATCTTCACGGGTCCGTCGATCATATCGCGCAGGCCGGGCAGGACGGCATTGCGTTGGGCGTCGGTGAGCGTTGCCGTCACTACGCGACCGCGCTTGACGGTCGATTTGCTGTCGGTCGGCTCGACCATGTCGATCTGCGCGGGAATGCCATCGATCTGCGCCTGAGCCTGCAGATGCACCGACTGCGGGTCGGCATTGATCTCGCCGGTCAGATTGTCGATCTTGCGATTGCTCATCGGCTTCAGCAGGTCGACATCGTTGAGCGTCAGTTTCGCTACCCAATCCGGCGGTGGCGGCTTCTGGTCGCTGATCAGGCCGATCCGGGCATCGACCTTCGCCACGATCTTGCCGTTGAAATCCTCCGGCTTGAATTCGGTCCGCTGCAGCGCCTGCACCGGCTTGTATGTCAGCAACTCCGCTATGGCATCGCCGGCACCGGAGATCGACAGGTCCAGGTCGGCCATCAAGGGCTTGTCGTATGTCGCCGGTATCGCGAAGCTGCTGTTGTTCAGCGTGATCGTTCGCCCTGTCGGGAAATAGGAGGTCGCGGTCGCGATATCGACCGCCATCTTCGGGCCTGTCAGGTCGAAATGCGCTTTCGCGTCGCGCAGCGGTGGAATTTCACCGGGCACATTGAGGCGCACTCCGTCGATATCGAAAGCGATATGCAGCTCGTTCGGACCGAGCTGCAGCTTGCCGGTCTGCGAAGCTTCTCTCAGTCTTCCGGCGGGAATGAAGACGGATATGACCGCGTTCGTCACAGAGCCGCCAAAAAGATTGTTCTCGACCCAGATTCTCGGCTTCGAAGCCATCCAGAAAGGCCATAGCTGTTTCACGGCGGTCGTATCGAGTTTATCCGCGCGGCCGCCGAAGCTGATTTCCGGTGAACTGTCGCCGAGCTTTATGTGTAGCGACCCGAACAGCGAGCCTTGCGGCGTCGATATGCCGAGGTTCTCGAACTGAAATTCCTTTGTCGCAGACAGAAAGCGTCCTTTTGCCTGACCGTCGAAGCTGACGGGCTTTTCTCCCGATATGGAGGAGGCAGCCGTGCCGTTCTTGATCAGGAAATCGATACCGAAGCCCTTGCCTGCATTGGCGTTGATGCGATCGAGATCGATCAGCGCTCCCGAAAACGGCACGACGGTCCGCGCGAACTGCGCCGTCGAGGGCGCGACCTCGAGCGTCTGGTGATCGAAATTGTAGCGGAGGTTGATGTCGGCCTGCGTCAGCTCCTGCGGGTCGCGATCCATGTAAAGCGTGCCAGGCTGGATCTTGATCGACGCTTCGAGCTTTGGATCGACGTCCGAGCCTGCTTTGACCGCCGAAAGCGTTACATCGGCGAAACTCGTGAGACCCTGGCGGGGAGTGCCGTTCGGATCGTAGGTCATCGATAATGGCGTGAGATCGAGGTTCGAGATTTTCGCGATCAAGGAGGAGCTGTGGCCTGCTTCCTGTTGCTGAGCCTTGATATCCAGTGTCGCAACCGAGCCGTTGACGGCGACCTGTCCATAAAGATGCAGCGAGTTCTGCTCTGCCCGCTCGAAAGTGAGATTGTCGACCACGAGAGAGATGGGTGGACCTTCTGCACGTGCCAGCTTGACCGAGAAGCCGGAAATCCGCACCGAATTCGTACCGCCGCGCTGCACGAAGCGCTCCAGAAAATCGAGATTGTCGAAAGCTTCGGTCAACGCCTGCGGCAGCGCATTCACGTGCAATTGCGTGAGGTCGACGGGATCCCCCTGAGGCAGAAGCGAAGTATCGAGCGCTATGCCTTCCGCCGCGACGCTCGCCACCTCCACGCGCCCCTCGATGAGAGCAAGCGGATCGAGCTGCATATTGACAGCTGACATGGTCGACAGGTGCTTGCCGCTCTCCTGATCGACGACATTCACGTTGCGCGCCTCCAGCGCCAGTCGCAGGCCGGACGTGAAGCGAACCGCGGTTGCGCCGACCTCGGCCTTGTAGCGCGGGCCGATTGCCTTATCGAGGGCCGTTTGTGCCTTCTGCGACAACGGCGTATCGAAGATGCCGCTTTCTATGGTGAAGATCACCGCTCCCAGTATTATGGCCAGGAACGCAAAGAAAACCATGGTCATGCGGCAGACGTGCCAGACATGCGAACGGCTGCGGCTGCTGCGTTCTGGCACATGCACGATAAGGGGGTCTTCGACCTGAGCGGACGGCAGATGGTCGAGTGACACGAGATCCTTTTTGCGGAATATTACCTTTTCGCCTCGGATCACTCCTGTGCGTCCCTTTCATTCTCAGCAATTTTGTTGGTGACGCCGCGTCCCATGTGGACGCCATACCCGATCAGTATATATGGCTCACCCTGTGTGTCATCTAAAAAACCGGCAAAAGAAAGGTTTTATCGTGACGGAAGTCTCCACAATTCAACTGAACCTTGGCGATAAGGCGCCGGATTTTCATCTGCCTCGCGATGGCGGCGGGGAAGTGCGCCTTGCGGATTTTGCCGGGAAGGTGCTGGTCGTTTATTTCTACCCCAAGGACGATACGACGGCCTGCACGACGGAATCGATTTCCTTCACGGCGCTTGCCTCCGAATTTCATAAGGCAGGCGTTGCCATCCTCGGCGTCTCGCCGGATTCTGTGAAAAGCCATGATAAATTCGTCAAGAAGCATGCGCTTTCCGTCCCGCTGGCCTCGGATGAAGAAAAGACGATGGCGATCGCCTATGGCGTCTGGCGCGAAAAAAGCATGTATGGCCGCACCTATATGGGCGTCGTTCGCTCGACCTTCCTGATCGGCGCCGATGGGCGGATCGCCAGAATCTGGGACAAGGTCAAGGTTGCCGGGCATGTGGAGGATGTTCTGGCCGCCGCGAAGGAGCTTTAACGGCATGGCGGGCAACCCCAACGCGATCATATCGCTCCGCGGTGGCGCTATCGATGCCATCCGGTCGGCCGATCTCGATCGCAAGACCGCGTTGGCCCAGGAATCGGCAACGCGCTGGTTTGCGCGCACCCTGTCTCTGCGCTCGCCGCTCGATCCGCCACTGGCGGATCGGCCCGGTCGGCCGGAACGCCCGGAGCTGGTGCCGCCCAAGCATATGGAAAAGCGCTCCCTGCATACGCTCAAGGGCCGGATCGCCTTGCTGCATGCCATTGCCCATATCGAACTGAACGCGGTCGATCTCGCGCTCGACATCGTTGCGCGCTTCGCAACCGAGCCGGTTCCAAACTCGTTCTTCGACGGCTGGATGCAAGTTGCCTTCGAGGAGGCTAAACATTTCCGCATGGTCCGGGAAAGGTTGCGCGAACTCGGCGCGGATTATGGTGATCTACCGGCCCATGACGGCCTGTGGCAAGCGGCGCACGCGACCCGCACCGACCTGACCGCCCGCCTCGCGGTCGTGCCGTTGATCCTCGAAGCCAGAGGGTTGGATGTGACACCAGCGCTGCAGGCGAAAATGCGCGAGACCGGCGACATGGAAAGCGCGGCGGTGCTCGACGTCATCTACAACGACGAAAAGGGCCATGTTGCCGTTGGTGCCAAATGGTTTCGCTTTCTCTGCGCCCGCGAAAAGCGCGATCCGGCCCGCACGTTCCAGGAACTGGTTCGCGCAAACTTCCGTGGCTCGCTGAAGGCACCGTTCAACGACATCGCGCGCGCCGAAGCCGGGCTCACGCCCTCGTTCTATCGCTCCCTGACTTCCACAAGCAACGGATGATATACTGATAAAAATCAATTTTTCCGGTAACTATCACTGAAACGGAAAGCATTCATTAACCATAATACCGTGTACTTCCATTGGGTGCTAAAAGGCATCGATTGGGAGAGTCTCGGTGACAGCAAGGCCTCAAAACCGGGTTTTCGGCAAACAGCGGCGGCATCACACCATCATCCTCGCGAGCGGCGATATGGTGCGTCATATGACCGTGCGCCCATGGATGGCGGCCCTCGCCGTCTGCATGGTCGGTATCTTTTCGATCGGTTACCTCCTGGCGACATCCTATCTCGTGCTGCGCGACGACCTGATCGGCGCGACCATGGCGCGGCAGGCTCGCATGCAATACGACTATGAAGATCGCATCGCCGCGCTGCGCGCCCAGGTCGATCGCGTCACTTCGCGGCAGCTTCTCGATCAGCAGGTTGTTGAAGAGAAGGTCGATAAGCTGATCGAGCAGCAACAGCAGCTCTCCTCGCGCGGCGGCAAGCTCAACGCGCTGCTCGACCGGGCCGAAAGCTCTGGCCTCAGCGACAAAAGCCCTCGCGCGGAGGCAAATGCACCGGCCGGCAAAAACGAACACGCGCAACTGACGGCACCGAAGGCGATCGAAAAACTTCTTTCCGGCGGCAAGCCTGCCGATGCCACTCCCGACAACTCCACCCTCGGTTATGTCCCTGCCCCCGAAACCGTTGCCGACCGCGCCGATCGCGTCTTTTCCAAGGTGACGCTGTCGCTGAAACACATCGAACAGGACCAACTGACCCGTATCCGCAATCTCACCGCCGATGCCTCCGGCACGGCGAACGAGATTCAGGTGATCATGCACGATGTCGGCGTGAAGGTTCCGAATGCGATCGCGAGCAGCGCAGTTGAGGACGCCGATGGCGGCGTGGGCGGCCCCTATGTCGCGCCGGAAAATGTCGATCAGTTCGAGCAGTCCATGGCCGATCTAGATACGGCGCTGACGCGCCTGGAGACGGTGCGAGGTACTGCCGAGAGCTTGCCCTTCCGCAATCCTGCACCAGGCAAGCTCGTCACCAGCCCCTTCGGCAACCGCAAGGACCCGTTCTTCGGCACGCTGGCCCTCCACACCGGCACCGATTTTCATTTCAGTCCCGGCGAAAAGATCAAGGCGACGGCTCCAGGCAAGGTAGTGTCGGCTGGCTGGACGGGCGGCTATGGCAACATGGTCGAGATCGATCATGGCGACGGCATATCCACGCGCTACGGCCATATGGAACAGATACTTGTCAAAGTCGGCGACAAGGTCGGCCGGGGCGGCGTGGTCGGTCTCGCCGGCAGCACCGGTCGTTCGACGGGGACGCATCTGCACTACGAAGTCCGGGAAAACGGGCATTCGGTGGACCCGATGTATTTCATTAATGCCGGCACGAAGCTCGCAAGTTACATCAGCGGATTAGGCGCAATTTAGCTGCGGAAATTGTGACAAACGCGCAACAAAGATGACACTAATCTAAAAATTGCGCCCCGAATGAACTTCGGGCCTATAGAAGCACCCACTTTCCTTGACTTCGCGGGTATTTGGTTCTATGTCGCGCTGCATTCCGGCACGTTGTTGCGTGTCGATTCATGGTGTTCGACCGAACCAAGACGGAACCAGTTTTCCCTTTGACAACATTTGCTGACCTTGGCCTGAGCCAAAAAGTCCTTTCCGCGGTTACCGACGCGGGTTACACCACACCGACTCCGATCCAGGCCGGTGCCATCCCCTTTGCGCTCCAGCGCCGTGATATCTGCGGCATCGCCCAGACGGGAACCGGCAAGACGGCCTCTTTCGTGCTGCCCATGCTGACGCTGCTCGAAAAGGGCCGCGCCCGCGCCCGCATGCCGCGCACGCTGATCCTAGAGCCGACGCGCGAGCTGGCGGCTCAGGTCGCCGAAAACTTCGAAAAGTACGGCAAGAACCATCGCCTGAACATCGCGCTGCTGATCGGCGGCGTGTCCTTCGAAGAGCAGGACCGCAAGCTCGAGCGCGGTGCCGATGTGCTGATCTGCACGCCCGGCCGCCTGCTCGACCATTTCGAGCGCGGCAAGCTCCTGATGAGCGGCGTGGAAATCTTCGTCATCGACGAGGCCGACCGCATGCTCGATATGGGCTTTATCCCGGATATCGAGCGCATCGCTAAGCTCATTCCCTTTACCCGCCAGACGCTCTTCTTCTCGGCAACGATGCCGACCGAAATCCAGAAGCTGGCCGACCGCTTCCTTCAGAATCCGGAACGCGTCGAAGTCGCAAAGCCTGCGTCGACGGCAAAGACCGTTACGCAGCGTTTCGTGGCCTCGCATGGCAAGGACTACGAGAAGCGCGCTACGCTGCGCGATCTCATCCGCGCGCAGACCGACCTGAAGAACGCCATCATCTTCTGCAACCGCAAGAAGGACGTGGCCGACCTCTTCCGTTCGCTCGAACGCCACGGCTTCTCCGTCGGCGCACTGCACGGCGACATGGACCAGCGCTCGCGCACCACGATGTTGCAGAACTTCCGTGATGGCCAGATCCAGCTTCTCGTGGCTTCCGACGTCGCGGCACGCGGCCTCGATCTTCCCGATGTCGGCCATGTCTTCAATTTCGATGTTCCGATTCACTCGGAAGATTATGTCCACCGCATTGGCCGTACCGGCCGTGCCGGCCGCTCCGGCGCCGCTTTCACCATCGTGACGAAGCGCGACACCAAGCATGTCGACGCGATCGAGAAGCTGATCGGCGAAGATGTCCAGTGGCTGAACGGCGACCTGTCGGCGCTGCCGCCGGCAGACGAGAGCGGGGACGACAATCGCTCCCCCCGCCGCCGTGATCCCAAGAGCCGAGGCCGCGACCGTGATCGCAGCCCCAGAGGCCGGAGTGCCTCGAGTCATAAATCTGATATCGATGTCGAAGATAATGACGTCGTGGCGATCGAAGCAGCACCAGCAAAGGCCGAAAGCGTGAGAAACGAGCGCAAGTCTGAGAACAACAACAAGTCCCACAACGGTTCTCGCAACAACAACCGGCCCTTCCCTGCTGCCAACGACGACAATCGCGAACGCCGTAGCCGCTATCGCGACCATGATGACGGCCCGACGCCGGTCGGCTTCGGCGACGACATTCCGGCTTTCATGCTCATCGTTGCAAATGCGAAGGCCTGATAGGCCCCATTTAGACGCACATCTCGGGATGTACGCATGGGCAAGCCCGGCATCGATTTCCCCGGATTAGGAACCGGTCTCGCAATATTGCGGGACGGGAAGGTTTTGCTCTACCGGCGCCTCAAGGCGCCGGAAGCCGGATTTTGGAGCATTGTCGGCGGCAAGGTCGACCATATGGAGCCCGCCGCCCAGGCCGCCATCCGCGAAGCGGAAGAGGAAAGCGGCCTCTCGATCGGCAAAATCGACCACCTCTGCACAGTAGAGGTGATCGTCGAGGCGGATCGCCAGCACTGGATCTCGCTGATCTATGTCTGCCGGGATTTCTCGGGTGAGCCTAGCCTGATGGAGCCCGACAAGCTCTCCGATTTCGGCTGGTTCGGCCGTGACGACTTGCCAACCCAGCTTTCCGAATTTGCCAAAGCAACCATCGCCCATTTGAGCAAAAAAGACTTCCGCTGACGCCTATAGCGTATCGCTGTCACAATTCAGCTGCGCGCCGTCGCAAGACATCTATTATTTGTCCGAGCGCAGGGCCGCCGCATAGGCCAGCCCTACCCAGCGCGCCATGATGTCAGGATCGTCGAATGCATCGTCGGGCACCGACCAATAGGGCATGTTGATGACCTTGCCCTTCTTTCCTTCGTAAGCCCAGCGCCGTGCACCAGCCGCCTCGAATTCCGCAGCGCTCACGTCATCGGCCTTCAGTAGTATTTCGTCACCCACTTCGAGCGCGAGAATCCGGCCCATATGGTAGATCCCCTTGCCGCCGAACATCCGCTTGATCGTCACCGGCCCAAGCGACTGAAACATGTCTTCGATATCGGTATTGTCCATTCCCTATCCCTTCAAGACGCCGCCGGCTGCCACGACAGCCTCGGGCGTATCCACGTCGAGATGTGCTGCTTCGCCGATCTCGACGTCAATAACAGGAAGCCCGGAAGTTTCAATAATATGCCGGGCGCCCACATCGCCCTCCAGCCGCATCACGGCATTCAACACGGACCTGGGCAGGATGACGGGATTGCCACGTTTGCCGCCCGATACCGCCCGGACGATCGCCTGACCATTCGCTTTGCGAAAAGCCGCAATCATGGTTTTCAAGTCCCCACCGGTGACACCTGGCATATCGGCAAGCATGACAAGAACGCCATCCGCCTTTTGCGCCGCGCGTGTGCCAACGCCTGCCACCAACGAGCTCGCCATGCCGGATGCGTAGTCAGGATTATACACCCGTTCGACAGCAAGATCTCCCAACGCGCGTTCGATGTCGTCGCGACGATGTCCCATCACAGTGACAACGGCGGAGCCCCCGCTTGCCATTGCGGTCAACGCCGATCGACGGACCAGCGGTATGCCGTCGAACTCGGCCAGCAGCTTGTGCGCACCGCCCTCGCCCATGCGGCTGGCTTTTCCCGCCGCCAGCAGCACGACGGCAACCGATATCAACACCGCAGGCTTGGCGGCGATATCGCGCGGCCGCGGCCGTGACTGAATTTCCATCAGCAATCCTCCGACACCCATGCCGCAGATGTCTCGCGATGTCGGTTGTTCGCCGGCTAAGATGCGATCGAGCACCCAGTCGAAACCGTTTTCTTTCGGGCTGCGGGCGCATCCAGGCGCCCCGACGACATGAACATCGCCCACTCTTCCGAGCACCAGCAGGTTGCCGGGATCGACAGGCATGCCGACCTGAATAACCTCACCGCCGGCAAGCCGGATGGCAGCCGGAATAACGTCACCGGTATCGATGACCGCAGACGCGCCGAAAACAATCACCAGCTTCGGCAACCGGTCAGGCGCCTCCAAGGCACGACAGATCGCCTCTGCCACCGTATTCGCCCGATGAGCGACCCGCTCCTCCCGCTGGAGCGCACTGCCCGCCACTTGCAGCCGCTGCGAGAGGATACGCGCCGTCTTGTCCATGACGGTCGTCTTCAAGGACGGCAGTTCCGTAGCGACGAGCGACACAGCGTGTGGCTGGAACGGCTTGACTTCGAAGACAGTCGTTTGCCGCAGGATATCGACGCCGGCTGCAACCTTCGCCCCGGAGACAGCCAGCGGAATGATCTTGAAGGTCGCAACCATGTCGCCCGATCGCACCGGCACATGATCGGCCAGACAGGCAAGCGTGATTGCCGGATCGACACTATTGAGCCGATCGACGGCGGCTCGATTCGCGACGAAGAGACCATCGACCGCGCTATGGATATTGACGCGCCCGGTCGCAGCCTCGGAAAACGTCAGATGGTCGGGGGCAATCGCCCGCGCCAGTTGCTCGGCCGCCTCATCTTCCATGAGGTCGCCGGGCTCGATACGGGCCGCGATGACGCGGTCGATGCCGGCGGCGATCAGACGATCGATATCGCTGCGATCAAGCTTGTGCCCCTTCGAGAAGCTGCCGTCGGACAAACGAACGGAATGTGCGAGAACCGCACCCTCAGCCTCAGCCGTTTGAAACTCCCCGAAGATCATGGCGGCGCGCCTTTGGGCAACGACACATCACGCCCGCGCAGCGAAGCGATGATCTCGGCCAGAATGGCGGCAGCAATCTCCGCAGGGCTTGCGGCGCCGATGGCAAGACCGATCGGTGCGTGGATGCGGCCAAGGTCCGCTTCCGTCAATCCCGCCCGCTTCATACGTTCCAGACGCCCGGCATGCGTCTTGCGGCTGCCGAGGGCGCCGACATAGAAACAGCCCGTTCTCAGTGCTTGCGCGATCGGCTCATCATCGATCTTCGGATCGTGGGTGACGGCAACCAGCGCCATATAGCTATCGAGCGAGCGCTCCTTGAAAGCGTCCACAGGCCAGTCGGCAATTAGATCGATGCCCTCAAAACGTTCCGGCGTCGCAAAGGCAGTGCGCGGGTCGATGATCGTGATATCGAATCCGGCGAGCGCGGCCATGCGTGCCAAGACCTGGCTGATATGGACAGCTCCAATGACGACGATACGCGGCGGCGGCAAATGAACATTCAGGAACAGGCTCTGTCCTTCGATCTCCACCGCCGACGACTTACCGGAACGAAACGCCGAAGCCGCCGCATCTGCCAGGGCACCGTCCATCCTGTCACCCTCGACGATCAGCCTGTCCGGCCCTCCGGCGAGATCGGTCACAAGGATCGCGGCTTGTCGCTTGCGGCGCATTTCATTCAGCCGCGCCAGTATCTGACGATCCATCAGGCGAGCCTTTCCACATAGACGCGGATTCGCCCGCCACAGGACAGGCCGACCCGCCAGGCGGTTTCGTCGGCAACGCCGAATTCCAGCATACGGGACTTGCCGGTTTCGATGACGTCGAGCGCCTCGGTGATGACGGCACCTTCGACACAGCCGCCGGAAACCGAACCATGGAAATTGCCTTCGCCGTCGATCACCAGATGACTGCCGGACGGGCGCGGCGCCGAACCCCAGGTATCGACAACGGTCGCCATGGCCACGTTGCGGCCTGCCGACACCCATTCCTCCGCAATCACGAGCGGATCCAGACTTTCGGGTATATCTGACATCGGAGCCTCATTACTTGCCGAGAAACCGGCGCGGATCATAAGTGCCCGCGCGGCCGGCGGTGAGAGCCGATACGAGATCGGCCAGAGATAATAGATTGTGAACGGGACGGAATTCGTCAACATGCGGCAGCATCGCCTTTACGCCGCGGGCACGCGCCTCGAAGCCATCGAAGCGCAGCAGTGGATTGAGCCAGATGAGCCGCCGACAGGAGCGATGCAGGCGATCCATTTCCTCGCTAAGCAATTCCACGCCTTCGCGCTCCAGCCCATCGGTGATCAAAAGCACGATCGCGCCCTGCCCCAGCACCCGACGCGCCCATAGCCGGTTGAATTCCTTCAGCGTCTCGCCGATCCGCGTCCCTCCGGACCAGTCGCGCACCGCCGCGGCACATTCGTCCAGCGCCTGATCGGGATCCTTGTGGCGCATTGCCCTGGTGACGTTGGTCAGCCGCGTGCCGAACAGGAATGTATGCACGCGCCTCCGCCGCTCGGTCAGCACATGCAGGAAATGCAGGAAGATGCGCGTGTACTGGCTCATCGAGCCCGAGATATCGGCGAGCACCACAAGCGGCGGCTGTATCTCCTTAGGTCGCCGAAAGCGCGGCAGGATCAGTGCGCCGCCGGTGCGCAAGGCAGACCGCATCGTCGCGCGCGGATCGACCTTGGCCGACGTATGCGACGGTGCAAAGCGGCGCGTACGCACGCGATCAAGCGGCAATCGCAGCTTGGCAAGCTCCTTCTTGGCGACGGCGATCTCGACTGCCGACATCTGGGCGAAATCCAGCCGGCGCAGAACCTCGCTGCCAGACGTCGTGAACCGAGCATCGATTTCGATGTCCGGCATCTCGCGTTGCGGGCGCCGGTCGTCACGATCGCCCAATAAGGCATCTCCGGCTCTCGTTTCGCCGGCCTTCGGCTTTTCCTTCTCGCGATTGTCAGGCGCGACCGGCGACATCATGGCGATCATTTTCGAAACAAGATCGCGAGAGCGCCAGAACAGCCGGAATGCCTCGTCGAAAACGGCGAGGTCCTCATGGCGCTTGACGAAGACCGAACACAGGGCGGCGTGGAATTCCTCGCGGGAGCCGATGCCAATCGCCTCGACCGCCTCGACGGCGTCGGCAATGGCCCCAGGCCCGACCTTCAGCCCGGCTTTGCGAAGCGCACGGCCAAACAGCACTATATTATCGGCAAGACGCCCGTCACCGGGCGGTGACGGCGCAATGATGATGCCGTCTTGCGCGCCGGGTTCCATGGCTCACCCCGCCGCAAGCAGTTCGGATTTCACTTCGTCCAGCACACGCTTGCCTTCGCCGCCCTGAATGCGGGCAATATCGTCCTGATACTTCAGGAGTGTCCCCAGCGTGTCGGAAATCATCTCGGGGTCGAGTGCGAGCCGGTCGAGCTCGGTCAAGGCAGTCGCCCAGTCGATCGTCTCGGCAACGCCCGGATTCTTGTAGAGATCGAGCGTGCGCAATTTCTGCACATAAGCGACGATCTGGCGCGACAGGGCCTCGTTGCTGCCAGGCACCTTGCGGCGGATGATCTCCAGCTCCTGCTCCGCCTGCGGATAGTCGACCCAATGATAGAGACAGCGCCGTTTCAGCGCGTCATGCACTTCGCGCGTGCGGTTCGTGGTGATGATGACGATGGGCGGCTCTGCGGCGCGGATCGTCCCGAGTTCCGGCACTGTGACCTGAAAATCGGACAGCACCTCTAGAAGGAACGCTTCGAAAGCTTCGTCGGTACGGTCCAGCTCGTCGATCAGGAATACCGGTGCCCGGCCACCGACACCCGACAGCGCCTGCAGCACCGGCCGGCGGATGAGATAACGCTCGGAAAAGATATCGGCCTCTATGCGACCGCGATCTGTGAGACCCGAAGCCTCGGCAAGACGGATTTCCAGCATCTGCGCCGGATAGTTCCATTCATAGACGGCCGACGAGACATCCAGGCCTTCGTAACACTGCAGCCGGATCAGCGGCCGGTCGAGCGCCTTGGAGAGTACCTTGGCGATCTCGGTCTTGCCGACGCCGGCCTCGCCTTCCAGAAAAAGCGGCCGCTTCATTTTCAGCGCCAGGAACAGGACCGTGCCAAGCGCTCGGCCGGCCAGATAGTCATGGGCTGCGAGCAATGCCATCGTCTCTTCGATCGAGCCCGGCAGCGAAGTTGATGATTTTTGATCCGCCATGATAACTCCCCTGAAGGGGTTATAGCGCGTGATAGCCCCGGTTCATATACAGCAATGCGGGCTTCGCCTCACTGTAGCGTACGGCCATGACCTCGCCGAAAATGATGTTGTGCGTCGAGGTCTGCTTGATCTCGATCACGCGGCAATCGAAGGCTGCGAGCGCATCCGAAAGCACCGGCGCGCCCGTTGCCAGCGTTTCGAACGTGCCGAAGGCGAAGCGCTCGTCCGTCGTTAGCTGCGTCTTGCCGGAAAAGGCATCGGCGAGCGACTGATGGTGCGCACCGAGCGTATTCAGCGCGAAGATGCCGCTGTTGAAGAAGATCTCATTCTTCTCGTTGCTGTTATTGAGGCAGATCAGAACTGTCGCCGGATTGTCCGACACCGAGCATGCAGCCGTGATCGTCACGCCGCGCCGCTCGCCGCCGAGCGCCGTCGTCACCAATTGCACATGCCCCGCATAACGGCTCATGGCATCGCGATAAAGCGCCGGATCCATACGCTGCCTATCTAGCACCATCATCTCCATTATTCTGTAACACCCCGTCTTTCTCTCAATATGGCGGGCAGATGTTAGCTTTTCTACAATAGCTCAATTGAAAACAGAGCGATTCTGCTGCTTTTTCTTTGACGATCCCCTTCAGACGGATAAATAGAGCAGAAAAATTGTCCGGGATAATCAATCGATGAACGTTCTGCGTCGCCTTCCGCTTCTGTTTGTGCTGCTGTCGGCGGCCGGCAGCAGCCACGCCGCAGGAATCCGCATCGGCGTGGTAGCGCCGCAGGACGGCAATTTTGCAACGCTGGGAGCCGAGATCACTGCCGGCGCCAATTTCGAAATCCAGGCGCAGAAGGACACGGCGACCGTTGTCGACGAACCCTGCACGGAAGACGGCGGCCGTGCCGCCGCCGAAGCGTTGATCGCTGCGAAGGCGCAGATCGCTATCGGCTTCCTCTGCACCGAAACGCTGGAAGGTGCCTTGCCTCGCCTCAAGGATGCCGGCATCCCGGCCATCACCGTTTCCGTCCGTTCCCGCATATTGATGGAAGATGCTCTGAAGAACGGCTTGCCGCTGTTTCGCCTTGCGCCGATGGATAGCGCGGAGGCCGCCATGGCCATTAGCACCATCCTGAAGGATTGGGCGGGCGAACCGATGGCCCTGATCGACGACGGCACGATCCACGGCCGCGAACTGGTCGGCGCGATCCGCAATGCGCTTGAGGAAAAAGGGCTGAAACCTGTCTTCACCGATACCTATCGGCCAGGCCAGGAACAGCAGATCGCCCTCGTCCGCCGTCTCAAGAAGGCGGGCGCGACGCGTGTCTTCGTCGGCGGCGACCGCAGTGACGTCGCGGTCATCGCACGCGACGCCAAAAACGAAAACATTCCGCTGACTCTCATGGGCGGCGACGCCATGCGCGCCGCCGATCAGCCTGTGCCGCTGCTGGAGGGCGTGCAGGCAATCGCGCTCCCTGATTATGCCAGCCTGCCCGCAGCGCAATCGACCGCGCAGGCCATGCGCGCTGGCGGCATCGAACCGGACGGCTACATCCTGCCAGCCGCCGCCGCAGCGCAGGTCGCCAGCCAAGCGGCCGAAAGCGCCAAGGCGGACAGCAACAAACCGATAGCCGACAAGCTCGTCGGCGCGGCTTTCCAGACAGCCATCGGCTCGATCACCTTCGGGCAGAACCACGAACTGACCGAGAATGTCTATCGGCGGCTGGAATGGCGCGGCAACGCTTTCGCGCCGGTGACGACGCCATCGAATTAAGGCGACCAGAGCGGGCTGTTGTTTGCGTGCCGAAGCGGTGCTAATCCAGACCGAAAAATCAGATGGAGCTCAGCTATCCCATGACCCTGCCGATCCGCATTGCCCCTTCCATTCTCGCAGCCGATTTTGCCAAGCTCGGGCAGGAAGTGAAGGATGTGACCGAAGCCGGAGCCGACTGGATCCATCTGGATGTCATGGACGGGCATTTCGTGCCGAACATCTCCTTCGGCCCTGATGTCATCAAGTCGCTGCGGCCCTATACGACCGCCACCTTCGATTGCCATCTGATGATCTCGCCGGCCGATCCCTACGTCGAGGCTTTTGCCAAGGCTGGCTGCGACCGGATCACCGTCCATGCCGAAGCCGGCGTGCATCTGCATCGCTCGCTGCAGACGATCCGCCATCTCGGCAAGAAAGTCGGCGTCACCCTCAACCCCGCTACCCCGCTGTCGATACTGGAAAACGTGCTCGACGACATCGACCTGATTCTGATCATGTCAGTGAATCCGGGCTTTGGCGGCCAGAAGTTCATTCCGGCCATGGCCGACAAGATCCGCAATGCAAAGTCTCTGATCGGTGACCGGCCAATCGAACTGGAAGTCGATGGCGGTGTCTCCACGGAGACGGCCGGCCTGATCACAGCCGCCGGCGCCAATGTCCTCGTTGCCGGCTCGGCGATCTTCAAGGGAGGGTCGGTTGACGCCTACAAGCAGACGGTCGGCGATCTCAGAGCGGCGGCGGAACGAGGTCGTGTTGGAGCAAACTAATCCAACCGGCACTATCGAGGCGGTGGACCGAATTCGGGCCGCCGTTTCCTATTGCCTTGGACTTTTGCGCGACGCAGCCTTTTGGGGCCTAGCCATGGCCGCCTCGGCGCTGGTGGCGCTCTACCTGCGCAATGGCCTTCTGACGAGCCATCTGGCTGCGCTCGTTCTCGTCTACTTCCTGGGCGGCGCCCTCTCCTGGCTCGTCACGGTGCCATTCGCCAGACGCTTTGCCGGACATCGGCCGCCAACGGCGCGCTTTGCCGCGTTCTTCCTGGCGCTATCGATCGGCACCGTAGCCATAACGGCATTCCTCTTCGCGATGGATTATCGCTGGTTCTACGCGCGCTGGCATGCTCCCTTCGGCTCGCTCGTCTGGATATTTCAATTCCTGTTCACCAGCGCCAGCGCCGTTTATCAGTTCGCCGTTCTCGGCTTTACGCTGTTTCTGCCCATCGGTTTGCTTTGCCTGATCGCCGCGTCGGTCTATCTTACCCGACATATGCGTTGAGACGGATCAAAGATTGATCCGTCAAACATTGTGATTGCCGCCCGTCTTTGTTATGGGGGCGCCGAGGTTTCCTTTCCCGTTAGCCAAGAAAGCTTTGAGCCCATGATCCCGCGCTACTCCCGACCGGAAATGGTCGCCATCTGGTCGCCCGAAACCAAGTTCCGTATCTGGTTCGAGATCGAGGCCCATGCTTGTGATGCGCTGGCCGCTCTCGGCGTCATTCCGAAGTCGGCGGCAGACACCATTTGGGAAAAGGGCGGCAAGGCAACTTTCGACGTTGCCCGCATCGATGAGATCGAGGCCGTCACCAAGCACGACGTCATTGCATTCCTGACGCATCTCGCCGAAATCGTTGGTCCGGATGCCCGCTTCGTGCACCAGGGCATGACCTCCTCTGATGTTCTCGACACCTGCTTCAACGTCCAGCTCGTTCGCGCAAGCGACCTGCTGCTCGCCGATATCGACAAGCTGCTGGAAGCGCTGAAACGCCGCGCCTTCGAGCATAAGGACACGGTTACCATCGGCCGTTCGCATGGCATCCATGCCGAACCCACCACCTTCGGCGTCAAGCTCGCGCTCGCCTATGCCGAATTCGAGCGCTGCAGGCAGCGCCTGATCGCGGCCCGCGAGGAAGTCGCCACCTGCGCCATCTCCGGCGCCGTCGGCACCTTCGCCAATATCGATCCGCGCGTTGAAGAGCATGTTGCCGCCGCGCTCGGCCTGAAGCCGGAGCCGGTCTCCACACAGGTCATCCCGCGCGACCGTCACGCGATGTTCTTCGCCACCCTCGGCGTCGTCGCTTCCTCGATCGAGCGTCTCGCGACCGAAATCCGCCATCTGCAGCGCACGGAAGTTCTGGAGGCCGAGGAATATTTCTCGCCGGGCCAGAAGGGCTCATCGGCTATGCCGCACAAGCGTAATCCGGTGCTGACGGAAAACCTGACCGGCCTTGCCCGCATGGTCCGCTCTTACGCCATGCCGGCCATGGAGAACGTCGCTCTCTGGCATGAGCGCGATATCTCGCATTCGTCCGTCGAACGCATGATCGGCCCAGATGCGACCGTCACGCTCGATTTCGCGCTCGCCCGCATGACGAGCGTGATCGACAAGCTGCTGGTCTACCCGGACAATATGATGAAGAATTTGAACAAGTTCCGTGGACTTGTTCATTCGCAGCGCGTCCTGCTGGCGCTGACCCAGGCCGGCGTTTCCCGCGAAGACTCCTATCGCCTTGTCCAGCGCAACGCGATGAAGGTCTGGGAGCAAGGCAAGGACTTCCTCGAGGAACTCCTGGCGGATCAGGAAGTACGCGCGGCGCTTTCCGAGGCAGATATCCGCGAAAAATTCGACCTCGGCTATCACACCAAGCATGTCGACACGATCTTCAAGCGGGTCTTCGGCTAAGATTTGGTGTGATTGGTCTGATTTGACGTTGAGGCGGTGCGGTTGACGCGCCGCCTTTTTCTTTTGTTCGCTGGCTTGGCGACGACCACGCGATCGAGCCCGACGCTATCGCCAGCCTTGCTCTTGTGTCGTTCCTGATGCCGCTTCGCTGCCTTTTCGACCAGTCTGTCGAGATGTTTGAGATCCTCTTCGTCGAGGTTTTCGATCCCAATGAAGCGATTCTCGGCCCCGCTGGTCAGGATCAGCTCGTTGAGCTTGGCTTGGATGGCCCGCGTGTCGCGCGTCTGTGCGCTCTGAAGCAGGAAAACCATCAGAAACGTGACGATCGTCGTGCTGGTATTGATGACCAGCTGCCAGGTGTCCGAATAATTGAAGATCGGCCCTGTCGCGCCCCACACAGTGACGACGAGCAACGCCAGTACGAAGATGGCCGGTTTGCCCGTCCAATTCGAAACCGTCACCGCAAAACGTGTGAAAATATGCGTCAGCGAAACCATGATCCGCATCTCCATGATGATGCGGATCAACGTGGAAACTCCGTTGCGGTTCCAACGATCGCCGAGAACCGCTAAAAGCGCGAAGGTCTAGTCTTGGGCTACGACCAGTTTGCGATAGAGATGCCAGGACGCGTGACCGAGTATGGGCATCACGACAGCAAGACCCACAAAGATCGGAATCGTACCAACCACAAGCAATGCTGCCACTATCAGGCCCCAGACCGCGATCGGAACCGGATTGATCAATGTTGCCCTTATGCTGGCATCGACCGCTGCGACGACGCCGACGTCACGGTCCAGCAACAGCGGAAACGTAACGACTGTGGTCGCCAACACGACGAGGGCGAAGACGAAACCGGTCAGATTGCCCCAGAACATCATCGTCATGCCCGCACGCGTCGTCAGAACATTCGACACGAAGGACCAAAGCGTGGGCTGTACACCGTCACCGAAGAAGATGGCGTAAATGTTCTGCGCTACGAAGAGCCAGACGATGAAGAGGCCAAATAGCATCAGGCCCGCAACAACGATCGACGGCAATGCTGGCGAATGGCGCACGTCGAACGCATGGCTCCAGGACGTATCCAGCCCCTTTTCCCGCCGTCGGCTGATCTCGTAGAGACCGATCGCAGCCATCGGGCCTAGCAAGGCAAAGCCCGACATCAGCGGGAATAGTAGCGGCAAAAGGTTCTGGTCTGTGCTCCAGATCGCGAGTGCAATGCCCGCTATCGGATACATCAGGCACAGGAAGACATAATGCGATGGCTTCTCGCTGAAATCGTCCAGCCCCAGTTTCAGGGCGTCGACAAGGTCTGCAATACCAATCTTGCGGATGGCAGGGCGGGTAAATGTATGGTCCGCTCCAGCCATGACGTGAAAGGCCGTCATAATGCTCTCCTCCTCAACCGTGGCACTCGGTTGCGGTGAAAGATGGCGGCAAATTGATCGCCGACATCGTCATTCGCTACCGGCAACGGCGATGCTAGCAAATTTTGCCGCAATTGTCGCCTTTTTCCCTTGACACTTGGGTTCACCTTTTCCACATCGCGCTATCATGAAAGCCTCCGACGCAAATATCCTCATCATCCCCGGCTATACCAATTCCGGCCCCGACCACTGGCAGACACGCTGGGAGCAGAAACTCTCGACAGCGCGGCGCGTGGAGCAGGCCGAATGGTCGAAGCCCGTGCGCGATGATTGGGTTGCCCGTATTGCCGAAGAGGTGAACGCTTCGGATAAGCCTGTCGTACTCGTGGCGCACTCGCTCGGCGTCCCCTCGGTAATCCACGCGATCCCACAATTCCGCAACAAGGTCGCCGGTGCCTTCCTCGTCGCACCGCCCGATGTCGCCAATCCCGGCATCCGGCCGAAGCATCTGATGACATTCGGCCCCTATCCGCGCGATCCCCTGCCATTTCCGTCGGTTACGATTGCGAGCCGTAACGACCCATTCGGCAGCTACGAGCATGCTGACGATGTCGCCAGCAGCTGGGGCTCGCTGCTGATCGACGCCGGCGAGTCCGGCCATATCAACAGCGAATCCGGCCACGGCCCCTGGCCCGAAGGCACGATGGTTTTCGCGAAATTCCTGAGCCAACTGAAGCCGTGACAGCCGGGAAATGCAATGTGCGATGGACGCAGCCGATCTCACTAGCCTGTGAAGTACCGGCCACATTCATTCCATCGTCAGATAAAAACCTGTAAAACAGGCCCTGACAGGATCCCGATTCTCGCCTTGGCGTCCCGCCAAGGCCGGAATTCCGAGGAAGGAGGCGCTGGCGGATTGTGAATTCGCTTCTTATCCGTTATGGGACGCCCACATACGATCCACTTGCGCTATCCCATGAGCGCCAAAGACAGAGAACAATACCAATGAACCGTCGCCGCCGTATCTACGAAGGCAAGGCCAAGATCCTTTATGAGGGACCTGAGCCAGGCACGCTGATCCAGTTCTTCAAGGACGACGCTACTGCCTTCAACAAGAAGAAGCACGAAGTCATCGATGGCAAGGGTGTTCTGAACAATCGCATCTGCGAATATATCTTCAGCCATCTGAACAAGATCGGCATCCCCACCCATTTCATCCGCCGCCTCAACATGCGCGAGCAGCTGATCAAGGAAGTGGAGATGATCCCGCTCGAGATCGTCGTGCGCAACGTTGCCGCCGGCTCGCTCTCCAAGCGCCTCGGCATCGAGGAAGGCGTGGTGCTGCCGCGCTCGATCATCGAATTCTACTACAAGTCCGATGCGCTCGAAGACCCCATGGTCTCCGAAGAGCACATCACGGCTTTCGGCTGGGCCAACCCGGCGGAACTCGATGACATCATGGCGCTCGCCATCCGCGTCAACGACTTCATGACCGGCCTTTTCCTCGGCGTCGGCATCCAGCTCGTCGATTTCAAGATCGAATGCGGCCGTCTCTTCGAAGGCGACATGATGCGTATCATCCTTGCCGACGAAATCTCGCCGGACAGCTGCCGTCTATGGGATATCGAAACCCATGAGAAGATGGACAAGGATCGCTTCCGTCGCGATATGGGCGGCCTGCTGGAAGCCTATTCCGAAGTCGCTCGCCGCCTCGGCATCATCAATGAAAACGAACCCGTGCGCGGCACGGGGCCGGTTCTCGTCAAGTAAGTTCAGGAAGGACAATCGTGATCAAGGCTCGTGTAACCGTCACGCTGAAGAACGGCGTTCTCGATCCGCAGGGCAAGGCAATCGAAGGCGCGCTCGGCGCGCTCGGCTTTGACGGCGTTCATCAGGTCCGCCAGGGCAAGGTCTTCGACCTCGAGCTTGAAGGCACCGACAAGAGCAAGGCCGAGGCGGATCTCAAAGCCATGTGCGAAAAGCTCCTCGCCAACACGGTAATCGAGAACTTCAGCATTTCGATCGACTGATTGTCCTCGTCCGCGAGCCATTCTTCCTTTGCTTGAGGCAATGGAGTATGGCTCTCGAAGCTCTTCCAGCGATCATCCCTAGCCTGTTACGGGACCAGCATCATGAAATCAGCAGTCGTCCAACTCCCCGGCCTCAATCGCGATCGCGACATGATTGCGGCTCTGACCAAGATTTCCGGCCATGCGCCCGTGACCGTGTGGCAGACCGAGACCGAGATCCCGGATGTCGACCTGATCGTCATCCCTGGCGGCTTCTCCTATGGCGATTATCTGCGCTGCGGCGCGATCGCAGCTCGCATGCCGATCATGCAGGCGATCAAGGACAAGGCCGACAAGGGCGTCAAGGTTCTCGGCGTCTGCAACGGTTTCCAGATTCTGCTGGAGGCGGGCATGCTGCCCGGCGCGCTGATGCGCAACGCCTCGCTGAAATTCGTCTGCCGCGAAGTGAAGCTCGAGGTAGTGAATGCCGAAACGGAATTCACTGGCGCGTATGCCAAGGGTCAGGTCATCCGCAGCCCGGTCGCGCATCATGACGGCAACTATTTCGCCGATGCCGAGACGCTGAAGGCGATCGAGGATAATGGCCAGGTAGTCTTCCGCTATGCCGAAGGCACCAACCCCAACGGCTCGGTCAACGACATCGCCGGTGTCATCAACACCAAGGGCAATGTGCTCGGCATGATGCCGCATCCGGAAAATCTGATCGAAGCGGCCCACGGCGGCAATGACGGCCGCGGCCTCTTCGCCTCCGCACTCGGCGTTATCGCCGCCTGATAGATCGCCAAGGCCTGGCGCCGACATCATAAAATCGACGTCTTTGCGCAAAACAGCAGGGCGCCGGCAAATAATTGTTCGGCACCTTCGCAACGCCAGACCTAACCGCTTCATTGGAAAGAGATTGATGCGCCCTCGCCTCCCGACAGGACTTTATTCCGCCGCTGCCATCGCGATGCTTGGGCTTCTCATCACCTCTTGCGGCGGTCCGCGCCCTCCGAGCATCATCGCGACGGATCACAGCGCCCTGTCGACGATGGAACGCGTCATGCTCAATGCCAGCGCCTGCTGGTTCAAGTCGTCCGACCCTGCTTTCACGGGTTACCAGCTTTCTCCGGAACTCAATTCCTTCACCGGTCGCCCGCGCATCCTCGTGGTCGACAAGAAGCATCCCACCGGCCGGCCGTCGCTTGTCGTGCAGGCGGAAGGCAATCCGGCCCAATTGCAGGCCTTCGGTCCGATGATGAACGGCGCTTCCGGCGGCCGTATCACGGGCGACGTCAATCGCTGGGCTGCGGGTTCGAAGAACTGCAATTAAAGCCGATGGCCTGAACCCACCCGCATTCTCCAACACCGCAGCCGACGCATGACGTGCCCTCAACCACAGGGATATTGTCATGGATGGATTTGTCATTCTTTCAGGCTGTTCGGGCGGAGGTAAATCCACCCTGCTCGAAGCGCTCAGGCTTCGCGGACACCATGTCGTCGAGGAGCCTGGGCGGCGCATCGTTGGGCAGGAGTTGGACAATAGCGGCTCAGCGCTGCCTTGGGTGGATCTTACGGCCTTCGCACGTCGGGCGATCGACATATCGCTCTGCGACCGAGAGGCTGCAGCCGCGCATCCGGGAATCGTCTTCTTCGACAGAGGATTGATCGATGCCGCATCGGCCCTCGAACACTTAACGGGCGAACCCGCCTTGACGTCTTACGGCCAGCGTCACCGCTACAACCGGCATATCTTCCTCACGCCGCCCTGGCCGGAAATATATGTCGGCGACCGCGAGTGCAGACATGATCTGTCGGAGGCGATCGCCGAATATGAGCGGTTGAGCGCCGACTATCCCTCGCTCAGCTATGAAACTCATATCCCGCCGAAAATCGGCGTCGAGACACGCGCCGATCTCGTCCTTTCGACACTAGGCCTGCGTTGATCCTCGACCAGCCTCAATGAGGGCAGACATTGCGCATCGTCAGCCTCAATCCCAGAAAAACGATTTGCTGACCTCTGCCTTGGCCTCGCTAGGGCTAAGGCCGATGTCGCGCAACTGATCGCCCGTCAATTCCCGCAGAACCAAGCGGCCCTCGCGCTTTTGCATCCATAGAAGGAAAGAGGCCCAAAGCCGGCGCACAGGATACGACTTTGGCTGCGTCGCCCCGACTTCCACGGCCGCGGCTCGAGTCTCGCTCGCCTCCGCCGCGCACATTGTATCAATTGTACTCATCTTCAAATCCACCTAGTCGTGACAATTCACACGTATCGAGCCAAACGATACAATTGACTCATAGTATTGACTCTACCACAGAGACAATCTAGGAAATTGTCATTATGACAAATTGGCTCCCTGACATTTCCAGTGGCAACGGACCGGTCTATATCCGCGTTGCCGACAGCATCGAGAACGCGATCACGCATGGCGTCTTGCCGCCCGGCACAAAATTGCCGCCGCAACGCAATCTTGCCTATGATATCGGCGTGACGATCGGCACGGTGAGCCGCGCCTATGCGCTCGTGCACGAGCGCGGCCTCGTTGCCGGCGAAGTCGGGCGTGGCACCTATGTGCTGGAGCGTTCGAACAGCAAGCAGATCGAGCTCGTCGATCCGATCACGCAGGCGCTCGCCGGCACTCGTGGTCTGAATACGCCCGATGCGAAAATACGCTTCGATACGACCGCAGCGCCCGATATCGGCCAGGGCGTGATTATCGGAAAGCTCTTCGCCGACATCAGCAACGAACACCAATCGGAAATCTCCTCCTATTCCCGGAATTTCCCGGCAAGCTGGTTTGAGGCGGGGCAGATCTGGCTCGCCCGCAACGGCTGGCGGCCGCCAATTGAATCAGTCGTGCCGACGCTGGGTGCCCATGCCGGTGCCATAGCCGTCATTTCGGCCGTGACATCGCCCGGCGACAAGATCGTCTTTGAAAACCTGACCTACACGCAGATCAGCCGCGCCGCGCGCCTCCTTGGGCGCCGCTCGATATTGGTCGATTCCGACGAACATGGCATGATCCCAGACGATTTCGAGCGGCTGTGTCAGCAGCAGCATCCGCGCCTGGCGTTCATGATGCCGACAGCGCATAATCCCACACTGGTGACAATGCCGGAAGCAAGGCGCCGGGCCATCGCCGCCATAGCGCGCCGCCACAGTGTCTGGCTCATCGAGGACGATCTCTATGGCGGAATGACCGGCGACCAGAACCCGCTGATGGCCGCCATCGCGCCTGAGCGGACCTTTGTGGTCAGCAGCCTGGCGAAAGCAGTGACGGCCGGCGTGCGTGGCGGCTGGGTCGCCTGCCCGCCGCATTTCGCGCAGCGCATCAAGGTCACGCATAAGATGACCACCGGCGGACTGCCCTTCATTCTGGCGGAAACCTGTGCGCGGCTGGTGCTGGAAGGCCATGCGCTGGACCTGCGCCGCAAGTCGATCGAGGAAATCAGGGCGCGCGAGCAGATCGCGCAGCAGGCGCTAGCCGGATTCGAGTTCAATTCTCATCCGCACCTGCCGTTCCTTTGGCTGAAACTGCCTGAACCCTGGCTATCCGGTACCTTCAAGAATGCGGCTATTGCCGACGGCGTGCTCATCGACGACGAAGACGAATTCAAGGCCGCGCGTATGGAAAAGGTCTACCATCGCGTTCGCGTCGCTTTCTCGTCGCCCCGGCGGCGCGAGGACGTCGAAGCAGGCTTCATGACCCTGCGCCGGCTGCTGGAAAACGGCTCGTCAGGCTACGATAGTCACATTTAAGCAAGACTCTTCGTTTATCGACAGGCATTTTGCGAAATTCCAGCCGTGCCATCTCGACACCTAGCACCCTACCATTCTATGGATGTTTAGGGATTCGCCCGCCATTCAGGGGGAGTGCATGGCTATCGACAGCATTTCAGCATGCGTTTCGCGTAAGGGTTTAGTAGCGAGTTTTCTAGCAATCAGCGCCATATTTGTTGCGGAGGCATCCGCCGCAACTGCCGCTGATCAGGTAGCGGTCGCCTCTGGCCCGAAAATCTTCGACGAACTGCGTTTCGGAGCGAGCGCCTCCATCCAGGGTGGCCGTGACCACGAAAATGGCGTGTTCCCGGATGTCCAGGTGCTCTTCAATCCGTTCGGCTACAATCCGACCGACAACTGGAAAGATCAGCTGACGCATCCACGTATCCATTTGGGAACGTCGATCGGCACCGCGGGCTCCGCCACGCAGGTTTATGGCGGCCTTTCCTGGACGCTGACGAACAGCAATGGCATTTTCGCGGAAGCCGGCTTCGGCGGAACGGTTCATACCGGCAATCTCGACGATTGGCAGGACCACGGCCCGATGCTTGGCTGTCGCCTGCTCTTTCACGAATATGCAGGCCTTGGATACAATTTCGACAGTCACTGGAACATGATGGCGCAGGTTGCCCATTCGTCGCACGCCAATCTTTGCGACGGTCCGAATGGCGGCATGACGCGTGTCGGCCTCATGGTCGGCTACAAGTTCTGACGATCGGAGAGCGGCCGCAATGGCCGCGTCTCCTTTAGCTTGCTATTGACGCTTACGACGTTTCGTCTGTGCGTGAGGGCTTGCGTGTCGAGGTATCGGAGAACCGCGCGTCCATCGGCGAAAGGCCCTGCGGATTAGGCTCCGTCAGACAACCGTAAAGCTCCGGGCGACGACCGCGAATCCAGCGTTGCCCCGTGCATTTGTCGAGCAAACCAAGATCGATCTCGGTGCTCACCATCGCGTCGGCCGCCTGCCAAGTCTCGACCAGAATCCGGCCATAGGGATCGAGGATCGTTGCGTTGCCTGTGCGCACTTCATCCTCGTCCTGGCCGACACCATTGCTGAAGACCAGAAACATCCCGTTGTCATGCGCGCGAGACGGCAGCCAGCGCATGAACCATTCGCGACCATTGGGACCTCGGATTTCGGCTTCGATGGCTTCGGGGTCTTCGTGACGGCGGGTCCATTTTTCGACCGGAATTCGCTTCATTCCATGCGGACTGACGGAATAACCTCCGCCAGCCTGATGAGGCGCGATCAGCATTTCCGCACCAAGCAGAGCGTTTGCGCGCGCGTTTTCGATCAGATTGTTATCCCAGCAAATCAGAATGCCTGCGCGGACGCCCCAAGGCGTATCGAAGACCGTGTAGGCGTTGCCGCTGGAAATGAGGCGATGCTCCCAGGCATGGAGTTTGCGATGGCAATGAACTTGCCCGTCCGGCATGCAGACGGCATAGCTGTTGTACAAGGATTGATCCTCGGCCAGTTCCAGGAAGCCGGCGCCGATCGCAATCCCTTTCTCGCGGGCCATGGCAGCGACGTAGGAAATCGAAGGGCCGGAAAGCGGTTCGGCAAGCGCATAAAGGCCATCCCTATCCATCTTGGGGACGTGCCAATATCCGGTGATGCACATCTCGGGAAACGCGACGAGCTGGCTGCCCTCGAGAATGGCCTCATTGGTGAAATGCGCGATCCGCGAGAGATTGTAGGCCTTGTCGCTGGCTTTGTGCTGAAACTGCACGGAAGAAACTTTGAATGTCATGACCGATGCCTCTGATGACTTGTGGCGATTAAGTGCCTGGTCATAATTTGACTGCGTCGGCATCCTTTTGTAAAATGAAACTTTGGATTAAAAATATTCGGAATTGGAATGGAACTTAAGCTGCTACGATCGTTCATCGAGCTTGCGGATGCGGGTCACTACGGCAAGACCGCGGCGAAACTGTTCATCACGCAATCGACGCTGTCCAAGCAGATACAGGCATTGGAAGAGAGTGTCGGAGGAGCGCTGTTTGAGCGCGGGCGGCATGGCGCGATACTGACGCCGTTGGGAATGCTGCTGAAGCGGGAGGCGCGGGCGCTCCTGCGGCTCAGCGAGGATATCGATGTCAAGATGCGTCGCGCCAATGCCGGGCTGAACGGGCAACTGGACATCGGTTTTGGCGTTTCGACGCTCATCGTCGCGCCGGAACTGATCGCCGGATTTCGCGCGGCGACACCGGACAGCCAGATCACGCTCAATGACTTGCCGTCGCGAGAACAGCATCAGCGCCTGCTGAGCGGCCGGCTCGACGTCGGCTTTTGCAGAGCGCCGGAGGAAAGCGAGGACTTGTCTTTCATGCCGCTCGTCGAGGAGCAGTTAGCCTTGGTGCTCCCCCGCGAGGTGGAGTTCCCTGCCCCGGATCGAATGTCGACATTGAACCAACTTGGCTTCGTGGCGCTCTCGCCGTCTAGTGGGCCGGGATTGGATGGGCAGGTCAACCGCTGGTGTGCGGCGAACGGCTTCAAGCCGCGCATCGTTCAACATGCAGAAGATATTCTGACCGTGCATGCCGTGGTGGCTGCCGGGCTCGGAGCGGCATTCTTACCTTGGCACGGCGTCAATGCATTGGCTGGCCGCACCCGTCAGCAACCTCTTTCCGGCGTGGAATCCACTTGGCCGGTCGGGCTTTGCTGGCACAGGAAGCAAACAACGCCTCTGCTGGACCGATTTGTAGACCATGTATCGAAACATCAGTGAGAAGGCGCTTTCCTGGACGACCTACGGGCGTAGTTCTTGCCCAGGCCCCGTCGTGAATACCGGCGTGTTGTGAACGCGGTGATTTTCCTGTCGCACGACAGGGAGACTTGCGCTAAAGAGACCCCGATCCCTGACCGGCCTTCAAACCCTTTACAGGCAAGGACACTCGAGCGCCCATGACCATTTCCAATTCGATCCAGATCACCCCCGAACTGATTGCCGCCCACGGCCTGAAGCCGGATGAATATCAGCGCATTCTGGATCTGATCGGTCGCGAGCCGTCCTTTACCGAGCTCGGCATCTTCTCGGCCATGTGGAACGAGCACTGCTCGTACAAGTCCTCCAAGAAGTGGCTCCGCACACTGCCGACCAAGGGGGCGCGGGTCATCCAGGGCCCCGGCGAGAATGCCGGCGTTGTCGACATCGACGATGGCGACTGTGTCGTCTTCAAGATGGAGAGCCACAACCACCCGTCCTACATCGAGCCCTATCAGGGTGCGGCGACCGGCGTCGGCGGCATCCTGCGCGACGTCTTCACCATGGGCGCCCGCCCGGTCGCTGCTATGAACGCGCTGCGCTTCGGCGAACCGGACCATCCGAAGACCCGCCATCTTGTGTCCGGCGTCGTCGCCGGCGTCGGCGGTTATGGCAACTCCTTCGGCGTGCCGACGGTCGGCGGCGAAGTCGAGTTCGATGCGCGCTACAACGGCAATATCCTGGTCAACGCCTTTGCGGCCGGCCTTGCCAAGTCCAACGCCATCTTCCTGTCGGAAGCCAAGGGCGTCGGCCTGCCTGTCGTCTATCTCGGCGCCAAGACCGGCCGTGACGGCGTCGGCGGCGCAACCATGGCTTCGGCCGAATTCGACGAATCGATCGAGGAAAAGCGCCCGACCGTTCAGGTCGGTGATCCCTTCACCGAAAAGTGCCTGCTGGAAGCCTGCCTGGAACTGATGCAGACGGGCGCCGTCATCGCCATCCAGGACATGGGTGCAGCCGGCCTCACCTGCTCCGCCGTCGAAATGGGCGCCAAGGGCGACCTCGGTATCGAGCTCGATCTCGACAAGGTGCCGGTGCGCGAAGAACAGATGACGGCTTACGAAATGATGCTGTCGGAAAGCCAGGAGCGCATGCTCATGGTGCTGCAGCCGGAAAAGGAAGCCATCGCCAAGGCGATCTTCGTCAAGTGGGGCCTGGATTTCGCCATCGTCGGCAAGACGACGGACGACCTGCGCTTCCGCGTCATCCATCAGGGCGTAGAAGTCGCCAACCTGCCGATCAAGGATCTCGGCGATCAGGCACCGGAATACGACCGCCCATGGCGGGAATCCGACAAGCGCGCAGCCCTGCCCGCCAATCTCGTGGCAGCACCGGAAGATTACGGTCAGGCGCTGCTGACGCTGGTCGGCTCTGCCAATCAGTCCAGCCGCCGCTGGGTCTACGAGCAGTACGACACGCTGATCCAGGGCAATTCGCTGCAGCTTCCCGGCGGTGACGCCGGTGTCGTGCGCGTAGAAGGCCATCCGAACAAGGCGCTGGCCTTCTCCTCCGACGTCACCCCGCGTTATGTCGAAGCCGATCCGTTCGAAGGCGGCAAGCAGGCCGTGGCCGAATGCTGGCGCAACATTACGGCAACCGGCGCCGAGCCCCTGGCGGCTACCGACAACCTGAATTTCGGCAATCCGGAAAAGCCAGAGATCATGGGTCAACTCGTCGGCGCGATCAAAGGCATCGGTGAAGCCTGCCGCGCGCTCGATTTCCCGATCGTCTCGGGCAACGTCTCGCTCTACAACGAAACCAATGGTGTCGCGATCCTGCCGACGCCCACCATCGCCGGCGTCGGCCTGCTGCCGGACTGGAAGGCGATGGCCCGCATCGGCTCTGCTTCCGAAGGCGATCATGTCGTGATGATCGGTGTCGACGGCAGCCATCTCGGCTCCTCGATCTATCTCCGCGATATTCTCGGCTCGACCGATGGCCCGGCTCCGGAAGTCGATCTCTTCGCAGAGCGCCGCAACGGCGATTTCGTCCGCTCCGCCATCCGCAACGGCCAGGTCACGGCCTGCCACGATATCTCGTCTGGCGGCCTCGCGCTGGCGCTTGCCGAAATGGCGATGGCATCCCGCAAGGGTCTGCGCATCGACCTTGCAGAATGCAAGACGGTGGCGCATGCAGCGCTTTTCGGTGAAGATCAGGCCCGTTACGTCATCGCCGTTCCGGCCGATCTCGCCGATTTCGTCTGCATCAATGCCGAAAGCGCCGGCGTACCTTTCCGCCGCCTCGGCACGGTCGGAGGCGATGCGCTCGCCATCGACGGCCTGTTAACGCTTCCGGTTGAACAGTTGCGCGAAGCGCATGAATCGTGGTTTCCTGCCTTCATGGATGGCAGCGCTCTCGCTGCCGCTGAATAAGATCGAGGTATACTACCTATGCCAATGAACCCCGGCGATATCGAAGACATGATCAAGGCCGGCATCCCCGGAGCCCGGGTAACGATTCGCGACCTGGCCGGGGATGGCGATCACTATGCCGCCGAAGTTGTCGCGGAAGCCTTCCGCGGCAAGAGCCGCGTGCAACAGCACCAGATGGTCTATGATGCCCTAAAGGGCAATATGGGCGGCGTGTTGCACGCCCTTGCGCTGCAGACCTCAGCGCCCGATTGAGAGCGCCTGCGCCTCTTCGCCGGAGTTGAACGTCAGCTCCGGCAGCTTCTTCGGTGAGAACTCCGCGAAATGTGCTGCCGGTAACGGACCGGCCGTCATCAGCGTGAAGTCGAAGGAGGCCTTAACATCCGGACCGAGCACATATTGCCGGTGGACCCGCAGGAAATCGCGCTTGATCTTGGTATAGTGCTGCGACGTCAGCATATGCTTGAAGCGCACGAACAGGATCGAAGCCTGCTCGGCATCCGAATGCCCGCAAACGGCGGCAACCTTCGCCTTGTAGAAGTGGATCGCATCGGTCAGACAGTGAACGTCGAGCCAGAAGATCTCCTTGCAGCGCGCGACCAACCCCACGCGTGAGCGCAGCACCGATGCCGGGCGCATCAGCGCGCATTGCAGGATGGCGCTGCCAAGCGTCGCGAATATCACGCGCTTGCCCTGCAGCAGATCCGGCTCGCGCTCGAGCAGCAGTCCGATGACATGGGTCGCGACGGACGAGCCCATGCTATGCGAGGAAATGACGAATTCATCGACACCGGGTTCTTCCAACGCCTGGCGCACGCTGATCGCGCTCGCCTCCAGCCATTGTTCGGCGCCGAGTCCGTTCAGATCCGCCATCGCCACGGCCATTCCCCAGTCGGAAAAGAGATGCAGAGTATGCAGCTTCTCGGCCTGTGGCAGAAAGATATAGACGAAAAAGGCAACGGCCAGCGCGATGCTGCCGATATGGCTCCAGGCCGGCAGCCCAAGCAGGAATGGTGCAAAGGCAATCGAGAGGCTGATCAGCAGCCCGGCCAGCATTAGCAGAAACGGAAAGATGAAGAACAGGCCGAAACGCCATGCATGGCGAAAATAACCGACCATACCACCGGTCAGAACAACCTTTGCGGCCGCCAGATAGCCCTGCAGCAGCCGCGTGAAGAACGGTTTACCGTTCAGGGCAGCGACCAGATCGTTGTGATCGACAATGTGAATGCGGCTTTGCGTGCGCCAATCCGCCGCCGTCGCGGTAACGTCGAAATACGGCGCCCGGCCTAAATTGTTCAATTCGTCGACTGAGGCAGAAAAATCCCATACGGCCGCGCTTTGCCGCGCCGAGCGCTCGTAGCGGGCTCGATGTGCCGCAGCATCCAACGGCTCGAAGCCAGGGAAGTGGAGAACCACCCTCTTCTTGATACTATCCATATTGTCGTCAGTTCCCGGGGCGCGTCAGTACATCGATCGATACCGAAGATCGCCAACACCATGGGCTGCCGGCTTTTTCATGGCAAGCCGCCTTAAATCATCCGAAAAACAAAAAGATGGGATCAAACTCTCGGGGACTACCGATCTGTACTCGGGACCGCGTGGCTTATGGCATCCCGCCTTGTCATCGCACCGGTCGGTGACAAGGCGGGATGCAACAGTCTTAGCACTCCCGGCGCGGATAGGGGGAAACCTCAGCGCAAGAGTCCGCCGGTGGCGCGGTCATGATCTTCTCGACGATCGTAGGCGTGCCCGGTGGCGACGGCGTGGCAATCGAGGCTCGATAGCCGAAGGCGATGCTGAGAATGAGCACGATCGCACTCACAGTCACCGTGCTGCTCAGGATCGAAGCTCTCGGCGTGCGGACGTGCTCGTAATATTCCCGCTCGCCTTCGCTCGTATCCTCCGAGCTATAAAATTCTCGCTCCTCACCAACCTGCCCTTCAGAATAATGATGGTGGCTCATGGTGTCCGCTCCCTTAAAAATGCCAGTGGTATGCTCACAAGGGACCGATACGCGCCAAATCGCATCAATCGACGAACTTTAACAAACAAACCGGCCGCATGTAAATTAGATAGCAGCCTAATATTAATCGTCCCTTGCATTTAATTTATATGCGTTGTTCAGTGATCGAGTTGAAGTGGCGTTTTCAAAACGCACTGTTCAAGAAACATTGCCAATGAACGAATTTTGCCATGATCCTTAACGACGGCGCTCGGAATCATTCATGCGACGAAAAAGACGGCGCGTACGTTTTGCGGCTGGAAATCGCGCCGGTCGCTTGCTATTTAAGGAACGGATTTAACGCTGCGGATCTTGACTCCGCATGTGAAAGGAACTGGACAATGAGCGGCATTCAGGAATTCATCGCCAACGAAGTAAAGAGCAACGACGTCGTTCTCTTCATGAAAGGCACGCCCCAGTTCCCTCAGTGTGGCTTCTCGGGCCAGGTGGTTCAGATCCTCGACTATATCGGTGTCGACTATAAGGGCATCAACGTCCTCGCAGACGCCGAAATCCGTCAGGGCATCAAGGACTACTCGAACTGGCCGACCATCCCGCAGCTTTACGTCAAGGGCGAATTCATCGGCGGCTGTGACATCGTGCGCGAAATGTTCCAGGCGGGCGAGTTGCAGCAGCACTTCCAGGAAAACGGCATCAGCGTTCGCGCCGCTTCCTGATCGGTCACCGGGCTACCCGTCCGGTTTCCATAGTTCACTTCGATCGATAAGGCGCTGCCACCGAGCGGCGCCTTGATATGTTTATGGGAATAAAACCGTGACGACTTCATCCCAGGCTCTGTCCCATGGGCAATTGCCCATGGGCAAGCGCGAGTTTATCGCACTCGCGGCCTTCCTGATGGCGACCAATTCGCTTGCAATCGACATCATGCTCCCTGCATTGCAGCAGATCGGTTCCAGTCTTGGCGTTCTAAACGAGAATCACCGCCAATACGTGGTGACGGCCTATCTGATCGGCTTCGGTGCAGCGCAACTCGTCTACGGTCCCGTGTCGGACCGCTTCGGCCGCCGTATGCCGCTGTTGATCGGCCTTACGATCTACGTCGTCTCGGCTTTCGGCATCGCAATGATACCGTCCTTTGCCGGTCTGCTCGCTCTGCGCTTCATCCAGGGTCTGGGCTCGGCGGCAACGCGCGTCATCACCATTTCCATCGTCCGCGACGTCTTCGGCGGCCGCCTGATGGCCGAGGTGATGTCGTTGATCATGATGGTGTTCATGATCGTCCCGGTCATCGCGCCGGGGAGCGGCCAGATCATCATGCTGGTCAGCACCTGGCATATGATCTTCGTCTTCATCGGCGTCATGGCGATGCTCGTGGGAGCATGGATGTATTTCCGGCTTCCCGAGACGCTGAAGCCGGAAAATGTGCGCCCGCTCACCGTCAAATCCGTCGTATCCGGCTTCAAGATGGTTCTGACGAACCGTGTCGCGCTCTGTTACACCATTGCCAGCACGTTCCTGTTCGGCGCGCTGTTCGGCTTCATCAATTCCGCTCAGCAGATCTATAACAATATCTACGGCCTCGGCGTCTACACGCCGCTGGCGTTCGGCGGCGTGGCGCTGTTCATGGCCCTGTCGTCCTTCGTCAACTCGCAGTTCGTCGGCCGGTTCGGCATGCGCCGGCTGTCGCACACGGCCCTGCTCGGCTTTGTCGCCATCACCTTCTGTTGGCTGCTGGTGCAGCTTTATGGACCGTCGCCGATGCCCTTCCCGCTGTTCATGGTATTTTTCGCATTGGCCATGTTCCAGTTCGGCTGGATCGGTTCCAATTTCAACTCTCTCGCGATGGAGCCTCTCGGCCACGTTGCCGGCACGGCTTCTTCCGTGCTCGGCTTCATGAGCACGGTCGGCGGCGCATCGATCGGCGCTTGCATCGGTCAGTTCTACGACGGCACGGCAACGCCGATGGTCATCGGCTACTTCACCGTTTCCCTCATCGGCGTCTTCTTCGTGCTGATCGCCGAAAAGGGCAAGCTGTTCCGTCAGCACAATGCGCCGCCGCCGGCCGATCAATCCCTCGCTTTACATTGACAGGCAAACTCATATGACCCCGCCTCAAGACCATATGCCGGCGAAATCCGGCTCCAGCCGCATCGGCCTCGGCATCGTCGAGTTCATCATCATGATCGCACTGATGACGGCGAGCATCTCACTGGGCATCGACAGCATGCTGCCGGCGCTCCCGAACATCGGCCAGTCCCTACAAGTCGCCAACCCCAATGACACGCAGCTGGTCATCGGCGTCTACTTCCTCGGCTTCGGTATCTGCCAACTCTTCTTCGGCAGCCTGTCGGACACCTATGGCCGCCGCCGCATTCTGCTCGGTGGCCTTGCCTTCTATACAGTAACGCTGTTTGCGGCGGCCTGGAGCGGCAGTCTCTTTGCCTTGCTCACCTTGCGTTTCGCGCAGGGCGTTGGCGCCGCAGCCGTGCGCATCACCACCCTTGCCATCGTCCGCGATTGCTTCGGCGGCCGCGAAATGGCGCGCGTTATGTCCTATGTCATGATCGTCTTCATGATCATGCCGATGGTCGCGCCTTTCCTCGGTCAGGTGATCGTCGCCTATTCCAACTGGCAGTGGATCTTCATCCTTCTCGGAATCATCTGTGCCGGCCTGTTCTTCGTCGCCGTCTTCCGCATGAAGGAAACGCTTCCGGTCGAAGAGCGCTTGCCGCTTTCGGTCGCTTCCGTCCTCTCCGGCTTCAAGACGGTCCTGACGAACCGCATCACCTGCGGCTACATGATCGGCCTGACGCTCTATACCGGCGTCATTTGTGCCTACATCGTCTCCGTGCAGCAGGTTTTCGGCGAGGTCTACGGCCTGGGCGACTGGTTCCCGATCGCTTTCGCGGCGACGGCAGCCGGGACGGCGGTGGCACAGTTCGCCAACGGCTATTTCGTCCGCAGCTTCGGCATGCGGCGCATCTCCCACGCCGCCATGATCCTCTTCACCCTTCTGGGCGTTCTCGGTTACGTTGTCGGCGTGTTCGGCCAGCCGAGCTTCGCATTCATCTATGTGTTGATCTCGATCATGCTGATGATGTTTGCTGTCATTACCACCAACTGCATGGCGATCAGCCTGGAGCCGATGGGACACCTCGCAGGCACGGCAGCCGCCATCACCAGCTCAATCTCAACCACCGGCGGCGTCGTTCTCGGCGGCATTGTCGGTCAGATGTTCGATGGCACTGCCCAGCCGATGATCGCCGGCTTCACCATATTCGGCATACTGTCGATCCTGGCGACACTATGGGCCGAGCGCGGCAAGCTCTTCACCCATCCCGGCGATACGCCGGCGCTGGAACCCGGCATGGGTCACGTCTGAACGGCGTGACTCCCCGGATTACACGCGTCTGCGTGGGCGGCTGACCCAACGCACCGCAGCCGCGATGGCGAGCACGAACAAGGGCCAGATCGCCCATGGCGTTCCATGCCAGGTGAAAAGATTGATCATGACGAAGCCAACGCCGGTAATGGCAAGACCGGCAATGGCCATATCGATCTGCTTGTTGCTTCGCACGAAGCGAAGCGCAGCCACCCAGACAAGCGCGAGTATCGGCCACTTGGCCCAGAACTCTCCATGCCAGTTCAGCCCATTGAATGCCGCAAGGCCGATGGCAACGACAAATGGCACGCCGTAGCTGCGCCGCCAGTCTTGCAGCGCAGGTTCGCTGGCGGCAACATCAGGTGCCCGGACGGGTTCAGGCGCCGGCCGATAGTCCGCAGCGGTATCGGCGACCTGCACACCACCGACTCGAACCGCATAGCTCGGCACGCCGCCCTCGATATTCTTGACATCCAACTGACCGAGAAAATCGAAACCGACTGCGACCTTGTTGCGGACCTGATCGTAAACCGTGTTGGAAATGACGATGCCGCCGGCAGCCGCGCGCGATTGCAGACGGGCGGCAATATTGACGCCGTCGCCATAGAGATCATTGCCATCGGCGATGACATCGCCGAGGTTAAGACCGATGCGGAAGAGCATCTGCTTTTCGGGATCCATGGCTGCGTTGTATCCAGCCAATTCATTCTGAACGTCGATTGCCGCCCGCACCGCTTCGACAACGCTCGGAAACTCGGCAAAGACGCCGTCGCCCCAGGTGTTGATCACCCGGCCGCCATGCGCCTCTATCAGCCGCTTCATCGCATCGCGGTAACGCCGGAGGGTTTCGAGCGTGCCCTCCTCATCCTTCCCCATGAGACGAGTGTAATCCTGCACATCGGCGCAGAAAATGGTAGTCAGCTTGCGGCTTGTTTCGGACATCGACCTCATCCCCGCAGCAGGCGCCCACCAAGGCTCCCGCCTGTTGCCAAAAAGATAGCTTTCCAGATACCACTTTCCAAGTAGCAGCGGCGATTATCAGGTCGATCCGCTCACCTTAAATGGTGAAGACCTCACGCCGCAGCAACTCCCAGGTATCCTTGTCCACGGCAACCAGCAGCCCGCCATCGAGATGACGCGGCAGATAGGGCGACCCGTCGAAACGGCGCACATAGGCACCCGCTTCCTGCGAAATCAGCGATCCTGCCAGATGGTCCCAGGGCATCAGCTTGTTGTACATCAGGTAATGCACATGACCGCCGGCAAGCGTGCGATATTCATGTGCCGCGCATCGATAGCTGGTCGCGTAGCGTACCTTGGCGAGATTGCCCATGATCTCGGCACGCTTCTCCTTGGGCAGATAGCCGGTGGCTGCCATGCCGACCAACTCTTCCAGTACGACCGGCTGAGTCACGTTGAGACGCAGCATCTCGCCATCAGGCCGGCGCAGCCAGGCGCCGCTGCCGCGTTCCGCCAGCACCCAGTCGTCGCCCATCGGATCGAAGATGATGCCGGCGACGGTCTCACCCTTCGAGACGACGGAAGCCATGACGCCGAAGGCCGGGATGCCAGCCGCAAAATTGAAGGTACCGTCCACCGGGTCGACGATGATGGCGAGATCCGCATCCTGCAATTTGTTGAGGAGTGCGGGATCGGCAGCGACGGATTCCTCGCCGATAAACAGAGCTTCCGGCCAAAGCCGCGACACCTCCGCCTTCACCATGCGTTCGGCGCGCTCGTCAGCTTCGGTCACCAGATCGGTGGCTTCGCTCTTGGCGCGGACGTCATCACTGCCAAGCCTGCGGAAACGCGGCAGGATCTCCGTCTGAGCCGCACGGCGCAACACATGGGCAAGTGTAGTAACGTCAACGAGCGAAGTCATGATTTGGTCCTTTCCTGTCAGGCGCCGATGATTTCCCGGCGAATTATGTGCCAGCTATCCTCGTCCGGCGCGGAAATGATGCCGCCGGTGGTCTCACCGGGCCGGTAAGGCGTGCCGTCGAATTTCGCCGTATAACCCCCAGCCTCCTGATGTACCAGTACCCCGGCAAGATGATCCCAGGGCATCAGCTTGGAATGGCTGATAAAATGCCATTTGCCGGATGCCACCATCCAATATTCGTAGGCGGAGCAATTCAATGCGAAAGCTATGCGCGTCTTGGCGAGATTCGTCGTGATTCGGGTTCGGTCCGGCTCGTCCATGTACCCCCAGGATATCGCCCCCGTCATGGCACTCAAAGGGGCGGCGGGAGCAACTGAAAGTCGCCTCGCCTGCCCTGTTGGCCGGCGGAGAAAGGCACCAGCGCCACGCGCCGCGGTAATCGTATCCCCGAGTACGGGATCGTGGATGACACTGGCAATCGTCTGACCATTCGCAACAACGGCGACGATCGTGCCGAACACCGGGAGCCCTGCCGCGAAATTGAATGTGCCGTCCACTGGATCGATGGTAAAGGCGAGCTCTGCGTCTGCCAATGCCGGCACGACGGACTTATCGGCCTCATAGGCCTCTTCTCCGACGATCAGCGCTGTCGGAAAGCGCGCTTTTAATGCCGCGGTAATATGTTTCTCGGCAAGCAGATCGGCCTCCGTCACCAGATCGATGGCCGAGGTTTTTTCCGATATGTCGTCGGTGCTCAAATTGCGGAAACGCGGCAGGATTTCCTTAGCCGCTGCTTCGGCAACGATCGTCGTCAGGTAGTCGAAATCTGTATCGGAGAAAGTCATCGGAAGCCTTTGATTTGGAAGGGCCTCCTCTTATGCCCGATTCGATGACAGTGGTATGGCGAAATGCCTATTCGACGTCCGTTCTCCTGGCCGAAGATCCCTGAGTCATCAGGCCGGCGAAATCGAAGAGCTTCGGGTCGAGCAGATGCGACGGGTTCACATGCGCCAGTGCACGCAGCATCGTGTCCTTGCGGCCCGGCATGCGCCGCTCGATATCGGCGAGCATGTCCTTCATGGCATTGCGCTGCAATCCGTCCTGTGAGCCGCAGAGATCGCAGGGAATGATCGGAAACTGCATGGCAGTAGCGAACTTGGCGAGATCATCTTCCGCGGCATAGGCGAGCGGGCGCAGCAGCATCAGGTCGCCCTCGTCGTTCAGAAGCTTCGCCGGCATGGAGGCCAGCCGACCGCCATGGAAAAAGTTCATGAAGAAGGTTTCGAGAATATCCTCGCGATGATGGCCAAGCACCAGGGCGTCACAACCCTCTTCACGGGCGATGCGATAGAGATTGCCGCGACGCAGGCGCGAACAGAGCGAGCAGTAGGTGGCCCCCTCGGGCACCTTCTCCTTCACGATCGAGTATGTGTCGCGATATTCGATGCGATGTGCGACGCCGATCTTGGTGAGATATTCGGGCAGTATATGTTTCGGGAAATTCGGCTGACCTTGATCGAGATTGCAGGCGATCAACTCCACCGGCAGCAGGCCCCGCCATTTCAGATCGAGCAGGAGCGAGAGCAGCCCATAGGAATCCTTGCCACCGGACAGGCCGACCAACCAGCGCTTCTGCCCCTTCAGCATCTGGAAATCCTCCAGAGCCTGACGCACCTGCCGCAACAGGCGCTTGCGAAGCTTGTTGAAGGAGACGGAGCGCGGCGCATCGGAAAACATCGGATGGACGGCAGAGCCGCCTTCCTCAACATCGATCTCGTCCGCGACAGTCGTTGCGATATTCATCTCGTAATCCCCGGCACATAACCCCTTCAATCCCACTCGATTGAAGGGGTTATGCGCAGATTAAAAGTGCTACCGCGTCCCTTGCACATCCCATAGGACGCGCGGCGCGGTAGGATCTCGCCACGCTGATAGCAGAATGCGTGGCAAGAAAACACCGTATCAATCACCAAACACCGACCAGCCGGTGCGCGCCGCCAGCATCTCCAGCGCGACCGCGCCGAGCTGCGAATTACCGACCTTGTTCAAGCCCGGCGACCAGGCGGCAATCGAGCCGATGCCCGGCGCCACGGCCAGAATGCCGCCGCCAACACCGCTCTTGCCCGGCAGGCCGACATGATAGGCGAAGTCGCCCGAGCCGTCATAGTGGCCGCATGTCAGCATCAGCGCATTGATGCGCCGCGCCCGCTTCGGCGAGACGACGGAATGCCCGGTGATCGGGTTGCTGCCGCGCGCGGCGAGATAGAGCCCAGCCTTGGCAAGCTGCTGGCAGCTCATCGCAAGCGCGCATTGATGGAAATAGACGCCGAGCACGTGCTCCACCGGATGATGGATATTGCCATAGGCACGCATGAAATTCGCCAGAGCGAAATTGCGATAACCCGTCTGCGTCTCCGAACGCGCAATCCTATCGTCGATACTGATCGTCTCGTCGTCGGCCACATAGCGTACGAAGCGCAGCAGCTCGCCAATTGCCTCCCGTGGCTCGTGCCCCGCCAATACGATATCGCTGATGGCGATCGCACCCGCATTGATGAAGGGATTGCGCGGTATGCCCTCCTCCCGCTCCAACTGAACGATGGAGTTGAACGCCGTGCCCGAAGGTTCGCGCCCCACACGCTTCCAGAGGCTTTCCCCGACCTTTCCGAGCGCCAGCGTCAGCATGAAGACCTTCGAGATACTCTGGATGGAAAAAGGAATTGCGGCATCGCCGATGCTATAGACATCGCCGTTGACCGTGGCGATCGCCATGCCGAACTGCTTCGGATCGACCTTTGCCAGCTCCGGAATGTAGTCGGCGACCTTGCCCTCGCCGATGCGCGGCGAAAGCTCAGCATGAATGCCATCGAGAATTGCCTGCAAATCCGTCATGCGGCGCTCCAAAGACAAAAAAGCCGCTCGAAACGAGCGGCTTTTTCATTCATCAAGAAAGTTATCCGCTTATTAACGCGAATAGAATTCGACGACAAGATGCGGTTCCATGACAACGGCGTACGGTACGTCGCCGAGAGCCGGAACGCGAGCGAAGGTCGCAACCATCTTGTTGTGGTCGGCTTCGATGTAGTCCGGAACGTCACGCTCAGCGAGAGAAATCGATTCCAGAACGGTTACGAGCTGCTTGGACTTTTCGCGAACTTCGATAACGTCGCCAGCCTTGCAGCGGTACGAACCGATGTTGACGCGAACGCCGTTTACCGTGACGTGGCCATGGTTGACGAACTGACGAGCTGCGAAGACGGTCGGAACGAACTTGGCGCGGTAGACGATCGCGTCGAGGCGCGATTCGAGCAGGCCGATCAGGTTTTCCGAGGTGTCGCCCTTGCGACGGTCAGCTTCAGCGAAGATGGCGCGGAACTGCTTCTCGCGCAGGTCGCCGTAGTAGCCCTTCAGCTTCTGCTTGGCGCGCAGCTGCACACCGAAGTCCGAGAGCTTGCCCTTGCGGCGCTGGCCGTGCTGGCCCGGGCCGTATTCGCGACGGTTAACCGGGGACTTCGGACGGCCCCAGATGTTTTCGCCCATACGGCGGTCAATTTTATACTTGGACGATTCGCGCTTGCTCATCGCATTTCCTTTCAAGTGTTATGGCGGCTCGTTGCCGAACCGCGAAGGAAACACGCCCTCCTCTGAACTCCGTTTTCGAGCTCTGACAGGCTTCTCACGTTAGCGAACGGAGAAAGCCACGGGACATGTCAAATGAAACACCGGACATTTCTGCCCGGCGTTGAGGCGGTCTCTAAGCGGTCGTCATGAAAATGTCAACAGCGCCAAGCGCTCTTCAACGAGAATAGGGCAGCTATTCCGCAGCTGCCTGCTCGCCGCCATCCAGATCGGGCGCATTGGCATCGCCCGGAGCGGTCTGGCATCCCATATCCGGGAAGGCGACGATGCGCTTGCCGGAGAAATCCGTGTGGACGACGACGCTGCCCTGTTCCTCGAAATAACTGAGGAGACGGCGCGCGCGGCGAGCCGAATGCGTGCCGTAGGCGCGGGCGATGCGGGCGTCGGACGGGCATGGCTCACCGCTGATGGCGGCCTTCGCCAGCATCAGGAAAACGCCCTGCAGATCATCGGTGACGCTGGAGGAAAGCGTGAGCGCTGTCGCCCATTGCTCGGTTGCCATGATCTCGTCATCGGCGCCGGAGCGCGCGATCGCTACGCGGCGACGAAACTCCGACAGGCTCATCGGTGCGCCGGGAACGCGGCGCATGCGCAGCCGCACGAGAAATTCCTGATAGAGCACCGAATCTGTGCGGAAGCCTGACGCTGGATCGTCAAGGATCTCGGAGAGCACGGCGCCGACCCTCGCCTCGCGATCCTCGCTCGATATTTCCGGCTGACTGGTCTTCGGCTCCGTCGTAACTGGGCCAGCCGCCGGCACGGAGCGCGAAAGCTCGGCCAGGATGTCGGTCGTCGGACGCGGCGCCGGCGTGGCGCGGCGAACGGCGGGTCGTGTAAATTCTTCGGGATCCGGCGTGAAGATCAGATCTTCCACGTCCTGCGGCGCATCCGGCAGCGGCATCAGCTTCGGGCTGGAAGAGCGCGCCGAGGTCTCTACCGTGCCAATCGCGATCGGCAGCGGACGACGCGAAAGTGCCGGCCCGAGTGCGACGAAATTGCCGCGCTTCAGGTCGCGGAACATTTCCGCCTGCCTGCGATCCATGCCGAGAAGGTCGGCTGCGCGCGCCATATCGATATCGAGGAAGGTACGGCCCATCAGGAAATTAGAGGCCTCGGCCGCAACGTTCTTGGCGAGCTTCGCCAGGCGCTGCGTGGCGATGACGCCGGCCAGACCGCGCTTTCGGCCGCGGCACATCAGGTTGGTCATGGCGCCGAGCGACATCTTGCGCGCATCTTCCGAAACGTCGCCACCGACCGAGGGCGCGAACATCTGCGCCTCATCGACCACGACCAACACCGGATACCAGAATTCACGATCGGCATCGAACATGCCGTTCAGGAAGGCGGCGGCGGCACGCATCTGCTGCTCGATATCGAGCCCCTCCAGCGTCAGCACGCAGGAGACGCGATGCTGGCGGATGCGGTTGGCTATACCGGCAAGCTCCGCTTCCGTGCGCTCGCCATCGACGACGACGTGCCCGAACTTGTCGGCCAGCGTGACGAAATCGCCTTCGGGATCGATGATGACCTGCTGCACCCATTGTGCGGATTGCTCGAGCAGCCGTCGCAAGAGATGCGATTTTCCGGAGCCGGAATTGCCTTGTACCAGGAGACGCGTCGCCAGCAGCTCCTCGATATCGAGCTGGGCGCTGGTCCCGCCGGACGCCGTTCCCATGTCGATGCCGACCTGCAATGCACTTCCCCTATATGATCAAGAATCAAACGCTGATGCGTCCCATCTTTCTGAAAGGACGCGCCTCCGTCTAGCAAAGATTTCCAAGCTTCGCGCCCGCGGATTGAAAAAACCCACAGGCGATTGTGATGTCAGCGGAACCGCAAGTTTGCCCGCGATAGCTCGCTGACCGAGGTGCAGCCCATAAGCTTCATGTCGCGCTCGACCTCGGTGCGCAGATGCCGTAGCGCGCGCTCTACGCCCGCCTGACCGGCAGCGGCCAGCGGATAGAGGTAGAAGCGGCCGAGACCAACCGCCTTGGCACCGAGCGACAGCGCCTTCAGTACATGCGTGCCGCGCTGAATGCCGCCATCCATCATGACATCGATGCGGTGGCCGACGGCGTCGACGATCTCGGCCAGTTGATCGAATGCGGAACGCGAGCCGTCCAATTGCCGGCCGCCATGGTTCGACAGAACGATACCGGTGCATCCGATGTCGACCGCACGCTTGGCGTCCTCAACCGACATGATGCCTTTCAGGCAGAACTGCCCGTTCCAGTGCTTCACCATTTCGGCGACGTCGTTCCAGTTCATCGACGGATCGAGCATCTCGGTGAAATACTTGCCAATCGACATGGCACCACCGCTCATATCCACATGCTCATCGAGCTGCGGCAGACGGAATTTCTCGTGCGTGAGATAGTTCAGCGCCCAGGCTGGCTTGATGGCGAACTGAGTGATGCCGGCCAGATTGAGCTTGAACGGAATAGAAAAACCTGTGCGAAGATCGCGCTCGCGGTTGCCGCCGGTGATGCTGTCGACGGTTAGCATCATCACGTTGACGCCGGCTTCCTTCGCCCGCTCCATCATCGCCCGGTTCAGCCCGCGGTCCTTATGGAAATAAAACTGGTAGACCTGCGGTCCTGAATACTTCTTGCGGATTTCCTCGACGCTGACGGTGCCGAGCGAAGAGACACCGAACATCGTGCCGAGCGACGAGGCCGCGGCAGCGACCGCATTCTCGCCCTGGTGATGGAACAGCCGCTGCAGCGCCGTCGGCGAGCAATAAAAGGGCGTTGCGAGCTTTTGTCCCATGACGGTAACAGACATGTCGATCTCGCTGACACCACGCAGGACGTTGGGAACGAGATCGCAGCTTTCGAAGCTCGACGTGTTTCGCCGCAGCGTCACCTCATCGTCAGCTGCGCCGTCGATATAGTTGAAGATCGGACCCGGAAGACGTTTTTTCGCAAGGAGGCGAAAATCATGGAAGTTGTGGCACTCACGCAGACGCATGGCTTGCCTCGACATTCTCAAAAGACATCAACTATCGAACTCCCGCTAATCCCGCAATTAAGACCGGTCTTGCATCAAAGCCGGTGCAAGCGTGCTTCCCATTTGTAAAGCACATCCGGCTCCTTTTCCTCATTGCCTGCCCCGTCCGACTCGTCAACCGCGAAGAAGCCGTGTTTCAAGTAAAAGCGGCGAGCCAGTTCATTTCTCTGGAATGTCCAGAGCGAGAGCACCGGATAGGCCGACTTGGCGACATCGAGCAGGCGACTGCCGATGCCGCGCCCCTGCGCCTCAGGCAGAACGTAGAGCTGGTCGATCCAATCCTCGAGAAAGGCAATGACGCCGACGAGTCGACCGCCCTCTTCCGCGCCCCAGATCTGGCAATCCCTATAGACGACAGCACTCCAGAATCCGGCATCCTCTTCCGGCGTATGGAGCCCGACAAGCGTCGGCAGCCGCTCGTTGAAGGATGCACGGTGAATGGCAGCAGCCGCCGGCATGTCCGCGAAATTGAGTTTACGCAGCGAAATCTTATCAGTCATCATCAAGCCTTGAGCCCAAAGCCCTGCATCAGCCGGCGGGTGGGGAAATCCGGCGCACCGGAGGTGAACACTGCAAAGTCGAAATTGTCGGGATGAACCGCATCGGCTGCCTGCGGCACCAGGCTGCGCGCGCGCCTTGCGATTGCTTCTGCGGGATCCAGCCAGTCGACCGGCCACGGCGCGAGCCTGCGGAAGATATTGGCCATGAAAGGATAATGCGTGCAGGCGAGCACGACGATATCGGTCTTGCGGCCATCCATCTCGACGAAGCATTGGTCGATCTCCGTCATGACAGCATCGTCGGCAATCGCATCGCCGCGAATATAGCTCTCCGCCAGGCGGGCCAGATTTTCCGATCCGACAAGCCGGACATGACATTGGGTGGCGAAAGATTGGATCAGGTCGCGCGTGTAAGCACGCTTGACGGTGCCTGGCGTCGCCAGCACCGAAACCAGGCCCGAACGCGTGCGCTCCGCAGCCGGCTTGATCGCTGGTACCGTCCCGACGAACGTCATCGCTGGAAAGGCTGCCCGCAGATCGGCGCCGACAAGGGTGAAGGCCGTATTGCAGGCGATGATGCAGACTTCCGGATCATATTGCGTTAGTAGCTTTGCGAAGAGATCGACGATGCGCTGCTTCAGCGCTGGCTCTTCCCAGCCGCCATAAGGAAAGCCGGCATCGTCGGCGACATAGATGAAACCGCGTTCCGGCATCAGCACCCTCGCTTCCCGCAGAACAGTCAAACCGCCGATCCCTGAATCGAAGACAAGGACCGGTTTCAGCTCATTCGCCGCTGCTGTCATCGCTGGTGGTTTCCTTGGGCGCTTTGGAGGACGTCTTGCTGGGCCGGGGATGCGAGCCGCTGCCGCGCGGAGACTTCCGCGTGAATCGATCGAGGGACGAGATCACCCCGCGAAGGACGCTGATTTCCTGTTCGGTGAACGCCCGGCGCGAGAGGACGGCCCGGAGATTGTCGACCATTTTCGGCTTTTTCCCGGCAGGATGGAAATAATTGCGCGCATCCAGCGCCTCCTCCAACTGGTCGAAAAGGCCGAAAAGCTGATCCTTTGTCGAAGGCCTCTGCTCGATTGCCTGGAAAGGCACGGCACCCAGATCTTCCATGCCCGACTTCATCCACTCATAGGACATCAGCAGCACGGCCTGGGCGATGTTCAAAGACGCGAAAGCGGGATTGACCGGAAAGGTGACGATCTCGTCGGCCAAAGCCACTTCCTCGTTCGTCAGTCCCCAGCGCTCGCGCCCGAAGAGAATGCCGGTGCCCTCGCCCGCCTTGAACTTTGCGCGAAGCGTCTCGGCGGCAACGACAGGCGAACGCACCGGCTTATAACCATCACGCTCGCGCGCTGTTGTCGCATAGACGAAATTGAGGTCTGCTATCGCCTGCTCCAGCGTCTCGTAGACCTTCGTCGCCTCGATAATGTGATCCGCCTTTGAGGCCGTCGCCTGCGCCCTCTCGTTCGGCCAGCCATCACGCGGATTGACGAGACGCAGCTCGACAAGCCCGAAATTCGCCATGGCGCGAGCTACCATGCCGATATTCTCACCCATCTGCGGCTCGACCAGAATGACGGCCGGCCCCTCGGCCAGAAGTTGACGCTCGCTATTCGTGCCTGCCATGATGCCTAAATCTCCGCGCGCGAGCCCAGTCGCGCCAATTCGAGCATGATGCCGAAAAGTGCTAGCGGTTTTCGCACGACATCATGCTCTATTTTCCTGATTCCGGAGCCGGATGATTTCAGGTCTGTTCGACCTGAAATCATCCGGCTCCGGGGTCGCAATAGCGAGACAGGCCGCAATCGGCAAGGTTTTTACGCACGATGGCGGGATGAAGCGTGCCCGATTGTTACGGCTTGGCCGGCTGTTGCTGGTCCGTGGATTGCTGTTTCTGATCGGCAGGCTGTTGCTGCTGTTGCTTGACGAGATCCTGCATCACGCTCTTCAGCGAGCTCGGATTGCCGTTGTCGTCGTTCGTGACGATATCGTCGACGACTGGTCTGCCACCCTCTTCGATGACCTCGAAGCGCACCGTCGTCACCTTCTGATAGTCGGCATCGGAGCCCATGCAGGTGGACTTCTTGAAGGTCGCCAGCACCTCCGTGGCATTGTTCTTGGGCGGCTGGGCGGTGATCTTCACATCCTCCAGCGGACAGGCATCCTGCGCATTGACAATGACGTCATAGTCGAACGGAGAAATCCCATCCTCGTCCGCTGCGGGAAACTGCGCTGCCGCCTGGTATTTGGCGACGAAATCCTTGCTGTAGACATCCTTGAGCTTGTCGTCGCCGAAAATATCCTGCCAATCGCTGTCGCCGCCCGCCCAGTTCGAGACGGTTGCGTCCATGATCACCTTGACCGGCGTCGTCGCATCGGCGGCCAGCGCCATATGCGCACCGAGCGAAAACTGGAAGAGCGTGAAGGCAAGCGCGGATGCGGCAAATTTCTGCATGATATGATTCCGTTGCGATCGGCAAAACATGGGCGACATTAGACGCATCGACCACTTTGGCAATGGGCCGATCCCAAAAAGCGACAGGTGTCACGAATGATCAAAAACGCGATGCGGGAGGCTCTATCGGCTTTGCGTTCCGGGCTTGCGGTGTTATAGCGCTCGAGACTTCACATTACCCACAGGACAATCCGGTCCCATCAGCTTAAACGAGGCAGAAGTATGAAGAAGATCAAGGTCGCTAACCCCGTTGCCGATCTCGATGGCGATGAAATGACTCGCATCATCTGGCAGTTTATCAAAGACAAACTGATCTACCCCTACCTCGATATCGATATCGACTATTATGACCTTTCCGTCGAAAACCGCGATGCGACCAACGACCAGGTGACCGTTGACGCCGCCAACGCCATCAAGAAGCACGGCGTCGGCATCAAGTGCGCGACGATCACGCCGGATGAAGATCGCGTCAAGGAATTCAACCTGAAGCAGATGTGGAAGAGCCCGAACGGCACGATCCGCAACATCCTCGGCGGCGTCATCTTCCGCGAGCCGATCATCTGCAAGAACGTACCGCGCCTCGTTCCCGGCTGGACCAAGCCGATCGTCGTTGGCCGTCATGCCTTCGGCGACCAGTACCGCGCCACCGACTTCAAGTTCCCCGGCAAGGGCAAGCTGACCATCAAGTTCGTCGGCGAAGACGGCACGGTCATTGAAAAGGACGTTTTCGACGCCCCCGGCGCCGGCGTTGCAATGGCCATGTACAACCTCGACGAGTCGATCCGCGAATTCGCCCGCGCTTCGATGATGTACGGCCTGATGCGCAAGTGGCCGGTCTACCTGTCGACCAAGAACACCATCCTCAAGGCCTATGACGGCCGCTTCAAGGACATCTTCGAAGAAGTCTATCAGAACGAGTTCAAGGCTCAGTTCGACGAAGTCGGCATCACCTATGAACATCGCCTCATCGACGACATGGTCGCCTCCGCACTGAAGTGGTCCGGCGGTTATGTTTGGGCCTGCAAGAACTACGACGGCGACGTCCAGTCCGACACGGTTGCTCAGGGCTTCGGCTCGCTCGGCCTGATGACCTCGGTTCTGCTCACGCCAGACGGTAAGACGGTCGAAGCCGAAGCCGCCCACGGCACGGTGACCCGCCATTACCGCCAGCACCAGAAGGGCCAGGAAACCTCGACGAACTCGATCGCCTCGATCTTCGCCTGGACCCGTGGTCTCGCCCATCGCGCCAAGCTCGACGACAATGCCGAGCTCGCCAAGTTCGCTTCCACGCTCGAAAAAGTCTGCGTCGATACCGTCGAAGCCGGCTTCATGACCAAGGATCTGGCGCTGCTCATCGGCCCGGATCAGCCGTGGCTCTCGACCACTGCCTTCCTCGACAAGATCGACGAAAATCTCCAGAAGGCCATGGCTGCCTAAGCCTCGCCGACAATGGACCCTTTGAGAACCCGGCCTCTGTGCCGGGTTTTCTTTTGCCCGGAAGCTTGCCGCCGCAGCCGACCGGTGGCAACAATGCGCCCGACAAAAAGGGAGAGACAGATGGCTGAAGAACTCGTTTTCTATACCAACCCGATGTCACGCGGACGCGTAGCACGCTGGATGCTCGAGGAGATCGGCCAGCCCTACCGCACCGAATATCTCGACTACGGCACGACTATGAAAGCGCCCGAATACCTGTCGATAAACCCCATGGGTAAGGTACCGGCGATCAAGCATGGCGATACCGTCGTCACCGAAGGCGCGGCCATTTGCGCCTATCTGGCAGAGACGTTCCCGCAGGCGGGCCTTGCGCCGACAGCAGCCGAGCGAGGCCGCTACTTCCGCTGGATGTTCTTCGCTGCCGGCCCGATGGAGATGGCAGTGACCAACCGCGCCCTGGGCTTCGAAATTCCCGCGGAACGCCTGCGCATGGCCGGATGCGGCAGCCTCGACCATATCTTCGACGCTCTGGAACAGGCCGTCAGCGCCTCGCCGTTCATCGCCGGCGACCGCTTTACGGCCGCCGACGTCTATGTCGGCTCGCATGTCGGCTGGGGCCTCAACTTCGGCACCATCGAGAAACGCCAGGCTTTCATCGATTATTGGAGCCGGGTCAGCGACCGCGACGCCTATCGCCGCGGCAACGAAATCGACAACGCTGCCATGCCGAAGCAGACAAACGCCTGAGAAAACAAGGCACTGAAGAAAGAACTTCAACCGACAGTACTATATGCCGCTATTGCAGCGGCATATAGATATCGGTCAGAAGCTCCGTCGGCGGCACGTCGCGCGGATTGTTGATATATTCCTCGAACATGACGGTATCGCGCAGCTGTCGCCCGGAGGCTGGCAGCCATTGCGCATATAGCCATTGATAGGCCTTGTGCATGTTTGCGTATGGCCCCTTGTGGCGCAGCACGGCATATTCGCCGCCCTCGAGCGAGCGCCGCTCCAACGGAGCATCGGCGACGACGGTCTCTCCTGCCGTGACGCAGGCATAGGAGCGCAGCTTATCCACTTTGACGACATCGGGATCGTCGAGATAGATGCCGATCATGCGCATGTCCGGCCCGGCAAGGCCACGGGCAAAAATAGTGCCGAAAAGTGTCTCAAAAGCCTGGCCGACCTGCATGTAGGAGCCGCGATGGGCGACACCGACGAGTGACATCGGGGAGATGGTGCGAAGCGTAACGTCGAACAAGACAGTAATCCTTCCTTGGGTGCTGGGTTCGAAGATCGTGTGGCTTCCCTCATTCCGATATCGCGCCGGCGGCATGCCGTAGACGGATCTGAAGATGCGGTTGAACGACTGGAGGTTAGGATAGCCCGACCGCTTTGCAATGTCGCTGACGGATAGACGGGTGTTGACGAGATCGCCGGCGGCACGATGCAGCCGCAGCCGCTTGACCGTGGCCGCCGCCGTCTCGCCATAAATTGCCCGATAGATCCTATGCCAGTGATAGCTGGACATGCAGGCGATCTCGGCGAGCTTTTCCATATCGAGCTCGTCATCCAGATGCTCGTGGATATAGGCCGAAACCCGCCGCAACCGGGTCTCGTAAAGCGTCCACGCCGTTCCACCATTCATGTCAAACCTCTTGCAAATCGATCGGCCCGACAAGACCATAACCCGATTTGACAAATCCTGCGGAGTTGGGCGCGCAAATAAAAGTGGCGAATGCCGAAGCATCCGCCACCTTTACCATCACCATAAATTGTATGTTGTTAGCCGGCGAGTGCCGCGGCAATCGCCTCGATCGCTTCGTCGGCCTTGGCGCCATCCGGGCCGCCGGCCTGAGCCATATCGGGACGGCCGCCGCCGCCCTTGCCACCGAGAGCGGCCGAGGCGATACGGACGAGATCGACGGCGCTCGCACGGCCGATCAGGTCCTCGGTGACGGCAACGACGGCGCTGGCCTTGCCGTCTTCCGAGACGCCGATCAGCGCGACCACGCCCGAGCCGAGACCTGCCTTGGCCTCATCCGCCAGACCCTTCAGATCCTTCGGATCGACGCCAGAGATCGCCTTGCCAAGGAACTTGACACCATTGACGTCGCGCACCGCGTCGGCGGAGCCGCCCTGGCCGCCGCCCATGGCCAGCTTGCGCTTGGCATCGGCCAATTCGCGCTCCAGCTTGCGGCGCTCGTCCATCAGGGCTTCGACGCGCGAAACGACTTCCGCCGGCTGAACCTTCAGCGTTGAGGCGAGGTTCTTCACGCGTTCATCCTGCTCGGAGAGATAGTCGCGTGCGGATTCGCCGGTCACAGCTTCGATGCGGCGCACACCAGCACCGACGGCGCTCTCGCCGAGAATGCGTACGAGACCGATCTGGCCCGTGGCAGACACATGCGTGCCACCGCAAAGCTCGACGGAATAGGCTTTACCGGCCTTGGCGCCGCGAACACCCTGCCCCATCGACACCACGCGGACTTCATCGCCATACTTCTCGCCGAACAGCGCCATCGCGCCTTCCGCGATCGCATCGTCGACGCTCATCAGGCGGGTCGTAACTGGCGAATTCTGCAGAACGATCTCGTTGGCCATATCCTCGACGACCTTCAGCTCCTCAGCTGACATCGGCTTCGGATGGGAAACGTCGAAGCGCAGGCGCTCAGGCGCGACCAGCGAACCCTTCTGCGCCACATGCGTTCCCAGCACTTCACGAAGAGCCTCGTGCAGCAGATGGGTGGCAGAGTGATTGGCGCGCAGGCGCGAGCGCCTGTTGTGATCGACCGTCAGGACGACGGCGTCGCCGACCTTGATCTTGCCTTCGGAGACTTCCGAGCTGTGAATGAAAAGGCCTTCGCCCTTCTTCTGGGTGTCACCGACGGCGAGCTTGCCGTGGTCGCTCGTAATCATGCCGGTATCGCCCATCTGACCACCGGATTCGCCGTAGAACGGCGTCTGGTTGACGACGATTTGCACCTTGTCACCCGCGGAGGCGCTATCGACGGCGACACCATCCTTGACGATCGCCTGGATGACGCCTTCGGCCGTTTCCGTGTCGTAGCCCAGGAATTCGGTCGCGCCGAACTTTTCCTTGAGCTCGAACCAGATGGTCTCCGTCGCCTTGTCGCCGGAGCCGGCCCAATGCGAGCGCGCTTCGGCCTTCTGGCGCTCCATGGCATCCGTGAAACTGGAGATATCGACGCCGATGCCGCGAGCGCGAAGCGCGTCCTGCGTCAGGTCGAGCGGGAAGCCGTAGGTGTCGTAAAGCTTGAAGGCGGTCTCGCCATCCAGGCTGTCGCCCTTGTGCAGCGTCGAGGTCGCGTCGTTGAGCAGCGACAGGCCGCGTTCCAGCGTCTTGCGGAAACGGGTCTCTTCGAGCTTCAGCGTCTCGGATGTGAGCGCTTCGGCACGCACCAGCTCGGGATAGGCACGGCCCATCTGCTGAACCAGCGTCGGCAGCAGCTTCCAGATCAGCGGCTCCTTGGCACCGAGCAGCTGCGCATGGCGCATGGCGCGGCGCATGATACGGCGCAGAACATAGCCTCGGCCTTCGTTCGACGGCAGCACGCCGTCAGCAACCAGGAAGGCGGAGGAGCGCAGATGGTCGGCGATCACGCGATGGCTGGCGCGATGCTCACCCTCGGCCTTTACGCCGGTTGCCTCTTCCGAGGCCTCGATCAGCGCGCGGAACAGGTCGATATCGTAGTTGTCATGCTTGCCCTGCAGAACGGCGGCAACGCGCTCGAGCCCCATACCGGTATCGATCGACGGGCGCGGCAGGTCGATGCGCTGTTCCTTGGTAACCTGCTCGAACTGCATGAACACGAGGTTCCAGATCTCGATGAAGCGGTCGCCGTCTTCCTCGGGAGAGCCCGGAGGGCCGCCCCAAATGTGATCGCCATGGTCATAGAAGATCTCGGAACAGGGGCCGCAGGGGCCGGTATCGCCCATCGCCCAGAAATTGTCGCTGGTGGCGATGCGGATGATCTTGTCGTCGGAAAGGCCGGCGATCTTCTTCCACAGATTATAGGCGTCGTCGTCGGTGTGGTAGACCGTGACCAGCAGGCGCTTGGCATCGAGGCCGAATTCCTTGGTGATCAGGTTCCAGGCAAGCTCGATCGCACGCTCCTTGAAATAGTCGCCGAAGGAGAAATTGCCGAGCATCTCGAAGAAGGTGTGGTGGCGCGCGGTGTAGCCGACATTATCGAGGTCGTTGTGCTTGCCGCCGGCGCGTACGCATTTCTGCGCCGTCGAGGCCGTCGTATAGGGACGCGGCTCCAGGCCGGTAAACACGTTCTTGAACTGCACCATGCCGGCATTGGTGAACATCAATGTCGGATCGTTGCGCGGTACGAGCGGGCTCGACGGCACGATCTCGTGACCGTTTTTCTTAAAATAGTCGAGGAAGGTCGACCGGATTTCATTCACACCGCTCATAGGGGGCCCTTCAGTACTGCCGTCAACAACTTGCGTCAAAGTCAGTGGCTTTTATCGTTCGCTCCGGGCGCTGTCCAGCCGCACGAACAAAACCGGCCGCACATCCCTTGGACAATGCGGCCGGTTTCAGCTTTTAGTCTCGTATCAAGCCGGAAATTGCTCCCGGAAATCGTTACTCGCTCGCATCATCACCATCATCGGCATCCGGACCGCCATTCTGCAGGAAGCGGTCGGCGATCAGACCGGCATTCTGGCGCAGCGACAATTCGATCTCGCGGGCGAGATCCGGATTGTCGCGCAGGAAGATCTTCGCATTCTCGCGGCCCTGGCCGAGGCGCTGGCTGTTATAGGAGAACCAGGCACCGGACTTTTCGACGATGCCGGCCTTGACGCCGAGATCGACCAGCTCGCCCGTCTTAGAAACGCCTTCGCCATACATGATGTCGAACTCGACCTGCTTGAAGGGAGGTGCCATCTTGTTTTTGACGACCTTGACGCGAGTCTGGTTGCCGATCACTTCTTCGCGCTCCTTGACCGCGCCGATGCGGCGGATATCGAGGCGAACCGAGGCATAGAACTTCAGCGCATTACCGCCGGTCGTCGTTTCCGGCGAACCGAACATGACGCCGATCTTCATGCGGATCTGGTTGATGAAGATCACCATGGTTTTGGACTTCGAGATCGAAGCCGTAAGCTTGCGCAACGCCTGGCTCATCAAACGAGCCTGCAGGCCCGGCAGGCTGTCGCCCATCTCGCCCTCGATTTCGGCTCGCGGCGTCAATGCCGCAACGGAGTCGACGACGAGAACGTCGATGGCACCGGAGCGCACGAGCGTATCGGTGATTTCAAGCGCCTGCTCGCCGGTATCCGGCTGCGAGATCAACAGGTTCTGCAAATCGACGCCCAGCTTGCGGGCATAGACCGGATCGAGCGCATGTTCCGCGTCCACGAAGGCGCAGATGCCGCCCTTCTTCTGGGCCTCTGCAATGGTCTGCAGAGCCAGCGTCGTCTTACCCGAGCTTTCCGGCCCGTAGATTTCGATGATGCGTCCCTTCGGCAAGCCGCCAATGCCGAGGGCGATATCGAGGCTCAGAGAACCCGTGGAAACCGTTTCGATTTCGACCACGTTCTCGTTAGAACCGAGCTTCATGATCGAGCCCTTGCCGAACGACCGCTCAATTTGAGAGAGTGCCGCTTCAAGTGCCTTGCTTTTATCCACCGATTTGTCCTCTACAAGCCGCAAAGAATTCTGAGACATTCGATCCACCTTTAGGTTATTGAAGCCGCTCTAGCAATGTCGCCGCTGATGAGAATTCTGTACTCTATTTGTTCTCTTATCGCAAGAGCACAACAAGCGATTGAAAGAAAAAGGTAAAATGAATTTCGTTCTACTTTTGTTTTCTCCTTTCTTACCAGATACTTACATATCCGGAACCATAGGTTCCATCATGTCGACTGGCGGCTCGATTCGCTTTTTTTGATTGCTGAGGAAAACCATATGGCGAAGAAGATTCTCGTTCTCGGCGGCGCTCATGTCGATCGGCGCGGCCGCATCTTCGGCGAGACGGCGCCGGGCGCCAGCAATCCGGGAGCCTGGTTCGAAGAACCCGGCGGCGGCGGCTTCAATGCGGCCCGCAATCTCGCCCGCCTCGGCTTCGAAGTCCGGATGATCTCGCCGCGCGGCGGCGACCCCTCGGGCGAGATGGTCGCGGAGGCTGCCAGCCATGCCGGCATCGATGACAGGCCTTTTGTTTTCCTCGACCGCAAAACGCCGAGCTACACCGCGATCCTCGAACATGACGGTAACCTGGTCATCGCCCTTGCGGATATGGAACTCTACAAGCTGTTCAGCCCACGCCGTCTGGCGATTCGCGCCGTTCGCGAAGCTTTTGACGAGGCCGACCTCGTTCTCTGCGACGCCAATCTGCCGGCCGAGACTTTGGCGACGATTGCGACAAAAGCCTTCCTCTGCGGCAAGCCCGTCGCCGCCATCGCAATCTCACCGGCAAAGGTCGTGCGTTTGAAGCCAAGCCTCCCGGGCATCGACTATCTGTTCCTCAACGAGGCGGAGGCAGCCGCACTGACCGAAAACCGCCCGGAAGACCCGCGCGAATGGGTGGAAGCGTTGCGTGCCCTCGGCCTGCGCAATGGGGTAATCACCCGCGGCAAGCGCGCGCTGGTCGCTTTCTCCCATGACGCAGTGATCAGCCTGCAGCCGCCCATCGTCGATAATGTCGCCGATGTCACCGGAGCGGGCGATTCACTTGCTTCGGGCGTACTCTCGGCCCTGCTTGCCGGCCACGATCTCGGCGAAGCCGTCCGCCATGGCGCAGCCGCCGCGGCGATCACTGTGCAGTCGCCCTTTGCGACTGCAGAAAATCTCTCCCCCGAGCTGCTAAAGACGACCTTGGCCCTTGTTCCCAAGGCCGAAATTCTGTCATGAAGCCTCTTCAAAACGCCTAAATTGTTTCAGTGAATTGGAAACGACAATGACTCAGCCTATCTCGCCACTGCTTCCGATCTCCTATTCGAAGGAAGTTGCCGCCGCCAAGCTGCGCGGCGCGCCGCTTGTCGCCCTGGAATCGACCATCATCACCCATGGCATGCCCTACCCAGGCAATATCGAGATGGCTCGCAGCGTCGAGGCGATCATCCGGCAGGAAGGCGCGGTGCCGGCGACCATCGCCGTCATTCACGGCACCCTGCATATCGGTCTTGAGCCGGAAGAGCTGGAAGCCCTTGCCAAGACGGAGGGTGCAATGAAAGTTTCGCGCGCTGACCTCGCTTTTGCGATCGCCGAGCGCCGCACCGGCGCAACCACCGTCGCCGCCACCATGATCGCCGCAGCCCGCGCTGGCATCAAGGTCTTCGCCACCGGCGGCATCGGCGGCGTGCATCGCGGCGCAGAAGAGAGCTTCGATATTTCTGCCGATCTTGAAGAGCTGTCCCGCACCGGCGTCATCGTCGTCTGCGCCGGCGCCAAGGCGATCCTCGATATTCCGAAGACGCTCGAAGTGCTGGAAACCCGCGGCGTTCCGGTCGTGACTTACGACAGCACCGAATTCCCGGCCTTCTGGTCGCGCTCTTCCGGTCTGGCGAGCCCGCTGACGCTGAATAGCCCGGCCGCTATCGCCAACTTCCAGATGACGCGCGAACAGCTCGGCATCGATGGCGGCATGCTGATCGCCAATCCTGTTCCTGAAGCCGACGAAATCCCGCGCGAGGAAATGGAAATCTATATCGAGCGGGCCATCGACAGCGCCGAGCGCGACGAAGTCTCCGGCAAGGCTGTTACGCCCTATCTGCTCAGCACCATCTTCGACATCACCGAAGGCCGCAGCCTCAAGACCAACATTGCGCTCGTTGAAAACAATGCGCGCCTTGCCGCCGAAATCGCCGTCGCTCTGGCGGAATAATCAGAGCTATCACGCTATCGCGCGGCCTGTCGTTTCACCGAAACGGCAGGCCGTTTTCTTTTGCGATTCCGGGAAGGGGTAATTCCCCTTTCCAGGGGTAGCTCAGGCCAAGGTAAACAGGCCCAGTGCAGATCGCAGTTCCACAAGCGTCGCCTCAGTCGTCTCTCTCGCCTTTCTCGTACCCTCGCGTACGATCCCCATGACATAGTCCGGCTCGGCAGCGTAGCGCGCACGGCGCTCGCGGATCGGAGCGAGCAGTGCCTGAAGGATGTCTTCAAGATGCCTCTTCAGAGTGACATCGCCGAGCCCGCCGCGACGATAATGCGCCTTCATATCATCGACCAATTGTCGATCATCGCAAAAGGCATCCAGATAGGTGAAGACGACGTTTCCCTCGACCTTGCCGGGGTCACTGACGCGCAGGTGACCCGGATCGGTATACATGCGCCGCACCGCATCTCTGATATCGTCGGGCGAGGCCGAAAGCGGGATGGCGTTGCCCTGGGATTTGCTCATCTTCGCCTTGCCGTCGACACCGGGCAAGCGCCCCACCTTTGGCACCATGGCCGCAGCCTCGACGAGAACATCGCGCCCGATCTGTCGATTGAGACGACGAACGATCTCATTGGTCTGCTCGATCAAGGGAGTTTGATCCTCGCCGACGGGAACGACCGACGCCTTGAAAGCGGTAATATCGGCCGCCTGTGAGACCGGATAGCAAAGAAAGCCAGCCGGCACATCGCGTTCGAAGCCGCGAAGCTGGATTTCCGTCTTGATCGTCGGATTGCGCTCCAGACGGCTGACCGTGACGAAGTTCAGGTAGAGCAGCGTCAATTCCGCCAGCGCCGGCAAAGCGGATTGAACGCAGATCGTCGTCAGCGCCGGGTCGATGCCGACGGCGAGATAGTCGATGGCAACCTCGAGAACGTTGCGTCGGACCTTTTCAAGACCACCGGCATTGTCGGTCAAGGCCTGGTTATCGGCCAAAAGCAGAAATTGCCGATGGCTGCGCTGAAGCGCAACGCGGCTCTTCAGGGAGCCGACATAATGGCCAAGATGGAGAGGACCGGTGGTCCGGTCGCCCGTCAGGATAACGGGACGGGTATCGATAGGAGAAAACATTTCTTTGCTCCGCAAAAGGAGCCGCCGCAATCGGGAAGGAAACTGAAATGGCGATGCCTGCCGGATCACGGCGGCAGGGTCGATTTCAACACATGACGACTGCCGCTCCTAGAAGGAGCGCCACCACATTTGGCAAATGGGCTTGGCAAGGTCGATCATGTACGGTTGATAGCACCTTTGCATTGCAATCGGCAACATCGAGAGGCGAAAATCGCCCCTCACCTAAAGCGCGTCGCGATCTTTCAGATTCGCCTCTCGCGCTTTAGGTCTTTGATTTTGCGCATGTCGTTGTCGCAAAACCGCTGCACGCTTTTGCGCGACATGCGCTAGTTCTTGTCCAGCGTCTCGCGCACGACCACGGCAAGCTGCTTCAGCGAAAACGGCTTCGGCAAGAAGCCGAATTGCGCATCGGCCGGCAGGTTGCGGGCAAAAGCATCCTCCGCATAACCCGACACAAAGATGAACTTCATATCGGGATATTTCTTGCGCAGCTCGCGCAGCAGCGACGGGCCATCCATTTCAGGCATGACGACATCGGATACGACGACATCGACCTGCCCGTCGAGCTCGTCCATGATATCGAGCGCCTCGACGCCAGAGCCGGCCTCGTAGACGGTATAGCCGCGCGTCTCGAGCATGCGCTTGCCGCCGCGACGCACCGCCTCCTCGTCCTCGACCAACAGCACCACTGCGGACTTGCCCGTCAGGTCGGCCGGCTCCTCTGCCGGAACGACCGCCGCAACGCTTTGGTCCATGGCCGCAACATCGCGGCTTTCCGGCATTTTCGCTTCGGTCACCGCAAGCATTTCGACGATGTGGCGCGGCAGGAAGATGCGGAAAGTCGTTCCCTTGCCGACTTCCGATTCCGGCTGGATGTAACCGCCGGACTGCTTGATGATGCCATAGACCATCGCAAGACCGAGGCCGGTGCCCTTGCCCACTTCCTTGGTCGTGAAGAAAGGCTCGAAGATTTTGTCCATGATTTCGGGCGCGATACCGGTGCCGGTATCGCTGACTTCGATGAGAACCATGTCCTCATGCGGCAGATAGGGATAATTGAAGGCGCTAACGTCGGCCGCAAGCAGATTGCGTGTTCGCAGCGTCAGCATGCCACCGCCCGGCATCGCGTCGCGCGCATTGACGCAGAGATTGATGATCACCTGCTCGAACTGCGAAAGATCCGTCTTCACCGGCCAGAGATCGCGGCCGTAATCGACATCCAGCTTGACATGCGTGCCCGACAGCAGCCTGTCGACCAGCATGCGCAGATCGCCGATCACATCGGTGAGGTTGAGGACTGTCGGCCGCATGGTCTGCTTGCGCGAGAAGGCGAGCAGCTGCCGCACCAGCACGGCCGCTCGATTGGCGTTGCGCTTGATTTCCATCAAATCCGCAAAGCTGGCATCGGAGGGCCGCGCCTGCAGCAGCAGATGGTCGGAAGACAAGAGGATCGCGGTCAGTACGTTGTTGAAATCGTGCGCGATGCCGCCGGCGAGCGTGCCCACAGCGTTCAGCTTCTGCGTCTGCGCCATCTGCGTCTCGAGCGCCTTCTGCTCGGTCACCTCCACGGCATAGACGATCGCAGCCTCTTCCGGCGCCTCGTCGGTCTGGTCGATAACGGCATTGATATAGAATCGGAAATGCCGCGTCTCGTCTTTCGGATTGCGGGAGTCGATCGCTGGGATATCGCCTTGCCGGTCCTTGGCGGCGGCAAGCGCCTGGTGTAGCCGCGATCGGTCGCTCTCGTTGACGACGGTCTCCAGCGCTGCTCCACGCTCGATGTCGTCGCGTGACACCAGATCCGAGAACAGCTTCAGGAATGGCGCATTGGTGCGCAGGATGCGGCCGGTACCGTCAACGGAAGCGATCGCCATCGGCGTGTTGTTGAAGAAGCGACTGAAGCGCATTGCCGCGGCCGAAGCCGATTGTTCGGTGTCGCCGCCGTTTTGCCGCGTCAAGACGATAGTGCGGCTTTCGCCCGGGGCGCCGTCGCGCATCGATGTGACGCTGTGGACGATCTGCACGGGCAGGCTCTGGCCGTTGGAGCGGCGAAGATCAAGATCGAGCGTCACCGTCTTCTTGAAGCCAGGCTCGGCCTGAACCGACTGGATCAGCGCCAGCCCCTCGCCGGCGACGAGATCGCCGATTGTCATCGAACCGGGTACGAACTTCGTCAGATCGAAGCCCAGCCACTCCGCCAGCGTCGCATTGAGATAGAAGATCTCGCCCTTGCGGCCGGCGGAGAAGAAACCAGCCGGTGCGTGATCGAGATAGTCGATCGCGTTCTGCAATTCCTTGAAGAAGCGCTCCTGATCGTCGCGCTCGGAGGTGATATCCGTGATCTGCCAGATGTGCAGCGCCTTGTTGCCGCCCTGCTCCGGCTGCAGCACCCGCGCTTTCAATCGATACCAATGCGCCCCCTGCCCGATTCCATTGAAAGGACCGAGCGGTTTCAGCAGCCGGAATTCCTCCGATCCCTCCTTGCCGTCACGCAAACCATTGGCCAGACGATAGAGAGCCTCGTTTGATTCACGGTTACGGGAGAGCAGCGTCTCGAGCGACTGCACCTCGGTCGCCTTGCTGGCGCCGGTCAGCCGTCCATAGGCGGCGTTGGCATAGACGATGCGGCTTTTCTCGTCCGTTATCAGCGTCCCGTCCGGATGGCTGTTCAGGAACGAGCGCGCCAGGCTATCGGACTGGGGCTGCGGCATGACCTCGACGAAGCCGATGATCGAGGAGACCAGAAAGAAGATGCCGACCATGGCAAGAATGCCTAGGCCTCCGAGCACGGCTTCATTGTCGAGCTGGCTCTTGAAGACGACGAAGGCAGCTGCTGCTGCCACGAGAACAAGCGCAAGCAGGATGATGCGCAGCACTGTGCCGGAACGAACCCCGCGATCCACCAGCGGCACGCTATACTCGTCGGACGGACGCTGCTTCGTCATAAACCCCTCGTCTCCGCCATTCTCCTCGCGACATGTCATAGACGTTTCGGATCGCCAGAGTCGGACCTTTCGAATCTTCTTTACCAATTTGCATGACAGGCAAAAAGCTTTGCGGGGCCAGAAAGGCTTGAATTCACAAGCAAGAGAGCCACGGAGGCTGCAATCACATCTTGTATCGGGCTTGATCCTGTCCATATGATCGCCGCATAGAAAGTCCACGGTCAAGGCATCTGCCTTATTGTAGTTGCGCATAGGCCGCGACATCGGGGACAAATACGGAGTATCTCGACATGTGGGACGACATCGCCGGAGCCTATGGCAGCCGCTTTTTCCTTGCAGCCGGCGGGGTTGGCCTCGCCCTTCTCGTACTGATCGGCATTCTTTGGATTGTGCGCAATCGGGCACCTTCACCCTTTGTCCGCGGCGGCAAGAACCGCCAGCCGCGCCTGCAGGTGCTGGATGCCGCCGCCGTCGATGCGCGCCGCCGTCTCGTGCTCGTCCGGCGCGACGGCATCGAACACCTCATCATGATCGGCGGCCCGACCGATATTGTCATCGAATCCGGCATCTCGGATCCCACTCGGGCAGGAGCAGCGGCATCGCTCGAAGCTCCGGTCGCATTCGAAAGCCGGCTGCAGCCGCTGCAAAAGGTCGGCGAGCTCGATAGCCCGCCCGTCGCGCTTCCTGCGCAACGGCAGCAGTCGACAGAGGAAAAGATCGAAGCCTATCTGCGCGCCGAGTCGGCCGCTCCAACGCCGCCAAGGCCGGCGCCGCAGCCGGTTGAACGTGCCCCTCAGCCCGTCGCGCCGCCGCCACAGCGCGCATCGCAGCCGGCACCCGCCATCACCGAAGCCGAAGCCGCCGACATCTTGGACGCAGCCCGCCATGTCGTCCTGCCGCCGCAGCCTATACGACCGGCAGCCGTCGAGCCGACCATCACGCCGCTCGCCCCCGTTCCGGCCCCCGCTGATACCGGCAATGATTTCCAGCGCGTGCTCGAAGCGGAAATGTCGAAGAATTTGACTGCGGAACGGATTATTCCAAGCGTTCCGCCGCAGCGGCAGGTTCAACAGCAGCCGGTGACCGCACCCTCTCAAGTTCCAGGCCCAGCGCAACGCGTCGAACCCGAACTGGCCCCGATGACCGGAGCGGACAGCGCCCTTCAGAAAGAAGTGGCCCGCATCTTCGGTGAAATGAGCGTCAGCCGCGACAAATAGAGCGCGGCCCGAAATAGAGCGCGGCCCGAAACGCCTGCGAATCAAAAAAGGCACGGCGTTTGGAGCGCCGTGCCTTTTATTTTGTTCCGGTCAAGATCGACCGTTCCATTACTCGTCGCGATAGACCTTCTCGCGGCGCTCGTGGCGTTCCTGCGCTTCGATCGACAAGGTGGCGATCGGACGTGCGTCGAGACGCTTGAGGCCGATCGGCTCGCCGGTTTCTTCACAGTAGCCGTAAGTGCCGTCCTCGATACGCTGCAGTGCAGCGTCGATTTTCGAGATAAGTTTACGCTGGCGGTCGCGAGCCCGAAGTTCGATGGCCCGGTCTGTTTCTGAGGAAGCCCGATCGGCGAGATCGGGATGGTTTGCGCTTTCTTCTGCCAAATGGTCCAGGGTTTCGCGCGCTTCTCTAAGGATATCGTTTTTCCAGGCGATCAGCTTCGCTCGAAAATAAGCTCGCTGATTTAGGTTCATGAACTCCTCGTCTTCCGAGGGCACGTAATTGCTAAGATCGATCTTCTCACTCAACGCGATTCTCCTGAAGAACATCTCATATGGCGGGCTGTATATCCCAACCAATAGTGCCGGTTCAAGCCAAATAGAGGCTGTCAACTGATTTTTAAATTTGTCATAAATTTCGGCTAAGCGTCTAATTTTTCACCATATATTGGCAACGACCCAAATTTGGCGTGCCGGTAACCTTTGCGCGAGCCGGTGCTCCCGCTCGATTCGGGCGGCATCACCGCGGTTGACGGCATGGGCAGGGAGACGTTACGTCATTGACAAAATAGAGCTTCGGAATTTCATCATGACCAGCATCTCGCCGCCGCCATCACGTATCTATCTCCTGCGTCATGCAGAGGCTCAGCGGGCCGCACCCGGACAGAAGGATTTCGATCGTCCTCTGAGCAACAACGGTTACGCCGCAGCAGAAATCGTTGCCGACAAGGCCGCCGAAAAAGACTACAAGCCAGATCTGGTCATCTCATCGACGGCGCTGCGCTGCCGCCAGACGGCCGAGGCCATGCGCCGCGTCGTCAGCCCCTCCACCGAATTCCGCTTTGTCGATGCCGTCTATAATGGAACGCTGGACATCTACCTTTCGCTTATCGCGTCGCAAAAGGATCAGCAGTCCGTCATGCTCGTGGCGCATAATCCGACCATCGAGCAGACGCTGGAAGCTCTGATCGGTCACAAGGCCCTGGCAGCCGCCCTCCCGCACGGCTTTCCGACTGCCGGCCTCGCGGTCGTCGACGCGGCATCGACCGGCTGGTCGCTGACGGAATTTGTCACCAAATAGGGATAAGCGCCTGAAGCGAGCCAGCTCGGTCTTCGCTTTGCTCGCTCATCTTTTCCGCGCAAGATTCGCTTCCTATATTCACGGTCACGCTGTCACCCAGGGATCCCGCCTTGCCCCCAAGCCTGACCTCCTTTACCGACGACGCCCTCATCGCCTTCGACAATCTCGCAGATCGCGCAGCCGGGCTCGTCAACCCGACAATTCGGCTGGGGGTGACGGGGCTCTCCCGCTCCGGAAAGACCGTGTTCATCTCGTCGCTGTTGCACAATCTGCTGAATGGCGGACGCCTGCCCTTGTTCGAGCCGGTACAATCGGGCCGCGTTTCGGCGGCTCGCCTCGAGCCCCAGCCGGACGACGCCGTGCCGCGCTTTCAATATGAGGATCATATCCGCGCACTGGTCAAAGAGCGCATATGGCCGGATTCGACGCGTGCGATCTCCGAGCTGCGCATCACGCTAGACTATCAAAGCGCCAGCGGCTGGAACCGCTTGTTCTCCCCAGGCCGACTTTCCATCGATATCGTCGATTATCCGGGCGAATGGCTGCTCGATCTCCCCCTGCTCGGAAAGGATTTCCGAGCCTTCAGCAGCGACACCTTGGCGCTGGCCGAGACCGGCATTCGCGCCGAGCTGTCCCGCAACTGGCTGGCAAGAACCGAAAGTGCCGATATTACCGCGGCCGCCGACGAAATGAAGGCGCGCGATCTTGCCACCGCTTTTTCCGATTATCTCAAGGCCTGCAAATCCGACGAGCGCTCGCTCTCTACGCTGCCGCCCGGCCGCTTCCTGCTGCCCGGCGATCTCGATGGTTCTCCGGCGCTAACCTTCGCACCGCTTAAGCTTCCCGCCGAGGGCAGCGCCCCGAAGGGGTCGCTCTGGGCGATGATGGAGCGTCGCTACGAGGCCTATAAATCGGTCGTGGTCAAACCCTTCTTCCGCGAGCACTTTGCCCGCCTCGACCGCCAGATCGTGCTCATCGATGCGCTGCAGGCCATCAATCGCGGTCCGGAAGCCGTGCAGGATCTCGAACGCGCGCTGACGGACGTGCTCGCCTGCTTCCGTCCCGGCAACAACTCGTTCTTTTCCTCGCTGCTCGGCCGGCGCATCGACCGCGTCCTGGTCGCCGCCACCAAGGCCGATCACCTGCACCACGAGAGCCACGACCGGCTGGAGGCGCTGACGCGGCGCCTGGTCGAGCGCGCGGTCGAACGCATCGGCATGGCCGGCGCCGGCATCGAAGTCATGGCAATCGCTTCCGTGCGCGCCACGCGCGAAGCAACGGTCACGCGCGATGGGCAGATGCTTCCCGTCATCGTCGGTACGCCGATGGACAAGGAAACGATCGCAGGCGAAATCTTCGACGGCGACCGTAAAACGGCGGTATTCCCCGGCGATCTCCCTGAAAATCCGCGCTGGCTGTTCGAAGCCCTTGAATCGGATGGGGCCAAGGTCCACTTGCCGGACGTAAATGTCGTCCGCTTCCGGCCGCCGGAGCTGGATGAAACCGGTGGCGGAATCAAGCTATCAGTACCGCACATCCGGCTTGATCGTGCCATGCAGTTCCTGTTCGGAGACCGTCTCGCATGACGAAACCGACCGAAAACGATCCCAACAGCGGCGCCCGCCGCCCGGCAGCCTTTTCCGTGGGGCCGAGCGAAGCGAATACGAGTGCCAAGGCCGGCCCCGAAGTGCTGCGCCGCAAGCCGCAAAGCTTTGACACCGAGATCGTCCTGACCCCGGACGAAGAAGATCCCTTCATCAGCCCTGCCGTCGATCCGACGCTTGCGGGAAATGCTGTTGCGAAGCCCCGTCATCGCGGGTTGTCCTTCGGCAAGGTAGCGCTGAGCGCGCTCGGCGTACTGATATCGCTCGCCTTCGGGCTCTGGACGGACCAGCTTATCCGCAACCTGTTCAGCCGCGCCGACTGGCTCGGCTATACCGCCCTTGCCGCAGTCGCCATCGGTATCCTCGCCGTGCTCGCCATCGTGGTCAGGGAAACCGCCGGCATGATGCGGCTGGCTGCGGTACAATCGATCAAGGCGGAGGCGGAAGCCGCGATCGTCGAGACACGACCGGCGCGCGCCAAGGCGCTGGTGAAGCGTCTCTGCGCAATTCTGGAGACCAACCCGGAAACAGCCAGAGGACGCGCGACGCTGAAGGCCGCCGAAGACGACATCATCGACGCGCCGCAGCTGATCGAGCTCGCCGAACGTGAGCTGCTCGGGCCGCTCGACCGTCGCGCCCGGACGTTGATTCTCGGCGCTTCGAAACGCGTCTCGGTCGTGACGGCCGTCAGCCCGCGCGCCCTCGTCGATATTCTCTACGTTCTCTATGAGGCCGCCAAGCTGGTTCGCGCCATGGCGGAGCTCTATGGCGGCAGGCCCGGCACGCTCGGCATGGTCAGACTGATGCGCGACGTGCTAGCCCATCTGGCCGTTACCGGCTCGATTGCTGTCGGCGACAGCATCGTTCAGCAGCTAATCGGCCACGGTTTGGCGTCCAAACTTTCGGCGCGACTCGGCGAAGGCGTCGTCAACGGCATGATGACGGCAAGAATCGGCATCGCAGCGATGGATCTCTGCCGGCCGCTCTCCTTCAAGGCGCTCAAGCGGCCCGGTATTGCCGACTTCGCCGGCGATCTCACGCCGAATATGACCGGGCGCTCCGCAACCTAAACGCCCGTAAATCCGGCACTGCAGGGCCTCGGAAACCAAGCATTAACCATTCTAAGGCAAAAGTAACAACCAGTTTTACCGTTCCGCCTCGCTAGGGAATGTCCATGTTTTCGCGTCAATTTCTTCTTGTAAGCGGCTTTGCCGCCGCGACCCTCTCCACCGGTGCTTGGGTGCAATCAGCCGACGCGGCTCCCCGCGACAAGGCATTCTTCCAGTCCGTCTCCGGCTTATGGAACGGCCCCGGCGAAATCGTCGCCGGCAAGTACAAGGGCACGAAGTTCACCTGCAGCCTCACAGGCAAGCCGATCGATGGCAGCAGCACCGGTGTGAAGCTCGATGGCACCTGCCGCGTCGGCGTCTTCCAGCAGCCGATGTCGGCAGAAATCACACAGAGCGGCGGCTCCTATTCCGGAAAGTTCCTGGATGGCGCAGCCGGCAAGGGACTTGATGTGACGTCCGGCACGGTCAATGACGGCACCGTCGTTCTCGGCCTCAATCGCCAGAAGCTCAACGGCGCCATGATCGCCCGCGTTTCCGACAGCAAGTCGATGAACGTCACGATCTCGGTCAAGGTTGGCGAACAGATGGTGCCCGTCATCGGCGTTACCTTGAAGCGCGCCGACGTCGATCCGATAGCGGTCGGATCGATCCAGTAAATCCCGGCGTGGGCCCCAACGTTCAAAGGCCGGCACATATCAGCCTGTGTGAGAAGTCCGGCAAATCAATTAAGGTGGCCGCATTGGAAACGATGCGGCCATTTTCATGGGATACATTTCAGGGACTGATCGGGGTCAGACGTCGCTGTTGCCAGCCCGGATCGAGGATTACGTTGCGGCAGATGCTGCGGTGCGGGTGATCGATGCCTTTGTCGATGGGCTTGATGTTGCGCAGCTCGGATTCAGGCGAGCGGTTGAGGCCTCGACAGGTCGTCCCCCCTACGATCCGCGTGATCTGCTGAAGCTCTACATCTACGGCTATTTCAACGAGGTGCGCTCCTCCCGGCGACTGGAGCGTGAATGCCGGCGTAATGTGGAGACGATGTG
>NZ_FMAH01000088.1 GCF_900094545.1 Martinezella miluonensis
AACCTGCGTCGCATTGAGCGTGCTGACCTGAGCCGTGGTCAAGGCGCCGACCTGCGTCGAGGTGAGCGCATGGAGCTGGGTGGTCTTCAGGGCTGCGACCTGAGCCGTGGTCAGGGCTGCAGCCTGGTCGGACGACAGGACTGCGACGTTGGCGGTCGACAGACCGGCAAGGGCGGCAGTGCTGATGGCGGCAATATCTGCCGTCGAGAAGCCGGCAATGTCAGCCGTCGAAAGCGCACCGATCTGTGCAGAGTTCAAAACGCGAACCTGAGAGGACGTCAGAGCTCCAGCTTGCGACGAGCCAAATCCGCCAATTTGAGCTGCGCTAAGGGCCGCGACTTGTTCCGTGCTCAAGATCTCGATCTTTGTCGAGTCGAGAACAGCCAATTGGCTTAAGTTGAGGCCTTTGATCGCGCTCGCGGATACAGCGCTTATCTGGTCAGTCGTCAGGGTGGCGATATCGTCGGTTCCCAGCGCTGCAATCTGGGATGAGGAAAGCGCCTTGACCTGCGTGGTGCTCATCGCTGCCACATCGCTCGTCGTGAGAGAGGCGATTGTGGTGGTGGTAAGAGATTTGATCTGATTGACAGTCAAGGAAGAAATGATTGAGGTCATTGGTTTGGGGGCCCCTAATGTTAACCTTTAACAGATGCCATTTCTCTGACGCCGACAGCGTGAAAAGAGCGCGCCTATCTCTTGACCGCGGCTTCAGGCGCACCTTGCGACGAAGCACAGACAATTCGGGAGGCAGAAGTCGTCATTGACGCCTGCCGCTCAAGTATCCCGCCGGACGGAAAGAATGTGGTGAGAACATGGCTCGCTGGAGCCGAAGCATAGGAAGGGCTTCATGCATGCAGGGTGAGCAACAACCCTGATTCCTACGCCTGCAACTATATACGTCTCGCTATCGCCGAGCCGCTTCATCAAAATCCCGACTTCAGCACATGCTAATGTTGCATTCATCAGCTCGTGTCTTAACCAAAGGATTAGTGGGCTGCTTTTAATTTCCAGTTAACGAGGCGTCTCTTTTGCTTACGCGCCTCAAAAAACAACTTAAGATATATTTATATGCAACCTCAATCACCGATGGTGCGCGAGGCTAATTAGGTTAATTTAAATAATTATCACAAACATCTTCGATGCTTATTCGAATAACTCAAATAGCATCATGTAATTTTATATACAAAATTTCGCGATCGCCTTTGTAAGCTTGATACATATTGGCAATTATTGAAATTAAGCACCATCGAACTGCGGAATAGGTGATTATTTAATAACGATTTCAGCGAAGAGCGGCGATTTGGAGTGTATAATCTTCTTTATGCCTTTCGGCACCGAGAAATCAACCATCAATTGTTTCATAACAGTAAAATACAATCATAAGAAATTGGATCATTACTGGACTCGCGTAAAATGATGACAAGCCCAAAGCAAGCTAGCATCGGTAAACGAAGTGAGTGCCATTTCAGCCGGCCTCAATTTTGGCCGTAAGATCACTTGTTTGTGGGATGCCTATGCTCGTTAATAATGCAGTCGCCTCGGATATCTCCCCCGTGCTCGGAGAACTGCTGGACAGAGCTCGAAATCAACGCTTGTCGCTGCCCGAATTATTGCAGGTTGTTGAGACCCTGAGCGAGACCGGACAAACAAGGCTGGCAGCTGAGGTTTACAAAGCGTGGATCGCGTTCAACGAGACGCATCCGCTGCTGCACATCGTTTACTTCAATTACTCGGTCACTTTGCGGCAGCTGGGCGATGTGACCGGTGCGATTCATGCGTTGCGGGCCTGCTTGAAAAGTGAGCCGCGTTTCGGGCAAGCGTACGTCAACCTTGGTCGCGCGCTCGAGGATTGCGGCCTTACCAGCCAAGCCGTTCAGCAATGGCGCGGTTATCTGGAAGCCACGAACGAACTCACCGCGGATCGGGCCATTCATCGCTTGATGATTCTCCAGCACGTCGGCCGTGTCCTTGAGAACGCCGGTCTCTACGAAGAGGCGGAGACGGCTTTGTGGCAAGCTATCGAATTGCGGCCAGACAAGACCGAAGCGGCGCAACATTGGACATCGTTGCGGCAACGCCAGTGCAAATGGCCGGCCATGGTCGGATCAGAGCACGTTTCGACCCGTCAATTGCTCGACGCGATGTCTCCCTTGACACTTTCTTGCCACCTCGATGATCCGCTTTTCCAGCTCGCCAAGGCCTATCGCTACTGCAAGTCGCTTGTGGGGCGCCCCGATCTGAGCGGCTTTTCGCGTATTTTACCGCGACAGAAATTCGGAACCGGAGAGCGGCTGCGCGTCGGCTATGTATCGTCTGATTTACGCGATCATGCGGTGGGTTTCGCCCTTCGTGAAGTCTTCGAAACGCACGACAAGAACAGTGTCGAAATCTATGCATATTATTGCGGCGACTCGTCGGCCGAAGATGCCACGCAATCGCGAATCAAGAGCGCCGTCGATTGCTGGCGTGACATCTCCGGCCTCAGCGACCGCGACGCCGCAAGGCAAATCGTCACTGACGAGGTCGACATCCTCATCGACGTCAACGGCTATACAAAGCACGCGCGGACCAAGATCTTCGCCTATCGGCCGGCACCTGTCATCGTCAATTTTTGCGGCTATCCGGGCACCATGGGCAGCCCGTTTCATCAATATATCATCGCCGATGAGCAGATCATTCCGCACGAAAACGAGATTTATTATACGGAAAAGGTACTGCGGATCCCTTGCAATCAACCGATCGATCGCAAGAGGCAGATCGCCGAGCGCCCGCGGCGTGCCGATGTCGGATTGCCGGAAGACGCGTTCATATTCGCCTGCTTCAATGGCATGCAGAAGATCACGGATGCCTGCTTCGCCCGTTGGATGACCATTCTCTCCGAGACGCCCGACAGCGTCCTCTGGCTCCTGACCGGCGGCGAGGATGTCGATCAGCGCCTGAGGCAAGCAGCCGAGCAGCGCGGTGTGGCGCCCGAGCGCCTGATTTTTGCGCCGAAGGCGCCCAACGCCAAGCATCTCGCACGCATTGGACTGGCCGATCTTTTCCTCGACACTTTCCCCTATGGCGCTCATTCCACGGCAGGCGATGCTTTGACGATGGGCCTGCCGGTCCTGACGTTCCCTGGCGACGGTTTCGCGTCGCGGTTCTGTTCGAGCATCGTCTCGGCCGCCGGGGCACGGGATCTGATCTGTGATGGCCCGGCCGACTTCGTCCGGAAGGCCATCGGTTTTGCACGGAACCGTGAAAGCCTGACAAAGATAAGGCATGCCCTGGAGCTTCATCGCGATGCCAGTGTGCTGCGCGACATTCCGGCTCTCGTCCGGCGTCTTGAGCAACTGTACTGGCAAATGCAGAGCGAGTGCGAACGCGGCGAAACGCCGGTACCGGATCTCGGCAATCTCGATCTCTACTATGAGATCGGCGCAGAGCTCATCGCTGAGAACGTCGAGTTCAGCAACGATTTCACCCGTCGCCAGCGCTACACCGAGAAGTTGGCGCAATGGCATGCCTTTTCGCCGATCCCCCATGATAGCCGTTTATGGACGGCAGAGACTGCCAGTGCGTCGTGAGCGGCACCACACCAGAAACCGAGGCTGAAATGGCTCCAGTAATTCTTGTCACATTTGCGGGCAGACAGAAGAGAATGGAAATTCTCACCCGATACATCCAAGCCGCCATGGATGCCGGGATCATAGACGAGTGGCATGTGTGGGATTTCACGCGCTCACAACAGGATCATGAGTGGGTGACGTGCCAATTCGGCCCGATCCGCTATATGGGCTCCGCCGCACTATACCAGTCCGCCGGATCGGCAGCGCCCAACCAGCCGCTTCGCCTTAGCGCCACGATCACCAACGACTTTCACATTGCCATCGTGCCGAATGACGACGGTGACGAATATTTCGAGCTGGTCGTCGGCGGCTGGAGCAATTCGCACTCTGTCTTGCGCAAGCTGCCACGCAGCGCACTCAAGAATTTCGATCGTGACGATGCAGCGACCGTCTGGAGCCGGCCGACGCCAGGCGTCCTGTCTCCGGGCGCCGCAAATCAGATCGTCCTCAACATCGATGCGGCCGGCATTCCCTCACTCCATGTCAACAACGTGGTGATCGGTCAGTGGGCGGATCTCGACTTGTCGGCCGGCGCATCGATCATGGTTCGCGGCGGCTGGGGTGCCGACCTGGAACTGGGTAACGTGCGATCGCGGATACAGCGCTTCGTCGGCAATCCGAACGAGCACATGCCCTATTGGCAAGCCTATGACTTTTACGCAAAACGACTGAGGACATATTCCGACTCGATCTTCCTGAAGTGCGACGACGACATCGTCTACATGGATATCGAGAAGCTCAGCGATTTCATCGAATTCCGGCGCACAAATCCGAAATATGTGCTGGTCTCCGCCAATGTCGTAAACAACGGGGTCTGCGCCCATTGGCAACAGATGGCCGGCTCCATTCCCGAGCAAGTCGGCGAATTCGAGCGGCCGCCGGGCGGATTTGGCGGAAGCCTGTGGCAAAGTGCGGAACGCGCCAACGACCTCCACGACTTTTTCTTGAAGACTGACAGCAAGCATCTTCCTTTGCCGAGCAAAGTGATCGAGTGGAAGGAACGTCAATCGATCAACTTCATCGCATGGCTCGGCAAGGATCTCGTGCACATGGCTTTGCCGAAAGGCGATGATGAACGCGCGCTGACGGTCGACCTGCCGGAGCTTCTCGACAGACCGACGGCGATCTTCTCGGACTTCACGGTCAGCCATCTCAGCTTCGGACCGCAGGAGAATGGCTTGGCCCTCGATCGTTTGATTAACGCCTACGACGAGCTGATGCGCAGCGCGATCGCGGTGTAACGCCCTTTGTCATTTGCGTGGACTTTTTTGAATGAGAAATTGGAGCATCCTGGAATGCGTGCGAGCGAAAGAATCGGCATAGTAGGCGCGGGACTGTCGGGAGCGGTGATCGGAAGGGAACTCGCGCTGGCCGGTCACCAGGTCGAGATCTTTGATGCACGCGACCACATCGCCGGAAACTGCCATACGGAGCGCGACGGTGACACTGGGGTCATGGTGCATGTCTATGGTCCGCACATCTTCCATACCGACGACACGGAGGTCTGGGACTATGTGAATAGCTTCCAGACCTTCAGGCCCTACAAGAACCGTGTGAAGACGACGTCAAAGAGCCAAGTCTATTCCTTGCCAGTCAATCTGCACACGATCAATCAGTTTTTTGGGAAGACCTTCAGGCCGGATGAGGCCCGCGCCTTCATCGAAGTGCAGGCGGATGGATCCATCCACGATCCGCAGACATTCGAAGAACAGGCGCTTCGCTTCGTGGGCAAGGATCTCTATGAAGCCTTCTTCAAGGGATATACCCAAAAGCAGTGGGGCTGCTCGCCAACGGAATTGCCTGCATCCATCCTGAAACGGCTTCCGGTGCGCTTCAACTATGACGACAATTACTTTGCGCACAAATATCAGGGAATGCCTGAAAACGGCTACACTGAAATGGTCGACCGTATTCTCGACCATCCCAACATCAACGTCAGTCTGAAGACGCGGTTTCACCGAACACAGAAGCAGGACTTCGCCCATGTGTTCTATTCCGGCCCGCTCGATGGCTATTTCGATCACGAATTCGGCCCATTGGGATATCGAACACTCGATTTCGAGCGATTCGAATATGATGGCGACTACCAGGGCTGCGCGGTGATGAATTATGGTGACGTGAGCGTGCCCTATACGCGGATCACCGAGCACAAGCACTTCTCGCCCTGGGAAGAACACAAGCGATCAGTCTGCTATCGGGAATTCTCGCGGGAATGCGGCATTGACGACATCCCTTATTATCCAATCCGCCTCGTCGAAGATAAGGAGCAGCTCGCTCAATATGTGCAGCGTGCGAACTTGGAAACATCGATCACCTTTGTCGGGCGGCTCGGCACCTATCGCTATCTCGACATGGATCTGACTATTCGCGAAGCACTTGATACCGCGCGGCTTTACCTTGCCCGGAAGGCGGATAACGAGACCATGCCGGCATACCTACACTCGCCGATCTAACCGCAAAAGAAAGGCAGCGAGCAGACGATCTGGTTTAAGCCGCCAGGATATCGGCGCTGCCATAAAGCAAGCGACGAACAACCATCGCTACGCGGGCCAAAAGAAAACCGCGCCTTCGAGGGAGGGCGCGGTGAAGTTGTCATTGCGTATTTCAGCCGGCGTTAGACGCCGACGCTTCCTATTAGCCGCGGAACAGCGACAGGATCGACTGGCTCGAAGAGTTGGCGATCGAGAGCGACTGGACGGCGAGCTGCTGCTGCGTCTGCAGAGCCGACAGCTTGCTCGATTCCTGTTCCATGTTGGCGTCAACCAGCTTGCCGACGCCCGACTGGATCGAGTCGGACAGCGACGAAGCGAAGCTCGTCTGCAGGCTGATACGGCTGGAGATCGAACCGAGCTTCGAG
>NZ_FMAH01000041.1 GCF_900094545.1 Martinezella miluonensis
TCATTCCTCGCAAGGCAGCGCCAGCCATGGCCGCTTGAGTAGGAAGAAAGCATAGACAGACTTCGGGGGCACTGCCATCAGCCCTCTGAGCAAGGTCCCTTCGCCGGGACGATGGATGGGTTAGGCCGCAACCGCTCACGCAGCACTCAAATGACTGCGCATCTTTAGATTGGCCAGCCGGTCCTCAGCAGACCCCATACAGCAGCGGCCCCAGCGTCGACTGCGGACAGAAGCAAGCACTCGGCGAGGGATTAAGCTCAAAAGGGATTGACTCAATGCCCGTTACAGAAGAGCGGATGGCGGCGCAAATATGGCTGTTTGTCGACTGCCGAAGGCGGCCGGCGATTTCAAGTCTCGACGAGCGGATTTGAGGCGGGCGCATCTTCAAAACAAAAAGGGCCCCGGAGAGGGGCCCTTTGAGCGCTCGAAAAGAAAATCAGCGTGCGAGATTGACGAGGACGTCAAGCAGTTCGGAGCCCGACTGGAAGACCTTGGAATTGGCGGTGTAGCTCTTCTGCGCCTGGATCATGTCGGTGAGCTGCCCGGCCAGGTCGACGTTCGAGGCTTCCAGCGAGTTGGACTGGATGTAGCCGAGACCGTTGCTGTTGGCGAAACTCGTGACCGTGACGCCGGATTCGGCGCTTGGCTGATAGACGTTGCCGCTGAGAGGTGTCAGCTTGTCCGGGCTTGCAACGGTTGCCAGCGGGATCTGGTAGATCGGCTTCGGATCGCCGGTCTTGTAGTTGGCATAGACGACGCCGCTCTTGTCGATGGTAACGCCGGTGACCGGGCTTGCCGCCTGCCCGTTGGTCGATCCCTTCGAGCTGAAGTCGGTGGCCTTCTGCGTCATCTTGGTCAGATCCAACTGGATCGTCCCACCGGTCTTTGGGTCGACGATCGGGAAACTTCCAGCCGCGCCGGTTTGATTTCCGTTTACGTCGAACGTCAAGGTTGTGGTGCCGACGGCCGCCGATGAATAGGGGAACGGGCTACCGCCTGTCGTGTTCGCATCGGCATTGCGATAAACGGCCACCTCCCACTTGTCTGGCGCTACCGGGCTCGTGGTAGCGGCCTGCGTCTTCGTATAATAGATGTCATACATGACGGTGTTGCCGAGCTTGTCATAGCCGACAACCGAGCTCTTCTGGGTATTGGCTGTGACCGGCGCGGTGTTGGCGCTCGGGAGTCCCGCGGTGACAACTGTCGCATTCGAGTTGAGGTTGCCGGTAAAGCTGCCCGATGTCGATGCGGAATTGGCAAGGCCGCTTTGATTGACATTGATCGGAATCAGACCGTCGAAACCGTTGACGACGACGGCCGGCGCGCCCGACGCATAGGAATAACCCATCAACGTGTAGCCGGCGGAATTCACGAGGTTACCGTTTGCATCAGGGGCGAAGTCGCCCGCACGCGTCAAAACCGTTTTGCCGTCGGCGCCCTGCACTACGAAGAAGCCGGCGCCCTGGATCGACAGATTGCTGTTCGACGAGGTCGATATGGTATCGCCCTGCTTCGATACGGAATAGCTGACATTCGTCTCGACGCTGCCGGAATTGTAGTCGCCGCCGCCCGAAGGCAGGATCAACGATGAAAAGCTGGCCGATCCTGCCTTATAAGCCGTTGTATTGACGTTCGCGATGTTGTCCGACACGACGCTGAGGCGATTTGCCTGCGCATTCATGCCTGAAACCGCCGTTTTCATGCTACCAAAGATGCTCATTGGTTCCTCGCACGTTGCTGATGCCGCGACGATAACCAGAGTGACTTGTGTGAAGCTGGCTTTTTCCCCTTTATCGCGCAAGGTTGAAGCAACCTTGCGGAGCGATGAGCCCATTGCTCCTCTAGTCCGGAGGCGGCTGGATCTTATGGCGCAAGGGCATGCGGCGCAGGAAAATCCAGCACGCTGCGCGTGTAGTTCTCGATCAATGCACTGAACGGCGTGCCGTCCGGCAGCTTCAATACGGCGTGATGTTCGAGAAGGAACGGCGGCAAGGTAAGAGAGCCCGTTGCGGCTGCCGGGAGGCCGGCTCCCATCTCCCAACCCTCAGGAAGCGGGGACCAGAGCAATTTGGCCGACAGGTTGGTGCGGGTGAAGTTGAGTGCCTGGACGGCTCGCCCGAAAGCGATGTCGCTCGTGTTCAGCGTCTCGTTCATCTCTGTCGTCAATTTTGCCGGCACATACCAGTTGTCCGCCTCCGACAGGATCCGATCGCCACAGGCAAGACGAACGCGGCGATAGGCGATCGGCTCGTCGGGTTTAACCGCCAGCAGTTGGCGGATATGGGCATCGGCCGGCTTGTCCTGGCCGCGTACCCGCTGTGCCACGATCTTGGAACCCGCGGGCGCAAGCTTATGTGCGGCGCACCAGCGATCGAGTGTCAGCGTGGCGCTGGCATTGCTCAGAAGATCGGCGTTCAGTGTCTGGAGGACAGCTAAGGCTTCCACGCGCGTAACCACTGTATCGGGCCATTGCGACGAGGCAGGCAAATCCTGCGCCATCGAAGCCTGAGAGCCCAGTGTTATAGCAGCCGCCCCGATCAGAGTTGCGGCCCGAATGGATGTCGAAAGGCAGAACGTCATGGGAGATGAAATCCTCTGTGCGGGGAAGCCTATGGAATCGGAACGAGGGCCTTCGCTTTCTGAAAGCCTTTCTGGTCAAGTCGATGCCTAAGATGGAGAAAACCGCGCCGACGGCAAGTGCCGGATTATGCGCTCCTCTTGATATGGCGCTGTATTTACCAGTCTATCGCCCGGCTGACATGGACGCTGTGAACGCTTGCCTTTTCCTGCGCGACGAACTCGGCCAGTGCAGCAGGAACTTCGACATTCGCACTGTGCCGCGCGAGAACGCGAAAGCCTCTTGGAAGGAAAGATATGATGCGGTCGATAATCTTCTCATAGTCGACGATCAGCATCTCTCTCCCGACGATGAGATCGAACAGGATGGGATCGAGGATGACGTGCTCGTTCTCGCAGAACCAATAGGAGGAGATCGTCAGATCGGGAAGATAGCCGATATCAGCCGGCAGGTTCCGTCGCTCGAATTCGAATTTCCCGGGAAGCCGGGCCGCCGAGATGAGCTCTTCGCCGAGCGAGAGCTGCGTCTGCGACGCATCCAGTCCGTGAAGCTCGAGGTTGGGATTGTCGGCGAGATAGGCAAAGGCGAGACTGAAGGCGCCGGAGCCGCAGCCCAGATCGCATACTTTCCGATAGTTGCGGATCCTGCTTCCGAGATTGATGAGCGCCTGCAGACACTTCAGCGAATTGCGCATTCCGAAGGCGCGGGTAAACGCATCGGCGGAACTGCTGTAGTCGAATATCTCGATCTGGCGCCTGCTTTCGACCGTGTTGCGCAGCGCAATGGAATCGATGCTTGGACGGTAAAGATGATGGCATCTGAGCAGGACGTCGGCAAATTCGTCAAAAAGTCTTGCCTGTCCATCCATGCATGTCATGCAAGCCTGACCTTCCCCATCCCTGCTTTGAGATATCCCTTCAAGCACGATTGAAAGAGGATTGGTAGGGATGCGCCGCGATGGCAGTCGTTGGCCGGATTAAAAAGACCGCCCTTGCCGGGCGCAGGCTTACGCGACAAACCCGGTCTCGAGAATCCTGCCTATCTCATGCCGTCGCCATGCCGACATGCGACATGGGCACCGGAAACCCTTCGAAAGTCTTCAGCGTGTCGAGAACGATCGAGGTCTTTACATGCTGCACGGATTCGTGCGGCAACAGCACGTCGTTGACGAAGTGCGACAGGCCGGCGAGCCCGCGGGTTGCGACCTTCAGGTGATAGTCCATCTCGCCCGTCAGCGCATAGGCTTCCAGCACCTCCGGCAGCCCGTTGATCAACTGGGAAAATCGGCGGGCATTGTCTCTGTTGTGGGTGGCGAGCGTCACCGAAATGACCACCAGCATGTCCAGACCCAGCTTCTGCCGATCGAGGTTGGCTTGATAGCTGCGGATGTAACCCTCCGCCTCCAGTCTCGTGCGCCGTCGGGAACATTGCGACGGGGAAAGCGCGATGCGCTCGCCCAATTCATTATTGGTCAGCCTGCCATCCTTCTGGAGTTCTTCCAGCAGTCGCAGATCCAGTTTGTCGAGTTGTTCATCCATTGCGCAAAACTTCCAAAATACTCACAGATCGTGTATAATATTTTCGCTCCGTTTAAAGAATGCAAGCACTTTGCGCGCGTTTGGGGCCATACTTTGCATCATCAAGGTTTGGCCTTCCGAGGAGGAGAAAATGGGTCCTTTCCCGCATGACGCACCGCCGTCCGAAATCACCGCCGACAACCCGGCAGGCACCGACGGTTTCGAATTCGTTGAATTCGCTCATCCCGAGCCCGAGAAGCTGCGCGAGCTCTTTACGCGCATGGGCTATGCCCCCGTCGCCAAGCACAAGACCAAGGATATCACCGTCTGGCGCCAGGGCGATATCAACTACATCCTGAACGCCGAGCCCGGCAGCCATGCCGCCCGTTTCATCGCAGATCACGGTCCGGCTGCGCCGTCGATGGCTTGGCGCGTAGTCGACGCCAAGCATGCCTTCGACCATGCTGTTGCGAAGGGTGCTGTTGCCTATGAGGGAAATGACAAGGCGCTCGATGTTCCGGCAATCGTCGGCATCGGTGGTTCGCTGCTATATTTCGTCGAGACCTACGGCAAGAAGGGATCGGCCTACGAGGCCGAGTTCGATTGGCTCGGCGAAGCCAATCCGAACCCCGAAGGCGTCGGCTTCTATTATCTTGACCATCTGACGCACAATGTCTTCCGCGGCAATATGGACAAGTGGTGGGACTTCTATCGCGATCTGTTCAATTTCAAGCAGATCCACTTCTTCGACATCGATGGCCGCATTACCGGTCTGGTGAGCCGAGCCATTACCTCGCCCTGCGGCAAGATCCGCATTCCCCTTAATGAATCGAAGGACGATACCAGCCAGATCGAGGAGTTCCTGAAGAAATACAAGGGCGAGGGCATCCAGCACATCGCGGTCGGAACCGACGACATCTATCAGGCGACCGATACGCTTGCCGACAACGGCCTGCGTTTCATGCCCGGCCCGCCGGAGACCTATTACAATATGTCTTATGCGCGCGTGAATGGGCACGAAGAACCCATCGAGCGTATGAAGAAGCATGGTATTCTGATCGACGGCGAAGGCGTGGTGAATGGCGGTATGACGAAGATCCTGCTGCAGATCTTCTCCAAGACCGTCATCGGCCCGATCTTCTTCGAGTTCATCCAGCGCAAGGGTGATGAAGGCTTCGGCGAAGGCAATTTCCGTGCTCTCTTCGAGTCGATCGAAGCCGACCAGATCAAACGTGGCGTGATCGGCACTGCGGCCGAGTGATCTCTATGCGACCCGGTGTTCGCACCGGGTCGCCAGCATTCCCGGGAGGAGTTGAGCGATGGACCAAACGATATCCAAGGCTTCCGACCGCCAGGCCACGGCGGCGGAAAAGCTGCAATACATGCCCGGCTTCGGCAATGACTTCGAGACGGAGTCGCTGCCGGGCGCTCTGCCGCAGGGCCAGAACAGCCCGCAGAAATGCAATTATGGTCTCTATGCCGAGCAGCTCTCCGGCTCGCCCTTCACGGCACCGCGAGGAACGAACGAACGGTCCTGGCTCTATCGCATCCGTCCCAGCGTGCGCCATACACGGCGCTTTTCGAACGCCTCTTATCCGCTCTGGAAAACCGCGCCCTGCCTCGACGACCACTCGCTTCCGCTCGGTCAGCTTCGCTGGGATCCGCTGCCGGCTCCGACGGAGCGGCTGACCTTCCTTGAGGGGATCCGTACGATCACCACTGCCGGCGACGTCCTGACCCAGGCCGGCATGGCTGCCCATGCCTATGTCTTCAACGAGGATATGGTCGACGACTACTTCTTCAATGCCGATGGCGAGCTGCTCGTCGTACCGCAGGTCGGTGCCATCAGGGTGTTCACCGAGATGGGCATCATCGACGTCGAGCCTTCTGAAATCTGCATCATCCCGCGCGGCATGATGTTCAAGGTCTCCCGCGTCGGTGACGAAAAGGTCTGGCGCGGATATATATGCGAGAACTACGGCGCGAAGTTCACGCTGCCGGATCGCGGGCCGATCGGGGCGAACTGCCTCGCCAACCCGCGCGACTTCAAGACGCCGGTCGCCGCTTTCGAAGACAAGGAAACACCGTGCCGCGTGCACGTCAAATGGTGCGGAAAATTCTACGTTACCGACATCGGCCACTCGCCGCTCGATGTGGTGGCGTGGCATGGCAATTACGCACCTTATAAATACGACCTGCGGACCTTCTCTCCGGTCGGCGCCATCCTGTTCGACCATCCGGATCCGTCGATCTTCACCGTACTGACGGCTCCGACCGAAAGTGTGGGCACGGCGAATGTCGATTTCGTCATCTTCCCGCCGCGCTGGCTGGTGGCCGAACATACCTTCCGCCCACCCTGGTACCATCGCAACATCATGAGCGAGTTCATGGGCCTTATCCATGGCCAGTATGATGCGAAGGAACAGGGCTTTGTGCCTGGCGGCATGAGCCTGCACAATATGATGCTTCCGCATGGGCCGGACGCTTCCGGCTTCGAAAAGGCATCCAATTCCGAGCTGAAGCCGGTGAAGCTGGATCACACCATGGCGTTCATGTTCGAGACCAGATTTCCGCAGCAGCTAACAAAATACGCGGCCGAGCTCGACACGCTGCAGGACGACTATCTCGAATGCTGGGACAATCTGGAGCGGAGATTTGACGGCACGCCGGGCATCAAGTGAAGATAACTCCAGCATCCTCCGAGAGTGGAACCAGACCATGAAGCTTGCGACTTTGAAAGACTCCACAAGAGATGGTCGGCTTGTCGTCGTCTCGCGCGATCTTACCCTCTGCTCCGAGGTCGGCCATATCGCGCGCAGCTTGCAGGCCGCTCTCGATGACTGGGAGCATGTGGCGCCGAGACTTGCGCGCGTTGCCGAGGGCGTCGAGACGGGCGCGCAGCCGACGATCCGGTTTCACGAACATGATGCCGCCTCACCGCTGCCGCGGGCCTATCAGTGGGCCGACGGCTCGGCCTACGTCAACCATGTGGAACTGGTGCGCAAGGCGCGCAATGCCGAGATGCCAGAGAGCTTCTGGGTCGATCCACTGATGTATCAAGGCGGCTCGGATGGCTTCCTTGCGCCGCGCGATCCGATCGCCGCTGCCGATGAGGCCTATGGGATCGACATGGAAGGCGAGGTGGCGGTCATCGTCGGCGATGTCGCGATGGGCTCCAGCCCCGAAGTTGCCCGGCAGGCAATCCGTCTGGTGATGCTCGTCAACGACGTGTCGCTGCGCGGCCTGATCTCGCAGGAGCTGGCAAAAGGCTTTGGCTTCTTCCAATCCAAGCCGGCTTCGGCCTTTTCCCCGGTTGCGGTCACGCCCGATGAACTGGGCGATGCATGGGATGGCGGCAAGCTGCACCTGCCGCTCTTGGTCGCGCTGAACGGCAAGCCTTTCGGCAAGGCGAATGCCGGCGTCGACATGACATTCGATTTCGGCCAGCTGATTGCCCATGCTACCAAGACGCGCAGCCTTGTGGCCGGCACGATAATCGGTTCGGGGACTGTGTCCAACAAGCGCGATGGCGGGCCGGGAAAGCCCATCAAAAGTGGTGGCGACGGCTATTCCTGCATCGCCGAAATCCGCATGATCGAAACGATCGAAAGCGGATCGCCGAAGACCCCCTTCATGCGCTTTGGCGATCAGGTCCGCATCGAGATGCATGATCGTGCCGGGCATTCAATCTTCGGGGCGATCGAGCAGACTGTCGAAAAATGCGAGGGGCCGCAGTCGCGATGAGCGAGGTCGTCCTTTACGATTACTGGAGATCGTCGGCGAGCTACCGTGTTCGCATCGCGCTGAACATGCTCGGGATTAGCTACAGATCCGTATCGGTCAACCTGTTGGAAGGCGAGCAGAGGAGCCCGGATTATCTCGAGCTCAATCCGCAAGGCTTCGTGCCGACATTGATGATCGACGGCAAGGTCATGACGCAGTCGCTCTCCATCATCGAATATCTGGCCGAGCTTCGGCCGGAATGCGGGTTGATGCCGGCAGCCATTGCAGATCGGCAGCATGTGCGGGCTCTTGCCTACGCGGTTGCGATGGACATTCACCCAATATGCAACACGCATGTCACAGCCTATGTCAAGACCATATCGGACAGGGCTGAGGTTCGCGAGGAATGGATGAGCCATTTCATTGCCGGCGGACTTCACAAGCTCGAAGCCATGTTGAACGGCTTCGATGGCCCATTCAGCTTCGGGGACGCGCCGACGATGGCGGATATCTGTCTTGTCCCGCAGGTCTACAATGCCCGCCGCTGGGGCGTGGACCTGACTGATCTCAAACGCGTCGTCGAGGTTGATCGCCGATGCTCCGAATTGCCTGCCTTTCAGGCGGCGCACCCGGACCGCGCAAAGCTCTAGCGAAAAACCAGTGGCACAATCCGATGGTGTCGCCCGGCAGGCAATCCGTCTGTTCGGCGTCGTCTTTTAGATGCTGCCCATGCAATCAGCATTCCTTGGTAAATGCCGTTATTAATTCCCGGTTGCAGAAAGTTGGCTTCATTTTATGTGATTGTCATCTGGCTTTTATAAGGGGGAGGGGGAAGTAACCAAGACGCGGGGGTATCAAATGCGTAAACTTCTTCTTTCCATGGTGTCGGCAACCGCATTGGCTGGGGCCGCCAATGCTGCAACCGTCTACCCTTTGGACCGGGCAACGGTACTCGTTGGCTCACCCTTCGACTTCAAGGTCGAATTCAGCAAGGTCGTCAAGCCGGAAGACGTGAAGGTCACGATCAACGGAGAGAGCTATGACGCCGTCTTCGGCAAGGCTGCTGATTTCGTCGCCGAGGAAAAGGGCGCCGAAGACAAGGTTCTCGGGTCGGCTCTGATCCTGCGCGGCGTCAAGCTCGCAAAGCCTGGCCAGTACAAGGTCGAGGTTGCGGCTGGCGATGAGAAAAAGTCGGTCAATTGGGACGTTTATGCTACTTCGGCTGCGCCCAAGGCTAAGAACATCATCTTCCTGCTCGGCGACGGCCTCTCCGTCGCGCATCGCACCGGTGCCCGCATCATGTCCAAGGGCATGACCGAAGGCAAGGCCAACGGCCGTCTCGCCATGGACGACGTTCCGCCAGTTGCCTTCATCGGCACGTCCTCGACGTCGGCCATCGCCACCGACAGCGCCAACACCATGTCGGCCTACATGACCGGTCACAAGTCCGCCGTGAACGCGCTCGGCGTCTATGCCGACCGCACGCCGGCGAGCCTCGACGATCCGAAGGTCGAAACCATCGGTGAAGCCCTGCGCCGCACCGGCAAGAAGTCGCTCGGCATCGTCACCACAGCCGAGGTCGAAGACGCGACGCCGGCAGCGCTGGTCTCCCACACCCGCAAGCGCGGCGACAAGGCCGAGATCGTCGGCATGATGTATGACGTCAAGCCGGATGTCCTGCTCGGCGGCGGCTCCGCCTACTTCCTGGCCAAGAGCGTGCCGGGCTCCAAGCGCAAAGACGACAAAGACTATATCGCGCTCTTCAAGGATGCCGGCTATGCCGTTGCAACCGACAAGAACGAACTGGCGACGGCTGCCGGCTCCAACCAGGACAAGCTGCTCGGCCTCTTCCACACCGGCAATCTCGACGTCACGCTTGACCGCGAATTCCTGAAGAAGGGTACGGTCGGCAAGTTCCCGAACCAGCCGGGCCTGGTCGACATGACCAAGGTCGCGCTCGACAAGCTTTCCAAGAATCCGGAAGGCTTCTTCCTGATGGTCGAAGGTGCGTCCATCGACAAGATGAGCCATCCGCTGGATTGGGATCGCGCTTTGGTCGATACGATCGAGTTCGACAAGGCCGTTGCCGTTGCGCGCGAATTCCAGGCCAAGAACCCGGACACGCTGATCGTCGTCACCGGCGACCACACGCACGGTGTCTCCATCATCGGCACGGTCGACGATAATAAGCCGGGTACGGAAATGCGCGAGAAGGTCGGCACCTACGCGGCCGCCGGCTTCCCGAATTATGAGGACAAGGACGGCGACGGCTATCCGGATCGGGTCGACGTTTCCCGTCGTCTGTTCCTTGCCGCCAACAACGGCCCGGATCACTACGAGACCTTCCGTCCGAAGCTCGACGGTCCTTTCGTTCCGGCGATCCAGAACGAGAAGAAGGAATATGTTGCCAACGAGGCCTACAAGGACGTGCCCGGTGCCGTCTTCGTTCAGGGCAACCTTCCGAAGGATGAAGACAGTGGCGTTCATGCCGTAGACGATGTCGTGCTGCAGGCTGCCGGCCCGGGCGCGGAAGGCTTCCGCGGCTATATGGAGCAGAGTGACGTCTATCACGTGCTGGCTGACACCTTCGCTCTCGGCTCCACGAAAATGTAAGGCCTGTCCATAGCTTCGATCTCGGACAGGCGGTCGAGAAACCGCCTGTCCTTCCATCTTTCATGGGGGTTCTCATGTCTCAGCTTCAGACCGTAGCCATCAGTCGCCGGACATTCTTGACCGCCGCTGCCGCGCTGCCTTTGATGGGTGCTCCTATCACCGCCAATGCTGCTGAAAAGCTGGGCTTTGGTGAGCTCTACAAGAGCTTCGGCCCGCTCGGTCTCGAATTTTCCGACAAGGTGAAACAGCTGAGTGGCAAGGATGTGGCGATCAAAGGCTTTATGGCGCCGCCCTTGAAGGCGGAGGCAGCATTCTTCGTGCTGACGGAAATTCCGATGTCGCTTTGCCCGTTCTGCTCTTCCGATGCCGATTGGCCCGACAATATCGTGGTCGTCTATCTCTCTTCTAAGCAGACATTCGTGCAATTCAACGCGCCGATCATGGCGCGAGGGGTGCTGGAATTCGGCTCCTGGACCGATCCTGAAACCGGCTTCATCAGCCAATTGCGTCTCAAGGACGCGTCGTTCAAGACTGTCTGACCCCTATGCTCGCTCTCGATGTTTCCGATCTGAAGATGCATTTCCCGGGTCTGGCCGCGCCGGTCCTCGCCATTGATCGGCTTCATCTGCCGGCAGGTGGGCGGCTTGCGATCACCGGTGCGTCCGGTTCAGGCAAAAGCACGTTCGTCAATGCCATTACCGGGCTTGAAAACGTCACGGATGGCACCGTGTCCTGGAGCGGCACGGAGATCACACGTCTCTCCACCGGCCGGCGCGATGCTTTTCGTGCGCGCAATATCGGCCTCGTCATGCAGGACTTCCATCTGTTTCCCGGCCTGTCCGCCTTCGAGAACGTCGTGCTGCCGGTCAGGCTGGCGCAGCGTCTCTTGTCTGCGGAGCGCGAGCGTGCGCTGAAGCTCCTGGCCGTGACCGGCATCGCCCGACCGCAGCAGAAGATCGAAACCTTGTCGCGCGGCGAGATGCAGCGCGTCGCGGTTGCCCGCGCGCTGCTGTCGCGTCCTGGCGTCATTGTCGCGGACGAGCCGACAGCGAGCCTCGATCGTCAAGCCGGCAACGAGGTTGCGGAGCTCCTGCTGCAATTGTCGGCGGAAGAAGGGACGACGCTCATTGTCGTCACACATGATGCCGCGCTTGCAGAGCGCCTTGGCCGCCGCATCAATCTGGCGAGTGGGCGCATAGAGGAAGACAGCCAAGAGGTTGCCGCGCAATGATCACCTTCATCCTTGCCGACCTCAGGCGCTTCTGGAGCGGGGCACTGGCCGTCGTGGTGCTGATCGCCTTGTCGGTCGCCTTGAGTGTGACGGTAACGCTTCAGGAGCGGGCTGTCCGTCTCGGCAGTGCGCGCGCTGCCGAGAAATTCGATCTTCTTGTGGGAGCAGCCGGCAGTGAGACGCAACTGGCGCTTTCGGCCGTCTTTCTGCAACCGGCGCCGCTGCCGCTGATGGAAGGCGCCGTTCTTTCCCGTCTTGCCAACGATCCGCGTGTCGAACTGGCGGCGCCGGTCGGCTTCGGCGATTCCGCCTATGGACATCCGATCGTCGGCACGACCACTGGCCTGATCTCGTCCCTTTCGCCATCGCTTTCGCAGGGCGCGATGTTCTCGCGGCTCGGCGAAGCAGTTGTCGGCTCCGATGTTGCCTTGTCGGCTGGTGCCGAAATCAAGCCGATGCATGGCACGGTCGAGACCGGTGGCGAAACCCATACGGCCATTGCCTATAAGGTGACGGGCCGCATGGCGCCGACGGGCACGGCCTGGGACCGGGCGATCCTCGTGCCGATCCGAGCGGTCTGGCAGTTGCATGGCATGCATGGCGAGGACCATGACGGCGAGACGGCAGAGGCCTACGGCGCAGCTGGCTCCGATCAAGGTCGCCACGAGGACCATGAACACGAGCATGGTCATCTTGATGCCGATGCACCGCTTGATGAGCATTTCGACGCGCAAACGCCTGGCGTTCCGGCCGTTCTCGTCAAGCCGAAGACGATTGCCGATGCCTACCGTCTCAGGCAGGAATATCGAAGCGGCACGACGCTCGGGGTCTTTCCGGCGGAGGTGCTGACGAGGCTCTATGCAACGCTTGGCGATGCTCGCAGTCTCCTCCTGGCGATTGCGCTGGGAACGCAGGCGATCGTCATTGCCGCGATCGTGCTGGTGACGATCATGCATGTCGGGTCCAGGCGCCGGCAGATCGGTGCATTGCGGGCGCTAGGCACGCCGGTCCGATCTATCGTCGGGCTTGTCTGGGGCGAGCTCTTCATCCTGTTTGCTGCCGGCATCGTGCTCGGTATCGCCTTTGGTTATCTCGCAGCGCTGACAATATCAGCGCGGCTTGCCGCGTCGACCGCAGTGCGTCTGCCGGTCGGTTTCACCTTCGATGACCTATGGCTTGTCGGAGGCTTTGCAGCCGTCGCAGCGATCATTTCCATCATTCCCGCGTTCAGCGCCCTGCGCTCCAGTCCGGCTGCGGCGCTGCGCGCTTAACGCGACACGCAAAGCAAAAATAAACTGGATTGCAAAACTCTTCTTTATTGACTAAAGCCATCTCGCGCATCTGATGGAGGATCCCGCGATGGCGAACAGTGCCCGTAAAATCGCTTCAATTTTTGGCCTGCTCGCCGTGATGGCAGCCAGCTCCGCTGCCGCTGAAAACGCGAAAACAGTTTCCGTGACGGATGACCGCAGCGTCAAGGTGGAAGTGCCCGCGCAGCCGAAGCGGATCGCTGCAATCTCCTATTTTGCCGACGACGTCGCGCTTGCTCTTGGCATCAAGCCGGTTGCCAGCACCTACATGACATCAGGTCGGCAGCCGGATTTTCTTCTCGGCCTGACCGCGCAGATGACGCAGATCGGCCAGCGCGCGAAACCCAATCTGGAACTGCTGTCGCAGGCCAAGCCGGATCTGATCGTGGCGATCCGCCGCTATACGGTTGGCAACGCGACGCAGCTGGAAAAGATCGCGCCCTATCTCGCCTACAATATGGAGCTCCTGACCGAGAGCGATAAGGAAATCGCTGAATTCTCGAAGATCCTCGGCAAGCCCGAACGCGGGCTGCAGCTTAATGCGGACTTCCACAAGCATCTGGATGAGATCGCCGCCAAGGCGCCGAAGAATGTGCATCCGCGCTTTGCGATCATGTGGGGCGGCGAGACGCCCTTCGCCTTCCACACGGAAAATACCGCTGCCTCGATCCTTGCGGCCATCGGTGGCGACAATATCGCCGGACCGAAGACGCCGGGCGGCCCTTTCGGCATCGACTTGAGCCTGGAAACCATGCTGGAGAAGGATCCGGAAGTCCTGCTCATCTATGACTCCGGTCCGGACCGGCCGCATGAAAACAACCCGATCTGGCAGGAACTCACCGCCGTCAAGAACAAGCGGGTCTTCTATGTCGGAGATCAATGGGTGGAGACCAACGGCCCGATCGCTCGCGAAATTGTGCTGCGCGAGGCCGCGCATTATCTTTATCCCGATGCTTTCCCGGCCGTCGATGTGAAGGCGGAGGCCGCCAAGATCATTCCGGCCGACATCCAGAAGTAAATGCATCGGGCCGTAGCCACGATTGATGCGCGTAGATCGCTGGCGGTGATCGCACTCCTCGTTGCCGTGACCCTGCTGATCGTCCTCATCGGCTTGCTGCCTGGCGCGAAGGCCTTGACGATCGCGGATGCCATCCGCGTTCTTCTAAACCCGGACGGCAAGGTCGATTCCATCCTTGTGTGGACGCTGCGGCTGCCGCGAAGTCTTGCGGCTGCGTTCGCCGGTGCCGGGCTTGCCGTGTCCGGCTATCTGCTGCAGACGCTGACGAGAAATCCACTCGCGGACCCTGGGATCACTGGCGTCACTGCCGGCGCGATCACGCCGATTGTCTGCTGTTTCGTTTTCCTTCCCTGGCTGTCCTCCGCCTTCTATCCCTTCGTCGGTCTTACTGGTGGTCTAGCTGCGGCGGCCGTCACCTTCTGGGTCTCGAAGGGCGGGCAGGAGCGGCCGCTGCATCTGGCGCTCGGCGGGGTCAGCATCTCGCTGTTTCTCGGTGCCATCACGATCTACGTGCTGCTTTTGACCGGACCGCAATCGACATCGCTGCTGTTCTGGCTCTCCGGCGGCTTTCAGGGACGCTCCTGGTCGCAGCTCGTCTATATGCTTCCCTGGGTCGTCGTCGGGGTGGCGGGCGCATTGGCGCTCCATCGCGTGATCGGCATGTTTGCGCTTAGCGACCACGCTGCTGCCGGCATGGGCGTGCAGCTCAATCTCTGGAAACCCGTGATGCTCGTACTCGGCGTCTGTCCCGTCGCCGGCGTCGCGCCTGTCGCTGGACCGGTCGCCTTCGTCGGGCTGGCGGCGCCACATATTGCGCGGCTGTTGAAGCCGCGTGGTGCAGCCTGGGAAATCGCGCTTTGCGCCGCCATCGGAGCGTTGATCGTGACGATCGCCGACCTCATCGCCCGCACGATTGCCATTCCGAAGGAGCTTCCGGTTGGCATCATCACGGCGTTGATTGGCGGCCCCGTTTTCATCTACCTCATTCAGCGCGGCCGCCTACAATTTCGGGGGAATGGTCTATGACGGTAGACACTCCCGCCATTCATCTGCCACGAAGAGGTACGTTGCCGATCGTACTGGTCCTCGCGCTTCTCTCCTTAATTGCTTCGATATTCCTTGGCGTTGTCGATCTGCCTGTTACCGATGTGCTTGCTGTCTTGAGCGGCAAGGGTTCGCCCGAGGCGCAGTTGATCATTCTGGATATCCGGCTGCCGCGCATCGTCACCGGCATTCTCGCCGGTATTCAGTTCGGCGTAGCCGGTTTGCTGCTTCAGACGATCACGCGGAACCCGCTCGCCGACCCTTCGCTGATGGGAGTTTCGCAGGGCGCGACGCTGACCGTCACGCTGTTCCTGCTCTTCACGGTTTATATCTTCAGTCCCGGCGAGAACACGGTGGCGGAGCTGCCGATCGCCTGGCTCCCCGTCGCAGGTCTTGCGGGCGGCATGATCGCCGGCGGCATTATCTACATGCTCGCCTTCCGGCTCGAACTCAGCCCGCTGCGCATCACGCTTTGCGGTGTCGCCATCGGAGCTGTCCTGCATGCGCTCGCTGTCGGACTGATCGCTGGCTGGGGGTCGGCACGCATCGAGATCATTCTCGAGTGGCTCTCGGGAAGCCTCTACGCGCGCACCTGGGATCATGCGCTGTTTCTCCTGCCGTTCACGATCGCAGGCCTGCTCGTCCTGCCGCTAATCTATCGGCCCCTGGTGATGCTGCAATTCGATGCTCAGGTCGCCCGCTCGTTCGGGCTTGCCTATCGCAAGCAGTTTTCCGTCGTACTCTTGGTTTCCTGCGCCCTTGCGGCAAGCGCCGTCGGTGCCGTCGGCCCGATCGTCTTCGTCGGGTTGGTTGTTCCACACCTGGCACGTTTCCTCGCCGGCCGGCACTTCCCTTTGGTTCTGCCTCTAACCGTTGTCCTCGGCACCATCTTCATCACTCTGGGTGACCTGATCGGCCGTCTCGCCGGGCAGGCGGAAGAAGTGCCGATCGGAGTCGTCACTGCGATTGCCGGCGTGCCCGTGCTGCTTGCTCTTTTAAGAAAAATTCCCTGAGATCGCCCATGCCGCTTTCCTGTTCGCAACTCTCTGTCTTCTACGGTCGCCGCAAGGCGCTCGATGGCTTTAAGCTCTCCATGAAGCAAGGCGAGATCCGGGCGCTGATCGGCCCGAACGGATCCGGCAAAAGCACGGCTCTTCAGGCGCTTGCCGGCCTGCTTGTTCCGGCGGAGGGAGAGGTGACCATCGAGGATGTCTCGGTCGCAAACATGTCTCGGCGTGCAATCGCCAAGAAACTTGCCTTCCTGCCACAGCAGCCATCGGCACCGGATGAGATGACGGTCGCGCAGCTGGTGCGGCAGGGCCGCTTTGCCCATGTCGGGCTTTTCCGCAGCTACGATCGCAGGGATGAAGAGGCGATTGATTGGGCGCTGGACAGCACGGGGCTTTCGAGCCTTGCCGACCGCACCCTGCGGGAGCTTTCCGGCGGCGAGCGGCAGCGGGCCTGGATCTCCGCAGCGCTTGCGCAGGAAGCCGGCATATTGTTGCTCGATGAGCCGACCTCATTTCTCGATATCGGTTATCAGGTAGAGGTGCTGGATCTCGTCCATCGTCTCAGCCGGGAGAGGGGCGTCACCATCATCATGGCGATCCACGATATCAATCAGGCCATCGCCGTCAGCGACCGCATCTCGCTGCTGGAGAAGGGAGAGCTTCGCTTCGACGGCGAGCCGAGCGTTCTCGCCGAAAGTGGTCTGATCGAGAAGACGTTTCGGGTGAAAGGGCGGTTTGTCCAGGTGAGCCCAGACGCCCCGCCGCATTTCGATGTCGAGCTTACGCGGCTCAACCAGCGAGAGGCTTGACGAGCCGGAAGACAATCTTGGTCTGCGTGTAGTAGTCGAGCGCATCGGCGAAATCAGGCGTCCAGCCATCCTCGACGAACGGGATGAAGCCGTCATATTCCAGCTTGCGGCCGGAGACCGCGAAGCCTGCCTTCGCGAAAGCGCGGCCGTAATCGGAAATCGAACGATCCTGAACCACGGTGTTGGTGCGCTTGGCAACAAGCTCGCGCCACTTTGGCCAAAGCGGGTTGTCCGTATGGCAGCCGGTGACTGCGTAGTAGACACCGCCGGGCTTCAATGCCTTCCAGATATCAGCGGCGTGCGCATCGATATCCTCGACGAGGTAGATGACCTCGTGGCTGATCGCCAGATCGAACTCTTCGATCCAGCCTTCTAGCGTACCACTCACCGCATGCTGAACCGGCAGGTTGCCCTTGAAGGCTTCGGCCTTGGCGATCGATTGTTCGGCGATGTCGATGCCCAGGGCCTTGCGGAACGGTCTGATCGCATAGAGATGACGCAGGAGACCGCCCTGATTGCAACCAAAGTCGACAACGCTCTTGGCGGATAGATCGCGCTCGACGATCAGGTCGATGAGGTGCCTCCAGATCGGCGCATGCCCATCCGCCATCCAGTCCTCGGCGTCCGGATCAACATACCATGTGGCGATCGTCTTTTGGCCTTCTTGGCCCATGCGCTTTCTCTCCAGTCTATCGCAAACACACCTTGTCTTTAAGACGGACTTCGAGCGGTGACTAGGTTTTGAAACCCAAAAGCCATGCCACTGGAGGAATTTAATCTGCGGCCGTTGCGCGGAGAGTAAAGGCTCGACAATCAATGCAGACGCTCACCGTTCGACGGGTCGAACAGATGCGCCTTTGACGGATCGATCTTCAGCTGGATAGGCTGGCCCGGGGAGACGGAAGGACGGTCCCTGACCGCCGCAACGATGGATTGGGCGCCGGCCTGCAATTGCAGATGCGTGTCCGAGCCCGTCGGCTCGATGATGATGATTTTGGCCTGCACACCATCTGCATCGACGGCGATATGTTCCGGACGGATGCCAAGCTGGACGGATCGGCCGAGATGGCGGCGGGCGTTTTCCGGCAGCGGCCAATGCAGGTTTTCCGCGTCCTCCAGTACAAGGGTCCCGTTTCGATCGGTGACACGACCATCGATGAAGTTCATCGATGGCGATCCGATAAAGCCGGCGACGAAGCTGTTGGCCGGCGCATCGTAGATTTCAAGCGGCGAGCCGATCTGTTCGATATGGCCGCCGCGCATGACGACGATGCGGTCGGCCATGGTCATGGCTTCCATCTGATCATGGGTGACATAGACCATGGTGGTGCCCAGCCGCTGGTGAAGCGTCTTGATCTCGGTGCGCATCTGCACGCGCAGTTTTGCGTCGAGATTGGAAAGCGGCTCGTCGAAGAGGAAGACTGCGGGACTTCGGACGATGGCGCGTCCCATGGCTACGCGCTGGCGCTGCCCGCCCGACAATTGCCGGGGATAGCGATCGAGGAGGGCGGCCAGATCAAGGATCGCGGCGGCATCGCTGACCTTCTGCTCGATCTCCTGGCGGCTGCGGCGCGCAAGCTTCAGCGAAAAGGCCATGTTGTCGCGCACGGTCATATGCGGATAGAGCGCATAGGACTGGAAGACCATGGCGATATCGCGCTCATTGGGTTCGAGATCGTTGACGATGCGGTCGCCTATTTCGATCTCGCCGTCGCTGATGCTTTCGAGCCCGGCGATCATGCGCAGCAATGTGGATTTGCCGCAGCCCGAAGGTCCCACAAGCACCACAAACTCCCCATCTTGCGCGGCGACGGAGACGCCATGCAGCACTTCGAGCGCGCCGTAGCGTTTGATGGCGTTGCGAATGGTCAGTTTCGCCATGGATCTCTCTCCCAAAATTGTCGGCCGGCGCTTCAGCGCCCGCCCATGCCCGCATTGAGGGCGATGCTGTTGTAGATGAGCTTCTGCAGGATGATCGCGAGGAATATCCCTGGAAGCATGGAAAGAGTGGCGCCGGCCATTAGGTAGTTCCACTGCGTGCCCTGCTGCGTCTGGAACATGGTAAGGCCGACCGGCAGGGTGGCATTATCTGCACCGGTCATGACGATCAGCGGCCAGAGGAAATTGTTCCATTGCCCGATGAAGGTGAACAGAGACAGAAGCCCGATCGCCGGCATGGACAGGGGCACGATGATGCTGATGAGGATGCGCAGGCGCGATGCACCGTCGATCCTTGCCGCTTCCTCGAGCTCCATGGGAATGGAAAGGAAGAACTGCCGCATCAGGAATGCGCCGAACGTGCCGAAGGAGACCGGCAGGATCACGCCGGGGAAGGTGTTGACGAGGTTCAGCTTGTTGACGATCAGAAACAACGGAATGATGAGCATCAGCGGCGGCACCATCAGCGTGCCGATATAGCCGAGCAATAGCGTTTCGCGCGCCCTGAACTTCAGCCGCGCAAAGGCGTAGCCGGAGAGGCATGAGACGACGACGGTGACTGCGGTCACGCAGATGGCGATAACCGCGCTGTTCAGGAAGAAGCGGCCGAAGGGCAGCCGGGTCCAGGCGGCGGCAAAATTGCCCCATTCGAAAACCTCGGGCAGGATATGCACCGGTATCGCCGTCACCTCTGCATTCGAGCGAACTGCGTTCGATACCATCCAAAAGAACGGAAACAGGAATGCGAGCGCGACAAGCGTGATTGCCAAGTGGTTGATGATGTCGAGTGCCAGCTTTCGGCGTGCTCTGCTTTGGGATCTAAGCGTCATAATGCACCCATTTGCGCTGGAACCAGAATTGCAAGGCTGTCAGCGCCATGATCAGCGCGAACATCACCCAGGCGATGGCCGAGGCGTAACCCATCTGGAAGTTCTGAAAGCCGCGTTGGTAGATGGCATAGCCGAGCGTCGCGGTCGACGATCCCGGTCCGCCCTTGGTCATGACGTAGATCTGGTCGAAGACCTGGAGCGACGTGATCGCCGTCATCACAGTGCCGAAGAACAGCGTCGGTGAAATCAGCGGCAGGCGGATTTTCCAGAAGCGGTCCCAGGCCGTCGCGCCGTCGATCCGCGCCGCTTCGAGATAGGTTGCCGGCACCATGTCGAGCGCCGCGTTGAAGAGAACCGTGTTGTAGCCGACGCCGGCCCAGATGGAGGTCAGGACGACGGCCTGCATGGCGAGCGTCCGATCGTTGAGCACGCCTGCGAAGGGTAGGGACAGAGCAGCCATCAGGCTGTCGAACAAGCCGCCGCTGGTGAAGATCAGCATCCAGACCATGGCAACCGCGATCAGCGGGGTGAATGTCGGAAGAAAGAAGATCACCCGGAACCAGCGCTGCCCGATCTTCAAGCTCGAAATCCAGGTCGCCAGCCCGAGCGAGATGATGATGTTCAGGACGAGATATTCGGCCGTGAAGAAAATGGTGTTGCGCATGACCGTCCAGAATTGCGGGTCGGTCGTAAACAGGCGCACATAGTTGGAAATGCCGACGAAGCGTGGCGTGCCGAGCAACTGCCAGTTGGTGAAGCTTAATGCGATCGAGGCAAGGATCGGCAGGACGAGGAACAGGACGATGCCGATCAGACCCGGCAGCAGAAAGAACAAGGCTGCCCATCCTTCGCCTCTGAACCATTTGCGGGAGCGTGGCCTTGGTCTTGCGATCATGTCGGTGTGTTTGCCCAGCATCATAGGCCTCTCCTTTCCGGCGATGGCACTGCGATCGCGGGGATGGCGCGACCGCAGGCCGTCCAGCATCCTGATTATGGGAGCTGGCTCTGAATGTCGGCGAGTGCGCCTTCAGGTTTCGAATCCCCGGTCAACGCCAGCGGCACATATTGCATCATCAGATTCTCGAACTGGTTCCATTTCTCGTTGATGCGGAACGGCGTGGTGTGAGCGAACATGTATTGCAGTGTGTCGCGCGTACCGGCGACGTTTTTGGCCGCGCCGTCATACCAGGCGGTCTGCTGCGCAAGCCGGGCCGGCAGTGCGCGTCCGGCCGAGCCGAGGATTTCGGCCGCCTTCGGGCCTGTCAGCACCTGCAGCGCCTTGAAGGCGGCATCCTTGTGCTGGCTGGTGGCGGAAATGCCCCAGCCGGAACCGGCGGTGATGAAGCGCGAAGGGCCGCTGCCGCGCGGCAGCGGCGCAATGCCGATCTTGAAATTGACGTTGGCCTGCCCGGTAATCAGCGACCAGGGACCGTCGATATACATGGCGACATTGCCCGAAGCGAAGCGGCCGCTTGCGGCGGAGGCATCGGCTGCCGAAGCAAAGACCGGCGAGAGCTTGTCCTTGGCGGTGAGAGCGGCATATTTGCTGAAGGCATCGACAAAGCCGGCGTTGGTGAGGTCGAATTCATTGTCGGCATTGAAATAGTCCGCACCGAGCGCGACCGGGCCGGCGATGAAATCGAAGGCCTGGGTGCCGTAGCCGTAGGTCCCGTCCTTTGTCAACGCCTTGGCATCGGCCTTGAAGTCGTCGAACGTCCAGTCCTTAGCAGGCTCTTTCAAGCCGGCGGCGGCGAACTTGTCACGATTGTAGAAGACCATCCACGGGCCGACGTCGTAAGGCAGCGCATAGAGCTTTCCGTCCTGTGAAAGGCCGGACATGATCGATGTCTCGAAGTCCGCCACCTTCACGTCGCTGCCTTTCACATAATCGTCAAGGGGCGTCAGGATCGAGTAGAAATTCGGCAGGCGCATCGACTGCATCGAGACGATATCGGCGACCTGTCCCGAGGCCGCCAGAACCGGCAGCCGCGTCCAGTAATCCGTCCAGCCCGAAAGCTGCAGCTTGACCTTGATGTCGGGATATTGCTGTGTGACGAGATCGGCCAGCTGCTGCCAGAGCTCGGCATCGTTGGGCTGACCCCACATCTGCCAGGTCAGGGTCACCGGGGCATCCTGCGCCTTGGCGCCGATGCCGGGTAGTGAACTCGCCGCAAGGGCGGCGGCAAAGATCAATGAACGCTTCATGATGGTTCCTCCTCCTTAATGACTTTCGTTGCAGTGACGTGCATCACTATCCGGACGCTCCCCTCCGGCTTGGTCTTGCGGCTCGTTCATGCCGCGATCATGGCTTCCAGGTCGGCGATGAGGCCGATCAGTTCGGTTCGCTGGCGCCGCCATGTGTCCGGATCTTGCCCCGGCTCCAGAATGGCGGTCATCCGCTGGGCGAAGTCGGGAGGCAGCCGTTCGAGTTCGGCTGCCATTGGCAGGTTCCAGCCGTCACCCGGAAAATAGACCCGGTTGAAGGCGAAGACCGCCTGCAGAATGGCGTTGGCAAGCTTGCCCGTCAGCCCGACCAGAAAGACGAGATCGCGGCGAACGACCTTGCTTTCATAGTGATAATCCTTGGCCCAGTAGCGCAGAATATCCATGTATTGGCTGAGGATCGAGGCCCTCAATGCTTCCGGATATTGCGCCAGCCGCTGCTTCCAGCTGGCCAGCAAACCCCTGGGATCGGCGATGATCTGCTGGCTGGCAAGATCCGTCGGCAGGTGATAGCCCCAGATCGTCCATTCGAAGCTCTTGGGCACGACGATGCCGGCAAGCCAGGACTCCAGATCGCGCTGGACGCCGGCATAGCGGCGCATCCAGACGCCATCCATGCGGATGCCTTCGGCCTGCCAGCTCCGCAGCGCTGCTTCGAAACGCAGCCACGCCGTGGTTTGCCGGACCTCCGGTCCGCGATAAGCATCGGCATAGACCCGGAAATCGAAATCCGATTGCGCATCCGACCATCCCTTGCCGCGCGAGCCGGCGAGCGCGACGGCACCATTGCCGTCTTCGGCCAGATCGGCGATCAAGGGGGTCATCGCGGCAATGAGTTCGGCTTCGCGGCTCATGACGGCACCGGGCGGCTAGGCTTCGCTATCTCCCTTAGTCCTTGAGGAACAGTTCGATGACCGGCGTCACGACATCGGGCTTCAGAACCGGCAGTTCCAAGGTCAGAATACCCTCGCCGACGGAGACGCCGATATTGGAATCGACCTCGGCATCCGGGTCGAGCCAGTGGAGTTCGCTGGCGTCATGCAGGAACTGCGCATATTTGACCTTGCGCCCCAGTCCTTCGATGTGAATGTGACGAAACGGCCAGGTCTGGATATGCAGATAGAGCCGATTGCCCTTCTGGGTGAAGCGGCAGCCGCTCGGCGCCTTATAGGCGGAAGGGCCGGCGCCGTAGATCGCGCGGCCGTTCAGCCGCATCCATTCGCCATAGGTGTCGAGTGCGGTGATGGCGCGGGCGTCGAAGGTGCCGCGGCCGGTCGGGCCGACATTCATCAGCAGGTTGCCGCCGAGAGAAACCGTGTCGATCAGGATGTTGATGAGCTGACCGGCATCCTTCCAGCTGGTTTCGTCGCGATAGTAGCCCCAGGAGCCGCTGAAGGTGTGGCAGGCCTCCCAGCGCACCGGCAATCCGGCGACCGTCGGAGCGACGCGCGGCGTGTATTGTTCCGGCGTCACTAGATCGGGCATGTGATCGGCATCGCGCGGCAGGTCGAGGCGATCGCCGACGATGATATCGGGCTGCAGCTGGCGCACCAGCTTGATGAGATCGTCGCTTTCCCAATCGGCGCGGCCCTTGCCGGGAAGACCCTTGTAGACACGGCGGGGATAGCTGAAATCGAACCAGATCACGTCGATCTTGCCGAAATTCGTGAGAAGCTCCGTCACCTGGTCGCGCATATACTTGGCATAGCGCCTGACGTCACGGCCCTCGTTAAGCTTGGCGGCGTCGGGGTGGCTGCGCTGCGGATGATGCGCATCGATCGGGAAATCCGGATGATGCCAGTCGAGCAGCGAATAGTAGAAGCCGACCTTCAGCCCCTCGGCGCGAAGCGCTTCGACATAAGGTCCGATCAGGTCCTTACCGTAGGGCGTATTGGTGACCTTGTAGTCGGTGACCTTGCTGTCCCACAGGCAGAAGCCTTCATGGTGCTTGGCGGTGAGGACGACATATTTCATGCCGGCTTGGCGCGCGCGGCGCGCCCATTCGCGCGCGTCGTAGAGGTCGGGATCGAAGTTGTCGAAATACTTCTGATAGGCCTCGGTGGTGAACTCCTCGCGGTTCTTCAGCCATTCGTGGCGCGCGCCGAGTGCGTAAAGTCCGAAGTGGATGAACATGCCGAAGCGGTCGTGTCCAAACCATGCCTTGCCATCGGCCGCATCCAGGCCGCTACTGATTGCTGCGTCGTTCACACTATCCTCCCAAGTGTTACGGCTAAATCGAACCGGTTCGATTTAATCATTGATTCTATCGTTCGGTATGTCAAGCTCGCTGTTGAAATCTCTTTCGGCGTATTGCTTCATGGCCAACAAATGCTAGATTTATGACGGAGATTCATCAGAGAAAGCACCTTCGATCGGAAGGCTAGGGGCGATAGAAACGGTTCGATAAACTTATGGCCACAATTCGCGACGTCGCCAAACTCGCTGACGTATCCGTCTCGACGGTATCGCTGGCTTTGAGCAATCCGGCGCGTGTCAGCCAGAAAACGCTGGAGAAAATCCGTCAGGCGATTGCCGCTGTCGGCTTCGTTGCCGACCCGCTTGCCCAGAGTCTGGCGCGTGGGCGCAGCCGCATGATCGGCTTCGTCGTCGGCAATGTCGGCAACCCGTTTTTCGGGGATATCCGGCGCGAACTGGAGAATTATGCGCTCGACCATGAGCATTTCGTCGTTGTGACCGACTCCTCGGGCAAGACGGATCGTGAGAGGGCGATGGTCGAGCACCTGATCGGCCTCAAGACCGCGGGTCTGGCGCTTTCACCCTCCGGGCACGATCAGGACTATCTCGACTTCATCGCCAGCCTGAACGTACCGATCGTCTGTTTCGACCAGAAGGTCGCGGGCATCGAGCGCGATTTCGTCGGCTCCGACAACTATCTTGCCGGCGCGATGCTGACCGAGCATCTTCTGCAGCTCGGCCATAGACGCATCGCCTTCATCACCGGCCCGAGCCATATGCATACGGCAACGGAGAGATATCGCGGCTTTGCCGATACGATGGCCAATGCCGGCGTCGAGGTGAACCCGAACTTCGTCGTCGATGGGCAGTTCACGCGCACGGCGGGCTACGAGGCGGCGATGCGCCTGCTCATCCAGCCGGAGCGCCCGACAGCGATCCTCGGCGCCAACAATACGGTTGCGCTTTCGGCGCTGCAGGCTATGCAGGAATTGGGTTTTCGCTGTCCCGAAGACATCTCGCTTGCCATGATCGACAATGTGCAATGGAGTTCAGTCATCACGCCGCGCATCACCATGGTGGTGCAGGATACGCTGGCGCTCGGCGGCATCATCGCAAGGCGGCTCATGCACCGCATCACCAATCCGCAAGGCACGGTTGAGCCGCCGCAGGATTTCGTGCTGACGCCGAAATTCGTCCCCGGCAATTCTTGCCGGAGGATCTAGAGCAATTCCAGGAAAAGTGCGCAGCGGTTCTCAGATTCCGTGAAAAACTGAACCGCTCTAGTTCCATCGTGCACGGCGTCAGGGAGATGCGGCGCCGGAAACTCCTAGGCTTTGGCAGCCGGGCGCTGCCGGCTTCTGCTCTCCAGCAGAATGGCGATCACGATATAGACGGCCGCCAATATCCACAGCGTCAGGAATGGTTGGCGGACGTAGGGTAGGGGCGCACCGAGCTGCGAGACGGCAACGATGCCATTGATAGCGGAGGTGCTCGGCAACGCCGTCGCGATGGCGTGCAGAAAGGGCGGCATCGTCTCGGTCGGCCATGAAAAGCCGGCCAGGAAGAGAAAGGGGATGCCGAGCGCGGCGGATACGAGCTGCACCGTCAGGGGACTGCGGAAGAGGCTGGCGATAACCAATCCGAGAGCACCAACGGCAAGCACGAAGGGGAGCGCGAAGACGAATATCGAGAGCGGCGTGCCGAGGCGGGGAATATTATAGAGATAGGGAATGACGATCAGGTAGAAAGGCACGACAATGGCTTCGAGGATCAGATAAGCAAGCAGCTTTCCAGCAACGACCGAGATCGGTCCGATCGAAGCCGCCGGCCCGGTTCTGAGCGCATCGTTTCGATAGGTGCCGAGCAGGCCGACGCCGATCAGGAGCGTTTGCTGCATGATGAGCACGAAGGCGGCCGGCAGAATGTAGGTCGCATATCCTCCCTGCGGATTGAACAGCGGCACGGCAGTCAAGGGCATGGGGTCCGAGGCGGCGGCGGCAATTCTGGGATCGACTTTGGCGGCAATCAGCCTTGCCGTTTCGACCTCCGCTCCCATGGTCTTTGCAACGGCGGTAACGCCGCCGGATATGCGCTGATAGATCAGGAAATAGCTGGCATCGGCGTAGAGCGCGACGGGCGACTGCCGATTATGCAGCAGATCGCGCTCGAAATATTGCGGAATGACGAGAATGCCAAAGAGGTTGCGGGCATGGACCTCGCGCTCGGCACTTGCCTGATCCGGAAGAACGGCGGCAACCGCGACATCCGCCGAGGCATCGACGCGCCGGGCAAGCTCGCGGCTGCTGTTGGTGCCGTCGAGATCGACGACGGCAATCGGCACATGGCGCAAGGCTTCCGTGCGATAGGGCTGCGGATAGAAGGCGGCATAGATGATCGTGGCGATGATGAGCACCGAAAAGGCCGGCTTCAGCGAGAGAACGCGACCGAGCTCGATACGGCAGATGGTGAGAATTGCCTTCATGACGCGACCCTTCCAGTTGTGGCCGCTTGTTGCATACGGCGTTGCCGCCGTGCCCGGATCACTTCCAGTCGCAATGCCGCCAGGCTCGCGAGCAGAAGCACCATGAAGAGCAGGACAGCAATCGGTTTCCAGGAAAGATCAAGCGGCGTGCCGCGGATGGTCTGGTCGATCCGCGCCATCAGATACCAGGTGCCGGGAATGATCTGCCCCCAGTAATAGGCGAAGGCGTTCATGCCGATGCGCGGAAAGCCGATGCCCATGAAGCCGAAGGCCGGTGCCATCAAGAGCGTTCCGATGCTTATGGCACTCGCCATGGGCCGAAGCAGCAAAGCCAGGAGCACGCCGATGAATTGGTCGGCAAGGATAAACAGGATACCGGCCAGCACAAGCAGATAGCGATTGCCGCGCAACGGCATGCCCAAGGCCCCGAAAAGAACCCAGTCCGCAATGCCGAGCACCACTAGGAACAACAGCGTATAAGGGAGTATCTTTCCGGCCATCGCCGGCCACAATCCTCCACCAAGGCGCCGCAACAGGCGCAGGCGATGCACCGTTTCGACATCAAGCCCGATCGTATAGGCCATCGTCGTGACGATAATGACCTGCAGTACGCTCGGTAGCAGAGCGGCGAGCAGAAAATGCGCATAGTTGAGCGTCGGGTTGAAGAGCGGATTGACCTGGACGGGTATGGGCGCGAGCGCCTTTTCGGCGGCATCGACAGGTTGACCTTCGGCGGTTCTGAGCGACAGACGGATGCCGGCTGCAACGGAGGGAACCGCGGCGCTGACGCCGCGCAGCGTCAGATTGCCCGTCGTCATCGTCTGCGTGTTGTAGAAGAAGACGACTTCGGGGCGGCGTCCGGAAAGGACATCGCGCTCAAGGTTGAGCGGCAGCATCAACAGGCCGTGAACCTGGCCGGACAGGATCAGCCGTCTGCCCTCGGCGAGGTCGCTGACATTGCGGATGACGGCCGTATCCGGCGTGGCGTCGACGGTGCGGATGATCGTTCGCGAAAGATCGGTATTGTCGAGATCGAGCACGGCGATCGGCAGCCGCGTGGCGAGGCCGGCGCTGAAGACGGCTGCCAGCACCCCCATTAGCAGAAGAGGCAGGATGGTCGTGAGGAACAGCAGGAAGGGACGGCGCCAGAGACGATCGAATTCCCTTCTGAAGACCGTCAGGAAGCCGGGGCGCAACCGTCCTTTCGCCATCATGTCAACGCTCCGCCGGCGGCCAGGATGCAATGACGCTCATCCCGGGGCGCAGGCCCTTTACGGGCTGGACCGGGGTTGCCCGTACCTCGAAGGTGCGAAGGTCGAAATCTCCCGTCGCCCGCGTGGCACGCCAGGTCGCATATTGTCCCTGAGCATTGATCATGGTCGTCTTTACGGTGATCCTGTTGTCGCCGAGGGCTGGAACGGTGACGTCAAAGCTGTCACCAACTTTCAGGCCCTTCAGCAGATCCTCGCGAAGATTGAAGGTGAACCACGGGTTCTGCAGATCGATGAGCGAAAAGATCGGCGCCCCCGCCGAAAAATTCTCGCCGAGTTCGGCGACGCGCGTGGTCACCTGTCCTGAAATCGGCGCGACGATGGTCAATTCGTGAGCATCGGTCTGCTGCTGGTTGAGTGATGCCCTTGCCTGCTCGACCTGCGTCGCCGCCAGGGCCTTTTCTTCCTTGCTTGCACCGGCGACGGCTAGCTGGAGATTGGCCTGGGCCGACTCGCGCTTGCGGATCGCCGCTTCAAGGTTCCGGGTCGTTTCGTCGACGCGCGATTGTGTCGATGCCCCGGTCGTAATCAGCTTTGCCTGACGGTCTGAATCTTCCTGATACAGCCTGACGTCCGCATCCGAGGCAGCGAGTTCCGCCTGACGCGCCGCGATCGTTTCCGGTCGGGTGCTGTTGACCCTGACGAGATCGGCCTGGGCGACGGAGAGTGCCGCTTCGGACATGTGCAGAGCGGCGGTAAGCTGCGGGCTTTCGAGTTCGGCGATCACCGTGCCGCGCTCGACATTGTCGCCGACATCGGCGTTCAGCTTCGCAACCCGGCCCGAAACACGCGGGCTGATGTCGACGCGATTGGCTGAAACTTCACCCTGAACGATAAGCGGCGGTGGTTTTGTGGCAAACCATAAAAGGACACCGAGCGCCGCCAGGATCACGATGCCAATCACAACACGAATCGTTCGCCACATACAGTTGTCTCCCCAGTTTCGCTCTCGTGACGGCCAACGGCAGGAACTGTTCGGGAACTGGCCGGGGTCGCAGGGATGGCGGGGCGAGATGCGTATCGGCACCCGCTTCTGTCATCGTTGCGACATCGGCCGGCTGTCCCTCTGCCGGCGATTGTCACGAGGACTGTAGCAGAGGAAAATGACAAAAGCACTTGTCGTTGAACCGCTTGTCGCGGCTCTGCCCCTTAGGCATTCACCTGCCAAATTCTGCAAAATGCGGATTGCGGCCCGATGACGAAAACCGCCTCTCCTTCAGAAAGAGGCGGCTGAAATAGCCAAGCTGTGCTTGACCATCCCGCCAGAAGCTCCAGATAGGTTCGATAGGCTGGGTTGCCTTTCCATCACGGCAATCCGTCCAGTTCCGCCACCCCCTCGATTATCTTCCTGACGATTTTGTTCCTTTTTATGCTTCATGCTCTCGGGAAAATCTGTGATGTCGGGCATTGCGGCCCGCACGCATCGAATGTTGCCATAATGATGCGCGTCAATTTGAAAGTTCGGTCATTGCGATGATCACCATTGCCTGCTCCAATTTGAGCAGTAAAACAGCGCTGTTCGGAGGCGAGAGGCCTGATAAACCATCTCGCAGAATTTGTTTGGTATTGCTTTTTGATACTGACTATGGCCGGTGCCGGCAATTGGCTGCGGGTCCATGCGAGGTTTGGGGACAGTGATGGAGATTCAGACGCATTTGCCATCCCTGGTGCGCGTCCTCGGGCAGGTGGCGATCATCGTCTACGCCTATTCCTGGGTCACCAGGACCATCGAGCGCGGCGTTTTGAAGTCCGTTGCTGTCGGGCTGCTCTTCGGCCTGGGGGGCATTCTGTCGATGGGCGATCCCATTCGATTTATGCCCGGCGTGTTCCAGGACGGCCGCTCGATCCTGCTCGTTCTGACGCCGATCTACGGCGGTGCGGTTGGTACCCTGGTTGCTGCCGTCATGATGGGCGTGTTTCGCTACATGGTTGGCGGGATAGGGGCGGTGGCCGGAGTCGCCGGCATTCTGATCGTTGCGACCGCAGGATATATTCTGACGCTGTTGCCGCGCCAGTTGATCGGCACCGGATGGAAACGCTCGGCCCTGTTCGGCCTGGCGACGACAACCTCGCTCGTCGTTCTTGTCTTCCTGCCATGGCCGGTCGCGCGCGAACTCCTCCTTTCGGCGACGCTTCCGGTGACGACCGTCAACATCCTCGGCGTCATGCTGCTCTCGGATCTGCTTGAAAAAGAAAGCTACCGCATCGGCATTCAGCGCGCGCTCGAGAACGAAGCCACGCTAGATCCGCTAACAAGGCTCCCAAATCGCCGGGTCCTGCAGCGCGAAGGGGATCGTTGCAGCAAGGAAGCCGGGACGAGACGGATTCCCTTTTCGATCATCATGCTCGATATCGATCACTTCAAGAAGATCAACGACAATTGGGGGCATTCCTTCGGCGATACCGTGTTGGCGCGGGTGGCGGATGTGATCCGGCTGACGGCACGCAAGACCGATATAGCCGCCCGCTACGGCGGCGAGGAAATAGTAGTCCTGTTGCCGAACACCGACATGAGAGCTGCCGGCATCGTTGCAGAGAAAATCCGCGCCGATATCGAGACGACGGTCTTGATGTTCGAGCAGGAGGCCATCCATGTCACCGCCAGCTTCGGCATCGCCTGTTCCCACGAGCCGTCGGTCGATTTCAAACAAGTTCTCGAAGCGGCCGACAAAGCGCTCTATCGCGCGAAGGCGGCCGGAAGAAATCGCGTGGAGCTCGCGGAAACGGCATAGGGTGCCGTTGCAAGTTCCCTGCCGGTTTCGGCGGTCGGCGCGATGCCGTCTCATGACTTTGTTTCGGCCGTGTCTTCTTGACGGGGATGGGCAGTCCGGCGTAACTGGATGCGACGGTTCCCCAAGGAAGACTCCGCGGGGATTAATAGGGAACACGGTGAGGACGACCCAAAAGGGACCTAGACCGTGGCTGCCCCCGCAACTGTAAGCGGATTGCCGATCATCCCGGAATGACCAGCTTGCTGTTCACCTCCGAGGGCCTCAGGGCCATGCCACTGCGAATATGCATCGCGGGAAGGCAGGTGATTGTCAGATATCCGTGAGCCAGGAGACCTGCCGTCGATCACGATCCAATCAACCGGGCGGGGATGCTCGGAAAGGACAGAGAATGATTGACCTGAGCCTTCGACATTATCGGGCGTTTTTCGGCCTTGATTGGAATCTCCGCAACCGGCGGCAGCCTGTCTGAGCGCTGTCGCGCCGACGCTGCCAGATTCCCATTCCGATCGAGACCTTTCATGCGCCATTTTTTGACGACCATTGCTTTTGCACTTGGGCTCACCGGGTTTGCCGCCTCCGGCTTTGCGGCGACCCAATATCCGCTCACCATCAACAATTGCGGCCAGCAGGTTACTTTTCAGAAGACTCCGAGCAAGATCGTATCCATCGGCCAGGGTATGACCGAGATCCTGTTCTCGCTCGGCCTTGCCGACAAGATTGCAGGAACGGCCGTATGGGTCGGTCCGGTGCTGCCGAAGTATGCTAAGGCCGATAGCAAGATCGCCCGGCTTGCCGACAATGATCCGAGCTTTGAATCGGTCGCGGGCAAAGAGCCAGATTTTGTCGCAGCCGAATTCGAATGGCATATCGGCCGGCAAGGTGCCGTCGGCAAGCGCGAGCAGTTTTCCGAGCTCGGCATCAATACCTATATCGCGCCGACCGATTGCGTCGCCAAGATCAACGCCGGGGGCGGCGATGGCGTGCGCAAGGAGCTGTTCACGATGGATCTCGTCTATCAGGAGATCGACGAACTCGCTGAGATTTTCGACGTTAGGGATCGCGGCGATGCGCTCGTCGCCGATCTGAAGAAACGCGAGGCGGATGCCGCCGCATCGATTGCCGGGGCCAAGGCCAAGGGCCTTCCAATCGTGTTCTGGTTCTCCAGCAAGGAAGTCAGCGGCGATGCCTATATCGCCGGCAAGAACAGCGCGCCGGCCTATATCCTGAAGACGCTCGGCGCCAAGAATGTCGTGACGACGGAAGAGGAGTGGCCGCTTGTGGGATGGGAAACGATCGCGCAGGCCAATCCGGCTGTGATCGTCATAGCGACGATGGATCGCCGCCGCTATGCGGCTGACGACCCGAAGGTCAAGCTCGACTTCCTTCAGAAGGATCCGGTCACCAGCCAGCTCGACGCCGTCAAGAACGGGCATTTCGTCATGATGGATGCGCAGTCGATGAACCCGACTATCCGCACCATCGATGGCATCGAAATATTGGCCAAGGGCATCAGATCCTTCGGTCTGGCAGAGTAGAATGCGCCTGATTGGAGAACGACGGCAGAGGTGGGCGCTATTGGCGCTCGCCATGGCTGCGTTTGTGCTTCTGGCGTTCATGATCAGCCTTGCGGTCTCGATCGGCGAGATTTCGATCCCGTTGTCGACGACGGCAAAGGCCGTATCGAACCGGTTGTTCGGAACGGATTTCGAGCTTAGCCGGATCCATCAGGGCATCGTCTGGGATTATCGCTTGAGCCGTGCGCTCGTTGCGGCAAGCGCCGGAGCGTCGCTTGCGCTGAGCGGTGTGATCCTACAGGCCCTGCTGCGCAATCCGCTTGCGGAACCCTATGTGCTCGGCATTTCCGCAGGTGCCTCCACCGGGGCGGTCTGCATCATGATCCTCGGGCTCGGTTATGGGGTTCTGGGGCTTTCCAGCGGCGCCTTCATCGGTGCGGTCGTCGCCTTCCTGTTTGTCGGCCTGCTCGCGGCCGGTGTCGGCGGCACAAGCGAGCGCATCATCCTGTGCGGCGTCGCCGGCTCGCAGCTCTTCAATGCGCTGACCTCCTATATCGTCACCACATCGGCCAATGCTGAGCAGGCGAGGGGCGTCATGTTCTGGCTGCTCGGTTCGATGAGCGGTGTGCGCTGGCCGGATGTCTATCTTTCCGGGCCGATCGCCATCACTGGCTTCGTGATCTGCATGGCGCATGTCCGCGTACTCGATGCTTTCGTCTTCGGAACCGATGCTGCGGCTTCGCTCGGCATCGCCGTGCGCCGCGCGCAGATCGTGCTTCTCGGAACGACGGCCTTCATGATCGCGGCGGTCGTCAGCATTGTCGGCTCGATCGGTTTCGTCGGGCTCGTCATTCCGCATGCAGCCCGTTTCATGGTCGGTCCCAGTCACGACCGCCTGTTGCCGGCATCGGCGCTCGGTGGCGCGATTTTTATGGTTGCAGCCGATATCGTCTCGAGAATCATCATTCCCCAGCAGATCCTGCCGATCGGCGTCGTGACCGCACTGTTCGGCGCTCCGGCCTTCGCCATCATTCTCTATCGCGCCCGGAGGACGGCATGAGCATCGCGGTCGACAACGTAACCTTCGCTGCCGGCAACACGCTGATCGTCAACGGCATCAGCCTCTCGGTGGAAAGGGGTAAGGTGCTCGGTCTGCTGGGGCCGAACGGTTCCGGCAAATCCAGTCTGCTGCGGCTGATCTGCCGGCTGCGAAAGGTCAAGAGCGGTGTCATCCGGCTCGGCGGCAGCGACATCGCCTCGATTTCACGCGGCGACATCGCTCGCCGTATCGCGCTGGTGGAACAGCAGGCAACGACGGATACGCAGGTGACCGTCATCGATGTCGTCCGCCTCGGGCGCACCCCCCATCGTGGCCCGCTTTCGTCCTGGAGCGCCCGCGACGATGCAGCGGTTTTGGATGCACTCGCCCGTGTCGGCATGCGGGATCGGGCGGGGCAGCTATGGCAAACCTTGTCCGGCGGCGAGCGGCAGCGCGTCCACATCGCCAGAGCGCTGGCGCAGACCCCCAGCGAGTTGCTGCTCGACGAGCCGACGAACCATCTCGATATCCAGCATCAACTCGACATTCTCGGCCTGATTTCGAAGCTTGATGTTACCTCCGTCGTCGCGCTGCACGACCTCAATCTGGCGGCGATGTTCTGCGACAGTCTGGCGGTGCTGCAGAGGGGTGAAGTGGTTGCGGCCGGTTTACCGGAAGAGGTGCTGACGCAGGAGCTGATCGAACGGGTTTTCGGCGTGCGCGCCCATGTCCAGAAATCATCGGTCCATGGCCGCTGCAACATTCAATACATGGCAGGCTGATCCTCGTCCGGACCACAAAGATCGAGCCGTTCAATGCGGGTTTTCGGGAATAGCAAGACGCAGAAATCGACGGCCGCCTTCGCCACGCCGGGCTTTTCGTCCGAAAACATGATGAAGCTGGGGGGCCCTTCAAAGTCGATCCCATCGTGACGGAATTTGACTTGGACCTCTTCGCCGGGTCTGCAGGCGGCTTCACGTCGTCTCGACGAGCGGCTTGAGGCGGCCGAGCGCGATCCCAACCGGCAGAGATTGCGTCGAGGAATGCCCGTGCCTCCTCGAAGCGGCTCGCATCGAGCACCTCTCTGCCATGGCGCTCATGCCTTACCAGGGATGCTGCCTCCAGGAGCTGCAAGCGCTTCACGATCGTCTGACCGCTGCTCAACTGGTGAACTTCAGCACCATTTCGATCTCGTCCTCAAACATCTCGCCTGTCGGCACAAAGCCGAGGCGCTTGTAGAAACCTTCGGGGCTATCGTCACCGACGACATAGCAGGTGAACAACTCGGAAAATCCGCGTGCCTTCATCTCGCGGACGACGAGCGCGATCGCCTTCTCGCCGAAGCGCATGCGCTGATAAGGGCCGGCGATCATCAAGCGCCAGAGGAAGACGCCGGGGCAATCGATTACGTCGTAGTCGGAGCCGATATGCAGCATCACGAAGCCCACCGGCGTGTCGTCGGCATAGATGGCGCGAAACCACGCATTCTCGGAAAAATGCGCTTCGGCGATCGAGGTGCCGTTGTCGGCGACCTTATCGCGCTGGGCTTCGGTCAGCGTCTCGCTGAGTTCGCAGATATCGCTGACGGTTTGCGAGGTGATGCGGCGCAAAGAGATTTCGGAGGCCGAAGTCGGCTGTTCGGTCATGATCGTTTCCATGTTGAGATTTTGATCCGGCAACGCCGGCATGGTTTGCATCGTCCGCCGACGATCCGAGATTTGCCCCGAGGTTAGCTAGGTTTACTGACGAGTATTGTCAATAAACAAAACCATAGGATGAAAACGGAGGGTGCGATTCAAGGTAAGTTAGACAGATCGCCACCATATTCATGTCAATGTGCGCTCCGAAACCAGCCCGTAAGTTTGTTGCAGACACCGGCTTTCTCAGCCCATCCCCTGCTTCTCCGATCTTTCTCGGAATCTGCGGATTTTGCGATCATGCCATCTCTGCGCTGCAGGTCGATGACATCGCATGAAACCATGACTTCGCGCTATCCGATCGGCACCTTCGCTCGCTCGAAGCTCGTGACTGGTGCCGTGGCACATAGTGTCACCAGTTGGGAGAAACCTGTTCCGGCCAGGAAAGTGGGGCCACCGCATCTGCTGACGCCTCAGCGAGAACGACCACGCGCGGAAAGAGACAGAACCAAAGCTGCGCCCTGCGACCGGTCGCGGTAACGGCCTTGCGACCCTGGAGGTCGACGGCGATATGCTCGTAGCCGAGGACCTTGCCATCGAGTGGAAAGCTGGCCTTGTAGACGGCCTCCTTGGCGCTGAACAGCAGGCGCAACGCAAGATACTGGTCGATGCCGTCGAGGATGTCGCCGAAGATTGGCACGATGTCGGCGATGTCGGCGGGTAGCGGTTCGGCCGGCTCGACGTCGATCCCGAGCGAGACGGCGCCGGCCTTGCGCGCCACGGCGGCAACTGCCATGACGTCGTCATGGGCAAGGGAACCCGTAATGCCCGCCGGCCAGAGCGGGGCGCCGGAGGCCGAACGCTTAATGACGGGATTCTCGATTCCTTCCAGGACAAGCAATTGCCGGGCGATCGCGCGCGCCGCGCCGCTTGCGCGCCGGGTATGAAGCTGGCGGGAGGAGATGGTTTGGGCTTCCTCCGGTAGCAGCAGCTTTTCGTCGCCATCGCGGATGGCGCGGCAGCCGACTTTGACGCCGGGCGGCGCCAGCTTCGCTATTTCTGCAAGCAGCGCCGTCTCCGCCGCGCGGGCAGGCGCTTCGCCGCCGCTCATGCGTCGGCGACCGGCCTGACGAAGGAATGGAGCTTGGCAGGATTGCCGCGCCAGATCGAGTTCGGTTCCAGGATCTCACCTTTCATGACGAAGCAGTCGGCATCGGCAATCGAGCCGTCGCCCATGGTCACGCCGTAGTGGATGAAGGCGGCGGGGCTGAGCGTGCATCCATTGCCGATGCGGATGTGATCCGACTTGAAGGCGCCTTCTTCCAGCGAATGCGCCTGGATAACGCAGCCTTCGTTCAGCGTCGCATCGTCGCCGATCTCGACCAGCGAGCGTTCCGTCAGGTTCGAGCCGCCGTCATAAACGCGCCGGCCGACCTTCACGCCAAGCGCGCGCATGATCATGGGCCGGAAGGGTGTGCCCGCGAAAAGGCGCACGATCGGGGAATCGGCCAGCTTCCAGTGGCGTTCGTGCCGCCAGAAGGTGATGTCGTAGATTGTCGTCATCTGCGGCCGGAGGCGACGGAAGCCGAGGCTCGCCCACTCCACGAAAATATAGAACGGTATCGTGAGGCCTGCCGTCAGGACGACTGCGACGAACAGCGCCGTCTGTGCCCATTCCGTATAGTAGTTCAGTGCGCGGTCCCAGATTGTGAGCGTGACGAACAGTGCCACCCATTGCACGGCGACGAACATCAGCGCGGTCGCGAAATTGTGGCGGTTCTTGTGCGGCAGGCGGGCGCGGCGATCGTCTTCGCTCACCCCCTGGATCAGCTCCTTGTCGCGCTTGACCATGCGCGGGATTTCGAAGGGCGGCGAGCCGAGCAGGCCGACATTCTCACGCAGCACACCATCGACCGGCACCATGACCTTCGTGCCGAGCAGGCAGTTCTCGCCGGTGCGCCCGTCCGGCGGATAGAAGATGTTGTTGCCGAAGTAGTTTCGCTCGCCGACCTTCGTGTGCTCCAGCCGGAAAGTGGATGCCGACTTGTGGATGTTGATCATATAGAGCCCATCCGACACCATCGTCCCGCTGCCAATCTCGCACATAAGCGGATTGTCCTGCTGCTGGTTGCTGCCGAAATTCGAGCCGGTCTGCACCACTTCGTTGAGGTTCCAGCCGAGCGCCCGGATATAATGGACGACGGCGGAACTGTCTCCGAAGAGCAGGTTGATGAGGCGTATGTTGGTGCATACCTCGACGACTGACTGCAGCCAGAAATGGAAGCCATAGAGCCTGTAGGTGCGCCCGGGCTTGAGAACAAGGCTGAACAGGCGGGGCACGGCCAGCGCGGCGAATAGCGCGACGGCGATGGCGCCGAAGAGCGTTATAGTCGTTCCGATCGCGACGATGCCGATCGTTTCCTGGTAGTCGTCGCTGACATTCTGCCAATAGGTTTGGAACAGCAGCGGAAACGGCGTGACGAGGGCGAACATGGTGATGAGCTGTACGGTGTCGTAGAGAATACGACGCGTTCTCGAAAGCGTCACGCCATGTACTTTGCAATAGTCTGCCGTCGTCGAGACGGCGGGCGAGCCGTGCCAATGCCCGTCATCGGGAATATGCTGGCCGCGCTGCAGCGACGATGCGTGACCGAGCTGGGCGCGGTCGCCGATCGAGGTGTCGATGTCGATGACGCAGCCAAGGCCGACGAACGCATCACGGCCGATGGTGATCGGACCGGTGTGGATATAGCCGGCCTGGGCATGGTAGCCGAGAAGCATCGATTCCTTGCGCAGGATCGAGTTCTCGCCGATTGAGATGAGGTCGGTGCAGACAGGAATGGTGCGGCACTCGATAGTGGTGTTGCGGCCGAGCCGCGCCCCCAGCATGCGAAGATAGAGGCTGTAGAGCGGACTGCCGCGGAACAGCACGACCGGCGCCGTGCGGATCAGCGTCTGTACCACCCAGAAACGATAGTAGCGCAGGCCCCAGATCGGGAAGCTCTCGGGCTTCCAGCGCCCGATCAGCAGCCATTTCATGATCACAGCGAAGCCGGACATGCCGAAGAAGACGGCCGCCGACAGGAGCGCGCAACGCAGATAGAGCTGCACCGGGTCGTCGAGCATGTCGTAGACCCAGTTGAGACCGTAGTTCAGAAGCCAGAGGCTGAGATAGCTGTAGACGCCATAGAACAGGAGCTGCGCTGCCCCGCAGGTCCAGTACGCGAAGTTCGAGGCGCGATGCGTCAGGCACGGTTCTTCGACGGCTGCTACGTCTTCTTCCGGCCCATGCAGGTGCTGCGCAAGGCTGGAGACGGTCGGATACATATAGATGTCGCGCATCGACGTGGTCGCCCATTCCTTGCGCGTGCGCAGCTTTGCGCAGAAGCGGGCCATCAACAGCGAATTGGCGCCGAGGTCATCGAAGAAGTGATCCTCGACATAGATGTCGTCGATTTTTAGCACATCCCGCAGCGCCTCCGTCAGGAAGCGCTGGTCTTTTGTAGACGGCAGGATTTCCTTGCGCTCGGTGCCGAGCCTCAGGCTGGCCGGCTTCGGAAGCTTGCGCGTGTCCACCTTGTCGGAAACGGTCATCGGCAGCGCCGGCAGCTCTTCGAGGAAAGAGGGCACCATATAGTCGGGCAAGCGGCGGCGCAGTTCCTTGGCAAGGTCGGCGCGGGCGATCGAGTCGACACCGATTTTCAGCGCATAGTAACCGACGAGTTCGACACGGCCGGGCTCGATCTCCCAGGTGGTGACCGCCGCCTGCGCAATGCCGGGCTGGTCGAGCAGCACGGCTTCGATCTCGCCGAGTTCGATGCGGTAGCCGCGGATCTTCACCTGCGTATCGATACGGCCGTGATACTCGATCTCGCCGTCGCTATTGATGCGGCCGAGATCGCCGGTACGGTAGATCCGCTGCGAGGGGTTGTTGGGAAGGCCGACGAAATCGGGGATGAATTTCTGCTCGGTCAGATCCGGGCGGTTAAGGTAGCCGACCGCAAGGCCGATGCCGGCGATGCCGATCTCGCCGAGTTCGCCCGGCTCGGAGAGCTTCGGCGACTGGGCGTCAAGGATGACGATGGAATAGGTCGGCAGCGGCGCGCCGATGGTCACCGGCCGCTCGGGCGTCAGGTATCCCATGGTCGCGGTAACCGTCGCTTCGGTCGGGCCATAGGTATTGAGGATTTGCCGCCCGTCCTTCGACCAGCGCGTGACGAGATTGTGCGGGCAGGCCTCGCCGCCGACCAGGATGGCGCGGAGCGTCGGCACGTCGCTTTCGATCGAGGAGAGCAGCGTTGGCGAGCAGGCCATGCAGGTGATGGCATTGGCACGCAGGAAATCCGCCAATTCTTCGCCGACGAGCGTCATGCGCCCCGGTGCGGGCACCACCGTCGCGCCGGCGGCGAAAGGCACCCATATTTCCTCCGTCGAGAAGTCGAAGGCGATGGTCATACCCTGATAGACGCGGTCGCCCGGCCGATAGCCGTAGGCCTCGGCGGCAATGCGCACGAAATTGCAGATGCTCTGATGGCGTACCGCCACGCCCTTCGGCCGGCCGGTCGTGCCTGATGTGTAGAGGATGTAGCAGGTGTCGTCCTCGGTGACGGCGATATCCAGCGGCGTATCGGCATATGAGGCGGTATCAGAATAATTGCCGTCAATGACGACGTGGGGCACGGAAAGCCCGGCGGCACGCGTTGCATAATGGGGAACGGTGATGACGAGGCTGACGCCGGCATCCTCGACGATCAATGCCATACGCTCCTCGGGGAAAGCCGGAGCGAGCGGCACGAAGGCCGCGCCGGCCTTCATCACGGCGAGGATGGCGATATAGGTATCGGCGGAACGATCGAGGAGCAGAGCCACCCGGTCGCCTGGCTTGACGCCGCGTTCGATGATCAGGCGGGCGAAGCGGTTCGCCTGGGCGTCCATCTCCCGATAGGTCCAGACGCGGCCGCTGTCGATGACGGCGGGCGAGGGGCCGTGAACATCGGCCAGCCTTTCGAAGACGCGGGAAAGCCGCTCATCGGGCCGGCCTTTGTGGATTGAGTCGGGACCTCGCAGAATTTGCGGCGCGCGGCCTTTCCCGATCACTTCTGTAACGTCCTGAGCCTGGCCGTGCATATCGGTCCCTAGTCGTTCATCTTTAAAATTGTGCTTGGTTGCCGTGTCCGGCGGTGCCAATGCGGCAACATTCTTCGCGCAGGCGCCTTACGAGCAACCCAAGCAAAAGGGAAGTGGATTTTTCGCCGCAGCGGAAAAAAGCCCCCTTTTGTTTGGTGTAAGTGCAGCAACCCCCTGGTACCCGGCGCGAAAAGCACTTGCCACTCTGTGACTTAGCAGAAAGCGGCGCGCCGTTACACTGGAATGTTGGGATATCTTTGATATCCGTCCCGGCATGGTTGACGATCCGAACTATGGACGAGCGAATTTCGACTCGATCACCTTGGGTTGTCCTCCCGACATGGATGCCGCCCTACACGATCGGTGGAGCGGGCCTTGTCAACGACGACACATCATGCCTGCAATCCCAGCTGCGCGGAACGGCGGATTGCCTGTGGCGGCTGGCCGAAGGCACGCAGGAAGGCGCGGCGCATGCGTTCGCGATCGGCAAAGCCGGTTTCGCGTGCGACGACATCGATCGGGTGGCGGCCCTGTTCCATCATCAGGCGGGCCGCTTCCAGCCGCAGGTTTTCAACGGCTTTGGCCGGCGACTGGCCTGTTTCGGCGCGGAACGTCCGGCTGAACTGGCGGGGGCTGAGATGGGCGGCCTCCGCCAATTCTTCTACCGACAGCGTGGACGTCAGATTGCTGCGCGCATGCGCCAGCGCCTTCTGGATGCGGTCGGATTTCGGCTCCAGCTCCAGAAGCGTGGAAAACTGCGACTGACCGCCGGCGCGGCGATGATAGACGACGAGCTTGCGGGCAACGGCTCGGGCGATCTCCAGCCCGTGATCCTTCTCGACCATTGCCAGCGCCAGATCGACACCGGCCGTCATGCCGGCCGAAGTCCAGACCGAGCCGTCGATGATGTAAATGCGATCCTCTTCCGTTCTGATCCGCGGATAACGGTTCCTGAGTTCGCGGGCGAGATACCAGTGCGTCGTGGCGCGGCGGCCGTCGAGAACGCCGGCTTCGGCGAGAAAAAAGGCGCCCGTGCAGATGGAGGCGAGACGGCGCGTTGCGGGAAGGGCCGCGCGGATGAAATCCGCCTCGGCCTTGGTGGGCAGCTTGATGTGGGGCGCCCCGGCAACGATCAGCGTGTCGAAACAGGGATCGCTTAAGGCTTCCGTATCGATGATCATACCGAGCGAATTGGCGATCGGGCCACCGGTCTCCGAGAGGAAATGAATATCGTAAGCTTTCTCGTCGAGCTCGAGATTGGCGAATTCAAAAGCCGAGACGGCAGCGAGGCTCATGATCTGGAAGCCGGGAAAGAGCAGGAAAGCAATTTGCTGCATGGCATCATGTCCTAAAAGAATATGTCCTAAAAGGTGGTATATTCGACATTCATGACATCGGCAAGCGGGTGTAAAACCCTCCTCAAGCGCAAGGCATCGGGCCGACGCGCAAAACGGAGAAATGATCATGGCACAGGAACATAAGGGTACGGCGATGGTGACGGGGGCATCCTCGGGCATCGGTGCGATCTATGCGCATCGGCTGGCAAAGCAGGGCTATAACCTCATTCTAGTCGCCCGCAATGGCGAGCGATTGAAGGCGCTGGCAAGCCGGCTGACCGATGAGACCGGCCGCACCGTCGAAACCCTGTCCGCCGATCTTGGCCGGAAAGACGATCTTGCCAAGGTCGAGAAGGTGCTGAAGGAAGATCAGAGCATCACCATGCTTGTTAACAATGCCGGCTTCGGCGGTACGGCGCCGCTGCTCCAATCCGACGCCGACAAGATGCAGGAGATGGTCGATCTCAATGTGGCGGCGGTGATGCGGCTGACCTATGCCGCTGTGCCTGGTCTCGTTGCCCGTGGCGGCGGCACCGTCATCAATATTGCCTCTGTCGTAGCGATCGCGCCCGAAATTCTGAACGGCGTCTATGGCGGAACGAAAGCCTTCGTACTCGCCTTCAGCCAGTCGCTGAAGCATGAGCTTGCCGATAAGAACGTCCGCGTCCAGGTCGTGCTGCCGGGCGCGACGGCCACCGAATTCTGGGGCATTGCCGGCACGCCTGTCGAGCACCTCCCGGGCGAGATCGTCATGTCGGCGGAAAACATGGTCGACGCTTCGCTTGCAGGCCTTGCCGAAGGCGAATTTGCGACGATCCCGGCCCTTGAAGATGCGCGATTGCTTGCAAATTATGAGCAGGCACGCCAGGCCTTGATGCCGAACCTGTCGCGTTCGACGCCAGCGCTGCGCTACAAGGTCTCGTGAGGGCAGCCAATAAAGACGGCATCGTCCGCTGGTTAGCCTGACATCATCGCTGCCACGGCTCGATTACATTCGGCCGTGGCACGTAGTTTGCTGGGCTCAGGGTTTTGGAGGATGGCATCGCGCACGCAGCTGGTTCTGCGGTCCCAGCGCGCTCTTACAGAAGGGTGCGCTGGAAAACGTCAGCAAAGAGTGTTCGTTGCGCCTTTGCACGAAGAAGCCTGCCCCCACTGTCCAAGACAGGCATGATGTACTTGGGTTCGCTTCTCAAACAATATTTGCAGCGCTGTTTTGTCGCGATCAAAGTAAAATCGATTAGGGTCGCGGCGATTGTATTGACGCCGCGGAGCCGGCCTGATTTGAGGTTTGCAGCACGCATATTGTCTGTTGGTCACAGACATTGCAGGGATTTGGACCTCGCAGGGTGGATTCATGACGGCGGATTTCAATGCTGAGCTCCATGCTCGGCCGTCCATTTACTTCACCGGTCCGGCCTATGTAGAGCACATAGCACTTATGCCCTCTGCGCTTCCCGCCTTGCATGGCAGCCGATATTTAACTGACGGCGGCGATAGCGAGGATCCACGAACCCAGGTGGAACACCACACGGAATTCGTCACCATCACGCGCGTGACTCAGTTCAGTGCAGAAGCCGACAAATGGCCGGTATCGAGCTTTTCGCTGCCTGAGATAGCGGCTCTCGTGGATATGGACGCGCCGCGGCTCATATCCCGGGTTGGTATTCTCGTGCTGGGAAACGCACCAGAGGAGCTGGGTCCAACGCTTTCAAAGTTCGGATTTCGCGATACCGCAGCGTCTTCGATCGGTGGGGGAGCGGCGCAGGTATGCTCGGACTTCCGCGTCCAGGACGACCACACGAGCCGCATCCTTCTCTTCAACAGGGACCTGAACGCCTACCGTCTGGGTCGAATGGTTCGACGGGTCTATGAAATTGAAACCTATCGATCCATGGCCCTGCTCGGTCTTCCGGAAGCCCGTCGCCTGGCCCCTTTGCTCGGCAACTACGACAAAAACCTTCTCGAGCTGACAAACCGAAATCAGACGACCCCAACCACCGAACACAAGAAACTGCTCGAAGAAATTTCGGGCCTATCCGCCCGGATCATTTCGGCGGCGGCCGAAACGCGAAATCGTTTCGGGGCTACCGCCGCCTACGCGAAAATCGTGGAGGAGCGCATCGGTGAGCTTCGCGAATCCCATGTGCCCGGCTTTCAGCGGTTTGGCGTTTTCGTTGCGAGACGGTTCAGGCCTGCCGTTCGGACCTGCGAGGCGACCGCGTTGCGCCTCGACCAACTTTCTCATGCCGCCATGCACTTGCTCGATCTCCTGCAGACGCGCATCCAGGTCGAGATCGAACATCAGAATGCTATCGAGATTCAGGCGATGGCCGATCGGGCCGCAACACAGGTCAAGATCCAAAGGGCAGTGGAAGGCTTCTCCATCATCGCCATCAGCTACTATCTGTTGAGCCTGCTCAAAGTCGCCTTCGAGGCCGCCGATCACGCGGGCTACCACATCAGCCCGTTGGTCATGCTGGTGTCGATCCCGCTCGTCATCGGGGCTGTCGCAATCTCCATCCTGCGTGTGAAACATGCGCTTTCGGCGCACGCCTAACCTGGTTTCATTTGAAGCTTAAGCTCATTCTGATGGTGTACGACTAAGATTGGCATCACCTCGCCGGCGTCGTGAATGGCGCCCTGGAGCCCTGATCGCGCGCAGCTTTCCGCTCGATCAGATCGTCGGGGCGCACCGCAATCTGGAAGCGAATGAACAGTTCACGAAGATCGTGGTGACGGTCTGAACCCGTCAAAAGGTTCCGGGCAAGTGCATTCAGCTGATGCAGTTTGCGCGATGTGACCGTGATCCTCCGATCAGGATCGGCCATCCTCGGCAAGGGTGGCCGGCTTCTCGGCAATCGGCGGAACGACTGGCAGCTCCTCCTCGATCCGCAGATCGACCTTCCCCCATATTGACGTCTTGCCGTCAACGGGTTTCAGCTTCCGGGACGGCTTGATTTCGACGATGAACGGCCTTGTCTGCTTAGCCATATATCCTCCAGGCGGCGATTCGCGAGGGCAATGATACAGCGCATATCACACACGTCTACGTCAGCAGCACTCGCATCGGCGGCGGCGCCAGGATGCTCGGCTCGAAACCGTGCCATGTTATTCCGATCATGCCATTGCTGCGATCGCTACGCGTGAGTTGCCGCTGCTGGAGATGAGGTACTATTCGGTGGACAGCCACGCGGGCCGCCCGCCAGTGTGCATTGCCCTACCGCAAGTCTCGCTTGCCGGTTTCCAATCTCGAACGCAGCGGATTGGCCGGCTCTCAGGCCGATATTTCTCTACAAGGCGGTGGATAGGATCTCGACTGTCACTAGCACATTCCGTCGTTTGGAGGATCGGAAAAGCCCATCACGCAGTCTCGTGCAGGAACAAAGATCCTGTTGATCCTGTTTCAACGCTAGAGGTCTATCATGTTGACATGTGGAATATGGCACGGGCCTGTCAGTTTTCAGCTACATCCGTTCGGCGCATTTCGAACGATCAAGAGCAGTTCGGAAGCACTGGACTATTTGTTGACATATTGGCCCGTCGAACACGTTGAGGCTTATGAGGATGCGTTGGTGATTTGTCGCGCCGCGATCGAGGGCAAATCCAATCCTGAGCTTGCGAAAGATGCTTTCATTGTGGCTGCATACGAAGCCGGCATCCACATGAAGCTCGGTTATTTCCGCTGAGATTTTGGCGCCCTAGAATAACCGAAAGCGGCATTTTGAGATTGCAATCGGATCCCGGCTCGAAGCTCACTTCATTTGGTTATTTTGTGTGAACAATCGATTTCCGGGAGGACGGATGTTTGTGAACATCGCTCAGTAGACGCAGACTCCGCGAAACTCACCCTCCTTCCGGCTTCGCATTGAAGCGGCAATCGCGCGACGCGGTCCGTCGAATGCCCGGCGTTGTCATCGAACCTTGCCGTCGCATGCGGCGGGATTTTACGGCGATAGGAAAAAAGCGTTGAGGCCAACTAGTGACAGTCACAAAGCCACCGCTCTGTGGCCGGCAGATCGCCGTGCTATTGCCCCACAGAAAACGTTTGACGGCCGCATTGTCGCCGGATCGTTCTTCAACCCTAGCCTACGGCAAAATCAATAGGATATGCCGCCCTTCGCTCTGCGCCATCAAAGAGGTGTTCCCCCCGCACTACCAAAGAGGAATCAAGATGATCACTCGTTATGTCTCTGCCGCATCGTTGACCGCTGCTGCTTTGAGCCTGATGCTTCTCAGCAATCCTGCGTCCGCGCAGCAGGCGACGCAAGACAAGCAATCCACCCAAGGACAACCAGATAGTAGCGGTACGGCTGCTACCGTCAGCGATCAAAAGATCGAGGCTTTCGCCGTCGCATATCTTCAGGTGGACAAGATCAGGCAGGAATACTCGGCCAAGATTGAAGCAGCGTCGGATGCGACCGCGAAGCAACAGCTGCAAACCGAGGCGAGCAAACAGATGGTACAGGCTGTTCAAACCTCTCCAGGCATGTCGGTAGGCGAATACAATGCAATTCTAACGGCCGCCAAGAAGGATCCGGCGCTTGTTAAGAAGGTTCAGGACAAGCTTCAGAAATCTGCACCTGCGCAGCAGTAAGCAACGCTGCGATCACCAGGCACAGTGATACCTACAGCCGCGCCGAGTGCCTTAATCTTGGCGTGGCCTCGATTAGGGTTGCTTCACCACGATGGCCGCGGTCGGTCATGTCGGTCGAACGGCGGGATAGCCTCAAGCGCACCGAGTTCTTCGGCATGACGGTCTCGGGCGCTGTGATTGGATTTGCCCCGGCTCTATCGGGTCGTCTTTCCCGGGTGGCCAGAGCTAATGTCATCGTCCTTCCGCACCATTGGCTCTTCCTAGCTGACGAGACTCGCCCCCATTGCATGGAATCCAAATCTGACTTGGCGGCTAATGGCGATGAAACCATGGTGAGAAACACCTGGAGAATGCCAATTTCCCACCGGCGTCAGTAAAGCAATCGAGTTCGTATCGTCCCCGGAATCTGGCGAAGCGCGTCAAGTATGTCATCCGCTGTCTGGCCAACGCCCTCGGCTTCAATGACCACATAACCCATTTCACCGTAGGTCTGCAGAAACTCACCGACGATATTTAGTCCACGGGAGGAGAAAATCGCATTCAGATTGTTTAGAATGCCGGGGCGATTTTCATGAACATGGATGAAACGGGTGCCGTTTGGACGTGGCGGCAGTTGAACCTGGGGGAAGTTGACCGCGCCCAGCGTCGAGCCGACGTCGGAATACTCGACAAGCTTCCTGGAGACTTCCCTTCCAATGCGTTCCTGGGCTTCTTCGGTCGACCCGCCAATATGCGGGGTGAGGATGACATTATCCAAGCCTTGCAGCGGCGTTTCGAAACGCTCCTTGTTGGACGCCGGCTCCTTCGGGAACACGTCCACAGCCGCGCCCGCGAGATGTCCTTCTTTCAAAACCTTCGCAAGCGCTTCAAGATCGACCACAGTCCCGCGGGAATTATTGATGAAAATGGCTCCCTTTTTCATCCTGCGCAGTTCGGCCTCAGTTATCATGTTTTGCGTCGAACTGGTTTCCGGAACATGCATCGTCACATAATCTGAGATTTCGAGAAGCTCGCCGAGCGTTGCCATCGATTCCGAATTGCCGTGGCGAAGCTTGTCTGAAGGGTCAAAATAGCGAACGTTCATGCCCATGCTTTCCGCAAGAACGCTCAGCTGCGAACCGATGTTGCCGTAGCCCACGATGCCCAGCGTTTTCCCGCGCATCTCGCGGCTACCTTCGGCGGATTTGTCCCATCCGCCTTCATGAGCCGAAGCCGAGCGCGGGAAAATCCGCCTGGTCAGCATTATGATCTCACCGATCACGAGCTCTGCGACCGAGCGCGTATTCGAATAAGGAGCGTTGAATACGGGGATCCCGCGTCGGCGGGCCGCATCCAGATCGACCTGATTTGTCCCCACAGAAAAACAACCGACGGCAATGAGCTTTTTGGCGGAACTGAAAATTTCCTCCGTCAGATTCGTGCGTGAACGAATTCCGATAATATGTGCGTCGGCTATATGACTCTTGAGATCCTTGTCATCCAGAGCCTTCGGTAAATGAGTGAGATTGACGTAGCCGGATGACGAAAAGTAGTCCACGGCGCTCTGACTGATGCCTTCCAACAGAAGTACGGAAATCCGATCGCGCGGAAGAGAAAGTTGTCGGGTCATTGAATTGCCTACGATTCTGAAATTCGATTGGGCCAAGGTCGCTTGTCGGCCGCAAAGCTCACAGCTGAGTCAACATGACTTAGCGACCATCCAATCGACAGCGCAAGAAAAAACTCAGCCATACTCAGCGGCAAAGGACGACGGCCATGCTCGTATCGGATCTCGGCCGAACCTTGGCCGAACTTCGAGCGAGAGAACTGATCTTTCATCGCCGCGAGTTCGGCACCAAGTGATGACCTGCTCCATACGAGGGCAGGCGATTTTTGGGAAGTCGGCGCAAGCGGCAGAGTTTACGATCGGGAATTTGCTATCTCCAGTCTCCTGAAGCGTGACAGCGCGTCGGAGCCGGACGATTGGTCCTGTGAGGATCTTTATCCGCCAGATCGCCGCTGATCGGTATCAGCTCAATGACGTTTTGCAGGAAGCCGAGCATCGAACAACTCTTTGCCGGAAAGCCGATCCAGGTCGGAACGTAGTCTTGCGCCAGAGGACCATCATCGCCCAAACGGAGAGAGGGATGGCGAATACGCTTGTCGCTCTTCCTCAGTTGCTGGATGGGCAACGATCTGGCGCGAGCGTGGAAGCACGTCAGCGGACTTTGATGGCGGGAACGCCGCAAGGGCGGGTGTTCCCCAAGGGATCCGTGCGTGCGGTCTGACTGAGGCCAGGATTGGAACAGCTCGTGTCCTCACCCATTCAAAGAGAAAAGCGGCATGTAATCAGATCTTGGCAGGTCCCTGCAGTACTGGAGTGCAATCAGAGCACGACGACTTTTGTTCCCACGCCGACCCTGCCATAGAGATCCATCACATCCGGATTCGCCATGCGGATGCAGCCAGAAGATACGGCCTTGCCGATCGAGTTGGGCTCATTGGTGCCATGGATGCGGTAGAGGGTGGAGCCGAGATAGAGCGCTCTGGCGCCGAGGGGATTATTGAGGCCGCCGTCCACATGGTCGGGTAATTCCGGTCGGCGAGCGATCATTTCCCTGGGCGGCGTCCAATCCGGCCACTCCGCCTTGCGGCTGATCGTCTGCGTGCCCTTCCAGGCGAAGCCCTGCTTGCCGACACCGATGCCATATTTGAGGGCAGTTCCGTCGTTGAGCACGAGATAGAGGCGCTTCTCCTTGGTGGAGATCACGATCGTGCCAGGTTCGTAGCCCGAGAGGGGCACAACCGTACGCGGGATCGGCGACCGCGCCAGGCTGGCACGTCTATCATCTTTGACGCCGGGATTGAATTGCGGAGAGATCGCGCCCGAATCGATCGAAGCCTGCCGCTGTGGACGCCGGCGGGACGGGAAATCGCCGTCTTCGTCGTCATAATAGCCATAGGGGTCACCCTGATGATAATAGCCATCGTCGAAACGCCGATCATCGCGATAGCGCGGCGGCGCCTCCCGCCAATAACGCTGAGTAGCATAGCCACTGTCCGGGTCGTCGCCATAATCCGGCAAATACCTCCACTCCTGAGCATGCACGGCGACGCTTGTCATCAGCACAGCCAGAGCAGGCAAAAGGACCAATCTTATAGTCTTCATGTCACAAACCATATTTCCCGAAGAACGCACCGGATTGCGCCCCCGCGTCGACGGGGGATGCGTGCCACCGACAATCCGCGAAACGCAGGCGTAATTGTGGCAGCGGCGGTCGAAAGTCTTGATTTTCCAACCTGTTTTTGAGAGGCCCTTGTACAGATGCGAGATGCGTAAGCAAACCTTCCTTTTCTCACGCATTCATGGTTCGTACAAACCTCGCTAAATCGAGCCGAAATCTGATGCCGAAAGTTGCAACCGTCAGCCCCCCGGCAGCAAAGACTGATCGGATACGCCCGGGTTTCGACCGACGATCAGCTGAACGGCATCCAGGTCGATGAGTTGCGCGCCGCAGGCTGCCATCGCATTCATCGGGAGCACGGATCCGGTGCGTCCCGCGCACGACCAGTGCTGACGAAATTGCTAATGGATCTTAGCGCTGGCGATGTGCTCGTCATTGTTCGCCTGGATCACCCGGCCCAATCGGTTAGCCATTTGCTCGATGTCATCGAAGACCTCGAGAAGCAAGGTGTACCTCTCCGCTCACCGCGCGATCCGGTCGAAACCTCGACAGCGCAGACTTGCCGACGGTACGGCAACTCCGCCCCAGCATAGTTGAGACAATGCCGCGCGCATCCTCAATCGTCGCGGTCATGAGTGATCGGTCGAGCGACTGCGACGAGCGGTTCACCGCGTGGCCCGTGAGAAGCTCGCAGAACCCGAACTGCTGGCTCGTTCTCCTCGGCGCGCTCCGGAGGATCATTTGATGAAGCTTTTCACTGCGATCACCATCGCCGATCCGGCTCTGTCGCTACGCGGCATTGCCATGATGCCGGTTAGTAAGGATACGCCGTTGCGGGTGGTCCGGCGACGTGCCGTCCAGCAGAATAACGTGCTGTCTGCCATCGGCCAGCGACCAGATGTGTTCCGAACGCGTCCCCGTTCGTTGGATAGCTGGTTGCCTTGGCTCGATAGCCGCTGGGCCTTGCACGTCGAGACCTTCAATAGCTCATCTACGAAGCCGTATTCCTTTCGCACGACGATAGCCTGCTCTTTGAAGAGCCCAGCCTTCGGCCTCGACAAGAGGACAGCACGGGCGTGCAATCCTCGTCAATTGGCAACGGTACGAGACAGGGAGCAATCTTCGGCGCCTATGGTGGGGTCAAACCGTGCTCCGAAACCCAACTAAAACGTCGCGACAGCTCTCCGGTTCTGGCCAGACCGCCTAACTCGGCGAGGCGTCATGCGCGCCGGCGGCTCTTTGAACCAAGCGGGCAACCACTTCAGTGCGGTTCTGCGCCTGCAACTTACGCATTATGTGTTGCAAATGCATCTTCACAGTATGCCCCGACAAATTGAGTTTTCCTGCAATTACCTTATTTGAGCAGCCGCATTGCAACTCTGCGAGGACATCCGTCTCGCGGGGAGTGAAATCGGCAATCGCCAGGTACTGCGTCTTATCATCCAAGCTTTTTTCGGCCTCATTTCTGGCCGGAATATGCTCGTTTGAGCCGTTTGTAACAGCTCCCAATAGCTGCGGGCAGAATGTTCCTCCTGCCAGAACGAGACGAAGACCGGCAAGGGCAATGTCAATGGGAAGTGAAGTCGAGAAAAAGCCGCGGATGCCTATCTTGAGCGCCTGACGGGCTATGTTGACGTCATCCGTACCTGAGAGCAACGTGATAGGAGCATCAGGAAAACGTGCAGTAATTGCTGCGAGATCATCACGCAGGCTGGTACTCTCAACATCTCTGCCGGCCAGATCTAGTGCAATCAAACGCACCTCAACCCCAAGAGCTTTGTCGAGACTCTCAGTTGAGATCATATCGATAAAATTCCAACCGGCGAGTTCACCCTCAAGAAGCTTCACCACGGTCGTTCGCGCCAGCGTAGAATGTTGAATAACAATAACAGTTGGTGCATTGCGCCCCATATGGCGCTTAGATTTAGCACTGTTGGACACCTGCGTGTTCCCCCGAATATTTGCAACCCAACAGTAACTCATATTATTCTCGTTCTCGCTTCATGTCATGACAAAAAAGTCCGGGTGTATTCTCACAATCAATAGTCAGATCTCTCATGATAATTCTTGCGGACTATAAGATACAAACGAGAGATAATCTAAGCCGGCAGGGCACGTTAATAGCACGTTAGAAGGCTTATTTATGAGGACCTGCGGAATAGACTTGTCGCGGCAGGCTTTCGATCTTTCGCCTGATTCATCTGCAAGAATCGGGTCAACAAAGCTTTCAAAGACGCTGAAAAGGTAACCGATCTGTTACAGATCCATTCAGGAAAGAGCCGTTGGATATAACGAGCTGCCGATCAACGCGGCTTTAATTCCATATCTCAATTCAAGGCATTTGCAGATCCGGATAGCAAAACAACCAGTACAAAAAAGCAAAAAAACACAATATCGCTGATTTCCCGTTATAGTTACTGAAAAATCGTATATAACGACGCATTGGCATCGACTGTCATCAGCTTTACTCAGGCAATACTGTGCAGGCACCAACAGATGCCAAGCAGACGTAACGGCCTATGGCGCTCGAAATCTATCACAACGTGGAGAAGGTCATGGTGGAATCTTCGGTATCTCTGGTAGCGAGTCGTCCGCGCCACATCGGCCCAGGAGACGAAAGCCGGGCGAAGGAAACGATCCAACATATGGTTTGGAAAATGGCACGAAGAACGGTTTCGTGCAGTTGAGCCTCCGCAATGCAAGTGGGGAGGCTGTCGGCTAGGTGTGCATGAAGCTCAGAATGTCGTCTACGAGAGCCGAATGGGCGTCCGTGAGGTTGCCGCCTCCGCCGTGGCCCCCGATGCCGGCCAACTGAAGCGCATGCTGATCATAAAGAACATGATCGATCTGCTGGGCGTCCGCCGTCCCACCGGCGGGAACGGCAATGTTGATGGGATGGAAATAGGCGAGATTGACGTCTACTATGCTGCCGGTTGACGCTCCAATCCCGCCGCCGCCACCCTCATGATTGCCGGTAAAAATCGTCTCTGATGACATGTTGAAGCCACCGCCGTTGCCGCCGATGCCTGCGATCTGCATGCTGCCCTGATCGAAAATTGCATTGTTTGTCTGATGAGCCTCCGCCGAGCCGCCTGCGGCGCCCACGGCGATGTTGATCGGTGAGAAGATGGCCACATTCACGTCGACCATACTGCCGACGAAAACTCCATCTCCGCCATGGCCTGCATAATTGTCGCCAGTAAATGTAAGTGCAGTTCCTGGGCTCATCGACGGGTCATGGCTCACGACGTTATGGTCTCCGCCCGACCCGCCGATGCCGCCAATCTGGGTTGCGCCCTGCAGGAACACTGCATTGTTCGATTGGTCAGAATGAGCCACCGCGCCAGGGCCTACCGCCACAGCACTATTCACGGGGGCAAACACCGCGACATCGGAGCTTACGAGCCCACCGTAGAAGAGGCCATTGCCCCCTGTGCCGGCGTGATTGCCCTCACCGCCGCCACCGATGGCAACATTGCCGCTTCCGCCATTCCCGCCGATCCCAGCCATTTCGGTGGGATGCTGATTGATGAGCGCGTCGTTGCCCTGGAAGGCGTCGGCACCCGAATGAGGTCCCGCAATAGCGGCGTTCGACGGCACGAAGACGGCCAATGCGTTGCTGTCGATCACGCCTTCGCTTATCCCGTCACCACCGCTGCCGGCTGAATTATAGCCCGGACCAGAAGCGACATCCAATGGAAGCCAAGTCGGCACCAATGCCAGATGCCCCGCGGCCAAATTGGAGGCGAGGTTTTGATCGGTGCCCGTTTTGGGCAAGTCTTCCGATAAGGGCCGAATTTCCGTCATTACCGTCTCCATTCCGCGGTCAACCGCACGTCTCACCGAGCGTGCAGCGTATGCAGCCTGAATTTTTCGGACATTGTGCATCTGAACGTAAGAAAAGCAGAGCCTGCAATTCGTCTACATCCCGTCGGCTAGTAATGTAGCCATTTGGCTGTCATGGCCGCAGCGCGCGTTTGACGGCACTAAATCCGCCGTTGGATTGGAGGTCCGACATCGTGCCCCTCCTTTTCTCGCGACGGAACATAATGATTTTCCAGCCGCGAACAGGATCTCCTTCGCCAGGCCCAGCCTGATCAGAACCCCGGAAAATAGCCGGTTCACTCGGGCGGCCGTTGCTTCAAAAAGCGGCGTCTCTTCGACCAGATCGCAGACATGATCCTGGCCATGCCACCCAGCGCCAAATCACTCGGCACCAAGCCAAAATAACGTTTTGTCGACTCCAAGTATACGCCCGAAGGATCGTCGCCGAATATCTAGATAGCTCGCAGATTTAACCGCGAGTAATATTCACCCGCGGTTGTATTTGCTGGCGGTGAGATGCTGGATACCCACGCCGTAGAAGGAACACCGACGAAACGAAGTAGAAGGAGGGATATCGATGCCTATTCCACAGTTGTCTGACACGATTCAACTCAACGACCCACACGCAGGCGACGCGAGTGCCGGCAACGGCGCTGGCGGCTATAACCATGGGAACATTGACTACAACCCGGTTGCATATGTCGCTAATGTGCAATCGGTCGAAGGAGCGTCTACCGATCTGCACAACGGCGATCATGTTGGGCAGGCGGCAGATTGGAGTGCCGGTGGCGGAAGCGGTGGCTTTGCTCAGGCCCAGAATGGCTTCCTTGCGGCGGTCACGAACACCGGCGCCGGCGGCGCGGGGGGAGATGCTCACTCCGACGGCAGTCAAGGAAACACGAGCGGCGGCGACACGGCTGCGGTGGGTGCGGATACGACCGCGACACAATATACGCAGCTTTTGGCTGATCAGCATGCCACCATCCTCGCAGGTGTCGGCGGCAACGGCGGCAACGGGAACATAGCTCGGGGTGGTGATATCTCGTCAGCATTGATTCACACGGATCCCGAAACGACGACGGTGAACAATGCTCTCGATCATTTCACAAATGACTTCGGCGGCCATATCGACCTCAGCCATCTTGGCTCATGAACTCAGGCGCTGAGGGTCGCCGGTTTCGGCTGGCGACCCTCCTCATAGGGTGCGGAACGAGCCAGCAGCCTCTTCTTATCAGTATCAAGTGCAGCGAGATCTGATAATGACAACGCTTTCTATAAAGCCATCGCGCCCACAGACACAGCTCGTTGTTGCGCTCCGGGCTTGTGCCGGAGCTTTCGGGTTGGTTTTCCTCTATAGCTGCGGCTACAATCTCTTTCTTCTAGCGCCTTCCGTCTATCTCCTGCAGATCTATGACAGGGTCCTGTCGAGCCGAAGCGCTGACACGCTCCTGATGCTGACGATAATCATCGCCATCGCCGTGGTGGTCGGGTCCACGCTGGATATCGTGCGCAGGGCGGCTCTTTCGCGCATCGGCAGCTGGCTGGATCACAGGCTACGCCCCATGGTGCTTACCGCATCATTCGAATATGCCGCTCGCGCCGATGCAGGAGCCGCCACGGAGTGCTACAGGGACCTGGCCACCTTACGCCAGTTCCTCGATTCACCGGCCAGCTCGCTTTTTTTCGACGTTCCCTGGGCGCCGGTATTCCTGCTCCTGCTCTTTCTTGTTCATCCGCTGCTTGGGACCATCGGTCTTTTGAGCGCAGTTGCACTTCTGCTGTTTGCATTCCTGACGGAACTGGCGACACAAGAGCCACTTACCCGCGCCAATCTTGCCCTTTCGAGGAGCTATCTGCGATTTGCGAGCGCCCTCAAAAATATCGAGGTGATCCGGGCAATGGGCATGCAGTATGGCGCAGCGCTGGTCGTCTATCGCGATGCGGAAATGGCAAGGAGGGCGCAGGACATCGCGATGCACCGGACGGAGATCATTCTTGGTTTCTCCAAATCGATCCGCACACTCGCGCAGATCCTCATGATGGGATCCGCTACATGGCTAGTGCTCGCGAGCAACAGCAGTCCCGGAATCATCTTCGTTGCAAGCCTGCTGCTCGGGCGCGGGCTCGCACCAGTCGAGGGCGCGATAGGTGCATGGCGCTCCTTTACGTTTGCGCGGAACGCCTTCAATCGCTTGAACAGAATGCTGATCGCCGTTGCATCGGAACACGATGCCCGAACGGTGCCGCAGCCGGAACCCGATGGTCTCGTTCTCGACAACGTCAGCTATATTCAGCCATTCGCCAACACGCAGATATTGAAGGGTATCACATTGCGCCTCGCGCCAGGCGACTGCGTAGCGCTCATCGGCCCGTCGGGATCCGGAAAATCGACACTAGGTCGCGTCATGGCAGGCGTTGTGCAAGCAACGAGCGGATGTGCTCTTCTTGGCGGGGTAGATATCTCAGCACTGCGCCTTTGCGGGGGGACCCGCCACGTCGGATACCTGCCGCAGGACATCGAACTCTTCGGCGGCGCAATCAAGGATGTGATAGGCCGGCTGGACGGCGGGGATCCCGGCAAAGCGATCGACGCCGCGAAGCTGGTCGGATTGCACGAAGCGATCATGCGGCTGCCGCAGGGCTACGAGACCGATATCGGTGAAGGTGGAAACCTACTCCTTCGAGCTCAGCGCCAACAGCTGGGGCTGGCACGGGCGGCCTATGGAAATCCGTCTCTTGTCGTTCTCGACGATCCGAACTCGAGCCTGGATTATGACGGCGAACGCATGCTGTTCAAGGCAATCGAGCGCATGAAATCCAGGCGGATGACCATCGTCATCATAACTCACCGGATGGGGATCCTGCCAGTCACCAACAAGATTGCCATTATGCGGAACGGGACGGTGGCTGCCTTCGGCGACAGCGAGCGGATTTATGAAACCTATCTTCAACCGCCATCGCGAACAGGAACGTAGGGAGGGACGCTGCCATGACCCTTGTTCAACTGGACGCAACGCTGGCGAGATCTTCAAATTCGTCAAGAACGGGCCAGCGGTTCGCTCAACCATCGACAGCGACAACCAAGCAACAGGCGGCCTATTCGCGGGTGACTGAGTCGAAACCGCGCGGACCCGCCCCTCCTTCGCCCATGCCGGGGCTCAGAGGCGTTATTTGGACGGGTAACCTGTTGATCTCTGTCTTTATAGTCGGATTGGGAATCTGGTCGGTTTTCGCGCCGCTGAAAAGCGCTGCGGTTGCATCGGGCGTCATCGAACCGGAGTCCAGCCGCAAGACCATCCAGCATCTGGAAGGCGGAATTGTGCGACGGATACTCGTCAAAAACGGCGATGCGGTCACGGCCGGACAGATCGTGATAGAACTCGACGATACGAAGTCTCGCTCGGAGCGCGACAGCATTCAAGCGCAACTTTGGGACGCCGAAGGAAGCCGCGCCCGCCTGCTTGCCGAGCAGACGGGCGCCGACCATGTCGCCTATCCGCCGGACCTCAGGACGGCAATGGACAGATATCCTTCGGTCAGCGCTATCCTGACTGGGCAACAGAAAATCTTCGAAGCCCGTCGCCGGGTCATGCAGGCGGAAGTTGGGATCACCAATGAAAAAATCGCGCAGGTGCAACAGGAAATCGCCGGACTGGGCGCGCAGAAGGCAGCACTGGCCGACAGAGCCGCAATCTCGCAGGAAGAGCTGGATCAGGTTACGGCCCTCAACGCCAAAGGATTGGAAAGAAAGAGCACACTTCTCAACCTTCAGCGGGAAAAAGCAGACCTTGCTGGTCAGCATGGTCAAGTAGAGGCGCAGATCTCTCGCGCCTACCAGGTGATCAGCGAGTCACAGGCCGACCTCGCAAAGCTTGAGAGCGACCGCTTGAGCGAAGTCGCACAAGGCATGCGCGACACGGAAAGCCAGATCATGCAACTGCGCGAGCGCTTGCGGGCGATCGACGACCAGCTTTCAAGGACCGATATCCGTGCTCCCGAAGATGGAACCATCATGAACCTGCGCATCCACACAGCCGGTGGGGTGATTGGCGCAGGCGAACCGCTCGTCGATCTTCTGCCGCGCGCCGATCGCCTTATCGTATCTGTCCACGTCAGACCGGAAGACATCAATCTCGTCCGTGCGGGGCTCGAGGCACAGGTTCACCTCCTTCCATACAATCAGCGGCGCGTTCCGCTCCTGAAAGGTCGGGTCGAGTATGTATCAGCGGACCGTCTCACCGATGCGCAGAACGGTCAGCCCTACTTTGCCGCAACAATCCGCGTAACGGACGAGCGGTTGGCGAAAATGAGTGATGTCGAACTGGTCGCGGGCATGCCCGCACAGACACTGATCGAAACGGGCGAAAGCAGCGTGGCGTTCTATGCTATCAGACCACTCCTCGACAGCTTCAACAGAGCATTTCGTGAGGACTGAAGCGGTGATGGGCAAGAGAAAATTCGACGACGACCAGATTACGGGCATTCTGAAGGAGCACCAAGCCGGGGTGAAGGTGGCAGATGTTTGCCACAAGCACGGCATCAGCGAGCCGACCTTCTATCGGTGGCAATCGCTGCAGTTCGGAAATGCCGGTCTCGATACAAAAAGGGTGAGAGCACTGGAGGAAGAAAACCAGAAGCTCAAGAAGCTTTTGGCCGAAGCCATGCTTTCGGCGGCAACGCTGAGCGAGATGCTGGCGAAGACATCGAAAGGGCGAACCTAACCTCCAAGCAGAGAGGTTTGTTGGCCGCCTTCCGGCCCTGCATATCACCAGAGCGGCATCATATTTTTGGACGAAAGGGCCTTCCCAAGTGGGGCAAACGGATACGGCTGGGAAAAGCAGCAAGCTCGATCACAACGTGGCTTATTCTTGAACCAGCCCGAACCTATGACCCAGACATTCGGTCCGGAACCATGGGCGACTGTCGATGACACGTGGGTTTGGTGGATCGAATTGCCAGAAAGTGCGGGCCTTTGCCTGACGCGGCGTTCAACCGAGATCCCAGCTGGCTTTGACGCCGCATCAAGGACGGGTCTCGCCGTTTGGGCCTAGGCCGCCGCTGCCGCGGCGGTGGGGTCGCCAGCCTCATGCGGCCGGCAGCGCGCTGATCGGGATGTCGTCGCTCTCGTCGCCGCGCTCGAAGGCCATTTGGTCGGCGAGCTGGCGGAGTTGGTTGAAGTCGGCCGGGCCGTCGAAGGAGATGCCGCCGAGGCGGATGGCGACGGAAAGCGGCGCGCCTTCGGCGCTGAAGGTGGCCTCGGAGACGCGCGTGCGGATGCGGGTGCCGATGTCGCGGACGTCCTCGACCGTGGCGCCAGGCAGGAAGATGTCGAGTTCGTTGGTCGCAAGCCGCGCCACGAGATCGTCACGACGAACCGAGGACTGGATGATCGAGGCAAGCGATTGCATCACGGTGTCGGCCCATTGCGGCCCGTAGCGGCGGCCGATGTCGTCGAGCGTATCGACGATGACGGCGATGATGATGCCGCCGGCATCGGTGGTGGCATGCTTGCGCCGATCGATAAAGTGCTCGACGGCCGCGGCAAAGGCGGTGCCGTTCAGCGTCTTCGTCACGCTGTCGTAGCGCGCCGCCTGGGTGACGTTTTCCTGCATCTTGCGGACGACGGCGTTGTTGAGCTGCAAGGCAAAAAGCAGCGGAAAGGCCACTAATGCGGAAATAAGCGCTGCACCGACAAATCCGGCCAAAAATGGTCGATCCGGCATCAATAGGTTTAATATAAGTAAAAGACCAACGGAACCGACCACGGCGCATAGCGCGCCGAGCGTAGCCCTCCGCAGGGCTTTGAAAATGGTGGCGGAGGGATGTCGCTGTTTTAGAATCATATCGGATTATACCCGTTCTTAATGCTGCGTCAGCTAAACAGGCGTCCGAAAAGACCGGCTTAAGAAATCCTGTAAAATTTGTTGCTTTGCACAGTTGTTTTCACGAGTTAACTGTCTACGAACGAATATCCGGGACCGTCGTTTGCGCTTGGTGCCCGGTTTGCGACAGGACCGCAGCGCTTCATCTCGATCCACGATCCTGGGCGTGTTTCATCTTCAGCGCGTGAATCGGCATGGGGGTCACGATGCCGATAGGCACAACAAGCAATTGTTTTCGCTGCAGTGTCTGGGGTCATTACTTGATGCTTACTTACATGCTGGATTGTCTAGCGGCATTGGTTTAGCAGAGGACTGCCGATTCAAAGGATTAGTCACTCGCAGGCGGTGACGAAGGTTCTAATCCCATCAAGAGCAGAGAATTGAAGCTGCTTGAGCCGCTCCTGCGCAGGTGTACTGCAATGGGTACCTTCGATCAGGCGAAACTGCAGTGCTGACCGGCGTATGTGGCCGCGGTATTTTTCATGTCGCCAGTCGAGGGCCGAGCGGCACCCTTAAGCTTGCTTGGGATTCCCGCGAACAAGATGTGAGTTTACGGTTCTCTTTGTAAAGCAAAGTCCGCATGCCGAGATGTAAACCAAATATTTGCTTCAACTTTAAGAATAGTTTGTCGTTCTGCTGCCTACACCTTGCCGGTAATCACAACATGCAGCACCATTCTGTCAAAGGTCGCCGCGCAAGCGGGATATCGGCTCTATTTTCGCGTTCTTTTGAACGCGACATGGGTGGTGCGAGATGACGACGATCGAAGAGCTTTAGACGACTGCAACGCTTCGCTCCAACACGGTAGCATTCCCGATGCCATCAAGAAGAAGCAGGAACTCTTGGTGAGGCTCTCGCACTAGCGATCGCCGGGACATTCACAGTAGGCTGACCGTAAGCGGTCAGACATGACGTGGCGACCATCGACGGCTTTAATGAGGGTCAGTTCCGTATCAGCCTTGGCACTGAGACCGCAGGTCGTTCACGGTCGAAAGCGCCACCGAGTTGACGCCGAAGCTCGGGCTGAAGGGTGGCCTCTCCAGCCTCGACGGCGTGTTCATTTGCGTCGCGATTTGGCTCTGACGCACTTTTGCTGACGTGCAGATCCTACGATGCGCCGATCAATCGCGCCTGCAGCAGATCGAGTTTTGCACGTCCGTACATCTGT
>NZ_FMAH01000039.1 GCF_900094545.1 Martinezella miluonensis
GAGGAGCGCACCTCGTTGAAATAGCCGTAGATGTAGAGCTTCAGCAGATCACGCGGATCGTAGGGGGGACGACCTGTCGAGGCCTCAACCGCTCGCCTGAATCCGAGCTGCGCAACATCAAGCCCATCGACAAAGGCATCGATCACCCGCACCGCAGCATCTGCCGCAACGTAATCCTCGATCCGGGCTGGCAACAGCGACGTCTGACCCCGATCAGTCCCTGAAATGTATCCCATGAAAATGGCCGCATCGTTTCCAATGCGGCCACCTTAATTGATTTGCCGGACTTCTCACACAGGCTGAATCGGCCGCCTTTTCTTTGATGGACTGGATCTAGAGCATTTCCACTTTTCTTCGAATCGAGAAAACGCTCTATCATCTTGTTTCTTTACGCATTCCGGACGGAAAACCGCTGCGCACTTCCTGGAAACGCCTAACCGACTCGATGCGAGCGCGACATCAGATGATCCCGCAGCATCAGGAAGTTTCTCTCGACGAGAAACCAGAGCGCCGCCGCTACGATGAAGCAGGTGGCGAGGTAGATGACGAAGCCTGAAAGCCCCTGAAGATTGTCCTTGCCGAACACCATCTGGTCGAGATGGTAGACACCCTTGTGGGTCAGATAGAGGCTGTAGGAGAGCGTCGCGATCCCTGATATGGCCGGAAGGTGCCAGCGCCCGATCCTGGGCTGCAGATCAACCAATGCGCCGAGAATGAAGGCTACGCCCGCCGAGAAGAGCGGAAAGCCGAAAACCGCGCCTGGAAGAGGTTGAAACACGAGCGGCAAATTGGTTTCGGCAAATGGCCCGCGGATGGAAAAAATCACGAGCGCTGCGATGACGGACATGCTGCCGATGCCGAGCGCGATATACGGCGGCATGTATCTTTCCCACAGCAATGGCTTGAACAGCCGGATTGCCGCCAGAACGACGCCGAAGGTCAGCCCGTCCAGCCGATTGTAAGTCGGATAGTAGACATCCCTGAAATAGGTGGCGAGCGCTTCCCTATAGGCCTGTATTTCGACAGCCGGGCCGACCTGGCTCTGCCAGAGAGCAAACCGCAGCCCCATGCCGGCAATCACGATTGTCGCGACCAGAGAGGCGACGAAGACCACCGTCGCGCGCCGCCTCAGCAAGACGACGAGAACCGGCAGGAGAAGATAGAAATGCTCCTCGACGCTCAGCGACCAGGCCTCGGTGAACGTGCCTCCCAACCGCGGATCGAGCCCGAAATTGACCGTGAAGGTAAAGAACCGCCAAGCCGGCTGCATCGTCGGCGCGTCGCGCAGAGACGGGACGAGCGTATAGAAGGCAAGCACGAGCAGAAAGGCGGGCAATATGCGGAACGCTCGGCGCAGATAGAAGGCTTTGAAGTCGATGGCACGGCGGCGCGCGGCCTCCGCCATCAGCTGACTTCCGATGAGATAGCCGCTGAGCACGAAGAAGATGTCGACGCCGATCCAGCCATAGGGCCTGATCCCGGCCAAAGGCAGCGGCGTCGCCTCCACCGGCAGATGCACGAGCATGACGAGCAGAATGGCGAGCGCGCGCAATATATCTGGCCCCAATGCCCTCGTGGTGGCAGCGGTTTCGAGCGATGTCGTCTCATCCAATGGATCGAGCGGCTTGGGGCTGGCAACAGTTATGGTGTTCACGGCTGGGGTTCCCGTAAATGGTCAATGAACGCCGATGGAAATGCAGGAAATACTGTTGAATGCGTGCCTTGTATCGGAATTCCGGCCGGTCGTAACGGGCCATCCCCGGCAAGATAGAATTAACCTAAAATTTTCGTAAAATCTTATCGAATGGAGGTTAACGCGCCCGATTCGGCGCCTCTGACGACAGTTCGTCTTCCAGGGTGTTCCGGGCCAAGGAAGTAGAGCCGCCTTCGGCGCTCCACCCATACGTGAATCACCCATAGATTCGCCTCGATTCGAGGGAAAGTTCGTCTCTCGAACAGAAGCGTTCGTGCCGTGGCTATCGCGAGAAGGGGAGCCGATGATGGATGTCACGCGCCGTGCGGTGCTGCGAACCGGCCTTTTGGCCTTCACCTCGGCATTACCGGCCGTGAGCCAAGCCAACCCGGCTGCTCCAACCTGGCCGTCATCCCTGGTACAGGCAGCGAGAGCGCAAATTGGCGTTACCACGCGCTATGACCCCACCTATGTCAGAATAGCTTATCCGGGCGGCGATGTGCCTCCAGATCGCGGCGTTTGCACCGACGTCGTCATCCGTGCCTATCGCCGTGCCTTCGGGTTCGATCTGCAAAAGCTGTTGCACGAAGACATGAAGGCCAATTTTACCGCCTACCCCAAAGCATGGGGCATGAAGGCGCCTGATCCCAATATCGACCACCGCCGCGTCCCGAATCTTGCCGCCTATTTCACTCGGCGGAAAGCGGCCTTGTCACTGGAAGACGATTTCGCTAGCTATCGCCCCGGCGACCTCGTCACACAGATGCTTCCGGGCAATCTCACCCATATCGTCATCGTCTCATCGAAAACATCGACGGAAGCGCCGGGGCGGCCGCTGGTCATCCAGAACATTGGCGCCGGGACAAGCGAGGACGACACCCTGTTTGCCTACCAGCGGACAGGGCACTATCGATTCGCGCCTGCACCCGTCTGATCCGAGCGCGTCACGGGTCGTAGCGTGATATTGATACGACACCGGCGGAACCGGTCAGCGAGCAACTATCGCGATTTAACCAGATCTTTTCTCGGACCACTCTCGACGCAGAACGGCATAGACGCATTCATTGCCCCAAATGCCGTTGAAGCGATCACTTTCGATCAGGAGCGCCTCGCGACGCAGGCCCAGCCGCTCGACAACGCCGACCGACCCGGTATTTTTCGAATCCAGCCGCGCGAAAATCCGATGAAAGCCGAATTTTTCGAAGCCGAGGGTGATGATGGCCCCGGTTGCCTCGGTCGCGTAGCCCTTGCCGGCATAGGCGGGATTGAAGATATAGCCGACCTCGGCCTGCTGGGCGGCCTTGTTGGTGAAAGTCAGGCTGACATCGCCCACCAAAGCTCCGTCCTCGTGCCGAATGGCGGCGCATAGAAGCGTATCGTCATCTTCCGCGAACAGGGAATTCAAACGAGCATCGAAACGCTCCCTCATCACCTCTGGCGACGGTGGATCGCGATACAGGAAGCGATAGATCTCCGGCAGGGAGCGATAAGCGCTGTAGGCTTCGAAATCTCCCGCAACAAATTTGCGCAGGATAAGGCGTTCGGTAGATGCGAGCGGTTTTGCGTCGTTGGACGTCATCGGGAATCCTCTGGAAGGATGTCCGGAGATGCAGTCCTCCCGGCCAAGGGCCGAGAGGACAATTGAGATCAGAATGCTTACTCCGCGTCAGCGGTCGTCAGCGCATCCAGCGTCGGCATCGAGGTGATGTTGTAGCCGGCATCGACAAAGTGAACTTCGCCGGTGACGCCCGCCGCCAGATCCGACAGCAGGTAGAGCGAAGAGGAGCCGACCTGATCGATGGTCACGGTCTTGCGCAGCGGTGCGTTGCGCTGGTTCCACGACAGGATGGCACGGGCGTCGGAAATGCCGGCGCCGGCCAGCGTACGGATCGGGCCGGCGGAAATCGCGTTGACGCGAATGCCGCGCGGGCCGTAATCGGCGGCGAGATAGCGGACAGACGCCTCTAGCGCCGCCTTGGCGACGCCCATGACGTTGTAGTTCGGGATCACGCGCGTCGAGCCGTTATAGGTCAGCGTCAGCATACTGCCGCCTTCGGTCATCAGCTCGGCGGCGCGCTTGGCGATCTCGGTGAAGGAGAAGCAGGAAATCACCATCGTGCGGGTGAAATTGTCCCGCGTGGTGTTGGCATAGAGCCCCTTCAGCTCGTTCTTGTCGGAGAAGCCGATGGCATGGACGATGAAATCCAGCTTGCCCCAGCGCTCCTTGATCGCGTCGAAGACGGCATCGACGGAAGCCAGATCCTCGACGTCGCAAGGCAGCAGGAAATCCGAGCCGACTTCGGCTGCGAGCGGCTTGACGCGCTTGCCGAGCGCCTCGCCCTGAAACGTGAAAGCCAGCTCCGCGCCTTCGGCTGCAAGCGCCTTCGAAATACCCCAGGCAATCGAATGATTGTTTGCGACGCCCATGATGAGGCCGCGCTTACCCTGCATAATTCCCGTCATTGCCTTATCCGTTGTAGCGCTGGAATACGAGCGTGGCGTTGGTGCCGCCGAAGCCGAAGGAATTCGACAGAGCGATATCGAACTTGGCGTTGTCGATACGCTTGCGCACGATCGGCACGCCATCGAATTCCGGGTCGAGTTCGGCGATATGGGCGCTTTCTCCGATGAAGCGCTCCTGCATCATCAGGATCGAATAGATCGATTCCTGCACGCCGGCTGCGCCGAGCGAATGGCCCGTCAGCGACTTGGTCGACTGGATCGGCGGGATCTTGTCGCCAAAGACTTCGCGAATGGCGCCGATTTCCTTGCTGTCGCCCACCGGCGTCGAGGTACCGTGGGTGTTGATGTAGTCGATATCGCCCTTCACGGTGGCGAGCGCTTGGCGCATGCACCGCACCGCACCCTCGCCCGACGGCGCTACCATGTCGTAGCCGTCCGAAGTGGCGCCGTAACCGACGATTTCGGCATAGATCTTGGCGCCGCGGGCCTTGGCATGTTCCAGTTCTTCCAGAACCAGCACGCCTGCACCGCCGGCGATGACGAAGCCGTCGCGCTTGGCGTCATAGGCGCGCGAGGCGGTTTCTGGATGATTCTCGTTGAAGTCGGACGACATGGCGCCCATGGCGTCGAAGAGGTTCGACATGGTCCAGTCGAGATCCTCATGGCCGCCGGCGAACATGACGTCCTGCTTGCCCCACTGGATCATTTCGGCGGCATTGCCGATGCAGTGCGCCGAAGTCGAGCAGGCGGAGGAGATGGAGTAGTTGACGCCGTGGATCTTGAACCAGGTCGCAAGCGTTGCCGACGCGGTCGACGACATCGACTTCGGAACGGCGAAGGGGCCGATGCGCTTCGGGCTGTTGTTCTTGCGGGTGATGTCGGCCGCCTCGATCAGCGTGCGGGTCGACGGGCCGCCGGAGCCCATGATGATGCCGGTGCGCTCGTTGGTGACGTCACCTTCCTCGAGGCCGCTATCGGCGAGCGCCTGCTTCATGGCGACATGGTTCCAGGCGCCGCCCTGCGACAGGAAGCGCATGGCGCGACGATCCACCAGCTCGGTCGTATCGATCTTCGGCGAACCCCAGACCTGGCACTTGAAGCCGTGCTCGGCGAAATCGGGAGAGAAAGAAATGCCGGACTTGGCTTCGCGCAGCGAGGCGGTCACTTCCTGAGCATCATTTCCGATCGAAGAGACAATACCCAGACCCGTTACAACTACCCGTCTCATATCGATGACCTTTTCTAAAACGTCTGTCTTTTTGGAGGCGGCGGCGCCGCGGTTCAGGCGACCTTGTCCTTCGACAGGCCCACACGCAGGTCCGCCGCCTGATAGATGGTTTCACCGTCGGCCTTCAACCAGCCATCGGCCGTGCCGAGGACCAGGCGGCCGCGCATGACACGCTTGAAGTCGATACCGTATTCCAGAAGCTTCGTGTCCGGACGAACCATGCCCTTGAACTTCACTTCGCCGGTGGAAAGCGCCATGCCGCGGCCGGGCTCGCCGAGCCAGCCGAGGAAGAAGCCGGTCAGCTGCCACATGCCGTCCAGGCCGAGGCAGCCCGGCATGATGGGATTGCCGGCAAAATGACAGGGGAAGTACCAGTCGTCAGGGCGTACATCGTATTCAGCACGGATAAAGCCCTTGTCGAAGGCGCCACCGGTCTCCGAAATTTCAGTAATGCGATGGACCATCAGCATCGGCGGCAGGGGAAGCTGTGCGTTGCCCGGGCCGAACAATTCGCCGCGGCCGCAAGCCAGGATTTCCTCGTAATTGAAGCTGGATTGTCTCGTCGTCATAAAATTCCGTTTCCCCCGCATGAATGCCGATGGATGTGAAGCTTTAGTGCAAGATGGACAGAAAATGAAGCACAAGCATTGGACTCTCATTCATCTGTTCGATCAAAGGCACTAGCCATTATGTGGTGGTCGCATACAGGAACGCCAGAGCCGCTACCAGAGCCAAATGCGTCAAACGCCGGTTTTTTGCGGCTTTTGAGCACCTTCCCACCTCATTGAAACTATTGAAAGCAATCAAGGCAAAAGTTATATGGCTTAGTAAAGAATTATAGAGATCAGGAATCCGGAGTCCCTGAATGGCGGAATATGCCGAAATCGCGATCGAAACCAGGCTGCGCAATGTCGGCCTGAGACCGACCCGACAGCGGATCGCACTGGGAGACCTCCTCTTCGCCAAGGGCGACCGCCATCTGACCGTGGAAGAACTTCACGAAGAGGCCGTTGCAGCCGGCGTTCCGGTTTCGCTCGCAACCGTCTACAACACGCTGCATCAGTTCACCGAGGCCGGGTTGATCCGCGTCCTCGCGGTCGAAAGCACGAAGACCTATTTCGACACCAACGTTTCCGACCACCATCACTTTTTCGTGGAAGGCCACAACCAGGTGCTGGATATCCCGGTCAGCAATCTGACGATCGGCAACCTGCCGGAACCGCCTCAAGGCATGGAAATCGCCCATGTCGACGTCGTCATCCGCCTGCGCCGCAAGCCGCGTTGAGGCAACCCCTCGCCCAGACGATCCTTCGGCGAAAAATTTCCCGTTACATCACATCATCAGGATGCCGGCCCGGCCTATGGTGATAGGTCGGAAAGGTCCAGCCGAACCAGAGCGCGCCGCCACGCACCGCGAAGGCCGCCGCCACGCCCAGCCCTGCCGATATATAGAGCGGCAGCATCGTCGCATTGGCGGCCGTGAAGACGCCGGCACCGACGATGGCTGCCGTTACATAGATTTCCGGACGCAGCAGCACCGAAGGTTCATTCGCCAGGAGATCGCGCAGGATGCCGCCGAACGTCGCCGTCAGCGCGCCGGTAACGATGGCGACGGTCGGCGAGCCTGTCGCGGCCATGCCTTTGGCCGCGCCCATCACGCAATAGGCTGACAATCCCACCGCATCGAGCCAGATCAGCAAGCGATAGCGCGATTCGAACAGATGGGCGGTGAAGAAGAACAGCACCCCGACGAAGGCGCAGATGATGATATAGGTCGGGTTCAGCACCCAGAAAACCGGCACCCGGCCGAGAATGATATCGCGGAGCGTACCGCCGCCGATGCCGGTGACCGCGGCAAAAAACAGAAAGCCGATCAGATCGAGCTGCTTGCGCGAGGCCGAAAGCGCGCCCGTGGCGGCGAAGAGGGCGACGCCGGCATAATCCAGAAACGAGAGAAGCGACATCGAGAACTCCAACGGGGCGCAGGCGGCGATTTTCATGAAGTGAATCATGACCGCAAGGGCCGCGCAAGCAGGCGCGCGTAAAGATGTCGCAGCGGTTGCGGCGACCCACAAGGCCGCGACGGCGCTTGGAAAAGGAAGCCCCCGTGAAATCCGTGCTGATCGTCATCCTCAACCTCGTCGCACTCGTGATCATGCCCGCCGTAGCCGAGGCGCAGCAATCGATCCTGCAGGATCCGGTCGCTTTCGAGAAGGATCACTTCACCAAGAGCTGCGACGGGCAGGTGAGTTTCGGCGACAAGTTCGCGACCCAGCAGGACATCAACAACGACAAGTTGATGGATATCGTCATCAACGAGGGCGAGATCACCTGCAAGGGCGAAAAGCAGGCTTATTGCACGGACGAAGGCTGCCCCTACAACTTCTATGTCCAGGTCGCCGAAGGCGGGTATCTGCTCGTCGCCACCGCGAAGATCTATGGCTACGACTTCATCCTACGCTTCGGCAACATGGTGCTGGTCATGAAGATGCATCCGCGCTTCTGCGACCGCAAGGATGGCGAGGCCTTTTGCGAAATCACCGTCAGGGTGCGCGGCACCAAATTCGTCACCATATCCCAGAAATAGGCCATACGGCGCGGACACGCAGTTATTACGGTCCGGACGCGTGGTTACGGTCCGGGATAAAACGCCGAGGTGCGCCCGACGGTGTAGTACCCCACCAGGCCGACCCATTCGCGCAGGCCGGTCGCCAAGAGCTGCGCATTGCGCGAGGGCTGGGTGAAGTCGAAGCCGAGCATTTCCCTGCCGGTGCTGCGATAATCGACCGGCCAGGGCACGACATCGATGCCCTGCTTGCGGAAAATGCCCATCGAGCGCGGCATGTGGAAGCCCGAGGTTATGAGCAGGCAATTCGAAAGCCCGTTCTGCGCCAGCAGCTCTTTCGTATTGACGGCATTCTCGAAGGTGGTGCGCGAGGTCTTGTCCTCGACCATGCGGCTTGTCGAGATGCCGAGCGCGGTAAAGAAACGCTCTGAGATGACGGCATCGCCCTCATAGGTGCCGCCGATCGAGCCGTCGCCGCCCGAAATGACGATACGCGCCTGCGGATATTTCTGCGCCAGCCGCAGCGCCTCGATGAGGCGATCGCCGGCCGAATCGAGCTCGTAGCCGCCGCGCACCGTCGTCACCTCGTTCTGGGTGGCGCCGCCGAGGACGATCATGCATTTGAGATCCGCCGGGTCGGCTGCAGGCCGCGGAAAACGATCTTCCAGCCCCTGGACGACATAGGCGCCGGCCGTCGTATAGAGCGTGACGAACAGGACGACGATGGAAAGAAGCGATGCGGTAAGCATGGAAGCACGCCGGCGCAATACTCCGGCGACGAAGGCCAGCAGGCCAAGCAGGAATGCCAGCGACAGCGGCTGACCGAAAATCCAGACAAGTTTCGAAAAAACGAACACGGCACATCCTTACGCTTGTCGGTAGAAAACGATTCGTCTTCTCCCTAGCAGATTTTGTGCGCTGCAATGTGGCTATTTCGGCCGTCGCTCCAGCGGGGCGGCGGCCACGAAACGCTGATTGAAGCGGCGTTGCAGCGGGCGGGGGATGAAAAGCGTCGATAGCGCCAGGACAAGCGCGACCATCGAAACCAGCCAGAGCGCATGTGCCCCAAAGGTGCGAGCGAGAAGCGCGCCGATGACGGCGCCTGATATCATGCCGCTCCAGGGCACGATCTGCACCGTCCAGGCAAAATTCCGCTCGCCCAGCAGGAAGCGGCCGATGCCGCGGCCGAATCGCGAGAGCGCACCCGTGACATAGGTCAGCCCGATCGGCAGGCCTTCAATATGTTCGACCGTGGCATTGACCAAGCCCATGGCGAGCACCACGAGAAAGAACTGCACCAGAACCAGCGCCGGCTCTGCAAAGCCGGCGGCCGAGGCCAGAAGGATGCTGACGCAGGCAAGCACGACGAAAGCCCGCCGATCGGCCGCATGCGCGATGACGATGCCAAGCGCATTGCCGGCTATGAATGTCAGAATGGCGGAAAACAGCACCAGCGCATGACCGAAATCCCCCGTTCCGACCGCAATCGCCGCCCGCGTCGTATTGCCGGTCATGAAGGACACGAAATTACCCGTCAGCATCAGGCCGACAGCATCGGTCATGCCGGCCAGAAATGCGATCGAGGCAACAAGCACCAACCCCGTCACCGTACGGCGGGTCTTAATGAGGCGACGGCGGCGCTGTCTGGTCATGGCGCGAATCGGGGTGAGTTACGGAAGATCGGAAGCTAGCATGAAGTTGGGGGGATGCGGAATGTTGTGGAGTCGATTCGAAGCAACCCGCCGAGAGGCACGGCGCAATTACAATCTCTTCTTCGCAAAGGCACGTCCTGATCCGGATTTAAGGTATTTTTCGAATTCGAACGCCTGCGTCTCATCTGAGAAGGCGATGTAGGTTTTGATCGACCACGGCGCGTATTTCGAAGTATGGGACACCTCTCTGGCGTTGTGCTTTGCCAGACGAGCTTTCAGATCTCCGGTTACGCCGACATAGTGACGATCAGGAAAATCGCGGCTTTGAAGGATGTAGACGTACTTCATGCACAGCATGATAGCGTACAGCAGCAGGAGCACAACCAATGCGCTATTGCCAACGACCCAAACCGAGTTTTCAAATCAAACTGCTGAGAGATCTGGAGAAAGTCCGCTTTCGTTACTTCGTAACTTCAGCGCGACAGCCTTCGCCGTCTTCTCGCCTTCGGTTCATCAAGCCTGCCGGCTTGCCGAGCCGAAGCTCGCAGAGCGAAGGCTGGTGGAGCTAAGCGGGATCGAACCGCTGACCTCTTGCATGCCATGCAAGCGCTCTCCCAGCTGAGCTATAGCCCCATCAAGGTGGTGCCGTTTGACCGGCCCTGGGTCCCTTCCGAGCGCTTTGCCCGTCGGGGTGGCGGCTTATTACTTCTGGTTTTTGCAGATAGCAAGCCGAAAAATTCGGCCCGGGAAATTTTTCTTAGTTACCGGGCCGATTGTCGTCTGATCAAACGTCGTCGTCGTCGCCGGTGACGCCGATGATGTCGCTCATGTCGTCGTCATCTTCATCTTCGTCGGCTTCGAGGAAGGTGTCGTCGTCATCGTCGCCGATTTCGACATCGTCGTCGCCGATATCCGGGATATCGTCGCCGGCTGCAGCCTCGTCGGCATCCTCGAGCGATACCAGTTCGACTTCCGTGTTTTCGGTATCGACTTCGGCCACTTCCTCTTCTTCCGGAACTTCCTTCGCTGCGGAGGTTTCCTCGAAGAAGGACAAGGGCCAGGACTTGCCGGTATAGGGCGAGATCACCGGATCCCGGTTCAGGTCATAGAACTTCTTGCCGGTATCCGGGTCGGTACGTTTTGTTCCAAGTTCCGCTTTCGCCACTGTCAAAGCCTCATGAATGGCCGAAGGAAAATTCGGCAATGCCGGGGAAGCCGGCGTTTTAAGGGAAATATCAGCCGGTCCCCTTAATCGTTGCGGCCGTTTCTGTCAAAGCTAAACTTCATGCCGCTTTGCACGCGGTTTTCGTGCATTGCGCGATGAGGGGCTAGCGGGCCTGTACCAGCGAGCCGGTGCGAACCCTCGAACCCCCGGCGCAAGAGCATTGCAGCCGGCCGCGACAGACCCCTGCCTGAACGACATAGCCACGATGTTTTCCCGATTTTTTGCTATGATGACAAGATTGAACGCGACGATCGAAGCCAAGGGCTGTTAGACCGCGCGGATGGCCGTTCGAAGCCTTGTGCACGAGGTTTCCGAGAATGGCGCAGCAAACGGACCGAAGCCATGTATCAGCCTCCACATCATCGCGAAGACGATCTCGGCACGCAACATCAACTGATCCGCGCCCATCCGCTGGGATTGCTGATCACGGCGGGCGGCGGCGGACTGATCGCCAATGCCGTGCCGTTTCATCTGAATACGGAGCTTTCGTCCAAGGGGACGCTGCAAGCCCATATTGCGAGGGCAAACGGCCAGTGGAAGGAGATTGCGGCGAGCGCACCCGTCCTCGTCGTCTTCCAGGGCGCCGATACCTACATCACGCCGTCCTGGTATGCGACGAAGCGGGAGACCGGCAAGGTGGTGCCGACCTGGAACTATGCGATCGTGCAGGTGCGTGGAGCCGCGCGGACGATCGAGGACCCCGCCTGGCTGCGCGCGCAGATCGGCGCGCTGACAGGCGAGAACGAGAGCGACCGTCAACAGCCCTGGACGGTGGAGGATGCGCCGCCGGAATTCATCGCAGCCCAGATGAAAGGCATCATCGGCATCGAAATCGACATCGAGACGATTGACGGCAAATGGAAGGTGAGCCAGAACCGGCCGCTGGCTGACCGACAGGGCGTGGCCGAGGGCCTCGGGGCAGTCGATCGAACAGAAGCCGCCGAGATGGCCGATCTGGTGCGTCGCTACAGCAAATAACGAGATACGGTGTAGGGACGGACAAGACATGATCATCGCCATCGACGGGCCTGCGGCTGCCGGCAAGGGAACCCTGGCGCGCCGGATCGCCGAGACTTATGGTTATCATCACCTCGACACCGGCCTCACTTATCGCGCCACCGCCAAGGCCCTCCTCGATGCCGGGCTGCCGCTCGACGACGAAGCCGTTGCCGAAGGCATGGCGCGCAAGGTCGATCTGGCCGGGCTCGACCGGGCCGTGCTGTCCCTGCACGAGATTGGTGAGGCCGCATCGAAGATCGCCGTCATGCCAGCCGTGCGCCGGGCGCTTGTCGAAGCGCAGCGCCGCTTTGCTGGGAAGAAGCCGGGCGCCGTGCTCGACGGCCGCGACATCGGCACCGTCGTCTGCCCGGAAGCGCCGGTGAAGTTCTATGTGACGGCGTCGGCCGCAGTCCGGGCAAAGCGGCGCTACGAGGAGATTGTCGAAGCCGGCGGCAACGCCGATTACGATGCTATCTCCGAGGATGTGAAGCGGCGCGACGAGCGCGACATGGGCCGCACCGACAGCCCCTTGAAACCAGCTGAAGACGCGTACTTGCTAGATACCTCAGAAATGAGTATAGAAGCGGCGTTTCAGAAGGCGAAATCGATCGTCGATGCCGCTCTGAGCCGAAATGCCTGAAAATATGAGCGGCTTTCGCGCGCCTCGCGCCGGAAACCGTCGATTTCGAAATAGCCTGACATTCCGTCCAAGCGCCGGATAGCTTTCCATCAAAGGAAGGCGGACTGGGGTCAGGCCCGTTTAACGCGAACCACCGGCGCACCAGTGTCCAAATTGCACAATCCAAGTTGCATAATAAGGACACGCCAGGAGATTTTATGTCTGTAACTTCCCCCTCTCGCGAAGATTTCGCAGCCCTTCTCGAAGAATCCTTTGCCAAGAACGACCTGGCTGAGGGCTATGTCACTAAGGGCATCATCACCGCCATCGAAAAGGATGTCGCCGTTGTGGACGTCGGCCTCAAGGTCGAAGGCCGCATCGCGCTGAAGGAATTCGGCGCGCGCGCCAAGGATGGCACGCTCAAGGTTGGCGATGAAGTCGAAGTCTACGTCGAGCGTATCGAAAACGCGCTTGGCGAAGCCGTTCTCTCGCGCGAAAAGGCTCGCCGCGAAGAAAGCTGGATCAAGCTCGAAGCCAAGTTCGAAGCTGGCGAACGCGTCGAAGGCGTCATCTTCAACCAGGTCAAGGGCGGCTTCACCGTCGATCTCGACGGCGCTATCGCCTTCCTGCCGCGTTCGCAGGTCGACATCCGTCCGATCCGCGACGTGACCCCGCTGATGCACAACCCGCAGCCCTTCGAAATCCTCAAGATGGACAAGCGCCGCGGCAACATCGTCGTTTCGCGCCGTACGGTTCTGGAAGAGTCCCGTGCCGAGCAGCGTTCTGAAATCGTTCAGAACCTCGAAGAAGGCCAGGTTGTTGACGGCGTCGTCAAGAACATCACCGATTACGGTGCGTTCGTTGACCTCGGCGGCATCGACGGCCTGCTGCACGTCACCGACATGGCATGGCGCCGTGTGAACCATCCGTCGGAAATCCTGTCCATCGGCCAGCAGGTCAAGGTACAGATCATCCGCATCAACCAGGAAACCCACCGTATCTCGCTCGGCATGAAGCAGCTCGAGAGCGATCCGTGGGATGGCATCCAGGCCAAGTATCCGGAAGGCAAGAAGATTTCCGGTACCGTCACGAACATCACCGACTACGGTGCGTTCGTCGAACTGGAGCCGGGCATCGAAGGCCTGATCCACATCTCGGAAATGTCCTGGACCAAGAAGAACGTTCACCCCGGCAAGATCCTGTCCACGAGCCAGGAAGTCGAAGTTGTCGTTCTCGAAGTCGATCCGACCAAGCGTCGTATCTCGCTCGGCCTGAAGCAGACGCTCGAAAACCCGTGGGCAGCATTCGCCCGCAACCATCCGGCTGGCACCGAAGTCGAAGGCGAAGTCAAGAACAAGACCGAATTCGGCCTGTTCATCGGCCTCGACGGCGATGTGGACGGCATGGTGCACCTCTCCGACCTCGACTGGAACCGTCCGGGCGAACAGGTCATCGAGGAGTTCAACAAGGGTGACGTCGTCAAGGCTGTCGTTCTCGACGTTGACGTCGAGAAGGAACGCATCTCGCTCGGCATCAAGCAGCTCGGCAAGGATGCAGTCGGCGAGGCAGCAGCTTCCGGCGACCTGCGCAAGAATGCAGTCGTTTCCTGCGAAGTCATCGCAGTCAACGAAGGCGGCATCGAAGTGAAGCTCGTCAACCACGAAGACATCACCTCGTTCATCCGCCGCGCCGATCTGTCGCGTGACCGTGACGAACAGCGTCCGGAGCGTTTCTCGGTTGGTCAGGTTGTCGACGCTCGCGTCACCAACTTCTCCAAGAAGGACCGCAAGATCATGCTGTCCATCAAGGCTCTGGAAATCGCAGAAGAGAAGGAAGCCGTCGCTCAGTTCGGTTCTTCCGACTCGGGCGCTTCGCTCGGCGACATCCTGGGTGCGGCTCTGAAGAACCGCAACGCCGAATAATCTTCGGTAGAAGCCTGGAAGCAAAAGACCCGCCGGAGCGATCCGGCGGGTTTTTCTTTGTCCGTTGTGCCGAACTTGGGTCGGCCATTCCATTCTCGGGCGGTCTACTCCCAAGCCACCATGCGTCGATAGAAATCAAAGGCGTGGTCTTGCTGGCGATCATTCAACGAAGGCCGCGGCAAGGCAGCCAGCTCCGACGGAGCAGTCTCGATCTGAGGTGAGGCAAGCTCCGCTTCCATATCGTCGACGGCTTCCTCGGCCATCTGCGCCGGCGGCTCTTCTGCCTGCGATTCGTCCTGGTCCTGGTGCTGCGCCGTTTCTTCGTCCTCGGGGCGTTCGTCTTCCTCATCGTCGACGGGATCGACGCGATCGACCCGCTTCTGCTCGCTTGCTTTGGCGAGCGAGGTAGCCGGCAGATAATTGGCGACCACGAAGGGGACACCGAGCGGCACGGAAACCGGCATTCCTGCCTGCTCCGCAGTGTCGTAGATGGTCAAGGCGGCTGTGGAGGCGGCCAGAACCTGCGGCTTGCCGGAGGATGCGGCAGCGGAAACGGCCGTTTCCGCCTCATCCGCCAGTGACGCAGGCGTCGCAGCGGCCGGGATGAGGCGGCTCCTGCCGCTCTCGTCGACAGCCGGCTGCGACGGCACTTGCCCGGCCGTATTGGCCGTCAACGCCTGCGCTATGATCTTCTCGACGGAGGCCGTCGGATTGTTGATGATCTGCTGAAGGTCGGAATTGACGGCCATGACGGGCGGCTTGATGACAACCTGCAACCCCTCCTTGATGGCGGCCTGGATTTGCTGGATGTCACGCGGCACCGGCGGGGGCGTCAGCGGCGACCTGATCAATTCGATTTCGATCGGGAGCTTGGCCTCCGTGGCAATCGCCGCCAGCAACGGCCCGGCAGTCAGATCATCTGCGAGGGATGCGACGAGCTGCAATGGCGAGGCCGTACCCATGCCGGAGCTGGCAGGCGCAGCTTGCGGCGTTGGAACTGCTCCGTTTTGGGTCAGCGCTTGTGTGGGCGTCGCTGTGGCGGCACTCACAGGCGCGGGAACTGGTTGCGGTGCAATACCGGATTGAGGTGCTCCCGGTGGCACGGCCGATGGCTGTGCTCCAGGCTGGGCGATCGCGGCGGCAGCGGGCTCCTTTGGAGGCGACACCGAGTTTGCCACCTGGGCGGCGATATCGGCCGCCTTCTGCAGTGGCGCCGACGCTGACAGCTGAGCTGCCGCCGGCTTCGTTTCTCCAGCATTCTGGCCATATGAATTGACGACCGCCTTTAGGACGGCATCGGGTTCGGCAGCCGCTGCCTGTTCCAGGCTGAGGGCCAGCTGAACCGCTTGCGGGCTTTCGGGATCCGCCAGGGCGGCGGCGAGCAAGGGCAATGGCACGGGCGTGCTCATTTGCGCGTCCACTCGCTGTTGCGCAGCGACAAGCTGCTGCGGCGTCAAGTTGCTGATTGTGTCGGCAACGCGCTGCGCATAGGCGGCATTGCTCTCGCCCGGTTCGCGCGAAACATTCAACGTCCGTGCAGCAACGTCGATTGCGGACAGCAGGCTGTCGAGCATCCGCTCGCGAGCTGCCACCAGCAGCATGTTCAGCTTGCCCTCGACGCCGGCATTGACTGCACTCGACAAGACCGCCAGCGGTGTTGCGGCGGTCTGGAGCCCGGAGGTCTCCGCGGTTGCGACGACAGGTTTCTCAACAGATACGCTTACAGCGGACACGGCACCAACGGCGGGAAGCAACATGACATGCTCCTTTGTCTGGCAAGGCGACGATGGAAGCGGGAGGCAGGTTCAATGAAGGTCCGCTCATGCGGCCTGTGGATTTCCTAGCGGCAGATAACCCAGGTGGCGAGACGCAAACGCGATGAACTGGAAATCATCCTCAAAATAGCAGCCTATTCCTTAACAGATCGCTAAATGAAAAGGCCGACGCCACTTTTGCGGCACTGGCCTGTCGATTTCAACCCGCAAGCGAAGCCATCAGCTATGCGCGAAAATATCCGCCTCTTCCCAGCCGAGAAGATCGAGCTTGGCGCGCGTCGGGAGGAAGGCGAAGCAATCGTCGGCATAGTCCATGCGACCGTCGCGCAAAAGCCGCTGCGTCAGCTTCTCGCGCAGCGCATGGAGGTAAAGCACGTCGGAAGCCGCATATTCGAGCTGCGCCTGCGACAGCGGTTCGGCCGCCCAATCGGACGATTGCTGCGCCTTGGAAATATCGACGTCCAGCATCTCCTTGAGATTGTCCTTCAGGCCGTGGCGGTCGGTATAGGTGCGGCAGAGGCGCGAGGCGATCTTGGTGCAAAAGACCGGCGTGGTGGTAACGCCGAAGGTATGGAACAGCACGGCGATGTCGAAGCGGCCATAGTGAAAGATCTTCTGGCGCGCGGGGTCGGCAAGCATGGCGACGAGATTGGGCGCCTGCTTCTGGCCGGCGGCGATGCGGATGATATCAGCCGTGCCGTCGCCCGGCGACAGCTGCACGACGCAAAGACGGTCGCGGCGCGGGATGAGGCCGAGGGTTTCGGTGTCGATGGCTATGGCGCCGGTATAGCGGGCGGCATCTGCGGCGGAAATATCACCTTCGTGATAACGGATGGTGGCAGCCATGAGATTCTCCCGGCTCTGTCTTTACGAATTCGCTTTTCGTCCGTTCTATAGAACAGACAGGGTGATAACGATACCTTCGCGTCCGGACGCTTTTCGCTTTTCTCCGAAACGTGAAAAGCTCCATCTTCCTGTTTCTCCGCGCATTCCGAGCGGAAAACCGCGGCGCACTTTTCCTGGAAATGCTCTAAAATGTCGGCGGCGTGTTGATCCAGAGCAATATGGTCTCGCCATCGTGGCGGTTACGCCAGGAATGATAGCGGCGGCTTTCGAAATAAAGGGAATCGCCGGGCAGAAGGTCGAAGAACTGGTCGCTGTCGAGCACCAGCTCCAGGCGCCCGGCTAGGACATGGATGAACTCCTCACCCTCGTGGCGATAGGCGCCCTCGCTTGCTGCACCCGGCGCAAGCACGAAACGATGGCAATCCATCATCGTTCTTCCTTCGGCAAGCAGCTGGACGGTGACACCCGGCGTCGTTGCCGGCCAGGCACGCCATTCGCCGGATCGGATCAGAGCGGGAACGTCCTCCCGCTCCTCGCCCGACAGGCGCGAGACGGTCGTGCCGTAGTAATCCGCAAGATCATGCAGGGTCTTGAAGCTGACGCCCTGCGAGGTGCGCTCCAGGGTCGACAATGTCGAGGATGTCATACCCATTTCGGCTGCGACCTGCTCCAGCGTCTTGCCGGCAGCATGGCGCAGCGACCGAAACCTGCGACCGATATCGGAGGATGCGGATTGTTCTCCATTCTCGAGGCCGGTCGCGCTCCCCTCTTCGGTCTCGAGCGCCTCGCGAATCGCCGCCGGATTGAGGCCGCGCTCAGCGCGGAACCAGGAAATGCGCTTTAGCCGCGCTACATCTTCGGCGCTGTACTGCCGGTGCCCGGTCTCGGAGCGAGAGGGTACGAGCAAGCCCTGGCTTTCCCATAGGCGCAAAGTGGACGCCGATACGCCAGCCAGACGTGCTGCCTCCGCCACCTTGTAGCGCACTGGGTAGCGCTCGGGCTCGATGCTGCTCATTTGCCAATGACCCCTGATCTCTAGAGCATTTCCGCTTTTCTTCGAATCACGAAAATGCTCCATCTTCTTATTTCCCAACGCATTCCGGACGGAAAACCGCCGCGCACTTTTCCTGGAAATGCTCTAGTCTTTTGATCTGTTTAGCACGGATGGAAGCGCCTGCTGCACAATTCCTTAAATCGATTTAAGGAATTGTGCAGCTGTTCAAGGTGCCACAGCGTCCTTGGTGCGCCTTGAAAGGTACGCTGCGCTATGTGGGAGCCTTCAGCCCATTTTTGTCACCCACACAAGATCCCGCTTGAAATCTTGCAGGAAAAATGTAGGAGTTTTATAAATAAATTGCAGAAGTTCTGCAAGATAATTCGAAACTACCTTCTGGGAGCACTGTGATGACCCTGACCGAACGGAAGAACGCCGCCATTTCCCGCGGCGTCGGCATGACGACGCAGATCTATGCTGATCGCGCTGAAAATGCCGAGATCTGGGACAAGGAAGGGCATCGCTATATTGATTTCGCCTCCGGCATCGCCGTGGTGAATACCGGCCACCGGCATCCCCGCGTCATTGCTGCCGTCAAGGAGCAGCTCGATCGCTTCACCCACACCTGCCACCAGGTGGTGCCCTATGAGAGCTATGTGCATCTTGCCGAGCGATTGAACGCGATCGTTCCCGGCGATTTCGCCAAGAAGACAATCTTCGTGACGACGGGTGCCGAAGCGGTCGAAAATGCCGTCAAGATCGCTCGTGCTGCGACTGGCCGCTCCGCCGTTATCGCCTTTAGCGGTGGCTTCCACGGCCGTACCTTCATGGGCATGGCGCTGACCGGCAAGGTCGCACCCTACAAGATCGGCTTTGGCTCGATGCCGGGCGATGTCTTCCATGCGCCCTTCCCCGTGCCGCTGCATGGCGTTACCGTCGAGCAATCGCTGGCGGCGCTGAAGAAGCTTTTTGCCGCCGATGTCGATCCGCAGCGCGTCGCCGCAATCATCCTCGAACCTGTCCAAGGCGAAGGAGGCTTCTATCCGGCACCGGCAGCTTTCATGAAGGCGCTGCGCGACATCTGCGACCAGCACGGCATTCTGCTGATCGCCGATGAGGTGCAAACCGGCTTCGCGCGCACCGGCAAGATGTTTGCGATGGATCACCATGAGGTGGCGGCCGATCTGGTCACCATGGCAAAGAGCCTTGCCGGCGGCTTCCCGCTCGCCGCCGTCACCGGCCGCGCCGAAATCATGGACGCGCCCGGGCCAGGTGGCCTCGGCGGCACCTATGGCGGCAATCCGCTCGGCGTCGCCGCTGCCCATGCGGTGCTCGACGTCATCACCGACGAGGGCCTGTGCGACCGCGCCAACCAGCTCGGCTCGCGCCTGAAACAGCGGCTTGAATCGTTGCGCGACAAGGTGCCTGAAATTGCCGACATCCGTGGCCCCGGCTTCATGAATGCCGTCGAGTTCAACGATGCCACGACGAAGCTGCCGAGCGCCGACTTCGCGAATAAGGTGCGGCTGATCGCGCTCGACAAGGGGCTCATCCTTCTGACCTGCGGCGTCTACGGCAATGTCATCCGCTTCCTGTCGCCGATCACCATTCAGGACAGCGTGTTCAGCGAGGCGCTCGACATTCTCGAGGCGTCGCTACTCGAGGCGAGCGCCGGCCGCTAGCCGCCGGTCCTTTCGTTCTTTCCTTTCGATCCGCCCGTGCGGCTTGCCGGGCGAAAACTGTCGGAGTGCATACGATGTCCTTTACGACTGCAATGACCAAGCATGTCCCCTTCTCCTCGCGGTTCCTACGCGATGCCGGCTATATCAACGGCGTCTGGACGGCAGGCGGCGCGACCAAGACCTTCGATGTCATCAACCCCGCCACGGGTGAGGTGCTTGCCAGCCTCCCCGACATGGGAGCCGCCGAAACGACGGCTGCGATCGACGCCGCCTATGCGGCGCAGGCGGCCTGGGCCGGTCGTCCCGCCAAGGAACGTGCCGTCATCCTGCGCAAATGGTTCGACCTGATGGTTGCCAATGCCGATGAGCTGGCCAACATCCTGACGGCCGAGATGGGCAAGCCGCTGCCGGAAGCGAGAGGCGAAATCCTGTACGCCGCCTCCTATGTCGAATGGTATGCAGAAGAGGCCAAGCGCATCTATGGCGAAACCATACCCGCGCCGTCCAACGACAAGCGCATGGTCGTCATCAAGCAACCGGTGGGCGTCGTCGGCACGATCACGCCCTGGAATTTTCCGGCTGCGATGATAACCCGCAAGATCGCCCCGGCGCTCGCTGTCGGCTGCACCGTCGTCTCGAAGCCGGCCGAACAGACGCCGCTAACGGCGATCGCGCTTGCCGTCCTTGCCGAAGAGGCAGGCATTCCGGCCGGCATCTTCAACGTCATCGTCGGCACCGATGGCCCGGCGATCGGCCGCGAGCTCTGCGGCAACCCGAAGGTACGCAAGATCAGCTTCACCGGCTCGACCGAGGTCGGCCGTATCCTGATGCGCCAGTGCGCCGACCAGATCAAGAAGGTCAGCCTCGAACTCGGCGGCAATGCACCCTTCATCGTCTTCGACGATGCCGATCTCGATGCCGCCGTCGAAGGAGCATTGGCTTCGAAATACCGCAATGCCGGCCAGACCTGCGTCTGTGCCAACCGCATCTATGTCCAGTCCAACGTCTATGATGCCTTCGCCGCCAAGCTCGCGGCCAAGGTATCGGCGCTTTCGGTCGGAGACGGCTTCAAGCCGGGTGTGACCATCGGGCCGCTGATCGACGAGCAGGGGGTCGCCAAGGCGGAAGACCATGTTCGGGATGCCGTGTCGAAGGGCGCCCGGATCCTGCTCGGCGGCAAGCGCATCGAAGGTGCCGGCACCTTCTTCGCGCCGACCATTCTGACCGGCATCGACCGGACGATGAAGGTCGCCCGCGAGGAGACCTTCGGCCCGGTCGCGCCGCTCTTCCGGTTCGAAACGGTCGAGGATGTCATCGCTCAGGCAAACGACACGGAATTCGGCCTTGCCGCCTACTTCTTTGCCGGCGATCTGAAGAAGGTCTGGCGGGTAGCCGAGGCGCTTGAATACGGCATGGTCGGCATCAATACCGGCATAATGTCGGCAGAGACGGCGCCTTTCGGCGGAATCAAGCAATCCGGCCTCGGCCGCGAAGGCTCGCGCCACGGTGCCGACGACTATCTGGAAATGAAATATCTCTGTATGGGCAATCTATAGCCGGCAAATCAAGTCGACGTGATGTGAACGCGACCCTGCCATAGCCGGGCCGCGCTCAATCGACCGGTGTGAAAAGCGCCGGTATCGAGATTGAGCCGCAGACCGCTGACTTCGGCCTGCCGGATCGGCGTATGGCCGTGCACGATCAGCTTCGGCAGCGGTTGCGCACTGTCGTAGAAACGCGAGCGAATGAAGACAAGGTCGTCGTCCTGCTGATCGGCGATCGAGCGATCCGGATCGATGCCAGCATGGACGAACAAGGCTTGCGGCGTATCGAGCATGATCGGCAAGCGGCGCAGGAAATTGATGTGATCGTCAGGTAGCCAGGTTCGCAGGAACGTGTCGAGTTTCTTCTCGCTCGGATATTGTTGTCGCAGTGTCAGGATATCCGCGCCATAAGAAGCAAGAGTGGCATCGCCTCCGAGCGCTACCCAATCATCCAGCGATATCTCTCCATCGATATAGGCAAGCATTTCCATTTCATGATTGCCGGTCAGGCAAATGCGATCGAAACCGTTTGGCGGCGATGCCATCAGCCGGCCGACGACCTGCGCCGAGGCAGGGCCGCGATCGATGTAATCTCCCAGCATGATGATGAGTTTGCGCCCAGGAAGCCCGGCGGCATCGGCGACGATCCTGCGTTCCAGCGCGCTCAGGAGATCGTAGCGGCCATGCACGTCGCCGATGACATAGGTGGGCACATCGAGATGCTCGAGCCGCTCGCGAAGCCGACGATGGCCGAAACCATGAGCCATCTTTTCGTGTATCCTAGCTGCCGACATCAAATTCCCTTTCGAGCATACATCCCGAAACGCCTCAACGATCTCTGTAAAAGGACTCAAAAGCGACGATTCTTTGCCGAACGACAGGAATCGACGCAGGTGACCGGTGTCGCGATCGGCAAAAGCCTGCGGCACCGGATTGCCTTGCGGCAAAGCGCCCCGAACGGCGCCTTTATGCATGGAGAAAGTTGACAGGGCGTATCCGCAATTCTATCGCGCTTGACAAGCTGGCGGGAGAATCTTTGATCAGTTTGGATCGTAAGCCGGGCCTATATACCTATTGTTTCGGCTTTGAGCCCTGTCTGCGCGGACGTCAGGCCCGAACGGACCAAATCCTAACGGGGAGCTTCACCTTTATGACAGCCGTAACTTGATCGTGAAGCCTTGATGGACCCGACGACAGCGCTCGAACTCTGCCGCTTTCTTCATGACGCATCGCTGATGCTGCTGTGGGGTGCCTGCGCCTATCTTTCCTTTCTGGTGCCCAGGGCACTTGCGGATATCGTCTGGCGCATGTCCGCAATGCCGTTTTTCCTGATCGCGGTGATCGGCGCCTTGGCGATACTGATATCCCTTCCGGCGGCAACGGCCATCATCGGCAATGGCTGGAGCGATGCGCTCGATTTCGGCACTGTGCGTGACGTCCTGTTCGATACGACCGTCGGTCAGGCCTGGCAGGCACAGGCGGTTGCAGCGACTATGATGATCTGTGCTTTCCTGCTGCCGGAAAGCCGACGTCGTCTCGGGCTGGCATTGGCGTCCGGCGTCGGGCTTGCGGCCCTCTCCCTGACCGGCCATGCCTCCATGCTGGAAGGCTGGTTGCGCCAGGCCCATCGCACCAATGATATCTTCCACGTCCTGACGGGCGGCGGCTGGCTGGGCGCTCTGGTGCCGCTGATCCCGATTTTGCGGCTTCTGAGCCGACCCGAATGCCGGGTGGATGCGGGGCTGGCACTGCGCCGATTCTCGAAAGTCGGGCACTGGGCCGTTGCCCTCGTCATTCTCTCCGGCATCGTCAACATGCTGCTGATCCTGAAACGCCTGCCGACGGACTGGTCTTCGTCCTACCAGAAACTGCTTGCAATCAAGATCGCGCTGGTCGCCGGCATGGCGCTTCTGGCGATCGTCAATCGCTATGTCTTCGTGCCCTGGATCGGTCGCAATCCGAGCCGCGCCCTGCAGGCGCTCCGGCTGGGGAGCTTTGCCGAAATCGTCATCGGCATTGTCGTGATCGGACTGGTTGCCGTGTTCGGCACGCTGGAGCCGGTCTAGGTTACCGGCCACCCGAAGGCCTAGCCGCCGAGCGACTTGATCCCCGCGCGGACGGCAGCGGCATCGCTGGTCGCCGGCCTGTATTCCAGGCCTACCCTGCCGCGATAGCCTTGAGCGAAAAGCCAATCCAGTCGTTCCCGCAGGTCCACCTGACCTGTGCCGGGATCGCCGCGGCCGGGATGATCTGCGGTATGCAGATGCACGATCCGGTCGACCCTATCACCGACGACCTGCTGCGTGTTCTCGCCCATCACGGCCGAATGATAGAGATCATAGACGATGCCGATTTCCGGGCGGCCGACTTCATCGACGATATCCAGGCCTTCCGCCGTCGAAGACAGATAGTAGCCGACATGATCGATTTTGGTGTTCAGCGGTTCGAGGCCGAGCCGAACGCCGGATCCCTCGAGGATATCGGCGCCGGCGCAAAGGGCGGCTACGAGGGAGGCCCGCTGCTCGGCACGCGAAAACCCCGGTAGATCATCCCCGGCCTGCGCAATCAAAACCGACGCGCCGAGACGCTGCGCCACGGCGACGGACTCGCGCAGACCCTTCAGCCAAACCTCTTTGTTTGCCGGATTCGTCAGCGCGATCATCGGCTCCGCGACGAAGCCGGACACTGCAATGCCGGTCTCGGCAACGGCCGCGGCGATCGCATCGAGATCCTTGTTCCTCCAATGCCAGAATTCGACGGCATCGAGCCCTGCCTCGTGCGCCCGCCGAATGCGATCTGCGAAAGCGTCGCCGTCGCGCGCAAACAACCACTCGATACAAGCCGAAAACTGACGCATTGAAATCTCCTCCCGCATTTTGATCAGCAATGCTTGGGATCGGCAGCAACCGCAAGAGGTCTCAACGCTGAATCTGCGAGGGGCGCCTGATGGACGACTCGAGGGCTTCCACATTCATTGCGGAAAGCACGCGCATGTCGCGGCGGAAATCGGAAGGCGTCATGCCGGCAATGTGGCGGAAGGATTTGTTGAAGGCGCTGATCGAGCCGAAACCGCTGTCCATGGCGACCTGAAGCACGTTGGCCCCATCCCGCATCAACATCGCCTGGGCACGCGAAAGGCGCAGCAGGTTTACATATTTGGCCAGCGTCATGCCTGTCGATTTCTTGAAGAGGTTCATGGCGTATTTCGGATGAAGATGCGCCGCCTTGGCGATATCGACCGTATCGATATCGTCCAGAAAATTTTCGGCAATGAAATCGCACATTCTCGCCAGGCTGCGCGAGGATTGCGGATGGGCGTGTTCGTTCGCAAGGCTTCCCTGCTTTTCCGGCACCATGCGATAGGGCTCGAAGGCGATCCGCTCCAGGCGCAAGAGAAGTTCGGCGACGGCGTGCTCGGCCTTGGCTCCGTCATCGGACATGACATAGCGGTGCCACCGGGCGAAATTCTCGTCATCGGCGGCATCTGTTGCCGAGCTTATCAGGGTCTGCCCGCGAATGAGGCGGCCGGAAATATCGAGCGGCAGCCGCAAGCGGAAGAAATGCACGAGCGGCAGATGCGCGCCCGCGTAGATCGCATCGTCGGACAATTCATCCAACTGGTGCGGCTGGCCGCCCCAGAAGAGGCAGATCTGACCCGCCCTCAGATGCAGCTCATGATCACCTATTTGGTAATGCACGCTGCCGCGCACGATGTAGTTCACTTCCACCTGCGCGTGCCAATGGGGCTTCGCCATCGGCAACGGATGGGAGTAGAACATCTGCAGGATTGTCGGGAGCCCTTCGACGCTGCTTGCGCCTGGCTGATAGACCGCCCGTTCACCTACCTTACTTTTCGCCAAGTCGATGTTCCCTTTTTAGGAGACAGAAGCGTACCGACAGCTAGTTTAAGCGCGTTCGCTTGCGGACAGCAATTGAAAAGGGAGGATTTTCAATGCGTTTAAAACTTGCTGGAGCGACGGCGCTTGCCGCCTTACTCGCTTCCGGTTCTGCCTTTGCGGAACAAACCACCATTACGGTCTGGAGCTGGAACATCGCCGCGTCGGCGCTGAAATCCACGGTCGAGGGGTTCAATAAGAAATATCCCGACATCAAGGTCGATGTGCAGGACATCGGCAACCCACAGGTCTTCGACAAGATGCTGGCCGCTTGCGCTGCCGGCGGCGACGGTCTGCCCGACGTCATGTCGATCGAAAACCACAAAGCATCGATCTTCTGGAACCGCTTTCCGGACTGCCTGACCGACCTGACGAAGCTCGGCTATAACGACAGCCTCAAGAAGCAGTTCCCGGACTTCAAGCGCGCGGAACTCGAAGTTGGCGCCGCAGCCTATGCGATGCCATGGGATTCCGGCCCGGTCACCATGTTCTATCGCCGCGATCTCTATGAAAAGGCAGGCGTCGATCCGGCAACGATCAAGACTTGGGACGATTTCATCGCCGCCGGCAAGAAGATCTCCGCGGCCAATCCCGGTGTCGTCATGACGCAGGCCGATCTCAACGGCGACACAGAATGGTTCCGCATGCTCGCCAACGAACAAGGCTGCGGCTATTTTTCGAGTGACAGCCAGAGCATCACCGTCAACCAGCCCGGCTGTGTCAAAGCGCTGGACAAGGTGAAGGGGATCAAGGACGCGGGCCTGATGACCGCGGCGAACTGGAACGAGAAAATCCAGGCGAACACTGCAAGCAAGGTGGCATCGCAGCTCTATGGCGGCTGGTATGAAGGCACCGTCCGCTCCACCTCGCCGGATCTCGCCGGCAAATGGGGCGTCTATCCGATGCCGAGCATGACGGCCGACGGTCCGCACGCAGCCAATCTCGGCGGTTCGTCGCTCGCAATCGCCAGCGGCTCCAAGCACAAGGAAGCCGCCTGGAAGTACCTCGAATACACGCTTGGCACCAATGAGGGCCAGGTGACCATGCTGAAGTCCTTCGGGCTCGTGCCGTCGCTTCTGACTGCGGTCCAAGATCCCTTCGTCAACCAGCCGCAGCCCTATTGGGGTGGGCAAAAGGTCTGGGCCGATATCCTCGCCACCCTGCCGAAAATCCACCCGAGCCCCGGCACGCCGTACTTCAGCGACGCTGACGAAGTCATCAAGGCGGTACAGACGAAGTACCTCGCCGGTGGATATCCGAACGGCAAGGCAGCGCTTGACGACGCGGCCCAGCAGATCGCTTCGGCGACGGGCCTGCCGCTCGCGAAATGAGTGACACTGCCGGGCGCGCATCCCAAGCCGCGCTCGGCATCCCCGCCGCCCTCAGGGCGGCGGGGATGCGATGTCACGCATCATTTCACTGCGCATAAAGTGAGGAGGCTTTCATGCGGTTGCGAAACCGGAGCGCTTATGCGTTCCTTGCACCCTATCTTCTGGTGTTCGCCGCTTTCTGGGTCTGGCCGATCATTGATTCGTTCCTGATTTCGTTCCAGAACACCCGGGTTAATCCGTGGGTTTTCAATCTGTCGCTCAATTGGGGGCGCCTGTTCGGCGACCCGGCCTTCTACAACGCGCTGCAAAACACGCTGATCATCCTGATCGTCCAGGTCCCCGTCATGATCACGCTCGCCACGGTCATGGCGGTGCTGCTGAATTCACCGCTGTTGAAGGCCCGTGGCATTTTTCGCTTCGCTTTCTTCGCACCCGTCGTCGTTGGCGAGGTGGCGTATGCCGCTGTCTTCCGCCTGATGTTCAACGTCGATTTCGGCATCGTCAACAAACTGCTCGGTACGGTCGGCTTCGCACCGGTGTCGTGGTTCGCGGAATCGCATGCCGCCATGGTGCTCATCATCATCGCCGTCACCTGGCGCTGGGCGGGTTATAACGCCATCATCATCCTGTCCGGGCTGCAATCGATCCCCGAGGATGTTTACGAGGCTGCCACCCTCGACCGCGTCAACCGCTTCCAGCAGTTCATCCATATCACCCTGCCGCTGTTGAAGCCGATCATTCTGTTCTGCGTCGTCCTGTCCGTCATCGGCACCATGCAGCTCTTCACCGAACCATATCTGATCACAAACAGAGGTGGCCCCGGCGGCGGGACGGAGACGCTCGGCCTGCTGCTCTATCGCCAGGCCTTCCAGTCGACCAACTTCGGCTATGCCTCGGCGGTCGCCTACACGATGGCGGCGCTCGCGGTAGCCATCTCTCTCCTCAATCTCTGGGTGGGGCGCGAACCGAAATGAAATCGAAGTCCAAATCCAATCTGATCCGCTCGATCGCGCTGCACGGCCTGCTGGTGCCGCTCGCCATCATCTGGCTGTTTCCGCTCTGGATGATGTTCGTCTTCTCGACCATGCCCGATTACGGCATTTTCAGCCCTGGCATCATCCTGACACCGTCGACAGGTTTCATGGACAACGTCCGGAACCTGCAGGCCGACACTAACTTCATCGGTGCTATGACGATCTCCATTGTCGTTGCCGTCGTCTATACCTTCCTGTCGGTGCTGTTGACCTCAATGGCCGGATGGGCTCTGGCGCGCTACCAGTTCGCCGGCCGTTCGGGCGTCATCGGCATCATCCTCGGCACGATCACGCTACCCTACTCCGTCGTCGTCATCCCGCAGTTCATCATGGTGGCGCGCGATTTCGGGCTGGCCAATTCATGGGTCGCCCTGATCGTACCGCCACTATTCAACTCACTCGGCGTGCTGTTCATGCGCCAGGCCTTCTCGATGATGCCGGGCGAGCTCTTTGACGCCGCTCGCGTGGAGGGCGTCAAGGAATGGCAGATCTTCCTGCGCATCGCCCTGCCGCTCGCAAGGCCGACCATGGCGGCGCTCGCCATCATCCTGTTCCTGGCTTCCTGGAACAACTATCTCTGGCCACTGCTCATCAACTCCCGGCCGGGAATGATGACGGCACCCGTCGCGCTCGGGACGCTGATCGGCCTCACCAGGGTCTCCTGGGGCGGCATCATGGCCGGCGCCGTGATGCTGACAGCGCCGATCCTCGTCGTCTTCGTTCTCCTGCAACGCCACTTCATCGCCGGCATTGCTGCCGGCGCAGTCAAATAATTCCGGGAGATCCGTATGGCTGAACTATCCCTTACCAATATCGTCAAACGCTACGGTTCACTGGAAATCGTCCACGGCGCCAATCTCGACGTGAAGGATGGCGAGTTCGTCGTCTTCGTCGGCCCCTCGGGATGCGGCAAGTCCACGCTGCTGCGCATGATCGCCGGGCTGGAGGATATCTCCGGCGGCGAACTCAAGATCGGCGGCCGGGTGGTCAATGATATGGAACCGGCCGACCGCGGCATCGCCATGGTCTTCCAGTCCTATGCCCTGTATCCGCATCTGACGGTCGAGCAGAACCTCAATTTTGGCCTGCGCATGAACGGCAACCCCAAGGCCGATACCGACCGCCGCGTCAAACAAGCGGCCGAGATCCTGCAGATCACGGAGCTGATGCAGCGCCGGCCGAAGCAGCTCTCCGGCGGTCAGCGCCAGCGCGTTGCCATCGGCCGCGCCATCGTGCGCGAGCCGCAGATCTTCCTGTTCGACGAGCCGCTCTCCAACCTCGATGCCGAACTGCGCGTGCAGATGCGTGTCGAAATCTCACGCCTGCACAAGAAGCTCGGCACGACGATGATCTATGTCACGCACGATCAGACGGAAGCCATGACGCTTGCTGACAAGATCGTGGTGCTGCGCAGCGGCAATATCGAGCAGGTGGGCGCGCCGCTCGATCTCTATGACGACCCGGCCAACCAGTTCGTCGCCGGCTTCGTCGGCTCTCCGAAGATGAACTTCCTGCGCGCCGAAATCGTCGACAACCAGGCTGGTCGCATCGGAGTTGTCCTTCGCGACCAGCGTAACGTCGGCCTGTCGCTGCCGATCACGGCAGGCGGGGTCGAAATCGGCGAGCATGTGACGCTCGGCATTCGCCCCGAACATTTCCTCGAAGCCGGACGAGGCGATGCCGATTTGACCGTCGATGTCGATGTCGCCGAGCATCTCGGCAATACCAGCTACATCTACGCCAATATCGCCGGCGGCGAGCAGATCGTCATCGAACGCGAAGAGTCCCGCACCACGGGCAACAGCGACAAGCTCACCGTGGCGCTATCAGCGGCCAAGACATTCCTGTTCGACAGCGCCGGCAACCGATTGCGGTAGGCGTTGTCCTTATCCCTCCCAAGACAGCATGCAGATTTAGGAAAGGACCATATCATGACTACCGATACATCCATCCGCTGGGGCATCATCGGCCCCGGCCGGATCGCGCAGACTTTTGCCGATGGTATCGCTCATTCCCGCAGCGGCAAGCTGGTGGCTATCGCCAGCCGTAACCCCGACAAGCCGGGCCTTGGCGACGGCTTCCCGGGTGCGCGCATCGTCAACGGTTACGAGGCTCTGCTCGCCGACAAGGAAATCGACGCCGTTTATATCGCCACACCGCATACCGGCCATGCCGAATGGGCGATCAAGGCAATCCGCGCTAGCAAGCATGTGCTTGTCGAAAAGCCGATCGCGCTTTCTGCCTTCGATGCCGAGGCCATCTACTACGAAGCGAAGAAGGCTGGAGTTTTCGCCGGCGAAGCCTTCATGTATCGCGTCCACCCGCAGACGGCGAAGCTGATCGAGCTCATCAAGAGCGGCGCAATCGGCGATCTGCGCATCATCCGCTCCTCCTTCGGCTTCAACATGGGTACGGTAAAGGCGGAACACCGGTTGTTTGCCAATGACATGGCCGGCGGCGGCATTCTCGATGTCGGCGGCTATCCGGTTTCGATGGCGCGCCTGATCGCGGGCGCCGCCGACGGCAAGCCGTTCCTCGATCCCGACAAGGTGTCGGGCGTCGGCCATCTCGGCCAGACCGGCGTCGACGAATGGGCCTCCGCCGTCCTGAAATTCCCGAACGAGATCATCGCCGAAGTGTCCTGCTCGATCATGGCAAATCAGGACAACACGCTGCGCATCATCGGCTCGGAAGGCCGTATCGAAGTCGCGGACTTCTGGTTCGCCTCCGGCCACAAAGGCGGCGTCGGCAAGATCGAACTCATCAAGGGTGGCGAAACCCAGACCATCGAGGTCAAGGAGGAGCGCTGGCTCTATTCCTTCGAAGTCGATGCTGCGGGCGACGCCATCCGGGCTGGCAGCCAGGAATTCGGCTATCCCGGCATCGGCTGGGCGGATTCGATCGGCAATCTCAGGGTTCTCGATCAATGGCGAGCCTCGATCGGCCTCGAATATGGTGTCGAGAAGGCAACGCACCGGACGAAGAACATCGCCGGCGCGACCGTTATCAAGGGCAGCAGCATCCCGAAGCGCAGCATTCCGGGTATAACCAAGCCGGCATCGCTCGTCACCCTCGGCTTCGAGTTCTTCCCGAACTTCGCCGCCGCCTCGCTGACGCTGGACGCCTTTTATGAAGCCGGCGGCAATGCCTTCGACACGGCCTATGTCTATAGCGGTGGCAAGACGGAGAGCATCTTCGGCGATTGGCACACCAGCCGCAACGTGCCGCGCGAGGATATCGTCCTCATCGGCAAGGGCGCTCATTCGCCGCTTTGCTACCCTGACATGATCGCCAAACAGCTCGACCAGTCGCTTAACCGCCTGAAGACCGACTATGTCGATATCTACTTCATGCATCGCGACAATACCGGCGTTCCGGTCGGCGAATTCGTTGATGCCATGGATGCAGAGGTGAAGGCCGGCCGCATCCGCGGCATCTTCGGCGGCTCGAACTGGACGCGCGCCCGCTTCGACGAGGCAATCGCATATGCTGAGAAAAACGGCAAGACGGCGCCATCAGCACTTTCCAACAACTTCTCACTGGCGGAAATGCTCGATCCGATCTGGGCCGGATGCGTGGCGGCCTCCGACGATGAATGGAAGGCCTGGCTCAATGCCAAGCAGATCCCCAACTTCGCCTGGTCAAGCCAGGGCCGCGGCTTCTTCACCGACCGCGCCGGCCGCGACAAGCGCGATGACGAGGAATTGGTCCGCGTCTGGTATTCCGATCGCAATTTCGGCCGCCGCGACAGGGCGATCGAACTGGCGCAGAAACTCGGCCGCAACCCGATCCACATAGCGCTTGCCTATGTCGTCGCCCAGCCGTTCCCGGTCATCCCGCTGATCGGCCCGCGCACCGTCGCCGAACTGGAAGACAGCCTCTCGGCGCTAGACATCAAGCTGACGCCCGAACAGGTGAAGTGGCTCGAAGGCTGAAGCGAAGCGGCCTGCAGCTGAGCTTGAGCACATGAACAGGAACGGCCCACCCGGCATCCGGATGGGCCGTTTTCTTTATGGCTATGCCGACAACTGCCCCGGTATGATCAGGCGGCGAAATCGAAGGTCTTCGCCTCCGCTCCTTCGAGCCGCAGCAGATAGGCCTTGCGCGCGAGACCGCCCGCGAATCCGCGCAGTTCGCCGGTAGATCCGATAACCCGATGGCAAGGGGCGATGATCGAGATAGGATTACGGCCATTGGCGGCGCCGACAGCCCGCACCGCCTTCAGCGCGCCGATCTCAGTCGCAATCTGCCTGTAGGTGCGCGTCTCGCCGAAGGGAATGGCCAGCAATGCGCGCCAGACTTTTTTCTGAAACTCCGTTCCGGCAAAGTCGAGCGGCAAATCGAAGGCCTGTCGTTTGCCGGCGAAATATTCCAGAAGCTGCCGTTCGGCTTCCAGCAGGACCGGATGACTTTCGTCTTCGGCGACGATCGACAGCGGCACGCGGCCTGGCCGATCGTTGTCCCAGAGGATCGCGGCCAGGCCATCATCGCTGCTGACGAGCTTGAGCGCGCCAACGGGCGAGTTCATGATCCGATATACATAGTGCTTTCCGTCATATCCCGGAGCTTTGGTCATGCCGATATCCTTTCCTTGAATTGCGCTCTCTGTCTTGGGCAAGATTGCCTTCGATGAAGCGCTTGTGACCGCATAGGACCCGAAATACCCGGCCTCCAGCCACCCGAAAAGAGACATTGGACGATGAAATCCAGCGATTTCGAATGCGTGTGCCCCGGTTCGCGTTGAACAGATGCGGCATACTCACGCTTTGGAAACCGGCTGGAGTTGTGTAAAGCCAAGACAGGACAGATCATCACCATGCGGAGCCAGAGATGACAGTTCGCCCGCCACGCAATTTCAATCCGTCGCTAGTGACTGAGGCCGGCCTCGGGATTCTCGAATACGAGATGATGTCGGAGCGCGCCAGCACGCTCGGCCATCACGGCCTGAAGGTAGAGGCGGCGATTGCGGCGCTGCGGGACGGCGAGGTAAAAGGCAGGCAAGGCGTCGAGCACGAACGGCTGGTCGATATCGCCGCCGAAGCTGTCTGGGCGATGTTCATCCATCGCGAGATCTGCGGCCTGCGCAACAGCCGCGACGTCATTCAGCGGTATGACATCCCGAACAAAGTGCTCGCGCGCCTCGGCGCCAGCCCCCGTCATCCCTGACATTCAGGATTTCAGGATCGCCGAGAAACGCGGATCGAAAGCGTGGCCGATCGGTTCCACCGCCGCTCCGCGCGCCACAGCCCAAGGGTCGGTCATGCCGAGCTGCAGGCGCGGCAGAGGCCGGTCTGTGCGATCGGCATTGGACGGCAACAATGGCTGCATGGCGTCGATCAACCGCGTCGCGAGAGCCGCCGGCGCTCCGCCGCATAGAATCACAGTCTGCGGATCGAAGACGGTTTCGATGAGATGCACGGCCCAGCGCAGGTCGATCGCCGCCTTTTCGATCCAGGCGACGATCTCCGGATCGTCGGCGGCTGAGCGTTTGTCGATCAGCGAATAGATGTCAGGCGCCATCGGATCGACACCCAGATGCTCATAAAGCGAGGCAAGCGAGGCGCGATGTTCGAGCTGCGTCAGCCTGCCGCCAGCCGTGAGCAGCGCCATACCGATTTCGCCGGCATTGCCACGGGCGCCGCTATAAAGTTCGCCACCAAGGATCAGCCCGGCGCCAATACCATAGCCGACATAGAGACAGACCGCGTGATCGAGCCCGTGGGCAGCGCCAACCATGCGCTCGGCGGTTGCGCAGGCAGCGGCGTCGTTCTGCAGCGTGACGTTGAGGCCAGTGCCGGCGGCTAGCGTCTCCAGCAGGGGAAAGCGCTGCCAGGGACCCATCATCCAGGGATTGTCGTCTGTATCCTGTTCGATGCCGAATGGGCCCGGCATCGCAACGCCGAGCCCGACGAGGCGCTTCTCCGCCTGCGCGGTACGCTGTTTGAGTTCGCTGCGGACGCTCTCTACGAGCTGCAGCACCACAGGGGTGCCGGTAGCAGGCCCGCCGGCCGGCAGGTTCGCCTCCTTGCGGATCAGCACATTGCCGACGAGATCCACGGCGATGGCACGGGTGATATGACGGTCGATCTGCAGGCCGATCGCGAAGGCGCCTTCCGGCACCAGGCCGTAGGGCGTGGAAGGTTGGCCCCTGCCTCGCCGCACCGTTTCCCTTGAGATGACCAGCCCGTCGTTTTCCAACTCCTCCATGATGTTGGAAACCGTCTGCTTCGTCAGGCGTGTGGCTCGCGCCAAGTCTGCGCGAGAAAGTGCACCATTCAATCGCAGGGCATCGATGATCACCCGCCGGTTATGGGCGCTGGTGCCTTCGTGGTTCGTTCCGCTCGTGGCCCTGATCGGGCGAATATCGTTCATCTGTTTTTGCCTCTTGACACCAATAGAATATTGAAGAACAAATTAGTCAAGACAATTGACTTAAAAGAAACCACAGAGTTTCATGAGGGAACGCAGGGGCTTTCGGGCTCCGAAGACGCTCCGATCAAGGCCGGCGGCCCAGCCGGCTGCCTGTTCGACACCCGATGGCGACATCCAGCCGCCGTTGGAAAAATCGCGTGACTGTCAAAAAACTGGAGGATGGAATGTTGAAATCATTGAACAAGACATTGCTCGGCGCAACGCTGATCGGCGTAACCTTCGCCTCGCATGCCTTCGCCGAAACGACGATCAATGCCCTCTTCATGGCGCAGGCTGCCTATAGCGAAGCCGATGTCCGCGCGATGACGGATGCCTTCACCAAGGCCAATCCGGACGTGAAGGTCAATCTCGAATTCGTTCCCTATGAGGGCCTTCACGACAAGACCGTGCTGGCGCAGGGTTCCGGCGGCGGCTACGACGTGGTGCTGTTTGACGTGATCTGGCCGGCCGAATACGCGACCAACAAGGTTCTTGTCGACGTGTCCTCGCGCATCTCCGACGACACGAAGAAGAGCGTGCTCCCCGGCGCCTGGACGACGGTCCAGTATGACGGCAAGTATTATGGCATGCCGTGGATCCTCGACACCAAGTACCTGTTCTACAACAAGGAACTCCTGGAAAAGGCCGGCATCAAGACGCCGCCAAAGACCTGGGACGAACTGAACGAGCAGGCGAAGACCATCAAGGACAAGGGCCTTCTCGCGACCCCGATCGCCTGGAGTTGGTCGCAGGCCGAAGCCGCGATCTGCGATTATGCCACACTCGTCAGCGCCTATAAGGGCGACTTCATCAAGGACGGCAAACCGAATTTCCAGACCGGCGGCGGCCTCGATGCCCTGAAATACATGGTATCCAGCTACAAGTCCGGCCTCACCAATCCGAACTCCAAGGAATTTCTCGAGGAGGATGTCCGCAAGGTCTTCGAAAACGGTGACGCCGCCTTCGCGCTGAACTGGACCTACATGTACAACATGGCCAACGACCCGAAGGACAGCAAGGTTGCCGGCAAGGTCGGCGTCGTGCCGGCACCGGGCGTCGCCGGCAAGAGCGAGGCTTCGGCCGTCAACGGCTCGATGGGCCTCGGCATCACCTCTGCCAGCAAGCATCCGGATGAAGCCTGGAAGTACATCAGCTACATGACCTCGCAGGCAACGCAGAACCAGTATGCCAAGCTCAGCCTGCCGATCTGGGCATCGTCCTACGGCGATCCGGCGGTGACAAAGGGCCAGGAAGAACTGATCGCGGCCGCAAAGGTGGGCCTCGCCGCCATGTATCCGCGTCCGACGACGCCGAAATATCAGGAACTGTCGACAGCACTTCAGCAGGCGATCCAGGAATCGTTGCTCGGCCAGTCTTCGCCGGAAGATGCACTGAAGTCGGCTGCCCAAAACAGCGGTCTCTGATAGTCTTACCGGGCGGCGCTAGAGCGGATGATTTTAGATCTATTCGACCTAGAATCTGAATCCGGTCTAGCATCGGAAAAAGAGAGCATGATGTCGACCGAAAACCGATCACACTTTTCGGCATCATGCTCTAATCGCCGCCCGCCTCTTACCCTCCATGACGAATGAAAGAAGGGGCCTGCCATGTCCGGCACCTCGATGACTACTCGCGCCTGGTTTTTGATGTTGCCGCTGCTTGTGGTGATGGTCGCCGTCATCGGCTGGCCTCTCGTCGATACGGTCGGCCTTTCATTCACGGATGCAAAGCTTGTGGGAACCGGCGGCAATTTCGTCGGCATCGACAATTACGCAAAGATGCTGACGAACTCCAACTTCCAACGGACTCTGATCACCACAGCCTGGTTCGCGATCGTCTCCGTTGCCGCCGAAATGATACTCGGCGTGCTTGCCGCACTGCTGCTGAACCAGGAGTTCAAGGGCCGCGGTGTGTTGCGCGCGCTGATGATCCTGCCTTGGGCGCTGCCGACCGTTGTCAATGCCACATTGTGGCGGCTGATCTACAATCCGGAATACGGTGCTCTCAACGCAGCCCTCACCCAGCTCGGCCTGCTCGACGCCTACCGCTCCTGGCTCGGCGAACCGGGAACGGCGCTGACGGCGCTCATCGTCGCCGATTGCTGGAAGAATTTTCCGCTCGTCGCGCTGATCGCGCTTGCCGCGCTCCAGGCCGTGCCGCGCGACATCACCGCCGCATCGCTCGTGGACGGCGCGGGACCCTTCAAGCGTTTCCGCTTCGTGATCCTTCCCTATCTCGTGGGACCGCTGATGGTGGCGCTGGTGTTGCGTACCATCGAGGCCTTCAAGGTCTTCGACATCATCTGGGTCATGACGCGCGGCGGCCCGGCAAACAGCACGCGCACGCTGTCCATCCTCGTCTATCAGGAGGCCTTCTCCTTCCAGCGAGCGGGATCCGGCGCGTCGCTCGCCCTTATCGTCACGCTCTTGGTCACGGTGCTCGCCGCCGCCTATGCCGCCCTTGTCCGCAAAACCACAGGGAGTGCAACCTGATGGAACGCAAGAGCCTGCTCTTTACCTGCTTCATCTATGTCTGCGCCATCCTGCTCGCCGTCATCATCCTGGCGCCGATCGCCTGGCTCTTCATCATGAGCATTTCGCCGGCTGCCGATCTTGCCGCCAAGCCTCTGCGCTGGTGGCCGCAGACGGCCGACTTCTCGCGCTACAAGGTGCTGCTGTCGACGCTGGAAAACAGCGAGGGCGCCGCCTTTACCTCGTCGCTGCGCAACAGCATCGAAGTGGCCGGCATGGCGACGATCGCCGCCATCGCCCTCGCCATCCCGGCCGGCTGGGCCGTGTCGCGCACGCCGTCCGTGGGATGGTCGCTCTCTATGGTCATCGCCACTTATATGCTGCCGCCGGTGGCGCTGGCCGTGCCGCTCTACATGGGCCTCGCCTATCTCGGCCTGCTCAACAATGTCTTCGGCCTGGCACTCGTCTACCTGACGATCCTGGCACCGTTTACGACCTGGCTGATGAAATCCGGCTTCGATTCCATCCCAAAGGAGATCGAGGCTGCGGCGATGATCGACGGTGCCGGGCTGTTCCAGACGCTGAAGATCATCACGCTGCCGCTTGCCATGCCGGTGATGGCGACCTCGGCGCTCTTCGCCTTCCTGCTTGCATGGGATGAATTCTTCTATGCGCTGCTCTTCACTTCCGACCAGCGCGCAAAGACCCTCACTGTCGCCATCGCCGATCTGGCCGGCGGCCGTGTCTCGGACTACGGACTGATCGCGACTGCCGGGGTGCTAGCCGCCCTGCCCCCGGTGCTGATCGGCCTTGTCATGCAACGCGCCCTGATCTCGGGCCTGACCAATGGCGGCGTCAAGGGATGAACATGACCAAAGAGAAAACACGCCCCGCCGGCCTTGCCGCCATCGACCGCGAAATGGCCCGCCAGCACACAGATGCAATTGCGTCCTTCGAGGCTGCAGCCGATATGGCCGCCAAGGCCGCCGCCTCGCTGAAGCGCACCGGCAGGCTGCTGCTGCTCGGCATGGGCGGCTCCCACGCCGTCAACCGCGCCGTCGAGCCGCTCTATCGCGCTGCCGGCATCGATGCGATCGCGCTGCCGCTTTCCGAACAGCTCGGCCAGCCGCTGTCCCTGGAGGGACGCACGATTTTCATGACCTCGCAGTCAGGCGAAAGCGCTGAAGTGCTGCGCTGGTTCAACGAGACGGGCGGCACGGCCGATACCTTCGGCCTGACGCTGGAGGGCACTTCTTTTCTTGCCAGGACCGCTCCCTCGCTCGTCGGCGCCGGCGGCACCGAGCTTGCCTTTGCCGCAACCCGCAGCCTCACCGTCAGCTTCGCGCTGCATCTTGCGATCTTCGCGGCTCTCGGGCAGGAGCCGGCCCGCGCCCTGGCGGTGCTTCGTGCGCCTGAGACACCCGATATCGAGCCGGCTCTCTCGGCTCTCGCCGATGTCGCGACAGTCGTCACGTCAGGCCGCCGGCTGCAGGGCGCCGCCGAGGCACTGGCACTCGGCCTTACCGAACTTTCCCGCCGCCCCTGCTTCTCGCTCGAAGGTGGTCAGTTGCGCCATGGTCCGATGGAAATGCTGGGACCCTCGGTCGGTGTGGTGCTGTTCCGCGGCAATGACGCGACGGCCGACCTCGTGACGGCCATGGCCGTTTCCGCCGTCGAGACGGGTGCGCCTGTGATCATCTTCGATGGTTCCGAAGAGGAAGCGGTTCCCGGCTGCGTCACACTGCGTTTCAAGCCGGAAACCGGTCTTGCTGCCATCTTCCAGATGCTGCCCGTGGCACAATCGCTGATGATCGCCTTCGCCGATGAGCGGGTGGAAAATGCCGGCACGCCGGTGCGCTCCACCAAGATCACCAGGAGCGAATGAATGAGGCCGCTTGCAGTCATCGGCAACGTCAATGTCGACCTGATCCTCGGGCCGGCCGCACCATGGCCTAAGGCCGGCACCGAGATCATCGTCGACCATGACGAGCTGCGCGTCGGCGGCCAGGCGGGCAATAGCGCGCTCACCTGGGAAGGTCTCGGCGTCGATTACGAAATCGCCGCCAATGTCGGCAGCGACCAGTTCGGACGCTGGCTCACCGAGGCATTCGGCGCCCGCAGCAGCAAGTGGCCGGTGCGTCCAGAGGGCACGACGCTCTCGGTCGGTATCACCCATCCCGATGGCGAGCGCACCTTCTTCACCACGCGCGGCCACCTGCCGCGGTTCAACTTCGCCGACGTTCTTGCTGTGCTTGACGGCAATAACCTCGCAGGCGGCTATGCACTGCTCTGCGGCGCCTTCCTGACCGACGATCTCACGCGGGATTACGATGCCCTATTCGACTGGACCGACAAGCATCGGATTACGGTTGCTCTCGATACCGGCTGGCCGCTCGATGGCTGGACTGAGGCGAATTGCGATGCCGTCAGGCACTGGCTTTCCCGCTGTGGTATCGCGCTCATCAACGAGGTCGAAACGACGACGCTTGCCGGCAAGGGCGATCCTGCCGAAGCGGCTCGCGCGCTCCACGCGCTGATGCCAGCTGGTGCCATCTTTGTCGTCAAGCGCGGTCCGGATGGAGCAATCGCCATCGACGCCGACGGCAAGCTCGTTTCGGTCGCAGCGCCACGCGTCACGGTCGTCGATACGATCGGTGCCGGCGATGTCTTCAATGCCGGCTTCCTGGCTGCCCTTGCCCGCGGCGAGCCGCTTGCCACCTGCCTTTCGGCCGGGACTGCGGTCGCCTCCCGCGCCATTTCCACTCTGCCGCGCAGCTACGGCCCGGCCAAAGCATCCGAGGAGGCCGTTCGATGAGCGCGCTCGAAATCCAGAACATCCGCAAGAGCTACAGCGCAGTAGAGACGCTGAAGGGCATCGACATCTCGCTCGAAAGCGGCGAGTTCCTGGTGCTGCTGGGTTCGTCGGGCTGCGGCAAGTCCACGCTCTTGAACATCATCGCCGGGCTTGCCGAGGCAACCAGCGGCGATATCCGCATCGGCGATCGCTCCGTGCTCGGCGTGCATCCCAAGGACCGCGACATCGCCATGGTGTTCCAGTCCTATGCGCTCTATCCAAACCTCTCGGTCCATCGCAACATCGGCTTCGGCCTCGAGATGCGCAAAGTGCCCAAGGCCGAGCGGGACAAGGCGGTGCACGAAGCGGCAAAGCTGCTGCAGATCGAAGCGCTGCTGGAGCGCAAGCCGAGCCAGCTCTCCGGCGGTCAGCGCCAGCGCGTGGCGATCGGCCGGGCGCTCGTGCGCAAGCCGGAGGTCTTCCTGTTCGACGAGCCGCTGTCCAACCTAGACGCCAAGCTACGCATGGAGATGCGCACCGAGCTGAAGCGCCTTCACCAGATGCTGAAGACCACCGTCGTCTACGTAACCCACGACCAGATCGAGGCAATGACACTCGCAACCCGCATTGCCGTGATGCGGGACGGCCGGATCGAGCAGCTCGGCACGCCAGACGAGATCTACAATCATCCGGCAACACTCTATGTCGCGACCTTCGTCGGCGCGCCGCCGATGAATCTGCTGAACGCCACCGCCGATCAGGGTGCCCTGCGTATCGATGGAACATCGATTGCGCTGCCCATCCCCGCGACGAAGGCCGAGATCAAACAGGGGCAGGAACTGATTGTCGGCATCCGGCCGGAAACGATGCGTCTGGACGACCAGGGCAAGCTCGAGGCCATTTGCGAAGTGGCGGAACTGACCGGTCCGGAACTGATCGTGACAGCGCAAGCGGGTTCGCAGCGGCTGATGGCTTGCCTGCCCCCGCGCACGGCGATAGCCACAGGACAGACGCTGAAGCTCGGCTTCGACGCCAATGCGCTGCATCTCTTCGATCGCGCCGCCGGCCGGCGTTGCGAATGAGCCTACAGTGCGTCAAGGATGATCGTCCATTCAACGGCTCAAAGCATCGGACTGGCGGCGCGATGTGCCGTTTGCAATTCGGCGTTCGCGCATCTCGTTCGGCCAACTCGGCGCACGCGTTATCCGGTAGACCGAAGCCGGCGGCAGGTTGAAGAGGGTTCCTCCTATTCTCTCCGACTGCAGGCCGAGGAAATTCAGGACACTTTTCGACACCGGACAGCGAGGGCCATAGGTGAACTGATAAAAAGCACCCGTCGGCCCGAGGCAGCGAAATGCGCCTTGCATGATCTTCACGACCACGCCCGTCGGCATGGACAACACGCCGAGACCGCTCAGGACGGCGCCGGCGCTATCCTCCCGCATGTCGGCGGATGCGGAAAGATCGGCGGCGTTCATCTGCAGCACACGGGCCGAGGGAAAGCGGTGCTTCAGCAGCACGGCAAAGTCCGGATTGAGCTCGACCAGGGTCAGATTGTGTTCCGCCACGCCGCGATTGCGCAACGCATTGGTGAACACGCCGGTGCCGGGACCGAGCTCGATCACCGGTCCGGTCGCAGGTGTAATCTCGCTGGTCATCAGTCTTGCAAGAGCACGGCCCGAGGGCGCAACGGCTGCCGTGCGAAGAGGCGCCATGGCCCATTGGCGCAGGAAAAACAGGCTATCTTTCATAATATCGGTTCATCCCTTGTCGGTTGATTGTTTCCCACAAGGCTATGGGCGGATCGTCTGACGCCTGCATTGCTTCGAAACGTCATGTTGTCGCAATGTGGCGCGGGCAGGAAGCGCTCCGGAACATACGGCGAAGGGACATGATCGATGCGGCTCCTTGTGGTGGAAGACGAGCCGGAAATGGCGGGGGCCCTGCAGTCGGCGCTGCGGCGGCACGACATGATCGCCGATCATGCCGACAGTCTCGCAACCGCCAAGGAGATGATCCTGGCGGGCTCCTATGATGCGATCATCCTCGACCGCGGCCTTCCGGACGGCGACGGGCTGTCGTTGATCCCGAAAATAAGACAGCACAGGGCGAGCATTCCGGTGATCGTGCTAACGGCACGCGGGCGGCTTGCCGAGCGCATCACCGGCCTTGACAGCGGAGCCGACGATTATCTGGCCAAGCCTTTCGCTTTCGAGGAGCTCCTTGCGCGGCTGCGCGCCGTAATGCGCCGGCCCGATCATATCAGCCCGATGTCCGTCAAGCTCGGCCGCCTCTCTCTCGATCTGGATCATCGCGAGGCAAGGGTGGAAGACATGCGCTTCGATCTGCCGAGGCGCGAGCTTCTCGTGCTCGAAGCGCTGATGCGGCGCGCCGGCCGGATGGTGCCACGCGAAATCCTGATGGAATCGGTCTTTGGCATGAGCGACGAGGTTCAATCCAATACGCTCGACAGCCATATCTCGCGGCTGCGGCGCAAGCTTGCCGATGCGGATGCGGGCGTCACCATCAACGGCGTGCGCGGCGTCGGCTACATGCTGATGGAGCAGATATGAAGGAGGCGACCGGCCGCTCGCTCAAATGGCAACTGGTCCGGCGATTGCTCATCCTCCAGAGCCTGATCCTCTTTCTCGTTCTCGGAATCATGTTTTTCAGAGGCGATCTCTTCGCTTTCCGCTCGATGGATCGAACCATAGAAGCCCTCCGCTATGCCGTTCAGCGCGATGCCTCCGGTGCGTTGCAGCTTCGCGATACGCCGGAGCTAATGGCGCTGAGATCAGCCGAGCCCGCTCTCTGGTTCGTCATACGCGATACCCAGGGGATGCAGATCTCCGAAGGGCCTGTGCCCGCGATCTTCAACCGCATCAGCGACGTGCTGCCGGGCATCGGCCAGGCCCGCTTCGGATCGACGGTCGACCGCGCCGCCATGGACCGGCCGGAGGCGCGCATGCGAACGGTCTACACCCCGGCGGGCGAGATGCAGATCCTGACGGGAACGGAAGGCAGGGCACCGCCGACGATCGTGGCGCTCGGGCTTCTGCTCGTGTTCCTCAAGATCGGTCTGCCGATCATGATCGTCATTGTCCTTGGCATCCTGGTCGCGACACCCCTCGTCGTGCGCGGCGCGGTGGCCGGCATCGCGAAAGCGGAGGAACAGGCCGCTCTCATCGATATCGGCCAACGCGGCGTCCGGCTGGAAACCGCAGGCACGCCACCCGAGATCGCATCGCTCATTCGCGCCGTCAATGAAGCCCTTAGCCGGCTGGACGACGGCTACGAACGGCATCAGCAGTTCCTCGCGGATGCCGCGCACGAGCTCAGGACTCCGATCGCCATTCTCGGCATTCGCATCGCCGCGCTGCCGCCCATACCTGAGCGCTTGCAACTGATTACCGATGTGGCGCGGCTGACGACCTTGACCGAGCAATTGCTGGATATCGAGCGGCTTGGTCGGGACATTGCCGATTTCAAACCTGTCTCGCTGCTGGACCTCGGCAAGCGCGTGGTGAGCGACATGGCGCCGCTCGCCTTTCCGGCCGGCTACGCGCTTGACCTGATCCATCATGGACCCGACAGCCTTGTTCAAGGCGACGAGGCGGCACTTGGGCGGGCGCTGGCAAGCCTTATCCAGAACGCCATCGATCACGGCGGCGGCCGCGGGACGATCAATGTTCACATCGCCCCCGGCATCATGGAAGTGTGCGACGATGGCCCCGGCATTCCGGCGGTGGAACGCGACCGCATCTTTGAACCCTTCTACCGGTTGAAGCCACGCTCGCGCGGAACGGGCCTGGGACTTCATCTCGTCAGGCAGATCGCTGAGCTGCATGGCGGCAACGTCAAAGCCGGCGCCAGCCGGACGGGCGGCGCGCGATTGACCATAAATCTGGCTTCGGCCGGCCTTACGATTTCGCCGGCGACGGCCAGCTAGCCCCGCTTATCCCCAGCCCTCTTCTGCAATCTCCGGCTATCCCGGATAATTTCGATGTCCGTAATGTTACCGCAAGGCAGCGCACCGAACCTGATGAACGAAACGATCATCGGGAAAGAACCGTGCTTCAACGACTTCAACGCAATGCACGATGGCCTTTCGTCGGGCTGCAGCTCAGCAACGTGGCTCTAAATTTCAGCCATGCCTTCTCGACGGTGCTCTATCCCTGGATCATGTACGACCTGACCGGCAGCGTGGTATTCATGGCGCTGATGGTGTTCATCAACGGCATCGTGCTTCTGGTCGGCATGGTCTTCGGCGGCTATGTGGCCGAGCTGCTCGGTGTCCGCTATACGGCGCTCATCTCCGCCAAAGTTGGAGCGCTGACGTCATTGCTCATTGCCGCACTCTATACCGCCGATTCCCTCAGCCCGGGTATACTCATCCTTTTTGGCCTTCTGAGCACAATGCTCGATGGCCCGGCGACGGTTGCCACCGAGGCGAAAGTTCCGGAAATCGCCCGGCTTTCGGGGCTGTCGCTCACGGATGCCAATTCCATCGACGATACGATCGACGGTTTTGTCCTTCTTACGGCTTCGGCCGCCAGCGCCTTCATCGTTGCCACCATAGGCTCGAAGGACGCTGCCTGGTGGATCGCGATCTGCAACTTTGCCGCCATGACGCTGCTGTCCCTCAGCCTGCCGAAATTCCGGCTGCGGCCGGCACCGCGATTCCAGGATATCATCGTTGCGGTCAGGCAGTTTCGCGGTTCGGCCGTCTCGTTGCCGCTTGCCCTCTGCGCCAGCGCAGCGCTCGGCTTTTTCATGACGCTGCAGATTTTCCTCGTACCGGCCGCCTTGCGGCTGCAGGGCGTATCCGTGGCCTGGCTCGGCATTTTTCTCGCAGCATCGGCGACGGGCACGATCATGATGAACCTGTATCTGGCCTCCCGTCCGAGCGCGCTCCTGCCATCTTCCATTGTTGCCAGAGCTTTTCTCGGACTGGCGCTCGCAACGGGGCTGATGTGGGTCGAGGTCTCGCCATTGACCATGATGCTCGCCGGTCTTGTTGCAGGATTGGCGAATGGCTGGCTTTCGCCCGCCTTCGTCGCGGTCCTTCAAGTCAAAACGTCTCGCGGCAGCCGGCCCTATGTCATGGGACTTTCCTATTCCGTCATTCTGTTGTTTCTGCCGCTCGAATACATGCTGACCGGCGCCTCGATCGGCCTCACCTCATTTCGCACGACCTGTACCCTTCTGGTGTTCCTGCTATCGCTAGCGGCCGCGGTCAGCTCGGCATGGCTGGAAGCCATCGAGAACGATTAGCCGGGACAGACCCGCATACAGCCGACAATGCGAGAGACACCCATTGCGCGCAATGATGCCGTAATGTTGATCGCTATGTCTTGAACAACACCATTTCGTTTCAAGGAGGGAAAGAATGCGCCTCTTGCTTGTGGAAGATGAGCCGCAAATGGCCGATGCGCTTGCAACCGCCTTGCATCAATACGACATCATCGCCGATCATGCGCCAACCCTGGATTTTGCCAGAAGCGCCGTCGCGGAACATGTCCATGACATGATCGTGCTCGATAGGCAGCTGCCCGACGGCGACGGGCTGGCGCTCATCCGGCATTTGCGGTCGATCGGGGCGACGGTGCCGGTCATCGTGCTCACCGCGCGCGGCTCCCTTGCCGACCGCGTCAGCGGACTGGATCTCGGCGCTGACGACTATCTTTCAAAACCCTTCGCACTCGAGGAGCTTCTCGCACGTATCCGTGCCCTGATGCGCCGGCCTGCAGCCGTCGCACCGATCGTCGCCAAGCTCGGCCGGCTGGAATTCAGCCTCGACAACAGGGAGGCCCGGGTCGCCGGCAAGATACTCGACCTGCCGAGGCGCGAGCTTCTCGTTCTCGAAACGCTGATCCGTCGTCAGGGCAGAACCGTTCTGAGGGCGGCACTGGAAGAGGCCGTCTATGCCTTCGACGACGAGATCCAGTCGAATGCGCTCGATTCGCATGTATCGAGACTTCGCAAGAAGCTGGCCGACGCACAGGCCGGTGTCGAGATCCATGGTATTCGCGGGGTCGGCTATCTATTGAGGCCCGTTGCATGAAGCATCCCACATCGAAATCGCTGAAGCGCCGATTGATCGCACAGCTTCTGCTCTTCCAGGTCGGCATCCTTCTGCTGTTCGGCGTTGCCTTCGTCGCCTACCTGCTGCAGGCCGGTGAGGGTATCGTTCTCTCCGATCCCGAATTCGCGAATGTCGCAGCACACGCGATCGAGCGCAAAGCCGATGGCGATCTCGTCCTCAACGAGACGGAAGAGCTTGCTAAGCTCAGGCAACGTTCCACGGACTTCTGGTTCGTCGCTCGCAGCGAAAGGGGCGAAATCGTTCAGACCGGCAATGTCCCAGTCGTCTATGCGGTTATGGCGCAGCATCTGGATCGATTGACCTTTGCCGATATCAGGGACACCCAGGCGCCCTTCTCCTACCTTGCCGTCATCCGTCGCGTTTCCGGTCCCGCCGGCGATTTCATCGTGCTCGGCAAGGGCGACGTATTCAGCATGACCTACGCCATCCTGCTTCTCTCGAACCTGCTGATGGTGCCAATCCTTGTCCTGCTGGTTCTCATCACCATCATTGCCATCCCCTGGATCGTAAGCAGGGCCTTTGCCGGCCTTTCCACGATCGCGAAAGAGGCGGAAGCCATCGATATCGACCGCCGGGGATACAGGCTGCCGCAGATGGGAATTCCCAACGAAGTCGTGCCGCTCGTCAATGCGATCAACGGCGCCCTTCAGCGCCTTGATGAAGGACATGAGCGCCACCAGCGGTTCATCCTCGATGCGGCGCACGAGCTGCGCACGCCAGTAGCCATCCTGCAAACACGCGTCGAGGGGATCGCAGATGGGCCGATCCGCAACCGGCTCCTGGCCGACGCCGGTCGCATCGCAGCACTCGCCGAACAGCTGCTCGACCTTCAGCGCCTGGATGTCAGCGGCGCGAACTTCTCCTCGGTCGATATGGTGGACATTTGCCGCAATGTTGCGGCCGACATGGCTCCCCTGGCGATCGCTCAAGGCTACGACCTGTCGTTGGAGACCAGCCTCGATCGCGTGATCATACAGGGAGACGCCGGTGCACTGCAGCGTGTCATCTTCAACATCGTGCAGAACGCGATCGAGCATGCCGGCGGCAAGGGAAATATCACGATCAGGATCGACCGACGGGCCATCGTCGAGATCACGGACGAAGGGCCAGGCATACCCGCGACGGAGCGGGACCGGATTTTCGAGCCCTTCCACCGCCTTCATCCGCACGAGCACGGGGCTGGCCTCGGGCTCAATCTGGTAAAGGAGATCATGCAGCGGCATGGCGGCCATGTGGTTGTCTCGGACAATCCGCAGGGCGGTGCCCGTTTCCGGCTATGCTTCCCGAACTGAACCCCTCTCGGTCGCGCAACGATGCCCATCCTTAAAAAATAGTTAAAAAATTACGACCAACTGTATAAAAATACTCGATAATTTTTCAATGTTTTCAAATTCTGCAATGTACCCGCAATTCTCGCAGGCAAAATGATCTCCATCTCCTGAGACCGATCCGCTCCCAAGACGGACGGCACCGGAGAGCAGCAGGAACCGGTTTCCGGTTCTCCAACGCAAACAGAGACCTTATGGGCGCCGAGGGATGGTGCATGGGTTTCGTATGGAGTTTACCAATGTCGCTCAGCGCAAAATCGATCCTCTTCGCGGCCCTGACCTTTGCGGCCGCGACCACCGCATCCGCCGCCGACTACACGAACTATCAGGCTCCGGACAACAGCTACGAACGGCCGGCGGCCTTTCAATGGAGCGGCGCATATTTCGGCGCGCATGGGGGCATCGCCTCGCCGAAGCTGAACCCGTTTGCCAGCGGCAGGGGCTTCGCCGCGGGTGTCCAGGCCGGTTACAATTTTCAGGTCGGCCCGGGCATCGTCGGTGCGGAGCTCGAAGGTTCCTACCTCGGCAACAACGAGGTACGCGTGCCGAACGGCCGTCTGGAAGAACGCTTCCGCGGTGCGGCCAAGGCCAAGGCCGGCCTGACCTTTGACCGCACTTTCGTTTACGGCACGGCGGGTCTGACGATGACCAAATTCGAAGGCGGAAAGGGCGTCTCCGGCCCGAGCGGCTGGAAGCAGGGCTATCTGCTCGGCGCCGGTGTCGAACAGGGCTTCGGCGGCGGGCTGTCTGCCAAGATCGAATACAACTACGTCACGACCAACGACGTGACGACGTATTCCGCAGGCGGCAAGTCAAAGACCGATGTTCATGACCATGTGATCAAGGCCGGCCTGAACTATCGCTTCTGACCGGACGAATTTCGCAAACGTCGGCGCACCTTTCAAGCAAGAGCGCGCCTGGCGGGGAGCGGCGACAGATGGCTGATCAAACCCCGAGTCAGCCCTCTCGCCGCTCTCACTCTCAAGACAACAGCATAGTGATGGATGCCATGACGAGCCGTGTCACGAAAATAACGATCGTCCCGGCGCTGATTGCGCTGGGAGTTGCGGGCGTTTTGATCACGTCCGCCGGCCGTGACACCGTTCAGACAGAGCAGGCGCCCACAGCCAAGACGATTGAGGTCGCCGCCATGGAGGTGACGAAAGTTCGCCGGCAAACCTACAGGCAGGATATTCGCATCAACGGTTTCATTCAGCCTGCCCGACGCGTGACGCTGACGGCGAGATTGTCCGGTACGCTGGCCGCCGTCGAGGCCGATGTGGGAACAAGCGTTCGCGCCGGCGATGTCATCGCGCGCTTCAACACGGAAACCCTGACGCTTTCACTGAACAAGCTGGTGGCAACCACCGAAGCCAAGGCGGCAACGCTTTTGCGGGCGCAGAAGGATCTGGAGCGCACGCGCAGTCTCGCCGCCACCGGCGGAGTTGCGCAGGCGAAGCTGACCGAGGCCGAAACCGATGTAGCCGTGCAGAAAGCCGAATTGCGCGCGCTGCAGGCCGAGGAGGCAGAGGCGCGGCGCGCGCTGGACGATGCGGTCGTGACAGCACCCTTCGACGGCGTCGTCAATTCCCGAAAGGTCAATCCGGGCCAAGCCGTATCGATCAATACCGAGCTATTCGAGATCGTCGATATCGCGCAGCTGGATCTGGTCGCCCTCATTCCGCCGCAGGAGAGCGCCGGGCTCTCCATCGGACAGACGGCCTCCGTCGAGATCGAGGGATTGTCGAACAAGCCTCTATCGGCCCGGCTCGATAGAATCAGCCCGGCAACGCTCGACAATTCGCGTTCGCTGCAGGTCTATCTCAGGCTCGATCACCCTGTGCCCGATCTTCGCGGCGGCATGTTCGGCCACGGCTCCCTACAGATCGAGAAGCGCGAGAATATTCTCGCCATTCCCGCCGGCGCGATCGCCAAGGATGCGGGAGAAAGCTTCGTCCGAACGATCGTCAATGGCGCCGTGCGGTGGCAGCCGGTCGTTCTCGGCACCTCCAAGGTCGGAGAGGATCTCGTCGAGATCCGCGACGGGCTAAGCGAAGGCGATGTCGTCATAACCGTGCCGCTGAGGAACGTTTCCAACGGCACCTCGGTGAAAATCGCGGAGCGCTGAGGGGGTCACACATGCTTCTAGCTCGTATTTCCATTCAGCAGCCCGTCTTCGCCACGATGGTCATGGTCGCCGTTGTCGTGCTGGGCATTACCGCCTGGTCGCGACTGCCCGTGGACCTGCTTCCCTCGATGGATTTGCCGACCGTGGTCGTTTCCACCAACTTCGACGGCGCGTCGGCGCTTGCCGTCGAGCAACAGGTGAGCCGCCCCATTGAGGAAAGCATCGGCGCGATCGCCGGCGTCAAGAAAGTCACGTCGCGATCGTCGACGGGCAATTCGCTTGTCATCGCGGAATTCACACTTGAGACGCCATCGAGAGCAGCGGCTGACGAGGTGCGCGACCGCATATCGCGATTGCAGGACGCGCTTCCAGACGGCGCGGATCGGCCGATCGTCACGCGCTTCAATCCGCAGGACGCACCAATCATGTCGCTCGCCGCCTTCTCCGCTGATACATCGCTCAGCCGGATGACGAAGATCGCCGACACGACCATCGTGCCGCGGCTGCGCCGTGTGCAGGGCGTGGGCCAGGTGACGCTAGTCGGCGCCAGTGAGGATCAGGTGCGAATTCAGCCCGATCCTGCCAAACTCCAATCCTTCGGCATCTCGATCCCGACCGTGATCGAAGCCATACAGCGGGCGACACGCGACAGCGCCATCGGCTCCATCATTTCGTCGACGCGCGAGCGCAGCGTCACCGTCAGCGTACAGCCGGGCAAGGTCAGGGACTTTGCCGACATCGTCGTCGCCCGCGATAGTGCCGGCCGCACCATCCGGCTCTCGGAAGTCGCCGACGTGACGGAGGCGGGCGCCGATCCGAAAAGCCGCGCCTGGTTCAACGGCAAGCCTGCGCTCGGCCTCGACATCAACAAGCTGGAAGGTGCAAACACCGTCGAGGTCGCAAAGGGCATCGAGCGGGAACTGGCACGCCTCAGAAAAGACGATGCTCTAAAGAACATCGGCATCGTCGTATCGCAGGATAGTTCGCGAACAATCGTCGGGCAGATCGGCGACGTGCAAAGAACGATCATCGAGGGCGGCGCTCTGACGATTGTCATCGTCCTGTTGTTTCTGAATTCGTGGCGCTCGACCGTCATCACCGCCCTCACATTGCCGGTCGCGGTCATCGGCACCTTTGCCGCCATGGCCGTCATGGGCTTCAGCCTCAATCTCATGACCATGCTGGCGCTATCGATCTGCATCGGCATCCTGATCGATGACGCGATCGTCGTGCGCGAAAACATCAGCCGTCATGCGGCCATGGGCAAGGATCGCAGGCTTGCAGCCTTGGATGGCACATCGGAGATCGGTCTCGCCGTGCTGGCCACGACGCTTTCCATCGTTGCCGTCTTCCTTCCCGTTGCGTTCATGGGCGGTATTATCGGCCGGTTCTTCCTTCAGTTCGGCCTCACCGTTTCCGTCGCCGTGCTGATTTCGCTTTTCGTTTCCTTCACGCTCGACCCGATGCTTTCAAGCGTCTGGGCGGATCGACCGGCATCGGGAAAAAGAGGGCGCCTTCAGGCAATGCTCGACCGGTTCGACCATGGCTTCGAAAAGATCGCACGGCGCTATGGCCGCCTGATCGGCTGGTGCCTTGCCCATCGTGCCGCCACTTCGTTCTGCGTTCTGGCACTGTTTGCCGGAAGCCTCTGCCTCATCCCACGGATCGGCACGGAATTCGTGCCGAAATCGGATCAGGGCATGGTCTCCGTCGGTCTCACTCTGCCGGAGGGGGCGGCGGTCGAATATACCGCCACCAAGATCAGGCAGGCCGAAGCTATCCTGCGGCTGTTTCCGGATATCCAGGACCTGTACTCGACCATCAACGGCGGCGACGTCGCCAATACCAACGAGGCAAGAATTACCGCCTCCATGGTGCCGTCGGACAAGAGAACGATGAGCTCGGTCACGATCGCGCCGAAGCTGCGCGAAGCGTTGAGCCCTGTCGCGGGGGTCAAGGTGGAGGTTGGACAGCCTGGGGACGGCGCAGGCTCAGGATCGAAAACGATCCAGATATCGATCCAGGGCGGCGATCTGAACGTCCTTGAGCGCCTGTCGCAAGACATGAAGGCCAGGCTCGGCACGATCGGCGGGCTCATAGACCTCGAATCCTCCGCGGACAAGAAGCGTCCCATGCTGATGATCCGGCTTCGCGCCGTAGAGGCGGCCGATCTTGGAATTTCAACCACGACGATCGAGAACAATCTCCGCCCGCTGATCGCAGGGGAAAAGCTGACGAGCTGGGCTTATGGCGGCGCCGAATCCCGCTACGTCGCCATCCGGTTGCCGGAAGCGGGCCGTCAGACGATCGACGATCTCAAGCAAATCCCCATTCCTGTAGAGCGAGCCGGCGGAACCGGCCCCGCAGCGACGGTGCCGCTGGCGCAGGTGGCGGACGTCACCGAGACCATGGCGCCACAGACGATCATCCGCCGCGACGGCGACCGCGAGGTTCGCCTTTCCGCCAATCTGAACGGCCAGCCCCTTGGCGTCGTCGTCCGCGATGTCCAGACGGTGATCGGCTCCATGAATTTGCCGGCAGGCTATCGTATCGCCATTGGCGGCGAGGCAGACGACATGATGGAGAGCTTCGGCTATGCGGTGCAGGCTCTGGTGCTGGCTGTCGTCTTCATCTACCTCATCCTTGCCTCGCAATTCGGCTCCTTCGTTCAGCCGGTCGCCATCATGACCAGCCTGCCCCTGTCGATCAGCGGCGTACTGGCCGGTCTTCTTTTGACCGGCTCGACAATCAACATCTTCTCGGTGATCGGCTTCATCATGCTGATGGGCCTGGTGACGAAGAACGCCATCCTGCTCGTGGATCACGCCAACAAGCGCCGCCGGGAAGGCGCCAGCATGCGGCAGAGCCTGATCGATGCCGGCACAGTCCGGTTCCGCCCGATCGTCATGACCACCTCGGCCATGATTATCGGCATGATACCGCTGGCGCTCGGGCTTGGCGAAGGCGGTGAGGAACGCGCATCGATGGCCCACGCCGTGATCGGCGGCCTGCTCTCCTCAACGGCGCTGACGCTCGTCGTCGTGCCGGTCGCCTTGTCATTGATCGAAAGCTGCCGGACAATGCTGAGAAAGCAACAGGACCGACCGACGCCTGACCAGATAAAGGACGCAGCCGAATGAGGAAACAACTACCCTGGTTCCGCGTCAAAGCCAATGGCTACGGAGCCGGTCTGCCTTGCCACTGGCAGGGCTGGGTCGCCGTTGCGATCTACGCACACGCGCTGGCGGCGGCCGTCAGCGTCGTCGCACCCTATGCGGACAGTCACCCCTTCGCCTATGCAACGGCGATCGCTGTCCCGACAGCGCTTTTGATTTTCGTAGTCTGGTGGAAAAGCGATGCCCCATGGCGGTGGCGATGGGGCGAAATCGATGACGACGAGCAGGATTGAAGCTCCGGCATGGGCGGGGACATTCTTACGGATCAGAGCGTATCGAGCTTGGAAAGCAAGTCCTTGAAGAGGGCATCGCGTGTCCTTCGACCGGCCGAGCCCGGTATATTCTGTTCTTCGCCGGTGAGGCGCGCAAAAACGATCCTGCGATCTCCCTTGACTGCCCAGCCGACGAACCAGCCATACATCTTGTTGCGATCCCGGCGTGCCCCGGCTTTCGATGCCGGCATCGCGCTGGTCTTGCCGAAGATATGCCAGCCTGACTGCTGCACTCCATAGTCGGCTATCTTCGCCGTCATGTCATAGGCTTGCTCGCTGACATCAAGCTCCTGGCGGACCAGCTTTCGCAGGAAGACAAGCTGCTCGACGGGCGAGATCTTCAGCGACGAGCCGAGCCAGGCATGCGTCAGGCCATCATGCTTGCCGGGATTGCCCGAGACGTCGCGATTGCCGTAATTGAATTGCCGGACATAGGCTTGGAATTTCGCGGCGCCCAGTGCCTCCGTGAGACGCTGGGAATACCAGACGATGGACTTCTCCATCCAGAGGCGCGGCGTCGCCTTGTCCTCCCATGTCGCCGACCAATCGGAATAGCCTTTGACATAGGGCCAGACGGGCGTCGATTCATCCGTGAGAATATGGGCGTCGTAGCCCATGAGGCTGAGCGCGAGCTTGAATGTCGAGGCGGGAGAAAGAGTGCGGTCGCAATCGCCCTGCGTTACAAGCGTCTTGCCGCTTTCGACATCCTCCGCGATCGTGCAGATCGTTTCGGCACTCGAAACGGCCGGAACCGCAACGAAGACTGCGGCTGCAAGCAAGCCTATTTTTCTCACGACCGATCCGCTCATCTTGCGACCAGATAGGACACCGCGACACGCGCGGTGATGACATTCTTGCCGGTCTCGATCGGCACGCCGCCACTTGTAGTCGCGGAACGCAACCTGGCTTCGGTGGAAGCATAGGGAAAGACGGTCGCCGCGGGCTGGTCTTCGATCGCTATGATCGGCCCGAGCCTCAAGCCCGAAGCCTGCGCGACGGAGCGCGCGCTTTTCCCCGCCGCGGTGACGGCTATCTTGCGCGCCTCGTCGACCGCGCCAGCCACGTCATCGACCATGAATTCCACTGAGCCGCCCTCGTTGACGCCGCTTTTCAAGGCGACATCGAGGACATTGCCGACCTCCGACACCTTGCGGACGCGCACCATCAGCGTGTTCCGGGCATCATAGCCGGTAATGGCCGAGGATGGGGGAGTCCCGTCAGGCTTCGCCGTGAAGTCGAAGCGCGGCGAGATCTGAAAATCCGCGCTTTGCATGTCGTCCCTAGCGATACCCGAGGACACGAGCGAGGCGATGAGGTTGCGGGTCGCCTCCGTAGACGTCGCAACCGCCTCGCTCGCCTCTGCCGCCTGGCGCAATACCGTCAAGCGCACGACAGCTAGGTCAGGGCTGCGAAGCACCTGTCCTTCGCCGACGACCCGGATGAGGCCGGCACCCTCTGCTACTTTCTGCTCGGCTCGCGCCGGAGCGGCCAGCGCGACGGAAAGGGTCGCGATAGCAGCCGTGATCATGGAAATTCGCTTCATGTCCGAGAATCCTGTCGCTGGAGGGATTGAAGGTTCAGCCTATTCGCATTCGAGCGAAGGCTGCCGGAAGCTGGTCACGTACCAATCCGACCCGGAGCCTCGGGTATAGAAGGTGTAGAAGCATTCCGTGCGCTCGACGTAGCCCGGCGTCTCCGTCACCTGGTAACGGCTGCCGCGGCGCGTCTCCTTGATTTCGCCGCTGGATTGGCCGGGCACCACCTGCGTTTTCTGCTTGCGCCACTGGTAGGCGCGCTCGCCCGGACGCAGATCATAGACGTTGTCAGGCGGGCCGTAGTCGACCATGACACTGCTGATCGGCGCACCAATATAGCTTTTCATAACTTGCGAGGCACAGGCCGAGAGAATCAGCAGTATCGTCAGAGCGGCAACACCGACAGGGAGCCGATTCATGCTAGTGGCAGACATCAAGAACGTCCTTTTGCAACTGGAGGAAGATCACAGGCAGGGGGTACGTTGCCAGGATTACGGCAGCATTGCGCATTGCGGCATCAGCCGCTTTTTGTCGAGCGGCCGAGAATCTGGCGGATGCCGTCCTTTCTGAAGGGTTGCGCAAGCTGGCCCAGGAAGCTCTTCGCGATCTGGCCGCGAATGCCGATGTCGGTCGAAGATGGGCGGTTAGGATTGAAATAGGTGCCAAACAGCAGATCGAGGAACACGACATTCTCGCCGTAGTTCGTATTACCCTCGCGAATATCCTTGGAGTGATGCCACCGATGCAAGCGCGGGGTACTGAAGATGTAGTCGAAAAAGCCGGTCCTCATATCGACGTTGCAATGGGTGAGGATGCCCATGAACGCCGTGACGGCGCCAAGCCACAGGAATACAGGCAGCGGAGCGCCGAGAAGAAAGAGCGGGAGCTGGCTGAGCGCGACCTTGAACAGCGAATCTGCGATATGAAAGCGGCCGGTATTGATGACCCAAAGGCGGGTCACGCTATGATGCAGGGCGTGAAATCGCCAGAAGAAAAGTCTCTCATGGGCAATCCTATGCGAACAGTACAGACCGAATTCCGCGATGAGAACGCCCATCGCCACCTGCAGCAGCATGGGCAGGGTCATCGGCCAGATGTCCAGCTGAGCGCCGGTGAGCGGTAACAGGACGATGGCCGTAAACATCGGAAAGACGGCACCCAATAGCGCCATGAGCTGCACCAGCCCCTTGGTCAGAAGCGTATGGGCGATATCATTTGCCATTTCGCCGTCGGACAGCAGCCAGCGCCGCTCATAGGGAATATATCGCTCCAGCAGGAAAAGCAGCAGGACCTCGCCGGCATAGACAAGCGCGAAGGCAAACATCGGCCGCTCGCTTGCGAAGGCGAAATAGGTGGATAGCAGGCCAGAGAAGAACACCAAGGGCCAGGACGAGAGAGACAGAATCGGCCTCATTGCTCGTCCAGCCATTGCAGCAACTCGCGGCAGGTTCGGGCCTTTCCATCGCTGAAGCGCCCATCGGTGCACGGGCTTACGGAAGGGTTCCTTCGCCCATCATATTCATGGCCCGCCGAGGAAGCCCATCGATCGTGCCGCAGCGCGCGCCTAATCTCTGCGCAGCTTCGCGGGTGGCCATCGCTCACGCGACCGTCCGTGCAGGGATCGTATCGGTATTGAATAGGAAGAGCAGGTGGTTCCTGCCGCAAGGGACTTGACTGCGCCCCTGAAAAACATTGTCCGCTGGTCAGCACGATACATGCCAATAGAAACGGTAATCGCATAAAATCTGCCCCTGCTCAATCAGAAGGCGGCAATCTCTGTAGACTGAATTGCGTGAGCATTGCGATATTCAGGAAAAGTTGCCTTCCCCACGCTTGATCCCGGCGATATCGCGCAGGAAATCTGGAGCCTTGTTAGCGAGTGCCACTATCGCAATGGGAGCATGGGGTTCCAATGCCTTCGCCGGCAAAAGAACTGTGGGAGAAGCATCCTCCGACCCGGTCATGACGCTCTGGCATCGATGGCAGGATACCCACCGTCTGAGGGAAAGCCTTTGCTGTCAAAAGCAAGGCCTCGAACAGCAACTCGCAGAAACCATCGGCGTTCCTTGTGCAATAGTCCAGTTATCCGATGGCGAACGCGTCGCTGCATATTCCCTCGGGGCTATCCACGATGTGCTCCATCTAGCCCAAGAGGGGATAGAAGCTTACGCGAAGGCTAAAGCAGAGTTCGCGGCTCATAAGTTGCAGTGGGATAGGGCCGACCAAGAAATTGGCTATTCGGCCACGGCGCAGGCCGAGCGAGACGCTGGTGATCGAGCTGAAGAGCTGCTTGAGGCCATGGCCGCCACCTCTGCGACGTCATTGGCCGGCGTAGCGGCCAAGCTGGACGCCGTGTTGCGCTAAGGCAATATCTGGGAAGACAGCTCCGAGTTTCCCTGGCCCCAGATACGCTCGGCGCTTGACGACCTTGCACGTATAGGGCGGCATGGTGCCAATGGGGATGCACCATGAAAAGCCCGTTCGGCATCCATGGGCCTCAATCGGAAAGCCTCCACAAAAGAGCAAGACGGCAAAGTCCTCCGTTGCACGCCGGCACCGGAGGCTACTGTGTACCCGCCTATGTAGTCGCCAGCCAGAACGGAATGATTGCTGTCCTTGCTGAAGAGCGGGATAAGCCGTCGAAATACAGGCAATCCATACCATCCCCGATCGAGCGCGCGGATATCAAACACAAGCCCCATTTCCATCCCCGGCGGTCTTAACTTTGATCGCCGCTCTCATCCTTTGAAAGCAGAGCGTGCAGGTCTTCCGTCAGTCGAACGGGCAAATCCATTTTCCCATGAAGGATACTCATGATACCGAGATCACCGTTTTCCAATTCGCGAAAGAACACGTAGTGGTGTTCATATCGGCTGAAAAAAGCTTTCTGCTTGATATCGGATGGCACGGCTAACTTTTGTGGAAGGCGCCGCCACACGAGACGATTTTCGCAAAGCCGTTGTAGATGCGTATGAAGCCCACGAATATAGGTATCCGCCTGGGCTTCGCCCCAGGTGTCGGACGTGTCGCGCCAAATCCTGTCCTGCGCCGCATCTGCGCGCGGATAAAAGCGATACGCCACCATGATCAGCGGCGCTTATTGCGGCGGATAACGTCCTCGGCGGAAACCGCGACAAACTCGCTGTCATCCGCCCGCATGGCGGGGGCAAGCTCCTTTTGGAGCGCTTCCCACGCCTCATCACGGGTTTGCAGATCGCGACGGATCAACGCGCGAATGTATTCGCTGGCGTTCTCATAGAGACCATCGTCGCCAATCTGCTGCTGGATGTGGGCTTGCAGCGCACCGCTGACCTTCACATGAATGCTACCCGACGCCATCGGCGATATCCTTTCGCTACTCCCGAATTGTGGGGCGCGTAGCATATATTGTCAATATTCATCACAGCGCGCCTCCTGAGGAGATGTGCTGTGTACCCGCAGGCTGGCGGTCAGATGATGCGCCAGCTATCGTCCAGCGCCTGAACCGATTATAGCAAGTCGTATATGGTCCATATCGTTCAGGGACATCTCGCCAAGGTGCTCCGGATCGCAGAACCCAGAAGATGCCATTTAAGACCCTGCGGTCATCAACGCGGGGCACACCTCTTGGTTTATTTGGCAGGATCGGCTCTATCGTTCGCCATTCGAAGTCGGTAAGGTCATATCGGCTCATGCCACCTTGAATCAGCTAACTGGCGCGACACAAAGCGCAGATTTTATGATCTGGAATGTTATTGATCACCGCAGGCGACCCTACCGATGGAAGCGAGTGAACGCCATCATTGAAGCTACAGAGCACGATAATAGCTGCGTTGATGCCGATCAGGCGGCGGAGACGCCCCCATTTGTCGGAATGCCGTCAGTTTCGGAAGCAGGCTTATCTTACAATATCTCTCGGACGCTGGAGAGGAACCGTCGCAAAGCTTCGCCGATGTAACCACGGTATGGCTGGAATTCCTCGACCGTCGTCATGTTAACGACGCGCCGGAAATTGAAGGCAAACTCGATAGGACGGAGAACCTGCGCGATTTCAAAAATACGCTCCAGCTGCGGCGGGTTTTCGAGGCCAAGCCAAATCCCGAAATAGGCGTCCTTGATATCGTCATAAGCCGGTGAGCCGACATCCAGCCCGTGATTACGCGCGGCACTGTCCAGAAAGCCAGCCAACGAGAAGAATGGATGGGTAATGACCGCATCCCCCCAATCGTTGATCAGGACGCCGCCCGGATTCACCAAGACATTGTTGTCGTGAAAGTCGCAATGCTCAAGCGTGTCCGGTATGTTGAACTCGGCGAACTCGCGGCATAGGCGGCGAACCTCGTCTCCAGTCCGCTGCAACACTTCAATCTCAGCCATCGTCAGGCCTTCGCGCGCCAACAAACCCTGGTCGTGGACCAGCTTATCATAAAGATCGGCGAAGACAGCCATGCGCCAGTCGTCAATGCCCAAGGCGAGAAGCGAATCTACGTCAGAAACTACGCTGAGTTGGATATGGGCGTATTCGCCGAGAAGCGTCCCAACGGTTTGCCGATCATAGGATTGCTTCAGCTTGCCACGAAGAGGTTCACCACCATCAGGCATGAGGAACGCGCCTAGGGCCGGATTGCGGGCAAGAACCGGGAGGATAACGGTGGGAAACTGCGAGGCTAAACTAGTCATTAACGCCGCCTCGCTCGCGTAAGCGGGCGCACTCCATTTCAGGTAAACATGCCCGCGATCAGTGGCGAAACAATAGATCTTTGACCATGGTACGGCACGTACAAGGTCCGGCTCACCAAGCAGACAATAGTCATGGGCGGCCAGCCAGTCTTTTGTCCAGGTGATCGCTGCATCCATAATGAGACTACAGCTCCAAGGGCCACCGCTGATGAGCATGCATCACCGTCAGGATTTCGACATCCTGCCCGACGCGATAGGGAATGATATAGGGAATGTCCCCCAGCACTACCTCACGTGTGCCCCTGATGCGACCGGCACGCCCTGTCGCCGGAAAATCCGCCAGCATATCTACAGCCGACACAATTCGCGCAACAACGCGCGCAGCGGCGTCGGGATTGTCCTTCTGGATATACTCACCGATCTCATCAAGCCGCCGCAACGCTCGTAGCGTCCAGCGGATGCGTTTCCGACTCATGATTGACGGGCAGACTTGACGTACTTGCCAACAACCTTCGCCACATTATCATCGCTGGCAAACTCACCCCGATTGGCCTCAGCCAAACCGGCTTCAATTTCGGCAAGCTGCCACTCTTCGCGTGCAACATAGTCCTCGATGGCTTGTGCAGCCGTATACGCACGGGAGCGATCAAGCTTCTCTGCGATCTGGTCGAGCTTGCTGGCCGTCTCATCCGAGACGCGCACGGTGAATGCAGTCATGGCACCCAACTTTCCTTGGTTCACTATGATTATTGGTGAACCACCTCGGTTCGTCAAGGTTCACGTCGCATATACTTTCGGGCAATCGTAGAAATATGGACGACAAATGCCCTGCTCAAGCATGGCAAAACATCGTTGTCGTGAGTTGTTTGTCCTTCCCGAGAGAGGGGTGACAGCTCATACCGGAGACATGGGTTACACTTTTTGCCTTTGCGAGGAGAGCGAAGGTGGTCTCCGTTTTCATGATACCTACCGCCAGCATGCCGCGTAGACCGAGATACCAGTCTTCGGCAAATGCCTTGGCTTGTTCGAGGCTCGTTTCCTTGGTGCTGGTGCGATACTGGCGGCCTTTTACGGAGGCCGAGCAATGCCACGTCAGCCCCCCCCCGCCGGTAGACGTTGACCTTTCCTCCGAGGATTTCGTGGCTCGCCATAAGGGCCCCCTGTCGATTTCGTTACTTCGATATGGGGACAGCGAATCACACCAGCAAAGGACACGCCAAATCGGGGCGCCTCGTTTGTGCTAGCGTTGTGCTAGGTCCAAAAGTGAGCGCGCCGAACGCGCCACCTTGTGGACGGCACAAGTTTGTGTCGATTGCTATCGGCGAGCGGCGCGGGTAACAGCGTAAAGCTGGTTTACTGCTGCTCGAATATGGAGATGAGCCGTTGCTCGGACTTTTCGCCTCTCTTGTGGTGAGAGGCGAAACAGCATTTTTGAGAGCTGCGGATTGACGGCCATGATCGGGGTGATGATGGGCTTCGGTGTCGCCAATAAAATTGGTGCCCATGCCTCGCCACCCAGCCCCAGCCCCAGGGCAAACCCGATCGCCCAGGCGTCGACGATGGTTTTGCCCTTATCCTGCATGAAGATCGGATAGTAGTTGCCAGGCGCGTTGGCGAGAAGATGGTCCACTTCGTCATGGCGATTGAGCACGGTGTTGACGAGGCGTTCCTCGAGCGAGCCGGGCTTGGTTTGAGGCATGGTTCCCCCGAACACATTCGGCAGCCAGACTGCGGGCGCGACCGTTGCGGGTCCCGCGACGACCGCCGTGACCAGGCCGTCGATAGCGCTCATTCCGACATAGTCGTTACGTCCGTCGCCGCGCAGGCGTTCATCGAGCTCATCATAGGAAACAGCAGGTCGGTTCATGCCGCCTGCCTGACCTGCTCGGCCGACCAGTTCCAGGGGAGCAATGTGTCGAGCTGGTTGATTGTCGTGCGACCTGACACGATGCGCTCGAGGACATCAGCGAGCCAGGTCTGCGGATCAAGCCCGTTCAACTTGGCAGAATTAACCAGAGACGCCAGAATGGCAAAGGTCTCGCCACCTCGGGCGTTGCCGACGAACATTGAGTTTTTCCTTGTCAGCGCAACAGACTTCATCGAACGCTCAACGACGTTGCTATCGACTTCGATCGTTCCGTCGTCGAGGAAGGCCGTGAGGCCGGTCCAATGCTTGAGCGTATAGTTGATGGCTTTTGCAAGAGCCGACTGGGTTGAGATATCGGCCTTCAGATCAAGCAGGTGAGCCTTCAATGACCGCATGATGGCGGCGGATCTTGATTGCCGCGCGTGGTAGCGTTCTTCAGCGCTCTCTCCTCGGATCTGCTGCTCGATCAGGTAAACTTCCGCGAGGATCGATACGATCTCCAAGGCGTCCGACGAGCCGGTCAGCTTGACGACCTCAACGAATTTGCGTCTGGCATGGGCTAAGCAGAATGCCAACCGCAATGGACGCGCATTGCTTTTGCCGCGCCGCTTAGCAAGTGTTTTGTAAGCCGCATAGCCATCGACCTGGAGGATACCGTTGAACGATGCCAACTGGCGCTCGGCCTCGCGTGCGCTGCGGCTCTCAGAAAAGATATAGCCGACGGCAGGCGGTGCCGGACCATTCCAAGGACGGTCATCCACGGCCTGTGCCCATAGCTGACAGACCTTTGTTCGTTTGCGCCCAGGATCGAGCCGTGGCAGGCGTGTCTCGTCGGAAAAGACCCTGGGCTGAGATCGAATAAAGGCAAGGAGCCTGTCATAGAGCGGCTCCAGCCACCATGCCACGCGCGTGACCCAGGACCCGAGCGTTCCACGATCCAGCGCAATCCCATGTCCTGCAAAGATCTGGGCCTGTCGATAGAGTGGAAGGTGCCATGCGAACTTGGAGGTCACGATATGGGCTGCAAGCGCAGTCGTCGCCATCCCGCCATCCATGAAGCGTACCGGCGCGGGTGCTTGAGTGACGCCGGTCGTGCAGGCTCGGCAGGCATAACGGGGACGAATAGTCCGCTTCACCCGCAGGATGGCCGGAACAATATCGAGCGCTTCGCTGGTCGTTTCTCCGACGCGGTGCAGCTCACCCGCGCAGCAGGAGCAGGTCTGGCATTCCGGTTCGATGACGACGTCATAGCGTGGCAGATGCTTGGGAAGAGCGCCAATATTGCGGCCTGAAGATCGCCGTGAGATATGACGAAGATGATTTTGCGGGCGGTCATCGTTGGCGGCGACCGGGATATCCGAGAGGTCACCGAGATCCAGACTGGTTTGTACTGGATCGATCGTCGCAAGTTTCTCTGAACGTGCCCCGTGGATCAGGCGCTTGAGATAGTCCACCTCGGCTTTGAGATCAGCGTTCTCGGCATCGAGAGCACGAACCATTCGGCTCAACTGCTCGATATCCTGCGGAAGTTGACCTTGGCTCAATGACATGCTGAAGACTACCACAAGCAAGAGAATCTTCAAGCAATTACAATTACATCACGCTATTTTTGTTGGCTGCTTTACGAGCTTGCGATCGATCCTCGTCCAGTCGAGGCCAGCAATCAGCAGGCCAAACTGTTCGGCCGGCATGCTCATTGCGCCGTCTCTGATTGGAGGAAAGGTAAAGCTTCCATTCTCCAGCCACTTCGTCGCCAGGATCATTCCTGACCCGTCCCAATAAAGGCAGCGAAGCCGATCGCCACGCTTTGCGCGAAAAACAAAGATATCGCCACAATACGGGTCGGCCTTGAGAGCGGATGCCACCAAGGCAACAAGGCCGTTCATACCCTTGCGGAAATCTACGGGCTGTGTCGCGACCATGATCCGCGGCACCGCTGAGAAAGCAATCACGACCTGCCTCGCAGCGCACAGATGATCGCACTTGCCAACGATGGCGCAACCGATCCCTCTATAACGGCACGCGCATCATCGAGAATGATCTCAATGCGCCCATCGGCGGGTGGGCGCTCTTCGCCTGCAGGCGCACTGGCATGCGCGACGACAACAGGCACGAAGCTGTTCCTTGTCGATCGCGATGCGGCTGCGGTCAATCCAGCAGTCTTACGCCAGATGCCCAGCAGGCCCCGACTGACGCCGAACCGCCTGGCGACCTCCGAGATATTGGCACCGGCCTCATTGCTCGCAGCAAGGATCTCGATCTTCTCTTCGTCCGACCAATTCCGGCGCTTGCGACGCCCGGTGATGAGCTCAACGCGCCGATACTCGCTATCATCATGCATGGCATGATGCATTGTATGATGCTGACAGTAGCGCCATCCCAAAGCCTCCAATCCGCCGCTCTCGATCAAAACCGGCTGATTCTGCCCTGAATCTCGCCTCATTGGAACGTGGGCTGTTCGTTGCGCTCACGTCCAAAACGCACGAAAGCCCTCCTTGAGGGAGGGCTTATTCGTTTGATAAGTCTTGTAAGATTTGGTTGCGGGGGCAGGATTTGAACCTGCGGCCTTCAGGTTATGAGCCTGACGAGCTACCGGGCTGCTCCACCCCGCGTTACCAACGTAAACCGCTTGAGCGGTTTATCGTTCCAGAGCAAACTCGCAGAGTTTGTCTCACCACAGCAAGCCGCTTTTCGGCTTGCGTCATCAGCGTAAACCGCTTGAGCGGTTTATCGCGTATGGGCACCCTTATTGTGGATACCCACCAAATTTCAGAAGCGTTTGCTGCTTCTTTCCAGAAGCGACAAAGGCCGCTTGTGTAGCGGCCTATTGTAACACGGCTAGAGCCGCTTTGTGATGAGAAGATTATGAGACGCATAAATTGCTTGAGCGATTTAGCGTGAGGCATAAATTGCTTGAGCAATTTAGCCTGAGTTGCGATTGGCAGACCTGGCAGCGACCTACTCTCCCGCGTCTTAAGACGAAGTACCATGGGCGCAGGGGCGTTTCACGGCCGTGTTCGGAAAGGGAACGGGTGCGGCCACCC
>NZ_FMAH01000040.1 GCF_900094545.1 Martinezella miluonensis
CGTGCGGTCGGCACGCGTGCGCCGATCCTGGTTGAAGCGAAGGCCAATGCCCGCTCCCTCTCGGCGTTGTAAGCAACGCCTGCCGGGCAAGGGGATCGCTGGATTTCGTCCATGATCAGTTTGCCTGCGGCAGACGCTTCCGCGTTCTCAACATTGTCGATGATGTGACGCGCGAATGCCCGGCGGCAATCCCGGACACATCTATCTCCGGTCGACGTGTTGCTCGAGAACTGACGACGCTGATTGAACGACGCGGTAAGCCAAAAATGATTGTCTCCGACAACGGCACCGAACTCACGTCGAATGCCATCCTCGCCTGGTCGAAAGATCACAAGGTCGAATGGCACTACATCGCGCCAGGAAAGCCGATGCAGAATGGCTATGTCAAAACCACCGAGGCTCTAATCGCCGCCGGATGAAAGTTCAGTGGCAGGTCACTGCCAATCATCTGTAAGGCCGAGCTCCACAAGCGTTTCCAAGAGCGCATCCCACACCCCTTGCTCAGCCCAGCGGCGGAACCGGACATAGACGGAATTCCACTTTCCGTATCGCTCATGCATATCCCGCCACGGGCAACCCACCCGAAGGACGTGCAACATACCATTCATGAACTGGCGGTTATCATGCGAGGGACGGGATTTGCGCCCACGCTCTGCCGGAAGAAGCGGCTCCACAATCCGCCATTCCGCGTCGGTTAGGTCTCCACGTGCCATCGCTGCCTCCTAAAAAGCAGTCTTGAATCAGACCTCAACTGATTTGAGAAGACACTTTGTCAACATGACCTAGTCGTTGTCCGTAGCTTCCCTACCTCAAGTGCTCCTCGATCAGCTCCCGAGGCGCGGCGCTAGCGCATAGGATGGCGAGGTCGTCGCTCATTTGCAGGTCATCTTCCCTTCCATGCAGGCATTCCCGACGGCTATTGCTGCGCATCCAAAATAGGATTGATTGCCCGTGATCATCGTCGAGGACATCAGCGTTACACAAGATGCCTGTGCGTCTTCCGGGACAATCGCCCACTTAGCTTTCAGCTTTTCTCCATAGGATTTTTCGGCTTGCATGCAGGAGTCGTAAATTGTCTTTTTCGTGCTGTCCGAAAACATCGCAGTAGTCGATTGGTAGTATCTGTCGCTGTCTATCATCGGCAGTTCTGCGCAAAAAGCGTTTGATGAGAGGAAGGCGACAAAGATCAATGGTATTTTGCAGCGCATGACAGAGGCCTCACATCCTCGTAAACCTGCCTACGACGCGGCCGACGATCACATGCTCGCTTCGCTCTATGCGAGTAAGATTGCTGCGGCGACAGTGAGAGTCAAGCTGCCGCCTAATATCGTTCGGCGTTGCAGAGCAGCTACAGCTTCACGTTTTCCATTCGTCAGACCTTAAGGTCGCCCAATCGTTACTTGGGCGAGCTATACCGCATCACAGTGGCCCCGGCACTTGCTGAAACTCCGATCTTTATTCTAAAGGACGAGTCGAGGCCGGCTATCCATTCCGCTGCATCACAGATTCAACGGATTGTCAGAAGGCGTTGATAAATTACCGTCGGAATTTGCTGGACGACCGAAATTGGCGCGTAAGACTGCTATTATCATCGGCAATGGAAGGCTGGAGCGTGATCTTTCCAAGATCATTGACGCCGCCGAATTTGTCATGCGCTTTAACGAGCCGAACCTCTCGGACGACAGGAGCGGCTCGCGCACGGATGTGCTCATGCTGGCCGCCTCGAGCAAAGCTCTGCATCGGCGGATGATCGAGCCGGCCTTTTTGGAAAATGCGGCGCTCAAGTCCGCAAAGATACTGATGCTTGCCTACCATCCCGAGATCATCCGCAAATATCACCCTCGGCCCAACATCTTCCAGCGCCTGCAGGGGCGGAGGGCCGATTGGACATTGCAGGCAATTGAGCTTATGGGGCATGCCGGCAAGGAGATCCGCATCATGCCGCCGCAATTCTATGCGAAGGGCTGCGCGGAACTCGGCATTGCGCCGAACCAGATGCGCACCGTCTTTCCAAGCACTGGCTTCCTCGGCATTTGTTATGCCCTGGCCAATTTCTCCGCCTCCGACTGGGATATCCGCCTATGCGGCTTCGGTTGGAAGGGGTGGAGGCGGCACAACTGGCAGGGTGAGCGTGCCTGGGTCGAGGACAAGTTAGCCAGCGGCCGCATTGGGGTGCTTGCATAAGCCAAGCGACATCATTCCCCTATGGATTCAATGGTCCCAACTAAACTCGGATAGACCTTTATCGGTATCGACAGTGACGGAAAGCGGGTTGCATTCGAAAGAGCCGACAGCGAACCTTTCTCCATAGGTTAAAGTTGATTCGTTGTTGGGTAGCTCTGGCATGGTAAGCCTTGCGGTGTACCTGCAGTTGCCGCGATTGACGGTCACGGATTTGATCGTCACGCTGTCGTTCAACGATGTTATGACCACAGACCAGTTATCGTCTGCAACTCCATTGGCAAGCATCAGCGCAGATGGGAGATTATATTTTTGCGCTATGAGGCCGCTGCTTCCAGAGGGCTCGAACTCCGCAGTTTGCGCTCCTGCCGGGGTATCAAGAACCACCTCGATAGGATCGCAGTAATATGTGCCGGCAAAAATGCTCTCACCGAATTTCAGCGAGACTGGCAACGGGACGCCGCCGCCATGCTGACACCCGCGATTTACATCAACGTGGTCGATTCTTAGGTTATCGATCTTTGAGACAATTCGTACATCCCAAAATCGAATATCGCCCCCTTGCGGCTGCTTATCCACGATGAACGTGTCATCGGCGAGAGCCGGGAAAGCCAATACAGAAAAGGCAATGCAAGTCGCCACGCGCATGGACGTTCTCCGAATGAGATCATCATGGCAGCGCACGCGCGAATGTCGATGGAAGTAATTCGCGTTATGGCTGCAGTCGAACGGATTTTCTCAATCCTCAGCCTTGAATGGCTCTCGTCCGAGGACCTTTGCGATTTTCCGCCAATCATAGCTGCCCATACCGGGGATACGCAAAACGTCGGCGGTGCTCAGATGCCCAAGGTCTTCAACTGTCTCATAGCCAAGCCCAGTCAGCTCCCGGAGAAGCCAGGGCTTGAGTTTCAGGTCGGCGAGTTTTGTCTTCATGCGCTAAAAGAAACAGATCGATGCGACATAATCAAGATAATGCTTATGCAAATTAGAGTTGCTATCAATGTCCGCAGGTCGATCTGCGCTAGGACGCTGGTAGTCTTCGCGGCCCGGATGATGCGCTCGATATCGGCTTGGCGGAAGGCGGCTCTAGTCATGGTCTCGGAGTGACATCCATTAGAGACAGATGTCCTCGTCTTCTTCCATATCCTCCCTATGATCGGCGGGGACATATGGCGAAACCCCAACCTTCTTCCCGTCGATCTCCACCCATACCGTCACGCCCTCAAGTTTCGCGACTTTGGCCATTCGCTGCAGGTCGGCTTGGCTGATGAATGCTCGTTTGGTCATTTCTCTTTGAGCCTTAACTTTGCACGCTGTGCAGCCTTCGCGGCGCGTTTGCTCGCCGCCTCCGCATCGCATTTTTCACGCAGCAGTCTCAGTTTGAGCTTTACAGCCTCTTGGGCGGTCATCTGAGGTGCGGGCGGCGTAGTCTTGCGCATTTCCCGCGGCTCAGGGCCTTTGTCGGTGCATTTCTCAATCATGCGCTTTATGCCGTTGCGCGTGACGAAATCCTTATTCGCAATCCGGATAATCTCAAGATTGCCTTTTCGATGCTCTGTCCGCAAACTCGATTTCGTCAAATGGCCACCAAGAAAAACTCGGCATGCCTTTGATAGTGGAATTGGATCATCATCGCCAATTTCCTCGGACATTCAGAATACCTCCCGTTTTTTCCCTCCGGCGGCAAATCCTCGAATGACATTTCGAATTGCCCTCCTTTGCACATTCGCTATTTCGCAAGCCGCACGCCTGGGCCGCCATTTAAGGTCTCACCGTCGCCGAGAAAAGTTACACCTGCACCCTCTAGCGCCCGGCGAATGGCGGCTAGATTGTTCACAGAGGGCAGGCGGCGCCCCTTCTCGAAGTCCCGGACGGTGCTCTCACTGAGGTTTGATTCTTTGGCGAGGTAGGTTTGCGACCAATTGAGAAGGCCCCGTGCTGCGCGAGATTGTTCGGATGTGATTGTCATAAAAAGGCATCCTTTCACCATTTTCGTTTAACACAAACGAAAATCGTTGACATGCGGTAAAATTCGCGCTTTCTATCAGAAATAAACGAAAACCGTTAAAACTGTGGAGAAGATCATGCGGAACCATGCTGTTGCGGCCGCCGGCGGAGCTGTGCCTGTGGGAAACATACTGGCGAGTTTGCGGGATATGCTGAAGTCAGGGGATGTGGGGGGTGCCTTATCGCTTTTGGACACGGAGCCAGAATCCCATCAAGCCGAAAGCCCTCTTTCTAAACTCTATGCTGCCTGGCAAAGTGCCTTTAACAACTGGGTAAACAGCGTTTCTCGTGACGAGGATCTGCCCGAAGGCCCTCTCCATGATGCATGTGAGGAAGCATTTGCGGCTCTACTATCCTGTCAGTGCCACTCGGCAGAAGAAGTTCAGCTTAAACTCGCATACTTTAGCCTGGATCGCGATTTGAGAGATTGGGACGTCTATTATTCTGCCGCGTTAATCAACACACTACGGATAGATGCCGCGAAGATCAAACACCCTGAACGTAGGGTCTCACCTTCTGGAAATATTCCAATCCTCTACGATGAATGGTTGGCCGTTCGGAACCGAGACATTGCGCCTCAGACGGAGGAGGAGGCCGAAGCCGGATATGAGAAATATGCGGACCTACAGTCGCGGATTATCGCTGCTGAGCCGCAGACGCCTAGCGACGTCGCCATTCAATTCCTCGTCGATACCGACGACGCCGATAGCAGTTATTCCAAAATTTTTTTGGAGCGTATTCGCCAGATCAGCCAGTCTGCGACCCCACTTGCGAATCGGAATCTGATGAGCACCCAGCACCTCAACCTCACAGAAGCAATGGGTCGTCTCGGCGACCTCCTCAACGAGGCAGCAGCAATCGTTCGCGACAACCCCGAGCTTAAGATCGATCGCATCGCGGTCAATGAGCATGGTGTCCACACGTTCATCAAAAACGCCGCCCTCGCACCACAAAGCTATCTTACCGAAGCTATAGCCAGCTACAAAAAAGCCCAGCGAGCTTGGTGGACACTGTGCAGAGTTAGCGATGATACCGACGACAGTCGCGAATGGCATGCGTACGAGGCAGCGGCAGACGACGTCCTTTATCATCCTTGCCGAAATCTTGATGAGGTGCGGGAGAAGGCGCGCTTTATTACCTCGAACGACAACGCTTTCGATAGCCTTCGGAACTGCTATCTACCGGATGGAACGGCGGTCCTTGTGCAATTCCTTCGCTCACTCTTGGGCAATCCTGTCGACAATGGGCCGATAACGTCCAGCTAGTTCCCGTACATTACTTCCCGCATTGGGGGAACAGAAGGGGGATGTCGACTTTACGACCATCTCACTTGTGAAGCAAAAACAAATGGTTAGGTGAAAAAGATTGGCGCACCCGACAGGATTCGAACCTGTGACCTTTGGAATCGGAATCCAACACTCTATCCAGCTGAGCTACGGGTGCACGCCTTAGGCGGGTTGAATCGCCTGTCCGATGGCTGGTTCTTAGCCTAGGAAGCGCTTGGCATCAATGCGGAAAATTCAGGAAAGCGCATATCGGAGGTTATGAATGAAAAAGGCCGCGGGCTTTTGGGCCGCGGCCTTGTTTCATGTGCGGTCGTTTCGGCTTATTCCCTCATCGCGCCAGGGCCGGGAATAGCCTTTGGCGGGACCTTGCCGAGGATGATCATGCCGAGGACTTCGTCCTTGGTGACGTCTTCGGTGCGGGCGTGGCCGACGACCTGGCCGTTTTTCATGACGGACACGCGGTCGGCGAGGTCGAAGACGTCATGGATATCATGGCTGATGAGGAAGATGCCGATGCCTTCCTTCTTCAGCTGCTTGATCAGCTCGCCGACCTGGGCCGTTTCCTGCGGACCGAGGGCAGCCGTCGGCTCGTCCATGATCAGGATGCGAGCATCGAAGAGGATGGCGCGGGCGATCGCCACCGACTGGCGCTGGCCGCCGGAAAGCGCTTTCACCGGCTCCTTGAAGCGCTTGAAGTTGGGGTTCAGGCGGCCCATGACCTCTCGCGCCTTGGCTTCCATGGCGACATCGTCGAGCGTGCCCCAGCGGGTCTGCAGCTCGCGGCCGAGATAGAGGTTGGCGGCGGCGTCGACGTTATCGGCGACGGCGAGCGTCTGGTAGATCGTCTCGATGCCGTATTTCTTGGCGTCGCGCGGGCTGCGTATATCGACGGTTTCGCCGTTGATCAGGATATCGCCGCTATCGCGCTTATAGGCGCCGGAGAGGATCTTGATCAGGGTCGATTTGCCGGCGCCGTTATGACCGAGAAGGGCGACGACTTCGCCGGGGTAGAGGTCCACCGAGGCGTTGTCGACCGCGTGGATGCCGCCGAAGGCGATGGAAATGTTCTTCATTTCCACAAGCGGAGTGGTTTTATCCGTCATGGTTCAGAATTCCTTTTACTTGGCGCGCGAGCGGTAGACGATGTCGAGCCAGACGGCGACCACGAGAACGATGCCGACGACGACGTTCTGGATCGGTGTATCGACGTTGGCGAGGCCCATGCCCGATTGCAGCGATTGCATGACCAAGGCGCCGAGCATGGCGCCGGCGACCGTGCCGCTGCCGCCGGCAAGCGACGTGCCACCAATGACCGCCGCAGCGATGGTGAAGAGTTCGTAGGTGGTGCCCTGCGAGTTGACTGCCGAATTCAGGCGGGCCGTCGAGATTGCCGCGGCGACCGCAGCTAGAAGGCCCATCAGCGCGAAGATCCTCACGATGACCCATCGGGTCTTGATGCCTGCGAGCTCGGCGGCTTCGGGATTGCCACCGATCGCGAAAACATAGCGGCCGAAACGCAGACGCGTGGCGATGAAGGTCATCACGATGCCGATGAGGACGGCAATGAGAACCGGAACGGCAATGCCGTATGGAATATCCAGCCCTGCTTCCGGCCAGGCAATATTATGTTCGGTAGCGTAGCGCTTCGCGATGCCGACCGGCCAGTTATAGCTGTTGAAAAGATAGATGGTACCGAGCACCACGACGGAGCCGAGGCAGCCGAGAAAATATTCTGCCCAGAGCGGACGGCGCGGAAAGCCGAAGCGCTTTCTCTGGCGGCGCGAGCCGACGATGCCGGTAATGATCATCAGACAAGCAAGCACGCCGACGACCCAGCTCCAGTTCGCCCCGATCGAACCGGTGGCGCCGCTGCCGCCCATGATGATGAAGGTGGAGTCCATGGGCGCAACGGTCTGGCCGCTGGTGACATACCAGGCAAGGCCGCGCCAGACGAGAAGGCCGCCGAGCGTGACGATGAAGGAGGGGACATTCATGAAGGCGATGATCCCGCCCTGGAAGGCGCCGATGGCCGTACCGATCACAAGACCGCAGATGAGCGTGATGATCCAGGTCCATGAACTGTCGAAGCCGAGATATTGCGGCAGCCATTTGGCCTGCATGACGCCCATGATCATGGCGACGAAGCCAAGCACTGAGCCAACCGACAGGTCGATGTTGCGCGTGACGATGACCAGCACCATGCCGGTGGCGAGAACGGCGATCTCGCAGGTCTGCACCGAGAGATTCCAAAGGTTTCTGGCTGTCAGGAACTCGCGGCCGTCGAATATCCGCAAATAAAGGTCGAAGCCGATCCAGATGATCAGCAGCGCCGCTATCATGCCAAGCAGGCGGGTATCGATTTCGGTGGCGCGCAGGAAGCGCGTGATGACGCCTTCCTCTGCGTTGCGCGGACCGCTCGATGTTGTGGAATGTGTCATGTCGGCCATCGCTTTGCCGTTCTCCCACTGTTGGGCGCAGGCCCGCGATTGCACTTTGTTGATCGCTGGGCAGTATCCGCGCTGGTCACAATAGACGTCATCGCTTGCCCATCCGGTTTCTTCCGGTTCCACGACCGCCATCCGGCAAGCCGATCGGATATGCGATGACGCAACACGTGCGGGAAACCCTTCTCTCCATTCTGGGTGGAGTTGTCTGCTTCTTATCCGCATTCGACGCCGCAACGGGAAGCCCCCTTGCGGCGTCGGCATTATATTCGGGTCAGCCCGTCAAGTCTGGTGTTTACTTGCAGGCCGCAACGCTGCCGGCCTTCACGCCCTGGCAAGCTTCAGCCTTGGAAATCCAGCCGGCGTCGATGACGACGTTCAGATTGTCCTTGGTGACCGGGATCGGGGTGAGGAAGACCGACTTCATCGGAACGTGCTTCGGACCGCCGTTGAAGGTCTGGACGCCGGAGATGTCGTCCAGCTTCTTGCCCTTGGCGAGGTCGATGGCAATTTCAGCAGCGCGCTTGCCGAGTTCACGCGAGTCCTTCCAAATGGAAACGGTCTGCGTGCCGAGTGCGATGCGGTTCAGAGCGGCCTTGTCTGCGTCCTGGCCGGAAACCGGAACGGAGCCTGCGAGACCCTGGGCGTCGAGGGCTGCGACTGCGCCGCCGGCGGTGCCGTCGTTGGAGGCGACGACCGCGTCAACCTTGTTGTTGTTGGCGGTCAGGAACTGCTCCATGTTGCGCTGCGCGTTCTGCGGCAGCCAGCCGTCCGTGTAGGCTTCGCCGACATTCTTGATCTTGCCGGCGTCGATCGCGGACTTCAATACTTCGATCTGACCGGAGAAGAGGAAGTCTGCATTCGGGTCGGAAGACGAGCCCTTGATGAAGACGTAGTTGCCTGCCGGCTTTGCCTTCAGCACTTCGCGAGCCTGCATGCGGCCCACTTCCTTGTTGTCGAAGGTGATGTAGAAGGCGGCAGGGTTTTCGATCAGGCGGTCGTAACCGACAACCGGAATGCCTTCGTCGGCAGCCTTTTCAACGGCCGGGCCGATGGCGTCGGAGTCCTGAGCGAGAATGATGAGGGCGTTGGCACCCTGCGAAATCAGCGATTCAACGTCGGTCAGCTGCTTGGAAGCGGATGACTGCGCGTCAGCGGAAATATACTTGGCACCTACGGCTGCGAGTGCCTTCTTGATGGCGGCTTCGTCGGTCTTCCAACGCTCTTCCTGGAAGTTGGACCAGGAAACGCCGACGACGAGATCCTTGGCGAAGGCTGCCGTCTGCATGGTCAAAACGATGGCCGCGCCTGCAGCCAGCTTGATGAAAGCTTTCATATGATCCTCCCGAGTGAATGCGACCGCACGTATCCTGAACTCCCGTCGGTCGCCGCGATAATGCTGACGAGAAAAGGTTTTGTTTTTTCTCGACAGTCGAGAAATTTACTGTCAGAGATTTTTTCAACTGTCAACACCCGCATCGTCAGGCTAGATAAGAGTCGTCCGGAGATGCGGAGGGGAGGGTTAATGAGCGGGAGGCTTACCGATGCTGGCCAAATCGAGCACCGAATTGGTCCGTCAGAAAAACAGCGCCTTGGTTCTGTCGGCATTGCGCCGGCACGGCCCGCTCGCTCATACCGAACTTTCTGATTTTACGAAGCTTTCATCTGCGACCGTATCGGTGATCACCGCCGATCTGGAGCGGGCGCAGATCATCGAAAAGGCGGAACAGCAGGCAGCCAGTGGCCGCGGCCGGCCACGAGTTTTGTTCTCGCAGCGGCGTGATTGCGGCTATCTCATCGTCGTCGTCATCTCCTCCGATGCCGTGCAATATTCGCTGGTGGATTATGCCGGGCGGCTAATCGACCGGTTCAGCGAGGAACGGTCGCAAGAGGCATCCGGCGTCGGCTCGTTCGTGGCCGCTCTGCGCGACGCCTTGCACCGGATTGCTGCCCGCTCGCAGCTCGCCCGCGACAAGGTGCTGATGATCTCGATCAGCAGCAAGGGGCTGGTCGACCCCTCCGAGCCGGTGCTGCGCTGGTCGCCGATCTTCGGGCGTGACGAAATCGATTTTGCCGCGGTGCTTCGCGATGAATGGTCGGCCAGGATCATACTCGGCAACGAGACCTCGCTTGTCGCCTCCGCTCTCGGTCGGCAGGAGGAAAATGGGAAAGGTTCCGACTTCCGGGCGCTGGCGGCGCTATCGCTGGGGCACAGCATCGGCCTCGGCATCGTGCGTCGTGAAGAAGAGGGGCGACACCAGGTCTCTGCGCCCAATTTCGGGCACATGATGCATGTGCCGGGCGGCGGTCTTTGCCGCTGCGGCGCGCGCGGGTGCATCGAGGCTTACGCCGGTTTCTACGCCATGCTGCGCACGGCTTTCGACGTGCCGCTGGATACGATCCCGGCAAAGTTCGTTCCGATTGCCGAGCTCGACAAGATTGCCGCGAGTGCGCGGCAGGGCGGGCGCCGCAATGTGCTTGCCTTTCGCCAGGCCGGCCTGGCGCTCGGAAATGGCCTGTCGCGTGTCTTGAGCCTGCACGAGCGGATGCCGATCGTCATCACCGGCCCGGGCGTGCGCTACTACGATCTGCTGATCGAGGGCATAGAGGAGGGGCTGGCCGAATCGCATGTCGTGCGCATGGAGGGCATGCCGGAGCTGCGCGTCGTCGTCGACGAGCAGACGCTCGTCTTCGAGGGGCATTTGAACCGCGCGTTTTCGATCATCGATAGCGACATCGTGAGGAGAGGGGCCTCCGTCGTGGAATTGCGCGACCAGGCCGGTTGAGACGCGACGATCGCGCAAGGCGCGGCCAGGCAACTGGCAGTAGCGCCGCCAATGAAATCAATCCGCTAAGCCCGTGGTTTGATCGTCCTCGCGAACATGCAGGATACGGTCGATCAATCCCCATTCCAAAGCCTCCTCCGCCGTCATGAAGTGGTCGCGATCCATGGCGCGCTCGAATTCCTCATAGGAACGGCCGCAATGCTCGGCGTAGAGCCGCGTCATCCGGTGCTTCGTGCGCTTGATTTCCTCGGCGTGGATGAGCATGTCGGAAGCCTGGCCCTGGAAGCCACCCAAGGGCTGGTGAATATGGATGCTGGCGTTGGGCAGCGCGGTGCGCTGGCCTGGTTCGCCGGCCATCAGCAGGAACGACCCGATCGAGCGGGCCGTCCCCATGCAAAGGGTATGTACCGGGGCGCGGATATAACGCATGGTGTCGTACATGGCGAGGCCGCTGGTCACGACGCCGCCCGGCGAATTAATGTAGAGGCTGATCGGCTTCTTCGGGCTTTCCGCCTCAAGAAACAGCAATTGTGCGCAGACCAATGCCGAAACGACATCGTTCACTTCACCGTTCAGAAAGATGATTCTCTCGCGCAGCAGTCGGGAATAGATGTCGAAAGACCGCTCTCCTCTACTGGATTGTTCCACGACCATAGGGACGAGCTGCATCGCTTCGCGCATCGGCGAACTCCAATCGTTTTGAAATTATTGACAGCTTCAGAGCTTCAGGCGGCGCACATGACGCAGAAGCCATTATTGTTCGCTGCAGCCTTTTCAGCCCTGCGAAGCCGCGCATCATCAAGTTCGTGGATGATCCGCAGGCTTGTACCGCCGTTTGCGTTGGGAGCTATCCTGAAGGTCACGGTGCTTTCGAGAAAGGGCGGTGCGTCGTCCCGCAGCCTGTAGCAGATCTCTTCGCCCGGCGTGATCGATATCGCTTCGGGATCGGCCAAGGCTTCCTTCGGCAGCCAGTTTTCCCGAAGTTCAGGGGTGCTGACCGCGCGCCAGACCTTTTGCGGCGGCTCCTCGAGGTCGTATTCGAGTTCGATACCGTTTTTCCGTGCGGGGATATTGAGATCGTTCATTGGTCCATATCCTTCAGCAAGATCTTGAGAGCTTCGATGCGGGCAGGCCAGTAGGCGCGGTATTTCGCCAGCCACTGGGCGATGAGGGTAAGTCCCTCCGGATCGACTTCGTAATTCACGAAACGCCCCTGTCGTTCTTCCCTGACTAGCCCGGCGCTCCGCAAGATGGCGAGATGCTGCGACATCGCCGGCTGGCTGATTTCTATGCCTTCGCGCAGGGCGCTGGCGTTCATCCTGCCTGCGGCCAGCTTTTCAAAGATGGCGCGGCGGGTCGGATCGGCCAAGGCCCGGAATATTTCGTTCTCTATCATAGCAATAGATAAGCAGATACTTATGTGATTCGCAAGAGATTTCCGTTGCGAAGGGGAACCAAAGAAAAAAGTCCGCCGCGAAGCGATTCGCGGCGGACTTTCGGGGAGGACCATATTCCCTGAGGGAATCTGCGTTGATTAGTCGACCTTTACCAGGCGGCCTTCCTTGACCGACTGCAGCGCGGCATCCGCCAGCTTCAGTGCGGCGAGGCCATCCTTGCCCGACGGCGTGATAGCGGCGCCCTTTTCGATCGCGGCGATGAAGCTGGCGATCTCGTTGGCATAGGCTTCCGTGTAGCGGGTCATGAAGAAATCATGCAGCGGCGGGCGGGTGTAGCCATCGCCATTGGCGACCTCGATGGAGAAGGGGCGCTGGTTTTCGGCTGATACCATTCCCTTCGAGCCGTGGATTTCGATGCGCTGATCATAGCCGTAGGTGGCTCGGCGCGAGTTGGAGATGATCGCCTGCTTGCCTGATGCCGTCTGGAGAATGACGGAAACGCTGTCGTAGTCACCGGCTTCGCCGATCGCCTTGTCGACGAGCACAGCGGCAGTTGCAGTGACGGCCACCGGCTCTTCGCCGAGCAGGAAACGGGCCATGTCGAAGTCATGGATGGTCATGTCGCGGAAAATGCCGCCGGAGCGCTTGATGTAATCGACCGGCGGGGCGCCAGGATCGCGCGAGGTGATCGTCACCATCTCGACGGTGCCGATGCGGCCTTCGTCGATGGCCTTCTTGACGGCCATGAAATGTGGGTCGAAGCGGCGGTTGAAGCCAACCATAAGCTTGCCCTTGGTTTCATCGACGACCTTGATGCAGGCCTTGACGCGGGCGAGGTCGAGATCGACAGGCTTTTCGCAGAAGACGGCCTTGCCGGCGCGGGAAAAGCGCTCGATGAGATCGGCATGGGTATCGGTCGGCGTGCAGATGACGACGGCATCGATATCCTTGGCGGCTTCGATTGCTTCGATGGTGCGGACTTCGCAGCCATAGGCGGCGGAGATCGCTTCCGCAGCCGCAGGAAACGCATCCGCAACGGCCACGAGCTTGGCGTTGGCATCGCCGCTGACAGCCTTCGCATGCACCTTACCAATGCGACCAGCGCCGAGCAGGCCAAATCTGACAGTCATTCTTACCTCCCTGGATTCGGAATAAATGGACCGAATAATAATCTACATGGAATTTTCATTCCATTTTCCGAAGGCGGCGTCAAGCCGCCCGTTCTTCACAATTGCGAAAAGGATATTACCATACCGCCTTATCCGGAATTTGCCCGTGCGACCTTATTTCGTTCAAAGTGCTTCACAGTTTTCCCAACGATGCGCTAAAGACAAATCTCCTTGAACAGGCCAGCGAGACCCATGCAACTGATCGATCCCAGCCATCCCATCTACAAGCCGCTTTGGGTGCGGATCCTGATCGTTGCGGTCTGCTTCGGATGGGCTGCCGTCGAGACCCTTGGCTCACAGCCCTTCTGGGCCATGCTTTCGGGCGCGCTTGGCGCTTATTCGGCCTGGATGCTCCTATTGAATTTCAAGCCGCAGCCGCCCGCTGCGAATGTCGAAGCGGTGCCGCAGGATGATGCCGGCGAAGACGACGCGCCGAAAGGCGACGGGAAATAGTTATCGCGAGAGGCGCCGTATGGCCTCGTCGATCAGCTGATTGGCGAGGGTCATGCGGGTTGTTGCCTGCTCTCGGAAGGGGGCGGCGACGCTATCGGGGTGATTGGCCTTGGCGAAGCTGCGGCGTTTTTCGTGTAGCGAATGGAGCGTGGTGTCTGACGCGATCGCCAGTTCGGCGGCGACTTCTTCTCGCGAGATCCGTGCCAGATGCTCCGGCATGACCGGCGGCTCCGGCTCTTTGGGGGCGGGTTCCGGTTCCGGCTCGAGCTGGATGATCGGATCGCCGAGATTGTCGAGATAGGCGTCGCCGGCTCGATGTGCTTCCGGTGTTTCGCCGCCAAGCACCGTTGCGGCAAAGCTGACGTTCAGGCCGTGGATGCGATGCGCACTCTCTTCCTTCTCGGGAACATCCTCTTCGGAATCGAGACGATCGAGTACGGATTGAAACAATGATTGCCTGAGCAGCATGCCAGCCTCCATGTGATTTCCATAGGAACGGAAGTTGGTGTGGAGCTTATGGCGCGCAGCCTTGCGGCCAATGCGTTCAAAGCGGCGAGAGGTTCTTGCTCTCCTCGAGGATCATGTCGTGCAGCAGTCTGGCGCTCGGCGGCATGGCTCGTTCGCGCGCGGTGATGAGGCTATAGGGCCTGACGTCGATATCGAAATCGATCGGCAGGATGCTGGATTCGCCGGCATGTGACGACTGTCCGCAGATGAATTGCGCCATGTCGAGCGCTATCGGCGCGATCGCGTCCGTCTTGCAAACCACGGCGAGCGTCAGCAGCAGGGACGAGGTATTGACGACATTCTCCGGCAGAGACACGCCGGCTGCGAGGAATATGTCCTCCACCTTTCGTCTCAGCAACGTTCCGGGCGGCTGGAAGACCCAGTCATAGCCGGCCAGATCCAAGAGGCTGGCCACGCCTTTTTCGAGCAGCGGATGCCCGTTGCGGACAACGAGACAGGCCTTTTCCACACCGATCTCGTGGGCGAGGAACAGACGCGGATCGAGGTCGTCGGGAATGCGGCTGATGATGAAATCGTGGCGGGCGGCCAGAAGCTCGCGTGCCAGGACGTTGCTGTTCTCTACCTCGATATTGATCTCGATGCCGGGATAGCTGCGCGTGACCCGCTGGATGGCCGGCACCACAAGGCTGATTGCCGGGGCAGTTACGGCCCCTAGGAAGACCGAGCCGCCCCTGCCGGTCCGCAAGGCGCCGAGTTCCCGACCTGCCTCCCGCAGCTCAAGCAGGATCTTACGCGCTCGCTTGGCCAAAGCGAGGCCGAAAGGGGTTAGCACCACGCCGCGGGCGACACGCTCGTAAAGTGGGCTTTTGACGATGGACTCCATTTCGGAAAGCATGCGTGAAGCCGCAGGTTGTGACATGTTCATGGACTCAGCGGCCGCCGAGATTTGGCCGTGATCCTCGATCGTGACGATCATGCGCAAGTGATTGAGTTTCAAACCGGCTTTTAGCAGCGTGTCGTCGCGAAAATTGTCGGAATGAATCTCGATGCCTTCGCTAAAATAATCGTTATATATTTTCTCCATGACGGCCAAATTTCCCATTCGTCGGCAAAAAAGTACTATTTTTTCGCATTATATCAAAGATGGTATGTGTTTTGCCAGTTATTCTATTTGACAGTTATACGAAATCGTACGAGTTTGCCGGTCGTGCGCTGGGTGCAGCTCATAAACCGTGAGAGCGTGGAGGAGACCTACTTCGTTTCTCACAATTTGAAGTAAACCATTCCTTCTACGGAACCTGCCGCAGTTTCGGGCGGGCGTTTTTTCGTCCGCCATATTATCAACAAGGGAGAGAGTAATGAAATCCATTATCTCATTGATGGCCGGCGCTGCGTTCGGCGTCGCTACGCTGGTGGTACCTGCCTTCGCGGCGGATAAGGGCACGGTAGGCATCGCAATGCCGACCAAGGCTTCGGCTCGCTGGATCGACGACGGTAACAACATCGTGAAGCAGCTCCAGGCTGCCGGTTACGGCACCGACCTGCAATATGGCGACGACGACATTCCGAACCAGCTCTCGCAGATCGAAAACATGGTCACGAAGGGCGACAAGGTTCTCGTCGTCGCGTCGATCGACGGCACCACGCTGTCCGACGTTCTGCAGAAGGCTCACGATGCCGGCATCAAGGTCATCGCTTACGACCGTCTGATCCGCAACAGCGGCAACGTCGACTACTATGCAACGTTCGACAACTTCAAGGTCGGCGTCCTGCAGGCTGGTTCGATCGTCGACTCGCTCGGCCTCAAGGACGGCAAGGGCCCGTTCAACATCGAGCTGTTCGGCGGCTCTCCGGACGACAACAACGCCTTCTTCTTCTATGACGGCGCAATGTCGGTCCTGAAGCCCTACATCGACAGCGGCAAGCTGGTCGTAAAGTCCGGTCAGATGGGCATGGACAAGGTTGGCACGCTGCGTTGGGATCCGGCAACGGCCCAGGCTCGTATGGACAACCTGTTGTCGGCTTACTACACCGACAGCCACGTCGATGCCGTTCTGTCTCCGTATGACGGTCTGTCGATCGGTATCCTTTCCTCGCTCAAGGGCGTCGGCTACGGCACCGGCGGCGTGAAGCTGCCAGTTGTTACCGGTCAGGACTCCGAAATCCCGTCAGTCAAGTCGATCATTGCTGGCGAACAGCACTCCACGATCTTCAAGGACACCCGTGACCTCGCCAAGGTCACCGTCGGCATGGTCAACGCTCTGATGGAAGGCAAGACGCCTGAAGTCAACGACACGAAGACCTACGACAACGGCGTCAAGGTTGTTCCGTCCTACCTGCTGACCCCGGTCGCAGTTGACAAGACCAACTACGAGAAGATCCTCGTCGAGGGCGGTTACTACAAGGCTGACCAGCTGAAGTAATCTTCCAACATAGTGGTCGGGGCTCGCTTCGATGCGAGCCCTGGCTTTGATATTTAAGACGATCGCGCGGTCTGCTATGTTCGGTCGCGGCGTTGGATTTGGACTATGGACGATACCATTCTCGAAATGCAGAACATCACTAAGTCGTTCCCCGGTGTGAACGCCTTGGAAAATGTCAATCTGAAGGTTCGTCAGGGCGAGATACATGCCTTGGTCGGCGAAAACGGGGCCGGCAAATCGACCCTGATGAAAGTGCTCTCAGGCGTCTATCCCGCCGGCACCTATGAAGGTGACATCCACTACGATGGCGCGGTCCGCCAGTTCAAGACGATCAGGGACTCCGAAGATATCGGCATCATCATCATCCACCAGGAGCTGGCACTCGTTCCGCTCCTGTCGATCGCCGAGAATATTTTCCTGGGTAATGAGGTCGTTGCCAATGGCATGATCAACTGGCAGGAAACCTTCACCCGCACCAAGCAGCTTCTTTCCAAGGTGGGTCTCAAGGAATCACCGAATACGCTGGTGACCGACATCGGCGTCGGCAAGCAGCAGCTCGTCGAGATTGCCAAGGCCCTGTCGAAGAGCGTCAAGCTGCTCATTCTCGACGAGCCGACGGCATCGCTCAACGAAAGCGATTCCGATGCGCTTCTCAACCTCCTCATGGAATTCCGCAACCAGGGCATCACGTCGATCATCATCACGCACAAGCTCAACGAAGTGCGCAAGGTGGCCGACCAGATCACCGTGCTGCGCGACGGCATGACCGTGAAGACGCTGAACTGTCATCAGGAAGAGATCAGCGAAGATATCATCATTCGCAACATGGTCGGCCGCGAACTCGCCGACCGCTATCCGCCGCGCTCGGTTCCGATCGGCGAGACGATCTTCGAAGTGAAGAAGTGGAACGCCTTCCACCAGCAGCATCGCGATCGCCAGGTTCTGCACGATATCAACGTCAATGTCCGCAAGGGCGAAGTCGTCGGCATCGCGGGCCTGATGGGCGCGGGCCGCACCGAATTCGCCATGAGCGTCTTTGGCAAGTCCTACGGCCACAAGGTCAGCGGCGAAGTCTTCGTCGATGGCAAGCTGGTCGATACCAGCACGGTGCGCAGGGCGATCGATGCCGGTCTTGCCTATGTGACGGAGGACCGCAAGCAGCTTGGTCTCGTGCTGTCGAATAGCATCCTGCACAATACAACGCTCGCCAACCTGATGGGCGTTTCCAAGGCGACTGTTATCGACGACGTGCGGGAGCTGCAGGTGGCGACGAACTATCGCGCCAAGCTGCGCATCCGTTCGGCCGGCGTCTTCCAGGAGGCGGGCAACCTGTCCGGCGGCAACCAGCAGAAGGTGGTGCTGTCGAAGTGGCTGTTCTCCGATCCCGACGTTCTGATCCTCGATGAACCAACCCGAGGCATCGACGTCGGCGCCAAATACGAAATCTATTCCATCATCAACCAGCTTGCCGCCGACGGAAAGGGCGTTCTGATGATTTCATCGGAAATGCCCGAGCTTCTCGGCACTTGCGACCGCATCTACGTCATGAACGAAGGTCGCATCGTCGCCGAACTGCCAAAGGCAGAGGCGAGCCAGGAGAGCATCATGCGCGCTATTATGCGCTCAGGGGAGAAGCAACAATGAGTTCGGCCAACCCAGCCACGGAAAGCAGCCACGTCGTTTCGATCGGCGATCATATCCGCAACAATATTCGTGAATACGGCATGTTGATCGCGCTCGTCGTCATCATGCTTCTGTTCCAGTATCTTACGAACGGCGTTCTGTTCAGGCCGCAGAACCTGACCAACATCGTGTTGCAGAATTCGTTCATCGTCATCATGGCGCTTGGCATGCTGCTTGTCATTGTTGCCGGCCATATCGACCTGTCGGTCGGCTCCGTCGTCGGTTTCGTCGGTGCGGTTGCGGGCGTGCTGGTCGTGCAGATGCATATGAATCTCGCTGCCGCGACGGTCATTTGTCTTCTGATGGGAGCCGCGGTCGGCGCCTGGCATGGATATTTCATCGCATATCACCGCATCCCCTCGTTCATCGTGACGCTGTCGGGCATGCTGGTTTTCCGCGGCTTGACCTATACGATCATCAACACGACCGGCAACGGCAGCAGCATCGGTCCGTTCCCGCCCGCGTTCCAGATCGTAGCGACCGGCTTTATTCCTGATTTCGTCGACATGGGCGGCATTCGCTCGACGTCGATCTTTCTGACCATCGTCATTCCGATCGTCATGTTCTTGCTTTCCTGGCGCCGCCGCAGCGTCAACGAGAAGCATGGCATCGATGTCGAGCCGTTCAGCTTTTTCCTCGGCCAGAATCTCGTAGTTGCCGCTGCAACGATCTTCATCGGTTATCAGATTTCCTCCTACAGAGGCCTGCCGAACGTTCTGATCCTCATGCTGCTGCTGATCGCGCTCTATAGCTTCGCCACGCAGCGCACCACGATCGGCCGCCGCATCTACGCAATGGGTGGTAACGAAAAGGCGACGAAGCTCTCGGGCATCGATACCCGCCGCCTGACGTTCTACACCTTCATCAACATGGGCATCCTTGCCAGCATCGCCGGCATCATCATCGCCACGCGCCTGAACTCGGCAACCGCCAAGGGCGGTGACGGTCTCGAGCTCGACGTCATCGCGGCCTGCTTCATCGGCGGTGCGTCTGCTTCCGGCGGCGTCGGCAAGGTGACGGGGGCTGTTATCGGCGCCCTGATCATGGGCGTGCTGAACCAGGGCATGTCGATCCTCGGATACCAGACCGACTCCCAGAAGATGATCAAGGGTGCGGTCCTGCTCGCCGCCGTATTCATCGACGTCTACAACAAGAACAAGGGTTGATCGCTTAGCGATCAACCGAGGCTTTTAAAACCAAATCCATGACAGAGTCCGGCTCTCGCTGAGAACCGGAAACGGTAAACTGCATCCGATCTCTGTCTATTCGGAAAGGATGAAAGACATGCTCATCTCGCAGATCAAAGGTTCGAACGGCGAGATCGTCGTTGCGGTGCGCAACGGGCCAGGCGAAACCGCCAGGGCCGTCGTCAATGGCGGCAGCGTCTACAAGCTTGCGATGGAGGCTACCGACAGCTGCAAGTCGCTTGCATCGGTCATCGAGGCGCACGGCCTCGGCGAGGCGATCGATCTTGAAAAGGTCTATGCCGAAGGCCGCTTCCTGCCGCCGATCACGCATCCGGACGCTGCCCACCTGCATCTGACGGGCACCGGCCTCACGCATCTCGGCTCGGCTGCCACGCGTGATTCCATGCACAAGAAGACGACGGAAGCGGCCGAAGAAACGCTGACCGACTCCATGAAGATGTTCAAAATGGGCATCGAGGGTGGCAAGCCGAAGGCGGGCGAGAAGGGTGTTCAGCCCGAATGGTTCTACAAGGGCAACGGCTATGGCGCAGCGGCCCCGGGCGCAGCGCTCGTGTCTCCGTCCTTCGCGCTCGACGGCGGCGAAGAGCCTGAAATGGCCGGCATCTATGTCATCGCCAAGGACGGCTCGCCGTTCCGCATCGGCTTTGCGCTGTCGAACGAATTTTCCGATCACGTCACCGAACGGATCAACTATCTCTACCTCGCCCATTCCAAGCTGCGCCCTGCAAGCTTCGGTCCGGAAATCCGCATCGGCGCAGCGCCTGAGGATATCCGCGGCTCGTCCCGCATCAAGCGCGGCGACAAGGTGATCTTCGAAAAGCCGTTCCTGTCGGGAGAGGCGAACATGTCGCATACCTTCGCCAATCTCGAATATCACCACTTCAAGTACGGCCTGTTCCGCACCCCCGGCGATGTGCATGTGCACATGTTCGGTACGGCGACGCTCTCCTTCGCCGAGGGCATCAAGCCGGAAGCGGGCGATGTCTTTGAAATCGAAGTTGCCGAATTCGGCCTGCCGCTGCGCAATCCGCTGGCAGTTGCCGCCGAAGAGAATGTGGCTGTTCGCCAGCTGTAATTCGTCGAGCCCGGCTGTAGGCTCGGCCGGGCATCTTCAATACGAACCAGGAAGGCATGACGCCATGACCATTCATCAGAATTTGATCGCCGGCGAGTGGACCGGGACGACCGGCGCCGAAAACATCAATCCATCGGATACGAACGAAGTTGTCGGCCTTTATGCCAGCGCCAGCGTGCAGGATGTCACTGACGCGATCGCGGCCGCGAAGGCCGCCTTTCCAGCCTGGTCGCGTTCCGGCATTCTGGAGCGTCACACAATCCTGAAGAAGGCCGGCGAGGAGATCCTGGCACGCAAGGAGGAGCTCGGTGCGCTGTTGGCCCGTGAAGAGGGCAAGACGCTTCCTGAAGCGATCGGCGAGACGATCCGTGCCGCGCAGATCTTCGAATTTTTCGCCGGCGAGGCGCTGCGCCTTTCAGGCGAGGTATTACCCTCCGTGCGCCCGAACATCGGTGTCGAGATCACCCGCGAGCCGCTCGGTGTCATCGGCATCATCACGCCATGGAACTTCCCGATCGCCATTCCGGCCTGGAAGATCGCGCCGGCGCTTTGCTACGGCAACACCATCGTCTTCAAGCCGGCCGATCTCGTGCCCGGCTGCTCGTGGGCGATCGTCGATATCCTGCACCGCGCCGGCCTGCCGAAGGGGGTCATGAACCTCGTCATGGGCAAGGGCTCGGTCGTTGGCCAGGCGATGCTCGACAGCCCGGTTCTTTCGGGCATCACCTTCACCGGCTCGGTCGGCACCGGCAAGCGCGTGGCGCTGTCCTCCGTCGAGCATGGCCGCAAGTATCAGCTCGAAATGGGCGGCAAGAATCCGATGGTCGTGCTTGACGATGCTGACCTGACGGTTGCCGTCGAGGCGGCTGCCAATTCCGCCTTCTTCTCGACCGGTCAGCGCTGCACGGCCTCGTCGCGGCTCATCGTCACCGAGGGCATTCACGACAAGTTTGTGGCGGCGCTGACGGAGAAGCTGAAGACGTTGAACGTCGACAACGCCTTGAAGTCCGGCACCCATATCGGCCCGGTCGTCGACGCCAAGCAGCTGAAGACGGACACCGACTACATCGAGATCGGCCGGCAGGAAGGCGCAAAGCTTGCCTTTGGCGGTGAGCTCGTCAGCCGCGACACGCCCGGCTTCTATCTGCAGCCGACGCTGTTCACAGAGGCGACCAACCAGATGCGCATCAGCCGCGAAGAGATCTTCGGGCCGGTTGCTTCGGTCATTCGCGTTAGGGATTACGACGAGGCGCTGGCTGTCGCCAACGATACGCCGTTCGGCCTGTCCTCCGGCATTGCCACGACCAGTTTGAAGCATGCGACCCATTTCAAGCGCAATGCGGAAGCGGGCATGGTGATGGTCAACCTGCCGACGGCCGGTGTCGACTTCCACGTGCCGTTCGGCGGCCGCAAGGGCTCGTCCTTCGGTCCGCGCGAGCAGGGCAAATATGCCGCCGAGTTCTTCACCACCGTCAAGACCGCCTACACGCTGGCCTAACCATCGAATTCAAAGCCCGGGCGCGAACGAGGCGGCCCGGGTGACACAAAAGGTACCGAGACTATGAAAAAGAAAGCTGAATGGCCGCGCAAGCTGCGCTCCTACGACTGGTTCGGCGGCACCGGCAAGAACGCGATCATGCATCGCTCCTGGATGAAGAACCAGGGCCTGCCGGCCGATACGTTCGATGGCCGTCCGATCATCGGCATCTGTAATACCTGGTCGGAGCTGACGCCCTGCAACGCGCATCTGCGCGATCTTGCAGAGCGTGTGAAGCGCGGGGTTTATGAGGCGGGCGGTTTCCCTGTGGAGTTCCCGGTTTTCTCGGTCGGCGAAAGCACGCTGCGCCCGACAGCGATGATGTTCCGCAACCTGGCGGCCATGGACGTCGAAGAGGCAATCCGCGGCAACCCAGTGGATGGCGTCGTGCTGCTCGGTGGCTGCGACAAGACCACGCCGAGCCTGCTGATGGGCGCTGCCTCGGTCGATATCCCCGTCATCCTCGTTTCCGGTGGCCCGATGCTGAACGGCAAGTGGCGCGGCAAGGATGTCGGTTCCGGCACGGCGATCTGGCAGTTCTCGGAAATGGTGAAGTCCGGCGAGATGTCGCTGGATGAATTCATGGATGCGGAGCAGGGCATGGCCCGTTCGGCCGGCAGCTGCATGACCATGGGCACGGCCTCGACCATGGCGTCGATGGCAGAAGCACTTGGCATGACCTTGCCCGGCAATGCCGCCATCCCGGCTGTCGACGCGCGCCGCCGCGTCATCTCGCAGCTTTCCGGCCGCCGCATCGTCGACATGGTCAAGGAAGACCTGAAGCCTTCCGACATCCTGACCAAGGAAGCCTTCGAGAATGCCATCCGCGTCAACGGCGCCGTCGGCGGTTCGACCAATGCGGTGTTGCATCTGCTGGCGCTTGCCGGCCGCATCGGCGTCGACCTGTCGCTGGATGACTGGGATCGCCTGGGCCGCGAAGTGCCGACAATCGTCAATCTGCAGCCTTCGGGCAAGCACCTGATGGAAGAATTCTACTATGCCGGCGGCCTGCCCGTCGTCATCAAGGCAGTCGGCGAGATGGGGCTGCTGCACAAGGATGCGATCACCGTCACCGGCGACACGATCTGGGCCGGCGTCAAGGATGTCGTCAACTACAATGACGACGTTATCGTCCCGCGTGAGAAGGCACTGACGCAGTCGGGCGGCATCGCGGTTCTGCGCGGCAACCTCGCCCCGAAGGGGGCCGTCCTGAAGCCGTCTGCCGCTTCGCCGCACCTGATGCAGCACAAGGGCCGCGCCGTGGTCTTCGAAAGCATCGAGGATTACCACGCTCGTATCAACCGCGAAGATCTCGACATCGACGAGAACTGCATCATGGTTCTCAAGTATTGCGGCCCGAAGGGTTATCCAGGCATGGCCGAAGTCGGCAACATGGGCCTGCCGCCGAAGGTACTGAAGAAGGGCATCACCGACATGATCCGCATTTCCGATGCGCGCATGTCCGGCACGGCCTACGGCACCGTCATCCTGCATACGGCTCCGGAAGCCGCCGACGGCGGACCGCTGGCGCTCGTTCAGAACGGCGACATCATCGCCGTCGACGTTCCCGCCCGCACGATCCAGCTCGAGATCTCCGACGAGGAACTGGCCAAGCGCCGCGCCGCCTGGGTTTCCCCGGTCAAGCCGCTCAACGGCGGCTACGGCGGTCTCTATGTGAACACCGTCATGCAGGCCGATACCGGCGCCGACCTCGACTTCCTCGTCGGCCCGCGCGGCTCGGAAATCCCGAACAATCGCGACAGCCACTAAGATTGGTGTTTTGAATTGAAAAGGGCGGGGCGAAAGCTCCGCCCTTTTCATATGAGCTGTTAGCTCTGACTTTGACTTTGACTCTGCCCCTGTCCCTGGCTTGCCACCGACACCTTCACGGTAAGGGTTTCACCAGGTGTGCCGACCCGCATGCCGGAAACGGGGCAGGCGTCGCGATAGCACAGGCCTGTCGCGATACGGACATAGCGGGCATCGGGACAGACATCGTTGGCAGGATCGAAGCCGACCCATCCGAGGCCGGGAATATGCGCTTCCGCCCAGGCGTGGGTGGCTGCCTGCTCATTCTTGCCTTCCATCATCAGATAGCCGGAGATGTAGCGCGCCGGGATCTGGAGTGCGCGGGCACCGGCGATGAAGATATGGGCGTGGTCCTGACAGACGCCGCTTTTTGCCTCCAGAGCCTGTTCGGCGGTCGTTTCCGTGTCGCTGGTGCCGGGCTTGTATTCCACAGACTTATGGATTGCGGTCATCAGCGCGTGCATTCTGGCAAGGTCGCTGTCGCCCGAAAGCCCGCGCGTCAACTCCTTCGTCAGCTTTCCAGCCTTGGTGCGCGGCGATTCCCTGAGGAAGAGCCAGAGCGGGGTGAAGCCGACATGCTGCCCTACGACACCATTAAGATCCTGCGTTTCGACTTCGCCTGTCGCGACGATCCTGGTCGCTTCCTGCTGCCCGTCGAGCGAGACGAGGGTAACGCGATTGCCGAACTGATCGTCATACTCCACTTCTGGACTGGCGCCCTCAACGGATAGTTTCCAGTTCGAGACCGTTTGCCCGATGCCCGTCAGCGGCGTCAAACGCAAGCGCTGCAAGGAAAATTGCGTCGGTTCGTGGTAGCGATATTCCGTAATATGGCTGATCGTCAGTTTCATAATGTCGCCCGCCTATTCATAGAACCGATAGCCATCAGAAATCTCCGCACCAAGCTTGTTGTTGCGAGCGACGAAATCCTCCAGGAACTCATGCAGGCCCTGATCCATGATGCGCTTGATCGTCAGCTTTTGCAGCGATTGGCGAATGGCTTCGGACGTGTCGTGCGCCGGCAGCCGCTTTTCGTATTCTGCGCCGAGGTAGCCCATGTTGCTGACGATCTTGTCATAGCAATAGGCAAGCGAGCGCGGCATCTGCCCGTTCAGGATCAGGAAGTCGGCAATGTTCGCCGGCTTGTATTCGGGGTCGTAAGCCCATTTGTAGGCCCGGTGTGCCGACACCGATCGCAGGATCGACTCCCATTGCGCGTTGTCGAGCGAGGAGCCGACATGCGAGACAGAGGGCAGAAGCACGTAGTACTTCACGTCGAGGATGCGGGCCGTATTGTCGGCGCGCTCGATGAAGGTGCCGATGCGAGCGAAATTATAGAGCTCATTGCGGAGCATCGAGCCGTGAAAGGCGCCGCGGATCAACCCCGCACGTTGTTTGATGACATCGATCATCTCGGGCAATTCGGCCGTTTTCAGCTTCTTGCCGAGGAGGGTCTTCAGTTCGATCCAACATTCGTTGGTCGCTTCCCAGGTGTCGCGGGTCAGCGCCGTGCGCACCATGCGGGCATTGTTGCGTCCGTATTCGATGCAGGACATCACGCTCGATGGATTGGACCGATCGCGCATCAGATAGTCGATGGCGTCAGCGCCCGTCATCTTGTCGTGCACTTCGCCATAGGCTTCGCGCACACCGGCGCTTTGCAAAACGCCGTCCCAGTCGTCATCGGCGGCGTCGCTGCGGGTCAATGACATGCGTTGCCCGGCATCGACTAGTCGGGCAATGTTTTCGGCGCGCTCGATGTAACGGAACATCCAGTAGAGGCCATTCGCGGTTCTTCCCAGCATGTCCGATCAGTCCTCCAGAACCCAGGTGTCTTTGGTGCCGCCGCCCTGGCTGGAGTTGACCACCAGCGAGCCTTCCTTCAGCGCCACGCGGGTCAGCCCGCCGGGAATGATCCGTACCTTGTCGGAGACGAGGACATAGGGCCGCAGATCGACATGTCGCGGCGCAATGCCCTTGTTGACTAGGATCGGCACGGTCGACAGCGAAAGGGTTGGCTGCGCGATGTAGTTGTTCGGCTTGCTCTTCAGCTTTTCGGCAAAGGCCGCCCGCTCCTTCTTCGAGGCCGTCGGTCCGACGAGCATGCCGTAGCCGCCGGAGCCATGGACTTCCTTGACGACGAGATCGGCAAGGTTGTCGAGCACATATTGCAGGCTATCGGGCTCCGAACAGCGCCATGTCGGCACATTTTCGAGGATTGGCTTGCGGCCGGTGTAGAATTCGACGATCTCCGGCATGTAGGAATAGATCGCCTTGTCGTCCGAGATGCCGGTGCCGGGAGCATTGGCGATGGTGATATGGCCGGCGCGGTAGACATCCATGATGCCGGGGATGCCGAGCGCGGAATCCGAACGGAAGGTGAGGGGATCGAGGAAATCGTCGTCGACGCGGCGATAGAGCACGTCGATGGCCTCGTAGCCCCGCGTCGTACGCATCTTCACCTTGCCGTCGATGATGCGCAGATCCGAGCCTTCGACCAGTTCCACGCCCATCATGTCGGCGAGGAAAGAATGCTCGTAATAGGCGGAATTATAGATGCCCGGCGTCAGCACGGCGACGCGCGGCTTGCCCTTGCAGCCGGGAGGTGCGAGCGATGCTAAGCTCTGGCGCAGCAAGAGCGGATAGTCCTCAACGCGCTGCACCTTGTTCTGGTGGAACAGCTCGGGGAACATCTGCATCATCGTTTCGCGGTTTTCCAGCATGTAGCTGACACCGGAAGGCGTGCGGGCATTATCCTCGAGCACATAGAACTGGTCTTCGCCGGTGCGCACGATATCGGTGCCGACAATGTGGGTGTAGACACCGCCCGGCGGGCGGAAGCCGATCATCTCCGGGAGGAAAGCATCGTTCTTCTCGATCAGCTCGCGCGGGATGCGGCCGGCGCGGATGATTTCCTGCTTGTGGTAGATGTCGTGGAGGAAAGCGTTGAGCGCGATGACCCGCTGTTCGATGCCCTGGGCGAGCTTGCGCCATTCGCGGCCGGAAATGATGCGGGGAATGATGTCGAAGGGAATGAGCTTTTCGGAGGAGTCTGCGTGTCCGTAGACCGCGAAGGTAATTCCCGTTTTTCGGAAGATGGTTTCCGCATCTCGGGACTTGGAAATCAGGTGGCCTCTATCCTGACCGGAGTACCATTCGAAGTATTTCTGGTAAGGTGCGCGCGGACTTTCATCCGCAGTAATCATTTCATCAAATGCCAAAGGCGCGGTCCCCGTGTTTTTACCCATTTGAATACAATGGTTTTTACAATGCAAGAAGTATGCGCAGTTGCCGGTACGAATTTTACCGCGTCGAAAAATGCTGGATTTGCAGGCATTTAAGAGAAAATCGGCTACTGCCTGCCCGGTCTTGCTGCATTACTTGGATCAAAATTTGAGCATCTGCTTGTTTTGCGGAATGCGCGTCTCGGTGCTCTGCGATGCCTCGGGCCGTGAAGAAAAATTGATCGATGCTGTCAGCAGATGGATTTTGACGGTTCCGCTGGTATCGGCTATCAGCCGTCAACCCCTCCGCGCGGTACCCGGAACTCGATCTCTATTCGGTTCCTACGCGCCAAACACATATCGGTTCGATTTTCATGTCCCTCGATAGACTTGCACCAGCGATCTTCGTGCTTCTCTGGTCCACAGGGTGGATCGTCGCCAAGTATGCCTCGCTGCATTCGGGTCCGTTCACCTTCCTGATGATCCGCTACAGCCTGTCAGCGCTGGCTTTCGTGCTGGTCTGTTCTGTAACCGGCGCCCGGTGGCCGCGCGATTGGTCGAGCGTGTTTCGAGCTGTTTATTCCGGCGTCTTCCTGCATGGCATTTATCTGGCCGGTCTCTGGTGGGCGATCGCCGAGGGTGTTCCGGCCGGCATTTCTGGTATCATCGCCGCTTTGCAGCCGCTGATGACAGCCATGGCGGCGCCATTCCTCGTCGGTGAACGCGTGCAGCCGATCCAGCGCCTCGGCCTGCTGCTCGGTTTTCTCGGCATCGCGATTGCGATATCACCAAAGCTGCTTGCGTCGGGGACGGCCGATCTCTGGCAATCTGCGGTCCCGCTCGTCGTCAATCTGCTGGCGATGGTGTCGGTGACCTACGGAACGCTCTACCAGAAGCGCCATTTGCAGACCGGCGATCTGCGCACAATCGCAACCTTGCAATATGTCGGCGCATTGATCGTAACCGTGCCGCTGGCCTTCATATTCGAAGGGTTGCGCTTCGACGGCACGCAGACGGCGATCCTGTCCCTTCTCTGGTCGGTCTTCGGCCTGTCGATGGGGGCTGTCGGCCTGCTGCTCTATCTCATCCGCCGGGGGCAGGTCTCGCGCGCGGCATCGCTGATCTATCTGATGCCGCCGGCCGTCGCCATCGAAGCGGCGATCGCCTTTGGCGAACCGTTGACGCTGCCGATCATCGTCGGCACGGTCATCGTGGTGCTGGGCGTTTATCTCACCAACCGGCGCACGGCGGATGTGGTGCCGGAATAAAATGGAATGACAGAATAAGGAAAGGGGGCCAGTCGCCCCCTTTTTTGATCGTGTATCAGGCGCGTTCGCGGCGCTGGCCGCCATTGCCCGGGCCGCGGCGCTTCACGCGGCCGTTTCCGCCGTTGCGCTGTTCGCCCTGGCCGCTCTGGTTGCGGTCTTCACTGTGACGACCCGCCGGGCGGCCATGGGAGTGGCGCTGCCCGCGATGGGCGCCGCCTTCATGCCCTGCGCCGTTGCCGTTCGCTGAGTTGCCGTGATGCGGCTTGCGTGCCGGACGGAAATCGGACGTCGATACGAGATCGTTGTCCACCTCCGGGCGCGGCGTCTGCTCGTTGCGGCGCTGGCCGCGGAAATCGGCATTGCGGTTGTTTTCGCGCTGCGGACGATCCTCGCGCGGACGGCGCTCCTGACGCTCGCCGGTCTGGCCGCGGGCCTCGCCGTTTTCCTTGTCGAAGAAAGGGCGACGAGCCGGGCGAGCCGGACGACCTTCAGGGCGACCCTGACCGGTGCCACGACCCTGGCCCTGGCCTTGGCCACCACGGGCGCCGCCGCGATTGTTGCCGCGAGCCGGACGGCCACGGTCGGCCGGAGCCTCGCCGCTGGCAACGGCGATCTCGATGCCCATCAGGCGCTCGATGTCGCGCAGCAGGCGGATTTCGTCCGGAGCGCAGAAGGCGATGGCGATGCCGTCACGGCCGGCGCGCGCGGTGCGGCCGATGCGGTGGACATAGGCGTCGGGCACTTCCGGCAGGTCATAGTTGTAGACATGCGAAACGCCGGGGATGTCGATGCCGCGGGCGGCGACATCGGTGGCGACGAGAACGCGGATTTCGCCGTCACGGAAGGCCTTGAGGGCGCGTTCGCGCTGACCCTGGCTCTTGTTGCCATGGATGGAGGCAGCGGCAAAGCCGACATGGTCGAGATGCTTCATCAGCTTCTCAGCGCCGTGCTTGGTGCGCAGGAAGACCATGGCGCGGCCATCCGGATTGGCGGAGATCGTTTCCTTGAGGATCTCGGTCTTATGGTTCTGGCCGGCGACGAAGTGGACATACTGCTCCACCTTGTCGGCCGCCTTGCCCGGAGGCGATACTTCGACCTTGACCGGATCGGTCAGGTAGTCGGAAGCGAGATCGGCGATCGCCTTCGGCATGGTGGCTGAGAACAGCATGGTCTGGCGCTTGGCCGGGACCATTTTCGAGATCTTTCGCAGATCGTGGATGAAACCGAGATCGAGCATCTGGTCGGCCTCGTCGAGGACGAGATGGGTGACATGGCCGAGCGACAAAGCGCGGCGGCTGATGAGATCGAGCAGGCGGCCCGGGGTGGCGACGAGAATATCGGTGCCGCGCTCAAGCTGAAGCTGCTGCTTGTTGATCGAAGCGCCTCCGACCACGAGGTTGATCCGCAAGTGCGTCTTGCGCACGAAGAGCTTGAGGTTGTCGGCGATCTGGTTCACCAGCTCGCGGGTCGGAGCGAGGATCAGCGTGCGGACGGTGCGGTTGTCCGGGCGCTTGGGGTCCTTCAACAGCATTTCGATGATCGGCAGGCCGAAGGCGGCCGTCTTGCCGGTGCCGGTCTGGGCGAGGCCAACGAGATCGCGGCCCTGGAGAACGAGCGGGATCGCCTGTGCCTGGATCGGCGTCGGTGTGGCGAAGTTGTTCTGCGACAGCGTATCGACGATCTGCTTGGAGAGACCAAGCGAGTGAAAATCGGTCAATTCAATACCTTTCGGGGGCGCCAAAGCAAAAAGGCCGGGTCGCACCATGCGGTCCGGTCTGTCTCTGGCGTCAAGAACCCCGCGTGAAGTGGGAACTTGTAAGTTGGAAAAAGCTTTCCAGCGCATCTGACCGCCTTGGGTGCGGTCTCATTATCTAAAGCGCTTTTGTCCTTCTCTTGCGTACGTCTAGTCCCGCAGGGCACGCTCACGCGGCGGCCGGAAGGTGAAAGCTGAGGCGCATTTGGTCTTTTTTGCAGCTAAAGTCAAGAGGGCGGGCAAAAGCTCTTCAACAGGCCAACGAAAATGCCGCCGAATCAGGCGGCATCGTTGATAGTGGAGGGGTAGCGGACCCTGCGGCGTTCAAGCCTCAGCGGCAGACCTCGACCCGATACGGGCGGCCCCAGCCATCGTGGCGCCAGGCCCAATAGCAGCTGGGATAGGGGCGCACATAGACGCGTTCATAGGCCGGTCCTTCGTAGTAAGCGGGATAGGCCCGGTAGGCCGGATAATAAGCAGGATAGGCCGGGTATGCCGGCCGTACCGCTTCGGCGGCCAGAGCGCCGCCGACAACGCCGGCAGCCAGGCCGCCGAAGAAGGCGCCGCGCTCGGAGGCGCCGGCATTGGTGGTGGTTACGGCGGCGGCGCTGCCGAGCGTCAGCGCGATTAAGCCGGCGGTTGTTAAAGTGCGAAGCACAGACATCGAAATCCCTTTCCGAAACAAAGGCCTCCCAGCCGAAGCCGAGCTTGACGGTGCGAGGAGAACGGGGCGAAGTCGCGGCTAAAAAATGGAGCGCGGTATTAAATTTTGTTCATGATGGAAGTGCGAAGAGTTTTTGATTTCACTCGGGGAGCAGGTAGGCATACCCCTTCCTCTCACCCGGTGGCACAGGCATCGGGCTGCACGTATTTCCCCGATGCGTGGGGCCGAGCGCTACGTCGTCCTGGCGGCTAAACATGGTTAACGCCTTGTTAAAACGATCTGTGTTAGAGCATCGCTTTATGAACTATCATGCGTGGTGAGAAGAGAGGCTCCGTTTGACCCTGGACGGTGAACTGCTGGAGATAGCATGCCGCCGGATCGCCAATCTGGACAGGCCTGCCTACATCAAGAACAGTGAGCTGCGCTACGTCGCCGTCAACGAAGCTTATGCGCGTTTTTTCGGGCGTGATGTCTCCGATTTCATCGGCAACCGCAGCCACGACCTCCTTGATTCGGGCGAGAGCGCCGAGAGGGAGGACAAAGAGCGCCGCGCCCTTGTCTTCTCGTCGGAGGAGACGGCGCTGTGCTTCGACGCTACCGGCCACCAGCGCTCGCGCATACAGATCGAGAGCTTTGCTCCCTCTGAAGATCGCGTCTATGTCTTCGGCATGTTTCTCGATGCGCCGGCCACCCCCGACTCCGTCCCAGGAGCCGACCAGACCAGCTTCTTCCGTACCGTTCTGGAGGATCTGCCGGTCGCGACCTTCGTGCGCGGAGCCGATCATCGGTTGATCTATTCCAATCCCGCCCATGCCGATATCACCGGGCTCGATCGTGCCGAGATGCTTGGCAAGACCGAGCATGAGATGTTTGACGCAGGCGCCGATGATTTCTTTGCCGCAAACGAGGCGGCCTTAAGGGACGGGCGCGGGCGGGAATTCGAAAGCGAAATGGTCGACCGGCAGCAGGTGAGGCGACCGGTGAAAATCAGCCTCAACCGGGCGACGGCGGCCGACGGCAGCCATTACACAATCGGCTCCGTCACCGACATCTCGGCGTTGAAGCAGCGAGAGATGCAAATCATCGAGGCGCAAGCGCGTGCGGAGGCATTGCACCACGATCTCGAAAATATCCTCCGTTCGATGCCGATCGGGGTTCTGATCCATGACAGCGACTACATCGTAGAATACGTTAACGACGCTTGGTACGAAATCTGGGAGTTCTCCAAGGACGAGCGTTTCGAGGGCCGGCCCTATCGCGATCTCATCGCCAGGCATTTCGCGCTGGAGCGTTTCGGCCCCGAAAGTCAAAGCGTCGAAGATATCTATCAGGCGCGTTTGGCTGCCCTGCGTAAGGCTGGGTCGCACCTGCAGACTGAAGTGGATTTTGCCGACGGCAAATCCGTCATTATCGATGCGCGCCGAATTTCCAATGGCCGCACACTGATGTCCTACACGGACATTTCCTCCGTGAAACAACAGTCGCAGGAGATTACCGAGACACGGCTGGCGCTTGAGCGTCTCGGCGAGCTCGTGGCCGACGCGATGCAGGCCATGTCGCAGGGCCTGCTGATTGTTCAGGACGGCACGATCATCCTGGCAAACGACACGCTGCAGCGCATGCTGAAGCTGCCTGCGGAGCTCCTGGAGGCCGGTAGGAAATGGTCCGCCGCTTTTGATTATTGCGCGGCTCGCGGCGATTTCGGCGACGATCCGGAGGCTGTGCGGCAGTCCTGGGGCGAAAGCATCAGGGCGGGCAAGCCGATATGCTGCGTGTTCCAGGTCGTCGGCGATCGCTGGATACAGCTTGAAGCCGCGATCGGCGGGCATCGCCGATGGACCGTGGTGCTGACCGATGTCACCGAAATGAAGGAGCGTGAGGCCGATCTGCAGCTCCTGCTGGCCCGCAGCAATGCGGCGGATCGGGCCAAATCCGAATTTCTCACCCATATGAGCCATGAAATCCGCACGCCGATGAACGGAGTTCTCGGCATGGCGGAATTGCTCGCCAAGACCGGTCTCGACGCGCGGCAAAAGACCTTCGTCGATATTATCGTCAAGTCCAGCAATGCGCTTTTGACCATCATCAACGATATTCTCGATTTCTCGCGGATCGATACCGGTGAGATGCATCTGCGCAAGATGGCGTTTGACCCGATAGAGGCGGTCGAGGATATCGCTGCGCTGCTGGCGGCTGCCGCATCGGAAAAGAATATCGAACTGATCGTACGTGCCGCGCCCGGTGTGCCGGCGGCAATACTTGGCGATGCCGGGCGCTTCCGGCAGATCGTGACCAATCTTGTCGGTAACGCGATAAAGTTTACGGAGCGGGGTCACGTCCTTGTCGAGCTGGATAGCCAGCCGGAAGCCGACGAGGATGTGCTGCTGACGCTGCGTATCGAAGACACCGGCATCGGTATTCCAGACGAGAAGCTTGCCACCATCTTCGATAAATTCTCGCTCGCGGATTCATCTTTTGCGCGGCGCCTCGAAGGTTCCGGTCTCGGGCTCGCCATCACGGCCGGCTTGGTCGATCTTTTCGGTGGCTCGTTGTCGGTCGAAAGCGAATGGGGCAAGGGATCGGTTTTCACGGTCCATTTGCCGATGCCACTGGTTGCCGAGCGCGGCAAGCCTCCGGATCTGCCGGCTGACGTCAAGGGCGCGGGTATCTTGATCGTCGAAGATCATGATATCCATCGGCGCATCTTGACCGAACAGCTCGGACAATGGGGCTTTGACAGCTTTGCCGCCGAGGATGGCAGCACGGCCCTTGCCATTTTGAATGCCGCTTTCGATATGGGCGTGCCTGTTGATGCCATGATGATCGACTATAATATGCGCGACATGAACGGCCATCAGGTCGCGCATGCCGTCCGCGCCGATCCCCGCTTTGATGCGCTGCCGGTGATGTTTCTGACATCGATGGGGACGGTCGGTTCCGAAAAAGAGTTCACCGCAGTCAACGGCCAGGTGCATCTGATGAAACCCGCGCGCGCCAATGTGCTGCGCAATACGATCATCGACGTCGTCCGCACATCAAGGCGCCGCAAGGCGAGCAGGCCACCGAGCCCCATGGCCCGGCGCCGGCCGATAGACGTCGAAGCCGCCGCTGCGATCCAGGTCACCGAGCAGATGACTTCCGCAAGACCCGGCAACACCATCGATGTTCTCGTGGCCGAAGACAACGAGGTGAACCAGATCGTCTTCACGCAGATCCTGCAAGCGACGAACCTGCGCTTCCTTGTCGTGGAAAACGGTCAGGCGGCTGTGGACTCGTGGCGCCAGTTACGGCCTGCGTTGATCCTGATGGATGTCTCCATGCCGGTCATGAACGGTCATCAGGCAACACGGATGATCCGTCAGTTCGAGGCACAGGCCGGCCAGGGCTGGCATGTGCCCATCATCGGCGTGACGGCACAAGCGCTGGAGGTGGATCGCGTGATGTGCATGGAGGCGGGCATGGATGATTGCCTGTCGAAGCCGATCAGCCCCGAGCTTCTCGAAGGAAAGATCCAGCGCTGGCTTGACGATGCGGCTCTTCGGGCCGATCGCTCCAACAGCTAGGCCGGCTTGACGCCGCAGAGCATTTCCCGCTTGCCGGCGAAGCCTTGCCGTCGCTCGACGGTGAAACCTGCTGCTTGAAGATTGCGGCGCACGAAACCGGCGGCCGCATAGGTGGCGAAGGTGCCGTTCGCAACCGTTTTGCCGCAAAGCATCTGCATCAGTTCCAGCGACCACATGTCGGCGTTGCGCGATGGCGCGAAGCCATCGAGATACCAGGCGTCGAAGCCCGGCTGCGCATTGCGCACGCCGTCCAGCGCCGGGCCGCAGACGACGGTGAGACGTGTATGGGCCTCGAGCTCCAGAGATACCACGCCTTGCGGATCGGCGGGCCACGCAGCGACCAGAGCCCGGCGTTCATTGTCGATCTCGGGCCAATGCGACAGGGCGCGGTCGATCTCCTCGGCACGCATCGGGTAGAGCTCGAAGGACATGAAGTGCAGTTCCGAGCCAGGCGTCGCCTGCTGCCGCCACTGGCGCCATGTCTCGCAGAAATTCAGGCCAGTGCCAAAGCCAAGCTCACCAATCAAGAAATGTCGCTGCTGCTCCCAGCGCGCGGGCAGGCCATTGCCGGCGAGGAAGACATGGCCGCATTCGAGCCGACCATCGGTCTGGCAATAAAAATGGTCGCCAAAAGCCGGGGAATAGGGCATATCGCCGTCGCGCCATTCAAGCTCCGGGCTTGCCGTATTGGTTTCGGACGCGTCAGTCCGATCGGAAACTGGATCTGTCATGGAAAGAGCCGATAGTCCTCCAAGACCTGCCGGTCAATCGTCCGTCGATCTTCTGATCGTCGGGGGCGGCATCATGGGCTTGTGGGCGGCCGTCCATGCCGAACGTCTCGGCATTCAAACGCTGCTGGTCGATGCCGGCGGATTCGGGCAGGGGGCGAGCGGCGGCCTGCTTGGCGCGCTGATGCCGCATATGCCGGACAAGTGGTCTGAAAAGAAGCAGTTTCAGTTCGATGCGCTCCTGTCTCTGGAGGAGGAGCTTGCGGTGCTGGAGGCGGCGACCGGACTTTCCGCTGGCTACCGTCGCGCCGGCCGCCTGATCCCGTTGCCGAAGCCGCACCTTCGACAGATCGCGCTCGGTCATCAGCGCGATGCCGAAACGCATTGGCATCAGGGCAGGCGCGAATTTCAATGGCAGGTGCTCGATGCTGCGCCCGTTCCGGGCTGGATCGACCCCGCCGCTGGCGAAAGCGGCTTCGTCTTCGATACGCTTGCGGCGCGCGTAGCCCCGCGGGCCTTGCTGGACGTGCTTCAGAGATTTCTTGCCACCGCCAGGCATGTGCGGCTTGTTGAAGGCCTGAACATTGATCGGATCGATCCGGATGGGGGTGTTGCTGTCACGAGTGGAGAGGATATCCGTTTCGGCCGCTGCATTCTGGCTGCCGGTTACAAGTCTTTCCCGATCCTGGATGGGCTGACGCACAATCGCAAATCAGCCCTCGGGCAACCGGTCAAGGGGCAGGCCGCGCTGCTCATGGCGGATATCGACGGCAGCCTTCCGGTCATCTTTCGCGATGGCCTCTATATCGTTCCGCATGAGGGTGGGCTGGTCGCAGTCGGCAGTACCAGCGAGAACCGCTTCGAAGACCCGTTAACCACCGACGGCCAGCTGGATGATCTGCTGGCTGCAGCCCGCGCGATGGCGCCGGTTTTGGCTGGGGCGGAGGTGGTCGAACGCTGGGCCGGCTTGCGGCCGAAGGCGGTCGATCGCGACCCGATGGTGGGTGCTCATCCCGACCATCCGTCGCTGATCGCCCTGACCGGCGGCTTCAAGGTGAGCTTCGGATTGGCGCATCGGCTGGCGGAAGCGGCCGTGTGCGAGGCCGCGAATATGCCGTGTTGCTTCAAGTTGCCGCAGTCATTCACTTTGGCAAGTCATATTACAGTCGTATCACATAAAACGTGAATATACGCCCTTTCGGGTCGTCAATTTGTCACGCAAATCACCTATCTCCTTGGCCGTCGGAACCCCGGTTTTGTCAGCCGGACTGTCGCGCTTTGGAGGAGATTTTATGCGCTACGCCATTTGCTTCACGCCGTCCGCGAGCGATCCGCTGACGCTTGCGGCCGCACATTGGCTGGGCCGCAACGTCTATTCCGGTGAGATGGTCGACCCGCCTGCGATCCGCGGGCTGGGGATCCATGAGATCGCCTTTTATACCGCCGTTCCCCGTCGCTATGGTTTCATGGGCTTGCTGAAGGCGCCGTTCAGGCTGGCGGAAGACATGTCCGAGGCCTTGTTGCTGCGCGATCTCATGCGCTTTTCCGGCTCGGTCGCGCCGTTCGAAATTCCGCGGCTGGAAGTTGCGCGGCTCGGTGGCGCCCTGGGCCTCGTTTCGTCCGAACCTAGTCAGAAGATGCATTTTCTCGCTGCGTCTCTGGTGCAGGCCTTCGACCTCTACCGCGCGCCGCTGACCGAGGCGGAGATCGAGCGCATCGATCCTGACGGTCTCTCGGCGACGCAGTTCGCCAACCTGCACCGTTGGGGCCATCCGCATGTGATGGACGAATTCCGCTTTCAGATGATGCTGACCGGCACGGTCAGCCCCGGCGACATGCAGCGCATCGAACGGGCATTGCGCGACTTCTTCGAACCCGCACTTGCCGCGCCGATCCCCGTTTCCAACATCGCCTTGATGATGGAAGACGGCTCCGGCGGCCCCTTCCGGGTGCATTCCCTGCATCCGATGGGCAAGGTGAGTGCGCGCAAGATTGCCTAGCTTCGCGGGCGCTGTTCGCCCCGGCGGCTTGCCATTGAAGAGAAAGTGATTTTCCCACTTTCCGTCTCGACTTTCGCCATATGGATGCTACCGTTCTGCTTATTCAAGAAGGTGCTTCAATGTCGGAAAACTACGCCCGCGATCTCATCGGCTACGGCCGCAACACTCCCGACCCAAAATGGCCTGACGACGCCCGCGTCGCGGTGCAGTTCGTGATCAATTATGAAGAGGGCGGGGAAAGCTGCATTCTCGACGGCGATCCGGGCTCGGAAAACTTGCTGTCGGAGATCGTCGGCGCGGCATCCTGGCCGAACCAGCGTAACCTCAACATGGAATCGATCTACGAATATGGTTCGCGCGCCGGCTTCTGGCGGCTGTGGCGCATGTTCACCGAACTCAAGGTTCAGGCGACGGTTTATGGCGTGACGCTCGCCATGGCGCGCAATCCCGAAGCGGTTGCCGCCATGAAGGAAGCCGGATGGGAAATCGCCAGCCACGGTTACCGCTGGCTGGAATACAAAGACTTTTCCGAGGATCTGGAGCGCAAGCATATTCAGGAGGCGGTGCGGCTGCACACCGAGATCACCGGCGAACGGCCTTACGGCATGTATCAGGGCAAGCCATCGGACAATACGCTGCGGCTCGTCATGGAGGAGGGCGGCTTCCTCTATTCCTCCGATTCCTATGCCGACGATCTGCCCTTCTGGGTCGATGGTCTGAACGGCAAGCCGTTCCTGATCATCCCCTACACGCTCGAAACCAACGACATGCGGTTTGCCACGCCGCAGGGCTTCAACTCCGGCGACCAGTTCTTCACCTATCTCAAGGATGCCTTCGACACGCTTTACGAAGAAGGCAAAGAAGGCAGCCCGAAGATGATGTCAATCGGCCTGCATTGCCGCCTCGTCGGCCGGCCCGGTCGTGCCGCGGCATTGCGCCGGTTCATCGAATACGTGCTGAAGCACGACAAGGTATGGGTCCCCCGGCGTATCGACATCGCCAAGCATTGGCACGAACATCATCTTCCCGCGAGTGGGCGCTGAGATGATCTCGCGTGATGAATTCGTAAGCCGCTTCGGCGGCGTCTTCGAGCATTCTCCCTTCATCGCGGAGCGTGCTTATGACGCCGGCGCCATCGTCGAGCCGCTGACCTCGGGCGGCGTGCATGCTGCCCTGGCGAGGGTTTTCCGTGCGGCGAGCGCCGACGAGCGGCTTGGCGTCCTGCGGGCTCACCCCGATCTCGCCGGGCGGCTGGCCATCGCCGGCGAGTTGACCGAGGACAGCCGCAAGGAGCAGGCGGGCGCCGGGCTCGACCGGCTCAGCCCGGCGGAGCATGCCCGCTTCACCGAGCTCAATAGCGCCTATGTGGCCAAATTCCGCTTTCCCTTCATCATTGCGGTCAAGGGTCTCGGCAAGGACGATATCCTTGCCGCCTTCGAGACGCGGATCGGCAATGATCGGGACGCCGAGTTTGCGACGGCAACGGCGCAAGTGGAGAAGATTGCTCTGCTGCGCCTGCAATCCATGCTTCCGGAGAGCTGACGTGCGGCAGGTGTTTCCTCCCCAAATCTCGATACGGGCATTTCGGCGATAATGGCGAGCTGTCATTCACTTCGCTCATCGCTTAAAGATTGGCTGGAGGGGAGCCGTGTGACATGAGCTTGGATCGGCTGATTGCCCATCTTGATCGCATGCAGCGGGCCGGGTCTGAAATCGGTCAGTTTCTGCAGGGGACAGATAGGGACGCTTTTTTCAACATGGTCGAAAAGCAGCGTGCCGTCGGCATGAATCTGATGCTGATCGGCGAGGCGGCGGCGCGCATTGCGGAGGAATATCCGGAGTTTGTCGTTGACCATCCGGATCTGCCTTGGCATGTGATGCGCGACTTCAGGAATCGGATTGGGCAAGGGCACTTCGACATCGAGTTGACGACCCTTTGGGATCTCGCCCACAAATCTCTTCCGGAGTTGCTCCTGCAACTGGACTCCATTCGCCACTGGCGAGCGGAAGGCGAATAATCATAGAATGACACAGCATCTAGACATTCAACCTTTGACAAAGTCCGCATTCGCACCGTTCGGTGACGTGATCGAGGCTGATCCGGCAACGATGCGATTCATCAATGGCGGGACGACGGAGCGCTTCCATGCGCTATCCAGCGCCGAAGCCATCGGCGACGGGGCTCGAGTTATCCTGAATATCTTTCGCGGCCAACCTCGGGCCTTTCCCTTTACGATCGAGATGATGGAGCGCCACCCGTTCGGCAGCCAGTGTTTCATCCCGCTGAACGGCCGGCCGTTTCTCGTCGTCGTCTCGCTGGATGAGGACGGCAAGCCCGGCAGGCCGCAGGTTTTTCTGGCGCGCGGAGATCAGGGCGTGAACTACCGGGTCAATGCCTGGCACTATCCGCTGATGGCGCTTGGCGAGCAGAGCGATTTCCTCGTCGTCGATCGCGACGGGCCGGGAAACAATCTCGAGGAGTATTTCTTCGGTATCCCCTTCACCATCGGAGCGCCAACCCTATGACCGGACTGACCACCCATGTGCTCGACACCGCTCTCGGCAAGCCGGCCGAAGGCCTGACCATCGATCTTTTCAGGATCGAGGGTGATGTCCGCACGCATCTGAAGACGGTCGTGACCAATTCCGACGGACGTGTGGACGGTGGTCCCATTCTCGTCGGCGACAGCTTTGTTGCCGGCACTTACGAACTGCTGTTCCGGGCAGGGGATTATCTGCGTGCAAGCGGCGCGACGCTGCCCGAGCCCGCCTTCCTCGATCTGGTGCCGATCCGTTTCGGCATTGCCGATACGACAGCGCATTATCACGTGCCCTTGCTGATCTCGCCCTATGGCTATTCAACCTATCGCGGGAGCTGAGACTTGCGCTTCGCGGCCATTGCGGATGTTCATGGCAATCATCTGGCGCTCGAGGCGGTGCTTGAGGATATTCGAAGCCAAGGTATCAGCGATATCGTCAATCTCGGTGATTGCTTCAGCGGGCCGCTGACCGCCGGAAGGACCGCCGATCTGCTTCTGGCCCTGGATGCGTTGACGGTGCGCGGCAATCACGACCGATATCTGATTGAACAGACGCCGGGGACGATGCATGTTTCCGACAAGGCCGCTTATGCTGAACTGTCCGAACGTCATCTCGACTGGCTGCGCAGCCTGCCTTTCAGTGCCGTCTACAGAAACGAAGCCTATCTTTGCCACGCGACACCGGCAGCAGATAACGTCTATTGGCTGGAATCCGTCTCTGCTGACGGTCACGTTTATCAGAAGCCGCTCGAGGAAATCGAAGCGCTTGCCGCCGGCATCGATTTTCCGCTGATTCTGTGCGGACACACGCATATTCCACGTATCGTCAGGCTTTCCGATGGACGTCTTATCGTCAATCCCGGCAGTGTCGGCTGCCCCGCCTATGACGACGACCTGCCTCATTATCACAAGGTCGAAGCCGGCCATCCCTTTGCCTCCTATGTCATTCTGGAAAAGAAGGCCGATCATTGGCTGCCGATCTTCCGGCAGGTCGCTTATGACCACATGGCGATGGCGAGGCTCGCGGCGCAGAATAGCCGCGCCGAATTGGCGAGCGGTCTGGCGACGGGCTGGTTGCGCTAGAGATCGGCTAGGATCGACCGATCCACCGTCTTGATATCCCGCTTGCCGCAGAGCGCCATCGAGATATCGAGCTCCTTGCGGATGATCTCCAGCGCCAGCGTCACGCCTTCCTTACCCATGGCGCCCAGACCATAGAGGAAGGGGCGGCCGATGAAGGTGCCCTTGGCGCCGAGGGCTACGGCCTTGAGCACATCCTGACCGGAGCGGATACCGCCATCCATATGGACCTCGATCCTGTCACCGACGGCATCGACGATGTCAGGCAGCATGCTGACGGAGGAGAGGGCACCGTCGAGCTGCCGGCCGCCATGGTTGGAGACGATGATGGCATCGGCGCCGGTATCGACGGCCGCCTTCGCATCCTCGACATCGAGAATGCCCTTGATGATGAGCGGGCCACCCCATTGCTCCTTGATCCAGCGGACATCGTTCCAGGAGAGCTTGGTGTCGAACTGCGAATGCGTCCAGTGCGCCAGCGTCGTCATGTCGGAAATATCCTTGGCATGGCCGATGATATTCCCGAAGGAGTGGCGTTTGGTCTTCAGCATGTTCATGCACCAGCCCGGCCGCGTCGCCATCTGCCAGAGGTTCTTGACCGTCATTTTCGGCGGCGCAGAAAGCCCGTTGCGGATGTCGTTATGGCGCTGACCGAGGATCTGTAGGTCGGCCGTCAGCACGAGCGCCGAGCATTTCGCCGCCTTCGCTCGTTGGATCAGGTTCAGGACGAAATCGCGATCCCTCATGACGTAGAGCTGGAACCAGAAGGGTTGTTTCGTGACCGAAGCGATGTCCTCGATCGAGCAGATGCTCATGGTCGACAGAGTGAAGGGAATGCCGAATTCCTCCGCAGCCCGGGCTGCCAGCATCTCGCCATCGGCATGCTGCATGCCGGTAAGGCCCGTCGGAGCCAGCGCCACCGGCATGGAGGCCTTCTGGCCGACCATTGTGGTTGCGAGCGACCGGTCGGACATGTCGACGAGGACGCGCTGACGCAGCTTGATCTTGGCGAAATCCGCCTCGTTCGCCCGGTAGGTCGATTCCGTCCATGAGCCGGAATCGGCATATTGGAAGAACATTTTCGGCACGCGCCGCTCGGCAAGCGTCTTCAGTTCGGCGATGGTAAGCGGCGCGGTCATGGTTCTCTGCCTTCTGGATGGTTACATGATGGCGGGTTCGGATTGCCTTATTGCAGGGTCGATTTCATCGGCTTTCCGGCGACGTAGGTTTCGACGACGGCGCGGTCGTCGCCCATGGTCTGCAACAGGAACAGCTCCTCGGTGAGGCTCTTCGTCACCTCCATCTTCAGCGCCATGGCCGGTGTCGCGGCGGCATTGAGGACGATGAGGTCGGCTTCGGTGCCGGTGTCGAGCGTGCCGATCTTGTCGACGAGGGAGAGTGATTCCGCATTGCCGCGCGTCATATAATAATAGCTTTCGAGTGGATTCAGGCGCTCGCCGAGCAGCTGCTGGATCTTGTAGGCTTCGTCCATGGTACGCAGCATGGAATAGCTGGAGCCGCCGCCGATATCGGTGGCGACGCCGATGCGGACGGGTTTTTCGCGGCGTGCCAGTGCCTTTAGCGGGAAGAGGCCGGAGCCGAGAAACAGGTTCGAGGTCGGGCAATGTACCGCGACCGCGCCGGCCTCGCTCATGGCATCGGCTTCGCGCTCGGAGAGATGGATCGCATGGCCGAACAGGCTCTTGGGCCCAAGCAACCCGTAGCGCGCATAAATATCGGTATAGTCGATCGCTTCCGGGTAGAGTTCGCAGGTGAAGGCGATCTCGTCGTGGTTCTCCGAAAGATGCGTCTGAATATGCAGATCCGGGAATTCTCGGGCGAGGGCTGCAGTCGCCTCCATCTGCGCCGGCGTGGAGGTGATGGCGAAACGCGGCGTGATGGCCACATGGTTGCGGCCTTTGCCGTGCCAGTCGGCGATCACCTGACGGGTCTCGTCATAGCCCATCTCTGGCGTGTCGAGCAGGCCTTGCGGAGCATTGCGGTCCATCATCACCTTGCCGCCGACCATGCGCATGTTACGCCGCATGGCTTCGGCAAAATAGGCGTCAGCGGAGGTCTTGTGCACCGAGCAGTAGGCGACGGCCGTCGTGGTGCCGTGGCGGATCATCTCGTCGTAAAAATGCGTGGCGATACGCTCCGCATGCGCGCTTTCGACAAAGCGGCATTCCTCGGGGAAGGTATAAGTGTTCAGCCATTCCAGCAGGTTGGCGGCATAGGAGGCGATCACCTGCATCTGCGGGAAATGCAGGTGCATGTCGATGAAGCCCGGCAGGATGAGATGCGGGCGGTGATCGATTTCGGTGGCGTCGTCCGGCGCCTGCGCCTTGATATCAGTGTAGGGACCGGTCGCGGCGATCACGCCGTCTTCGATCAGCAGACCGCCATCGCTTTCGTAAGCGTAGCTGTCCGTATCATCGAGGCTTTGCGGCAGGCGCTTGAAGGAAAGCAGGCGGCCGCGCAGAAGAGTGGTCATTGGCTTTTTTCTCCGATGGAGCTTTCGAACCAGGCGACCAGCAATTTGCGCTCCTCGGGCGTCACATCGGTAACGTTGCCCGGAGGCATGGCATGGCTGCGCCCGGCCTGGATATAGATCTCCCGGGCATGCATAGCGATTTCTTCGTCATTTTCCAGCCTGACATCCTTCGGCGGGCGGACAATTCCCTCATAGACGGGTTCTGCCGCGTGGCACATGGAACAGCGCGTCGAGATCATCTGCTTGACGGCCGGGAAATGCGGGTCTGAGGCGAATTGCTGGAAAGCCGGCGAGACGGCGTTGGCTTCCTTTTCGCCGGTCAGCACTTTCGGAACGGTCGAGAGCCACACGATGACGATGAAGAGGACGAGCGTGACGATCCAGGTCCAGGTCGGACGTCCCTGGCGGGCATGCGTCGTGTTGAACCAGTGGCGGATGGTAACGCCCATCAGGAATACCAGCGCTGCGATGACCCAGTTGTAGGCCGTGCCGAAAGCCAGGGGGTAGTGGTTCGACAACATGAAGAAGATGACGGGCAGCGTCAGGTAGTTGTTGTGCAGCGAACGCTGCTTGGCGATGCGGCCGTATTTCGGGTCCGGCGTGCGGCCGGCGATGAGATCGGCGACAACGATCTTCTGATTCGGGATGATGATCATGAAGACGTTGGCCGACATGATCGTCGCGGTAAACGCGCCGAGATGCAGAAAGGCTGCGCGGCCGGTGAAAAGATGAGTGTATCCCCAGGCCATGAAGACCAGAATGGCATAGAGCACGATCATCAGGCCCCAGGTATTGTTGCCGAGCGGCGATTTGCAGAGCAGGTCGTAGATGATCCAGCCGACGGCGAGCGACGCCAGCGAAATCAGGATCGCGACGGGCACGCCGACATCGAGCACGTGCCGATCGATGAGGAAGAGATTGGCACCGCCATAGTAGACGATGCACATCATCAGGAAGCCGGAAAGCCAGGTGAAATAGCTCTCATATTTGAACCAGGTCAGATGCTCGGGCATCTGCGCGGGGGCGACGAGATATTTCTGGATATGATAGAAGCCGCCGCCGTGAACCTGCCATTCCTCGCCATGGGCCCCGGGCGGAAGATGCGGCCGCTTCACGAGCCCGAGATCGAGCGCGATGAAATAGAAGGAAGAGCCGATCCACGCTATGGCGGTTATGACGTGGAACCAACGGACGGCAAAAGCCAGCCATTCCCACGCTATGGCGTATTCATACATTCCGTTCCCCTTTTCCCTTCTTCGACTCGGCACTTTGCAAAATGTTGGGGTCGGATGGAAGGAGAGAGTTTGATGCGCCGACTGAAAGCTACGATCTTGTCGGGCGTCGGGAGCGCATTAAATCAGGTTATAGCAGTTTTTACTAAAATTCCCTCGGCTGCTTGGAGCGGGCCGTGTCCGCGGCAGCGTCTATTTTTTCGACGGAGAATTGCCCATGCGTGGTATTCTGGCGCTCGTCTTTCTTCTTTTCGCAGCCTCTGCCATGGCGCACGACGCGCCTTCCGGCTGGTCCTATGATCCCTATTGTTGCAACGGCGATGGTGAGAGCGGGGATTGCGAGATGATCCCCTCGCGCACGGTCACCATCATCCCTGGCGGCTATCGGCTAACGATAAATCCCGGCGATCATCATAGCGTGACGCGTGAGCACATCTTCACCCTGCCGCAGAAGAAAGCGATGCACTCGCCGGATGGCGCCTATCATCTCTGTCTGTTTCCGGATGAGAATACGCCGCGCTGCTTCTATGCGCCTGACATGTCCGAGTGAGCTCTGGAGCGGTTCAGCTCGTCATCGATCTCTGAACCGCTCTATCTCCTTGTTTTTACGCATTCCGGACGGAAAACCGCTGCGCACTTTTACTGGATTTGCGTTAGTCGAGCGGCATGCCGAATTCGCCGAGGATCCAATCCCTGAACGCGCGGATGCGTGGTGTGTGACGCCGGTTTTCCGGATAGGCGATCCAATAATCGGAGCCGTCGGTCGAGAGCAGATCGAAGGGCTGGATCAGCCGACCGGAGGCCAAGTCATCTGCGTAGAATTCCGGGGTTAGCACGGCGGCGCCCTGGCCCGCTATGGCGGCGCTCGCTTCGAAGGATTGTGCGCCAAGCCGGCTGCGCGGTCTTCCCTGAAGGCCGGGATCCGGCACACCGGCCTCCTGGAACCATTGGACCCACCATGGATCGCCTGCATCGATGATGCGCAGCTTGAGGAGGTCGGCCGGCTCGTGCACGCCGCCGATCGTCGCTGCCAGGGCCGGACTGAGCATGGGTGTGAAACGCATCTTCATCAGCAGGTGCGCTCGCAATCCAGGCCATGTTCCGCGCCCTGCGCGGATGGCGATGTCGGACGGTTCCCGCGCGAAATCGATGATCGATCCCGAAGTGGCAAGACGAACGGCGATCTTGGGGTGTTTGAGCTGAAAGGTGCCGATATGGCGAGCCAGCCACTGGGACGCGAATGTGGGGGTGGAGTGTATGTGCAGTGTGGTCTCGGCGTCCCCGCTGATCGAGGCCATGGCGTCCTGCAGCATGGCAAAGGCTTCGGCCACTTTCGGTGCCAGCTGTTCTCCCGCCTCCGTCAATAGTATCTGCCGCGGACGGCGCAAGAAAAGCGGCTCGCCCGTTGTCTCCTCCAGCAGTTTGATCTGATAGCTGACCGCCGTCTGTGTCATGCCGAGTTCTTCTCCGGCCCGCGTAAAGCTGCCGAGCCGGGCGGCGGCTTCGAAGACGCGGAGCGCATTCAGGGGGAAGCGTTTGGACAGCTTCATGGATAAGCTCTCTTTATGCGAATAGACGATACTTCAATTGGAATTTCAGCATTTTTCACGCCAAACTGCAATTCATATCGCTGGTTTAATTGAGGTGTTGCCATGGATTGCTATGTCGTGGAACAGGTGGAAGTAGCCCGATCCACGGTTCTGGCACGGGTTCTGGAATCGTTGATGCAGGTCCTTGCGAAGCGTGCCGAGCCATCACCGAATCTGGATCTTGAGGAGATGCCGGATCGGGTGAAGCGCGATCTCGGCTTTCTTGACGGGCGCGAGCCGCACTATCAGGATGATCGGCTTCGATAGGCGGCGAGCGCCGTCAGGAGTTCGGCGGCAGTCATGACGGCGATGACTTCCGGGCTCTTGTCTGTGTTGCCGATCCGTCAATCGGAAGTGTCAGACGTTTGAGCCATTCTTTCTCGCCGCCCCAGGCCTTCGCGTGGGAAGTTTTTGAATGGCGGGGGCTATGAGTTAGGACCCTTGAAATGAGTGGAGAGTGCATACCCCCTCCGTTACTCCGTAACGGAGGGGGTATGCACCATCAACGCGATTTCCCATTGTGACTTCCAACTTTCTGCATGCCAGCATTTTGGCACAGAAGGCATCATATCCCCTTGAGCCGCTCGACCGCCATCAGCACCCGCTCCGGCGTTGCCGGCGCATCGAGGCGAGGGCAGACGCGGTAATCCGCGACGCTGGCGACTGCCATCGATAGCGCTTCGAGCACCGAGATGCTGAGCATGAAGGGCGGCTCGCCGACGGCCTTCGAGCGGCCGATGGTGGCTTCCGTGTTTTCAGACCACTCAGCCAGGCGGACGTTGAAGATCTTTGGCCGGTCGGAAGCGAGGGGGATCTTGTAGGTGGAAGGCGCATGCGTGCGGAGGCGCCCCTTGGCATCCCACCAGAGTTCCTCGGTCGTCAGCCAGCCCATGCCCTGCACGAAGGCGCCTTCGACCTGCCCGATATCGATCGCCGGATTGAGGGAGCGGCCGACATCGTGGAGGATGTCTGTGCGGTCGATCAAATATTCGCCGGTCAATGTATCGATCGACACTTCCGAGCAGGCGGCACCATAGGAGAAGTAATAGAAGGGCGTGCCGCGACCGGCCTTGCGATCCCAATGGATCTTCGGCGTCTTGTAAAAGCCGGCGGCCGAAAGCTGGACACGGGCGAAATAGGCCTGTTTGACGAAATCCGGGAAGAGGATCTCCGTTTCACCGACCCGCACCCGATTGGGGAGGAATTGCACCTCCTCGGCGCCAACGCCCCATTTCTCGACGGCGAAGGCGACGAGCCGTTCCTTGATTTGCCGAGCGGCATCGAAGGCGGCCATGCCGTTCAGGTCGGAGCCGGACGAAGCGGCCGTCGCCGATGTATTCGGCACCTTGCCGGTCGTGGTGGCGGTGATCTTCACCTGGTCGATATCGACCTGGAAACTGTCGGCAAGAACCTGTGCCACCTTGGTATAGAGGCCCTGGCCCATTTCGGTGCCGCCATGGTTCAGGTGGATGGAGCCGTCCTGATAGATATGCACCAATGCGCCGGCCTGGTTGAAGGCGGTCATGGTGAAGGAGATGCCGAATTTCACCGGCGTCAGCGCAATCCCCTTACGGATGAAACGGCTGGAGCGGTTGAACTCGATGATGGCGTTGCGCCGCACCTGATAGTCGGATGACGTTTGCAGCTCATCGACGATGCGATTGATGATGTTGTCGGTGACTTCCTGATGATAGGGCGTCAGCGTCCGGCCGGAGCCGGGCTGGCCGTAGAAATTGGCGCGACGCACCTCCAGCGGGTCCTTGCCGAGCGCATAGGCGATCTCTTCGATCATGCGCTCGCCGCCGACCATGCCTTGCGGGCCGCCGAAGCCGCGGAAGGCGGTGTTGGAGACGGTATGCGTCTTCAGCGGCTTGGAAACCAGATGCACATGCGGGTAGAAATAGCTGGAATCCGCATGGAACAACGCGCGATCGGTGACCGGGCCGGACAGATCGGATGAGAAGCCGCAGCGAGCGGCATAGGTCGCATCGACCGCGTGGATGCGGCCGTCATCGTCGAAGCCGACTTCGTAATCCACCAGAAAGTCGTGCCGCTTGCCCGTTGCGCTCATGTCCTCGTCGCGGTCAGGCCGGAATTTTACGGCGCAGCCAAGCTTCTTGGCGGCGACGGCGGCCAGCGCCGCAAACTGGTTGCCCTGCGTTTCCTTGCCGCCGAAGCCGCCGCCCATGCGGCGCACATTGACTGTCACAGCGTTGGACGGGATGCCGAGGACATGGCCGACGATATGCTGAATTTCGCTCGGATGCTGCGTCGAAGACCAGACGGCAACTTCGTCGTCTTCGCCGGGAATCGCCACAGCGATGTGGCTTTCGAGGTAGAAATGCTCCTGGCCGCCGATGCGCATCTGCGCCTTGATGCGATGCTTGGCGTTCGCCATCTCGGTTTCCGGCTCGCCGCGCTTCAGTGTCATCGGCTCGTAGACGAGCGGTGCACCATTGGCGAGTGCGCCGTCGATATCGCTCCAATGCGGCAGGTCGCGATACTCTACCTTAGCAAGGCGCGCAGCCCGCCGGGCGGCATCTCTGGTCTCGGCGATAACAGCGAAAATCGGCTGCCCATGAAACTCGACTTTAGTTTCCGCAAGCAGCGGTTCGTCATGCATGCCGTTGGAGCTGGTGTCGTTGACGCCGGGAATATCGGCGCCGGTGAACACCCAGACGACGCCCGGATAGGCTTTGACGGCCGAGAGGTCGAAGCCGGCGATTTCGGCATGGGCGCGGTCGGAAAGACCGAGAGCGCCGTGCAGCAGCCCGGCAGGCTCGGGAATATCGTCGATGTAATCGGCGGCTCCGGTCACATGCTTGTGTGCGGAATCATGGCGCAGCGAGCCATGTATCGACCCGTTGATGACGACCTTGGGTTCTTCGAAAGTGGATTTGTCCATGGCTCAGGCCTCCGCGGTCGCGAAGCGCTTCAATTCCTGCGGCGCACCGGCCGTCTCAAGGTAGAAGCGGATGAGAAGGTTCTTGGCGGTCAATTGCCGATAGTCGGCCGAGGCGCGCCAGTCGGTCAGCGGCGTGTAGTCGTTGTCGAAGGCGTCGCGCGCAGCGGTGACGGCCGCCTCCGTCCACGGCTTGCCGATCAGTTCTGCCTCGACGCTGCGGGCGCGCTTCGGCGTGCCGGCCATGCCGCCGAAGGCGATGCGGATATCGGCCACATTGCGGGCTGCATCCAGCGACAGATAGAAAGCGCCGCAGGCGGCCGAAATATCCTCGTCGCGGCGCTTGGAGATCTTGTAAACGGCGAAATGCGCATCTTCCGCCGGGTACGGCACGAAGATGCCCTCCACGAACTCGCCGGGATTGCGGTCCTGCTTGCCGTAATCGATGAAGAAATCTTCCAGCGGCAGGCCGCGCGTGCCCGCCGTCGAACGAAGCTTGACCGTTGCGCCAAGCGCGATCAGTGGCGGCGGTGTGTCGCCGATCGGCGAACCGTTGGCGATATTGCCGCCGATGGTGCCCATATTGCGCACCTGCTCGCCGCCAATGCGGTTGATGAGGTTGGCGAGGGCCGGGATCTTTTCTGCGATCACAGCAAAGGCGCGGCTGTAGGTAACGCCGGCGCCGATGCTCAGCCCGTTCGCTTCCACCGTGATCTTCTGCAGATCGGTCAGGTGGTTGATGAAGACGGCCGGATTGAGCCGGTGCATCTGTTTCGTGACCCAGAGCCCGACATCGGTCGAGCCGGCGACAACGGTTGCCTTCGGTTCGTCGGCGAGCACCTGTGCCAGCGCCGAGACGGAACCGGGCACGATGAGGCGATCTTCGCCCTCGGTAATCTCGATGGTATCGCCGCCCTGCATCGCCCACAAGCGGGCGATGATATCGGCTCTCGTCCTCTCCAGCGGGTCGAAGAGCGCGCTTGGCCGCTTCTGGCTGACCTGCTCGGCCGCCTTGATGATCGGCTCATAGCCGGTGCATCGACAGAGATTGCCCTGGAGCGACTTTTCGATTTGCGCGCGGCTCGGCTTTTCCGTGGTGAGCCAGAGGCCATAAAGCGACATGACGAAGCCCGGCGTGCAGAAGCCGCATTGCGAGCCGTGGCAATCGACCATGGCCTGCTGTACCGGATGAAGGGTGCCGTTCTTGGCGGCAAGATGCTCGACGGTGACGACATGCGTTGCATGCAGCGAGCCGACGAAGCGGATGCAGGCATTGACCGACTCATAGTGAAGCCCGCCATCGATCAGCCGGCCAACGAGTACGGTACAGGCGCCGCAATCGCCTTCCGCGCATCCCTCCTTGGTTCCAGTCAGGCGCCGCTTGAGGCGCAGGAAGTCGAGCAGCGTCTCGGTGGGGCGCAGGCTAGATAGCGTGATATCCTCGCCGTTGAGGATAAAGCGGATGCTGTCGCTCATGTCGTTCCCGTTTATTCTTCGTTTGTCAGGGCCGGAGGTGCTGGCACGAATCCGGCCCTAACCGTATATGGTTATTCTGCGGTCCAGCCACCGTCAATCGAGACGTGTGTCCCGGTCACCTGGCGTGCCTCGTCGCTTGCAAGGTAGAGCGACAGGGCGCCGATCTCCTCGGCCTTGACGAATTCATGCGTGGGCTGGGCCTTGAGGATGACCTCGTTCTTGACCTGCTCCTCGGTCATGCCGCGGGCCTTTGCCGTGTCCGGGATCTGCTTTTCGACAAGCGGGGTCAGGACGTAGCCTGGGCAAATGGCATTTACCGTGACGCCGAATTCGGCAAGCTCGAGCGCTGCCGTCTTGGTCAGGCCCAATATACCATGTTTTGCGGCGACATAGGCGGATTTGAAGGGGGAGGCGACAAGGCCATGCGCCGAAGCGATGTTGATGATGCGGCCGTACTTCTTCGCCTTCATCAGCGGAATTGCCGCTCGAATGGTATGGAAGGAACTGGACAGATTGATCGCGATGATCTGGTCCCACTTTTCGATCGGGAAATCCTCGATCTTCTCAACATGCTGGATACCGGCATTGTTGACGAGAACATCGACGCTGCCGAAGGTGGAGTTGGCCGTCGCGATCAGATCAGCAATCTCGGCAGGCTTGGTCATGTCGGCCGGATGATAGATCGCCTTGCCGCCGCCCGAGGCTTCCAGCCTGTTCTTGATCGCGTCAATTTCCTCGGGCTTTCCGAAGCCGTTGATGACGACGTTATCACCCTTAGCGGCGAAGGCCGCCGCGATCGCGAGGCCGATACCGCTCGTGGAACCGGTGACGACAACTGTTCTTGCCATGATCCTCTCCTTGGACAGCGCAGCTTCCTGCTGCAATGCAAAAGCGTTTGAACCTAGTCCCAAACCCGCGAACATGGCAATCGTATCGCCGTCAGGTTCTTTCGCGATGCTGCCGACCGCCATGGCATAAGTGGGAAAGCGGGTTTCTGCGAAAAATTTCGTTTTGCTTTCTTTTCACATTCGTTTTGCTCGCGTATCTGTTGATCTCAAGAAAACAGGGAGGAATGCATGAGCGGTTATGTCTTGGCGATCGACCAGGGGACGACGTCGACGCGGGCCATCGTTTTCGACGGCAAGATGAAAGTTGCCGGTGTCGGACAGAAAGAGTTCACCCAACATTATCCGAAGCCGGGCTGGGTCGAACATGACCCGGAGGAGATCTGGTCATCCGTCCTCGTCACCGTTCGCAAGGCCATCGAAGCCGCCGGCATTACCGCCAAGGATATCGCCGCGCTCGGGATCACCAATCAGCGCGAGACTGTCGTCGTCTGGGATCGCGAGACGGGCAAGCCGATTCATAACGCCATCGTCTGGCAGGATCGCCGTACGGCAAGCTATTGCGAAAAGCTCAAGCGACAGGATCTGGAAAAGCTCTTCACCCGCCGTACCGGCCTGCTGCTCGATCCCTATTTCTCCGGAACGAAACTTTCCTGGCTGCTGTCCAATGTTAGGGGTGCGCGCGCCCGCGCTTCCAAGGGCGAGCTCTGCTTCGGCACGATCGACACCTTCCTGATCTGGCGTCTGACGGGGGGCAAGAACTTCGTCACCGATGCGACCAATGCCTCGCGGACGCTGATGTATAATATCGGCGCCAACGAATGGGACGACGAGCTGCTGGATATTCTGCGCGTTCCTTCGACGATGCTGCCCGAGGTGAAGGATTGTGCTGCCGATTTCGGCGTAACTGATCCCTCGCTCTTCGATGCCGAAATCCCCATCCTCGGCGTCGCCGGCGATCAGCAGGCGGCGACGATCGGCCAGGCTTGTTTCGAGCGGGGCATGATGAAATCCACCTATGGCACCGGTTGCTTTGCGCTGCTCAATACCGGCGCGGATATGGTGCGCTCGAAAAACCGGCTGCTGACCACCATCGCCTACAGGCTGAACGGCGAGACGACTTATGCGCTCGAAGGTTCCATCTTCATTGCAGGCGCCGCCGTCCAATGGCTGCGCGATGGTCTGAGGGCCATCCAGCGTGCTTCCGATTCCGGCGAATTGGCGGCCAAGGCCGATCCGCTGCAGGAAGTCTATCTCGTACCGGCCTTTACCGGTCTCGGGGCGCCTTATTGGGATCCGGATGCGCGCGGCGCGATCTTCGGGCTTACCCGCAACAGCGGCCCGGAGGAGATCGTCCGGGCGGCGCTGGAAGCCGTCTGCTACCAGTCTCGGGATCTTCTGGACGCCATGCACAAGGATTGGCGCAGCGGCAGCGGCCAGAATACGGTGCTGCGCGTCGATGGCGGCATGGTCGCCTCCGATTGGACGATGCAGCGGCTGGCCGATCTGCTGGATGCGCCGGTGGACCGTCCGACGATCCTGGAAACCACGGCACTCGGCGCCGCATGGCTCGCAGGCAGCCGTGCCGGTGTGTGGCCGGACCGTGAAGGTTTCGCCAAGGCTTGGGCGCGCGATCGCCGGTTTGAACCGAACATGGACGACAAGACCCGAAACACGAAGCTGAAGGGTTGGAAAAACGCCGTGAAGCGCACATTGACTGCCGGGTAGGGGTGGCGAGGTGTTTTTCTGGCTGCTTCCGCCAAGCCGGTCATTTTCAACGATAATTTTTTGACGGGACCTGTCGGTACGGGTGATACTCCTTCGTCTTTACTGGAGAAGGAAGTCCTCATGCTCTACGCAATCCTATGCTACAACGACGAAGACGCCGTATTTGCCTGGTCCAAGGAGCAGGAAGAGACGACGATGGCGCGGCTGATTGCCGTGCAGGCGCCGCTGGCCGAGGCAGGCAAGCTTGGGCCGGTGGCGCGCCTGATGCCGACGACGGCCGCGACGACACTGCGCAAGGCCAAGAACGAGCCGATCGTCATCGACGGTCCTTTCGCCGAGACCAAAGAGCAATTGCTGGGCTTCTACGTCGTCGATTTCGAGACCCTCGATGATGCGCTTGAATTCTCGAAGGAACTGGCTGTGGCCAATCCGGGCGTCGGTTCCTACGAGATCCGTCCGCTTTACGCATTCAGACCGGGGACGATTGCGACATGACGGACCTTGCCTGGATCGACATCGCGCTCACCAATGCCCGGCCGCAGGTGCTGGGTGCGCTGCTGCGCTATTTCCGCAATCTCGATACCGCAGAGGAAGCCTTTCAGGAGGCTTGCCTCCGGGCGTTGAAGACCTGGCCCGACAAGGGGCCGCCACGCGATCCGATTGCCTGGCTGATCTTCGTCGGCCGCAATAGCGGTATCGATACGGTGCGCAAGCAGGCGAAATTGCGGAGCCTGCCGGACGAGGAGGCGATCTCCGACACGGGCGATGCCGAGAGCGATCTTGCCGAGCGGCTGGATGGCTCGGGCTATCGCGACGACATTCTCCGGCTGCTGTTCATCTGCTGCCATCCGGATCTGCCGGCGACTCAACAGATTGCGCTGGCGCTGCGCATCGTCTCCGGCCTTTCCGTGCAGCAGATTGCTCGGGCATTTCTGGTGAGCGACAGCGCGATGGAGCAACGTATTACCCGGGCGAAGGCGCGCGTGGCCGCCGCCGGCGTTGCTTTCGAGACGCCGGGCGCGGTCGAGCGAAGCGAGCGGCTGGCGCTCGTCAGCGCGATGATCTACCTGATCTACAATGAAGGCTATTCGGCCGGCGGAACGCATCGCGAGGCCGCCGCCTTTGCCGACGAGGCAATCCGACTTGGCCGGCTGTTGCTGCGGATCTTTCCCTCTGAGCCGGAGACCATGGCGCTGCTGGCGCTGATGCTGCTGCAGCAATCGCGCAAGGCGGCGCGGTTCGATGCGGATGGGCAGATCATCCTTTTGGAAGAGCAGGATCGCTCGCTCTGGGACCGAACCTCAGTCGACGAGGCGCTTGCCCTGCTCGACAAGGCGATCCGTCATCGTCGCCCAGGGCCATACCAGGTGCAGGCGGCGATCGCGGCGCTGCATTCGCGAGCGAAGCGTGCCGCAGACACCGACTGGGAAGAGATCGACCTTCTTTATCAGACGCTGGAAAGGCTGACGCCGTCTCCGGTCGTCACGCTCAACCGCGCAGTTGCTCTTTCCAAGCTGAAGGGGCCGGAGGCGGCTCTGGCGCTGATTGCGCCCCTGGAAGCGCAGCTCGACAGCTATTTCTATTTTCATGGCGTATCGGGTGGCCTGCTCGCGCAGCTCGGCCGCTCGCAGGAGGCGCGCGTCGCCTTTGACAGGGCGATTGCTCTTGCGCGCTCGCCAGCCGAAGCTGCTCATATCCGCCATCAGCTCGATCGTCTGAGCGCGGACGCCCTTGCTGCTGCAAAATAATCGAAAAATTTGTACCTGCGCTGTCTGAAAGCGGCGGTCCCGAACGTCGTTAGAGTATAGGCGGCGCAGGCCGCGTCAAATTGCAAAGAGGAACAGGAGCATGACTGAGCAGACCCAACGCCGCGAACTCTCGTTCTCCCGTGTCATCGACGCACCGCGTGAAAAGATCTTCCGCTGCTGGACGGAGGAAGAGCTGCTGAAGCAGTGGTTTGCTCCGCTGCCATGGACGGTGTCGGCTGCCAAGATCGATGTTCGCGCCGGCGGCTCAAGCTCCATTACCATGCGCAGCCCTGAAGGCGAGGAATATCCAGGCAATGGCGTCTATTTGGAAGTGATTCCCAACGAACGGATCGTTTTCACCGATGCCTTCGCCAGCGCCTGGGTGCCGTCGGCAAAGCCCTTCATGGTGGTGACGACCCAGCTCGACGATCTCGGCAGCGGCAAGACCCGCTATACGGCAACCGTCCTGCATTGGGCGGCTGAGGATCGCGAGGTGCACGAGAAAATGGGCTTTCATCGGGGGTGGGCCCAGGGCGCCGAGCAGCTTGCCGCATTGGCGGCGAAGATCTGAATTTCCGATTCAATTCCAGGGGATACGGACATGTCTTATGCAGTCGATTCATCTACCTCGTCCGTCACACGAGCTCAGCGCGTGGCCGGTATGATCCTCAGCGGGCTGATCATCGCCTTTCTTTTCCTTGATGGCGCGATCAAGCTCGTTCCGCTTCCTGTCGTCACGGAGACGATGGCGGGGCTCGGCTATTCCGCCGATCCGGCGCTTGCGCGGCTTCTCGGCGTCATCACGCTCGGCTGCGCCATTCTCTATGCCATCCCGAGGACGTCGGTCCTCGGCGCGATCCTGCTGACGGGTCTTCTCGGTGGCGCAATCGCCACTCATCTGCGCGTCGGCAGTCCGATCTTTTCGCATCTGCTGTTCGGCGTCTATGTCGGCGTGATGGCCTGGGGAGGACTTTATCTTCGTTATGAAGCGGTTCGCAGAATGATTCCGTTTTCTGATCGAAGCTTTTGATTTCGGATTCGATTTGCTAACGCTCTATCCCTTTAGAAAAGAGAGGGCGAGCCATGCCGCAAGTGATCATCGCGCCTGTCAGGCAATCGGATGCGGACGAACTGATCGCCGCCAATATCGCGAGCAGCACCCATCATGTGCCGTGGGCTCATCCTTTTCTTGATCGGGCCGGCTTCGACGCATGGTTCGGTCAGACGGTGACGGGGCCGAACATCGGTCTGGTGGCGCGAGATCCCGGTTCCGGCGGCATTGTCGGCGTCGTCAATATCAGCCAGATGGTTTGGGGCGGTTTCCGCAGCGCCTTTCTCGGCTATCACGGCATGGTGGGCTTTGCCGGTCGGGGCTTCATGACGGAGGCGGTTCGCCTGGCCGTGGCTCATGCGTTCGATGCCGTTGGCCTGCACCGGCTTGAGGCCAATATTCAGCCCGGCAATCATCCTTCGATAGCGCTGGTCAAGCGGCTGGGTTTCCGCAAGGAAGGGTTCTCGCCGAAATATCTGAAGATCGGCGGGGACTGGTGCGATCACGAGCGCTGGGCATTGCTGTCGGACGATCCGCGCCTTTGATCCGACTTCGAAAGGCGAAAGTCCGGCCGATCGGTCAGAAAGGCATTGACTGCGTAGGGTGAAGAGGCGAAAGCCAGATCTTAACCTCTTGCCGACCCATTGCCGAGAGCGCGAGCCTGCCGGAAGCCGTAAATGATCGTCTCGACTGAAGAAGAACTGACCAAGCTGAAAGATATCGGCCGTATCTGCGCCAACGCGCTGCAGGCCATGGCGGCGGCACTTGAGCCGGGCATCACCACGCTGGAGCTCGATGCGATCGGCCGCAAGGTGCTGGAGGATGCCGGCGCGCAGTCGGCGCCGGAGCTGGTCTACAAGTTTCCCGGCGCCACCTGCATCAGCGTCAACGAGGAAGTGGCCCACGGAATTCCCGGCCCGCGCATCATCCGGGCGGGGGATCTGGTCAATCTCGACGTATCAGCCGAGAAGGACGGATTCTTTTCCGATACCGGCGCATCCTTTACCGTGCCGCCGGTCAAGCCGAAGATCGAACGCCTCTGCCGGGACGGCAAGCGGGCGCTCTGGGTCGGTCTCAATCAGGTGCGCAGTGGTGCGCCGTTTGCGAAGATCGGGCAGGCCGTCGGCGCCTTCGCGCAGAAGAACCGCTATACGCTGATCGCCAATCTCGCTAGCCACGGCATCGGCCGCTCCCTGCATGAAGAGCCCGGCGAAGTTTCTACCTGCGCGGACCCTTCCGAGACCCGGATCATGGAAGACGGCCTGGTTTTCACCGTCGAGCCGTTTCTGTCGCTCGGCGCGACCTGGGCAGAGGGTGGCGACGATGCATGGACGCTCTATGCCGATCCGCAGGCGCCTACGGTTCAATACGAACACACGATCGTTACCACCCGCAACGGGCCGGTCATCCTGACATTGCCGGACAATTGACGTTCCGGCTTAATCGCCAGATTTCTACTCTTCGCCGTTTTTCGGTTCACCGCGGATGATGTCGGCGGCAGCGCGCTCGAGGATTGCCGCGATGCGTGCACCTTCGGCCTTGCTCCAGGGGAATTTCGAGCGAAGTGCCGAGCGCAGCAGGTGGCGCGCGCGATGCACGTCGCCGGCGCCATGGCGATCGAACGGGCTGTCGCGGCCATCGCCTTCATCGCCGCCGAAAACCTCGCGGACGCGGGCCATCTTTTCGCCGATCGCCGTGAGCTTGGCGAATGTCGCTTCCACCAGATCACGGTTGTCGTCGACACGTTTCTGGCCGCTTTCGGTGATGCGGTAGAGCTTCTTCGTGCCGCTCACCTCGACTTCGGCCTGCCCCGTTTCTTCGAGATAGGTGAGGGCGGGGTAGATGACGCCCGGGCTCGGCACATAGAAGCCGCCGGAGCGCTCCTCAAAAGTCTTGATCAGTTCATAGCCGTGGCGCGGCTGCTCTGAGAGCAGGGCAAGGATGATGAGCTGCAGGTCGGCTGCGTCGAACTTGCGGCCGGTACGAAACCCGCCGCCGAACATGCCGCCCTTGAAGCCTCTCATGAAGTCTCTCCTCTGCTCGCCGTGCGATTCACGGCCTCGGCCATGTCGTAGGATATATGCCTCGACGATGTCAAAGCTATCTCCGAACATGCGATCTCTGAAACCTCTCATTTCGTTTCTCCTTGTGAGGTGCGAGGGTTTGTATCGTTAGTCATGTCGTAAGATATATATCGTAAGATAGCTTTCTGCAAGAGGGGCGATTTCCGGAAGGAGATGGTTGAGGAGAGCGGCGCTCAGAGAAGGATGAATTCACTCAATGAGTGAAGATTTGATCCTGAACAACTGCATCACGATCGCGGGATAAGCGATTACATCTACGTAAGAATAGCTCTCTGCCGGTTGCCGCTCCTGGCGAACTGTCTTAGGTTCCCCGGGTACTGATGTCATTGCGGTTCCGCTCAGAACCCGATCAAGGAAGCTTACCTGCCGTGTTCCACTCCTTCTTCCCTCAGCCCAAATTGTTCTTCATCTCGATGGCGGTCTGGACGCTTGCCTGCATCGCAGCCTGGTATTCGTTCTTTTCCGGCTTGGGAACTCAGTTAGGCTTCGTCATGCCGGGGGAGGGAAAGGAGCCGTACGACCTCAGCTATTTCCTACTCTGGGGAAATCTCTGGTTTTACGGGTTCTTCCTTGTCTGTATCCTCGTCTTCTGCAGCGCATGGCACATTCGTGCCTGGAACCATCCCTGGAAAATCTGGTCGCTCTGGGGTTCGGCGCTCATCATCCTGGTCACCTATTTCGGTGTTCAGGTAAGCGTGGTCATCAATAATTTTCGCCGTCCGTTTGGTGATCTATTGCAGGCCGCGCTGACGAAGCAGCCGGGGGTGACGACCGAAAGTTTCTATTCGCTGATGATCATCTTCGCGCAGATTGCGTTCCTCAGCATGTTCGTCTCGATCCTGACGGATTTCTTTACGAGCCACTACATCTTCCGCTGGCGCACGGCGATGAACGACTTCTACATGTCGAAGTGGGAGAGACTGCGTCACATCGAGGGTGCCTCGCAGCGTGTTCAGGAAGATACGATGCGCCTTTCCAGCGTGCTGGAAGGCCTGGGTATCAGCCTGATCAATTCCGTGATGACCTTGATCGTGTTCCTGCCGATCCTGCTGGCGCTTTCGACCTACGTCACCGAATTGCCGATCATCGGCAAAATTCCTCACTCGCTCTTCTGGCTGGCGCTCTTCTGGTCGATTTTCGGCACCGTCCTGCTTGCTGTCGCCGGGATCAAGCTGCCGGGGCTCAACTTCAAGAACCAGCGTGTCGAAGCCGCCTATCGCAAGGAACTCGTCTATGGCGAGGATCATGAAGAGCGTGCGCAGCCGGCAACGGTCAAGGAGCTGTTCGCCAATGTGCGGCGCAACTATTTCCGCATCTATTTCCACTACGTCTATTTCAACGTCGCCCGGTATTTCTATCTGCAGGCCGATACGATGTTCGTCCTGTTCATGCTGGTGCCGACCTTCGTCGCGGGCGTGATCACATACGGCATCTATCAGCAGATCGCCACCGCGTTCGGGCAGGTTAGCAACTCCTTCCAGTATCTCGTCAATTCCTGGACGACGATCATCGAGCTTCTGTCGATCCACAAGCGCCTGAAGACATTCGAGGCGGCGATCGACAATGTGCCGCTGCCATCGATCGATCAGCGCTATCTGGAGCGCGAAGCGGGCGTGATCCAAGCCGACGGCTGACGAAAAAAAGGCTCCGGAAACGGAGCCTCAGACCGCTGACAAACCCCGTCATTTTTTGGCGGGGTTTTATTTTGTGTTGAGTTTCGAGGTTGACTGGATGTTTTGAACGGGCCGTTCAGATTCCCTCTGCTTATGCGGGGCTCGGTTGGCTGGCCTTGGTGAGGGCCATTGCGATCTTCTTGATGTTCTGGGCGGCTGCGGCCATCAGGCACTGGCATTGGACCCGGATGAGACTTCGGAACCGCGCGTAGCGATGACCATGCAACTGTTTGGCGTCGGCAAACGAGCGCTCGACCGTCTCTTTCCGTCGTTTGTAGATGGCCTTGCCCCAGGGCTTGAGCCGGTTGGCATCGGTACGCTCGCGGGCA
>NZ_FMAH01000035.1 GCF_900094545.1 Martinezella miluonensis
ACATTACGCCGGCATTCACGCTCCAGTCGCCGGGAGGAGCGCACCTCGTTGAAATAGCCGTAGATGTAGAGCTTCAGCAGATCACGCGGATCGTAGGGGGGACGACCTGTCGAGGCCTCAACCGCTCGCCTGAATCCGAGCTGCGCAACATCAAGCCCATCGACAAAGGCATCGATCACCCGCACCGCAGCATCTGCCGCAACGTAATCCTCGATCCGGGCTGGCAACAGCGACGTCTGACCCCGATCAGTCCCTGAAATGTATCCCATGAAAATGGCCGCATCGTTTCCAATGCGGCCACCTTAATTGATTTGCCGGACTTCTCACACAGGCTGCGAAGGACGCCTGTGAATGATGATTGATGCTAGGTGCAGGCCGTCTTTTGATGGAGGGGCGCATGGCGGCTGCGCGGTTATTTTCCTTGATCGCCGGACCCGCTGATGCCGAGTATAAATTATCTCGGTGGTGGTAGTTTTTTGCAATCACCAACCTTCTAGGGCCACGGCAATGAACTCAATGCTCCACGCGCGGCGGCGCACCCCACCGCAGTCGGGGCGAGTTTCAGTTTCTAGGAACTGAGAACCACAGCAATCGCTTTATCGGGACGATCGCGCGAATTTCACCTTCAAAACGACGCTGACAGTACCCTCCGCACCCTGCGAATCTGTCGCTAAAGAAGCAAAGACTAATGTTTTTACGCTTGTCATATCCAAAGCTATCGTGCAACTTCGCGCCGGAGTTGCGTGGGGGAAGACATTGGCAGAATTTCATTTCGTTGAAGACTATGAGCGGCATGTTGCCCATTTAATAAAAAAATACCCGATGGATGAAGCGATGAGCATCGCCGTGGGCGGAAACTACGATACCATCGGCAACATCGCGAGCCAGGTTGTTGTTTATGCGGGCGCCAAGGATGGAGATGCCATCTTCGACTTCGGTTGCGGTAGTGGCCGGGTTGCTAGCCATCTATCAAAGCGAGTTGATATCAAACGGTTCCTCGGGACGGATGTCGTGCAAAGCCTTCTCGACTATGCGGCAACGAAAACACCTGAGCATTTTGCGTTTGTGAAGCATCAGCAACTTTCGGTCCCGGCTGAAGACGGTTCGTTTGATCTTGCATACGCGTTCAGCGTATTTACCCATCTCTTGCAGGCTGAAATCTATTTATACTTGCAAGATATAGCTCGCGTGCTGAAACCGGGCGGGACTTTCGTCTTTTCATTCCTCGAGCTTGCCGAAGAGGGACACTGGCACGTCTTCCAAAGCACGGTCGCTACCTTAGCGGCAAAGCAGCCCTCTCACCTTAACATGTTTACCGAGCGCAACCAGCTCGCTATCTGGGCCGCCCACGCAGGATTCGATGTTGTCGAATTCATTGATGGCGGAGACCCTAGATGGAATGGAGAGGCGCTTGGTCAGGCCGTAGCAATCTTCCGCAAGAGATAGTTCTTACTGATGCGTAATAACCACTAGCCGTTATCGTCCTGCTGGGAAGTGTGTTGCACCCTTGCCTTATGTATTGATTCCCCCGCCCATTGAAGGCACCAATAAAGACGGCGAGGAGGCAGCTGGCCATGAGGCGGAGTCAATCTGCGAGAACGTCTGAATCGCCCCGGATGAGATCTCGGCCGCCACTGCACCCTCGGTCGCGAAGCATGCGCTGATAAAGGTCATGACGGCCGTAGCCATGGCGACAGCCGTCTCTTGCGTCAGGGTAACGAAAGCGCCATCAGAGCATTTCCACTGTGTCGAGAACGACTGTCCCTTGATGGTTGCCGCGAGCGCAACATTCCCGATTTTCGACTGGCTGTCTCGATCAGTGGAAATGAGGTGGCCATCGTAGGCGTAGCCACCCGTTTCCTTTGTGAAGCGAACTCCGGCAGCATACGAGAGGAGATCATCCTTGCTCGGTGTTGGTGCGAGCGGGGCCACAAAGACGCCGCCTGAATAGGTCCACCCGGTTCCGACATCATCACCGCACTCGATGCTGCCGTCGATAGTTCCTACGATGACGTTGGTGACAACACCATCTTCAATAATTGCGCTTTTCATGATCTACCCTCAGTATTCAATATAAACAGCACCAGAAGATGCCGTACCACCAACGGCAATCACCGGACCAGCACCACCACCGCCGCCGCCGAAGTTTCCGGCCGCAGGGATGCCTCCTGTAGATGCACCGCCGATACCAGCTTGACCACCATATGGACCGCCCGCACGGCCTCCTACGCCGCCAGAGCTGGTGGCTGTTTGCCCCGTGATGAGCCCCCCCGGCTGGCCGGGGAAGGTAATATCAGCACCTGTTACCGAGCCTGGCGCACCGCCAGACCGCGTGGTAACCGACGTCGCAGCACCAAAGCCGCCGGTGCTGCCGGTGATTGTCATTCCGAAGCCGGTTGTTGTACCGCCAGTAGCCCCCTGCCCCTGCGAGCTACCCCCATTGCCGCCTGACCCGAAGACACAGGGGAACGCTTGCCCCGGAGTTACCCGGATGGTGCGCATCCCGCATGGCGCACCAGCGCCACCGGCCGCAGGGTCATTAGTATTAGAAGACCCGCCCCCGCCACCTGCACCGATGAGCCAAACGCGAATCAAGGACACGCCCAGCGGGACGGTGAACGTCCCCGAGGTCGAGAGTGTTACGAGATTGGTATAGCCCATCGCGCTCGGCGGCGACGTCATCTGGAAGTTGGCTCCGTCATAAACCAGAGTGACCATGCGGCCGGCCGACAGATCTCCGGCAGAAAGCACATTCCCGTTCGCCGTGACGATCGGCTTGGCGCCCAGTCCGTTGAGATTGAGCGTCGCAGCGCCCGTGTTAGTCGTGGAAATGAGAATGTCGAGAGCAAATCCAACGACCACGGCTGCGGGGGCCGGCGTTAGCGTCGCGGTCAGCGCATTTGCGGTGCCGCCAGCCGTCGCTGTATTCCATCGACCGGTTTGAATTGACGACGGGCTGATGCCCTGAATCTGGAATGAGGCTCCGTCAAAACGTAGCTCAAGCAGACTGCCAGCACCCCAATCGTTGGCGACGGGGATAGTCTGATCTCCCCAGACAACTGGCTTGTTCCCGAGACTGTTCAGATTCAGGGTCGTCGCGCCTGATGCGGCCAGTGTTGTTTTGATTACAACGCTCAGGCCTGCAAACAATGCCGTTGGAGCAGGCGTAATCGATGCGGTCAAAGCACCGGCGGTACCGCCGGCGACCGCAAAATTAAGCAAGCCGCTCTGGATGGCCTTCGCCACCTGCGCCAGATCGGTATTGCTTGGGGTGAAGCCAGCTGCCTGGATGAGCGCAATCAGTTCGCGCTGCGGATATTCAACGGCGGCGGCCGGAATGATAGAACCCTGAATGCCCGACGACGGATTACCGTTGACGTAAGGGGCATTCGGATTGGATGCCTGATCAAGTGGTTGATTATACAGCATGAAAAAGGTGCCCAATAAAAAAGGCCCCCGGAGGAGCCTTAAGAAAGAAGGGAGTAGTCGAAGGAAACTTCGGTCTGCGCCGGTTTCCATCGTCGGATGACACACTCAAGGTCGGTAGCGAGCGCTATCGTCACCATGTGGTCGACGCCGACCTCACCACCGCCTGCCCCAGTTCTGAACCAGGTTTCGCGATTAGAAGTCAGCTTTATGGTCCACTCGAACCGAAGATCAGTCGATCCGAGCATCCATCGGTAATCGCTCGAGGAGGTGCTCACTCGTGTATCGCCGCATTGGCTGATACCCGTCATGTAAGGGGAATATTCCTGAATGGTGACGGTATATCCCAGGCCGGCCGCCACACCGATGAAGTATGGAATCGACTGGCCGCCCTCGGATGTCATCTTCTGGACAAGCGCATTTCGCCGGTCGCCGATCGTTACGGCTTCAGCGACACAGGGATCAGGAAGTCCCCACGCGGCTTCCCACGTATCTAGCATTTCGAACGTGAGGCGCGGATCGCTCTCGATCTCCAGTAGATCCGCTGCCCGGCCGTCGACATATGCCCAGTTGCTGGCAAGCCCGTTTAGCACCTTCATTAGGATGGCGTCTGGCTCGCGCGGCCATGCTGGGCCCGTAGGCAGGTTGTCCGCCATCGCCTGCTGATAGTCGGACTGGGTGCGCCTGACGTGCGTATCAGGCATAGGTAATGGTCCCCAGCACCGCCATACACCCGCTGTTTGGCATAACCTGATCGGTCATGGTTAGGGTGAAACTTTCGACGCCCGAGGCGCCAAGGATCGCATCCGATATCCAAGCCGCATAGATTGTCTGAGCAGGCTGGGCGACGCCGTTAGACGAATAGGCCGGCGTCGCCCTATCCTTTAGCATAGCGGTGACCGCATTCGCGATGGCTGCTCTCGTCGAGGCGCTGTCGCTCACCAGATTCGTGATGGTGAAACTGATCGGATACAGCGTCGGCGCCAGAACAAAGATATCCTTCGTCGACACGGGCCTCACGGTATCAAGATAAGCTTTGACGGTCGCAATATCGGCAGTGGTCGGCAGTCCGTTATTCAACGAACGCAGATCGTCCATCATGAAGCGGATGGTCACAGTGCCTGGCCCCATCTCGAGTGGTGAGCACCACGCGCGGGTTACGCCCGGCACTGCAAGCGTCCACGCCACATAGTCGTCGGCGTCGCCGCCTTGTGGCGGTTTCTGAATCCGATCAATAACGCGATTTCTCAGTGAACTTTCACTCTCAGCGTCCGTACCGCCAGTTAGCGAAACGACTGTCGCGTTGCCGTCGACACCGGAAAGGGCCGTGGTGATAGAGAGTGATGTGCCAGCATCAAGATTACCGTCTGCGCCGGCTGTCTGCGCCGCAATATTGCCCGCTGTAGCCCCGGCACCGAGTGTAATGTCTGCGGTGGTTTGGAACGCGATCGCGCCGTTACTGAGCTCGGTACCGGCCAAAATGACCATTCCCGCTGTGCCTGTAAAAGTCGCCGTGCCACTGGCATATGATGCCTGCTTTTGACCATCCTTCAGCCATATCAACGCGTGGCGAATTAGCCACTCGCCTTCGGCGGAATCCGGCAAGAGCTGCTTCGACAGCCAATCTAGGTACTGCAGGGTCAGATGCGCCATGCCGCTGTTGCCGTCAGTCATAATCCGGAGCGGACTATTCGGAACGATCGAACCGAGCTGTGTGACGGAAATCATCTGGTCGCGACCGCGCTTGCGCAGCGTCGCTAGATCAGGGGTAGACCAGGTCAAGATATGTCATCCCATAAATCTTGGAATTGCAAAGAGATTAGGGACTTGTTCCCCCGGTACAGCACAATAGAAGCGGATATGCTTTTCTCGTTGTAGCGCTGTACGTCCACTTCCAATTTTGTTGCTATTTTTCGATCGAGAAAAGGCTGAAGACACTCGATGAGATACGTCTTAGCCCTCGCAACTGTGGCGCCGTATTTGTAGTTCTCGTCGGTAATCTTGGCGCGGTTCAGAAGCCAGAGTAGGCTACCAACCTGCCAGCCGCCCCAGATCTCCTCGGCGTCGGTGTCTCCCCACCAACCGCGCAGATCGGTGTCACCGTCCACCGGCAACTCATCGTCGGGATTGGCGCGCCGATCCGTACCGATCGCCATAAGAACGGCCGACACGAGGTCGTGGGTGCTGTCGAGCGTGTTCTGATCCGTGGTCAGCCAGTCAAGTCTGATGGCCTCCGTTCCCTGGCCTGGCGCAATGCGAATATTGCTCAAGCCGGTGCTCCCGTCGTGCCGCCGCCAGTGGTAACGCCCGTATGGACATGGTCGAAGCCAATATCCTTGCCGTTGTGCGTGACCGTGCCGCCTTGGATTGCCACACCGGACGGCGAAATCGTCATGGTGACGCCGCCGGCAGTGATGGTGAGAGGATTTCCGGCGGTGTTGATATTGATCCCGCTGGCGGCAAGGTGAACTTCGGAGCCGTTGTAGTGGTAGAGCGTCACATCACCGGCTGGCCTGCCTTTGGGGCGGCTGCGGCGATCTCCGAACGCGAGAACGATTGGATGCGACCTGTTTCCACCAACAAAACCAATGATGGCTTCAGCGGCTCCATCGCTGCCACTAGCAGCCGGCACTGCTGTAAGCCCATAGCTTTCGAAGTGCTCGACGTCGGAAAGGCTTTCGTCCTGCAAGCCGACAAGGTTGAGTGTGCGCAGCTTGCCGCCATCCTTGACGGACTTTATGCTTCCGCGTGCAATTGTCATGAAGGTCTCGCTGTGCGCTACACCGGACCCGCCAGCCCGCCAGGGCCGGTAACGACAGGAGCGCTTGGAGTTAAGGGTGTGGAGGTCGCCTTTTGGGCGGCGGTCTGCTCTGGCTTGGACGTTTCGAAGCTGCCCGGCGACGTGATCCAGCTCTGCGCGATCAGGGTGGTGCGCGTTCCGGCTTGATCCTGCGTGAAAGTGACCTCAGCAATCTGCAGATTAGAGGTTTTCAGCAACAGCATCGGGGAATCGATTGAGGTGTAGTCAGCGACCTCAGGCAGTTTGCCCGATGACAGAAGCCAGCCTTGATAGACAATGCGGACTATGACCTGCTGACCCAGGGAAAGCAGATTGTAGTAGCCAGCAGCCTGTTTCAGATCGTCGCTGTCGGCCGGAATATCGGCCTGTATCTGTTTGTCGGTGCTGTAGTTCGAACCGTTCGCATCGGCTTTGCCGGAATATGCGCCGCGGTTCTGCGCCGGCGTGCTGTTGTCGTTTCCGCGCTGCTGACCCACGACCTCCTGTGCCGTGTCACGAGGATTTTGTGCGAGGCAGCTGGCTGAAAGGATATTCCGGCCTTCAACGAATTCGGCAGTCGGCTTCTTATCGACACTTCCGCGCGCGATGATGTTGCCGTCCTTGTCGTCATGAAGCCGAATGCCACGGTATTTCGACAACCTGGACAGCAGATTGAATATCGTCTCGCCTGGCTCGATGTTTACGTATTTGAATGCCTTGTCCCATCCGGACGGCGGATTTAGAGCCTTCAAGGCAATGCCGAGCGGCCCGAGCACCTTGTTGGCGATCGCCTGGAAACTGTAGCCTTTGAACTCGCCATCCTTCAGCGGGATAGACTGCTCAACCGCCTTCAGGACCTGCGAAGCAAACGTCACGCGCACCGAATGATTGTTGGCGTCGTAGGCGACTTGACGCTCATGAACATGGCCAGATGCGAACAACTGGCCAGCAAGTTTCACCGTAGCGGCGTCACCGGTCTTGATCTGCAAAGACTGCCCGACAGCGCCATTGGCGCCGACCTTTTCCGTCACGGTCAGGGTGACCATACGGACGAACGGGTTGATGCTCGCAGTCGCCGTCACTGAGTCCCAATCACGGAAGACCTTTCCGTTGATCGTGACCTCGCACGTCTCTTCGATTTTGGGCAAAACGGATTACTCCGTGAGCGCCCTGATGCTATCCGGCATGAAGGCCGGGTGAACGGGGCTATTTTCGTTGATGATTTCGTCGGCGCGGCTGGCGTCGCCGTACAGGACATTCGCCAGTGTCAGCGACGTGCGGCGCTTGCCGAATGTGTAAGTGGCCAGTTTCGGAAGCTGACTAGCGCGCTGCGACAAGTCGTAAGCAACCGCACCATGCAGCGCGATGAAGGCCTGATATGCAGCGGATTCGAGATTGTCGGCCGCGTAGTCTTCGATCGCTTCGAAGTCATCGACCATGCGGGCGAGAATGGCTTCAGCCTCGCTACGGCTGGTCAAAATGGCATTCGAAACCGCCCTGCTCTCCTCGGCGATACACATTCTGAGCAACATCTGCCGCATCGTGGTGCCAGCCGGGTAGCTCGGTGTCAGCGCCGAAATGGTCGACCGGATCGCATAAAACTGATCGGATGTAATGCCGGCCGTGGTAGCTGCGGTGAAACACGCCAGCGCCGTCGTGCCGATCGATCCAGCCTGCAACAGCGATTTGGCGTCGAAATTCAATGTGGTGCATGCTCGGTCGAGCGCCGCGCCTTCTTCCGTGGTACCAGACGTTAGCGCCGACAGGTTAGCAGCCGTGCTCTGAAGGATCGCCACGGCCTCGTTCAATTCGGAGCGGGTCAAACTGTTATCGCAGTGTCTGCGGCAGTTGCAGCAGCGCTGCCCGCGCTGTCAGCCGCGCTAGAAGTTGCGGATTGCGTGTCTGCTGCGGCCGGCGTGTATGGGCTGGTTCCTGCCTCGACCAAGAGGATTTCGAAGCGCGCCATACCGCCCTCTTCGCGCTGTTCTGAGCAGCTGTAGCCCTCACAGACCACATTCATAATGCCCATGGTCGGGTGGATCAGCGTACCGCCGCCCTCTGTATCAAGGGCGGCAGTCAGCAGCTCGCGGTATATGGTGTAGTCTTCGCCAATGACGTAGGCGGAGATCGAGAACTTGCGCGCGCGCCGCCCCATGTCTTCAGTGTAGGGATCGTCGCGCTTGGCGTATTCGTGCGTCACCGTGCGCCGGCCGCCCGCTTTCGCGCCACCCTCCACATGGAATGGAGCACCACGGAACGACGCCGGAAGCAGTAGCTGCCTCCAGAGTGGAGATGACATCTTGTTTCCTTACGTGGTGCTCAGAGTGACACGGACTTGCCGCGGTCGATCTTCAGATCCTGGAAGAGATCGCTGTCGCTGCGCTTGACGGTGACAGGATGATCCTTGCTGTGAACGTGAATATCCACCTTGCCAGTCGGCGTAGGCGCGCTAGTCGCAGATCCACCTTGAAGGCCGGCGTTTGCCGCCGCCCTCGATGCTGACTTGCGCTCTGGCTGCTGGTTTTCCAGCGACTTACGCAGTGCGTTCGCGATTGCAGCACGGCTGTTGAACTGGCGCGGCCCCTGATCTAGCGGCTTTTCGTACTCCTTGATCGCCAGGCGCAGGACTTCCTGGGCGTTCTTGGCCTTTACGGCCCTATCCCAGATGCCCATTTTCTTCATTTCCCAGATCATGGCTTTGGTCTGGTCGCCCATGCCGGCGCTTCTGACGTCTATCCCGGTTCCGCTGAGAATGTCCCGCACGCGCGGCATATGCCACTGCGCGCCGCCGAATGCAGTCGGTCGGCCGTTAACGAAATCGCCACGCTGTGCACCACCGTAAGCAGATTCCGCGCCCATGGTGGCTCCGGCCCAGGTGACGGCGTTCTCATGAGACATGCCTGCGGCCTTCAGGCTTTCGACGATATCCTTGGCGCGCCTCGCCTTAGTCCCTGTCGGGATCGGGCCGGTGCCTGCTCCGCTGACATCAAAGCTGCCACCAGTACCGGCGCCACCAAAGGTAGCCCGCCCGCCGTAAGACGCCTTCTGAATGCCATCGGCGCCGCCAATACCGGTTCCAGCACCGCCGCCGAGATAGCTCTGGGTGAAGGCAATCATGCCGAGCTCGACACCCTTCGCGAGTATGGCAACAGCGGCATTGTCGCGTGCCGTGGAAGCTCCGATCATGGCCGCCTGCATGCCTGGATGGTAGGCCGCTGGATGAATATTGCCATCGGCGCTGGTGCTGTTCTGACCGGATTTTTTCCATTCAGGCAATGGCGCCCAGAATGGAGTATCCTGGCTCTTCTGATCCGAGTTTGGCGATGAACCTGACGAGCCAGAATTCCACCATTCCAGAATTTTATCGAGAGCTTTGCCCTTTTCGACATAGCCAAATGAGGTACCGTAACGCTGTCCGTCTTTTGCAGACTCGCGATCCTTGGCGATGTCTCCTGGCTTTGGAGGGTTTATCGCATCCCAGTTGGTCAGGCTTTCGGCCCATTCCACACCGTCTTTGAGATGCTTAAAGACAGTTTGAATATCGGTGCTGACACCCTTCCAATCGACCTGTTTTAGATCCTCGCCGACGTCATGAAAGAAGACTTTCACGTCATCGACATGCGCGTCCGAAAATTCCTTAAAAGCATCTGCTGCAGCAGTAATCTCTGGTGCGAGTTTGCCGCCGACTGAATTTTTTAAATTCTCAAAACTGGTAGTCAGGTGCGAAATCGCGTCCTGAAACGCCTCGGCCTTCTTCGTATCCTCCTCAGAAGGCACGTAGGTATTTTTGCCAGCGGCTGCCATGCGCTTGTCAAGCGAGGCTTTGCCGTTCGCGCCGAACTCCGCAAACTCTTCACTACCGAAAAACAACCCAGACAAGGTGCGTCGTGACTGCGCATCCTTTTGCATTGCAAGATAGTTCAGCTCTTTCTGAACCACCTCATCATTGGATTTGGTATTCGCCAGGTCATCAGCAATGCCCTTGCCGCCTCGTAGGCCAGCAATGGCGCCAAAATTTCCTTGATGAAGACGCATTGCGTCTGCGTTGCGAGCGGCGAAGGAAAGGCCACCAGCAATGGCGTCCGGATCTATCGCAAGGCCGTCCGATACCTGCTGCATCTTTTGCAGCGTGGTGACCGCAATGCCGGTCTCGTGAGAAAACTTCCTCATCCGCACGGCATTGTCGGCAAACGAGCGAACGGCCGATCCAACGGCGCCCAACGCTCCCGCGGCCGTCAGGGCTCCGGCGCCGATTGCGCCAAGGCCTAGACCAGACGTCAAGCCACCCATGCCGTTCGTGACTGCCTTACCGACGCCCTCGGCTTCCTTGCGCAAGCTCTCCATCTGCTTGCCGACCTGCTTCATACCGTCAGGGACTTTGATGTCCTTCAGCCTGTTTACAAGGTTCTTCAGCGGCTTGGAAAAGCCATCAAGGACAGTTGCCGGAAGTACCAGAGCCTCAGTCATCGCGGGTACGCTCCAAATATTTCAAGGTGTAGCTGTGCAATTCCGCCAACTCATGGTGAGGCCGAGCCAGAAAATCGAACGGGTTGACGTGAAAGGTCATCGCCAGATCGATAGCCATGTTGACGGAATCGTCAGCTACACCGGCATGAAAAAAGGCGTCAGATGCCACCCGAGGCTGATTAGATCCTTCGGCTTAAGCTTTGCCACCGATGAAGGCGGCACGTCGGCAAGGCGGCTGATCATAGCCGCCATGCGCTTGTCGTCGACGAGGACGCGCGGTGGATCGCTGATCGGGTCGAACTGGACCGGATTGCCGACCGAAATGACGTCGGCGCCGTTGGGCTCCCGAAGGACGAATTCCTTCACCTTCTCGCCGTGCGCTTCGATCTCATAGTCGAAGTGGAACTTGAACTTTCCGTCTTCCCATGCCGCCACTAGTTAGGTTCCTTCCATGCACGTCGTGCCTTCGAAGCGGATCTTCACCTTGCCGTCCGCTGTTTCCATCGGAAGATCGCCGGCCTGCCACGCGTTTTTCAGCGTGTAGGTATGACCGTTGGCGATTTCGGCCGTGACCGTCGCGCCCGTAATCCCCTTGATGTTGGCAATGCGCCAGTCGTCCGTCAGCGTGAAATCGCCCTCGATGTAAGGAACGACCGGCATTTCCGAGTAACCGTGCACATAGTCCTGGCCGGCAATGCCCGTCCTCGTTACCGAGGACGGCATGATCACCAGATTCCCGCGCAACGGGTATTGCGTTCCGTCAACCTTGACGTACGCGGTGCCTGCGGCTCTAAGCCCCATTTTTGTTATCCTTTAGGAAGCGCTGGAATACTGCAGCCTGAACTGCGCGAGAACGGCGAAGATCCGCAGGCCGTTGATGATGTCCGGCGGATACAGAATATCGACGCGGTCGGGGTTGGTGCTGTTGCGAACAACCACGAGATTAGAGGCGAAGGCATCGAGGTTCTCGACGAGACCGTCATATTCCATGTCCGAATATTCCGATACGAGCTCGGCCTTGATGATCTTCGGGGTGACGATCGCCTGCCCCGTTGCAAAGACCGTACCGTCGTTCGCCAGCTTGTGGCGCGGGTACTTGCTCGTGATCGCGCCCTTCATGCGGCGGAAGATCTCGGCCAGAGTGTACAGTGTGGTCGCCAGCGCATACGCGTTGTCCGACTGACCATAGCTGTTCTTCTGGTACCGCATGGCTTCGCGCATGATCGCCGGGTAGCCGTTCGGATTGACTCTCTGAATGGCAATGCCGACCGAAACCAGATTGTTCATCTGGGCAACGGTGAAGCGCTGCTCGGTCGGAGCCGGCAGGACGCCTGTCATTTCCAGCGTCTGAAGCGGCCGGGCCGGATCATTCGCCAGGCCGCGGATGGCAGCAGAGGTATAAGCTGCCGTCCAGTCCCAGACCGGAGTCGGCGACGCAGGCTCAACCGCGAGCACGGTTTCAACCGCGGAATTGCCGGTCGGCCCCCATGTCATGAGGTTGCTGTAGGTGTCGCGCCGGGCACTCCAAACCGCACCATATAGTTCGCGCATCCAGCCCCAACGGCCGGTGTCGCCGAAGCCATATTCGATGTCGAACGCGGCGAGCGTGTTGGAATCGGTATAAGGCAGACCGACGAAGTCATACTGCGTTTCGCCCAGCGCGATGATGGCGTTGTCGAAGACCGGGACGCCGGCGCCATTGGTAGCCGCAGTATGGACAAGCGTAATGCCTGCCGGCAGACGCTGCGAACCGTTCGAGCCGAGATAGGTGTCGGTGACGACGATATCGTTTCCGGTTGCGCCCTTCCACTGGCACGTATACGTGACGACACCTGCCACCGCAGCGGCCGTCGACGGCAGCGTCGTCATAGCGTTGACGGCCGCCGCAATGTTGGTGGCGATCACAGACGCCGTATCGGCGCTCTTCACACCGACGCTGACAAGCTGGCCGGCCACATAGAGCGAGATAATACCTGATTCCGTTGCGGTACCGGAGACAGTCGTCGTCTGTGTGGCCGCAACACCGCCTGTTGGATCATCAACCGCCATGCCGTAAAGCAGCGCTGCGGGATAGACCTGGAACAGGCGGTAAACCATGCGCTCAAGCATGGAGCCTTCGCCGAAAAGTCTTTTTGCGACGGCGACCGAGCCGATGGCATAGACCTTGTTCGACACAGCAGCGCCTGCGGCAAGCTTCTGACCGATGAAAATGGCAGGGTGGCTGGCTGTGCCGCCAGTACCTGCCTGCGAGGAATCGACTTCCGCATAGAAGAGCGGAACGTTCCAGGTCTGGGGGAATGAATTGAAAGAAACAGACATTAAGAATTATCCGTTTTCGCGCTGGTGCTCGACGCCTTCGCGGGTGCCGGCTCGCTCTTGGCGATGGCTCCATCCCTGATCAGGCGGAACGTGAATTGATCTGCGAGCCAGTCGGCACCGCCATCTGGCAGAATGCCGGAGACGGGATGGCTCAGCTTCGCGCCCGCCTCTGTGGGGACGACAAAAACCGTTGTGCTCATGTGGTGGGGATCTTTTTGGTTAGGACGTTGGAACAGTCCACGTCCTGTTGAACGTGTCCGCCGTGCCGTCGTTGTTCGGCTTTGCCGTGACGCTGAGAGTCTGGAGATCGTCCCTGATGATGGGATCGTAGATCCAGCGATAAAAGAACTGAAATTCAAGCTGCAGCTCGAGGAAGTAAGACTCGCCTTCCTTCTCAAAGATGCGACGCCGGCGAATGCCGTTGATGGATTCGAAGCGCGCATCGGGCGCAGTGCCAAATCCCACAAAGGTCGGATCGGTCAGCAGCGTGTTCTCGATCGCATCTATATCGGCGTCGATGATGCCGTCAGTAACGGATGGGTCGTCAAAACCACGCGATACCGCAATAATGATCGTCGCAGTGACCCCGAATTTCGGCGGGCCAGCATTGGCGTCGCCGTCCGGATCAAGTCGCTCATCGGCAATAAAGATTGATAGTGCCGGGAGGTCGTCAACCGATAGCGTCGGCGTGCCTTGCTTGCGGATCGTCACATAGCCCGGCAGGTTCTCAAGGCGGCTGTAGATCGCCTCTCGGATGGCCGTGGTGTGGCTGGTCATCTGATCTCTTTTAGCCTCAGCTCGGCACCGCCCTGGCCGTCAGGCGTAGACGCATCCACCTTGTAGGCTTTGCCGCTCAACACGATCTTGTCACCCTCGCGGGGTGGGATGGTAAAGTTGCTCAGCTGAATGCCCAAAGTGACATTCGTGGATGCCATCTCCGAGCCATCTGCCAGCATCACGGTTGCCACGGTGCGATCGTAAATGCCGGTGGCGGGGTATGGCGGAGCGGTCGGCTGAGATTTTAGAGGCGTGACCATTACAGTCACGCCGAAAGCCGCCATGCATGGCGACAAAACCAGGTTGTCAAAATCCATGGCGGCCCTACTGCTTAGCTGGCGGTGCCCGTGTACAGGACTTCCGGACGCGAGCAGATGAACAGCGGGTAGCTGTAGATCTCGAACTTCGTCCAGGCATTTCGGTCACGATCAGGGATCGTCAGAGCATACTGCTCCTGGCCGAACGTGTTGATCCACGGATCGAATTCAGCCGGGCCGTAGGCGGTCTGGAACAGATCACGGACGCCGACCGGGAAGAAGACCGCAGCGTTGTCGCCGATCGCAACAGTCGACTTGTCGTCGGTACCGCGGTAGTTGTGGAAGTAGATGCCGCCGAAATAGAAGGCATCGAATACCGTTGCCTGCGTCGCGCGCAGACCTTCGGCCGCCTGCCAGTTCTGGTAGGTCAGCTCAACGGACGGATGCTTGACGAGGGCGTCAAAGAAGGAATCGCCAACCAGTGCATGCACGCTCGTGCTGCTGGTGAAGCCACCCTTAGCGGCACGTGCCATGCCACGGGCGATCTTCTTGCAGAGATCGTTCACATTGATCGAGGAGCTCGAGAATGCGAACGCAACGTCAGTATTCGGCGTAATGCCCCACTCAGCGAACCAGTCGATAAGCACGCTGCCGTCCGAATCCAGCCACTTGCCCTGCAGTGCACCGAGGCGGGCATATTCGGCGGTGAGGTCGAAGTCGTCCTTCAGACGCGATAGGCGGCGAGCCGCTTCGGCCTGGACCTGCATCAGCTCGGTTTCAGTACCGAACTGGCGGATGCCGTTGATCTGCTCAGCGTAGAGCGTGAAGGACTTTGCCCAACGTCTGGTGCTGAAATTGCGGATATCGCGCTTATCGTCTTGAAGCTGCGTCGGAGGCGCGCCGATCTGCGACGTCGGGATCAGCTGCATGAAGCCGTCGCGCTTTTCAATGGCGATGCTTCGCGTGTTGGTCGGAACGGGCTCAAAGATATTGAGCTCGTTCAGGAACTGCGGCTTGTAGGGGATTTTTTCAAGCGCAGTGGTCAGCGATACGGTGTGAAACGCATCGCTGTTAAAAATGTCCATGCTTGCCATTAGGTCAAATAATCCTTTAGCGGACGGAAATGCCGAGCGCTGCCAGCTGTGCGTTCTGGGTGGCGATCTCTGTCGGAGTGTCGATCGAAGCGTCGCGCGTGAGGTGCTTGCCGTTCACTTCGCAGGTGCGGGTAAAGGCCGTCACGAGATGGTCGGCGCTGGTTGCGTCGACACGGAAACCGACGATGGCGGCTGCGATCTGAGAGCCGTCAGATGCCGCGGGAACCGAGGGCACGTATTTGCCACTGGCAGTGATCTTGCCAACCACAGTGCCAGGCTGAATAATGCCGGCACCCGAGGCAATCGTGATGACGTCGCGCGAGATGTAGCCAGGCGCTTCGGTGACCAGGAACTCAAGGCTCCATGGCTGCTGAGAAAAAGTGGTCATGTCTGAAATTCCTTAGCGCTTGCCCAGCTTTGCGACGGCTGCATCCCAGCCCTTGGCGACGTCTTCTTGCTTGGTTCGAACCACTGCACCGCGAGCATTGCTGGTGCTGCCCTCCTTTTCTGATCGGGCCTTCAGAAGGCGGCGGCGGACATCTGCTACCGGAACAGCCTTCGTGAGGAAGCCAGCGGTCAGGTCGTCACGACCAGCAAGAGCACAGAGATCGGCGACGCGGCGAGCGTAGGAGAGACCCTTGACGGCGGCGCGCGCTTTGCGGGCGGTCGGCTCGTCGTCGTCTTCCTTGTCGTCCTCGTCGGCGTCAGCCCGCTTGTCGTCGTCGTCGACGTCGGCGTTCATGTCGTCGTCATCTTCTGCGCTGAGATCGTTGTCGTCTTCGGCGCGCGCTTTGCGAGCCTTGCGTGCCTTCCTGGCATCGGACGGCTTGTCGTCGTTCTCGTCGCCGTCTTCGGCGTAGCCATCATCTTCAGCCTTGGCGACGATGGCGGCGAGCGCATCAAGCTTTGCCGACAGGGCAGCAATGGCCGACTCGGTCTTGTTCTTTTTTGGCGTTACAGCCATAGCAATTCCTTTATGCATGGCAGTTTCAACTGCCGCACGTAAATGTTGTGGAACGAGTTTGAGGTTGATCGACGCCTGCGATGGGTCGATGACCTCGTCGCATAGGCCGAATTCAACGGCTTCCTGGGCGCTCAAAAGACGGTTCTCTTTCATCAGAGCGAGAACATCTTCTTCCGATTGTCCGGTTTTCTTTGCGTATGCCTCAACGTAGCGATCGGTCAGCCTTTGCAGATCTTCCGAAGCAATCCTGAGTTCATCCGCCGTCCCGCCCGCACCGGCGCTGTACGGCTCATGGATCAACATGAAGCCGTTGCTGGCGATCTCGACGCGATCTGCGGCCATCGCAATCAGGGTGGCGGCGCTTGCCGCAAGACCTTCAATGCGCGCCGTGATCTGCGCCTGGGACATCGACAGGATCGTGAAGATTGCCTCAGCAGTGAACACGTCACCGCCAGGCGAATTGATCCTGACGAGCACCTCGGCTGGATTGCCGAGGGCTTTGAATTCAGCGTCGAACCATTGGGCCGTAATGCCTTCACCAGTCTCATCGGCGCCAATGCCGCTGAACAGGCAGATCTCAGCTGGTGACGGCGCTAGAGCCTTCACCCTCTTGAATCGGGTCATCTGGTCGCCTGCCCTTCTAATTGTTCTTGTTTTGATTCGGCATGGTCCGGGTCGCTGTCATCGGACGACGGCGTCTTGGACAGAGATTGTCCAAGCGGGCTGTCGGTCAGCAGAATTCCAAGATCGCGAACGCGTTTCTGGTCAGCTGCAATGCGGCGATCGGTTTCCTCTGGATCAAATCCAAGTTCCTCGATGACGTCGCTGCGGGACTTGTAACCATTGTCGACGAGCAGCTTTTCTGCCTGTGCATCCTTCAGCGGGTCGATCCAATCGAAGCGCGGCGGGATCCACTTGACCTTGAAGTATTTCCGACGATTTTGAAGAAAGTCCGGAATATCGCACTCACCGCTGATCACGGCATCCGTCAGCCATCGCGCCCAAATCGGGCGGCACATCTGGAAAACCATGCAGCTGTGTTGCAGCTGCGTCAGGCGGTTGCGAAACTCGACAAGCGATTGACGCGACGAGGAATAGTTCGCCTTGGCGTTGTCACCTGTCGCCGACATATACGGCACGCCCATTCCCGACGAGGCCGCTAGTAGATTGCGATACTGGAATGGCTCGTACGAGTTTCCAGCCTCGGCCGGCTCGCTGAACTTGATATCCTCGCCCGGTAACAGGCTTTGAATCGTGCCAGGCTCCAAGACCGGGAATGGTCCGGGCTCGCCGTTCGGACTGATGTCGTCGTCTTCGTCGAACATATCGGCCGGCGCTGCGCTCGTCACAAAGCCCGCATACATCGCGGCGAGCCTTTTGCGCTCAAGCTCCGCGTCATTGTACTGGTCGACGAGGAACAGCTGCACGATCGACGGCGTGATCCACGGAACACCGCGCATCTGCCCCGGTCGAAGCGGCCGGTAGATATGCAAGACTTCATCCGCCGGCACCCTGACGTAGGTCAGCGGGTGAACGCGGTAGTATGGATCGCCTGGATAGACCGAATAGAACCAATAGGCGATGCGCCGGTCGTTGCCATCAAGCTCAATGCCGTTGATGATCTGGTTGCCGTCATCAGCCATATGGTTCTTGTTGTAGGCGAGCATTTCGCTTTCCAGCAGCTGCAACTGCAGCGGCACGCCCGGCATGTTGTTGCTGCCAGATCGGAAGCGAATGAAGCACTCGCCGGCCTCGAACAGCGCTCGGGCGACAAGCGCCTGCAAGCCGTAGAAATCCGTCTGGCCGGTAAAGTCTGCCTGGTCGGTCCATTCCCGCCAAAGCTTCTGCAGGCCGTCCTTCGTGGCTGCATCACTCAGCAGCAGTGACGGCTTAATGCCGGCGCCGACGAGGTTGGCAACAAAGGATTCTGCGGCCGACGCCACATAGGGATTGTTCCGCAACAGATCGCGGGAGCGCGCCCGCAGCTGCTCTCCGTCTGCGGACACGAGCTGTGTCATGCTGGCGCGGGTCGGCTGCCACGTCGACAGCCGGCGGCGCATTTGCGCGCCTTCGAAACCCATGCCGGTATAGTATGCCTTGGCCGACTTGGTCTTTCGACCAAAGCCAAACGACTTCAAAAGAGAAAACGCCAACGATCCGCCCCTCAAAGTCGCTTGCATGTTACGGGGCGGAACTGGCGCTTGAGCTTGGTGCCGTTCAGGTCGGCCTCGATCAGCGCCTTGAGTTCAAGCATCTGCTGCAGATCTCGATACTGCACCGATTTGCCCTGGTAGCTGACGCTCGTCGCGCCAGCCGCAATCGCGGCGCAAAGCGCCGTGTATTGGGCCTGTGTGTATATGGACATCGAAAATCCTAGAGATAGCTCGAGCGGCTAATGCGCCGAACCGGGCCGCGCCTCCGCGGCGCTTGTGCTACAAGCGGCACGGCAGCAGGTGCCGGCGCCGGTCGTGGTGGCGGTTCGCGGGCGGGAACAGGAGTCGGAACGGTAGCAGCAACAGGAACGTTGTCGTTCGCTGGCTCGTCCGCGGGTGGTGGTGCCTGTGCCTCCGGCTCGTCGGCCGGAGGCTGTTCAGCCTTGGGGCGACGCACGACATCAAGCCGTGTGCGCAAAGACTTCAGGGCTGCGTAGGCGTAGACGAATGTGTCGAGCGCCTCGTTGCGCTTGCCTTTGGCGCAAACCCACACGCGGTAGGGCCGCCCGTCACGATAGCGCGTGACGGCCTGCTCTGCTGTTAGCTGAAAGAAATAGTCAGCATCGACCGCCTCGGCCTGCGGAAAGTGGATGTAGCCCGGCGCAGGCGCTGGAATGCGCAAGCGGCCATAGATGGCATCTTTCGCCGTATCCACACCAAGAACGAAGAGGTTCTCGTTGGTCTTGGTTTTCGACGCACGCGTAGGCCAGACTGGCTTTGCTCCTGGCGCGCCCTTGATAGGCCACACCCGCCGCGCCTTTCGGCTCTTGCAGAATGCGAGAACCATTGCCGCATGATGGCCGCCCGTATCGATGGCAACCGAATGCGTGCGAATGGATCGTCCGGCGTCCGTCATCAACGGCGTCAACAGGTACTCGTCGAGGCGCTGCCATGTGTCTTGTTGCGACGGATCGCCATGCAACACGAGATAGTCGGCAACCCACGCCTCTTCGCCGGCGCCCCAGACAACCGTCTGAACCTCAAGGCGGTCGCCCTGGACGTCAACGCCGGCCGTAGCCACACGCACGCTATCAGGCAGCGAATTCCGGTCGTATGTCTCGATGCGCGAGAGCAGCGGCCCTGCCGAAACAGTCTCGCCGCGCTCTTCCCACGTCTCGCCAAGGACGGTATTCGTCCAGACCTTTAGAAGCTCAGGGTGATCCTTCGCCTCAAGGAATTCGGTGACGATCTCTTCTAGCTTCACCCACGGCGACAGAAGGCCGGGGATATGAAAGCCTGCCGTTCCCTTGAACTCGGCAGTCGCTCGCCATTCACCCTGTCGGATGGCGGCCCAGCGCTGCGCGTCATTCCAAAGCGATCCGCAGTCCTCGCAGACATAATGCGCCGTTTCCGGCTTATGCCCCTCATGCGAGTTCCAATGAACTTGCGACCACTTGAGATACTGCCCTACTCCGCAATCAGGGCAAGGAATGAAATAGCGGCGCCGATCGCTGTTCTGAAACTCGCGATCGATGACGCTTTCCCCCTTGATCGTAGGGGTCGAGCCGACAAGCGTCTTGCGGTTCCAGAACGTCAGCTGACGCTTCTGTGCCAACTTCAGCGGGTCGCCTTCGTCGCCGGCGGAGACCGGATAACGGTCCACCTCGTCGGCGAGCACAATGCGGATTGGTCGAGATGCAAGACTTGCTGGAGAGTTGGCGCCAACGATGGTCACCTGACCACCAGGGAACGACTTGTGCAGCATGGTGTTGCCGCTGTCGCGCGCCTTGCTGTCTGACACCTTGGCGGTCAGCGCCGGCGTGTCGCGCACCATGGGCGCCAGGCGGTCCTTCGACCATGCTTGCGCCATCTCCAGCGTCGGCTGCATGATCAAGACCGTAGAAGGGTCCTGATCGATATAGTAGCCGATGGTGTTGTTCAGGATCTCGGTATAGCCAACCTGGCTGCCCTTAGAGATAACGACCTTCGTTACCGCCGGGTCCGCCATGGCATCCATGATACCGCGCTGGTATTCAGCGCGAGCTGTTAGCCACCTTCCGGGTTCGGCAGACGCTTCCGGACTTAGGCGTCTTTCCTTGTCGGCCCATTCGCTTATCGTCAGATCCGGCGGAGGTGTCAGAACCTTCCAGCAGCTCTTCTGAATCGCCCGGTGGGCTGAATGTCCAGTCTCGGAGGCGTGTGCCTGCGAGCTCTTCGAGAGCGTTGTGGATTTCATTCTTCACCACGTCGCGAACAACGACCGTTGACGTCTCCCCCACGATCAGTGGTGCGACCTTCGATGGAATGGTCAGGATCTTTGCCCTGACACGAGCGAACGCAGACGTGACGGCCGAAACCATTTCTGAGAGCGGCGCGAGCTCGCCGCGCGTCACTGCGTTCTGAAGCTCAAGCCTGTCGGCCGCTTCCTTGTCCTTGCGGGCGCGCTCTTGCTCGCCGTCAATCTTTCCAGGAGGCACGGCCTGTGCGGCTTCACGGCCGGCGGCGACTTCGCGGATGTGGCGGATGTATTCCAGCCGCACAGTGTCGAGATCGTACGAGCTGCGCGTCGACTTCGTGATGACGCCGCGCGCTACCAGATCGGCTGCGGTGCGCGTGTTCACGTCGATGTGCTCTGCGACTTCTGCAATGGTGGCCATCGTTTCAACGCTCCGACATGTCGGAGCCTAAACATGATGGCCCCCCTCCAATAAAATATCTGTACCTAGCGAAAGCACGCGGTGGCGCGATCAGCGAGAAACTATTGAAATATAAGTACCTTCGGAAATTTTATGCATAGGTGATGGGAAAGCAACGCACATATTGCAATGCTTAGGCGCTTCATGCTATGCGTTTAACGCATAGCCACCTTCATCACATTGGCCATCGATGATGTCGTGGCGCGGCGCATATTCGCTTCCATGCTCACACGGAAGTCGCGGCGGAATGGCACGTCTGGCTTGATGGTCACGCTCGGCTTGAGCACGAACATGCGCTTGATGCCGCGCCCTGCTCCGCCCCACGATCCGCCGGCCTTACTGACCTGGCCTTTCTTCTTGCCACGCTTGTAAACGTAGGTCGGATATTTTTTTCCGTACGGTTTAAAGATCGCGCCGTTACGTTCGAATGCGCCAGCAATGGCGGCAGGTCGTTGTGACTTGGCGATACCGGTTGGGCCGAGGCGTTGACCTGCAATTGGCACAGCGACGCGGTGATGTTCGGTGCGCTTGACGCCACCGTCAGCATGAAGCTTGAGATTGCCGCGGCCATTGGCGCGGGCGTCAGTGATCTTGACCGTGAGGTTTGATCGACTGGAATTCTCAACGCTAAGGGCGAATGCAATGAAACCCTTGTTGCGCTGCGTCATGTGCTGCGGCCACGTCTGGGCAATCAGCGTGCGGCGCGTATCGTGCGCGGCGGCGTTCAGCGACTTACTGATGGCGAAAGCCATCTGCTTCGGAGATGCCTCGAGGCGCTTGGCAGCTCTCTCAAAAGCAGACGTGTCGAACTTGACCAGTGCAGTCATGAGCCGAACTAGACGTAGTCGTAGGTGATGGCGACTGGCCCGAAGCAATACCAGCGCCCGACTACTGTGCCATCGTTCTCAATGGCATCGCACGCGCCGAAGCGCCATTCAGTCGGGCGGAAGCCAAAAGCGATTCCCCACATCGGCGCCTCTTGAAAGTGTGATTGATATTGATTTATTCTACCGGTGGTTGGCGCCAGCAGGACCTATCTGAACTCGTATGGCGCAAGGGCATATCGCCCTAGAGCGGTGGGATCTACCCACCTAAGATAGGAGAGGCAAAGCATGGGTGCTTTTGCGTCAAAGTTGGTGAAGGTTCGGGCTTATGTCCGCATGCGGTTCGGTCGTCGAGAACACGTCTGTTCGCATGTAAGGTCGTGGCCACGACAACTTTCATTCGATTTCTAACCCCAGCGTCATAACCTGGGCAGCAGGCGCCAACCACCTCCTCAGCAAACCGAAAGCGGCCGCTCAACACCATTTCCGGTGGAGCGGCCGCAGGATCGCCCGTCGCCGAGGAGAAGCGCCAGGTGATGCTTATTTACTTAGAATTGCACCATGAATATTTGCGGTTGTTCAATTTTGACACGCTAATTGGTCTCCATCAAAGGAGATCGAAATGCGAGATTTGACCAACTTCTTTTTGTGGCGGAAAACATGGACGTTGATCGCTTTAGTTTTTCTCATGGCTTCATCGGCTTTCTCATGGCCGGCGGTATCTGATATTCGGATCTTCTGGTCTGTTTGTGCCGCCATCGTTTCGACCATCATTCTCTTCGGCATTGCATTGTACGACTGGAAGGTGAGTGCCGAGGAAGAGGCAGATTACGCCGAATTTCAAGAGCAGGTGCAACAAATGGAGAGACGCATCAATCGCCTCGAAACCGCGTTGCAGCGAGCGGCCGAATAGCTACGCCCGGGCATATTTCAGTGATTTCACGACATAAAGCTCATGACTGCCAAAATATCGCCCAGGCGACTCAAGGCTAACCCAGCGATCAACGCGAGTATGAACGTCCGCGGATCGAGAGCCGCCTCAATGAAAAGAGGCACCAACTAAGCGGCCCGAATTCCTCTCATATAGATACGCTAGAACGCGCCACGTTTGGGCACATCGTCTGCAACTTTATTGTTGTCGTTCGCCGCCGTGAGAACCATCGCCGCTTCGACGAGCGCCGCTTTGCCGGCCCGATCCGCATAATCTTCGCTGTAGCCAAGCCGCATTCCGATAGATTTGAGCGAACCGCGTGCGGCAACCTCCTCGATCACCGCGGCGGTTTCTCCTTGCCGTACCTCCGGTGCTTCCCATGCTTGAGCGCCACCTGAGGTATTCCCCTTGGGGTTTGAGACGCCACCGATGAATCCGGCTCCTTTGGCTACACCGTCCTTGCACTTGGTTGCGCGAAACGGCAGTTGTTCGAAGGGAACGCTGCCGTCGACGCCAAGACTTTGTAATAGTCGACGGGCTTCACTTACGCCCGGCAGCGGATCCAACATCGGCAGCAAGACGGGACGGTTCGAGATATTTCTTGGCAATGGCGTGGCTTCCAATGGTGACCTCGTTGTCGGTTTTGTTTTCAGATAGCGATCAGGATTTCTCGTCGGAGTTTTGTCGGCACTCGGTGGAGACACCCGGTCGACGGGTCGGAGCTTGTGGCCTTTTTTGGTCACTCCCCATTCCAAAAGTTCGCCATTGCGAAATTTGAGCGAGCCGAGACTGATGCGCTCACAACCCTTCTCACCTCGTTGAAAAACCGGGTTCGCTCCCGCCGAGGCCTTCATGAGTTCGCCGATTGTCGGACGGATTTCCTGGCGGCTCTCAGCGATCTCCACCGACCAGTCGCTCTTCGGCTTCGGCATTGCTTCGGCCACCGCCTGCGCAAGATTCGGATGATTGTCAAAAAGCCACCGAAGTGCCGGAAGTGTACCGCGATAGCGCGGCTGGGCTTGTTTGACGGGCTTGTTGTCGTTGGCTGCAGCGACAGGAGTCGGTTCGGCAGAAAGTGCTTCGGAGAACGACTTGTATTTTAGCGTCATTTTGAGGCCTTTTTGATCTGCTTATTTCCGGGACGGTTATCGTTGGCAGGCGCGAGCGACCCGAAGTCGACCATGGTGGGCCGCCGCGCCGCGGCATCATTGAGTTTCTCGAAGGCTGCTCGTCGGTCGCGCGGCAGAACGAAATCCCTCGTCATCTCTGGAGCGGCGCCGACGCCGGGAAAAGGCCCGCCAATGTTTTCGAGTCGTGATCGGATCATTCAAACCTCCTTCCGCGGCGGGAGATTTGCTTTCCATTCCTTCCCGACGAGCAGATAGCTCGTGTCATCGAGGTTGCCGGCTTTCGTCTGTATGGCCTGCACCTTGGGATCGATGCGCTGAAAGAATGCAATGCAGCCATTCATGTCACAGGCGGTGGTCTCGGCCATGTTCAGCACACCCTGCCGCGTCACGAAGTCATAGGATAAGCTGAAAACAGAGCATTGGAGTTCTGAGTGGTAGATGGGCTTCGGATTCGTCATCTGCTCCTCCATGGTTGGATCTGTTGTGAACTTGGGAACTTGTGAACTTTTGCAAACTCTTTAGGGCAGACAGGAAACCACCCTAAAAACCGGGGTGAAATGAAGTCGTCACAAGTTCACAAGTAAGAAAAAAGAAGAGATTTTTATCTCTTATATTATTGTTTCTACATAGCTTTTTTTGATGCACGAACTTTTGGCGTCATTCCAACCAGCCAAAAGTTTCACAAGTTCTAGGCGGCCGTCGTCACAAGTTGTGAGCCAACTTGTGGAGCTGCCACAAGTTTGAATGACCCTCGTGCGCCCGGTTTGGCTTGCGGCTTGAGGCTCTCGACTTTACCAGTATCGATGAGCCACTGCAGCGCCTTTGACACGTCGTCGCCGTCGTGGGCGCTTACCCCTTCGCGCTGCAGGATGTGACTCCATGCAAGGGTGTTCCCCGGCGCCCCCTCAAGAGCCCGGATCACTGCTTTCCTGAGAGCCTCAACTGCAGATCCCGACATATGACGCTCGACACCCTCGGTCACGATTTCGATCGAGCGATAAACGATGGCCCAGCCCCACGCGACATCTTCCTCCGTGACCAGCGGGTTTCTCGGATCGCGGCTTACGGCTCGAATTGATGCGAGCCGAACAACGTTCTCGGCCGCTCGACCATTGACGTGATGCTCACGTTCGCTCCAAGCGGGATCGTGCTGCCACAGAAATATCTCCGTCCAGAGCTTGTAAGCGGCCCCATCTTCTCCGCCTTCGAACGGGATCATCAGCTTCTTGGCTCCAAAGCCCTTGGGGGCCGGAAAGTCGGTCTGTGCCTGCTTCAACGTGGCAACCAAACCTGCCGGCATCACCGCCTTCCGATTCAGCGACGGCGGCTTGATCTGTGCCGGCCCCTGCCCTTCGATGAAAATGAAGCGACTGAGAAATCCGTCATTCAAGGAAGCGTCCGACAGGCCGGCGTAGAGCGTGCCAGGTGTGGTCATGCCCAGGACTGTCAACGCCGGGCCATCGATCGGACTGTCGTCTTTCTTGGTCTCGTCGGATGCGTACTGACGACCATGAAAGACGCTGTCCGCCTGATCGTAGATTGCAAGCAAGAACTTGCGGATCGACGCAGACGCGGCATTGGTGCGCTTTGCATTGATGTCCTGCAGTGTTACGCCGAATTCGTCCATCACGACAACCGTCGATTTGTTCTTTCGCAGCATCCTTTCAATGGCCGCATACGATGTAGGGTCGCCGTTCGTCACTGCGCCCGGCTTCCCCGATCCGGCGGCCAGAGCGACGATAGACTTTGGTGCATGCCCCTTTCCGCTCGCCACCCCCATGACCGTGGTAAGGAAGAGGTTGAGGCCGCTCCGCGTCGGGCCAAGGGCCTTATCGCCGAACATCCCGCCGATAAGCGCGAGCGCCGAAGTCAGCGAGAGTTCTGGCACCGGAATAATCGCTGTCGATGTGATCCAAGTCGCGATTTCGGCTAAGAGACCGCCGGCTGAAGCGGGTGCGAAAGGATCCGGATGCATCTCGGGAGGCGTCGGTAGGAGCCGGGACGCGTCAGCTGGCGTTTGCTTGTTGTCGTTGGCCGCGACCGGCGCACCCATCGTAGCATGCCTTGCGACAAACGCCGCGGCGATGTCTGCACCGGCGCGGCGAGCCTCGATATGTGGCAATCCGAACTTCGCCCACATCCTGGCGAAATCGGCATTAGCGTCCTTCGACGAATATCGGCTGAACCAATCTCCGGTGGCTGAGAGGAACACGGCGCAGGCCTCTTCCGCTGTTAGGCCGTCGAAAGCGAGCTGCTCAACGACCTTTGAAGCCCACGCGGATCTGTCACCGACGTCATCAGCGGCAAGCATCTCGGAAGCTGCTGCGGAGATGGAAAGCCCGTCGACAGATGGAATCTCACCCACGGTCACCGAAGAGTGACTGGCAGGCGCGTTCATCGACGGACCAAGTGCGATGTGCAGCTCTTCAACTCTCGTCAAACTCCCATCCCAAGCCATGTCGACCGTGACGGAGACGGGATCTGGCGAGCGGCCGCGTTCCAGTTTCTTTTTGTTCGGCCAGTTCAGCGAGCCGGGGATACGCCAGACGTGGCATACGTCCGCGGTGCCGTGATCGCTGCCGCTCGCACGCTTTAGGGCTGCGGCCAAGGGCTTCGCGTCGATTGGGGCAATCGCGCGGTCGAATAGAATAAACGGCTGATAATTACCCGGCGACGTTTCCAAGACAAAGTTCGGTCCGACCGGCATTTCTCCGGCATTACCGGTATCTGCGTCGAGGTCGACGACAAGACCGAGGAGCGCAACGATATCGCTTTCTCTTCCGCGCGAGCCGCGCGTAAGTCCCTTGCGCATCACCTGGAGGCCGGTGAAAACGTTCGCGTGGGGCGTAGACGCGTGCGCCATGATTGCCTCGACCATCCCATCAATATCGCCCACCGCGTGGTGGGTAACGGTACCGGGCGCATCGCTGTCCCCAGTCGGGTTCGCGAAATATGTGGATGTAACGAGAAGGCCGTCGATGCCTGTGGCAAGGTTGTGCAACATTTCAACGTGCTGGCGGATTGCGGCTTCATCGAAGGCCGCGGCAGGCGTCATCTTAACTTTTGGAATTGGAACCATGGGCGGTAGTTGCCTCGCTGTAGGTCTGAGATGCCAACTGGGTGATGCGTTCCGCCAGCAGCGGATCAAAGGTGGCTGTCCGTCGACTGCCCGATTGTGCGGCGTATACGATGCGCCGGCCGTCGGGAGCTTGGAGGAGTCGAAGCCCGTAAAGCCGGATTTGATCGGAGAGCTCGAGATCGAATGTCGCGAGCAACCGCAAAGACCCGCTCCCCGGATCGGCTGCGGGTTTCAGTGCGCTGACCTTCATTGACGAAAGGTGGCCGCTTTGACGCGATGCAAGGCGTCAGCGTCGTTCTCGATTTTCTCGATGATCGCTTGCCAGACAAACTCTGCCGTCCCCTTATCGGCAAAGAAAGCGTCGCCGACATATCGAACTAGACCTGAGTGAGGTGGCTTGCCTTCGCCGGCGTACTGCACGAAACCGAAACGGCGGAGATCACCCTTCTCGCCTTCAGTTCCTGCCACTTTTTCCGGAAACAAAAGTGTGGAGCTTTCGATGACCCTGGCATCCGCAGCGTAACCATTGAGGAAGTCGATTGCGAGTGCATAGCCTCGGATCCGCGGAAGTGAGGCATCGGCAGAAGCGCGCTCGGCGATAAGTCGATGGGCTCGTGGCTCGTGATAAAAGGTGCGCAAAGATCCTCCTCGCCGGCACTGGGCCGGTCGGTAACGGGGGTTGTAAGATGTTAGCTCCGTCTACGCGGCAGCTCTTGCAGCGATCTTGGTTTGTATCCAGGCGATGACCTCACGTCTGGGGAAGGCGATCCGCCTCTTTCCCAACTCTATGGCGGTTGGAAAGCTCCCATCTAGCCGGAGCCGGTGGATCATTGTCTTGGACATCGAGGTGAGTGCGCAGGTATCTTTTAGTGAAATCAGCGCATAGTTGTCGTTCGCTGGGGACATGTTGCTCCTCCGTCGCGCGCGGATACGGAATCCGAGCGTCGATTTAATCATTTTGAAAATTAGAAGGTTCGGTGACCGGCGCGCCATGGCCGGGTTGACGTTGATCGACGCTTATTGCGCCACGTTCCACGAGAACGCTGTCGGCAGCGTACGGCTGCAACTGAACCCCCGGAAGGAGCCGAGCTGAATCCTTTCAGCTCTCACGCGGGCACCACCCGCGAATTTGAAGCGACCACCACAATCGCCCCTTATATTTAGTGTAAACGCTACATATGGTCCACAGGGGGCGATAGATATTTCTGCCAATCAGTCATGAGGGCTCGGCGCTTTTCGAGTGCGTCAGATCGGCGATAAGCTTGCTCGGTCGCATCGCCTTCGACATGAGCCAACGCACCCTCAATCACCTCGCGCGCATGATCGGTGCAATCGCCTGCCCAATCGCGGAAGGTCGATCGCATACCATGAAGTGTAATTGTTTTGTCATCAGATGCGGCGCGGAGAGCCTTAGTCATCATCGTCTCGCTAATTGGCGCGCCTTCCTTCTCGCCCTCGAAAACCAGATCACCGGTTGCGCGGCCCAGCATTTCATTCAGAATATCAAGTGCGCGGTCGGTTAGTGGGACCCGATGTTCGCGGAATTTCTTCATTCGCTCTTTCGGGATCGTCCAGACCTTTGCCTTGAGGTCAAACTCGGGCCAGACGGCGCCCCTCACCTCGCCGGTTCGATTTCCATTCAGAATCAGGAATTCGACCATTCTGGATGAAATACCTGCAGACTTTCGCAACTTCGCGACAACCGCTGGCGCCGATCTATATGGGAGAGCCTTATGATGTCCGCGCGTTAGCTTTTGTCGCGCTGGCATGACCTTCTCAAGGAGACCCTTCCAGCGCGCCGGGTTTCCGGCCGTTCGCCATTCGTGGGCGATACCATAGTCAATCACAGCCTGGATGCGCGAACGCAGTCGGTCTGCAGTCTCGGGACGCTCCGTCCAATGCAGCATAAGGCAATCCTTGACATCCCCGATAACGATGTCTGCGATAGGTAGGTCGTGAAGCGGCTTGGCGTAGTCGCGAAGCGTCATGCGCCACTGGTCCGCGTGCTTGGTATTGCGCCAGCCACTTTCACGAGCCTTGATTAGATCCTCCATGCAATCTTTGAAAGTCTTCGGCTTGGCTTCCTTCTTCGCGGACCGCGGATCCTCCCCGCGTGCCAGTTGACTACGGACCGCCTCCGCCTTCTCGCGTGCTAGGGCAAGGCTGATGGGCGCAGTTCCTTGACCATATCCGCCCAATCCGATCTCATTGCGCTTGGAGCCGCGCCGCCAAACGAAAACCCAGTTCTTGCTGCCGCCCTGTTGAACTCTTATGTAAAGCCCATCGCCGTCGCTGTAGATGCCGGGCTTCGTAATTGCCTTGATTTTTGTTTCGCTAAGCTTGTTGCGAGCCATAAAAACCCTCCGCCAAACCTGGGGTTCCGCAACGATTATCATAACCGACGAAAACTGTCCATTTGGACCATTTGGAATTATCGTTTGTTTACAATGGAATGCGCTGTAGTTCTGTACCAAATGGACCGTAAGAACGGCGGAACCGCGGACACCTCTTCCGCCATCAGCCGAAAAGTTGCACGAAATGTATTCCATGGTGCTTTCGCTTGGCCGTGGATTTGGCATCGATTGCCTGGAAGGACATCGCTCTCGCCTATGACATTTGACGATCAATCTTTGCCGCTTGGTCCTGCTCCTCTGGCCGGCCCCTTCCTCTCAGCCTTCTTCAACCGTGATGCCGTCGCCGTCGCATCCGATCTCATCGGCGCGCGTTTTTCGGTCGCCGGCATTGGTGGGTGCATCGTTGAGACGGAGGCCTATCGGCCTGATGACGAAGCTTCCCATGCCTATCGTGGTCCGACGCCGCGCAATGCTGCCATGTTCGGGCCGCCGGGCCACGTCTATATCTATCGTTCCTACGGCATTCACTGGTGCCTGAATTTCGTCTGCCTGACCGGCAGTGCCGTGCTGATCCGGGCGCTCGAGCCTGAGAGCGGTATCGATGAGATGATAAGCCGGCGCGGCGTGGCCGATATCGTCTCGCTGTGCAACGGGCCGGGAAAGCTCTCGCAGGCGCTGGGCATCGATATCGATCTGAATGGCATATCCCTGGATGAGCCGCAATTCTCATTCTTGCTTGCTGAGCCGGTGGCGATCGTTTCCGGCAAACGCATCGGGATCACCAAGAATATCGATCCGCTCTGGCGGTTCGGCGCCTCCGGTTCGCGCTTCGTCAGCCGCCGCTTTCCATGATCGGTGAATGAAATGACCGCCGGGGTGGTGCCCGGCGGCCTTGCTGCCACGCAGTGAAACTGGAAAGACTGCGCGGCTATTCCATGGCGACGCTGTGATCGACTGCCGGTGGCGCCTTTGGTTTGCGCAGAAGCACCAGCAGCGGTATGGCGCAGATCGACATCAGCATCAGCAGTTTGAAATCATCGATGTAGGCGATGATCGTGGCTTGCGTCGTGATCATGCCGTCAAGCGTGGCGCGGCCGACCGCCGTGAGCGGGCTGATGCCGTGGGCCGCCGCTGCTTCGAAATGGCGGTTGAAGGGCGTCACGTAGGCGGCGATATTCGCGTGGTTGACCTGCGTATTCTCCGTGATCAGCATCGAGACGACCGAAATGCCGACGCTCGAGCCGATATTGCGCGAGAGATTGTAGAGGCCGGTACCCTCGCCGCGCATCTGTGCCGGCAGCGTCGCAAAGGCGATCGTTGTCAGCGGCACGAACAGGAAGCCGAGGCCGGCGCCTTGCACGAAGCCGACCGAGACCAGCGTCCATTGCGAGACATCGGGCGTCCAGCCGGTCATGTCGTACATGGCCCACGCGGTCAAAGCGAGGCCGAGGAACAGCAGGAGGCGCGTATCCACCTTGCCGATCAGCCGTCCCACAAGGAACATGCAAAACATCGTGCCGAGACCGCGCGGCCCCATGACGATGCCGGCTGTGACGACGGGATAGCCCATCAGCGTCTGCAGATAGGGTGTCATCAGGGCGAGCGAGGCCAGATAGGTCACGCCGACGATGAAGATGAACAGCATGCTGACGGCAAAGTTCTGGTCCAGGAAAAGCCGCGGATTGACGAAACTTCGCTCGGCCGTGAACGTATGCACGATGAACAGATAGAAGGCGCAGGCGCAGACGAGCGCCTCGATGATGATCTCGCTCGAATAGAACCAGTCGAGCTGCTCGCCGCGATCGAGGAAAAGTTGAAGCGCCGCAATGGCGATCGAAAGCATGCCGAAGCCGAACCAGTCGAGCTTGGCAAGCGCGTCCAGCTTGGTCTCCGTCACATAGACGACGATGCCGAAGAAGGCGAGCGCCCCGATCGGGACGTTGATGTAGAACACCCAACGCCAGCTGATATTGTCGGTCAGCCAGCCGCCGATGACTGGCCCCAGAACGGGGCCGACCATGACGGACACGCCGAACAGCGCCATGGCGCGGCCGCGCTCCTCGACATTGTAGATGTCGAGCAGGATACCTTGCGACAGCGGCACGAGCGAAGCGCCGAAAAGGCCTTGCAGCAGGCGGAAGCCGACGATCTGCGGCAGCGACTGCGAGAGGCCGCATAGAACGGAAGCGGCGACGAAGCCAGCAATTGCCGTCAGCAGCACGCGCTTGCGGCCGAACTTGGCCGAAAGGAAACCGGACGGCGGCGTCATGATGGCTGCAGCCACGATGTAGGACGTCAAAACCCAGTTGATCTGGTCAGCACTGGCGGAGACGTCACCCTGAATATGCGGCAGGGCGACATTGGCGATGGTGGTGTCCAGCGCCTGCATGATGACCGACAGGATGACGCAGGCGGTGATCGCACCGCGATGGGCGATGGGTGCCGATGGCGAAGCGGTGGTGGCGTTACTCATGGTCCTGACCGCGGGAGTGGCCCAGCAGGCTGGCAATGAAGTCAGGCAGGCCACGGGCATGGCCGGTGTCGACATCGGCAACGACGCTCATTCCGACGCGCAGCGGCGGCTTGCCCTGCGTATCGTCGATGCTGATGATCATCGGTATGCGCTGCACGACCTTGACCCAGTTGCCGGTGGTATTCTGGGCGGGCAGCAGCGAGAAGCTTGAGCCGGATGCCGGTGCGATGCTGGCCACCGTTCCCTTCCAGGTGACACCCGGATAGGCGTCGACCGAGATCGTCACCATCTGGCCTGTCCGCACATAGGTCAGCTCGGTTTCCTTTGGGCTGGCGCTGATCCACATATGCGTGGTGGAAACCAGCGAGAAGCCCTGCTGCGCAGCCGTCAGATAGGCGCCGACCTGCAGCGAGGGAACATTGGCGGTGACGCCGTCGAAGGGCGCGCGCACGACCGTATCGTCAAGCTCGCGCTGCGCATTGTCGACGGCAGCCTTGGCCTGCAGGTAGAGCGGGTTCTGCTCGACCGCAAGGTTGGCGGAGTTCTCTCCCCCCAATTGCGCAAGCGTCGTCGCCGCCTGGGCCTGCGCGACGGAGACCTTCTGTTGCGCAGCCTCAAGATTGTGCTTGGCCTGATCGAAGGCGGCCCTGGAGGCGACCGAGCTGTTGATCAGGTTCTGCTGACGCTCGAATTCGGTCTGATAGTAAGGAAGGTCGGCCTGCGCCTGGGCGATCTCGGCCAGGGATTGCTTGTAGCTCGCCTGCAGGTTCAGGATCTGGTTTCTCGCATTGCCGAGCTGCGCCTGTGCCCCTTCCAACGCGATCCGGAAGGAATCGGGCTTCAGGCGGAAAAGCACCTGCCCTTTCTTCACCACTTCGTTTTCATGGACATCGACCGAAATCACGGTGCCGGAAACATCGGTGGAGACGCCGACCATGTCGGCCTGGATATAGGCATTGTCGGTGGACATGATCTGTCCGCCGGTGACGTAGTAGTAACCGCCGACGGCAAGTGCGACGGGAAGCAGAGCAAAGAGGATCGGCCGCGTCAGTTTACGGCGTCTACGCGGCGTTTCGGGTGGCGAGACCGAAGTGGCGACAGCTGTTGCCGCAGCCTGCGGCGTTGGATTGGAGGACGGTGCCTCGGCCACGGGAGCCGGATTGTGTTCTGAAGAATTTGCGTTTGCGGGAACGCGCAGGGAGGAAGATGCATCAGCCATGTTGTATCTCTTTATCGACTGCCTTCGAACGGCAGGCGTTAAGCAGGTTCGATTTCATAAGGGTAAGCAATTCGTAGAGGCGGTCGCGATCCTCCGGGGAAACGCCATCGAGCGCCTCCTTCCGGGTCTGGTCGCCTATGTCGCGCATGGCATCGATCAGCGGTCGGGCTTCCTCGCGCATATAAAGCAGCCAGCTGCGGCGATCGCTCGGATGCTGCCGGCGTTCCACGAGGCCACGCTCGCTCAGCTTGTCGAGAATGCGAACAAGCGTGATCGGTTCGATCTCCAGCATTTCGGCCAGTCCGGCCTGATGGATGCCTTCATTGTTGGCGAGATAGGCGAGCGTTTGCCACTGCGAACGCGTCAGCCCCAAATCCTTCGCGCGCTGCTCGAACCGCTTGCGAAGAAGGCGGGCAACGTCATGGAGAACAAAGCCGAGGGTGGGTGTCGAATTCATTTGTGAGAAGCCTGCTATTGATAAGCACCCTTATAATTGTTCCTACGTATAGTAAGCATCCACTCGATACAAGAGGTTGGCGATCAACAAATAACGATGGTCGAAGATGTCGCAGAAGGTGTCGCAAAGGTCGGCTCGCCGGGAGGAGCATCCATCCCGGCCGCTCACAACTGAAAACCCGCGCAATTGAAAAGGCGCGGACGATTGATTCGTCCGCGCCTTTTCGTCCATTTCGTTGAGGGTTCCGCCTGAAAGCTAACGTCGACTCAGCAGACCGATCAGGTAGCCAATGCCGGCTGCGGCGGCGACCATGAAAAGCGGCTCCTCGCGAACTCTTTCGCGCAGCCGCTCCGTGATCTCCTCGGCTTCCTCTGCGACGACGGACTTTGCTCCCTGCCCCACGGCTGCCATGCTCTGCGACAGCTTTGCCAGATCTTCGCGCAACGCGGCGACCTGAGCGGCGAGATCCTCCATTGCCGTCTCTGTCTGCGCTCGCGCCGAAGAGGACTGAGCGGAAGCTGATTTCGTCTCGGCCATCGTATGCTCCTTGTGTCTTGTCGCTCAATAAAACGTCATTGCACGTCAAAGGTTCCGGCACTTTTGCGCCTCGTCCGGTGATTTCCCCTCTGGCTCTTCAATTCCGGTTCGGATTGTTCTAAGGAACTCCGATTGTTTCGCCTGCGGGTGAAGACTTGATGATGACGAGGTTTGCTTTCCTATGTTCGACGTGCTGAGAAAAATCGCCCAGACCTGGGTTGCCAAGGGCTTGTTGCTTCTTCTTGCGGCAGCTTTCGGCATATGGGGCGTCGAGCGTTCACTCATCAGCGGCGGTAACAGCAATACCGTGGTGACGGTCGGCGATCAGCATATCGATACCAATGAGTTCCGCCTCGCCTATCGGCGCCAGATTCAGGCGATCAGCCAGCAATTGCGCATGCAGATCACGCCGGACCAGGCGCGCGCCTTCGGTATCGGTCAGCAGACCGTCGCCCAGCTCGTTGCCGGCGCTTCGCTCGATCAGTTGGCCGCCGACATGAACCTGGGTCTTTCCCAGGATCGCCTGGCCAAGCTCATCGGCGACGATCCGGCTTTCAAGGCGGCGAATGGCGCCTTCGATCGTCAGAAATTCGAGATGCTGCTCCGTAACAGCAGCATCACCCCGGACGACTACATCAAGGAACGCAGCAAGGTCGCGATCCGTAGCCAGATCGTCGAAGCGGTGTCGAACGGCTTTATCGCACCGAAGGTTCTGGTCGATGCGGTCAAGCAGTATCACGACGAGAGCCGCAGCGTCGATTACCTGCTGCTCACCAATGCCAACATCGATCCGGTCAAGGCGCCGGCCGAAGACGTGCTATCGAAGTGGTTTGATGGCGTGAAGTCCAAGTATCGCGCTCCGGAGTACAGGAAGTTCGCCTATGTGAAGCTACAGGCCGAGGATCTTGCCGATCCGGCGAGCGTTTCGGACGACGAGCTGCGCGCCCAATACGACAAGCGCAAGGACAGCTTCAAGACACCGGCAACGCGGACGATCGAACAGTTGACCTTCGCCAACAAGGATCTTGCCAATGCGGCCGCTGACGCGCTGAAGACGGGGACGACCTTCGACCAGCTCGTTACCGATCAGGGCAAGAAGCCTTCCGACGTGCTGCTCGGCACCTTCACCAAGGATCAAGTCCCGGACAAGACGATTGCCGAAGCAGCCTTCACCGTCGCCAAGGATGGCGGCACGACGCCTGTCGTCGACGGCTCGTTCGGCCCGGTCATTCTGCGCGTTACGAACGTGAAGAATGAGACGGCGAAGAACTTTGACGACGTCAAGGAAGATATCCGCAAGCAGATCGCTCTCGCTAACGCCGCCAACGAAATCACCAGCGTTCACGACAAGTTCGAGGATCTGCGCGGCTCCGGCGTCTCGCTGCAGGAAGCAGCGAACCAGCTCAAGCTGAAGCTGGTCACGGTTGACTCGATCGATGCAACCGGCCTCGATCAGAACGGCAACGACGTCAAGGATCTGCCGGTTCGCCAGCAACTGCTTCCGGAGGTCTTCAAGGCCGAACAGGGCGGCAACCCGGCGGCGCTGACGGTCGGCAATGATGGTTATGTCTGGTACGATATACTGGGCGTGACGCCCAATCACGATCGCACGCTCGCCGACGTCCGTGAAAAAGCGGTTGTCGACTGGACCGCTGCGCAGCAGAAGATCGCGCTTGCCGCCAAGGCAGCAGAGTTGAAGCAGGAGGCGCAGAAGGGCAAGTCGCTTGCCGATATCGCCACCCCGCTCGGCATCGCCGTCGAAAACAAGGCCAACATCGTGCGCTCGACGGACGACCCGGTTCTCGGCCGCGGCGGCATAGCCGCTGCCTTCTCCGGCCCTGTCGACGCTGCCGCGAGTGCCGTCGGTGCGGATGACACGACGCAGATCCTGCTCAAGGTCACCGGCGTCAACGACAATCCGACCACGGATGCCTTGAGCAACGACGATCAGCAGGTGGCCCAGATCGCCAATGCTGCTGGCGACGACATCCTCGACCAGATGGTCGGCCAGCTGCAATCCAAATACACCGTCACGGTCAACCAGAGCCTCGCCGAACAGGCGATGTCTCGTTAGGCCCGGTCGGGAGGATGGATAGTCAATGAGCGAATTGAAACCTTTCCTCGCCAAGGTCGCCAATCGCGAGGTGCTGACGCGGGATGAATCCCGGCAGGCATTCGAGATCCTGATGTCCGGCGAAGCGACACCGTCGCAGATCGGCGCCTTCCTGATGGCGCTGCGCGTGCGCGGCGAAACGGTTGACGAGATTGTTGGTGCCGTCTCAACAATGCGCGCCAAGATGCTGCCGGTGGAAGCACCGGCGGATGCGATCGACATCGTCGGCACGGGCGGCGATGGCGTCGGCACCTATAACATCTCGACGTTGGCGGCGTTCATCGTTGCCGGCGCCGGCGTGCCGGTCGCCAAGCACGGCAACCGTGCCCAGAGCTCCAAGGCGGGTACTGCCGACACGCAGTCCGTTTTGGGCATCAAGCTCGATATCGGACCAGAAGTGATTTCCCGCTGCATCCGTGAGGCCGGCATCGGCTTCATGTTCGCGCAGCTGCACCATTCGTCGATGCGCCATGTCGGCCCGTCGCGGGTGGAACTTGGGACGCGTACGATCTTCAATCTGCTGGGACCCTTGTCGAACCCTGCCGGTGTCCGCCGTCAGCTGCTCGGCGTGTTCGCGCCGCAATGGGTCGTTCCGCTCGCCGAAGTACTTAGGGACCTGAATGCCGAAAGCGTCTGGGTTGTGCACGGCAACGGCCTTGACGAGATCACCACGACCGGCACGACCTCCGTTGCCGCGCTGGAGAACGGCAAGATCCGCACCTTTGAGCTGACGCCATCAGATTTCGGCCTGCCTCATGCGGATCTCACCGACCTCAAGGGCGGCGACGGCGTTGCCAATGCGGCAGCGCTTCGCGACGTGCTGAGCGGCGCGAAAAACGCCTATCGCGACATTGCCCTTGCCAATGCCGCCGCATCGCTTGTCATTGCCGGAAAGGCGGAAACGCTTCATGATGGCATGAAGCTCGCGACCCAGTCGCTCGACAGCGGCGCGACGGCCGTCGCATTGGAAAAGCTGGTCGCCGTCTCCAACGACGAAGAATAGGTTCAAGACGTCATGACCGATATCCTTCGGAAGATCGAAGCTTACAAGCGCGAGGAAATTGTCGCGGCCAAGGCCAAGGTTTCGCTCGCCGATCTCAAGGCCATGCAGGCGGATCAATCTGCGCCGCGCGGCTTTCACAGGGCGCTTCTAGCCAAGCAGAGTGCGGGCGTTTTCGGTCTGATTGCCGAAATCAAGAAGGCGAGCCCGTCAAAGGGGCTGATTCGCCCCGATTTCGACCCGCCTGCCCTCGCCAAGGCTTATGAGGCCGGCGGTGCGGCCTGCCTTTCGGTGCTGACGGATACGCCGAGCTTCCAGGGCGCTCCCGAATTCCTGACGGCTGCCCGCGCAGCCTGCTCCTTGCCCGCGCTGCGCAAGGATTTCATGTTCGACACCTATCAGGTGCAGGAAGCCCGCGCCTGGGGTGCCGACTGCATTCTGCTGATCATGGCCTCTCTTTCCGATGACGATGCGCAACGTCTGCAGGACGAAGCCTTCGGCCTCGGCATGGACGTGTTGGTCGAGGTTCACGATGCGGAAGAGATGGAACGGGCATTGAAACTGTCCTCCCCGCTGATCGGCATCAACAACCGCAATCTCCGCACCTTCGAAGTCAGCCTCACGGTCAGCGAGACCTTGTCTCCCATGGTGCCGAGGGGGCGTCTGCTGGTCGGCGAGAGCGGCGTCTTCACTCATGAGGATTGCAAGCGTCTCGAGACTGCCGGCATCACTACCTTCCTTGTCGGCGAAAGCCTGATGCGCAAGGATGACGTGACGGCGGCGACGCGACTGTTGCTGAACGGCGAAGCCGGCATTCTGGCGGCCGAGTAACATGACCACGACGAAGGCCGGCCTCACGCATATCGACGCTTCGGGCGAGGCGCATATGGTTGATGTCGGCGACAAGGCCGAGACGGCGCGCAGTGCCACGGCCACGGGCTACGTTAAGATGAAGCCGGAGACATTGGCGCTGATCCGTGAAGGCAATGCCAAGAAGGGCGATGTCATCGGCACGGCGCGGCTCGCCGGCATCATGGCGGCGAAGCAGACGAGCAATCTCATTCCGCTATGCCATCCGCTGATGCTGACCAAGGTTGCCGTCGATATCGAAGAGGATGCCGCCCTGCCTGGCCTGCGTGTCACCGCAACGGCAAAGCTGACCGGCCGCACCGGTGTCGAGATGGAGGCGCTGACGGCAGTTTCCGTTGCTTGCCTGACGATCTACGACATGGCCAAGGCTGCCGATCGGGGTATGGAGATCGGCGGCATCACTCTATTGGAGAAATCCGGCGGAAAATCGGGAGATTTCCGCCATCCGGGGGCCTGATCCATGAGCCTATTACCAGTCGCTGAAGCACAAGCGCGCCTGCTCGATAGTGCTGCGCCCATTCATCGCTTTGAAAGCGTTTCGCTCGATATGACCGAGGGCCGGGTCCTGGCCAGGGATTTGACTGCCCGTCTCACTCAACCGCCCTTCGACGCCTCAGCGATGGACGGCTATGCGCTGCGCTTCGAGGACGCCGCGACGCCGGGTTCAGAATTGCAGGTCATTGGCGCCTCCGCCGCAGGCCATGCTTTTGAGGGAACCGTGGGCAAGGGCGAGACGGTCCGAATCTTCACCGGCGCACCGGTTCCCGCGGGCGCCGATTCGGTGCTCCTGCAGGAAGATGCCGGACGACTGGAAGGCGATCGCATCCGCACCACCTATCCTCTACGCAAGGGGCAGCACATACGCCCGCGCGGCCAGGATTTCCTCGAGGATGAAACCGTGCTTCCCGCCGGCACGGTCATGGATTTCTCGCGGCTCACCGTTGCAGCAGCCATGAACCACCCGGCCTTGGATGTGTACCGCCAGCCGCTGGTGGCGATTCTGGCGACGGGTGACGAGCTTGTGGCGCCGGGCACCGAACCAGGGCCATCGCAGATCATCGCGTCGAACACCTTCGGCATCGCGGCGCTGGCGCGCAGTGCCGGAGCTCACGTCCTCGATCTCGGCATCGTCGCCGACGACAGCGATGCGATCACCGCTGCCATTGGCCGTGCGCAGGTGGCGAAGGCCGATGTCATCGTCACGCTCGGCGGCGCCTCGGTTGGCGATCACGATCTGGTGCAGGCGACCATGATCGATGCCGGCATGCAGCTGGATTTCTGGCGCATCGCCATGCGTCCCGGCAAGCCGCTGATGGTTGGCAGCCTCGGCGATACGCACGTCCTTGGACTTCCCGGCAATCCCGTTTCCAGCCTTGTTTGCGGCCTGCTGTTTCTCGAGCCGTTGATAAGAAAGCTCGCCTCCCTGCCACCTATCAAGCGTGAGGGCGTTGTAAGCACCGCCGTGACCTTTGCTGCAAACGATCAGCGACAGGATTATGTGCGCGCGACGCTGACGCGGGCCGATGACGGCGGCTGGCTCGCCGAGCCCTTCTCCAAGCAGGATTCCTCGATGATGAAGGTCTTTTCGCGCGCCGACTGCCTGGTTGTCCGTCCGCCGCACGCGCCGGAGCTTGAAGCGGGCTCGCCCACTCAGGTCATATTCCTGCGGCCAGATCTGCTGGGCTGACACTATTCCCGCAAACGTCCACAGCGGTTTTCCGTCGGGAATTGCGCGATCATAACGGGCAAGCAAAAGCCGGGAGGTTTGACCCACCCGGCTCATAATTCTGCAAATCGACGGGCCGATTACGTGGCCGGCTTCTCGTGATGACCGCCGAACCCGGCGCGCATGGCCGAAAGAACCTTGTTGGCGTAATCGTCGTTGCCGCGTGAGGCGAAGCGGCCGTAAAGCGCCGCGCTGAGCACCGGCGTCGGAACGCCTTCGTCGATCGCAGCCGAGATCGTCCAGCGGCCTTCGCCCGAGTCGGAAACGCGGCCGGCATATTGCGAAAGCGCCGCATCGCCGTGCAGGGCGTCGGCGGTGAGATCGAGCAGCCAGGAGGTGATCACGCTGCCGCGGCGCCATACTTCGCTGATTTCAGCGATGTCGAGATCATACTGATAATACTGCGGATGCGAGAGCGGAGCGGTTTCGGCATCCTTCTCGGCGCTCAGCTTGCCGATATTGGCGTGGCGGAGAACATTCAGGCCTTCGGCATAGGCGGCCATCAGGCCGTATTCGATGCCGTTGTGGACCATCTTGACGAAATGGCCGGCGCCGGATGGGCCGCAATGCAGGTAGCCCTGCTCTGCCGTGCTGTTCCTGGCAGCTTCTTCCGAGCGCATCGCCGACGGAGCGACGTCACCGACGCCAGGAGCAAGCGTCGCGAAGATCGGCGAGAGATGCTGGACGGTTTCCTTCTCGCCGCCGATCATCAGGCAATAGCCGCGCTCGAGACCGAAAACGCCGCCGCTGGTGCCGACGTCGACATAGTGGATGCCCTTCGGCTTCAGCTCTTCGGCGCGGCGGATGTCATCGTGGTAATAGGAGTTGCCGCCGTCGATGACGATGTCGCCCTCTTCGAGAAGCGGAACGATCGCTGCCAGTTCCTGATCGACGATTGCAGCCGGCAGCATCATCCAGACGACGCGCGGCTTCGCGAGCTTCGATACGAAATCTGCGAGAGACTTGCTGCCGGTGGCGCCGAGCTGCTCAAGCCCTGCGACGCTCTCCGGACGCGCATCGAAAACAACCGCGCTGTGACCGGCCCTCATGAGGCGCTGCACCATGTTGTTGCCCATACGGCCAAGGCCAATCATTCCGATTTGCATATGTCAGTCTCCTAGGACGGTTTTAATCGTTTGAATATTCAATAGAGACATTTCGCAGCATTTTCCAATGAACAAATGACGGGCGAGCTATGCACAAGCCAAGCAGCGTGGAAAAATCCGTACGTTCACGCATCTGTGATAACGCTGGCGAAAACTGCCCGCCTTTGCCATGATCGCGCTTTGCCGCTCTCGGGGAAAGCTGTATTTTGCGCCTCCATTCACATGGATAGATTTAGCATCGATCCTGAGTTCTTTTCACAATTCTCTATAGGTCGGCGCTGAAATGAAGCGTCAAAGGAGGCATATGGCTGCGTCTCTGAAACTGCCGCTGGTTCCAGCTTCATTTTTCGGCATGGTGCTCGGGCTTTCCGGCCTCTCCAATGCCTGGCGGGTCGGTGCGCGCATCCGGTGACTGCCGGCACTGCTCCGGCGAAGTGCTGACCTTTGTAACGCTTGCCGGCGCCCTTGGTCAGGGCTGATGGAACGAGAACTCGCGAATTGGAGGGCCATGTGCTCGATCATGTAACAATCGGCGTTCGCAACCTGGAGCGTTCGAAGATCTTTTACGACGCGATATTACGCCCTCTCGGTATCGAACGCCTTTATGCCGAGGGCGAAACCTTTGCGGGGTATGGCATTGGAGGGAAGGCATTCTTCTGGATCGGAGAGCGTGATGTCCCGCAAACAGGCGCGCATGTCGCCTTCAGCGCCGAAAATAGGGAATTCGTCGATGAATTCCATCGAGTCGCTATCCTGGCTGGCGGCACCGATAACGGCGCTCCCGGCCTTCGTCCGCATTATCATCCGAACTACTACGGCGCCTTCATTCTCGATCCGGATGGCCACAATATCGAAGCCGTTTGTCACCTCACAGTGAATTGAGCGGGAATCGCCGCATTCCGGCGTAATGACATCACTGTACCGGCGGGCCGATATAGCGAGCGCGCGGCCGAATGAGCCTGCCGCTGGTCGCTTGCTCCATGGCATGCGCAAGCCAGCCCACCGTGCGCGCCAGCGCGAAGATGATCAGCGGCGCATCCTCCGGCAGATGATAGGCATGGGTCATGGCCGTCAAGGCGAAATCAACATTGACGCGTTCCCCAACCAGCTGCTCGCCGACATCGCGAACCCTGGCGAAGAGCGGGGGCAGCGTGAAGCAGCCAAGCAACGCCTCGCCGCGGATATCGACATCGGGATAGAGCTGGTGACCGAAAGCGGGCAATGGCCGTCCTTCCGCGAGATAACTGCGGACCGCCTCATCCACCCCGATCGTAGCTGCCCGCGCGATCAGCGAGCGCACGCTCTGCCATGCGCCGCCATGCAGCGGACCCGTCAGCGCGGAAAGGCCGGACAAGGTGGCTGCTGACAATGTTGCTCCAGCTGATGCCGTGATCCGCGCAGTAAAGGTCGAGGCATTCAGCTCGTGGTCTGCAAGCAATACAAGGCTGCGGCGTATGAGGTCGCCCGCATCGGGGCGCTTCCAGGCAGCGGCAAGGCGTTGATGCAGCGACAGGTCCCATGCGCCAGGGGCCAAGGCTTCAGCCACCGTGGCGAACACGCTTTCGGCTTCGTTCTGCAAGGCCGGAAGCGAGCGCCCGAGTGATGGCAGATCGTTCGTTATGCGCTCCGCAAGGGCCGAGAACGCGGCATTCAAGGAGGGAAGTCCTTGCTGAGCCTCGCTTTGTTCGAACCGTAGCGGCCGCTTCATGTCCCAAAGCAGCAGCGCGACATCCTCGAGCGCAGCGTTTTCGGCAAGCATTGCCGCATCCTTGCCGCGATAGAAAAGCCTGCCGTTCGAAACCGTCGATAGCGCCGACGGCAATACGGGATCGCCCCATTGAATGGCCTCGGCGGCCACCGCCTCGGTCTTGCGCCGGCCGGAATGGCGGGTGGCCAGCCGTTTCACGTCCTCGGCAAAATAGAGGCTGCGTCGCGTATCCGCCGGATCGGCCTTAGCGCGAATGCGTCCACGGCTGACATTGGCATAGAGCGTCTGTGATTTAGTTCCCAGCAGGTCCAGCGCCTGCTCTGCCGTTAGCCAGCTCATCGCCCCTCATATTGATTAATTGCATCAAGATTGACGTCAATAGAAATAGGCACGATCTATTCGGATAGTCAAAGGAGAACAATGATGAAAAGTGGTCTTGAAGATGTCATCGCCGCAGAAACAAAGCTGTCCGACGTCGATGGCGCAGCCGGTCGTCTGATCATCCGCGGCGTGTCGTTGGATGATCTGGTCGCGACCAGCCGCTTCGAGGATGTTGCCGCACTGCTACTCGATGGCCTGTTCGACGAACATGTCGATGCCGCCTCCATCCGTGAGCAGCTCGGTGTGGCCCGCGCAGCGCTCTTCGCGCATGTGGAAGCTGCTGATGCCTCCCTGCTCGCTCTGCCGCCGGTGGATGCCGTGCGTGCCTTGCTGGCGCGCGTTGCAGACGGTGAGGATTTTGCTACCGCGATCCGCCTGATGGCGGCACCTGCCGTCTTCCTGCCGGCCGTGTTGCGACTGCAGAAGGATGAAGCGCCGATCAGGCCGGATGCGTCGCTCTCTCAATCGGCTGACATCCTGCGCATGTTGACGGGCCGTGTGCCGACGGCCGAGCAGACGGCAGGTCTCGACGCCTATCTGGTGACAATTTCCGATCACGGCCTCAACGCATCGACATTCGCCTCACGCGTCATCGCCTCGACCCACGCCGGCCTGACCTCCTCGGTGCTCGCGGCAATCAGCGCCCTCAAAGGTCCGCTCCATGGCGGCGCCCCCGGCCCGGTCCTCGATATGCTTGACGCTGTTGGCAGTCCCGAAAACGCCCGCGCATGGCTGTCACAGGCGCTCGATCACGGCGAACGGTTGATGGGCTTCGGTCATCGCATCTATCGCGTCCGCGATCCGCGCGCCGATGCCCTGAAAACGGCATTGAAGCCGATCTTTGCGAGCGGACAGGCGGATGCCGGACGCATCGCGCTGGCGGAAGCCATCGAGGCGGCAGCGCTCGCCTTGCTGAAGGAGCGCAAGCCGGATCGGCCCTTGGACGTCAATGTCGAATACTACACCGCCCTGTTGCTCGACGCCCTCGGCTTCCCGCGCAACTCCTTTACTGGCGTCTTCGCGATTGGCCGCACGGTCGGCTGGATCGCCCATGCACGCGAGCAGACGCTCGACGGGCGCCTGATCCGCCCGCAGTCGCGTTATGTCGGCCCGCTGCCGAAGGCGGCATAGGCAGGTCTATCAACTGATGGAACTCAAGCGGCCGCGGATTGGCGCGGCCGTATCATGCCCTCGCGGATGTGACGGGCAAGTTCCAGTGCCTGCGGCGTCGCATTTCCCTTCGGCAAATGCAGATTGATCGCAAAGACCGGCAGTTCGGGCAGGCCCTGCTCGACGGTGAGGATATCGAGATCGGATGGAACGGTGGAGGCGAGCCAGGCGGTGACAGCCAGATCCGTGCGTACCGTCGCCGTAGTTGCCTCGATATTGCCGTTCTCGAAGACCGTCCGCCAGCGCAAACCGTCCTTGCTGAGTGCCGCAAAGACCGATGTGCGGAAGGCACAGGTATCGGCCACCATCGAGATCGGCAGGGGCACCTTGCGATGGGCGTTGCCCGCCTTCGCACCTACCCAGACAAGCCGTTCGACACTCAAGCATTCGCCCTGCGATGTGCCGTACGGTTGCTCCACCACGCAGAGGTCGATGGTTCCCTTTCCCAGCCCTTCAAGCAGCTCCGGCGATGAGGCGCAGATCAGCGAAATCTCCACCTGCGGATGGCGTTCGGCATAGGATTTGAGTATCGGCGCCAGCGTCGCGCCGACAAGATCGTAGGGAACGCCAAGCCGGACGCCGCCGCGAACGGTTCTTTCCGTCATGTCGTTCCAGATCTCATCATTCAACACCAGCAAGCGGCGGGCATTGCCGAGCAGTCGTTCGCCTGCCTCGGTCAGCCGCAATCCGCGTCTGTCACGCTCGAACAGGGCGCAGCCGAGCATGTCTTCCAGCCGCTTGATCTGCTGGCTGATGGCGCCTTGGGTCATATGCAGCATATTGGCGGCAATTGTCATGCTGCCCTGGTCGGCAACGGCGACGAAGGTTCGGATCAAAGCGATGTCGAAATTTCGGATCATATCGGCATTATAAATGCTAATGCCCCGATCCTTCAATATTCGATTTCATGATGCCAAAGCGCCGTCTATGCCTTTTCTCGATATGGAGAAAAGCTCGATATGACGATCGAATCCCTGCTGCCGCTAATCCTGTTCGCCCTGGTTTCGACGATTACACCGGGTGGTGCGACCACGCTTGCGACCGCATCTGGCGCTCATTTCGGCTTCCGCCGGTCCATACCGGTGATGGCCGGCTTTGCCTTTGGCTTGGGTTCCATGGCCGGTGCGGCGGCGGCAGGGCTTGGCGGCGTTTTGATGGCCTTGCCGATGCTGCAGATCGCCATGAAGACGGTGGGCTCCCTCTATCTGATCTGGCTCGCCGTTCGGATCGGCAGAAGCGGCCGGCCGCGTGAGGCCAGGCAAATGGCAAAGCCGACGGGCTTTTTTGCCGGCGTCTGGATGCTCTGGCACAATCCCAAGGGCTGGGCGATGACTATGGGCGCTGCACCCTCTTTTGCCGCGCTGGCGGATAGCCCGGCCAGACTTGCAATCCTGCTTGGCGTGACCTTCTGCCTTATCGCCGCTTTCTCTTTGGCGGTTTGGTGCGTTCTTGGACAGATGCTCGGACATTTCTTGAAAACGGCATGGCAATGGCGAGCGATCAATATCTCCCTCGCCTGCCTCCTCGTGATTTCAATCGCTCCGATGTGGTACGAATGAAATCTGCTGCGTTGAGATCACTCCGGATCACGGCCGGCTGCGCCAGAGCCATACGGCCAAGGAACCGGCGCGGCCACGCAGGCTTGTTTCGATCGGGCCATCGAGGTGCCCCTCTTTGAAGGGAGCGCTGTCGCGACCCGCCGAAAGCAAGAGGTCGGCGCTGAAGGCAACCTCCACGTGATTACCCGCGGCAACCTCCATCAGACGACTGGCAACGTTGACCGTGTCACCGGTCGCAGTGATCTGTTGACGATCGCCACCGCCGAGCCTGGAGGCGACGATGGTGCCGAAATGAGCGCCGATCTTGAAACCGATGCGCGAGGTTATTCCCTGCGGCAATGCCGAGAGCCAGTCTCTCATCCGGTGAGCCAGGCGAACGCAACAATGCGCTGCATTGGCGGGATCGGTAGGCTTGGGGTGCGGCAGGCCGAAAAGGATCATGGCGCCATCGCCCATGAAGCTGGTAATGGCGCCGCCGGATGCGGTCACCTCTTCGTCGACGAGATTGTAGAAGCCGTTCAGCAGTTCGCGCACGGCGGTTGGGCCGATCGATTCGCTAAGGCCTGTGAAGCCGTTGATATCGATGAAGACGACGGCTGCCTCCTGATGCACCGGTTCTGCGAGAAGGCCGGGATCGCGGGCAAGATGTTCGGCAAGACCGGGCGCCTGGATACGCTGCAGAAGCTGGCTTTGTTCGGCGAAACGGGAGGCCCGTCTGCGGTCGAGCCAGAGCTGGATTGCGCCAAACAGCAGCGCCGGCGGCACGGTTGCCGCAATCGGGAGGGCGGCGCTTAGCCAAATTCCGTGCTTGAAGGCGCTGACGTTGACAGCAAGCCAAAGGAGGACGACGCCGAGCACCATGATCAGGCCTATGGTGCTGCGCCGCCATGAAACAAGGCCGACAACGGCAATCGGTAGCCCGATGGCAAAATAGAGGTCGATGAAACGGACGTTGCGGTCGCGTATCAGGCTATCCCCTGCGATCAGATTCGTGATCGAGGTGGAGATGACCTCGACACCTGGTAAAACAGGATCGAAGGGCGTCTGAAAGACATCGCCGCCGCCGGTAACGGTGGCGCCAACAACGACGACATGATCCCTGATCGCGGCTTCCGGTAGCTGGCCATTCAGCGCTGCGCTGGCGCTGATGGTGCGGATCGTTCCGCGCGGGCCGTAGAACGTGAGCGGCATGAGATAGCCGGTATCAGTATAGACGGAGCGGTCGCCGATCTTGATATGATCGGAAATGACGGTCGTCTGCTCGCCGCTTGCGGCGGAAACGACGCGCAGCGAAAAGGATGGTTCGATCCGCTCACCACTGCGAAACAGCATCGGAGCGAAACGCGGCGTGCCCGCCTTGTCGGTCTGCACATTGACAATGCCATAGCTTGCGGCATCAGCGAACCGCTGCTGCGGTTCGAGGAATTGCAGCGCGTTGGGCACTCGGGCGAGAGGCTCGTTGCTGTTGTCAACAACGCGCTGACGGCTTTCGGGAAAAATGCCGGCGGCGGCCAGCACAACCTTGGTCCGCTTGAGCGATTGTTCCAATGCCGCATCGCCGGCTTCGTCACCGGGATCGATCAGAAGCATGTCGAGTGCGATGGCTTTGGGTCCCAGAGCGGCGATGGCATCGACAATCCTGGCAAGCGTAGCGCGCGGCAAGGGATAGTGCCCCGCCACACGCGACGTCTCATCGTCAATGGCGACGATCGTGACGAAATCGGGCGGTTGGCGGCTGCCGCCGAGCGCATTGCGGAGGTTCGTAAGCGTCGCCTCCGCGCCGTCGATAAAGGGAATGTCACCGCGCAGATGCGCAATACCGAGACCCAGGCCCCAGGCGGCAGTCAAAAGAAGCGCAATCAACGTTTGCAGCGATGGTCTGCGCATAGGCGTCAGGATCTCACTGGCCGAGGCGTGCCATCAAGGCGTTTATGCGCGACTGTCCCCATGCGTTGACATGCAAAGTGGAGCGGCTGCTATCCACATCGACACCTTGCCGTCGCCCGAGCGTAACACCCTGCCCGGTCGATACCTTGTTTACCGCAACACGGCCGCGCAACACGAGCACCGACGTCGAGCCGCCCGTCACGTCGACTGCCCATCGCGTGCCGCGGACGGCAGCAATCGCCTGTGGCGTTACCACTTCGAATCCGCCCCGAACTCGGCTGCTGTCCACATCGACTAGGGCTGCCTTGCTATCGAGCACGATAGCATCGACCCGGCCATCCCGATTTCGGTCAGCAAAGTGGAAATGCGCGCCGCGCTCGACGGTGATGCTAAGCCCGGGTTGGCAATTCAATGTCTGGCGTTTGGTACTGACGGTCGGCTGCAGCGGGCAACTCGCGACGGTTTGCGCGGAGGCTGTGCTGGCGCTGATGACACACAGGATGCCTGCCGTCAGCACCAGACTCCGAATATTGCTTGTGTGGATCATGACTTTGGCCCCTCATCGCACGTAACTGGAGCCGCGAACGACGATTTCCAGCGACAGCATGCTCGATCCCTGGCCGCGATGATGCGTCATGAGCGGTTGATCTGCAAGTTGTCGTAGCCTTTGGCTTTGTAAAGCACGGCCGAAATCAGCCAGCTCAGCAGGAAGATGCCGACGACGGCGAAACCGAAATTGGCGAGATTGTCGTTAAGTTCGCCGATGAAGCGCCAGAATCCGCCTTCGAGGCCGAGCTTGTCGGAGATCAACCCCAGCGCCTCGATGCCGCCGATGAAGATTGCAACCAAGACTGAAGCGGCGGTGATCGTCAGATTGTACCAGAGCTTGCGCACAGGCTTTACGAAGGCCCAGCCATAGGCGCCGGTAATCAGAGTGCTGTCGAGCGTATCCATCAGCGACATGCCGGCGGTGAACAGCGCCGGGAAAACGAGGATGGTCCAGAAGGACATGCCCTGCGCAGCTTGAGCGGCGGAAATACCGAGGATCCCGATTTCCGTTGCTGTGTCGAAACCGAGGCCGAACAGGAAGCCGATCGGATACATGTGCCAAGAGCGGGTGACGACCTTGAACATGGGCCGGAAGATACGGGCCAGAAAGCCGCCGCCGGCAAGCAGCGCATCGAGATCCTCGTCCGCGATCCTTTCGCCTCTCTGTGCCCGGCTGAAGGCGGACCACACGCTTCTGAGGACGAAGAGGTTGGCAATCCCGATCAGCAGCAGGAAGATCGCCGAAACCGTCGTGCCGATAACGCCGCCGATATCGTGGAAGGAATCGAGCTGACCTTGCATGGCCGCCGCGGTCGCCGCAATCAAGATCGAGGCGATCACGACGACCGAGGAATGGCCGAGCGAGAAGAAGAAGCCGACGGCATAAGGTTGCTTCCTTTCCTGAATGAGCTTGCGCACGACATTGTCGATCGCGGCGATATGATCGGCATCGAAAGCGTGACGAAGCCCGAACATATAGGCAAGCAGCGCAATGCCCATAAGCGATGGCCTGTCGCCGAAGGCGAGCCAGGCCCAGATCCACGCGCCAATATTGGAGGCGATCAGCAACGCGAAGGTGATGGCGATCTTGGCCCTCGATCTGACCGCGCGATCGTCAAATGGATTGAGGATCATACTTCTGTTCCCATCATGCTTATTCTTAGCGTGCCATGGAAACGGAGGCGGCGCGACAGCCAAACGACGTAGATGCCGAAGCTTTTCGCATGTCGTCATGACGGGCAAACCCGGCGCGTATCGGGTTTGCCTTGTCGTTTGCTAGCCAATTTCGAAGGGGTGGCCTTCATCCGCCCAACCGGTCATGCCGCCGATCATGACCTTGACGCGCTTGCCGAGCGTGCCCAGGCGCCAAGCTGCCTTGTCGGTGCCGTTGCAATGCGGCCCGGCGCAATAGACGACGAACAGCGTGTCTTCAGGCCATTCCGCCATCTTCCGGGCAGTCATCTTGCCATGCGGCAGATTGGTTGCGCCGGGAATATGCCGCTCCTGGAACATGGCTGGGCCGCGAACATCGAGCAGGACGAAATCCACATTACCTGATGTCATGGCCTGGCGCACGTCGGAGCAATCGGTCTCGAGGCTAAGCCTCCGGGCATAGTGCTCAGCGACGAGGTTCGGGGCTGCTGCGGCGATTTCACTGACTAGGGACATGGAACGCTCCTTGTTGGTTCGGTGCATTCATGCCTGAGTGATCTCGCTGTTGAAATTGGCCGAAATGCCATATAACGTTAATATCATGCCAAACTCTGATAGCTCCAATCTTCGCGGCCCGCATGTCGTCGCCCTCGTCTATGATGGGCTCTGCACCTTCGAATTCGGCGTTGCCTACGAAATCTTCGGCCTGCCGCGCCCGGAAATGGGCGACGATTGGTATCGCTTTTCCGCCTGCGCGATTGAGGACGGTCCTCTGCGTGCCGCCGGCGGGCTCACGGTTCAGGTCGATCACGGGCTGGAAGTCATAGCCGATGCCGATCTGATCGTCGTGCCCGGATGGCGCGGCATCGGGACGCCTGTCCCTAACCCGCTGATTGTCGAACTGCAGGCGGCTAGCCGCCGCGGTGTGCGCATCATGTCGCTCTGCTCGGGCGTCGCGGTCCTTGCCGCGGCAGGATTGCTCGCCGGCCGCAAGGCGACGACGCATTGGCGGTACGTCGATTCCATTGCTGCGCGCTATCCGGACATCACCGTCGATGCCGATGTTCTTTATGTCGATGAAAACAGCGTGCTGACCGCCGCCGGCAGTGCTGCTGCGATCGATCTCTGCCTGCATGTCGTACGCCGGGATTTCGGGCCGGACATCGCCAACAGCGTCGCGCGTCGTCTCGTGGTGCCACCGCATCGCGAAGGTGGTCAGGCGCAATATATCGAGACACCGGTTCTGAGACAGCGCGAAGGAGCCCGTTTAGGTCCCTTGCTCGAATGGATGCGCGAACGTTTGCAGGAGGAGCAGCCGATTGCAGCACTTGCAGCGCGAGCCGGCATGAGCGTGCGAACCTTTCAGCGCCGTTTCGAGGCGACCACCGGCATGGCGCCGGGCGAATGGCTGCTGAGCGAGCGGCTGCGGCGCGCAAAGGACCTGCTCGAAAAGCAGACCGCCATTTCGCTTGACGATGTGGCCGTGGCGAGCGGATTTGGATCGCTCGCCACCATGCGCCATCATTTTCGGGAAAGGCTTGCGGTGAGCCCGAGTGACTACCGCAAGCGATTTTCGGCTCTTAGACCAGCCGGCTCTGTTCCGTCGCAGCTTCGATGAAGCTGGAGAACAGCGGATGCGGTTCCAGCGGCCGGGACTTCAGTTCCGGATGATACTGGACGCCGATGAACCAGGGATGGTCGGGATATTCGACCGTTTCTGGCAGAATACCATCCGGTGACATGCCGGAGAAAACGAGCCCGCAGCCTTCCAGCCTGTCCTTGTAGTCGATGTTGACTTCGTAACGGTGGCGATGACGCTCCGAGATGTCGGTCGAGCTATAGATCTCCGAAATCTTCGTGCCCTTCTTCAGGGCCGCCTTGTAGGCGCCGAGCCGCATGGTGCCGCCGAGATCGCCGGATGCCGTGCGCTTCTGCAACTCGTTGCCCTTGAGCCATTCGGTCATCAGGCCAACGACTGGCTCCTTGGTCGGTCCGAATTCGGTCGACGATGCATGTTCGACACCGGCAAGATTGCGCGCCGCCTCGATGACAGCCATCTGCATGCCGAAGCAGATGCCGAAATACGGCACCTTGCGTTCACGTGCGAAACGGGCCGCGAGGATCTTGCCTTCCGAACCGCGCTCGCCGAAGCCGCCGGGCACGAGAATGCCGTGAACCTTCTCGAGATAAGGCGCCGGATCTTCCTTTTCGAAGACTTCGGATTCAATCCACTCGAGATTGACCTTGACCCGGTTGGCGATACCGCCGTGATGCAGGGCTTCGATCAGCGACTTATAGGCATCCTTCAGGCCGGTATACTTGCCAACGATGGCAATGGTCACCTCGCCTTCCGGCGTGCGGATGCGGTTGCAGACCTCTTCCCACTGGTCGAGACGCGGCTTCGGAGCCGGCTCGATGCCGAAAGCAGCCAGCACTTCGTCGTCGAGGCCTTCCTTGTGGTAGGCCATCGGCACGTCGTAGATGTTGGCGACGTCGAGCGCCTGGATAACCGCCGAAGGACGGACATTGCAGAACAGCGAAAGCTTGCGGCGCTCCGCTTCCGGGATCTCGCGATCCGCGCGCACGAGCAGAATATCCGGGTGAATACCGAGAGCCTGCAGTTCCTTGACGGAGTGCTGCGTCGGCTTGGTCTTCAGCTCGCCTGCAGCCGGGATGTACGGCATCAGCGTCAGGTGAACATAGATCGCCGTGCCGCGCGGCAGATCGTTGCCGAGCTGGCGGATCGCTTCCATGAAGGGCATGGCTTCGATGTCGCCGACGGTGCCGCCGATCTCGCAGATGACGAAATCATAATCGTCATTGCCTTCGGTGACGAAATCCTTGATCTCGTTGGTGACGTGCGGAATGACCTGGACGGTTGCGCCGAGATAGTCGCCGCGGCGTTCCTTGTCGATGATGTTCTTGTAGATGCGACCGGTGGTGATGTTGTCGGTCTTCGTGGCCGAGCGACCGGTGAAGCGCTCATAGTGGCCAAGATCGAGGTCGGTTTCCGCACCATCGTCGGTGACGAAGACTTCGCCGTGCTGGGTCGGGCTCATGGTGCCCGGATCCACGTTCAAATAGGGGTCGAGTTTGCGCAGTCGGACTCGATAACCACGAGCCTGCAACAACGCTCCGAGAGCCGCAGCCGCAATTCCTTTTCCGAGGGAAGAAACCACGCCGCCTGTGATGAATACATATCGCGCCATGGGAGTCACCGGATACCTTTTCACAAATGATTCCGCTAGCCCTAAAATTCGTTTCCGGAACTTTGGACGCATAAGACGGAATATAGACAAAACAAAACCGGCAGATCCGAGGACCTGCCGGGGATGATCTTTACGACCAGGCTTACTTGCCGGTCGGAACGTCGCCGCCGCTTTGGGCGGGCGCGGGCGTAGTCGCCGCAGGAGCGGTCTGCTGACCGGTTGCGGCCGGAGCCTGCTGGGCAGGTGCCGTGGCGGCAGGCTGGGTTGCCGTTGCTGCGGGAGGCGTCGCCTGCGACTGCGGAGCGACGGCACCGCTGTTCGGAACGCCGCTATTGTCGGCCGGCTTCGGCGGGGTCGTTGCCGGAGCGGAACCCTTCTGGCCACCGAGCGAATCAAGGATGCCGTTACCCTGGCCGGAGGTGCTCGGGATACGGTTGAGAATATCGGTCGGGCGAGCTTCGAAGCGCGACAGCACGTTCATGCCGAGCGCGAGTACGAAGAACAGCGCGGCCAGAATGGCCGTGGTGCGCGTCAGCGCATTGGCCGTACCGCGCGCAGACATGAAGCCCGAGCCGCCGCCGATGCCGAGGCCGCCACCTTCGGAGCGCTGAATCAGCACCACACCGATAAGGGCGACGACAACCATGAGATAGATGACAAGCAGTACGGTTTGCATAGGTCCAGTCCTGCCCGTTGGCGGGCATCAAAAATAAAAGCTCGCGGCTCTTTACATGAGGCTCTCGCCTATTCCAAGTCCTTTTAAGACCGGAACTCCGGGCAAGTTGTTGCTTCAGGCGAACTGCCGTTCGAATGCGGCATAAATGGCAAGGAAGTCCGCGGCTTTCAAGCTCTGGCCTCCGACAAGCACGCCGTTGACGTGAGGAACCTCCAGAAGGTCGCGCGCATTTGCGCCGCTGACCGATCCGCCATAGAGGATTCGCATGTTTGCGCCTTCCTTGCCGAAACGCTGGATGAGCTCGGCACGGATGAAGGCATGCGCCTCCTCGACGTTTTCCTGGGTCGGGACCACGCCGGTGCCGATCGCCCAGACCGGTTCGTAAGCAACCACCGTGGTCTGCGCCGTCGAGCCGTCCGGAATGGAGCCGATCAGCTCCCGCTTCAGCACGTCGAGCGTTTGGCCGCTGTTGCGCTCATAGGCAGTCTCGCCGATGCAGATGATGGCGATAAGCCCCGCATCATGCGCAGCCTGTGCCTTGGCACGCACCAGCATGTCGCTTTCCGCGTGATTCCTGCGGCGCTCGGAATGGCCGACGATGACGTGGGTGCCGAAGCAGTCGGCGATCATCTCCGCTGATATATCGCCGGTATGGGCGCCGCTGACCTGCTGATGGCAATCTTGCGCGCCGATGGCCAGCGGGCTGTCGTCGCAAAGCGCAGTCGCGACGTAGAGCAATGTGGCAGGGGGGCAGAGCAGCGTATCGATTTTTTCCGACAGCGGCGCTTTGACGCCATCCGCGATCGCCTTGATCTGGTCCAGGCTCGCACGCGTGCCGTTCATCTTCCAGTTTCCGGCCAGGAGTGGCCGTACGGTCTTCGTCATTCCGAGTGTCTCCCCCTTATTCCATCAGTCGGACTAACAAAAAGGAGGAGGAAAGGAAAGTTATCGAATGGGGCCAGAACCGGTTAAAATCGTTTGAAAAAATGCTTATCCGGAAAATAATCCGATGCCGGAGCATTTTAGGATGCTTGCGGATCGACGATCCAGTTGAGCACCTTGCGCCAATCGGTCATGCGGACCGGCGTTCCATGATTTCCGGTTTCGAAAAGCGTGAAGCGCGTCGGATAGTGCGCCTTGTAGAGTTTCTCGAACAAGGCCTGTTGGCCCGCCGCTGCATAGACTGGGTCTTTGCTGCCATGCGTGAACCAGAGCGGCAGCTTTGCCCCGTAGAAGGCACTCTTCGTGAAATCCGGATCGGTAACGCCGCTCAGGATCGCCATGCCCTTCAGGCGCTTGACGCTTTCGGCATCGCGGGTGATGCCCCAGCAGACGAAGCTGCCCATGGAGGCGCAGGTGAGAATCACGGGCTTGCCGCCCGACTGCTCGTAGGAATAGCGGATCAGCGCGGCGACATCGGCGACTCCATTGCTATCGAAACCTCTTACGCTCGGCGCGTAATAGGTGCCGCCGTTTTTGTAAGCCAGGTTCTTCAGCCGGTTGAAATTGCCGCCGAACGTATAGTCGTTGGAGCCGAGGCGGCGGTCGCCGCCACGACCGTGAATGAAGATGACGGTGAAGGCCTGCTTCGATGCCGGACCTATGCGGGTGACATCCACTTTGCGGTCGCCGAGCTGCAGGGTTTCATCTTCCTGCGACTTCCAGCGCACGCCCGTATCGACATAGGCAGGCTTGACGCGCTTTTCCGGAATCTGGTCGCGGCCGTTGATATCCCGCATTTCCTGGTAATCGATCGTCTGGAACGCACCGTTGTCGTGACTCTCGATGACGGTCTGATTGGAAAACAGCTCGTCCTTGAAGGGCTTCAGCATCTCGGCAGACGCGCCTTGGGCGGTCGCCAGAAGCAAAATGCCCGAGATTGCGGACAGGATGGGCAAATGAGCTGTGGACATTCGCATGCGGACACTTCCTCCGATCGGCCATCGGGCTTGCCATTCTTCACCCGGCAACGCAAATCTCTTTATAAATTCGCGCCGTCGTGGGGCGCCATCGCTCTTGTGTGTTGTTTCTGGCAGAATCACGGTGATTCGCGAATACCGGCGACAAATGCGATAATAATGGGGTCTGGCCCCACCAGAACAAATCTGAGCAGCTTGAAATTCTATGGATAACAGCAACGATCTCTTCTCCGGACTACCTCGCCCGCCGAAACCGGAGGCAGCGGAAAAGCCTGATGTGAAGGTTGAAAAGCCTGCACCGGCACAGCGCGCCGCACCGGCGACATCTTCTGCGGAGGAATATGGCGCAAGCTCGATCCGCGTTCTGGAAGGGCTCGAGCCGGTGCGCATGCGTCCCGGCATGTATATCGGCGGCACCGACGAAAAGGCGCTGCATCACCTTTTCGCCGAAGTCATCGACAACGCCATGGACGAAGCTGTGGCCGGCCATGCCAATTTCATCGAGGTCTATCTTGACCGGCAGGGCTATCTGACCGTCACGGATAACGGCCGTGGCATTCCTGTGGAAAACCATCCGCAGGTGCCTGGCAAGTCCACGCTCGAAGTCATCATGACCAAGCTGCATGCCGGCGGTAAATTCGACGGTAAGGCCTACGAGACGTCGGGCGGTCTGCACGGCGTCGGCGTGTCCGTCGTCAACGCTCTGTCGGATGATCTGGAAGTCGAGGTCGCCCGCAACCGCAAGCTCTATCGCCAGCGTTTCTCGCGTGGTCTGCCGGTCGGTGGCATCGAAGAACTGGGCGACGTCCATAACCGCCGTGGCACGCGTGTCCGCTTCCATCCAGATCCGCAGATCTTCGGCGACCATGCTCGCTTCGAGCCGGCCCGCGTCTTCCGCATGGCCCGTTCCAAGGCCTATCTGTTCGGCGGCGTCGAGATCCGCTGGAGCTGCGATCCGGAGCTGGCACCCCAGGGTGCCGATGTTCCTGAAAAGGCTGTTTTCCATTTCCCCGGCGGCCTGAGGGATTACCTCAAGGCGACGATGGGCAACGAGTTCACCGTCACCCGCGAAATCTTTGCCGGCAAGTCGGAAAAGGAAAGCGGTCACGGCTCACTCGAATGGGCGATCACCTGGTATGGCGGCGACCCGCAGGTCCACTCCTATTGCAACACGATTCCGACGCCGGAGGGCGGCACGCATGAGGCCGGTTTCCGCATTGCTCTCACCAAGGGCCTGAAGAACTACGCAGACCTCACCCAGAACAAGCGTGCGGCCAATATCACCACCGACGACGTGATGATTTCGGGCGTCGGCATGTTGTCGATCTTCATACGCGAGCCTGAATTCGTTGGCCAAACCAAGGACAAGCTTGCGACGGTCGAAGCGCAGCGCATCGTCGAAAACGCGCTGCGTGATCCCTTTGATCACTATCTTACCGACAATCCGGCCGAAGCCGAAAAACTGCTGGAATGGGTGATCGAGCGCTCAGATGAGCGCATGCGGCGGCGCAAGGAAAAGGAAGTCAACCGCAAGACCGCCGTGCGCAAACTGCGACTGCCGGGTAAGCTCGCGGATTGCTCGCAGAGCGCCGCCGCAGGCGCCGAACTCTTCCTCGTGGAGGGCGATTCGGCAGGTGGCTCGGCCAAGCAGGCGCGAAACCGCACCAACCAGGCAATCCTGCCGCTGCGCGGCAAGATCCTCAACGTCGCCAGCGCGGGCCGCGAAAAGCTTTCCGCCAACCAGCAGATTACCGACCTCGTTCAGGCGCTCGGCTGCGGCACGCGCTCGAAATATCGGGAAGAAGATCTTCGCTATCAGCGCATCGTCGTCATGACCGATGCCGACGTCGACGGCGCCCACATCGCCTCGCTCCTTATCACCTTCTTCTATCAGGAGATGCCGGAGCTGATCCGCCAGGGTCATCTGTTCCTGGCCGTGCCACCGCTCTACAAGATCACCCAGGGCTCGAAATCCATCTATGCCCGCGATGACGCCCACCGGCAGGAGCTGATGCAGACGGAGTTCAAGGGCAAAGGCAAGGTCGAGATCAGCCGCTTCAAAGGTCTCGGCGAAATGCTGCCCGCCCAGCTCAAGGAAACGACGATGGATCCGGCTAAGCGCACCCTGCTGCGGGTCGAGATCGACGAGGTGGATTTCGAGGGCACGCGCGATGCCGTCGACAACCTGATGGGCACCAAGGCAGAGGCTCGCTTCCGTTTCATTCAGGAACGGGCCGCCTTCGCCGACGATCTGGATATCTGACGGCAGACCAACCGTCGATTGCTGCGACCGACGGGATTCGCGATATTTTACCGGATTGTCCGATATCCGTTACGAAGACGTCATGGATGGATGTGTAGATGGCGGCATTGCTTTCAATGCCGCCATTTCACTATCTGGGTTGACGATTTCGCCATGTTGAAACCATTTCTGACGACTGCCGCCGTTCTCCTTTTTGGCCATGCCGCCCATGCGATGGATATCGGGTCGACCGTCAACGTTCCCTGCCCTTTCGGCGATTGCAAAGCGGGTATCAGCCTTTCCTATCTGGGCAGCTGCGATATTCCCACGGGTTTCACGGAGAATGGAGTGGAGGTCGGCGGCCTCTCGGGCATCGAATTTGATCCGTCCACTGGCCGCTATGTTTCCATCAGCGACGATCGCTCCGAAAAAGCGCCGGCCCGCTTCTACAATCTCGACATCGACGTCAGCGCCAGTGGCTTGAAGGGCGTGACGGTTCTCGACCATGTCACGCTGCAGGATAAGGACGGTCAGCCTTTCGCGATCAAGAAAGTCGATGGCGAATCCATCCGTCTGGGCAAGGATGGCATCTATTGGACCAGCGAAGGCGACGGCAAGGCACTGTTGCCGCCCTTCGTGCGGATCGCCAGTCGCGACGGTGGTTTCATGCGCGAGCTCTCGTTGCCGGTGGGATTTGCTCCCACCGCAGATAAGAGCACCGGTATTCGCGACAATCTCGCTTTCGAGGGCCTGGCCTTTCTCCCCGGCGGCGATCTGATCGTCGGCACGGAATCCGCGCTCTATCAGGATGGACCCATCACGATGCTGACCGGTGGTGCGCTTGCCCGCCTCATCCGCTATGACGTGGCGACCGGCGAGCAGAAGGCGCAGTATGTCTACCCGATCTCGCCCATCCCGCAGGCGCCGTCCACGGCAACCGGCTGGAACGATTTCGGCCTGTCGGAAATCATGGCACTTGACGATCGACGTCTGCTGTCGCTCGAACGCGGCTATGCGCAGGGTGTCGGCACTTCGGTCGTCATCAACATGTTCGACCTTGATGGCGCCACCGATGTCTCCAACATCCCTTCCCTGGCCAAGACGGATCAGCGGATCGTGCCGGTGCGCAAGACGCAGGTCATGGATCTGCGGGCTCTCGGTCTCGAACCAGACAACATCGAAGGCATTACTTTCGGCAAGGCAAAAGACGGTACGGACGTATTGATCCTGGTCGCCGACAACAATTTCAATCCGACGCAAAAGACTCAATTCTTCGCATTCAAGGTAGTCCGTCGACCTGCTTGAGACCTTGTTCTTATTCGTAAAGCAGTCGTGTTACTGTCATAGCGGCGGAATAGAGGAGCTTTCGGGGCGATGCCCTTGAAAGAGCCTGGATCATACCCCATAACCGGGTGATCTAGTAATGTGGGGCGAAATAAGTCTGGTGGGTGTTTTTGAACGTCAAAAACTGAAGGAGCATCGTTGGCTCGGGCCGAGCGCGCATGCGCGCATGCCGCTTATTCCATCCATCTCTGCCGCCCGCTGGCTCCTTATTCTGATAGCCGTTGCTGGCATCTATTTCTTCTACGGCTTCCTCGTTCCGGTTCTGGCCGCCGCGGTGATCGGCTTCGCCACCTGGCCGCTTTTTAGCGATCTCGTCCGCCGCACCGGCGGAAACACGACGCTTGCAGCCAGCATAGCCATTGCGTTCATCGTCACTTTCCTTGTCCTGCCAATCGTCCTTTCGGCGCTTTATATGGCCGGCGAAGTGCGGGATTGGTTCGCCTGGGCCGTGCATGTCAATCGAGATGGCGCGGCGCCGCCTCCGTGGATTTTGGCTTTGCCCGTCGTCGGCTCATGGCTCGGCGAACAGTGGGTGCAGTATGTCGGTAGCCCCGGCTCTCTTGGCGAGTTGGCCCAGATCGTGAGCGGCGCTCATATCGGCAATATCTACAGGGCGGTGCTTGCCGCCGGCGGCAATGCGTTCCACGTCGTGCTGACCCTGCTGTTCATGCTGATCGCCCTGTTCTTCATCTATCGCGACGGCTCGACATTCGTTCGTCAGGTCGACCTGCTCGGCGAGCGCATCCTTCCGAACCGCTGGGAGCGGATTTCCCGCGTCGTGCCGGCGACGATCAGCTCGACGGTCATGGGTATGACGCTGATCGCCATCGGCGAAGGTATCGTGCTCGGCGTCGCCTATTGGATCGCAGGCGCTCCGTCTGCCATTACGCTTGGTGTCCTCACGGGTGTCATGGCTCTGGTGCCTGGTGGCGCTCCGCTGTCCATGTCGCTGGTCTCGATCTATCTCATCGCCAGCGGCTCGCTTTGGGCTGGTATCGCGCTCTTCCTCTGGGGCACGATCGAACTGTTCATTGTCGACAAGACGCTTCGTCCCAAACTCGTAGGCGGCCCCATCAAGCTGCCGTTCCTGCCGACCTTCTTTGGCTTGGTCGGCGGCGTGAAAACCATGGGATTCCTCGGCCTCTTTATCGGACCGGTGCTGATGGCAATCATCGTCGCCATCTGGCGCGAATGGATTCGCGAAGCCGAGTTGACCGAAGAGCAGCCTGCGCAGGAACCGGAGCTGCAGCTACAGCTCCAGGATAACGCCAAGCAATAATCTTCCGCCTATGCCTGCGTCAGTCGTTTTTCCATGAACAGGCTGAGTGGATCCGGCAAATAGCTGCCGAAGGCCGGGATTTCGACATAGCCGAACCGTTTGTAGAGGCCGATTGCTTCGGGCTGGTATATGCCCGTTTCCAGCCGGATCGCTGCAAGCCGCTTTTCGAATGCCGCCGCTTCGATCGTTTCCATCAGCTTGCGCGCGACGCTGCGCCCTCTGGCGGCGGGATCGACGAACATGCGCTTGATCTCGGCGGTGCCATCGCCCGCTTCGACCAGAGCGCAACATCCGATGATATCGCCCTCGATCCTGGCAACCCAAAAGGTTATTTCCGGCTTCTCCAGCGAAGCCAGATCGAGCATGTGATTGCTTTGCGGCGGATAAAGCGATTCCGCATAGGCGTCCGACATTTCGAGAAGACGGATGACGCCATCCTGGCGGGGAGATTCAACGGCGACACGCAGCGACAAGATACACCTCGGACAATGGGTCTATCGCTGGATATCACGCGGCAGCAAGGGTCGCCAGTGCCGCAAAATTCCGCGCCGCGTGCCGCCGTTCGGTGTTTGCGAGCTTCTCCACCATGTCAAGCAGCTGGGTGGCAGCGGCAGGCGGCTCTTTCAGGCGGAATTTGCGCATCAAACGGGAGCAGACATTCTCCAGCATGGCCTCGCTGTTGGCGCGTGACGCATCGCGCCAGACCAGCGTGGCGTCCACGAACACGGTGCTGATGTCTCTCGTTAGGCCGGCGCTCTCATAAAGGGCACGAATGGCATAGATGCGGCCCCTCGATATGATGGAGCGCACGCGCCGTTCGTCGCAGCCGGAAAGATTGGTGACTGCGCAGGCAAAGAAATCGACCTTGCCGGAGCATAGCGCCTGCATCAGGAAGGCAGGGGTCAGCGAGCCGCACTGCCGCAAATGTTCCACCAGCTCCGGCAGCTGCTCGTGCGGCGCCGAACCGGCGATGGCGACGGTCGCAGATTCCGTGGCCTCGCGCGTCACCTGCTTAAGCCTGCCGGCGCCGATCACGTTCTGGATGAGGTCCGATCCCGACAACGCTTCGCTGACCCGGTGCATCAATAGCTGCCGAGTGTCGGAAGACAAGGCATCGCGGGACAGGAGAAGGCCGCGTATGTCGGCACAATCGCCAAGGCGCTCGGTGATGCGCTTCAATGAGGCCTGCGAAAGCAATGCCCCATCATTTTCGAGAAGGCACGATATCTCGGTTTCCCCACCGATCTCGGCGAGCGCTGCACAAACCACGCGCGGAACCTGCCCGCGCGACGCAATCAAAATCCGCGTCACCTCGCTGCCATGCAATACAAGGTCGACGAGATCGGCATCGTTGAAGACAGGTGAAAGCAGGATGATCTGTCCCGCAATTTCCGGCTGGTCCTCGGCAAGGGACAGAATCACATTGCGCGGGGCCCCTGGCGAACGAGCAACCGCTTCAGCTAGAGAAAGCCGCACGCGGGGCGACGGATCGTCGAGCAGGTAGGTCATCGCCATCTCGGCGGCCACGCGCTCCTCCTTCGGCATATCCGACTGCAGATAGGCCCGGCCAAGCGCATTGGCCGCCCTGGCTCGGTTCTCTGCCTTTGCGGTCTCGGCCCAGCGGAGGAATGCTTCTATGATCACGTAACGCCCCGATATCGGCGGGGCGATTCCCGCCCCGCGAACTCATGCTGCCAACGTTATCGGGCAAAGGTTTACGGGTCGTTTACCGTGTTCGTTAACCCCTGAAAAACAAAGATGATTGTCAGGGGGCTTTGGGCCGCATCATTTCGAAGACGTCGCTGCCTTCACTGTAGTCCATATAGCCCATGCGCGCGACCGGCCTTGCAAGCGCCATATCGAGCCTTCCCTCGCGAATGATCGTCTCATCGATATGGATGCCGACGACCTGGCCGATGACCATGATATTCTCGGAAGCCTGGCCATCGAGACCCTTGGGCTGGAGAATATCGGTCACACGGCACTCGAGTACTGCAAAGGCCTCGCCGACATAAGGCGCATCGATCAGCTTGGCCGGCGCTGCCGTCAATCCGGCCAGATCGAATTCGTTGACGCCGTACGGTGCAGCAATCGATGAATGGTTCATCTTGTCAACGAGATTGCGGCTCACGAGGTTGGTGGTGAATACGCCGGTCTCCTCGACATTGCGCACGCTGTCTTTGCGGCCCGCAGACGAAAACATCACCAGCTTCGGCCGGTCGCTGATCGCATTGAAGAAGGAATAGGGAGACAGGTTCAGCGAACCGTCTCTGCCCTTGCTGCCGATCCAGCCAATCGGCCTCGGCGCGACGATCGCCTTGAACGGATCGTGCGCCAGGCCATGAGCATTGGTATCCGTCGAATAGAACATTATGCGTCCCCGCCACCGACCCAGGTCACCGTTTCGGCCAGCTCCGGACGCGGGCGCTCGACGGGCGGAAAGCTCGAAGAGCCGATATGGATGAAGCCGGCAACCTTCTCGCCCGGCGCAACGCCGAGCAACGGATAAGCACGCTCGTCATAGGCAAACCATTCGGTCAGCCAATTGGATACCCAGCCATGGGCGTTCGCAGCGATCAGGAGGTTGAGGCAAAGCGCGCCTGCCGACATCAATTGCTCCCATTCGGGAATCTTGAAGTGTGGCGCCGCCTTGCTGACCACGGCGATTACGACCGGCGCGCGCGTGAAACGAGTGCGCTCCACCTGGATCATCTCTTCCGAAAGATCCGGCTTCGCCTCCAATGCGAGCTTCAGCAATTCCTCGCCGAGGCGCGCACGCTCCTCCCCGCGGTAGACGATGAAACGCCAGGGGGCGAGCTTGCCGTGATCGGGCACGCGCGAGGCCAATCGGATAATCTCCTCGATCTCTGCCCTTTCCGGTCCCGGCTCCGCCATCTGAAATGCGGGAATGGATCGGCGTACCGCGAGATAATCGATGAGCTTGATATCGGTTTTCATTGAGTGATTGCTTTCATTTTATGGATTGGGAGACGTTGGTCTTGAATTTGTCACGGCATTGGTTTTGAAGTGGCTTGTGTCTTATCGGAAGTCAATCGGTTCGGAACCCATGTCTGGCATTTCATCCGCTCGCCGGTTGAGCGTGGTTTTCGCTGTTCTCGGCTGCCTCGGTACGACGGCCTCGGCGCAGGAAGCGTTCAAGGAGTTCAAGCAGCTCGACGGCAGCGTGAAGATGCCGAAGCTCAATGCCTTCGTGGCACCCGACGGCGAAAACTCCGCCTCTCGCAACTTGCGTGACGTTTCGCTCGAAGCCAAACTGTCCCCCCAAAGCGGGCCCCAGCAACAGGGCCTGTCCTGGTATGTGTTCAGCCCGATTGCCGGTGCCGACGGCAAACTGCCGCTGGTGGCAAGCTCGAAGGGCGGCTCCGCCTCCTTCCATCTCCTGCCCGGCGATTATTTCGTCAACGTCTCCTTCGGCCGCGCCGGCGTGACGAAGAAGCTGAGCGTGTCGGCAACGGCCGATCCTCAGAAGCAGACGATGGTGCTTGATGCCGGCGGTATGGTTTTGAATGCCGTATCCGGGCCCGATGTCCGAATCCCGCCCGATGAGTTAAGCTTTTCGATCTATTCGAGCGAAACCAAGGAAGACGGCGAACGCGGTCTTGTCATGGAAGATGTCAAGCCAAACACGCTGGTCGGCCTTAGCGCCGGCACCTACCATGTTGTTTCCGAATATGGCGAGGTCAACGCCGTCATCCGAGCCGATATCCAGGTGGAAGCCGGCAAGGTGACGGAAGCGACTATCCAGCACAGGGCGGCAAAAATCACGTTCAAGCTGGTATCCGACGCCGGCAGCGAGGCGATCGCCGATACTGCCTGGTCGATCCTGACCTCCGCCGGCGATATCGTCGGGGAAAGTGTCAGCGCCTTTCCGACCATGGTACTTGCAGAAGGCCGCTATACCGCCGTCGCCCGCAACAAGGACAAGATCTATCAGCGCGATTTCACTGTGGCGGCGGGCATGAATACCGATGTGGAAGTACTGATGAAACAGCAGCAGCCGTTGGATGTCGATAACCGGCAACCGGCCCAGCAGATTCCGCTCCAGATGCCGCAGATGCGGCAAACGCAAAATCCGCAGACGCCGCCGGCGACAACCAATCAGCAGCCGCTTCCGACCTACGAGCAGCTGGCGCCCGCCAGCGGCGGCGAAGGCGACAGCATGGATTGACGGTTCCGGTCCGTCACCCTGCCCTTCGGCGCAGCATTTTCCGCGGCGGCGCCATCGAAAAGACGGCGCTATAGAGTTTCGAGAGCAAGTCTTTGCGGTCGTTACCTTCGCTCAGCGATTCCCAGCTCATTAGTGCGCCGATATGTGCCGTGATCGTGCTCCCTGAGAGGCGTCGGAACTCGCGGATCAGCAGCGATATCCGCAGCGTCATCGAGATGCGGCTCGCCAGATGGAACAAGCGGCCGTTCTGCCCCTCGAAATAGATCGGAATGACGCTCGCGCGCGCCGCCTGGATGAGCTTGGCCGGAAATATCTTCCATGGAAGGTCTTCGGCCCGGCCGAAACCCTTCTTGGCGGTTGCCACGCCGCCAGCAGGAAAGACGATGATGGTCGTGCCTTCCTTGAGCAGGCGAACGGCCTCATGGCGCGTCTTCATGTTGATCGCCATAGCTTCCTTGGTTTCCTCGAAGGAAACGGGCAGCGAATAGTCGTTCATCTCCGGCACCTTCAACAACTCGTTGTTGATCAGCACCTTGAAAGGGCGGCCGAGCTGTTCGGCAAGCGCGAGCACCGCGATCCCGTCACCAATGCCATAGGGGTGATTGGCGACGATGACGATCGGCGCGTCGGGAACTTGCCGTAAGGGCCATTCGCCCTTGGCAAGCAGGCGGACATTGATGAGGTCGAGCATCTTGCCGAAGACGCGATCGCTCTTGCCGATAATATCGCTGCGCCAGATGTCATAGAGCCTGGCATAACGGTCGCGGCCGGACAGGCCTTCGATGGAGCGGATGAACCAGCGTTTGATGCGCGGATCCCGTTCATTGGCGTAGGATAGTTCTTTGAAATCCAAATGCGCGACGGGCTGCCCCGCTCCTATCGTTTCGCTGCGCCGCATCTGACGGCCGCAGCAACGCTTTGATTTATCAAGTATATGAAAGTTCTATGTCAGTTCTCTGACGACACCCTGAAGGTGCCGTCAGAGATAATTTCACATTCAGGCGGCCTTGGAGCGACGTGCGTCCTGCTTGCGCAGAATATCGGGCGCGGTCGCCTCGAGCGAAAGCGATGCGATCGCCTCGTCGAGCGACATGGAGGTCTGCGACTGGCTGCCGAGGCGGCGGATGTTGACCGAACGCTCTTCGGCTTCCTTCTTGCCGCACACAATGATCACCGGAACCTTCGTTACCGAATGCTCGCGGATCTTGTAGTTGATCTTCTCGTTGCGGAAGTCGGTCTCGACGTCGAGGCCGGCATCGCGCAGCGCTTCGGCTACTTCTTCGCCATAGGCATCAGCCTCGGACGTAATCGTCGCCACGACCACCTGCAGTGGCGAGACCCACAGCGGCATGTGCCCGGCGAAGTTCTCGATCAGGATGCCAAGGAAGCGTTCCATCGAGCCGCAGATGGCGCGGTGGATCATCACCGGCTGCGTCTTTTCGGAGTGCTGGTCGATGTAGAACGCACCGAAGCGCTCCGGCAGATTGAAGTCGACCTGCGTCGTGCCGCACTGCCATTCACGGCCGATGGCATCCTTGAGCGTATATTCGAACTTCGGCCCGTAGAACGCGCCCTCGCCCGGCAGAATGCCGGTCTTGATGCGTCCTTCGGACTGGGCCTCGATGGTCTTCAGCACGTCCATCATCACGCTTTCGGCGCGATCCCAGAGTTCATCCGAGCCGACACGCTTGTCGGGGCGGGTCGAGAGCTTGACGACGATCTCCTTGAAGCCGAAGTCCTCATAGACCGACAGGATGAGATCGTTGATCTTCAGGCACTCGGCGGCCATCTGCTCATCGGTGCAGAAGATATGGGCGTCGTCCTGCGTGAAGCCGCGCACGCGCATCAATCCATGCAGCGCGCCCGAGGGCTCGTAACGATGCACGTTACCGAATTCCGCAAGGCGGATCGGCAGTTCGCGGTAGGACTTCAAGCCATGCTTAAAGATCTGGATGTGACCGGGGCAGTTCATTGGCTTTAGCGCGAAGACGCGATCGTCATCGGTATCGTCGCCCGCGACGGTGACCTTGAACATATTGTCGCGATACCAACCCCAGTGACCCGAAGTCTCCCAAAGCGACTTGTCGAGCACCTGCGGTGCGTTGACTTCCTGATAATCGCCCTGCAGCCGCCGGCGCATATAGGACACCAGCGTCTGGAACATGCGCCAGCCCTTGCCATGCCAGAAGACGACGCCGGGGCCTTCTTCCTGGAAATGGAACAGGTCCATTTCGCGGCCGAGACGGCGATGGTCGCGTTTCTCGGCTTCGGCAAGGATATGCAGATAGTTGTCGAGATCCGCTTGCTCGGCGAATGCCGTGCCGTAGATGCGCGTCAGCATCGGATTGTTGCTGTCGCCACGCCAATAGGCGCCGGCTACCTTCATCAGCTTGAAGGCATTGCCGATCTGGCCGGTCGAAGCCATGTGCGGACCGCGGCAAAGGTCGAACCAGTCGCCCTGGTAATAGATCTTCAGATCCTGACCTTCAGGGATAGCATCGACCAGCTCCACCTTGTAGCTCTCGCCCTTGGCAGCAAAGACTTCCTTCGCCTTCTCGCGCGACCAGATTTCCCTGGTGAACGGCTTGTTGCGCTGAATGATCTCGCGCATCCGCTTCTCGATCACAGGCAGATCATCGGGCGTGAACGGCTCGTTCTTGGCAAAGTCGTAGTAGAAGCCGTTTTCGATGACCGGGCCGATCGTCACCTGCGTTCCGGGCCAAAGTTCCTGCACGGCTTCGGCGAGAACGTGTGCGGTGTCGTGGCGGATCAGCTCCAGTGCACGGTCGTCCGTGCGGGTAATGATCTCGATCTTGCCGTCGGCCACCGGGTCGGAAAGATCGCGCACGGTACCATCGATGGCAATGGCGACAGCTTTCTTGGCAAGCGACTTGGAAATGGATTCGGCGACATCGCGACCGGTCGTGCCGGCAGCAAAGCTGCGCACGGAGCCGTCGGGAAATGCCAGGGAAACGGATTGGGACATCTATATTCTCCTTGTCCAGTCCCGCCAACGAATGCGGGTGGTTTCGTAAATGCGGACTAAGTAAATGCTTACTTATGTCCGGGCGCCTGATAGCCGTATTTGGCTATTTAGTAAAGGAAAAGCGGTGCTAGCGGCCGATCATCTCGGCCAAACCGCGCACCGTGTTCCAATTCCGCATCGTTCCGATGCCGAGCCGCTTTGTCGTCAGTGCAGGCAGCAATTTCGTCTCACTGGCCTTTAAGCCGAAATCGATCCAGAGATCGCCGTCGACAACGGCCATGCGTTCGCCGTTCTGCCGATATTTCGCAAGTGTATCGAGGATTTCAGGTTCAAGCGGCTTGCGCATGACGCGAATGATGACTTCGCTGCCGATGCCGTCGAGAAAGGGATTGCCATCGGCAAGTCTCAGCCATGTCTCCGCCTCGCGGACGATGATATCGACATGCTTGCCGAAAACTGTCGCAAATCCGGCTTCGAGCTGTGCCTCGATCGATGCGATCGGCTGAGCATCCGCTTCGAAAACCAGATTGCCGGTAGCGACAAGCGTCCGCACGTTCCGCAAGCCCAAACTCTCCGCCATTGCCTTGAGATCGGCCATAACGACCCTGCGCCCGGCACCGAGCACGATGCTGTAAAGCAGCGCCACGTAGACAGTCATGCGGATCAGGCTGCCTTCTGTCCGAGGCGGAAGTAGCGCCAGGGCGTCCACCAATGATAGTGCTGTTCCAGCTCGCCAGGCACCGGATCGAGCCCGCTCGTGCCGCCAGGCCCGCAGCGTGCGACGCGAAACAGCGTCATCCAGCCTCCGGCCCAAAGCCCGTGGCGGGCAACAGCCTCATAGCCGTATTCCGAGCAGGTCGGGATATGGCGGCAGGAATTGCCGACAAAGCCGGAAAGCGTGAGTTGATACAGGCGAATGAGGCCCATGCCGAAAAGCCGATCCGGCGTCTTGCGGAAAGGGCCGGAATAGTTGCGCGATTTTACCGCCTTGTCTCCAGCCGGTGATGTATCGCGCCACGCTCGCTTGGAGGGAGCAGCGCCGCCCTCATCTTCATCGTCATCCTGCATGAGACAGAATTGGCACATGATCAACGCCCACTCAGACGGCTTCAGCCGTTTTGGCATTTCCGCCTTGATGCGCCGCCTCGATCTGCCCGATCGCATCCACGACGGCATCGAATGTCAGCATCGTCGATGCGTGACGGGCCTTGTAATCTCTAACAGGCTTCAGATAGCGCATATCCTCGAAACGCCCGCTCGGACCCTCGCCGTCTGCCTTGAGCATGGCAAGCATATCCTCGCGAGCCTGGCGCAACTCTTCCGCCGAAGCGCCGACGACATGGCGGGCCATGATCGAAGACGACGCCTGACCAAGCGCGCAGGCCTTGACGTCATGGGCAAAATCGGTCACCACATCGCCGTCCATTTTCAGCCAGATTTTTACGCGAGAACCGCACAGTCTGGAATGGGCCTGGGCACTGGCATCGGCGTCAGGAAGACTGCCGATACGGCCGATATTGCCGGCAAACTCCAGAATTTTGCTGTTGTAGATGTCGTCCATCTCAGATTTTGCTCCGATGCACCCGTCAGTGTTTCGTAACAAAAAACACAGCGTGTCCGTTTAGGACACTTTCACAGGGACAATGCCATACTATATGTATGTCGTTCGAAGACCATAGAAATGCAATGGTCTCGTGTAAGTTTGATGGGAAACCGTGCAGGACGGCAGGCTTGTCCGCCAGCCAGAACGCCCCGGAGCCCGCCAAAGGTGCAAAATCTCCGTGCCTCGGGGAATGCCAGTGGCGAGTCCGACAAAATGATATCCGCGTAGCGGGTCAGGAGATCCACAGGTAATGGACGCCATTGTAAAGAACTTTCCGCAAGTCGTTGATTCCGATCGTCCGTCGCAGAAGGAAGCTGAGGACGCCGTCCGCGTTCTGCTTCGCTGGGCCGGCGACGATCCGCAGCGCGAGGGCCTGCTCGATACGCCGGCGCGCGTCGCCAAGGCCTATCGCGAGCTTTTCGGCGGTTACGATTTGAACCCCGAGGATGTCCTTGGCCGCACCTTTGAAGAGGTGTCCGGCTATGACGACATCGTCCTTGTGCGCGACATTCCGTTTTTCTCTCATTGCGAACACCACATGGTGCCGATCATCGGCAAGGCTCATGTCGGCTATCTGCCGAACGGCCGCGTACTGGGCCTCTCCAAGATCGCCCGCGTCGTCGATATCTTCGGCCGCCGCCTGCAGACGCAGGAAGCCATGACGGCGCAGATTGCGAACGCGATCGACGATACGCTGCGCCCGCGCGGCGTGGCCGTTATGATCGAGGCAGAGCATATGTGCATGGCCATGCGCGGCGTGCAGAAGCAGGGCTCCTCGACGCTGACGATGACCTTCACGGGTGCCTTCAAGGCCGATGCTGCCGAACAGGCCCGTTTCATGTCTTTGGTCCGGGGTCGCTGACCGGGGTTCAACGAAAGAGCCTGAGATGAATCTGATTTTCAATGCGCCTTCGGAGAACAAATCCGAGCTTGAAGACGCCGGCGATTTCACGCCGCGCTTCGACGATCGCGGCCTGATCACCGCGATTGTGACCGATGCGCATGACGGCGAACTCCTGATGGTCGCGCACATGAATGCGGAAGCCCTGGCTTTGACGATCAAGACCGGCACGGCGCATTATTTCAGCCGCTCTCGGGGAAAACTCTGGAAGAAGGGCGAAACCTCCGGAAACCTGCAGGCGGTGAAGGAGATCCGTACTGATTGCGATCAGGATGCAATCTGGCTCAAAGTAGAGGTCGCGGGACACGACGCAACGTGTCACACTGGGCGCCGTTCCTGCTTCTATCGCACCGTTCAGCTGGAAGACGGAAAGCCGGTGTTGAGCGTGGTCGACGAACACCTGCATTTTGATCCGGAAGAAGTCTACAAACAGTAGACCTGACGGCGAAACACGCCAACAAGCTGCAACCAGTATACGATTTGGAAACGAAAAAGGGACAGTATTTTAGCAAGAGGCACATATGGCCTCGGAGGAGGCTTTAAATGCTGAATTGGGGGTTGAATCGTCTTAACGGCGGCCAGAACTCGACCGGTTTGAGCACCTCGCAAGATACATCCACACCGCTTCTCGCTCCAGCTCCTCCCAAGAGGGTCAAGATCGCGCTGGCGCTTGGCGGCGGCGCGGCGCGCGGCTGGGCGCATATAGGCGTGTTGCGCGCCCTGGACGAGGCGGGCATAGCCGTCGGCATGATCGCCGGCACGTCGATCGGCGCCCTGGTGGGCGGCTGCTATTTTGCCGGCAAGCTAGACGAACTGGAGGCCTTCGCCCGCTCGCTGACCATGCGCCGCATCGCAAGCCTTCTCGATCTGACCATCGGCGGCAGCGGCCTGTTCGGCGGCATGCGGCTGACCAAGCGCATGCAGGAACATCTCGAGGGTCTGTCGATCGAGGATCTTGGCCACCCGTTCGTCGCCGTCGCTTCGGAACTCAACACCGGTCATGAAGTGTGGATCGCCAACGGATCCCTGATCACGGCACTGCGCGCTTCCTACGCCTTGCCCGGCATCTTCGAGCCGGTGCGCTCCAACGGACGAACGCTGGTCGATGGCGCGCTGGTCAATCCCGTTCCGGTTTCCGTGTGCCGCACGTATGAGCAGCCGTTGGTAGTTGCAGTAAATCTGCACTACGACCTCTACGGAAGATCTGCTGTGATCAAGCACAATGTCAGTCCTCCCAACGGCGATCATCAGCGTCGCGACGACACGCCCGCCACGAAACTCGGCATGACCGGCGTCATGGTACAGGCTTTCAACATCATACAGGATAGAATTGCGCGCGCCCGACTTGCCGGCGATCCGCCCGATCTGGCGCTGCATCCGCGCCTAAGCGATGTCGGCCTTTCGGAATTTCATCGTGCCGGCGAAGCGATAGAGCGCGGCTACGAGGAGGCATCGGCAAGATTGACCGAAATCCGGCGCATGCAGGAAGCCTACGCGCGCTAAGACGCGGGTTCGAAAAGGCCTGTGATCGAACTGAGCGCCTCTCCGCCCGGGATGCGATAGGCTCTACGGAAGTGGGGCAGTCCCGTCCTTCGCTTTCAGCTCAGGCCTTCGTCGTTGCAATCGACCCACCGGATCGATTGCTTGAACTCCGCCCGCTCGTTCCTCACCCGGCAATATAGGCCTTGATCTGCTCGGTCTCGAGCTCGATCTCGCGGATGCGCCATTTGACGACGTCGCCGATCGAGATGATGCCGGTCAGTTTGCCTTTTTCTTCGACGGGGACGTGACGGAAGCGACCCGACGTCATCAGCCCCATCAGCTCATCTGTCGTGGTGTCTTCCTTGCAGCGCTGCACCTTCGCGGTCATGAGCGACGCGATCGGCTTATCGAGGGATTCCGAGCCATGCTTGGCAACGGCATTGACGATATCCCGCTCGGTGAAGATGCCGGAAATCTTGCCGTTCATGCCGACGACGACAATCGCGCCGATGCGTTTCTGATTGAGTATCTTGGCGGCCTCTGCGACCGTCGTGTTACCTCCGGCGGTAACGACATCGCGGCCCTTGGCATCAAGTATGGCCTTCACGGAAACTGACATTCGATCCTCCCATCTCGAAAGCATGTGAACACTTGAAGCATCCGATATGTTCCGAAATTACCCCCGGAGCTCAAACCGGCGCTTTGCCCGTCGGTCGAGTCGATCTCCTCTGTTCTGCGACCGACGGATAGCGATCGTGCACTTGTGTCAGCGAGAAAGCAACAGCTTCATTCGTCCAATGGAGCAGCTTCTTGCTCTTCCATGCGCGGATGCCGATCAAACAGCGCAAAGAGCAGAAAGCCGAAGAGAAAGCCGCCGATATGGGCATCCCACGCGACGGGCTGTGAGCTGTCGCCGGCAAGTGTGATGCCGAACGCGACGAGCGCATTACCGGCAATCCACATGACGATATAGGCAACGACCGTGCGGCTCCGCAGCGCGCCGAGAATGCCAAGGCGCGGATTGAGATGCGCCTCCCGCATGGAAACCCGGCGTCCGTCGGTGACGGGAAAGGCGAAGCGGCAAGCAGCACCCATCAGCGCCGAGACGACCCCGGACGCGCCGATCAACAAGGTTTGATCGCCCCAGAAGAGCGCCGCATGCATGAAAGCGGAGGCGGCGGACGAGAGAATCCAGAAGATCACATAGCGTGCGGACCCGATGCGTCGGGCCACCGGCGCTGCAAACACCATCAACCAAAGGCTGTTGAAGACGATATGCTCGACGCCGCCATGCAGCAGCGAATAGGTGACGGGCGTCCAGAGCCATTCGAGGCCCTGCTGCGACAGCGGAAATGCGTAACGGGCAGGCATGAAGCTGAAGGTGAAGTAAATCCAGTTCAGCGTATCGTCCGACCATGATGGCACGTTCATAAGCGCAAAGACGGCAACCAGCACCGCGAGGCTGACAAGGATCACCGGTGGCAGATTGAAGGCCGGAACGCGCTGCGGCCGCGGATCTTCCGGCTCTTGGCGCGGCAGCTGTTCATCGTCCATGTCTTGCTCTGCTTTTCTTTAGATGTGATCGACACATAGCGCAGCGAAACTCAAAAAAAAAGCCGCCCGGATGCCGGGCGGCGTATCGGGCGATTCTGTATGGGATTGGCCTGCGGAGCCGGTCCCGCGCCCTATAAGTTCGTGCTGAAGGTCACTTGGTGAAGTGATGGGCAATTTCTTTCATTTGCCGCCACGAAAGGCAATCGAAACCATTCGTTAACCCTAATGCACCGGTTCTGGCATGAAACTGGCAGGGCTTTATGTGAGAGCAAAGAACGCTCCCGGAATTGAACTGTATTGGGACACCGACGTACCATGTACCAGAAAACGAGCGCCGAAATATTTACTTACTGGGAGCAGATCCGAGGCAATGCGGATGCGCCCTTGCGCAGTTTGATACAACCGTCGGCGGTCAGCCATATTCTCCCGGAGCTGTTCATCCTGGAAAATACCGCCGACAGCAATCCGCGCTTCCGCCTGGCCGGCACGACGGTCTGCAATCTTATGGGGCGGGAGATCCGAGGCGAAGATTTTGCAGTCCTCTGGGCCGGCAGCCAACAGGAAGACCCGGTACGCATCGCTGCCGGTGTAATGAAGCATGTCGTTCCCGCCGTGATCAGGGCAACCGGCTATTGCATCAGCGGCCGCAGCGTGGCTTTCGAAATGATGCTGATGCCTTTGCGCAGCTCTGGCGATATCTGCGACAGATTGCTGGGCTGTCTGACGCCCGCAGCTCCGGCCCCGTGGCTCGGCAACGAGTGCCTGGAGTTCCTTGCGTTCGACTGCAGCCGCCTGCTTTACGACCGACCTGTCCGCCTCCTCGATTCACCGCCCCATCCGGATCCGACCGATCTTCTGCCGCCTCAGGAAAACATCCGCTTGGGTGAGTGGATGCGCAGGAAGTTAAATCTTGCGATGGGTGGTCGGGGTGCTCTTGAGAGTGAACCACTGCGGGACAAAACCGGCCGGCACTTTGGAGTGAACCCCTGGGGCTGGACCACGGGAAACGGAAAAACTGATACGCTCTGTGGGCCTCAATCGGAGAAGGCTCATGAAATCCCGAGGTCCATATCGGCGGCACTCGACGCCGTTCAAATTGCAGCTTTGTCAGGATATTCGAAGCGGTGTCATCGGACGGCGAGATGCGCAACGTACTTACGGCGTCTCGGCCAACCTCATTCAGTTGTGGCTGACCCAGTTCGATCGCGGCGAACTCAGCGATGAGGAAGCCGAAGCGAGCGTCATCGCCGAGTATGAGGCGCAGATCGCAGCACTTGAACGCAAGGTTGGCCAACTCACGATGGAACTGGACCT
>NZ_FMAH01000038.1 GCF_900094545.1 Martinezella miluonensis
CCTGTTGACGAAGGGCATGGAGCATATCAAAGGTTTTCTGGCGCGATTGTCTATGCGCCATGCGAGCCCGACGGTGTTGTGCCGTGTTGCTGGCGATCGTGTCTTCCGACAAAATCGGTCTGACATGAGCATGACCGGAAAGGCTCATCTGCTCCTTGATCGCGGCTCGAAGGTTTTGAACCAGATGGAAGCGATCGGCCACCTGCCGGGCCTGGGGTGCGCCCTCCCGGGCGGCCCCTGGGCATAGAGGCCACATCGATCTCGGCTGACAACCTCGATAGATGGGCGTTCTTGCAACCATGCCTTTGCACTTTCCACGCTGCGGTCGTCCAGAATATCGATGACTGACCGGCGCTCAAGGTCGATTATAATGGTGCCGTAGTGCGAGGATTGCCGCCAACTCCAATCATCTATACCCACAACTCGAATATTGTCGTCTCGCCTGGGTTTGGGAGCATTGCGCTTCAACTGCCGCAAGATCGTGTCGTCGCTAATCGGCATTCCGAGCCGATTCATCAGGTTTTCTGCAGGGCGACCGCCCATCCTGTGCCCGACCAAGTCCACGATATCGGCCATCCGCACTGTACGATGTGCATAGGGTAAAGCAATTTTGGATAACTGATCTGTGAAAGTTCGCCGCGGGCATATCGGGTGTTTACACTGCCACCGGATCAGCGCGAGTTGGATTTTCACAGCCTGTCCCTGAACAGGCAAGTCCTGAAGGCAGCGTTTGTGCCAGCCATGTCGATGTCGGCTTTTCACGCCGCACTCCGGGCAGACACCGACGGGTTTCGCAGCGGCGGAAACAATCCAATTTTCTTCATCATGAAGGGTGACATCCAGAATTCTAACCCCTGGGCCGGGTGACCAATTCGATTTCGTTTGCATTTCCGCAGATAGCAACTGTGCGCTAACACCCTGTTAACCACAGACTTTGAGGGAGAACCCGGTTAAATGCAAAACGACATGATGAGTCAGTCTGTTGTTGAACCTGCGATGATCGTCAGCCGCCGTAGCGATGGAATGTATACGCTAAACAAGAAGACACCCCACCAATCGGCGCCGGCGTCAAAATAATCCGAAACCTCGGGCAGCCGCACGTTCGACCAGTCGAAGATCTCACTCGTCTGCAGAGGTGGCAGGATAAAGTCTCTAATCTCTTCGAATTCCGTCTGCACCTCACTCGGTCTGGCCCGGAGAGAGTAGGGAGTCCATGAGAACGCATAGGCGAACTGTCCCCCCGCTCCAACTTCGGGCAACCCGCCACCTCCCGACGTAATGTTTACATTGTCGAGAGTGTTCAGAATTGGATTGTGCAGTTCTGATCCGTCCGAGGTTCTATAGCGGCCTAACTTCAGCAGCTGACCGCCGTCCAGGTCGTACCAGTCGCCGAAGAATTCTTTGTCGGAGATGCATCTGCGCCCGAGCAGGCGCAGTTTCTCAATGTCAATTGTAGACGACGGTTGCAGCGCCTGCGGAATAGCTGAAAGGATTTCCTCATCCGTGCCATCCGCGTCCTCGAAGACCACGAAGTCGAGTACACCAAGCATCTTCCGAAAACACTCGAAGGCAGATGGTAGCTTGTCTGTCTGGTTCATTCGATTGCTTTACGATTCGGTTCGTCTGCCCAAAATGGAGAGCCCAAGGTTGCGGTGCGAACAATTTTTATGCTGATTATGAACTTGCAAGGAAACCAGATCTGAATGCCTACAACGGCATAGCTTGAAGGGCAATTCCACACGAACAGGGTGTATGGATGATTGCTGAGGCTAAGCTGGCCAAAATCGGGTGCCCACCCCGAGGGCTTCCCGGGTCTCCGCGGCCGTTCTCCAGCATCCCGCCAATCCGTGATTAAACGCCAAGCGACACTTTCCCACGCAACCCAACTATTCCAACACCAACCGAACATTGTCGGCCTCCTCCTCGCCGCCAGGACAGTGGATGTCAATGATCCAGAGGAGCCAATCAAACGCTGTCGGGCCCGTGCCGGCACGGGCGTCAGCAAGTTCCTGGCGAATATGATCTCGATTGCTGGGATGGCATCGTTGCAGACGGCGCTCGAGTTGCCTCACGGTCTCGGGATAACCCAGTCTTTGCTTCGATACATCCGAGTGAGACCACCTGATCGTGAAACCTTCATCAGGCGTTCCAAAGCCACCTCGCAGAATGTCGCTAAAGGCATCAAGATTTTTACCCCAGTAAGCGTCACGGATCAGCACTCGGCTGATCTCGTCATAAAATGACTCCAGCGATGTTATTCGAGAACCGCCGATCACGTATTCGGTCGTCAAATGAACTCTTTCATAATTGTTAGAAGAATTGCGGACCATTGCCCTTCGCCGCCATTGGATGTCCTGTGTTCGCTCGAGGTCCGCCCTACCGTGTTCTGATCACCGAGCGCGATGTTGTGGCCGGCCAGCCGCAGCTGCGTTAAAGGCCCTGAACATTAAACCCGCCGCGTTATTGTAATCGTGCTGATAATGGTGAAGGCGGACTCGCCGCCTTCACCGACGTTTACTGGCGCTTTTTGCGCCAAGGCGCATTCTTCTGCCAGTCACCGGCCATGATGCTCCCGAACGGGATCACCTCATCGACCACTTCGGCAAGACCGTAGTGGTCGATCTGCGCCCGCACGCTCGCAGCGTTCTTGTAGGCACTTGGCAGTTCCGACACATCCGCGAAACCGGAGAAGAACCGCGCGTCGAGACCGCTTGTTTCCTTCTCCAGAATAGCCGCGATGTTGTTCGGGCTGAGACCTCGCGAATCCGCGCCATATTCCGCAGACAACTGCCTCATATGCGCGCTGCGCGAAAAGTTTCGGCCGGCGCCATGCGGCGAAAAGCCGAGACCATGAGCGGCATTCGAACCGCGAACGATCAGGATCGGTTCCGCCATGTTGAGCGGAATGATGGTCAGATCGGTCGCATCGTCAGCCCAGTTGTCGAAGGCAGGCGTCGCACCCTTTCCGTGATAGAACAGCCCGTCCGACTTCCGGAAGACGAAGTTGTGTTCGTTCCAGAAGCGATCGGCGACCTTGGCCGAGAGCTTTTCCGCCGCCATGTCGTGAAGGACATAGTGGTTCTCCTTCGTCCACTGGCGGATCGTCTGCAGTGCCGACCAGTAGGCATCGCCTTCGTCGGTATCCGCCGGAATCCAGGCATTTTCCGTATGCGTTTCCGGCGAGATCTGCTCACGAAACCGGTTGGCGACCTTCATGCCCTTGTCGTAGAGGCGGGCACCCGGTGCTCGCGATCCATGATGGGTCACAAGCGCCGTTTCGCCGGTCGACTTCATCGTTCCGACATAGGCGAAATGATTGCCGTCGCCCTGGGTCGCGAAATGCTCGATACCAACGCTCAGTGCACCGTCGCGCAGATAAGGGTTCTGCTCGAAAGCCAAAAGCGTCGCCTCGGAAGGCTTGATCTGCGCGCCGCGCGGACGACCTCCGGGACCGAAATGCGTCACGGCATGCACGGCATCCAACAGCGACTTCGGATCCACATCCGGAAAGATCGAGATCGCCATCGAGCAGCAGATATCGGCCGAATGCATGCCGGGATGGATTGCTTCGGATGCGACCACGCCGCCGACCGGGATCGTCCCGACCGGGCCGGCCGGGCATGCGTCGGGCATGATCGCAGCCGCCCGAACGACGGGCGTGCGCACCAGCGCGCGCATCGTCGCATTGACCTTTTCCAGATTGTCCTGCTCAAAGGCGTTCTCGGCACGGATGTTGGAATAGATCTCGATGTCGTTATCGGCCTTCAAGGCAAGCGTTGGCCCTGGCGCAAATGCCTTTGCCGCTTCCAGGGCATCCGTCACCGAACCCCCCTTGCTCAAAACCGCATTGGCCGCATCGAGAGCCGGGCGGAACCACTTCCCCTGGCTCATGCCGGCATCGATCAAATCCTGTCCGCTCATTACCGTTGTCATTGTCTTTTCTGCGTCTGCAGTCCTTCTTGTTCCGTTGCTTTTCTTCACACCGCCTGGGCGACAAGCGTTGCCGGAGATCTATCTCACCGCACGCATTCCATGGTCATGGCGCTATGCGGCCCCTGTAGTCACCGGCGGCATTCGCCCAGGCTCGTCTTCATCATCCCGGCGACGAGATGTGGCAGGACAATTTACTGAGCTACGGGCTCCTTTCGGAACACGGGATGAATTGAACATCCGACCTGCCCGCCGAAATCCGGCGGGCCGCTCTATCCCTGTAGTCCTGCCGGCATTCGCCGGGCATCTCCTTCATTGCAGCCCCGACGACGAAAGTGGCAGGACAGTATTATCTGAGCTACGCATTCCCTGAGGAACACGGGATGACTTGAACATCCGACCTGCCTGCCGAAAATCCGGCAAGCCGCTCTACCTGTAGTCCTGCCGGCATTTGCCGGGATAGTTCGTTCCCACCTGGTAGGAACTTGCAGCGGCGACGAGGATGGACGAAACCGGATGGCCCCGCTCGTGCCAGAGAGCGTATGCCCAGGAGGAGTCGAACCTGCCAGACCATCCAACTTTGGCGGCTGTAGTTCCGTCCGGCATTCGCCGCTGCTTTTGGCTATGGCGACAAGTGTTTAAGAAACTTCCCGCTACCAAGGGGGATGTTCAATCCCTTGCAGGGTTCGAACCTACCGCGGCCATGTAGTTCCTTTTGCATTCGCCATGTCATTCCATTCGTCCGTGACGACGAGGTGTGGTGAAACGTCCTGCTCTATCCGCTGAGCTACGGGTCCATGAACTGGAGGACCCGACGGGATTCGAACCCGCGATCTGGAGGGTAATAGCCTGTAGTTTCATCCGGCATTCGTCACGGCCCCCGCACCGTTCACGGCGGCGCGGGAGGTATTGCTTCTTGTGAGCTCGTCAGAGCTCGATCGCCTCGATGGCTTTCACCCAGCCATTCGAGCCGTTGGTGTCGGCTGCGAAAGCCGCGATCACTCCATAGACGGCGTCCGAGAACCCGCCGATGTTGAGCACGTCTTCTCGCGTCGTCGCCTGTGTGGTGGCGTGGGGCTGGATATCGAGGCAAACCAGCTTTGCAGCCGGGTTATTCCCCTTGATCCTTGCCCATTCCGTCATCACAGCGGTTGGCTGGCCATCTTTGCGTGCGTCCACCCAGGATTCGTTGTCCGAAATGAACACCACGAGATCAACCTTCGCCTTCTCGTTTGCGAGCCTCTTCAACGGTGCGGAGCAATTCGTTCCGCCGCCGCCGATTTTCGCCAGCTTGTCGGCATTGGTCATCACCGAATCCCGCTTGTTGAGGCTGACGTGCACGACGTCATTCTCGAACGGCAGGACCCGTGCCTTCGGGTTGCGCTGCAGGAATGCCGCGGTCATGAGACCGGCAACATCGATGCAACGGACCGAGGACGTCGCGCCCTTCCGGTGACCGGTTACGGGCGAGCCCATGGAACCCGATACGTCGGGGCAAAGCACCACATTGCCCGTCAGCGACGGCACGTTGGCAATGGCGATATCCATCGCATCCTGCAGCGCATCCCGCACGACATCCGGAACCTGGCCGTCGACCATCTTCCACGCCATCATCAGCTGATAGGGGAAGACCTTCGCCTTGCGGATTTCCTCCGGATCGGCAAGCCGCGCCGCCAATGCCTCGGCAAAACCCCTGACCTCGAACACGCCGTTGCGTGCAAAGGTGTTGAGGTTCTGTCGCGCCATCTGCCAGCCGCCCTTGCGGGCGATCTCGACCCAATGCTCCCGCGTCAGCGGCAGCGAGGTCAGCATCTGGAACGGCACGTCCGGCACCGGGCAGGTCTGGTCGCGTCGAAACGCTTCCAGTGACTTGACGAGTTCCGGCAGCGCCGCGTAGTTGTACGGCTTGCCGATAGCCCAGGCATAAAGCGCCTTGCGCTCTTCCGTTGCCGGCTTCGGATGCACCATGCGGATGACATCGGCAAGCGAAGGGTCGTTTCCGACCATTGCACGCAGGATCTGCTCGGTGCTGGCTCGTTCGAGCCACGCCTGCACGACCTTCTTCGGGCGCGTGCCGAGTGACTTACGACCCGTAGCGCCAGAACGCATGACCTGTACGAAGCCGCGCAGCATCTTGCCGCTCTTCACCACCCGAGGAAATGCCCGGGCGAAGGCATCGCTCTGAAGGCTGGAAAGCATGGCGAGCAGCGTCACCGGCATGTCCTTCATGTGACCCTGTTCAGCTGCGTAGACAGCCACCCTGGCGAGGAACTCCGGCTCGACCTGAAGGGCAAGTGCCTTTACCGCGTCAAGCTGCTCGGCTCCGCCAGCATAGAAGGTGCCGTTGAACGTGCCGGTGACGGCGTATTGCGCCAGCGCCTCGCGCGGCGTCAGCTGGTAGGCCGGGGCCGCTTCGTGATTTTTGGTGTCCGTTCCCGGAAGCAGGTTTCCGAGGTAGGTTTTGAAGATTGACTTGTTGACCATGACAGCACCTCTTGTTTGGTTCGTGCCAGATACATTTCAAGACGCGTGCCAGTTTGGAGAAGGAGCCGAGAGATGCGCGAAATTTTTAGTCATCTATCTGTTTTTTAAAGGAGAAATTTCTCTATCTTCTCGGAAGCGATCATGGTTTGCAAAATTCGCATTCCGATTATATTATCGCAGATTATACTTCTTTATAATTTTGGATAAGTCGTGAAGCGCCGAGTCGCCATCAGCATATTGGGAACCACCCTGGATGCGGGGAAATGGGAAAACCGCTGGAGCCGCTGGCGGCCCAATGTCGCGCTCTGCCAGCAGCCTGGCCTGTTTATCGACCGGCTGGAGCTGATCCACGACAATCGCTCGCAAGCACTTTGTCAGCGGATCGTCGGCGATATCGGAACGGTGGCGCCGGCGACGGAAGTGCGGAGCAACGTCATCAACTTTCGGGACCCCTGGGATTTTTCAGAGGTCTACACGAGCCTCAGGGATTTCGCCCGCGGCTACAGCTTCGACCCCGACACGGAAGACTATCTCGTCAACATCACGACCGGCACCCATGTGGCGCAGATCTGCTGGTTCTTGTTGACCGAAGCCCGCATCATTCCTGGTCAGTTGCTGCAACTCTCGCCGCCTCGCGATCGGGAGCCAGAACAGGACTTCGCCGGCACACATCGGATCATCGACCTCGACCTCTCGCGCTATGACGAGATCGCCAAGCGCTTCGCGTCCGAGCGCGAAGACGCCGCCTCCTTCCTGAAGTCGGGAATATCGACCCGCAACGCCGCATTCAACAGGATGATCGACGAGATCGAGAGAGTGGTGATCCGCTCGACAGCTCCCGTCCTCTTGACGGGGCCAACCGGCGCCGGCAAGTCGCAACTCGCCCGACGCATCTATGAGCTGAAGAAGAGCCAGCGCAAGATCAGCGGCCCTTTCATCGAGGTCAATTGCGCGACCCTGCGCGGCGACCAGGCCATGTCCACCCTGTTCGGTCATGTAAAGGGCGCGTTCACCGGTGCTGCAGGCGAGCGGGCCGGCTTGCTCAAATCCGCTGACAAGGGCGTGCTGTTCCTCGATGAGATTGGCGAACTCGGCCGCGACGAACAAGCCATGTGCCTTCGCGCGATCGAGGAAAAGAGGTTCCTGCCGGTGGGTGCCGACCGGGAGACATCTGCGGACTTTCAACTGCTTGCCGGCACCAATCGCGACCTCGGCGAGGATGTCCGCAAGGGAAGATTCCGCGAGGATCTCTATGCCCGGCTCAATCTCTGGACTTTCCAACTGCCAGCCCTGCGCGAGCGCAAGGAGGACATAGAACCTAATCTCGACTTCGAGCTCAGGCGCTATCTGGAACGTGAAGGTGAAAACATTACCTTCAACAAGGAAGCGCGCGGTCGCTATCTTGCGTTCGCGACCGGTCCACAAGCCGTCTGGAGCGCCAACTTTCGCGACCTATCTGCCTCGGTGACGCGTATGGCGACGCTCGCCCCGCATGGGCGCATCACGACTGATGTTGTTGACGATGAAGTCCGACGGCTGAATACGTTTTGGCGAAGTGCGTCTGACCGCGGTGGAGCGGATTTGATCATCGAGGAAGTGTTAGGCGCAGAAGCTGCGGCTCGCCTCGATCACTTCGACGCGATGCAGCTTGCGACTGTTCTCCATACCTGCCGCGAGCATGCGACGGCGAGCTCTGCCGGCAGAGCCCTGTTTGCAGTCTCGCGATTGGAGAAAAGGAGCAGCAATGATGCAGATCGTCTAACGAAGTATCTCGCTCGCTTCGGTCTCAGATTTGAGGATATCACTAACGGTGGCAATGGGAGGGTCGGCCGCGCTTCTCTCCAAAACACCGAAAGACGAGTTTCGTAGGTCAGCCTAGTCTAAAACGTAATATTCTCGATGGCTTAGTAGGTTCCTGGGCGTTTGAAACACCGGGTCGTCGGTTCAAACCCCTTCAAGAGCATCGACTGTGAGACCCAACCCGCTATCCAATCGCGATAGCCCAAAGCCCCCTGTTCAAGGGTGATCAAGTTATCCAAACCTATTGAATGGATAGGGCAGGCCGTAGCGTTCGCGCATCGTTTTTTCCTCGTAAGCTGTTCTGTAGACACCACGGTCCTGCAGGATAGGAATGACGTTGGTGACGAATTCCTCGATATCGTCGGGTGCGCGTGGCGGCTGCAATGTATAGCCATCTACCGTGCCGTCGGCCCAGAGATCTATGATCGCGTCGGCAACCTCTTCCGGTGTACCGAGTACGAGGCGGTGGTGGCCTTCGGAACGCCGTACTGCCTGGCGTGCGGTGAGTTGCTCGTGAGACAGAAGGTCCGATAGACCGAGCCCCATGCCGACGGCCTGGATACGGTTTGGATCGGGGATAAAACGTTCCGGATCGAGAACGGCATCCGGATCGAAACCATCGGGATTGATGCCGTTATCCTTGATGAAGCGGGCAATCAGCCCATCCTCGGACCCGGTACCGCTAAAGAGTTCATGCTTGCGCAGGGCTTCCTCGCGGTTCTTTCCCAGAATGGCCACCAGACCAGGGACAATCCGGATTGCGGAAGGGTCGCGGCCTAAAGCGATGGCCCGATCCCTCACCTTTCTGCCAAAGGCCTGGCCAGCCGGTCGGGAGAGAATATTGCAGTAGATAATCTCGCCATGGCGGGCTGCGAGATCGATGCCGCCCTCGGAGGTGCCCGCTTGAGCGATCACCGGATGTCCCTGCGGCCCGACGGGTACGTTCAGCGGACCTTGCACGGTAAAATAATCGCCGGAATGATCGATCGCCTGCGCGCTTGCCGCATCCCAAAAGCGATTTTCGGGGATATCGCCTTCGCGTGCCGGATCCCAGCTCGACCACAGCCGCTTGGCGACATCGAGGAATTCGGACGCCTTTGCATAGCGTTCGCTGCGCGGCGGCAAGGGTTCGGCGCCGAAATTTGCGGCGACATTCGGATTGAAGGAGGACACGATGTTGATGATCATGCGCCCACCCGAAATGATATCAGCGGACTGTGTGCGTCTGGCAAGATTATAGGGCGAATTGTAGGTGGATGACATAGTGGCGACAAAGCCGATATCAGGCACTTGCGCCGCCAGCACGGTGCACAGGATCAGCGGGTCGATCGTATGGAAGGGGCGTCCGTTCGGATCGGTCATCAAGGCGGGGTGGTCGGAGAAGAAGACGGCATCGAATAGCCCTTTATGTGCAAGCTCCGTCAGTCTGCGGTAGTAGTCGGGATTGTTGATGTCGTGGCGGTCGCCGGTGCGGTAGCGCCAGGCATTGGCAAGATAACCTGTCGTGTTGATGCCGACATTGAGATGGAGCTGACGTTTGGTGGCGGTCATGCGGATGCGCCTTTTGTTCTGTGAGGGCGATGCACGCTAGTTTGCGCAATCAATTCCCCATAGAATTTATAGACTAATATTGAGCGGCTCCGGAAAAATTGTTTCTATCGATCGCAAGCCGAGTGGGAGCTTGCATCATTCTGCGCTGCAAATGGGCGATTTTCCGGCTGCGGGAAGGATTGCTTTCGCAGCGCGCTAGAAAAACTCACTTTGGATCTCTCGGTTTCGTAACGATCATTTTCGCGATGGGTCATCTGGCCTTTAACGCCAATTTCGGAGCGCGCAAATGTCGATCAATCGCCGTCACTTCAACCAATTGCTGCTCTTAGGTGGCGCAGGTCTTGCCTGGGGAGGCATTCCGTCAGGGGCAAGCGCCGTGGAAACGCCGGTGAGCGGCGGCACCCTGAACTGGGCCTATTACCCCGATCCGACGGCGCTGATCGCGATCAACACCTCCTCCGGCACAGGACAGGCGATCGGACCGAAGATCAACGAGGGATTGCTCGATTTCGATTACGATCTCAATCCGAAGCCACTTCTGGCGACGTCATGGTCGGCAAGCGACGATGGTCTGCGCTACACCTTCGCGCTTCGCAAGGGCGTTAAGTGGCACGATGGCAAGGACTTCACCTCCGAGGATGTCAAGTTCACCATCTTTCGCCTGAAGGAAGCACATCCGCGCGGGCGCATCACCTTTCAGAATGTGACGTCGGTCGAAACGCCCGATCCGCTGACGGCCGTTATCGTTCTGTTCAAGCCTGCCCCCTATCTGATCTCCGCGCTCGGCAGTTCGGAATCGCCGATCGTTCCGAAGCATGTCTACGAGACCTTCAAGCCGACCGAGCAGCCAACCCTTGCCCAGACGATCGGCACCGGTCCCTTCATCCTCAAGGAATGGGTACCCGGCAGCCATCTGATCTTCGACCGTAACCCGAATTATTGGGACGCGCCGAAACCCTATCTCGACCGCGTCGTCCTACGCGTCATCCTCGATCCAGCGGCAAGGGCTGCAGCACTTGAGACGGGAGAGATCGATATCGGCGCCAACCCCGTCCCGCTATCGGATATCGAGCGGCTGAAGGCCAATGCCAACCTCGTTGTCGATACTACGACCTACGCCTATTCCGGCCCGCAGCAGCAGCTGTTCTTCAATTATGAGAACGAGATTCTCACGAAGAAGGATGTGCGGCTGGCGATTGCGCATGCGATCGATCTGCAAAAACTGGTGGACATTGCCCTGTTCGGCTATGCGAAGGTTTCTCCAAGCCCGATCAGCACAGCCTTGCCGAAATGGTATGATCCGAGCATCAAGGCGCGTGAACACGATCCCAAACTTGCCAACAAGCTGCTTGACGATGCCGGCTATCCGCGCGGTGCCAACGGCACGCGATTCAAGCTGCGGCTTGCCTATAATTCCTTTCTCCAGCCCTCCTATGCCGACTTCATCAAGCAATCGCTTGCCGCTGTCGGCATCGATGCCGAGATCCTCAAGCTCGATCTCGCCACCTTCCTGAAGACAGTCTATACGGATCGCGCTTGGGATCTGGTGATCGAATCCTTGTCCAACACCTTCGATCCGACCCTTGGCGTACAGCGCGCCTATTGGTCGAAGAACTTCAAGATCGGCCTGGTCTTCTCCAATGCCAGCCACTATTCAAACCCGGAGGTCGACGCGGTCCTTGAAGCAGCCGCTACCGAGCCGGATGAGGCCAAGCGCCGGCAGCTCTGGTACAAGTTCCAGCATATTATCCACAACGACGTCGTCTCCGTCGATCTGGTGGCGGCAGGCGCGCAGATCGTTGCCAACAAGCGGGTGAGGAATTTCGCGCCCGGGGCACAGGGCATCAACAACAGTTTCGGCCAGATATGGCTGAGCCCAAGCGCCTGAACAGGCTAGGCAGGGCTCTGCTTGTGAACGGGAGCCGGCTTACCCAAGCCGGCTCAAGGCGCTCCGCGCTGCGATCGTGCGGATCATATGACTTTGCGGCGCATGCGAGCGGGCGGTAATCGCATCGCGATGATGGCGTTCGAGCTGGAAGTCGCGATTGAGACCGGGATTGCCGGCAAGTTCCAGCGCCAGGCTGGTGACCGCGACGGCATTGTCGATGACGACGTGGCGGACATGCATGCCATCCATTCCCACCGGCCTGCCGGCATCGACATCCTCTCCGAGCGAACGCAGCAATCGCGCGTTCGTCGCAAGTAGGACCTCGATTTCACCGAGGCCGTCCAGGACGCGCGGCACCGTCGCGATTGGTGCGCCAAGGCTGGCAGGGCTATGCTTGCTCGCAAAGCCAAGAACGCGGTCCCGCGCGGCTCTGGCAACGCCATGATAAACCGCACCGAGCAGGCCAAAGAAGAAGGCGGCAGCATGCTCGTCGCGGCGGATCGGTTCGCTGGCGGGTTGCGCCTCGATGAGATTATCGAGCGGTACCGATACGTCTTCGAGAATGATATCGTCGCTCGCCGTGGCATGCATGCCGGCCGCATTCCAGCTCTTCTCGATCCGAAAGCCGGCGGCATCGGTCGGCACCAGAAACGAGGCAAGACGCGGTTCCTCCTCGTCCGTGACAGCAAGAAGCGATACCCATTTCAGCACGGGGATGCCTGTGACGTAGCTCTTATGGCCGGAAATGCGCCAGCGATCGCCGTCACGGCGCGCGACCGTTTCGGGGAGGGCGCCATGGGCTGGCGAACCGATGCGCGGTTCGGCCTGCGCGTTGTTGATCAGCGCCACTCCCTGCCCGTTTGCCAGAAGCACCCGCTCGGCCAGATGCTGTGGCCATTTGCCGAAGCGGCGAATGGCAAAATGCGACGTGTAGTGCATGGCGAGCACCAGCGCGGTCGAGGGCTCACCACGGGCGATCTCGCTGATGACGGCTTGCGCCGAGGTTAGGCCCTCACCGTGACCGCCATGATCCCGGCTGCTGACGAGGCCGAGCAGGCCGGCATCGAAAAGCCGGTCGAAATTTTCGAAAGGAAAGGCGCCCGTCGCATCGTGATGCGCGGCTGTCCTAGAAAAATCCTCGGCAAGGTTTTTCGCCTTGCCGATCAGATCAGTGGTTTCTGTCATCTCGTTACAACGTCACTCAGGCGACGGCGCGTTCGGCAAAGCCCTCGATATGGCGCCGGTCCACCCATTCGCCAATATCGAAATCGCCGGCCAGGAAGCCGAAGTCGCGCAGGAAATTCTTGTAGTGTTCGACGGCGCCGACGAGTTCCGGTTCCAATCCCAGGCCAAGATGGCGATGAATTTCCGGCCCATTGGCGGCAAGAACCTGCTCCTCCGTCGCCCCGGATTCACGCGCCACGAAGCGGCGGGTTTCTTCCGGATGCGCCTCCGCCCAGGCGCTCGCCTTGAAGATCGCTTCGATCAGTTTCCGCACGAGATCGGGCCGCTCGTCGGCCAATAGATCATCGACGGTCAGCACGCGCGGCGAGCCGGAATTGATGCGGATTTTCGGATCGGGATGAAAACCGAATTCGGCAACCTGCACCGCGCCGATGAGATTGGCGACGTTGATGCCGGCGGTTCCCTTGACGTAGATCGCGTCCACCTCGCCGCGCAGGAGAGCAGCGATCTCCTCGCCATAGGCCTGCCGACGTTTGAGGCCGAAGAGGGATGGTCCTTCCTGGCTTGCGAGCACGGAATCGGCAAGCGCGATTTCGACGATCTCGACATCGTTGATGGATAAGCCTTCAAGCGACAGGGCCGAGATCAATCCCTTGAGCGCGGTGGCACGCATGAAATCGACAATCCCTTCGGGGCGGCGGGCGATGCCGAAGCGTCGGCCCTTAATATCCCTGGTCGTCTTGATGCCGGTTCCCGGCAGCGTGATGATTGCCTGAAACTCATCCGTCCAGGTAATGCCGACAAGGCGCGTGCGGCGGCCTTCGGAGCGGGCGCGAATGGGCGGCACGTTGCCACCATGGCGGAAGGACCAGTCGAGCGTGTGGTTGAAATGGCTCTGCCGGATATTGCGATCCGGAGAGTCGATAATGGATTTCAGGGTGACGCCTTCGCTGCGAAAGCCGTCTTCTAGATAGCCGAGCTGCGCTGCAAGTCCCACAGGGGTCGGAACGGGGCAGCGCGTGTACCAGATTTCGGAAATGGCATTGCTGGTCATGATCGTTCCTTTCAGTGGCGCAGGCCGGCCTGTTTCATCAGCGGTAGGACATTGCTGCCGAAGAATTCGAGATCGTCGCGGAAGTCGAAGAAGCTGAGCTGCAAGCCGTCGATGCCGGCTGCCTTCAACTTGACGAACTGGTCGACCACCTGCTCCGGCGAGCCGATGACGCGGATATTGCCACCGATGAAGCGATAGGGATCCTGCGGATCGCGGCCCTTCCAGGCCTGCGCGTCGGAATTCAGCGACTGGAAGCCCTTTGGGGATCGCTGATCGGCGTGAGCTACGATGCGGTCAGCCAGCTCCCAAGCCTCTTTCTCGGTCGGCCGGCAAATCACCATTGGATTGAGCAGGGTGCGCACGGTGCGTCCGACATCTTTGGCGGCATCCTTCACCCTTTTCGTGTGGGCCGGCAGGGAGGCAAGGGCACTGTCGATATCGGCACCCGTCGGGCTGGTGATGAAGACGATATCGGAATAGCGGCCGGCAAAGGCGATGCCGGCATCCGAGCCGGTGGCGTTCACCAGGATCGGCCGGCCGAAATTCGGTTTCGGTGTGACGAAGCCGCCACCGAGCTTCCAGCTGCTCTCACCCTCGAAAGAGTAATTCTCGTCGTCGCTCCAAAGCCGCTGCACGACCTCGAGAAATTCCGCCGCAAGCTCATAGCGCCTGTCATGTTCGATGCGCTGCCAGCCGAACATTTCGTGCTCGACGGCCCTGTGCCCGGTAACGACGTTGATGCCCCACCGGCCGCCGGTGATGTGATCGAGCGTAGCGCCGAACTTGGCAAGGTGCAGCGGATGCCATGGCCCGTAAAGAACATGCATGGTGGAGATGAGCATGATCTTCTTCGTGAGGCCGGCAAGTGCTGCGGTCGAGACAAAGCTGTCGAGTGCGTGCCCGTCGAAGACGCCGCCATAGCCGCCTTTGGGAAGCCATTGCGACAGGGCGAACACCAGATCGAAACCCAGTTCCTCCGCGCGCAGCGTCAGCGCCTTGTTGTAATCGAAGCGCCAGTCGGTCGAACGTTCGAGCGTGGATTGGGTCCAGCCGCCGGCCTGGATCGGCAGGAACAGGCCGAGCAGAACCGGCTGCTTCAAAGCCTGGGATAGCGGGCTGTCCGGAAAATCGGTCGGCGCGGCGAATTTCGGCAGGCCGACGATGGAGCCGGGAAGGTGCTGGATGGACATGGCGGTTCCTTGCTTTCTATGCCTCAGGCGGCTGCGACATAGGCGTAGGCAAGGCTGCCGGCGATGCCTTCGCCGCCGAGCGTGTGGTCGGCAATACGCTTGTTGTAGATGGTCAGTTCCGGCTGGCTAACGATGTCGAGCGCCGGTAGATCCTCGACGAGAATCTCCTGGATCTGACGCCATTGTTCGACCCGCTTTTTTGGATCGACCTCTATGGCGGCGGCTTCAAGCAGAGCATCGACCTTCGGATTGCTATAAGCCGAGCCATTGGAGAAGGGTACACCCGGCTTGAAGTTCTTGCTCCAGTAAAGGCGCTGCACGCCGACCGTCGGATCAAAGAGATTGCTCATTCCCTCATAGGCGAAATCGAAATCTCGATCGGTGTAGATGCGCTTGGTATAGGTGGCGAAATCCTGGCTGCGCACCGTCACCTCGACACCGACCTTGGCAAGCGCCTGGCGAATATATTCCGATCCTCGAACATAGGGCTCGCCGCTCGGCACATAATCGAGATTGAGGCGGAAGCGTATGCCATCCGAGCCACGCGGATGGCCAGCTTCATCCAGCAGCTTTTCAGCTGCGGCAAGGTCGATTGGATAAGTCTTCAGATCGGCCACGTACCATTTTGTCAGGTTGGGATTGATCGGCCCGGGGATCGGTTCGCCATAGCCATAATTGATCGTATTGCGGATCACCTTGCGGTCGATGACATGTGCGAAGGCTCGCCGCACGCGAACATCCTTGAAGATCGGTTTCTCAAGATTGAATTCAATGCGGCTGACGCCATTTGCGTATTGATAGCCGCGCGTTTCGAAAGCGATGCTGTCGGCGCTCTTGAGGCGATCGAGATCGCTCAAGGGAACGGGGGTCGAGGGCGCCAGGTCGATCTCGCCGGTTTCGATCGCGATGGAGCGAGCGGCGGCATCCGGTATGAAGCGGACGATCAATTGATCGAGATAGGGACGCGGCTGGTCCCAGTAATCGGGATTGCACTCATAGACGATATGGCTGCCGCGCACCCATTCCTTGAACTTAAACGGCCCGGTGCCGACCGGCGCCAGGTTAACCGGATTTTCCGCGATCTTCGTGCCTTCATAGAGATGGCGGGGCACGATCGGGGACTCCGAGGCGGCAAGCGCGGTGATCAGGTAGGGCGCGGGTTTTGAGAGTGCGAGGATTGCCGTCAGCGGATCGGGCGTTTCGATGTCAACGAGGTTGAGAAATGTGTTGCGCCCGCGCGGATGAACCTCCTTGAGGGTCCTGATCGAAAAGGCGACATCGTCGGCCGTAAACGGCTGGCCGTCGTGCCATTTAACGCCTTCGCGCAGCTTGAAAGTGTAGCGCAGGCCGTCGTCGCTGACCGTCCATTGTCTGGCGAGCAGCGGCTGCGGGTTGAGATCGAAATCGTAGGTCAGCAGGCCCTCGGTGACTTTCGGCGAGACATAGACCGAGTTGTAGGCCGTGTGAGCGATCGTCGTCAGAACCGGCGGTTCGGCGGCAAGCAGGAGCGTGGCCGAGCCGCCACGGGAGGGGGCCGCGTATGCGGTGGTTCCGGTGATGACCGTTGCGCCGAGCGCTGCCGAGGAGAGCAGGAAACTGCGACGGGTGATAGCCGGAAGTTTGATCATTTAGGGTTGCCTCGCATGTCGGTGGCCGTGCTGCGACTTGTCAGCTGCGGCTGGATTTATCTTCTCGGGGAGCGCTTTCTTGTGGGTTTTGTTTGTTCCGACAATTCGATCTATTGGGAAAAATAACCACGAAATATCGTTATTCAGCGATGAGATTCCAAATAGATCGGCGCTTTCAAGAAATTCTGGAAATATCTACCAATACTGATTTGACAAAACCTACAGATTTAGTCAACTACTATTACGATGCAGCGATTGGAAAATCGGTAACGCTGCCGAGGAGCTTCAATGTCGGCTTACATGCGGATTGGGCGAACATTGCGCCGGACGGCCATTCAGGCGGTGCCGACCGTGCTCGGTATCGTCATTCTGAATTTTTTCCTGCTGAAATTGGCGCCAGGCGATGCGGCCGATGTCATGGCGGCCGAAGCCGGCTCGGCGACGGTCGAGACGATGGCAGCCCTGCGCGAACGCTTCGGCTTGGACAATCCGATCCTTGTGCAGCTGGCGAACTACCTCAACAATCTCGCACATTTCAGTCTCGGCTTCTCGCCGCGTTACGGCATGCCGGTCGCGGATCTGATCGGCCAGCGCTTACCTGGAACGCTTACCCTGATGTTGGCGGCGCTCATCTTTGCGATCGTGATCGGTCTGACGCTCGGATCGCTGATGGCAAGCTTTGCCGGACGGCTGCCGGACCGGCTGATCTCGATCATCTCGCTGCTCTTCTATTCGATCCCCGGATTCTGGATCGGCCTGATGCTGATCCTATTGTTCTCCGTCAAGCTTGGCTGGCTCCCGAGCGGCGGCGACAGCACCATCGGTTCGCGGCTCACCGGTCTGCCGGCGCTGCTCGACCGCGTGCGCTACATGGTGCTGCCGGCCATATCGCTCGCCCTCTTCTATCTCGCCATCTATGCGCGATTGACGCGGGCCGCCATGCTGGAGGTCAAGTCGCAGGATTTCGTGCGCACCGCGCGGGCGAAAGGCGTCTCGCCCTTCATCCTGACAACGCGCCATGTGCTGCGCAACGCGCTGATCCCGATCACGACAATGGCCGGCATGCATTTCGGCGGCATGCTTGGCGGTGCGGTCGTCGTCGAAACCGTCTATAGCTGGCCCGGCCTCGGGCGACTGGCTTTCGAGGCGGTCATGGCCCGCGATTTCAGCGTGCTCCTCGGCATCCTGCTTCTCTCATCACTTCTCGTCATCGTCGCCAACGCTGCAGTTGACCTCCTGCAAGCCTGGCTCGACCCCAGGATCGGAGCAAGCCGATGAAAGCGCAGGAGCTGAAGGTCTATACGGACATGGCGCGTGATTTCAGTGCCAAAGCATCTGAAACGCCGACAAAGCCCGCGCCTGTTCCGGAACGGCGCTGGACCCATATCCACGCGCCCGACGCGCGCACCACGGCTGTGTCAGGCGGGCGGTGGCAGGGGCGCCGGCGCGAACTTAGGATCTTTCTTGCCAACCCCAATGCGCTCTTCGGCATAGCTGTTCTCGCCAGTATCATATTTGCGGCCCTGCTTGCGCCGATCTTCTATCCCGGCGATCCGTTGGAGATGGTGGCGCGACCCTTCCTTTGGCCGGGCCAAAATTCGGCCTATCCGTTGGGCACGGATTCTATGGGGCGTGATGTGCTGGCGGGCATTCTTCATGGTGCCCAGATCTCGCTGACCGTCGGCATTGCCGCGACCCTGCTCGGCCTGGGCGCCGGCGTGACGGTCGGCGCGCTTGCCGGCTATTTCGGCGGCGTGGTCGATGACCTCCTCGTCAAGCTCATCGAGATTTTCCAGACCATACCGAGCTTCGTGCTCCTTGTGGTGCTGGTCGCGATCGCGCAGCCGACCACATCGACCGTCACCATTGCGATCGCCATCGTCAGCTGGCCGACGGTTGCGCGCCTGACGCGCGCCGAGTTCCGTGCCATTCGCGAGAAGGATTATGTGCTCGCCGCCCGCAGCCTCGGCTTCGGCCATGCCCGCATCATCTTCCGGGAAATCCTGCCGAACGCTCTGCCACCCTTGATCGTGACATCGTCCGTCATGGTGGCTAGCGCGATCCTGATGGAATCGGCGCTGTCCTTCATGGGGCTCGGCGATCCCAATCGCGTCTCCTGGGGCTCCATGATCGGCGCCGGACGCGATGTCATCCGCACGGCCTGGTATCTCACCGCCTTGCCGGGCCTTGCCATCGTCTTCACGGTTCTGTCGCTCAATCTGATCGGCGACGGCCTGAACGACGCGCTTAATCCACGCTTCTCGGAGGAGCGCTGATGACGGGGCTTCTGAACGCCCGCGACTTTTCCGTCGGCTTTGGCAATGCGCAACCGGTCAAGGGTGTCAGCTTCAGCGCTGCAGCCGGCGAGATGCTGGCGATTGTCGGCGAATCCGGTTCCGGCAAGTCGCTGACTGCGCTTGGCTTGATGGGGCTACTGCCCCGGCATGCTAAAGTGGCCGGCGAGATTGTCTTTGACGGACGCGACCTCCTAAAACTGTCCGAACGCGAGCTGCGCCGCATTCGCGGACACGACATCGCCATGATTTTTCAGGAACCGATGACATCGCTCAACCCCGTACTGACGATTGGTGACCAGATCGTCGAAGTGCTGCGCATTCATGAAAGATTGAACAGAAAGCAGGCGTGCCAGCGCGCGATCGACCTGCTTGATCTTGTCAGCATTCCCGAGCCCGGCAAGCGTATTGACGACTATCCGCACCAGCTTTCGGGCGGCATGCGCCAGCGCGTCATGATCGCCATTGCGGTTGCCTGCAATCCCAGGCTCCTGATCGCCGACGAGGCGACGACGGCGCTCGATGTCACGACCCAGGCGCAGGTGCTGCAACTGCTCGATCGCCTGCGCAGCCAGCTCAATATGGCCGTGATCCTCATCACGCACGACCTCGGTATCGTTGCGCAATGGGCCGACAGAGTCGTCGTGATGTATGCGGGACGAAAGATCGAACAGGGCCTGCCGGATGCCTTGTTCGAGACGCCCTATCATCCCTATACGCAAGGGCTGCTTGCGGCTTCGCCGCGGCTGAAGGCGGATTATCACTATCGCGATGGGCCGCTGACGGAAATTCGTGGTTCGATCGTCTCGGCAGCCGGCGAGCAAGGGTGTTCGTTCCGGCCGCGCTGCCCGGTGGCGAGATCGGCGTGTGCACAGTCCGTGCCGCCACTTGTCGAGGTTTCGGCCAGTCGTGAAGTGGCCTGTCCCTATGTTCCAGCCATTGCGGAGAGAGCCTATGTCGCTTCTGTCGGTCGATAGGCTTTCCACGCATTATCCTGCGGCGGCCGGAACGGTGCGGGCCGTCGATGATGTATCGCTTGAGATTCTGGAAGGCGAGACGGTGGCGCTCGTTGGCGAATCCGGCTGTGGCAAGTCGACCCTTGGTAAATCCCTGATGCGTCTCATCGATCCCACCTCCGGCCGCGTGACCTTCAAGGGACGGGACGTCGTCGCGATGTCGGGCAAGGAATTGCAGTCGATCCGCCGACATATCCAGATGATCTTTCAGGATCCGTTTGCCTCGCTCAATCCGCGCCAGACGATCCGGACGATCCTGACGGCGCCGCTTGCCGTTCACGGCATCGGCGATCGCAAGAGCCGCGATGCCATTGCCGCCTCGATGGTCGCTCATGTCGGCCTGCCCTCGGATTCGCTCGATCGCTATCCGCACGAGTTCTCCGGTGGCCAACGCCAGCGCATCGGCATTGCCCGCGCTTTGATCCTGCAGCCGGAACTCGTCATCTGCGACGAGCCCGTTTCCGCGCTCGATCTGTCGATCCAGGCGCAGATCCTCAATCTTCTCGTCGAGATGAAGACGGAGCTTTCACTCTCCTATCTCTTCATCTCTCACGATCTTTCGGTCGTGCGCTATTTCGCCGATCGCGTGCTGGTCATGTATCTCGGCCGCATCGTCGAAAGCGCGCCGACGGCAAGGCTCTGGAGCGATGCCAAACATCCCTACACGCGCGCGCTGCTCGCCGCCGTGCCTGATCCGTCGCGGCGCAAGCAGGCGGCACCGATCACCGGCGATCTGCCGAGTCCACACAATCCGCCGTCCGGCTGCCGTTTTCACACGCGCTGCCCGATCGCAACAGAGATCTGCCGGACCGACGATCCGGCCTACCGGCAAATGGGCAGCGGCCATGCGGTCGCCTGCCATCAAGCAGAATGAAATGGAGAAATGACATGGTCGACCATCGCTATCTCGGGCGCAGTGCGCTGAAGGTATCGCCACTCACCCTTGGAACGATGATGTTCGGCGGCCCGACCCCCGACAACGTCGCTTTCCGCATCATCGACAAGGCCCGTGATCAGGGCATCAATTTCATCGACACCGCCGACGTCTATCATGACGGCAAGTCGGAAGAGGTCGTCGGCCGCGGCATCAACGCAAACCGCGATCATTGGGTGCTGGCGACGAAATTCGTCAACTCGCACACGAAAGGTCCCAATCTCGGTGGCCATTCGCGCAAATGGGTGATCGAGACCGTCGAAAATTCGCTGCGCCGCCTCAACACCGATTACATCGACATTCTTTATTTCCATCGCGCTGTTTTCGACGCGCCGCTGGAGGAGCCGGTGCGTGCGATTGCCGATCTCATTCGTGCGGGCAAGCTGCGCTATTTCGGCGTGTCGAATTTCCGCGGCTGGCGCATCGCCGAGATCTCGCATCTGGCCGATCAGCTCGGCATCGATCGCCCCGTCGCGAGCCAGCCGCTCTACAACATCGTCAACCGCACGGCCGAAGCCGAGCAGCTGCCGGCTGCCTATCATTACGGGCTAGGCGTCGTTTCCTACTCGCCGCTGGCGCGTGGCGTGCTGACGGGCAAGTATGAGCCGGGCAAGGAGCCCGCTGCCGATACCCGCGCCGGCCGCGGCGACAAGCGCATTCTTGAAACCGAATGGCGTCCGGAATCCATCGCCATTGCCAAGGAAATCGCCGCTCACGCCGCCGCCAAGAAGGTCCCGCCAACCGAATTCGCCATCGCCTGGGTGCTGAACAACAAGCTGATCACCTCGGCGATCACCGGCCCGCGCACGGAAGAGCATTGGGACAGCTATATCCGAGCCCTCGACGTCAAGCTCACTGCCGAGGACGAGGCTCTGATCGACCGTCTGGTCACGACGGGCCATCCATCGACCCCGGGTTTCAACGATCCGAGCCATCCGGTCGAAGGTCGCGTTCCCGTCAGTGCCGCCGGCGACAATGAAAACGTCGTGCCGCTTGCTCGCGCCGTCGCCTGATCACCAAGCCCAAGGCCTCGCTCGAGTGGGGCCCTTTCCTTCCGGCGCAAAGAGCCTTTCATGCCTATAACAGCTTCATCAGCCGTACCCTCCGCACCCGTCGAAACCAATAGGGCGACGTTGCTTGCAAGAATACCCGATCTTGCTGCGGAGATCGCAAAAGGCGCTGCGCGTCGAGACCTCGAACGCGAGCTACCTTATGAGGCTTTCACGTTGCTCAAGGAGACGGGTCTTGGCGCGTTGCGCATACCGACGGCGCTTGGCGGCCCGGGTGGATCGGTGCTGGATTATATCGAGATGGTGATGACGATCGCCGCCGCCGATTCCAACGTCGCCCATGCTCTCCGGAGCCATTTCAATTTTACGGAAGCGCTGCTGCTCAATCCGAACAGTTCGCTCGATCGCACGCAGCTTGCCCGTGTACTTGGTGGCAAGCTCTTCGGCGGCGCCCATACGGAGCAGGGCACGAAACGCCCTGGCGATGTCACGACGCGGCTGACGAAATCCGGCGAGAGCTACAGGCTCAACGGGCGCAAATGGTATGCGACCGGCACGGCATTTGCCGATTTCGCCTCCTTCAGCGCCAAGGATGATGAAGACCAGCTGGTCAGCGTGCTTTTGCCCATCGACCGTAAGGGGATCAGCATCCTCGATGACTGGGACGGCATGGGTCAGCGTCTGACGGCAAGCGGTGGCGTCCTGCTCGACGACGTGGAAGTGCTGCCGCACGAGATCTCGAGGCGTGGGTTAAACACGCTGATCGGCAGGCACACCTCCACGCTACGTCAGCTGCATCTTGCCGCCTCGATGGCGGGCGCGGTCCGCGGTGCGCTAACAGAAGGCACGGATTACGTGCGTAGGCAGGCGCGCTCGGCAGCCCACAGCACCGCCGAGACGGCCAATGCCGATCCTTTCGTCCAGAAGATATTAGGCGAGATCGCGGCAAACTCCTTTGCCGTCGATACGCTGATCCGCGAGAGTGCCCGCGCGCTCGATCGGACGGCTACGGCCTTTGCAGGCGATGATCCGCAGGTCTTGGAGACGGCTTTGGTCGAAAGCGCGCTGACGACGGCGCGCACCCAGATCGTCGCATCGCAGCTCGCGCTTACTGCCGCGACCAACGTCTTCGAGCTCGGCGGCGGGTCGGCGACATCGCGCCATCTCAATCTCGATCGCCATTGGCGCAACATCCGCACCGTGCTGAACCATAATCCTCTGCTGCACAAGGCGCGGGTCGTGGGCGATTACTACATCAACGGCACCATGACGCATCTGGAGGAAGGCAAGGTCTTCTGAGCCATGTACATAGACCCGCATTCCCATCAATCCGTCGTCATCATCGGCGGTGGCTTTGCTGGTGCGCTGACCGCGATAAAGCTGCTCGACCGGACGGAAGTGCCGCTGTCGATCACGATGCTGGAGCCTCGCGAGGAGCTCGGCCGTGGGGTCGCCTATAGCACGACCGAGGCCGTTCATCTGGTCAACGGGCCGGCCAGCACATTTTCCCTTCACCCGGAGAAGCCTGATCATCTCGTTCGCTGGCTCGCAGACAATGCCTCACGATACGGTTGGACACCGCCCGCCGATATTGTCGGCAGCTTCCCGCCGCGCCATCTCTATGGAACCTATGTCCGCGACGAACTGAACCGTGCGATCACGTCGGCTCGCGCCGGGTCGACGTTTCGTCACATCAGGGCTTCCGCAACCAACCTTGTCTCCGCTCCCCATAAAGTGCGGATCACGACGAGCGCGGGGGAGAGCATAGAGGCGGATGAAGTGATCCTGGCTCTTGGTGTCTTCCAGCCTCCTCTCAATCCGCGAGAAGCTTACGTTGCGGATCATCCCGCTTTCGCAGCCTCTCCTTGGGATGCTGCCGCCCTGGATCGTCTTCTCGATGCCCACGAAATCCTGCTCATCGGGTCGAGCCTGTCGATGGTCGATGCGGTCGCCAGCATGGAGGCACGCGGCTTTCGTGGCCGATATCAAGCGATATCCAGGCGTGGCCAATTGATCGAGGATCGGCGCAATGCCGAGCTGGAACGCGATTTTCTTGCCGAAGGGCCATTGCCGACGACGGCGCGATCATTATTGTCCCTCGTCAAGGCCGAACGCCGTGCACTGGCTGCCGCGTCCAGGGATTGGCAGGCGCTGCCGCAGGCGATCCGGCCCTACATCCTGTCTTTATGGCAAAGGGCTGATGATACGGAGAGGTTGCGATTTGCCCGCCATTTGCGTGCATTTTGGGACGTGACGGCTCATAGGGCCGCACCCGACAGCTATCGCGCCGTCACCGATGCGATTGCCGAAGGCCGCTTCCGGCATCAGCCCGCGAGATTGCTCGCACTTAAGCCGTCTGGAGCCATGATCGCGGCGACCTTGAAGGCACGCTCTGGTACTCACAGGCAGTCCTTCGGCGGCGTCATTGATTGCCGCGGTCATCAGCTGCACGACTGGCGGCACATTTCCGATCCTTTCGTCAGGAGCCTCGTCGAAAGCGGCGAAGTCCGCCCGCATAGCACTGGCTTCGGCATCGATGCCACGCCGGAGGGTGATGTCATTTCCGAGGAAGGGCGGGTTCATCGCAACATTAGCGCCATCGGCCATCCGCTTCGAGGGGTTGCCTGGGAATCGAGCTCGATCACGGAACAGCGTACGCAGGCGATCGCGCTGGCGGATCGCATCTTGAGCAAGCTCACGCCGCTTGCTCTTGCCGCTTCGTAAAACGACAAAAAGAAGGGGCGCCGCATCGCCCCCTCAAGAAGATTGCGTTGCCTGCTGCGTCAGCCTTCGCCTTCCTTGATATAGACATCGGCAAAATTCGACTGCACGCCTTCGGCGCCGATCGTATGGTTCCTGACACGCTTGTTGAAGACGGTGACGTTTTCGAGCGAGATCAGATTGATGACGGGCAGCTCGTCGGCCACGATCTTCTGGAAGTCATTGAATTCCTGCTTGCGCTTTGCCTCGTCGACCTCGACCGACGCCGCCTCCAGCAGGCGATCAACCTCCGGGTTCTGATAGTGGCTGGCATTGGAGAAGGGCAAGCCGAGCTTGAAGTTCTTCGACCAGTAGATGCGCTGCACGCCAAGCGTCGGATCGAACTGGTTGCCAAGATATTCCGCCGTCAGGTCGAAGGCGCGCTCGGTATAGACCTTCTGAATGTAGGTAGAGAAGTCGTAGGAATCGATCCTTGCATCGATACCGATTCGCGCAAGGTTCTGCTTCAGATATTCGGCAACGCGCTTGAAGCCTTCATTATAGGAATTGTGTGTCAGGCGAAGCGCAAACCGGATTCCGCTGCCGTTCCGCTTGTAACCGGCTTCGTCAAGCAATTGCTCCGCCGCTTTGAGATCGAATGCATAGGGCTTGATCGTGGCATCCAGATATTGCGGAAGGAAAGTGCTGATCGGCGTCGGCGAGACGTGGCCGTAACCATACCAGACCGTGTTGAGGATGACATTGAGGTCGATGGCGTGAGCGATCGCACGGCGGACGCGGACATCCTTCAAATACTCGTTGTCGAGGTTGAGGATGAGCTGCGTCTGGTCGCCCTTCGTCTCGTAGCCGCGCGAATCGATGCCGATATTCGGCAGCGCCTTGATGCGCTCGAGATCGGCGAGCGGAATGGGATTGTCGCCGCCGAGATCGAATTCGCCGGTTTCGAAACCGGCTGCGCGGGCAGCGCCGTCGGGCACGAAACGCACAACGATTTGGTCGAGATAGGGCTTGCCGGCGTCCCAGTAATCGGGATTGCGCTCGAGAATGATGTGCGAGCCGCGCACCCATTGCCGGAAGATGAAGGGCCCCGTGCCGATCGGCGCACTGCCGTTGGGATTGGTCGGGACGTCCGCGATCTTGACGCCCTCATAGACGTGTTTAGGCACGATCGGAGACTCGGCCGCATAGAGCGCCTTCAAGAGATAGGGTGCCGGCTTGGAGAGGCGGAACACCGCAGTGAGCGCATCAGGCGTATCGACCGCGATGACGTTGGCAAACGAGCCGCGTCCGCGTGGATGAACCTGTTTCAAAAGCTCGATCGAATAGGCCACGTCCGCCGAGGTGAACGGTTTGCCGTCATGCCATTTGACGTTGGGCCTAAGCTTGAACGTATAGGTCAGACCATCGGTGGAAATCGACCATTCGGTTGCGAGCTGTGGTTTCGGCGTGAGGCCGAAGTCGTAAGTGAGCAGGCCCTCGGTGATCTTCGGACTGATCTTCTGCGTTCCGCCAGCAGTATGGGCGAGCGCCAGGATTGTCGGCGGCTCGGGTTCGACGATGAAGTTAAGCGTGCCGCCGCGAGCCGGCGTCGCCTCCGTTGCATAGGCGCCTACGGACGGAAGGAGCGTCGCTGCGGTGGAGAGCAGAAGCAGTTGATTGAAACGGCGGCGATTGATAGTCATTCGGTTTCCTTGCCGGCTGAAATAGATCGGTCCCTATGCGGATAGGCGGCGGGGCTGCAAACTGGCTGCGGACCACACGCGACTGTCGCATCTTCAGGTCGCGGGCTGGCAAAACGGAAGAATGTTTTTCTCTTCCGCCGAGAAAGAAAAGCTTCGCGAAATCCCATTTCGCTGGAAGCCGTCGCCGATGGTTGTCTATTAAAAATATAGACTATTTCGCGATTTTAGTTTTTGCTTCCCTGATGCCTTCAAGGCATGGAAGAAAATGTCCGTCCGCTTGCCGGTAAACGCAAAGCGCGTTCTCGTCTTTGCTGGTCGTATTGTGCTGCAATCGCGCCATGAACACGATTGCGCATGCCCGGAAAAAAGCCATCCAGCCGACATTGGCGCGCTTGCCGCCACTGACCTCGCTGCGCGCCTTTGTCGCCACCGCCCGGCATTTGAGCTTTCTTGGCGCTGCGGAGGAATTGCATGTGACCTCGGCCGCCGTCGGTCAGCAGATTCGTCTCTTGGAGGACTATCTGGGACAGGCGCTTTTTCACAGGGTCCGTGGGCAGTTGCAATTGACTGCCGCCGGTCTCGCGCTTGTTCCCGGCCTGACGAATGCCTTCGACGCGGTGCTGGCGACGATGACGCAATTCGTTGCCAGCGATCACGATCTTCCTATCCGCGTATCCGTGGCGCCGTCCTTTGCCAGCAAATGGCTGATCCCGAGATTGGACGCTTTACGCCAGGCAGCGCCCGGCTTGCAGATCCTCCTCGATGCCTCCACGCAATTGACCGATCTGAATGCAGGCGACACCGATTGTGCCATTCGTTATGGAAGCGGCGGTTATCCCGGCCTGGTCGTCGAGCATCTGTTCTCCGAAGCCGTGGTGCCGATCTGCAGCCCGGAATTCGCCGAACGCCATTGGCTCTGGAATGGCCCGCAGGCGATCGAAGGCGTGCCGTTTTTGCATGAGGATGGGGCCGAGCACGACCATTCCTGCCCCGACTGGAACGCCTGGCTCCGCGCGGAGGGGCTGGTCCTACGTCTGCCGAATGGCGGCTTCCGTCTCAGCCAGTCCTCTCTCGTCATCGACGCCGCACTGGCGGGGCAGGGGCTTGGTCTCGGAAAGGTCCGTCTTGCCGAAGCCGAGCTGAAGGCGGGACGCCTTGTCAGCCCGTTCGGCAGCCCTCAGCCGGTAAGCTTTTCCTACTTCTTCGTAACGACGCCCGCCAAGGAGCGCCTAATGCGCGTCGAGCTGTTCCGCAACTGGCTTCAGGCCGAGGTCAAGGCCCTGCGGACGATCGGCGATATCCTGTTGCGGAACTCATTGCACAAATTCGATGTCGCCGCCGCCGAGTAATATCGATCACTTCAGCCTGAAGCCAAGACGGCGCGCGGCAACGCCGAGCAGATGTCGCCCCTTCAAGGCTTCGACCGTGCCGATCCTGTTCTTCACCTGCACTGTCCAGTCGATGCGCGGCATACGCTGCTCGGTCTGAAAGTCCTGCAGGACTGTATTGTAATGACGTAGATCATCCGACCGTCGGCGATGATCGTAGCGTTCATGGTGCAGCACCGTCGTCTGCGGCAGCCGCGGTTTGACGGCGGCCGGTGTTGCCGGATCGGGATAGCCAACCGTTAGCCCGAACACAGGAAACACGCCCTCCGGCAATTCCAGTTCGCGTGCGACGGTTTCGGGATCGTTGCGGATGGCGCCGATATAACAGGTGCCGAGGCCCTGCGATTCCAGGGACACGACGGCATTTTGTGCGGCGAGGGCAGCGTCGATGACACCGAGCAGGAAACTCTCGACATAGTCCAGTCCATCGGCGGCTGAACCCTGGTCGGCCGCGATGCGGCGTGGCCTCGAAAGATCCGCAAGCCAGATCAGCAGTAGCGGCGCCTGTGTGATCTGCCTCTGTGTTCCGGCAACGGCGTTCAGCTTTTCCTTGCGCGTATCGTCCCTGACGGCAACGACGCTCCAGGCCTGCAGATTGGATGAGCTTGGGGCCGACTGCGCCGCTGCGATCGCAAGGTGGAGTATATCGTCCGGGACCGCTTTTGGTAGATAGTCGCGAACCGTCCGATGGGAGAGGAGTGTCTCGATCGTCTCATTCCAGTCCGCGCCGATATGCTGACTATTGCGATAACGCTCGCCGACAAGAGAGGCGAGCCGATCATCGTCGGGAAGTTTCGCCGTCGTTGCTGATGTCATGCTGTTTCTCCTTCATTCGGCGGCAATTGCATAGGGATTGGCTGGCCGGGAAAGGCCTAGATGATCACGCAGAGTCCGGCCCGTATAGTCCCGCCGGAACAGGCTGCGGCGGCGCAGGATGGGCACCACCTCGTCCACGAAGACCTCCAGGCCATGCGGCAGCACATCGGGCATCAGGTTGAAGCCATCGGCAGCCCCTGCCACGAACCATGTTTCGATATCATCAGCAATCGCCTCGGGCGTGCCAACGATGGTGCGGTGTCCGGTCCCGCCGTTCAAAGCGCGGATAAGGCCACGCACCGTCAGCTGCTCGCGTTGTGCAAGAGCCAGCGTCGCCCGAAAGAAGGTGTGACCGCCATCTTTGGGCAATGGAATATCGTCGGGCAGGGGCTCATCGAGCTTTAGCCTGCCTGGATCGACCTGCAGGACGCCGGACAAGCGCGCAAGGCTGTATTCCAGCGGAATGAGTTCGCGCAGCTCCTCTTGCCGCCGCCTGGCCTCCGCCTTGGTGCTGCCGATGATCGTCGCAAGGCCTGCGAGCACCAGAAGGCTGTCCGGCGCGCGGCCGTAGCGAGCGGCTCTCGTTCGGAGGTCGCGCGCATAATCGAGCGATTCCTCCAGGGATTGCGATGCTGAGAATACCGCCTCGGCGTGCCGGGCTGCTAGCTCCCGCCCATCATCCGAGCCACCGGCCTGCACGATGACGGGATGTCCCTGCGGCGGACGCGGCACGTTGTGCGGACCGTGAACGGAGAAATGCTTACCACGATGGGCGATGGCATGGACCTTGCTGGTGTCGACGAACCGACCGCTTTCGACATCGCCGATGAAAGCATCCTCCTCCCAGCTGTCCCAAAGGGCCTTGACGACCGATGCAAATTCCTCCGCGCGTTCATAGCGGCTCTGATGCGCGACCGGCTTTTCCAGGCCGAAATTCCGGCTTTGGGAGAGATCGGCGCTGGTGACGATGTTCCAGCCGACGCGACCGCCGCTCGCATGGTCGAGCGTCGCGAAGCGACGGGCGATATTATAGGGCTCGTTATAGGTGGTGGAGGCTGTCGCGATCAGGCCGATATGCTCGGTATGGGCCGCAACCGAGGCCAGCACGATGGTCGGCTCCAGAGACGTCAGCGGGCGGAAATCGACGCGATCGGAAATGGCTGCCTGATCGGCAAGGAAGATCGCGTCGAAGGCGCCGCGCTCGGCGATGCGGGCGACATTGATATAGTGATTGATATCGAAGGATGCGCGCGGATCGCTTCCCTGCATGCGCCAGGCAGCCGGCGAAAAACCGGAATGCAGGATGTTGATATTGAGATGAAGCTCGCGTTTCCTGCTCACTGGAATATCCCCGGTTCCGGAAATTCGCCATCCAGAAACCATGTTCCGACATTGCGGGTCTTGTATTCAGCGGGATTGTGCAGCGTGTGGATGCGCACATTGCGCCAGAAGCGGTCGAACCCCAGCGGCCTGACGGCGGACCGTGCACCCATGACCTCGAAAATCTCGCTCGTCACCTCAAGGGCGACCCTGCCGGCAAGCACATTGGCGGAGGCGACCGCGATCGCCGCTTCACCGCGCTCCTCTGCCGTCAAATCGTGCCCTTTCGCATAGACGGCATCGACTGCCGAGAGCGCCCGGTCGGCAAGCGCCGTTGCCGCCTGTACCTTGATCCATAACTCGCCATACTGTCTCTTGATCCACGGATCGTCGGAATGCCGTTCGACGCCGGAATAGATCCACGGGCGCGATTTCGTGACCGTATAATCCCGGGCTGCGGCCAGCGCTCCCTGTGCGGAGCCGACAAAGACATTGAGCAATACGCTTTGCTGCTGCAACGGTGCCAATAGAGCGATCGGATCCTTCGGGCGCTCTGGCAATATTTCGTCGTCGCTGATCTCGACATCCTCGTAGAGGACACGGCCGCTCCCGGTCTGCCGCTGGCCGATCCCATCCCAATCGTCGGTGATGGTGATGCCTTTGCGGTCAGCCGGTATATAGGCAAAGCTCCGCTTGTTGGTTTCCTCGTCTTCCCAGGCGACCATCAGATAGTCGGCGACATGCGAGCCGGAGGCGAACGGCCTGAAGCCGTTGAGAATGACCTTCCCGGCCCCCTGCCGTCCGAAGAGGCTTTTGGAAAAGCTGTTTGTCGTATTGCCCCAGAACCAGCGTCCTGAGGCCGAGCGGCGCAGGATATCTTGCGATCGCTTATCGTGGAGCGTGGTAACGGCATTTTGCAGCGGGCTGAAATGATAGCCATAGAGGTGGCCGAGCGAGCCATCCACCTTGGCGAATTCGCGCACGATGCGCATGGCGGTGGAATAGGGTTCGCCGGTACCGCCGAATTCCTTCGGGATGACCAGATTGACGAGGCCGCTCTCCTTCAGGAGCCTGATCTGCTCAGCGGGCCTGCCACCGGATTGATCCCTCTCGATGGCATCGAGGGCAAATATATCCCGAAGCTCGACGGCTTTGGCGAGATGGGGATTCGATTGATCCGCCTCGAAAAGGGAGGGTGGTGGATGGGGCGGCTCGAAGCCATCGGGTTTTATCGTCATGACGGCCTCGTCCCTAATGTAGGCGCGGAAAGCCGTGCCGTGCGGCAAGCAGCTCGAGGATGCGATCGGTCGAATTGATGAAGCGCGTTCCGTTCCAATCGCCGGCGTCATCAGGCGGGTTCTCCGCGAGAATGAGGAGCGGCAGCGACTGGTTCTCCTCACCGGCAACATCGATCACCTTTTGCCGCGGCCGCAGGAACGCAACTCTTTCGACATCGATCGCCGAGGCAAGATCCGGGAATGAGGCGAGCAGTCCCTCGATCGCGTTGCAATAGGGGCAGACGAAGCTGACGCCTGGATGTTTCGGATCGGCAAAACCGGGTGAAATGAGGAACAGTTTGTCACGCGTCATTTGGTCTTCTCCTATTCTGCTGCGACCGCATTGCCTGCGGAAAAACGATTGGCCGGACGCTTGAGCCCGAGATTTTCGCGAAGCGTCGTGCCTTCATATTCGCTGCGGAACAGGCCGCGACGACGCAGCTCCGGCACGACAAGCGTGATGAAATCGGCAAGGCCACCAGGCATGATCGGCGCCATGATGTTGAAGCCGTCGGCGCCGTAGTTTTCGAAGCGTTCTTCCATGACATCGGCGATCTGTGTGGGCGTCCCAACAACCTGCCAATGGCCGCGTGCGCCGGCGATGCGCAGATAGAGTTGGCGGATAGTCAGGTTTTCGCGGCGCGCGAGATCGAGCACCAGCTCCTGGCGGCTCTTGCCGGCATTGGTGACCGGCGGCTCGGACGGCACGGGACCGTCAAGCGGATAGGAACTTAAGTCGACGCCGGTCAATTGCGAGAGCAGGTTAAGACCGACTTCCGGCTGGATGAGCTTCTGCAGGGCCTGGAATTTGTCTTGGGCTTCCGCCTCGCTTCGCCCGACGACCGGAAAGATTCCCGGCAGAATCTTCAAGTCGTCGGGCGAACGGCCATATTTGCCAAGCCGGCCCTTGACGTCGGCATAGAAGGCTTTTGCCTCGTCAAGCGTGATCTGTGCGGCGAAGATCGCCTCGGCAGTGCGCGCAGCCAATTCCTTGCCAGGCTCGGAGGCTCCGGCCTGCACGACAACTGGGCGCCCCTGCGGCGAGCGCGGAATGTTCAGCGGCCCGCGCACCTTGAAGTGACGCCCCTTATGGTCGAGTCGATGCAGTTTTTCGGGATCGAAATAGCGACCGCTCTCGCGATCGCGGATGAACGCATCGTCCTCCCAGCTGTCCCAGAGGCCGAGCACGACATCGGCGAATTCTTCCGCACGGTCGTAGCGGTCGGCATGCAGGACCTGCGCGTCATGGCCGAAGTTGAAGGCGGCGTCCGGATCGGAAGAGGTCACCAGGTTCCAGCCGGCGCGGCCGCCGCTTAGGCGGTCGAGCGAGCCGAACTGGCGCGCGAGGTTGAAGGGATCGGAAAAGCTTGTCGAGGCGGTGGCGATCAGGCCGATATTGCGGGTGACGCTGGCAAGGGCCGAGAGTAGCGTGATCGGTTCGAACGGATAGATGCCGCTATGCGCCTTCCGGCTTGCCGCATCCAGGTCCTTCAGACGAGCGGCAACACCGTCGGCGAAGAAGATAGTGTCGAACTTGGCGGCTTCGGCGAGTTTGGCGAGCTCGAGATAGTTCTCGAACTCGGTACCCACGGATGCTTCCGGATGCCGCCAGGCGGCGACATGGTGGCCGGTGAAAAGCAGGAAGGCGCCGAGCTTGATCTGATCCTTGCGTCTAGCCATGGAATGTCCTTTCAGCGATACATCGCCGGAACGGGGAATTCACCCGTCAACAGCCATGTGCCGAGCGTGCGTTTCTTGTATTCGGCGGGATTATGCAGCGTATGGGTTCGCACGTTGCGCCAGAAGCGATCGAAACCGTTTGCCGTCGTTGCCGATCGCGCGCCCATGACCTCGAAGATTTCGCTGGAAACGGAAAGCCCCACCTCACCCGCATAGAGGTTTGCCGTGGCGATATCGATGGCAACCGCGCCACGATCTTCATGCGTTAGGCCGGGTCCTTGGTTGAAGGCTCTATCGAGGCTCAGTGCCGCCTTGTCGGCAAGCTCAGTAGCCGCCAGTGTGCGGATATAGAGATCGCCATATTGCCGCTTGATCCAGGGATCGTCGGTATGCTTGTCGACGCCGGAATAGATCCATGGTCGCGAGGAAGTCTTCGTATAAGCCCGGCCTTCCTCCAACGCACCCTGTGCGCTGCCGACGAAAACGTTGAGCAGCACGCTTTGCTGCAACAAGGAGGTCAGGGAGGTGTAGGGGGTGAGTGGAACTGCCGGGGAACTGATAAGCTCGTCGTCGGCGATTTCGAGATCGTGAAAGCTGACTGTGCCGCTGCCGGTCTGGCGCTGTCCTATGCCGTCCCAATCATCCTCTATGACGATACCCTGGCGATCGGCTGGGACGGCCGCGGTCAGGCGCTCGCCTTCGGCATTCTCGAAAGAGATTTGAATATAGTCTGATATGTGCGAGCCGGAGGAAAACGGGCGCTTGCCGTTGACCAGCCAGCCGCGGTCGATCCGCCTTCCAGACGAGGTTTTCGACATAGCGTTGCCCGAATTGCCCCAGACGAAATTGCCGGCGGCAGATGCCCTGAGCAGGCGCTCCCGCTGCACGTCGGAGCCCCGAAAAAGCACGAGGTTCAAGGGGAGGTGGTGGTAGCCGAAAAGATGTGCGAGCGAGCCGTCGGTACGCGCGAATTCGCGCACGATCCGCAAGATGGAGAGCCAGGAAGCACCGCGACCGCCATATCGGGTCGGGATCTGCGCCGAAGGCAATCCACTCTCCTTCAGGAGGCGGATCTGTTCGGTCGGCCTGCCACCCAATTTGTCGCGCTCGACTGCGTCCCGGTCGAATGCCCGCCGGAGCTCGACGGCTTTTGCGACAAGGGGATCGGATGTGTCTGATGGGAAAGACATGTCTGCTCCACGACCATGGACTTGAACGGCGCATCGCCGCTTTGAGGCATGAAGGGTTCGGTGATTGCAGACCCAAGTCCAGCAATATCTATTTGATCCGGTGGGAAGAAATTCTTTCCCTCGCTTATCGGAAAAACTTAGGCGACCGCAATTTCCAGCCGTTACGAGCAGTTGCCGCGAAACGATCTCCGCCGGTTTGGCATGTCGCGTGACGAACAAATCCGAAGTGGCGGCGGTAAATAGAATATAATTTCTATAGATTACTGTCTTTAATGATTAGCCTTGTTCCGGCAGCGATGGCGGAGAAGACAATGGCGGGTATACGACGGCAATTGAAGCTTGGGGCTTTTCTCTACCCGACCGGCCATCATATTGCCGCCTGGCGGCATCCTCTGACGCAGGCCGATGCAGGCTCCAATTTTGCCCATTATGTCGGACTTGCACAAATCGCCGAGGCGGCGAAATTCGATCTCATCTTCCTGGCGGACGGCGCCGGTACGCGTGGCGACGATACGGAGGCGCTACATCGCACGGCCCAGCGCTATGTCGCGCAATTCGAGCCGATCACGTTGCTCTCGGCGCTGGCGGCGGTGACGAAGAATATCGGCTTCGTGGCGACCGCCTCGACCTCCTTCAACGAGCCCTATCACATTGCCCGCAAATTCGCCTCCCTCGACCATATCAGCGGCGGCCGCGCCGGTTGGAACCTTGTCACGTCCTCCAGCGATCATGAAGCGCATAATTTCGGCAGGGACGAACATTATGCCCATGCCGAACGCTACGAACGAGCCGAAGAATTTGCCGATGTCGTTCTCGGCCTTTGGGACACTTGGGAGGAGGACGCTTTTCCCCGCAACAAGCAAAGCGGCATCTATTATGATCCGCAAAAGCAGCACATCCTCAATCACAAGGGAAAACACTTCAAGGTTCGTGGTCCGCTGAACGTGGCGCGCGCTCCGCAGGGCCACCCGGTTCTGGTCCAGGCGGGTTCGTCCGAGCCGGGGCGGGAGCTCGCCGCTCGAACGGCCGAGGTCGTTTTCACCGCGCATCAGACGATTGAGGATGCCCGCGCATTCTATGCCGATCTCAAAGGCCGTCTTGCCAAATACGGGCGTGATCATGATGACCTCAAGATCATGCCCGGCATTTTCCCAGTCGTCGGCCGGACGCGGGAGGAGGCGCAGCGGAAATTTGCCGAACTTCAGGATCTCGTTCATCCGGTGGTCGGCCTTTCCATGCTGAATGGCATGTCTGGTGGCGTCGACCTGTCGCAATATCCGCTGGACGGACCTATTCCGGATCTACCGGAAACCAATGGCAGTAAAAGCCGTCAGAAACTGCTGCTCGATCTTGCCAGGCGCGAAAACCTGACGATCCGGGAACTTTATCTCCGCATCGCCGGTGCGCGTGGTCATTGGCAGATCGTGGGAACGCCGATCGACATCGCCGATCAGATGGAAGAATGGTTCAGGAGGGAGGCTGCCGATGGCTTCAACGTCATGCCGCCACAGCTGCCGACCGGCCTTTACGATTTCGTCGAACATGTGCTGCCGGAGCTGCGGCGTCGCGGCCTCTTCCGTAACGATTACGAAGGTTCGACACTGCGCGAAAACCTCGGATTGAAAGTGCCCCTTCATCCAGCGCGGCACGCGGTTGCTGCGGAGTAGCAAAGCCATGGGTAATTCCCTGCATGTTCAGATCAGCCATGTCACCCGCCAATTTAAGGTGAACGGCGAGACTTTGACCGCTCTCGATGATGTCAGTCTTGATATTGCCGAGGGCGAGTTTGTGACCATCGTCGGAGCGAGCGGTTGCGGAAAGTCGACGCTTTTGCGCCTCGGTGCCGGCCTTGATCTTCCGACATCGGGATTCGTTGGTCACGCAGGGCGACCTGTCAGGGAGCCAAGCCTCGAGCGAGGCATCGTCTTTCAGGAGCCAAGGCTTTTCCCCTGGCTGACGGTCGCTCGCAATATCGCGCTTGGTCTGGAAAATTCCAGCCTACCTAAGGCGGATAAAAAGAAGCTGGTCGAATTGCATCTCGAACTCGTCGGTCTTTCGGGCTTCGCTGATGCCTATCCGCACCAGCTTTCGGGAGGGATGGCTCAACGTGCCGGTATTGCGCGCGGCCTGGTCAATCGCCCCAACGTACTCTTTCTCGATGAACCCTTCGGCGCGCTCGACGCCATCACCAAGGCAAGGCTGCAGGACGAGTTGCAGACGATATGGGCGAAGGAACGCATCACCATGGTTCTGGTGACGCATGACGTCGAGGAAGCCGTCTATCTCGGCGATCGCGTCGTCGTCATGTCACCTCGCCCAGGTCGCATCCGTGACATCGTTCCAGTGGATTTGGCGCGTCCACGCGATCGCACCTCTCCCAGGCTGGTCGAAATCCGCAATCGGGTTCTTGAGAGCCTCAACGCCACGACGTCAACGCCTCGCCCGCCATCGAGCATCACAAGTCCGGCGGTTGAAAACCGGCCTGCGTTCGTCGCAGCAGAATAATCACGGAGCAACAGATGAAACTGTCCATTATTTCGCGTTTGGTCGCCGGGGCGGCAGTCGCCTTGACCCTGCTTTCGGCCGCCGCCCAGGCGCAGGATTCCCTCGTCATTTATGTTGGCTACGCCGCGATCGGCGTCGACAACAAACCCTATGCTGAGGGAACCTCGGCTGCGACGGCGCGCGCCGGCGAATTTCTGGAAAAGGAATTCGCCAACGATCCGAACGTCAAGATCGAATGGACTTTCTTCAAGGGTGCGGGGCCGGCGGTTAACGAGGGTTTCGCCAACGACCAGCTCGACTTTGCCTATCAGGGCGATCTTCCAGCGCTGATCGGGCGGGCAACCGGCCTGAAGACGAAGTTCCTGCTGGCAAGCGGCGCGCGCAAGCCGCTTTATCTGGCGGCCGCCAAGGGCTCCGGCATCAAGACGATCGAGGATCTGAAGGGACGCAAGATTGCCCTGCAGCGCGGAACCAACGGGCATCTTGCCGCCATCAAGGTGCTGCAAGCGCATGGGCTGACGGAACGGGACATTCAGGTCATCAATCTCGATACGGCCGGAACGGTTGCCGCCCTGAGCAGCAAAGATATCGACGCAGCCTTCGGCGACACGCAGCTCATCAATCTGGCAGCCAAAGATAGCGCCGATATCATTTATACGACCAAAGGCGACGATCCACGCTTCGGCCGCAATGCCGGGATCATCGGCCGCGAGGCTTTCATCGAGGCTCATCCGGAGATCACGCAGCGTGTTGTCGATGCCTTTGTCAAGGCAGCGCAATGGTCGTCGGAGGAACAGAATCGTGCGGCACTCTTTGAACTCTGGCACAAGTCCGGCACGCCTGTTCCGATCCTGGAGGAGTTTTTCCGCAACGATACCCTGGCCTATCGCAACTCGCCGCTGATCGATGACCTGCTCACGTCCCAGTACAGGGAGCAGGCGGTCAAGAGCAAGGAATATGGCCTGATCCGCCGCGACGTCGATCTCAATGGCTGGTTTGAGCCGAAATATCTCAACAATGCGCTGGAAAAGCTCGGGTTCACGAAGTTCTGGCAGCCCTATGGTGCTGATGGAAAGCCGGTTGCCTCCTGATCGTAGACGCGATCAAGACTAGGAGATTGGCGTGAGCGCTGTTGTCGAGACTACCGGTCGGGCCGGCTTGCCGCTATCGTTAGCAAGGCTCCAGCGCCTTGTCCTTTTCCTGACCGGCCTGATCTCTCCGCTCGGTTTGCTCGGTCTCTGGTGGGTTGCTTCCATCAGAGGCTGGTTGCCGGAGCAGATTCTGCCACCGCCAGCCTATGTCTACCAAACCGGCCGCGACATGATCCTAAGCGGCGAGCTTCTCTATCACACCGGCGTCAGTCTCGGCCGTGTGGTCATCGGCTTTACCATCGGCGCCGGGCTTGGCCTGTTGCTCGGCATAGCCATGGGGCTTTCCGAAAGGGTCGAGGACTATGTGAAGCCGCTCTTCCTCGCCTTCGCACAGATCCCGACGCTCGGATGGATTCCGCTTTTGATGCTGCTTGTCGGCATCGAGGAAACCTTGAAGATCATCATCATTGCCAAGGGCGCCATCGTGCCGATGACAATGAACACGCTCGCCGGGATCCGCGGCGTTTCGCCGAAATATCTCGAGGTCGGTCGGGCATTGCGTTTCAGCCGCTGGCAGACCCTGCGATTGATCGTGCTGCCAGCAGCCGTTCCCTCCATATTCACCGGCATTCGCTATGGTCTCACCCATTCATGGACATCGCTTGTCGGCGTGGAGCTGCTGGCCTCTTCTGAGGGGCTTGGCTATCTGCTGGTATGGGGGCGGCAAATGTTCTGGCTCGATACCGTCATTGTTGCAATGATTGCCGTCGGTCTGGTCGGCTTCGTCATGGACAAGGGGCTGGACCGCACCGAGCTCCTCATTCAGCGCTGGAAGCGGCAGGAGCTTTGACTATGGTGCAGACTAGCCGTCTCGTACGTTTCCGACGTGGGATCACGCTGCCGCTTCTTCTCCTTGTCGCTTGGGAAGTCTCAAGCCGGGTCGGTTTGGCGGATGCGCGCTTTCTGCCGCCGTTGGAAGACGTGGTAGCGACGGCCAAACGCGAGCTGATCGACAATGATCTGATCGGTGAGCTTGGCTTCAGCCTTATGCGTAATATTGCCGGCTTTCTTATCGGATGCGTGTTGGGCGTCGGTTTCGCCAGCCTATTGGCGCTCTCGCGCATTGCCGATCGGCTGATCATGCCGACCTTCAACGGGCTGAAGCAGATCTCCCTTCTGGCCTGGATACCGCTGATCTCGGTCTGGTTCGGCTTTGGCGAACAGGCGAAGATCGTCTTCGTCGCGCTTGCCGCTTTCATTCCCATCGTTCTCAACACTTATGACGGCATGCGCGAGGCGCCGGCCGAACTGCTAGAGGTCGGCCGCGCGCTGAAGTTCAATGTGCGCCAGAAGGCACTGCGGATCTATATTCCCTCGGCAATGCCGTCTATCGCGACCGGGGTCCATCTGGGCTTGATCTACGCCTGGCTCGCGACCGTGGGAGCAGAATATTTCCTAGCCGTCGGTCCGGGTATCGGCGGTCTGGTGATTGCCGGCCGTGAACGGTTCGACATGGCCCTGGTAATGGTAGGCGTCCTGATATTGGGCCTAGTCGGCTTCACCCTCAATCGACTTGCCTCCGCGCTGGAGGCTTATCTGCTGCGCTGGCGACCCAAACAGCAGCAGACTACATAGGTTGCGCCTGCCAATAGTTATGGGTAGGCACCGCCTTTGGATCGTCCTTGAAGAAACAATATCGGGGACCTCGAGAAAATCAGTTCAGAAGACCTTGTCGGCAGCGCTGCCGGCATGCCTGCGTATATTGAAACGGATTTCTGTTTCGGCATTCACAAACGCATCAGGATACCTTTAGTCTATTAATTTTATAGACAATTATGATCCCGTTCACGCCGCGCGATCTCTGTTCTCCTTCCGAGCGGATGATGAGAGCGGCAGCGACCAATATTAGGGACGGGATATGAACGAAAGATATTCGAGCGTGAATGGTACGAAGCGAGCTAAGAGCGGCATCGCCCTTGCATTTTCACTTTTGGCGATGATCGGTACCGCGGCGAATGCGGCATCGGACGCGACAAAGCCGGTCGATGGCGGTGTTCTCAATGTGGGATTGGGGACCGATGCGTCGATCATTGATCCTTCCATCACCGGCAATTCGATTACGGCACTGATTACCCGCAATATTGTCGACTCGCTTGTCGGGCAGGCTGAAGACAACAAATTCACGCCGTGGCTTGCAGAAAGCTGGGACATCAACGGCGACAACACCGTCTATACGTTCCATCTGCGTCAAGGTGTAACCTTCAGCGACGGCACGCCGTTCGACGCGGCAGCGGTCAAGTATAATTTCGACCGCATTCTCGATCCGAAAACGACTTCCAGTTATGCCAAGTCATTGCTTGGGCCGATCGACAAGATCGAGGCTCCCGACGCTCGTACGGTCATTATCCGCTACCGTCAGTCCTTCGCTCCCCTGTTGCAGGGGTTAAGCCTTCCCTATCTTGGCATCCAGTCGCCGACCTACCTTCAGAAAGCCCAGAGCACGACGAATACGGTGATCGGATCGGGTCCCTACGTGCTGGACAACTTCACCAAGGGCAGTGGCAGCAAGCTTAGTCGCCGTGCGGATTACAATTGGGGGCCCGGCTATGCCGCGCATAAGGGGCCGGCTCATTTCGATCAGATCGTTTTCAAATACCTGCCGGAGGCCTCCGTGCGCCTCGGTGCGCTGGCAAGCGGCCAGCTGCAGGCGATCGACGCGGTGCCGCCCGCAAATTATCGCTCCGTTCAAGGTAACGGCAAGCTGCAGGTAGTGACGCGGGAAAACCCCGGCGTCAACAGCTCCTATTTCCTGAATACCTCGAAAGGCCCGTTTCAAGACTTGAAGGTACGTCAGGCTTTCCAGAGCGCGGTCAATGGGCCTGCCGCGGTCAAGGCTGCCTTCTTCGGAACCTTGAAGCCGGCCGACAATATCCTCGGTCCTTCGACGCTCTATTATGACCACGATATTTCCAGCTTATGGGGCTTCGATCTGGCAAAGGCCAATCGGTTGCTTGACGAGGCGGGCTGGTCGCAGAAGGACGCCGATGGTGTCCGCAAAAAGGACGGCGGCCGGCTGACCCTGCATTATGTCTACGACAGCACCTCGCTCGCCGCGACGGAAGTGACCTTGGCGCAGGCCGTTCAATATCAGGTGCGGCAGGCGGGCTTCGATCTTCAGCTCGATCCAGTCGATTCCGGCGGCTTGACCGCGCGCACCAATGCCAATGATTACGATCTGACCTCGTTCTACTATGTGCGTGCGGAGCCCGATATCCTGCGCACGGTATTCCATTCGGCCTACATTCCACCAGCCGGTTCGAATGTGTCTCGTGTCAAAAGCCTCGATGAAAAGCTGACGAAGGCGGTGGGCGCATCGGATGCCGAACGCAAAAAGCTTTATGCCGAAGTGCAGAAAGAAGTGATCGATCAGGCTTATGCCGTGCCACTTTTTGTAGCGGCCTATCAACTCGGCGCCTCCAAGAAGCTTCTCGGCATTTCCTGGGCCACCAACGCGAAGCCGAATTTCTATGATGCCTGGCTGGATCAGTAAGGTCTCGCGGATCGCCGTTCGGCGGATCGGCGTAATCGTTGCCGTGCTTTGGGGCGCGGCAACGATTACGTTCATTACCGTCAAGCTCATACCGGGCGATCCTGTGGCGATATTGGCCGGCGGCGAAAATGTCGTCGACGAGGCCGAGCGCGCCGCATTGGTGCATCAATATGGTCTGGATCAGCCGCTCGCGCTGCAATACGCGCATTATGTCGGCAAGGCTTTGATCGGCGATTTCGGGCAAAGCTATCAGTATCGCCAGCCCGTTTCCGAGGTAATCTATGAGGCGGCCGGACCGACATTGCAGCTTGCCGGCAGTGCTGTCGCTCTCGCTCTTTTTCTGGCGATCAGCGTTGCCCTTACGACGGCGGCCCGCCGCAGGAGCCTGACGCTGCTGTCCTCGGGAGTAGAGCTGATCCTGTTGAGTACGCCCGTCTACTGGATCGGGATCGTCCTGCTGACGATCTTCAGCTTTAATCTGGAATGGTTTCCGGTGACCGGCAATGACGGGCCATCCGCGTTGGTGCTTCCAGCCATTGCACTGAGCCTGCCCTTGGCCGCTCTTTTAAGCCAGGTGTTGCGAGACGGATTGGAAGAGGCATTGTCGCAGCCGTTTTCGCTGACCGTGAGAACGCGCGGCGTCGGCGAGACGGTCTTACGTGTGAGGCATGGTTTGCGGCACGCCGCGCTGGCGGCATCGACCCTTACCGGCACTCTGCTCGCCGGCACCCTCGGCGGCTCGATCCTGACCGAAACGGTATTCGGCCGTTCGGGAATTGGGCAGATCACGCTTCAAGCGATCAAGAATCGGGACATGCCGTTGATCCTTGGCCTGGTGATGCTGTCCGCGCTTGTCTTCGTCATCGTCAATCTTCTGGTCGATGCCTTCTACCTTTTGATCGATCCACGTTTACGGAGGACGGGCCTTTGAGCAATGTCGTTCTGGCTGCTGGCGGGCAGGAGCGCGCAACACGCAAACGCCCGATCTGGCTGTCTTTCGGTCTATTTATTCCCTTCGCCTTTGTGGTCGTGCTTGGCGTAGCGGTCTGGATGCCGCAATGGCTTTCCTCTTTCGATCCCGAGGCGGTCGATCCGAATGCGATCTTGCTGCCGCCGGATGCCGCGCACTGGTTTGGAACGGATGAGCTGGGCCGCGATCTGTTTTCGCGGGTGGTATACGGAACCTCGCAATCTCTGACGATCAGTATCGGCGCGACCCTGATCGCAAGCATCGGCGGGATTGTGCTGGGCACGGCGGCCGCGCTGGCTCCGAGGCCGATCGGCAGGCTTCTGTTGCGCATTATCGATATCCTGCTCGCATTTCCGGAGATGCTGCTTGCGCTGCTGGTGATCGCGGTTCTCGGGCGTGGGCCTGCCAATACATTATTGGCGGTCGGGCTCGCCAGCATTGCCAGCTATGCCAGACTGATCCGTTCGCAGGTACTGCAGATTAAGCTGTCGGGCTATGTCGAGCATGCCGTGGCACTTGGCGAACATCCCTGGACCATCATCAGGCGGCATATCGTACCCAACGCCATCCGACCACTTCTCATCCTTGCGACCATCGGCGTGGGGAGTTCCGTGCTGTCGGCTTCGGCGCTGAGCTTTCTCGGCCTCGGCGTGGTTCCGCCGGCGGCGGAATGGGGCGCGCTCCTCGCCAATGGCCGCAATTTTCTCGATATAGCACCCTGGACCAGTCTGCTGCCGGCAACGGTGGTCGCGCTTTCCGTCATTTCGATCACGCTGCTTGGCCGCCGGTTGCAGACCCTGCTTGCAACGGGAGATCTGCGATGAACATGCAGGCCGGTCTGCGAAACTTTCTGTCGGCTGGTTCCGAGCCGGCGCCGCTGCTTGACGTCAAAGGGTTGACGGTGAGCTTTTCGACCCCGCAGGGCCGGGTGGATGCGGTTCGCAACGTGTCGCTGCAGATCGCGCCGGGTGAGATCCTTGCACTCGTTGGCGAATCCGGATCCGGAAAATCCGTGACCGCGCGAGCGATCGTCGGCCTTGCCGGTCCACGTGCGACCGTGGCCGCGAAGACGATGAAGCTGAGCGCCCATGACGGGCGTCCGCTGAACCTCCTTGATCTGTCGGAGAAGGCCTGGCGACATGTGCGAGGGCGGGAAATCGGCTTCATCCTCCAGGACGCGCTGGTATCACTCGATCCCTTGCGGACCATCGGTCGGGAAATTGCAGAACCTATCCTCACGCATCGTTTGGCGCCGCGCTCACTCGTGTCACAGCAGGTCGCGGAACTTCTGGCGCGTGTCGGCGTTCCAGAGCCGGAATTGCGGGCAGGGCAATATCCCCATCAATTGTCGGGCGGGTTACGGCAAAGAGCATTGATCGCCTCGGCACTTGCCGGTCAGCCGAGGCTGCTCGTTGCCGACGAGCCGACCACAGCGCTTGACGTCAGCGTTCAGAAAAGAGTGCTCGCCATCTTCAGGGAGTTGGCGGCTGCCGGCCATGGCATCCTCCTGATCACGCATGATCTTTCCGTTGCCGCCCAGCTCGCGGATAGGGTCGCCGTGATGCAGAAGGGGCAATTGGTGGAGACCGGCCCGGCGCGCGGCGTCCTGTCGGATCCGCAGCATGCCTATACCCGACAGCTATTGGCTGCCGTTCCGACGGCTGCCAATCGTGGTCGTCGTCTCAGCGCCCCGGATAAACCCTTGCCGCACAGGGAGGCCATTCGTTCGGGTGAGCGGCTCATCGACATCCGCAATGTGTCGGTGAGCTTCAGGCATGCGGACGGCAGTGTTCTGCACGCTGTCAGCAATGTGTCGCTCCATGTCGATGGCGGGGAAACGCTGGGGGTGGTCGGCGAATCCGGCTCCGGCAAGACGACGCTTGGCAGGATCGCGCTGGCACTTCAGCATCCGGATACGGGGGAGGTGCTGTTTGAAGGGCAGCCGTGGAGCACGCTGTCTGAGCGCGCACGCCGTCCTTTGCGGGCCGGTATGCAGATCATCAGCCAGGATCCGCTCAGTTCCTTCAATCCGCGCTTCACGGTCGAGCGCATCATCGAGCAACCCCTGCTGCTCCACAAAAAACTCAGCAGATCGGCGCGCCGCGAAGAAATCGTCCGGTTGTTGGATCTCGTCGGTCTGTCTCCGGATCTGCTTGTCCGCAGGCCGATGGCACTTTCCGGTGGTCAGCGACAGCGCGTGTCGATCGCGCAGGCTCTCGCTGCCATGCCGAAACTTTTGATTTGTGACGAGCCGGTTTCGGCGCTCGATGTCACGACACAGGCGCAAGTTCTCGATCTGCTGATCGATTTGCAGGCAAGGCTCGGCCTGTCGATGATCTTCATTTCGCATGATTTGGGGGTGATCCAGCATATCAGCCATCGGATCGTCGTCATGAAACAAGGGGCTGTCGTCGAAACGGGATCGGTCGAAGACGTGTTCGAGCGCCCCCAGCATGCCTATACGCGCGAACTCATCGCATCCGTGCCGAGATTTGGCGATGATTAGGATCAGTCATTCGGGCCGCCAAACGCCCTGCAGAGGACCGATTCCTGGCAAGCCTTTCGTCGCAAACGCTTGTCCGGCGAAAAACATTTCGCCCCTCTTTTCCAGATTGGATGGGCCTCTCTCCACAATAGCGGGCTCTAAAAGTAGATTTAGAGCGTTGAATTCTAGGAGTTCGTATGTCCCAGGCTGCCAATGTCATTGATTTCCAGGCCCATCGTGATGCCCGGAAAAAATCGTCCGTTGTCGTATCGCAGGCCCGTATGGTTTGGCCGGCTCAGCCTTTCCTCATGTGGGTTCCCTATGTCGGTTTCATTCCCGTAGTGGCCTTTGGCAATCAGGCCTATGGTAGTTGAGGCGAGCGGAACGCTCGCTCTGGTCTCAAGAGTGGAGTCGATCGACGAAATATCCGCCTTGACGGGCCAAAATCTCCGGCGTCTAAGGACGCGCAGGGGATATTCGTTGGATCGATTGGCGAAAATTTCGGGCGTCAGCCGGGCAATGCTCGGACAGATCGAGACGGGCAAGAGCAGCCCAACCGTCGCTATTCTCTGGAAAATTGCAACCGCGCTGGATGTCTCCTGCGGTTCGCTGATTGCCGAGCCCCACGAGACGGCTCTCCAGGTTCTCACGCATGCCAAAGCGAAAGTCCTTTCCGCTTCGGAAGGTCGGTTTCAGACGCGGGCGTTGTTTCCTTATGAAAGCGAACGAAAGGTCGAATTCTACGAATTGCGGATAGCCCCGCATCACACGGAGAGGGCCGAGGCACATCGTCCGGGAACTGTGGAAAATCTGGTCGTTTCGCGGGGTACGGTCGAGATCGTCGCCGGCCGTCATGCGCCGCAGATCCTGGGCGAGGGCGATGCGATCCTATTTGAGGCCGACGTTGCTCATAGCTATCGCAATATGACCGGAAGTGAAGCGGTCTTGTTCTTGGTGACGACCTACGTCGACGAAATCAGTGGCTGAACGCGCGATCGTGTCTCAGCCAAGATCGGACCGCCCCGAAGAGAGCGGCCCGTTGATTAATTTCGCTGCCGAAATCGTTTCGATCAGGCTGCTTCCATCATGCAGCACATCATCATGTTGCCGCACATCATCATGGCAGGCATCCCGGACGACATCATGGACATCATGCGCTTGCAGCATTCCATGAACATGTCCTTGTCCATGCCTTCCATCGGCATCATCTCGCAGACCATGCCCTTGGGCGTCATCTTGCAGGTCATTTTGCCCATCATCATCTGCATCATGGGCATCATCATTGGATTCATCATCGGCATGCCGCCCATCATCGGGTTCATCATGGGCATTCCACCCATCATCGGCATGCCGCTCATCATGGGGTTCATCATGGGCATCATGTTCATTGCGGGGTTCATCATCGTCATCTCCGAAATTAGCTGCGTTTTGGCGTTTGATGAAGTTTGAGTTATGCCAACCAATTTTTCCATTCAATGCAAAAAAATATTTTAATATTCTTTCCTCCAATAGAATAGAGGCGCCTCCGTTGCTTCGGCCGATATCTCCGTTATTTTAGAGATCCATCCGTTATAGCAGATGACGACATTACCCTTGAAGTCGCTTTCCGCCTCAATGCCGAGCGCTCAGCAAAGCGAAAAATTCATTTTGCCGATTCACGCCGCAGCGGCGGAAAGCTATTTCTTTAGTCTAGTAAATTTATAGATATTCTTTCGACATTGACTGACCCTTTGCCTATGGCATTTCCAGCCAATCATCCGGGGGAGTATAGCGTGACGAAACTCTATCAGAGCTTCACGAAGCTGATCGGCAATACGCCGCTGGCCCGGCGACCCGAGAATGCCGGCAAGCTCATCGTAGCCATTCTGCCCGATACCGGTGAACGCTATTTATCGACCTCAACGGAGCAGCCACAATGACCAGGAACAATGGCCCAGCTGATCCGCTGGGCCCGAATACCGCGCTGGTGCGCGCAGGCTATGATCCCTTCGACTATTATGGCTTCGTCAATCCGCCGAAGGTCCATGCATCGACGGTTCTGTTTCCGGATGCGCAGACGATGGATCGTAACGGGCAGAAATACACCTATGCGACGCGAGGCACGCCGACGACCGACGCGCTATGCGATGCGATCAATGAACTTGAAGGGGCGGCCGGTACGGTCCTCGTCCCGTCCGGGCTCGCCGCCGTTACAACCGCGCTGTTGGCCTATCTGTCTCCCGGAGACCACGCGCTGATTGTTGATTCCGTCTATGGCAATGTCAGGCAGTTTTGCGACACCATGCTTTCCCGGTTCGGCGTCGATGTTCAGTACTACGACCCCATGATCGGCCATGACATCGAGACCTTATTCAAGTCAAATACGAAGCTGGTTCATACGGAGGCGCCCGGGTCGAACACCTTCGAGATACAGGATATTCCCGCCATCGTTGAGGTTGCACATCGGCACGATGCTGTCGTCACCATGGACAATACCTGGGCAACCCCGTTTTTCTTCAGGCCTCTCGACGCAGGCGTTGACGTATCGATCCAGGCATCGACCAAATATCCTGCCGGTCATGCCGATGTATTGATGGGCACAATTTCGGCAAATGCCGAGCATTGGCGCGCGTTGAAACGCGCCAATGGAGCGCTTGGCTTTTGCGGCACGCCTGATGACGCCTATCAGGTTCTTCGTGGACTGCGCACCATGGGCGTTCGGTTGGAGCGTCATCAAGCGAGCAGCCTCGCTGTCGCGAAATGGCTGGAGGGACGGAGCGATGTCGTCCGTGTCCTTAACCCCGCTTTGGAAAGCTTTCCTGGCCACGATCTCTGGCAACGTGACTTCAAGGGGGCCGGCGGCGTCTTTTCCTTCGTGCTCGCAGCCGATCAAACGGAAGATTTCAAACTGAAGGCCCAGAGATTTCTCGATGAACTCTCCTTGTTCGGCCTCGGCTATTCCTGGGGTGGATATCAGAGCCTCGCGTTGCATGTAGATCTAAGTGATCGCCGCATCGCGAAAGTGCCGGTGGAAGGACCGCTCATCCGTCTCCAGATCGGGCTGGAGGACATCGAGGATCTGATCGCTGATCTTGAGCGTGCCTTCGCAGCTTCATCAACCGTGTGAACGGTATCTCTCGAAAAAGACGAACTCGCGCCAAGCTTCATCCGCGATCCCGTCTGCAAGGCTGCGGATGAATTGCGATGCCAATGGTGCGCCTTGCATCAGACGCGCTTGGCCGAGCTCAAGCTGCCAGTTGCGCTTATGTAGGGCGGAAGCTCCAGATTCGAGCGGAAATCGTCTCCGACATAATCGGTGTCGATGATCGACCGTCGCCGCAATTCGGGCAGCAGCCCGTTCACCAACAGATCCTCCTGGTCCGAATTGCCGAAGCCGTGCAGCGAGAGGACATCGAGAATTCCAGCCCGAAAGCGTTCCTCGATCGCATCGGCAAGCTGCTCGGGCGTGCCGGCGACCGACCAGTGGCCGGTTTCCTGCGCCTGAATGATGAGTTGCCGCAAAGTTAGGCCCTCGCGCGCATAGCGGCGAAAGATTTCCACGCGGCCGCGCCGCCGGTTGATGCTGGTGACCTCAGGCAACAGCGTCTCCGGCAGAGGCTTGTCCAGTGGCAATTCGGACAAGTCGAGCCCTCCGCCGAGCATATCCGCTAATTTGAGACGTCCCTGCTCGTAGTCGATCCGCTCGTGCTTTTCCTTCAGGCGTCTTGCGACATCTGCGTCTGAATCGCCAATCACCGAATGGAAGGAGTTCATGATGAAGGGCAGGCCGCCCGCTCGCCCAAAGCTTGCAGCTCGCCGGCGCAGTTCCGTGGCGAAAGCGATGGCATCTTCGAGCTTGGGCTGCGAAGTATAGACCACCTCGGCATATCGTGCGCCGACGGTGACGCCAGCTTCGGACTGACCCGCCTGAAACTGAACGGGACGGCCCTGCGGCAAGGGCGGCACGTTGAGGGGACCGTCGACCTTGAAGTGCTTGCCGCGATAATTGATCGGATGGAATTTTGCCGGATCGATACCGATTGCCCCGGACGCCTTGCGCTCGGCGGCGTTGCGTTCATTGGCGTCATAAAGCGCGTTGACGATTTCGATGAATTCCGCGGCTCGTTCGTAACGCTCCTCAGGGCTAGGCAACGTCTCGCCGAAATTCTCTTCGCCGACCGAGGAGGTCACGGCATTCCAGCCGGCGCGCCCGCCGCTTGCATGGTCAAGCGTGCCGATCTGGCGAGCCAGATTGTAGGGATAGTGAAAGGTGGTGGAGACGGTGGCGATCAGGCCGATGTGTGAGGTCACCTGGCTCAAGGCGGCAAGCGCGATGATCGGTTCCTGGATGCCGGCGGTTCCGGCTAGTCCCGCCGGGTCGATGTGGAGCAGGTCGGCCGTGAACAGCCCGGTGATCTTTTCCGCTTCCGCCTTGCGGGCGAGCTCGACAGCACGCTTGATGCCGGTGACGGGGCTTATGTCGTTTCCGGCGGAGATGACGCTGCTTGCTCCGGTCAATGTCTTCAGGCGTCGGGGACGATTGTGGGTCATCGCGAATGTCCTTGATCGTTTGAAATTCCGGTCTGCGCCGGCGTTTGGATTGTGCTTTCAGGGCAAGGCTGGAACGGCCTCGAGGAGCGTGCGCGTGTAGCTGTGATGTGGCCTGGTGAAGACATCCTCCACCGCGCCTGCTTCGACGATGCGTCCCTCCTTCATCACGAGAACACGGTCCGTCAGGTGATGGACGACGCCGAGATCGTGGGAGATGAAGAGGAGCGAGGTTCCGGACGCGGCTTGAAGTTCAGCCAAAAGATCGAGCACCTGCGCCTGCACCGATACGTCGAGCGCGCTGACGGGCTCGTCTGCCACAAGAAGCCGCGGGCGCGGCGCAAAGGCGCGTGCGATCGCGACGCGTTGACGCTGGCCGCCGGAAAGCTCGCGAGGATAGCGCTTCAGGAACGCTTCGTTCAGACGAACCGCGTCCAGCACCTCAAGCACGCGGTCACGGCGCGCGGCGCCGAAGATGCTGGCGCTATCGAGACTTTCGCGGATGATCTTCTCGACCGTATAACGCGGATCGAAGGAACTGAGTGCATCCTGCGCTATGAGCTGCATGCTGGAGCGCCTGGAGCGCCGTGCGGCCTCAGCGACGTTGCTCCAGCCGCCTCCGTCAAGACGAACCGATCCATGATCCGGTTCGACAAGCCCAAGAACGATCTTCGCGACCGTTGTCTTGCCGGAACCGGATTCACCGACGATGCCAAGGGCTTCGCCGGCTGCGAGGTCGAAGGAGACGTCGTTGACGGCGAAGATGCCGCCTGATCCGCCATAACGTTTGACGAGATTGCGGGCTGACAGAATGTGGTTGTGGCGATCGATTGCTTTTGCAGGCAAGGGGATGCGTTGCCAGGCGTTTGGCCTGGCGGGAGCTTGCACCTGCTCGCTCCCCGCTTGTGTCACAGATGCCGGCGACAGCCGGAACCCCTTGGAGGCCGCCGAGGGCACGGCATCCAGCAATTGCCGCGTATAGGGATGCTGAGGTCTCTTCAATATCTGTTCCGTCGAACCTTCTTCGACGATCCGGCCGCTGTTCATGACGAGCACGCGATCGGCAAGATGGGAGACGACGGCAAGATCATGACTGATCAGGAGAAGCGTATGGCCGGCCTGGCGTCGTTCGAGAAGCAGGTCGAGGATCTGCTTTTGAACCGTCGCGTCTAGCGCCGTCGTCGGCTCGTCGGCAATCAGCAGTGACGGCCCGCGTGCTATTGCGGTGGCGATGAGAGTGCGCTGGCGCAGGCCGCCCGAAAGCTGGTGCGGGTATTGCGGCAGCCGCCGATCCGGATCGGGGATGCCGACGGACTTCAGCAGCAGGCGGCTGTCTTCGCGCCGATCGGGCCGGCGAAAGAGACTGCGCCCGCCGAAGGCGTCCGACAGTTGCTGCGAAATCCGTCTCAGCGGATCGAGGGAGATGAGCGCATCCTGAAGAACGAATCCGATCTTTTCGCCGCGAAGGCGCTGCCATTGCCTATCATCGAAGTCACGAACATCGTTTCCGTCGATATCGAAACGGTCAGCGGCGACAACGGCATTCGGGCCGGCGAGACCGATGATCGAGCGCGCCGTCACCGATTTGCCGGAGCCGGACTCTCCGACAAGCGCGACAGCCTCGCCCTTTTCGATCCGCAGGTTGATGCCGTGGACCACTCTGTTATCGCGGCCGTCCCGAGGAAAGCCGATCGTCAGATTGCGGATGTCGAGTACCGGTGTCACGACGGCCTCCTGCCTTCAAATGCAAGTTGCCAGCGTCTTCCAAGCACGCTGATGGAGATGACCGTCAGCGTGATGGCGAGACCCGGCCAGACGCCGATCCACCAGGCAACGCGAAGATAATTGCGTGCCTCCGCCAGCATTGCTCCCCATTCCGGAGCGGGCGGTTGCGGACCCATGCCAAGAAAACTGAGGCCCGCGGCCTGAATGATCGTGGTCCCGAGACCGATCGTTGCCAGGATGGGCACCTGGGCCAGTGCATGCGGCAGGATATGGCGAGCCAACAGCACGCTGCGTCCTAGTCCGAATGTCCTTGCCTGCTCCACATAACCGCTTTTGGCGATCACGAAGGTCTGCGCGCGCACGACCCTTGCAAAGCGCGGCACGCAGGCGAGGCCGAGTGCGAAGATAAGGTTGACCGTACCGGGTCCTGTAAAGGAGATCAGCACGAGAGCCAGAAGCAGGTCCGGAAACGACGAAATCACATCCAGAAAGCGCGAGATGGCCTCATCGACAAGACCACGGGCAAGGCCCGACAGAAGCCCGAGAAAGGCTCCGACGATCGCTGCGATGGCGACGGCGCTGACGCCGATGAGGATGGAGTAACGTGCGCCGTAAACAACCCGCGAGAAGACATCTCTCCCGAGATGATCCGTGCCGAACCAATGTTGCGTCGACGGCGGCAGCTGCGCCTGCAAGGGGTCGGCGGCGATCGGATTGGCCGCGGTCAGAACTTGCGGCCAGATGGTTGCGATCGCCACCAGCAGCACGAAAATCGCCGAAAGAATAAGCCCCGGATTTGCCGCGCGCCAATAAAGTCGCTGTTTGCGGTGATCGGTTTCCTGTTCGGGAGACGAGGAGACACTCAACGGCTGGCCTCCGCATTCTGATTGCGCAGGCGGGGATCGAGCAGAAGATAAAGCACGTCGACCAGCGTGCTGAGGACAACGTAGATGAAGGCCGAGAGGACGGCGACGGCGAGCACGACGGGCAGGTCATGTGCCAACACGGCGTCGACCGTAATCCGCCCAAGCCCGGGCCTGCCAAACACCGCTTCGGTGATGACGGCGCCGGACAGCAGATTGCCGACCAGCCAACCGGCAAGCGTCACGGCGGGAAGTGCGGCATGCCGCAGGCCGTGGCGCAACCTAAGCACGAAGTCATTGGCGCCCCAGCTCTTTACCGTCAGCATGAAGGGTTCTTCCAAGGCCCGTTCGAGCCCTTCGCGCAGCACCTGTCCGATGACGGCTCCGAGCGATAGGCCAAGCGACAGGGCCGGCAGGACCAGCGCCGAAAACGTCCGGTCGCCGGCGACCGGAAAGAGCTTCAAGGTGAAGGAGAATACGAACAAGAGCACGATGCCGAGCCAGAAGGACGGCGTCGAGATCAGGATAAGCTCGAGACTGCCTGCGATGCTGCGCGGCAGGCGCTTGCCGGCCGTCAGCAGGGCGCTGGCAACGGCAAAGACCACGGCGACGACGAGGGCGGCCGCGGTCAGCTTCAATGTCGGCAGCATCTGCGATAGCACGAGGCCGGAAACATCCGTCTGCAGGATATAGGACCGTCCGAAATCGCCGTGCAGAACACGCTGAAGATAGGTCAGATATTGCGTCAGCAATGGCTTGTCCAAGCCCCATTCAAGGCGAATAGCCGCCTCTACCTCCGGCGTGCGCAATTGCTCGCCGATCAACAGGCTGACAATATCGCCGGGTGCCAGATGAATGCTGATGAAGCTCAGTGTCAGCGCGGCCCATAGGACCGCGATGGCCGAGCCGATACGGACCAGGATCTGCGATGTCAGGCTGTCGTGCTTCAGCCTGCGCCAGCGTGAAAACCAGGCCGAAGGGCTCTGCTCGAAGGCCGTCGTATTGTCAGCACTCATGCTGGTCACTCCTCCACTGTCCCCGACCGTTTGCGTTGCCGGGGATATGTGTTGACGGTACGGTTCATTCGCTGCGCCAGATGTCGTAGGCGCTCTCCGGCAATTGCTTGAAGGGCCGGAAGCTGACGCCCTTCACATAGCTTGCTGCCGCGACTTGATCCTCGGGCTCGTAGAGCGGCAGGGCATAGGCCTGGTCGAGAATGGCGAAGCGCTGCAGCTTCGAATAGAGATCGAAGCGCTTCTTCTGGTCCAGCGTCGAAGCGGCCTCGTTCAGCCATTGCGACAGTTCGGGTGCGAAGGCGCGGCTGTAGTTGATGCTACCGCCCTTATCGAGCGGCAGATAGTGATACTCGATGTCGATCGCATCCGTGGGCGTATTGGAATTGGCGATCGAGCCGAACTGACCGGTCTTGCGCCGATCGGTATAGGTGCCGGCATCCACGAAGACGATCTTGAGATCGATGCCGGCATTCTGGCGTGCCTGTGCCTGCAGGGCCTGCAGCAGGACGTCACGCTGATCGCGCACCGTCGCCTGAGCCTGGATGACCTCGATGGTCAGCCGCTTGCCATCCTTCGTCCTGAAGCCATCGGCGTCCCGCGCGGTCCAGCCAGCCTCGTCAAGAAGCGCATTTGCCGCCTTGGCATCAGGTTTATATGCCGCCTCGATGCTCTTGTCGTAGAATTGCGGATCGATCGGCGATGTGATGCCCCATGCGCGGGTGCGTTCTCCGCGATAGACGGCTTTCAGCACCGCATCGACGTCGATGGCTGATATCAGAGCCTTGCGTACCTTGAGATCCTGGGTCGGTCCCCAGGTGACATTGAGGAACAGCGAATAGGGCGTGCCGGTATTGAGGGCCGTCTGATAGCTGAAGTCCGAGTTACCTTTGAAAAGGCTGGCATCGTTGCCGGCGATCCCTTCGATCACGTCGAGCTGGCCGGAGGTGAGTGCTCCGGTTCGAACGGAGGATTCGGACAGGAAGCGGTAGGTCACCTCATCCAGATAGGCCGGGCCGTTATGAGCCGAAGTCTTTGGCGCCCAATTGTAGGCCGGGTTCTTGACGAACTGAATGTCCTGTCCCTTTGCATAACGCTTCAGGATGAAGGGACCGGTTCCCGCGATCTCCGGTCCGCCGGATTTCAGTTGCGTCGAATTGAAAGCCGCGGGCGAAAGGATTTCCAGGCTCGCGGCATAATCGAGAAAGGGCGCATAAACCTGGTTCAACGTGAAGGAGACGGTATGATCGTCCAGTGCTTTCGCTTCGACGATGCGCGAGACCGGGCCGGCGCTCACGCTGCCGCTATAAGCCGCGTCCTTCAGCTTGATGAAATTGGTGATGACGGCCTGTGCATCGAGCTTCTGCCCGTCGGTGAAGGTGACATTGTCACGAAGCTTGAACGTGTAGGTCTTGCCGTCGTCGGAGATCTTGTATTCGGTTGCAAGCCAGGGAACGTAGCCGCCATCTGCAGTCCGCGCCAGCAGCGACTCATAGGCGTTGCGCAGCAGCAGCTTGGTCTTGTCCTGCCCGTTGAGCTGCGGATTGAGCGTAGCCGGTTCCGTCTCAACGCCCCATGTCAGCTTGCCGCCGCTGACCGGCGTGCCGTCCGCTGCCATTGCAAGGCCTGACAGCATGGAAGTCGCAAGCATGGCGGCGGTCAGGCTTAGAAAATGTCTGCGAATAATCATTTATCGATATCTCCTTTGAAAAATCTTTGAGAACCCAAACTCAGGCTTGCCGCTGGAACCAAACGTCATAGACGTTTTCGGGAAGGCGCTTGAATGGGCGAAAGCCGATGCCTTTGACCTCGGCCGACGCGGCGATTTGATCCTCCGGAACATAAAGCGGCAGGCCGAGCCCCTGTTCGCGGAGTGCGAAACGTTGCAGTGCCGAATAGATCTCGAAGCGCTTCTTGACGTCGAGCGTAGAGGCGGCCTCGGCGAGCCAGGCGGATATTTCAGGTGCCACGGTGCGGCTGTAATTGATCGATCCGCCCTTCTCGCGTGGCAGATAATGAAAATAGAGGGTGAGGCCGTTTTCCTGCGTCGTGGTGGAGTTCGGAATGATGCCGTATTGGCCGTCGTTCTGCCTGTTCGCATAGGTTCCGGAGTCGACATAGCGCAAGACGACATCGATGCCGGCATTCTGTCTGGCCTGCGCCTGAACGGCCTCGAGAAGAACGTCGCGCTGATCGCGCAAGGTCGCTTGCGACTGGACGATCTCGATCGTCAGCCGTTTACCGACCTTCGTCCGGAAGCCATCGCCGTCTCTGCTCGTCCAGCCGGCCTCGTCAAGCAATCTCTTGGCGAGATCGATATCGAAGCCGTAGCTGCCTTCGATGCTTTTGTCGTAGAAATCGGTGTCCGCAGGTGTCAGAACGCCCCATGCGCGTTTGCGTTCGCCACGATAGACGGATTGAATAATCCGCTCGACATCGATCGCCGCAAGAAAGGCTTTGCGTATCTTGACGTCGCTCGTCGGGGTGTTGGTGACATTCAGGTAAAGCGTGTAGGGCGTGCCGGTATTCAGCGCGCTTTGATAGGTGAAATCGGGATTGTCGCGGAAAAGTGCTGCGTCATTGCCGGAAATGCCCTCGATGACATGCACCTGGCCCGAGGTCAGCGCGCCGGTTCGAACGGCCGATTCAGGCAGGAAGCGATAGACCACTTCATCGAGATAGGCCGGCCCCTGGTGACCGGCATTGCCGGGAGCCCAATTATAGGCCGCGTTTCGAATGAAACGGATTTCTTGACCTTTGACATAACGATCGAGGATGAAAGGACCGGTGCCTGCAATGTCAGGCCCGCCTGCCTTCAGCTGCGACGATGAGAATGATCTCGGCGAGATGATCTCGATGCTGGTCGCGCCATCGAGAAATGGCGCATAGACGTCGTTGAGCTTGAGTACGACCGTATGAGGATCGAGCGCGATTGCCTCGGAAATGTGGGAGACGTGGCCGGCACTGATACTGCCGGAATAGAGCGGCTCCCTCAGTTTCTGGAAATTCGTTACGACGGCTGCAGCGTCGAATTTCTCCCCGTCGCTGAAACTCACGTCATCGCGGAGATTGAAGGTATAGGTCCTGCCATCTTCGGATACCGTATACTCTTTCGCCAGCCAAGGCACATAACCGCCATCCGGGGAGCGGGCGAGAAGGCATTCGTAGGCATTGCGCAGGATGAGTTTCGCCTTGGCCTGGCCGTTCAGATGCGGATTGAGCGTGGTCGGTTCCGTCTCCACGCCCCAGATCAGGGACCCGCCGCGCGCAGGCTTGTCATCCGCCAGCGTGTCGGTCGCTTGCAGTCCGGCAGACAGAGACAGAGCAGCAATCGCTGAACTCTTCAGAAAATCTCTTCTGGTTACCACGGCATTCTTTCCCATGTCATTTTGGCCGATGTCATCTTGGACCGCCTCCCAATCAGGCGGCTGCGGCCTTACGCGTGGCCAGCAATTCGATAGTGCCAAGCCGGTGCGCACCTTCGGAAACCGGGCAGTCGATCACAAATTCTTCGATGCCGAATCCCTTGTGAAGGCGCTGCAGCTCCAGATGGACATCGGGGGGCGTTCCTCGAATGACGCGCGGGCTTCTCTCTTCGATCCGATAGTCGGTCGCGCTAGCCTGGCGGACATATTCGAGCGCCTGCTCGCGGCTGCCGACATTGACGCTTTGTCCATCCTTGATTTGCAGGTGGAATCGGCGCGTGTCGCCGACGAGACCCTCGGCCAGCGAGGTCGTTGGGGCCGTGACCACGCTGACCGCAAGCAGGGCAGTCTTGTCACCCGCCTGCCGGTAGGCCGATAGCGATTGCGAGATCGCTTCGTCGTCACCATGGATATGACCCGCATAGACAAAGCCCCAGCCGAGACGAGCCGCCAATCTCGCGCTGTCGGGGCTCGCGCCGAGCAGGAAGCGGCCGGGCGGCTCGTCGGGCGCTGGAAAGGCGGCGAGGTGCTCGGTTTTGTCTTCGGCGCCCTGTTCATGGCGCAGGAAACCATCCAGTTCGGCCAGCTGCTCTTCGAACGATGGTTTGCGGGAGGGATCGTATGCTTTCTGGAGAGCCCCGGTCGAAAGCGGAAGCCCGCCCGGCGCTTTGCCGACCCCAAGATCGACGCGCCCCGGTGCCAGCGACGCCAGCAGATTGAAGTTCTCGGCAACCTTGTAGGCGCTGTAATGCTGTAGCATTACGCCGCCGGAGCCTATGCGGATGCGTCTCGTATTTGCCAGTAGGTAGCCGATCAATACCTCGGGGGAGGAGCTTGCGAGCTTGGGGGAATTATGATGCTCAGCCACCCAGAAGCGCCGATAGCCTAGCTCTTCGGCTCGCCTGGCAAGCGCAAGGCTGCGGCGCAATGCTTGCGATGCACGCTCGAACCCATCAATCGGACTCTTGTCGAGAAAACTCAGGGCGTAAGACATCTGTCCTCTTGGCAATCGGCGACAACATTAATTGCTATAATCTATATTTTTAATGGACTATTGAATCGAGCAATGATGTTTCAATCGTCGGCTGCACAATGAAAGATCATGCCGTGCGAAGCGCTTCAGCAATCATGCATCTTAGAAGCGTGAAGCACTGAGCGGCATTGAGAGAGCGGCAGGTCGGGATGATCCGACTGCAGTCTACCTCCAGTAGCCTTCAGGCCGTTATTGGAGGCGTTTCCGTGACCGATATCATCGTCCGTTCTTCTCTTCTGGAGCCGGCAACTCAGCCGCTGATCGAAGGTCTAGTCAGCGAGTATGACGGCCGGTACGGCGCTGCCAGCCGGCCAGGCGGCGCACGGGCGGAAATCCTGCGTTATCCCGTCGCACTATTTTCGCCGCCGCTCGGCGATTTTCTTTTATTACAACGCGACGGCGAAACCATCGCAGGCGGGGCGTTCATGAGTCACGATGACGAGACAGCCGAACTCAAACGCATATGGACACATCCGGCGCTGCGCCGGCAGGGGCTTGCCCGCAAAATAGTGGTCGCGCTGGAGGAAAGCGCGGCCGAACTTGGCTATACGCGCGCTTATCTGTCGACAGGCTTCCGCCAGCCGGAGGCAGTCGCGCTTTATGTTTCGCTCGGCTATCGCCCGCTTTTCGATACGACGGTCGACCCCCTCTATTATCGCTCCCTGCCGTTTGAAAAGCTAATCGGTGCGAAGGCGGGCAAGGTCGGTTCGACGCCGATCTATCCGCCGGCGACTTCCTTTGAGGAGGCGACAGCGCGCGTGACTGCGCTGAAGGCCGGGCAGGAGCAGAAGATCACCGCACGGCTGGCGGCATACCAGGCTTCCGCGGCCTGAGACCTCGGAAGACCAGGGTACGGTCGGCCGAACATCTGAAGCGAAGCGCCCGAGCGCCGCCCGAGTTTAAATCAGGAGCAGACAGGAGCTTATATGACCACCAATGCAAACGGCCTGACTGTCGGCATCGGGTTCGATATCGCCGCACGTTCGGCCAGCAAGCATGAACGCCCGCGCGATCATTGGCAAACACTCCTCGCGCGGATAGACAATGTCGTCGACTATGTAACGCTCGAGGATGGATTTGCCCGCGCCGAGGGCGATGGTCTCGATGCTGTGCTGCTTGCCAACTGGCTTGCGCCGCGCAGCCGCAATATCGGCATCATCGCCGGTGCACCGGTCAATTTCCTGGAACCATTTCACGTCTCGACTGCAATCGCGACCCTCGACTTCGTGAGCGAGGGAAGGGCAGGACTGCTTGTGCAGCGATATGGTGAGGTACAGGCGGCACAGGCGAGGCTAACACTCGGCGAGCTTGATGGCTTTCCTCCAGCGCAAGTCACCGCTTTGGAGCGGGACAGCCGGGATGCGATCGAGGCCATCCAGCGTCTGTGGGATAGCTGGGAGGATGGAGCGATCATTCGCGACCAGAAGAGCCAGCGTTTTCTCGATGGCTCCAAGCTGCATTACGTCAATTTTGAAGGGGCGGAATTTGAAATTCTCGGCCCCTCCATTACACCTCGGTCGCCGCAAGGTCAGCCCGTAACCGCCGTAACCTACCGTAGGGGCGAAGATCTCCTCACCGCCGCTGCCGCCGATGTTGTCTTCCTGCGCCTGGGGGCAGTCGACATCGGCGACACGGTGGAGGAAATCCGCAGCTCCGCCGCCAACAGGGCAAGGGTTTTCATTGCCGACGTCACTCTGGAAGCCGGGTGGCAATCCACCGCTGATCTGGCGTCACAAATCGCCGGGCTAGCCCGATCTGGCGTCACCGGTATTCGCCTGTTGCTTAGTGATCCGGCTCAGCAAGTGACCTATCTCAGCAACGAGCTTCTGCCGGCCTTGAGAGCCGCTCTGCTCGTTCGTGCGCCCGTAAATGGCTCACTGAGAGATCGGTTTGGCCTGCCGGCGGCGACCAACCGGTTCACGGCGGCGGCTTGAGTTTTAAAGGAGCGAAGTCCATGGCGAAGAAGCAGGTTATTCTCGGCGCCCAGTTTCCAGGCGTCAACAATTTCACCGTCTGGAGCGATCCGGCGGCAGGAAGCCAGATCGAATTTTCGTCATTCCGGCATTTCGCCAAGACCGTGGAGCGCGGCAAATTCGATTTCATTTTCCTGGCCGAGGGGTTGCGCATCCGCGAGCAAAAGGGTCGTTTCCATGAACTGGACGTGGCCGGCCGGCCCAATACCCTGTCGATCCTGACTGCTCTTGCGTCCATCACGGAACATGTTGGCCTGATCGGCACGCTGACGACCACCTTCAATGAGCCGTATCCGCTCGCGCGCCAATTGGCGACGCTCGATCTACTGTCCGGTGGCCGTGCCGGTTGGAACGTCGTCACCTCGCCGGGCGCCTTTACCGGCGCAAACTTCCGCCGCGGCGATCACCTGCCGCATGGCGAGCGCTACGAGCGCGCTCGCGAATTCATCGAGGCGGCGCGGGCGATATGGCGTGGTGGTGCGTTTTCGATCCACTCCAAGCATTTCGATATCGCCGGACGGTCGCAGCTGGCGCCCTTGCCGCAAGGCACTCCGGTAATCGCACAGGCCGGAGATTCGAATGAAGGCAGGGAATTGGCAGCCAGCCACGCCGACCTCATTTACTCCCGTCACGGCTCGATCGAGGCCGGGCAGGCCTTCTATGCAGATGTGAAAAAGCGATTGGCGAAATATGGCCGCAGTCCCGACGCCCTCAAGATTCTCCCCGGCGCCCATTTCGTGATCGGTGATACGAAGGACGATGCCGAGGAGAAGCTGAACGCGATCCGCCTGCAGCAAGTCAGTCCAAAGAATTCCATCGTATTTCTCGAACAGGTCTGGAACCGCGACCTGTCGAACTACGATCCGGATGGGCCATTGCCTGAGATCGAACCCGACGTCTCCGGCTCGAGCCTGGCACAAGGGCGCGCAAACAACCAGGACATCAAAAGCCGATTGGAGACAGCGCGCCTCTGGCGTGAGATTGCCGATCGCGATCAGCTGAGCATTCGCCAATTGGCCATTCGTGTCACCGCGCGCCAACATTTCGTCGGAACCCCGGAGAGCATTGCGGACGAGATCGATCGGCATGTACAGGCCGATGCGGCCGATGGATTTGTCTTTGCGCCTCATTTGACGCCCGGCGGCTTTGATGAATTCGTCGAGAAAGTCGTGCCGCTGCTGCAGGAGCGGGGCGTCTATCGTACGGAGTACCGAGGAGAAACGCTGCGTTCCAATCTCGGTCTGGGCGGCCCGTCATCGGAAGCAGTCTCATCCGGCTTGGCGGCGGTGGGATGAATGGTGGCGCTCGGTTCTCGCAGGATCCAAACGTTTTCAGCGGGCAGGGCTGCAAACCGCCAGCCTGGAGCCGAGCGTTGGATCGCCAGCAGCGGAAATGGACGAGAAATGATTGAGGATGATGGCGTCAAAGGCGTCGTCGATCAATCCCGCATGGATCTGACCGATGAGCTCGTCGCTCTGAGTTTGCGAAATGAGATTGATCCGGGACCGGACCCGCAGCACATACCGATCACGGAAGTTGAACTGGACGAACTGGCCTTGCGGCTCCATGAGGAGTCGCAAGGCGATGCGCTTTGGGTCTTCGCTTATGGCTCCTTAATCTGGAAGCCCGATTTCGATGCCGTGGAAGCGCGTGTGGCAGCGGTCAAGGGATGGCATCGCTCCTTCTGCCTGCGAATGACACGGTGGCGGGGATCGCTGACACAGCCGGGGCTCATGCTCGCATTGAAGCGAGGCGGATACTGCAAGGGGGTGGCTTTCAGGTTGGATGACAGTGATCGTTTGGGCCAGATCAAGCGTATGCTTCGCCGCGAAATCGGAACCATTGAAGCCGCGGCCACTATTCGCTGGGCAAGGGCGCAGACCGATCAAGGTCCGGTGCGAGCATTGGTCTTCTGGGCCGACCCAAAGGGAAGCTACGTGACTTCCAAGCTGCCATTGGAGACCGTGGCCGGCATCCTGGCACGCGCTTGCGGCCCCAGAGGCTCATGTGCGGAATATCTCTATTTGACGGTGAAACATCTCGAGGCTTGGGGGATTCGGGACCTTAACCTATGGAGGCTTCAAAAGCTGGTTGCGGGCGAGCTCAGAGCGATCCACGCATCGGAAGGCGTGGCAGGTGGATAACAAGAAAGATATTTCTATAAATTCGATAGAAATAGACTTTATGGCTTTCACGCATTGCTGCCTCAGGTCCTAGGTTTGCCGACGCATATTGATGGGATATTAGAGCGAGGGATCAGATGGGCTTGTTTCGCGCGGCGGCAATGGGTGTTGCGGTTGCCCTTGGGCTGGGGCTGCCATCGGCTGGAGCGGCCGATATTTCCGAAATTCGGATTGACTGGGCGACCTATAACCCAGTCGGCCTTCTTCTGAAAAAGGAAGGTTTGCTGGAAAAGGAATTCGCCAAGGACAAGATCAGCGTCCGCTGGGTACAGTCCGCCGGTTCGAACAAGGCGTTGGAGTTCCTGAATGCCGGCTCGATCGATTTTGGGTCCACGGCAGGTGCTGCGGCGTTGATCGCGCGCGTCAACGGCAATCCGGTGAAATCGATCTACGTGTACTCGCGCCCCGAATGGACGGCCCTGGTCACTCGCGCGGACAGCTCTATCTCCACCGTTCAAGATCTGAAAGGCAAGACCATCGCCGTCACACGCGGCACGGATCCGCATATCTTTCTCGTTCGCGCCCTGGCGGATGCCGGGCTGAAGCAATCGGATGTGAAACTGGTGCTGCTGCAGCATGCCGATGGCAAGCTGGCGCTTCTGCGCGGCGACGTCGATGCTTGGGCAGGGCTCGACCCGCTAATGGCTTCGGCCGAAGTGGAAGACAAGGCTAAACTCTTTTATCGCAAGCCCGAAAACAACACATGGGGCGTGCTCAATACCACTGAGACGTTCGCTGCCGAACATCCCGACATCGTCAAGCGTGTCATAGCCGTCTACGAGCAGGCGCGGGCCGATGCGATTGCCAATCCCGCAGCTTTGAAGGCGGCGCTGGTGGAAGCGGCCAAGCTGCCGGACGATGTCATCGCCAAGCAGCTGGAACGTACGGACATCTCCCAATCCACCATCGGCGACCAGCAGCGTGACACGATATCGAAAGCCGGCCTTGCGTTGCAAAGCGCCGGAGTTCTGCCGGCGGATGTCGATATCCGCAAGGTCACGAACGAGCTGATCGATGATCGTTTCGCGGTCGGGAAAACCCAATAGAGAGTACCAGCCATCGCTATGACGGACTTAGTCGAGGCCAGCATCAAGACGGAAGCGGGAACGCCGCGATCAATCGCGGCGTCGACCATTTCCGGAGCGATCGGCAAGGTGATGGTGGCCGTCGTGTTACCGCTGCTCGGACTGCTGATCTGGGAAATCACCGTTGCGGCAGGGTGGTTTTCCGGCAGGCTCATGCCGCCGCCATCCAGGGTCGCCGTGACCTTGTGGAGGCTCTGGAACTCCGGCGAACTCCTTAGCCACATCGGTATCACCACATTCAGGGTCTTGCTTGGGTTTATCATCGGTGCAGCCGCTGCCACGATTGCAGGCGCGATTACCGGTTATTTCGGGCTTGCCCGCTGTCGCTTTGCTCTTAAAGGGGTTCTCCCTCAAAGTCTGTGGTTAACAGGGTGTTAGCGCACAGTTGCTATCTGCGGAAATGCAAACGAAATCGAATTGGTCACCCGGCCCAGGGGTTAGAATTCTGGATGTCACCCTTCATGATGAAGAAAATTGGATTGTTTCCGCCGCTGCGAAACCCGTCGGTGTCTGCCCGGAGTGCGGCGTGAAAAGCCGACATCGACATGGCTGGCACAAACGCTGCCTTCAGGACTTGCCTGTTCAGGGACAGGCTGTGAAAATCCAACTCGCGCTGATCCGGTGGCAGTGTAAACACCCGATATGCCCGCGGCGAACTTTCACAGATCAGTTATCCAAAATTGCTTTACCCTATGCACATCGTACAGTGCGGATGGCCGATATCGTGGACTTGGTCGGGCACAGGATGGGCGGTCGCCCTGCAGAAAACCTGATGAATCGGCTCGGAATGCCGATTAGCGACGACACGATCTTGCGGCAGTTGAAGCGCAATGCTCCCAAACCCAGGCGAGACGACAATATTCGAGTTGTGGGTATAGATGATTGGAGTTGGCGGCAATCCTCGCACTACGGCACCATTATAATCGACCTTGAGCGCCGGTCAGTCATCGATATTCTGGACGACCGCAGCGTGGAAAGTGCAAAGGCATGGTTGCAAGAACGCCCATCTATCGAGGTTGTCAGCCGAGATCGATGTGGCCTCTATGCCCAGGGGCCGCCCGGGAGGGCGCACCCCAGGCCCGGCAGGTGGCCGATCGCTTCCATCTGGTTCAAAACCTTCGAGCCGCGATCAAGGAGCAGATGAGCCTTTCCGGTCATGCTCATGTCAGACCGATTTTGTCGGAAGACACGATCGCCAGCAACACGGCACAACACCGTCGGGCTCGCATGGCGCATAGACAATCGCGCCAGAAAACCTTTGATATGCTCCATGCCCTTCGTCAACAGG
>NZ_FMAH01000009.1 GCF_900094545.1 Martinezella miluonensis
GTGACAGTCGCATTGGCATTGAGCAGCAATTGCGCCATCGGCTTGCCGAACAGGTTGGAGCGGCCGATGACGGCGGCGTTGAGGCCCGACAGGTCGTCGCCATGAATGCGCCGCACCAGCAGCATGGCGCCGGCCGGCGTGCAGGAAATCAGCCCGGTTTCAAGATCGCCGGTCGCCAGCTTGCCGGCATTGACCACATGTAGGCCATCGACATCCTTGTCCGGCCGGATCGACTGGATGATCGCATCCGAATTGAGATGCTTCGGCAGCGGCAGCTGCACCAGAATGCCGTGGATGGACGGATCTTCGTTCAGTGACTGCACCAAACTAGCAAGCGCTTCCTGCGTCGTCTCGGCCGGCAGCGTGTGCTGCACCGACTTGAAGCCGCATTCCTTGGCCATCTTGCTCTTGGAGTTCACATAGGCGTGGCTGGCCGGATCGTCGCCGACGATGACGACCGCAAGTCCGGTCTTCACGCCGGTCTCCGTCTCAAGCCCTGCCGCCGCCACCTTCACAGCCTCGATCACCGAAGCCGCTGCAACCTTGCCATCGATCACTGTCGCGACAGCCATGGCTCAGCCCATCCGCTCGGATGCGTAGCTTCCGGGGCTTGCCGGGAAGACGACGGTGCGGTTGCCGTTGAGGAAGGTGCGGAAATGGATATGCGCATGGATGGCGCGGGCCAGCACCTGGCTCTCGACATCGCGCCCGATCGAGACGTAATCGTCGGCCGACTGCGCATGCGTGATGCGCGCCGTGTCCTGCTCGATGATCGGACCCTCGTCGAGATCGGCGGTGACATAATGCGCCGTCGCGCCAATCAGCTTCACCCCGCGCTCATAGGCCTGCTTGTAAGGGTTGGCACCCTTGAAGCTCGGCAGGAAGGAATGGTGGATGTTGATGATGCGGCCCGACATCTTCTGGCACATGGAGTCCGACAGGATCTGCATGTAGCGGGCGAGCACGATCAACTCGGTGCCGGTCTGCTCGACCACATCCATGATCCGTGCCTCCGCCTGCGGCTTGTTGGCCTTGGTCACCGGAATATGGTGGAAGGGGATATCGTGGTTGACCACAACTTTCTGGTAATCGAAATGGTTGGAGACGACGCCGACGATGTCGATCGGCAGCGCCCCGATCTTCCAGCGGTAGAGCAGGTCGTTGAGACAATGGCCGAAGCGCGAGACCATCAACAGCACCTTCATGCGCTTCTTGCCATCGTGGATCTCGGCCTCCATTTCGAACTTCGCGGCGATCGGCTTGAAGCCTTCGACCAGCGCCTCCGGACCCACTCCCTGCTCGGAGATGAAGGAGACGCGCATGAAGAACTTGCCGGTGTCGAGATCGTCGAACTGGCTGGAATCGACGATGTTGCAGCCCTGGTCGGCCAGATAATTGGCGATCGCCGCAACAATCCCGCGCGTCGACTGGCAGGAAACGGTTAGTACATAATTTTTCATGCTATGCTGTCCAATTGAAATTCACGAAACGCCATAAAGTGCCGCTCAGCGGCGCTATAGACCGCCCTCGGCAAGCTGCCGCAGAAAGGCCTGCAGTTCCCCTTCATCGATGGCGACGAGATGTCCCTTTGCAGGATACGCACCCGAGCGAACGTCCTCGGCAAACTCTTTGAATGCGGCGGTGCGCTCATTCTGCAGCCGATCATACTCGGCCGCAAAATCGCGGTAAACCCTGGCATGACGCGGCCGGTGCCCGCGATTGCTGCCGAGCACATCGTCGGCAAAGAGATATTGGGCATCACAGCCGCTTCCGGCCCCCATGGAGATCATGAGCATCGAGGTTTTCGCGCTGATCGCGCCGGCGACGTCGCCAGGCACGACTTCGATCTCCGCAGCGAAGGCCCCAGCCTCTTCTAGCGCCTTGGTCTGGCGCCAGATTTCGAAGGCACTCGCAGCGGTCTTGCCGACGGCGCGGAAACCGCCGGTCCAAGTTGCCTTGGACGGGATGAGGCCGACATGGCCACAGACCGGAATGCCTTCGTCCCGCATCCGCCGGATCGTTTGCAGTCCGGCGGCACAATAGACAGCATCACCGCCAGCCTTCAGCACCTTAAAGGCCTCCCGCATGTATTCTTCCGCCGAGACGTAGTCGCCATATTCGAGGCCAGGAATGGCAAAAGCGTTCGGGGCAACCTCACGGAATTCGGGCCCAAGCAACGCTGGCGGCACGGACAGCATATCAATACCGGCCTTTTCAGCGGCCTCGGCTTCCTCAAGCGAGGTGACACGCAGCATGGTGAGCTGCCGCTGACCTTTGAGTGCGAGGAGATCGGCGACAGTCGCGCGACTATGTTTCTTCATTGAAAACTCCTTGGTATGGGACCGTTACGCGGCAAGCAGGGATTTCAGCTTGACGCTGCTTGCCTCCAGAGCGTCTGGATCCGGATGCGCGCGGGCGGCGATCAACATCTCGGCAAGGCGGATGTCGCGGGCGACGGCGTTGCCGCGGCCGATGCCGCTGGCGGCGAGAAGTCTGCCGCTTGCGTCGAGATGAAAGAGGATGAACGCCCCGTCGCCGAGATCGCGCCGCACATAGCTGGTGGCTCCTTCGGCGAGGCCGGCGATCTGCAATGTCAGGTCATACTGGTCGGACCAGAACCATGGCACGGCCGAGATTTCCATCCCTTCGCCGAGCATGTTGGCGGCGGCCAGATTTGCCTGGTCCTGGGCATTGCGCCAGGATTCGAGGCGAACGCGCCGTCCGCCATAAAGCGCCAGCGGAAAAGAGCAGCAATCGCCGGCCGCGTAGATATCGGCTGCCGAGGTTTCCAGCCGCCCGTTGACGGCGATGCCGTTGTCGATCGCGAGGCCGGCTGTCTCGGCGAGCGCGATATTCGGCGACGCGCCAATGCCGATCAACACGAGGTCGGCCGAAATCACCTGGCCATCCGCCAGGTGAATGGTGGCCGTTTCCGCTTCCTCTCGCACGGTCTCGATGGCCTTGCCGCAACGAATGTCGACGCCTTCCAGCCGGTGACGTTCGGTGATCACTTCGGCAATCTCCTCCGGCACGCCTCGCTTCAGCACGCGCGGCAGGCCCTCGATGACGGTGGCGTTGGCGCCCAGCTTGCGCGCGGTGGCGGCCAGTTCCAGGCCGATGAAGCCGCCACCGATGATGGCGATGTGTTGGCCGGGATAAAGAGCCGCGCGCAGAGCCAGGGCATCGGCATGGGTGCGGAGCATGCGGATGTGTCCTCTCGCACCATCAACGCCTGGAAAGGCACGCGGCGAGGCTCCAGTCGCAAGCAGCAATTTGTCATAGCCGAGCGTTTCTCCGCTCGCGAGCCTGACCCTCTTCTCGGCGGGTTCGATGGCGGCCACCGTCGAGTCGAGCAGCAAATCGATCGATTGCTCCCGATATCGCTCCGGCGCAGCCACGAATTTCGGTTCGGTGGTCTCGATAAATGTCTGCTTCGACAGCGGCGGGCGTTCGTAGGGAGCGATTGATTCGGCGCCGATCAGGGTGATATCGCCAGCAAATCCCTTTTCCCTGAGGGAGAAGGCGGCGCGCGCACCACATTCTCCGGCGCCGACGATGACGAAATGTGGCATAGCCTCCTCCTCACAGCCCGATGAATACGGTGCCGTCTTCGACCTTGACCGGATAGGTCTGCAAGTTGACGCAGACAGGCGCGCCCTTGGCCTCGCCGGTCCTGTAGTCGAAACGGCCATTGTGCTTGGGACATTCGATGATGTTGTCCATGACGAGGCCGTCGGCGAGATGGACCTTTTCATGGGTGCACAGGCCGTCGGTGGCAAAATAATCGTCCTCGGGACTGCGATAGACGGCGAAGGTTCGTCCGTCATGGTCGAAGCGGATGACATCCTCCTCGTCGATCTTATCGGCGGCGCAGACTTCGATCCAGTTGTTGCTCATGTTTTCCTCCCATTGCATCTTTGGTGATTATTGCGCGGCCTCGGCAGGCATGGCGCCATGAAACTCCTCGCGATAGGGCCGCGCCGTCGGCGGCAGTTCGCGCTTCAGGAAATAGTCCTCGTTGCGCAACTGCCGCAGGAAAGCGGGTATCATCTCGCGATAACCCGACCACATGGACGGATTGGCCGCCGGCAAGTCATGCTTGATCATCGCATGCAGTCTCGGCAGGGCGTGATAGGGCACCATCGGGAACATGTGGTGCTCGACATGGTAATTCATGTTCCAATAGATGAAGCGGCTCACCGGGTTCATCATGACGGAGCGGCTGTTCAGGCGATGATCGATGACATTGTCGGCAAGGCCGCCATGCTGCAGCAGGCCGGTGAGCACATGATGCCAGGCACCGTAGAGCCGGGGCAGGCCGATGAGCACCAGCGGCAGGATCGAGCCCATGGCGATCGCCGTCGCAATGGTGACGACATAGATTGCCAGCCAGATGCGGGCGATGCGAATGGCCTTCGGCTGCTCCATTTCTGGAATGAAGGTCTTTTCCGCGGCGCTGACGACGCCGGCGGCATTGCGCAGCATGTCGATCACCGCATGCCAGGCGTCCAGTATGCCGAAGAAATTGAGGATGACGCGAAAGAGATCCGGCGGCCGCATGACGGCAATCTCCGGGTCGCGGCCGACGATGACCGTATCGGTGTGATGGCGGGCGTGGCTCCAGCGCCAGGTCACCGGATTGCGCATGATCATGAAGCAGGCGATCTGATAGACCGCATCGTTCATCCAGCGGGTCTTGAACGCCGTGCCGTGACCGCATTCGTGCCAGCGGCTATCCGAGGCAGAGCCGTAGAGCACGCCATAAGCGAGGAAAAACGGAATGCAGATCCACGACCCCCAAAAATAGACCCCCAGGCCGGCAAACAGCGCCATGCTGCCAAGCCAGATGATGGTGTCGCGAATGGCCGGCGCATCGGAGCGCTGCATCAGCGCCTTCATGTCCTTGCGCGCGACATCCGTATGATACCACTCGGCGGCGGCAAGCCCGGTTTCTACCGCCATTTTGCCGCTGGCGCCGAGCAGGCCGTAATCCCGTTTGTTTATCTCAGTCATCGCTATCTCCCGCGGCACGCAACAGCGCGCCGCCTTCATGCCGGAAACGATAGATCGACTTTTCTCTTGCCTCAATGCAGGAATGATGGAATCTATCAAATTACCTCACACCCATACTACACCAATGATGTATTACATCAGGAGCAGCCATGCGTCGCCCGACCATTTCAGATCTCGCCAAGGCGTCCGGCGTCAGTGTCGCCACGATCGACCGCGTGCTAAACGGACGTCACCGCGTTCGAGAGGAAACGGCAAGACGGGTCTATGAAGCAGCGCAGGAGATCGGCTATCACGCCATCGGCCTGCTGCGCCAGCGCGTCTTCGAGGACCTGCCGCAGTATCGCCTGGGTTTCGTCTTGCAGAAGCCAATGCAATCCTTCTATCAAGCCTTCGCCCGGGAGATTAGCGTGGCAGCGGCAGCTGCAACCACGGCTAAATTACAGGTTCAGATCGAATATCCACCGGTGTCGACGCCAAGCGCGATAGTCGAGAAAGTAAGAACACTGGTAATGCGAAACCAGGCAATTGCAATAGTGGCACCTGATTATCCGGCCGTGGAGGCAATCGTTGAGGAATTTAAGGAGAAAGGCATTCCAGTATTCTCCATACTCTCAGACTTTGCGGCTGGCGTTCGAGCAGGTTACTTTGGCCTCGACAACAGGAAGGTTGGACGCTCCGCCGCCTGGACGATTGCGCGAATGGCGCGCAAGCCTGGTAAGGTGGTCTGCTTTGTCGGTAGCCACCGCTTTCATGGTCATGAATTGCGCGAGATGGGCTTTCGCTCTTATTTCCGCGAAAATGCGCCCGAGTTCGAGGTGTTGGAGACTATGGTCAACCTCGATACGGTCGATGTTACCCATGAGACAATCTCGACGCTTCTGCAGAAGCATCCCGATCTCGTTGGCATTTACGTCGCTGGTGGTGGAATGGAAGGAGCAATCGCAGCGCTTCGAGAAGAGAAGCGCACAGGTGATATCACGCTCATTGTCAACGAGTTGGTCCCCGAGAGCAAGGCGGCGCTGATGGATGGAACCGTTACCATGGCCATTTGCACTCCACTCCCCGCCCTTTGCCGCGAACTTGTCGCTCAGATGATCAGTTCGATCGAGGGGAATACTCAGGCGACGGCACGCCAGACATTTTTCCCTTTTGAAATTTATATCTCTGAGAACATCTGAAGGGGAGCTACATGAATGCGCAATTGGCCGACCCTGATAAGAGTAGTCCACCAGGGTCGGTGATCTCTATAAGTCCTTAGTCCTCGTTGTTTGATCGATCACTTTGCCTTCAGAGCAGCTTCGATAAAATCAAGGGAGGATTTGATTGCCTCACGCGGTCTGTCGAGACTATGCACCAACGGAGAGAAGCATTCGTAGGAAACCGGTCCGACATATCCTGCTGCCTGCAGAGCTCTGATCTGCCCAATATTGTCCAACCGATCTCTGCTGTCCACGAGCACGCGGTGTTCGTCCTCCATCTGGTCGAGTCGCAAAGCCGGATCGATGACGGCCGATATGTGGACGATCCCGGTATGAGTAGGAAAGACTGATCCGCCATCCGCCAAGGCATGATGAAACGTGTCATGAACGAGCTTGTAGCGATGAGCGGCGCCAAGTGCGTTGATGGCATCCACGAGCTCTGCCTTATAACGCAAGGAAGATCGCTGGAAGCCAAGCGGTTCGACGAGTGCCACCAAATCAGCCTCCTCAAGGAGTGGCAGTATGGCAGTGAGCGACCGGTTGAGATTATCCTTTCGTTCCCGCTCTTCTGTTCCAATTCCCTCGTTTCGTGGGATCAGACTGATAGTTTCCGCCCCAGCATCTTTGGCGATCGCAATTAAATCCTGAACCTTGCTGTTGATATCCTCGGACCAGAAGTTGAATGGATAGACCTGGGACAGGCCAACAATGCGCAGACCGCGGTCGTGCGCCATTGTACCCGCCTCTGAAGGCGAAATGCCGTCAAATAATTGGCGCTGCAGGTCGTTGCGAACTTCAACCCCGCCACAGCCGAGCGCAGCCGAGAGATCCAAAAAGTCAGGGTAGCTGAGATTTGGAGCCGTTATTTGATTGAGTGCCCAGAACATATTTCCTCCCAAAATATTCCGTCCCCGTATCTCGGACGAACGTGTTACATCCCCTATCCAATGCCCAAACCCTCCGTCGTGCGCAATTCTCCAATGTCTGAATAGCGCATCCATGAGGTTGTCGGAATTTCTCCCCTGAGGTGTTTTACCTCATTTCTCAAACGGAAGGAGGCAGGAAGAGCTGCGGCTCGAGAAAGCGCTCTCCGGCTGTCTGGGAATGGTCTTTAATGGAAGCGCCTGCCATAAGATCAACAGCTTCACGGCAAAGCTCCGCCAACGGCGTGCCTATGACCATCATCGCATAGCCGTCCGAAAGGGCAGCACGGCTTACCGAGGTCAGCTCATTCACGACCAGTTTCACCTCTCCTGGCGCGCGTGCCTCACGCAATGCCGCAATGGCGCCCTCCATCCCCCCGCCAGCGACGTAAATTCCCCTGAGGTCTGGGTGCCGTTCAAGCAGGGCAAGTGACGTCTCATGCGTGAGCTTTCGAGTTTCAAGATTGATGATCGGCTCCAACAACTGCAGATCCACGTCTGCTTGGCGCAAATATGAACGAAAGCCAGTCTCCTTCAGTTCGTGCCCTTGCCAGCGATTGCTACCCAGGAAAATTGCCACTTTCCCCCTTTGGCGGGTAGCCGTCGAGATCATCCATGCCGCCAAACGTCCCGCTTTGAGATTGTCAAGACCGATGTAGGCTTCACGCGCGTCTCGCGCAAAGTCATTGAGCAAAGCAAAAACGGGTACCCCTTCCCGTCGCAAAGCTAATGCGGCTTCGTTCACAGCACTATGGTTGACGGCCGTACAGGCGATGACATCCGACTGCATGGCAAGTTCGTGCATAATCACCGCGAAGTCCGCCGGCGACTGAGATGGCGAATATCGAATAACCACCTTACCTCGAAAATCCTTCCGAGCGGCTACCGCTGCATGTAATTCTCGACTAAGTGATTGGTAGAACTCCTGTTTCTCCTTGATAAGGAGAAAGCCGAGCTTGAGCTCAGGAAGCTGTATCGCTAATTGTCGATCAATAAGACCGCTGGCATAGTAGGCTACTCGATGCGCTGCTTCTGCAACCTTTCGCGCGGTATCTTTGCGTACGACGCCTCGATTGTGAATCACGCGATCGACGGTCGCCTTGCTTACCCCCGCCTCTCTTGCGATATCTTCTATTCTGGTGCGCTTCATGCAAATCCTAACGAGCTCTTCCAGATCACTGATAGCACAACGACCGCTCGACAATTGGGCCGCATCAACGAACAGCAACGCCTCAGTCTACGCCAAAAGAACAGTTCCCCCAACAACAGTCCGATAATGCTAATCTCTTTCATGGACGCCTCCTTTAAATGGTGATCAACGTCTCCATTCTGGCGCATCGATGCCGTCGGGGGCGTCCCCCATCAGAGCAGCTGTCGCGAACACTGCGTCGCCCTGCGCGCCAAACTAAAGAAAAAGGCGAGGTAAAACCCCGCCTCAACATCACAGATGATAGTCCGGGCTTTTCAGCGTTTGGCCCGCTTCTTCTGGCGGTAGCCGTCGATGGCGACGGCGGCGACGATGATGACGCCCTTGGCGATTTCCTGGTAATAGGCGTCGACGTTCAGGAAGGTGAAGCCGGAAATCATCACGCCGAGGATGACCGTGCCGATCACCGTGCCGGCGATGCGCCCGACGCCGCCGGTGAGCGAGGTACCACCGATGACGGCAGCCGCGACCGCATCCAACTCATAGCTTACGCCCATGCCCGCCTGTGCCGTCTGGACGCGAGCAGCCGTAATGATGCCAGCAAGCCCGGCCAGAAGCCCCGCAATTGCATAGACCTTGACCAGATGCCCCTCGACATTGATGCCCGACACGCGCGCCGCCTGCACATTGGCGCCGATCGCATAGGTGAACTTGCCGTAGCGGGTGTAGCGGAGCACAACATGGAACGCGACGGCGATGATCAGGAAAACGATGACGGGCCAGATTCCGGAACCGATGAAATTGAACTGATCGGTGAGACCGGAGATCGGTTGCCCCTTGGTATAGAGCTTCGACAGACCGCGCGCCGCGACCATCATGCCGAGCGTCGCGATGAAAGGCGGAATTTTCATCCGGGTGATGAGCTGACCGTTGATATAGCCAGCAAGCAGGCCGATCAAAAGCCCGACGCCGATCGGAACGAAGAAGGGCATGTCGGTCAGCGCCGGATAGACGGCTCGCCCCCAGGTGGAGGACTGGGCAAAACTCGCAGCGATCATGGCGGTCAGGCCGACGACGGAGCCCGACGACAGGTCCATACCGCTGGTTATGATGACCTGCGTCACGCCGACGGAGATGATGCCGATGACGGAGACCTGCAGGATCATGATCTTCAGGCGCTGCACGTTCATCAGGAAGCTCTGCCCGACGAAGATCCAGCCGAGGATTTCGCAGACGAGCGCAATGCCGATCAGCACGAGGAAGATGCCGAGTTCGGGCGGAACGCGGCGACGTCTCGGACGCGTCAATGCCGGTGCTGCCGCCTCTGCAACTTTGCTAACCATGGTTCAATCCTCCCTTGCGATGATTGACGGCGTCACTGCGCCGCCAGCTCCATCACCTTCACTTGAGTTGCGTCCGCTCGATCCAGGAATCCGGTGACCCGTCCCTCATGCATCACCATGATGCGGTCGCTCATGCCGAGTACCTCGGGCATTTCCGACGAGATCATCACGACGGCGACGCCGTCGCGCGCCATTTCGGTGACCAGGCGATGGATTTCCGCCTTGGCGCCGACATCGATGCCGCGCGTTGGCTCGTCCAGGATCAAAATGCGGGGCTTGGTAAGCAGCCACCGGCCGATCAGCGCCTTCTGCTGATTGCCGCCGGAAAGATTTTCGATCCTCTCATCGAGGTTGGGCGTCTTGACGCGCAATTTTTTGGCCATTTCCTCGCAGGCCTGCTCGATCGGCCCTTCCTGCACGAAACCACCGCGCACGAACTTGTCGTGCAGCACCGCGACCTGCATGTTCTCAAGCACGCTGAGAATGAGAAGACAGCCCGTATCCTTGCGGTCTTCTGTCAGGAAGGCCATCCGGTGACGGATGGCGTCCGCCGGCGAAGAAATCGCGGCCGTCTTGCCGAAGAGCTGGATGGTCCCGGACGATGCCGGTGTCACGCCAAAAATGGTTTCGGCGACATTGGAGCGTCCGGAGCCGACCAGCCCGGCGACGCCGAGGATTTCACCGGCCCTGACATCGAAAGAAACATTCGAGAACACGCCGTCGAGGCTCAGATCCTTGACCGAAAGCACGGTGTCGCCGATCGGCACCTCCTCCTTCGGGAACATCTGGGTGATCTCGCGGCCGACCATCATGCGGATGATGTCGTCGCGGGTCACATCGGTGGAGGCATGCGTGCCGATATATTTGCCGTCACGGAACACCGAGAATTCATCGGCGATCTCGAACAGCTCGTTCATCTTGTGGGTGATGTAGACGATGCCGATGCCCTGTTCACGCAGACCTCGGATGATCTCGAACAGATGCGCCACCTCGCGCTCGGTCAGCGCCGAGGTCGGCTCGTCCATGATCAGCACGTCGGAATCATAGGAAACCGCCTTGGCGATCTCGACCATCTGCCGGCTGGCGACCGAAAGCTCGCGCACCTGGATTTCGGGATCGATCGAAATGTTGAGACGGCGGAAGAGCTCTTCGGTCTTGCGGCTCATTTCGGTGTGATCGACGAAGCCGAAGCGGTTCTTCGGCTCGCGCCGGATCCAGATATTCTCGGCAACGGTCATGAACGGCATCAGGTTGAGTTCCTGATGGATCATCGCAATACCGTTTTCCAGCGCATCCAGCGGCGATTTCAGCCGGATCTCGACGCCCTTGAGGCGCACTTCGCCCTGGTCGGGAATATAGATACCGGCAAGGATCTTCATCAGCGTCGATTTGCCGGCGCCGTTTTCGCCCATCAGCGCATGCACGGTGCCGCGCTTCAGACGGAAGGAAACATCGTCGAGGGCCAGCACGCCCGGAAATTCCTTGCGGATGCCTTCTGCGCTGAGCAGATAGGCGGCATTGGGGACAGCGCCGCTGGCGCGTACCGCAGCCATGGTGGATGGGCTGACAGCCATTTTTTCCTCCCGGATACGGCGCCCGGCCGCACCCCTCCTAAATACCGGAGCCCCCGGTTTCGACCGCAGGACCTACAATCAATTCGGCCGTCACTCCCATGGCGGCCACATTGAAAAACGGAACAAACAAACCGTAAAATTCTTTATGCGGAATATTCATTCCATTTTTCAACACAAAGGTCAACACTATTTCTGACTGCATCGCAGCAGGAGGTGTTCGATAGGTAGTGAAGGAATTTTCAGCTGTGGAAGGCTGTAAAAGACGGGGCTCGAACCCACACCAGGGCCACTCAACCCGATGGAGCAGATATTCCATCGACATCGAGTGACCTAAAATGCCGTCGATATCGGGCCGAAATCCCCCGCCGGTCGACAACGGAGAACCAACATGTTCTCGATGTATCGCTTTTCCGCTCCCGTCTTTCAACGCAGCCTTACAAACCTTTCGACCTATCTCGACAAGATCGAGGCGTATGCCGCGGAAAAGGGGCTCTGTTGCAGCCAGTTCCCGGATAAATGAACCATATTCATTTTCGAATTCCGTTCTATCAATTATTAAGCATGTACGAGGGCAGCTATGATCGGGTTCTCAAAATAAAGAGGGAACCTACAATGACTAAACAGATCCGTTTAAGCATCGTCGCCGCGTGTGTCCTTTTCGCCAGTTCGGCCGCTGCGGCAGACGTCAGCGTCGCCAAGGACGTCAAACAGAGCCGAGTTTTCGCCCCGGCGATGTCGCTGAGCTACGTCCCCTTCGGAATGATCGACCCCTCTGGCAAGCCAGCGGGCTTTGACGTCGAACTTGCCCATCAGGTCGCCGATCTCCTCGATGCGGAACTGAAGATTCAGACGGTGACCTTTCCCAACCAGATTCCGGGTCTCGTTTCCGGGCGGCTAAAGGTAGCGTGGAGCACCTTTTCCGTTACGGCGGAGCGCCTGAAGCAGGTCGATTTCGTTGGATATCTCCAGGCTGGCTCGGTTGCGGGGGTGCTACCTGCTAACACCGAAAAATGGAAGAAAAGCCTGTGCGGAGCTACCGTCGCGGTGGCCCAGGGCTCGTCGGGGGACTTCGTAGTCGACAAGCTCAACAAGGACTGCGCAGACGAAGGAAAGCCTGAGATCAAGAAGACAATCTATCCGGACCAACGGCAGGAAATTCAGGCGACGCTGACGGGCCGTGTCGACGCCTGGCTAGACGACTCCACGGTCGTTGGTAACTTTCAGCAACAGAGTAAAAGCCAGCTCGTCGTAACCGGACCCAACTATTACCCGCTGCCTCTCGCCATGGCTGTCGCAAAGGGAGACATGGAAACCGCCGAAATGCTCAGGTCTGCCCTGCAGGCACTTATCGAAAACGGCAAATACGGTGAACTCCTCAAGAACTACAATCTTCAGGATTCCGCCATCGAAAGAGCCGTCATCTACACAAGCGCGGACCAAGTGCCCCAGAAGTAACCGCTGAAGGTGCGACGACGCGCGGCGGGAGCCGTGCGTCCTTTTCGATAGGACAACGACATGCCTGATAACATCACCACCTACAACGTGTCGGACCTGAGGACGATACCGCTTCGTCACCCGTACCGCTGGGCCGCCGCCGCGGTTGTTGTCGTTCTGATGCTCCTCTTAGTACGCGGCGCAGCGAGCAATCCCAAGCTCCAATGGGACTTGGTCGCCCACTATCTTTTCGATCGGCAGATCATGAGCGGCCTGCTCCAGACCTGTCTTCTCACCGTAACGATCATGATCGTCGCGATCCTGGTAGGCGGGGTCGCCGCCCTCATGGTGCTTTCGCCAAGTTCATTACTGTCCATCCCGGCCAAGGGTTTCATCTGGTTTTTCCGGGGAGCGCCAGCCCTCGTGCAACTGATCGTCTGGTATAACCTGTCTTTGTTTGTCGAGCGCATCGAGCTAACCGTACCCGGCCTCGGCACGTTAATCTCGGTTAGCACGAACGATGTCATGACGCCGTACGTCGCCGCCGTGCTCGCTCTCGGCCTCCACGAAGCCGGGTACATGGCCGAGATCATCCGCAACGGCATTCAGTCCGTCGGAAGGGGGCAGACAGAGGCGGCCCTCTGCCTCGGCATGAAGCCCTCGCGGCTTATGTTTCGCATCATCATTCCCCAGGCGATGCGAGTCATTATTCCTCCAACCGGCAATGAGACGATCAATCTCCTCAAAACCACGTCCCTTGTGAGCACCATCGCCGTCGCGGATTTGCTCTACACGGCGCAGGCAATCTACAGCCGAACCTTTGAGACCATTCCGCTCCTGATCGTCGTTACGATCTGGTACCTCGTCGTCGTCACGTTGATGTCGATTGGTCAGTACTACCTCGAGCGGCGCTATTCCCGGGACGAAAACGCCAGGAATGCCAGCCTCTCAGATATCACCGCCGCCTTCTTGTTCCGGTTCCGTAGAGAGGTGCCAGCAAAATGAATATGTCACCGAAACACCATGAGCGGTTCGGAATTTCTTCCGACACGATCGTTCACGCCAGGGGGGTGAGCAAATCTTTCGGCGCTCTCCAAGTACTGAAGAGCGTCGACCTGGATGTACCGTCGGGCAAGGTCGCGTGCATCATCGGCCCCTCGGGGTCGGGCAAGAGTACCTTCCTGCGGTGCATCAACCATCTTGAGAAAATCGACTCCGGGCTTCTCCTCGTCGACGGGGACCTCGTCGGCTACCAGTTGAGGGATGATAAGCTCTACGAACTCCCGCCGTCGGCCATTTGCCGTAAGCGCGCGGAGATCGGGATGGTTTTCCAGCAGTTCAATCTCTTCCCGCACATGACGGTACTGGAGAACATCATCGAGGCTCCGGTCCATGTTCGAAGAGAGCCGGTGAAGGAAGCGACTGAGCGCGCGTTGCAGCTCCTGTCGAAAGTTGGCCTGGCTGAGAAGCGATCTGCCTATCCCCGTCATCTTTCAGGAGGTCAGCAACAACGCGTGGCTATTGCGCGGGCGCTGGCAATGAACCCGAAAGTCATCCTGTTCGACGAGCCGACCTCCGCTCTCGATCCAGAGCTTGTCGGCGACGTTCTCGAAGTGATGAAAACCCTGGCGCGTGACGGGATGACGATGGTTGTCGTCACGCATGAAATGGGTTTTGCGGCCGAGGTCGCAGATCAGGTGATCTTCATGGACGGCGGTGTCGTCGTCGAAGCTGGTAAGCCATCAGAAGTTCTGTCCAATCCGTCGTCGGCGCGAACCAGGGAATTCCTTTCGCGCGTTCTCTGACCTCGAACTTCGATAGAAAAGCGAAAAAGGCTCGCCAGCCATCTGGTTGGGCAAGGAGGATACATTGTCTAAATTACTTGTCGGGGCGGATGCCACGCCCGCTCCTTATGATTTCGATACCGTGCTTGACCGCGGGAATCTTAGCACGCTGAAATGGGAAATGGAGATCGCGCGCGCGAATGATCCCGGCCTGCTATCCTTCGGTACTGCGGACATGGATTTCCGGTCTCCGCCGTCCGTCCTTAAGGCTGTTCAAAGCGTCGCCAAGGAGGGACATTTCGGATATCCGCTGAAGCGACCCGGCTACTACGAGGCAATCGTGGGCTACCTTGATCGGCACTTTGGCTGGAAGGTCGAAAAGGATTGGCTGGAATCGGGAGTCGGGATCTACCAGTCCATGCACCCCGTTATTACCGAGCTGACCGAGCCAGGCGATGAGATTATCTACCAGCCTCCGGTTCATCACGTTTTCGCCGAGATCATCGAGGCAAATGACCGCGTGGCCGTGCCAAACCAGCTCCTCAATCGTCGAGGCGCCTACGAAATGGACTTTGCAGGGCTGGAGGCGGCGATTACCTGCCGGACGAAGCTGCTGCTCCTTTGTAGCCCACACAATCCGGTTGGGCGTGTCTGGACGTTGGGTGAGTTGCGTCTGCTCGCGGCGATATGTGAAAAGCGCAACATCATCGTCGTCTCTGACGAGGTGTATTCGGGCTTGCTCTATCCGGGTTCGACCTTCGTCGCGTTCGCGTCCCTCTCGCAGTGGACGTCTATGAACACCTACACGATGATTTCGCCGAGCAAACCATTCAACCTGACGGGGCTCAAGCACTCGATCGTAATTGCCGCCAATCCGGCGTTCCGCGCCGCTTACCGAAAGGGTATCGCGCGCACAAACCTGCACTATGGAACCAGCATCTTCGGGCTCGCCGGTGCCGAGGCAGGTTACCGTGATAGCGACGACTGGACCAACGCTCTTATGCAATACGTCGCTCGGAACTTCGAATACGTCCGCGCGCAGTTCGGCAAGCACCTTCCAGAGGTCACCCTGACGGTTCCGGAGGCGACGTATTTCTCATGGCTCGATCTCGCTCCGCTCGGTGCCGCGAAAGAACGCTACCAGGCGCTCATCGAGCGCGCGGCGCGACTTGTGGTGACCTATGGGGAGTCGATGGGGCGGGGTGGCGAACAGCATATCAGGCTCAACCTCGCGACCCCGCTTTCAAACCTCGCGGCTGGGGTTGATCGTCTCCTCGCCGTCTTGGTGCCGCTTACCGGCCGCGACTACTCGAAAGGATAATCACGATGCCTACAGTCGAAGAACGCGCCCGCATGCTCGGGATCACTTTTCCGGAGCCGCCGAAGGCGGTGGCAAACTACGTGCCGACCCATCGAGTCGGAAATCTCCTCTTTGTGTCCGGACAGCTCCCGATCGATCCGTCCGGAAACGTCCTTGCGACTGGCGCAGTAGGGAAGAGCGTGGGTATCGAGCTCGGCGTTCAGGCCGCCCGCCTTTGCGCCATCAATGTTCTGGCTCAGGTCCGGGCCGCAGTGGGCAACCTGGAAAGGATCGCCCATGTTGTTCGGCTTGGCGGTTTCATCACGAGCGCCTGCGATTTCACCGATCAGGCCGTCGTCATGAACGGTGCGTCGGACCTGATGGTCGAGCTCTTCGGTGACCGAGGGCGTCATACGCGCTCGACCATCGGGGTTTTCGCACTTCCCAAAGGCGCGAGCGTCGAGGTGGAGGCGACCTTCGAGATCACGACTTAGCGCGGTACCGCTGATGGATGTCGGTGAGCAGAGTGTTCATGCTAAAGTCGAGTTCATCGGACACGCTGACCACGAGATCGCGAAGCCACTTGTGACCTGGATCCGCCTCAGACTGGCGATTGTAGATCATGGAAATAGCGACTCGTGGGAGGGGAATTGGCGGTTCGAGCATGAGCGTTTCGCTGGCTGGATCGAGCGTGAGGAGAACGCGACTTCCAACAATAGACATAAGGTTTGTACCCCGGATTACCCAAGGGGCTGTCTGATAGTGAGGAATCGTCGCCTGCACCTTGCGGCTCCGTCCCATGGCAGCCAGCGCCTTGTCAGCCACTCCCTCGCTCAAGCCGTCGATCGAAACCTGCAGATGAGGTGCCGCGACATAGGTGTCCAAAGTGAGGCCTTTCGATAGGAGGTCGTTTCCCGACCATGCCGCGCAGAGATTCACGTCTTCCGACAGGACCAGCGACCGGAGTTCGAAATGGTCTAGCGTGAAGTTTCCGAGAACTGCACAATCGAGTTCTCTGCTGAGGATCATCGCCTTGGCGCTGGCATTGTGGGTATGAAGAAAGTTGAGCTTCGCCCCCGGCGCCACCTCGACGAAGCGCCGGGTGAACAAAGGCAGGAAGCCAATTGCCGTGTAGTCGCTGATGCCAATTCGGAACGCGCGCGTACTTCTGCCTGGATCAAAGTTGATCTGCTGGTTGAGGGTTGCGAAAATCGCTGTTAGCGAGGGCGTTACTATCGCAGCCAGCTCGCTGGCGACCGCCGTCGGTTCCATCCGGCCTTCGGTCCGCACGAAGAGGTCGTCACCCACCATGGATCGCAGCTTCCCGAGTGCATGGCTGACAGCAGACTGTGTGCGTCCGATTCTTATCGCCGCTCGATTGACATTGCGCTCGGCCATCAGAGCGTCGAAGACACGCAGGAGATTTAGGTCGAGTTGATTGACCAATACCTCGCGTTTATTTCTTCGTGGTCCGTCTGCCATCCGATAGAATCCGTTGCCCTTGGAAGATACTGAAGATCGGCCTACATCCGGTCAGCGACGAGATATTCAGAGCGACACCCTACGGCCGCCAAGCCCATCGTCTTTCGATGAAATGTTGATTATTAGCAAGCAAACCGGCACTTTCATAGCGGCTCCTGACAGGGTCTTTGACGAGGTTCCGAAGCCCGGCACACTTCAATGTCGAGGAGTGTCTTGGGTGGCGTGTGTCTCTGAACGCAATTCGCCGCATTGCTGTCGATCCTATTGAGCGAGTCAACCGAGGTGCGATCTTCCGCAATCGGCGGCCATTTCAGTTGTGGTTCGGTCCCTTTGCTCTTTGTTCAGCTTGTCGCAGGCTGGAACACCTGCTCGAACCAAGAGGCCGGCCCGGGTTCCAGCGGTCGCCCTCTCAGACGTCCAGTATTGCCCAAAAAGGTCGCTCATCCCGTACAGTGACGACCTCGTCGTCCACAAATCGCCCTCCAAAAACTGCGCTCCACCAAGGCCGAATGACCAATCTTCATCCGTGTTTTCTACAAAGGAAATCATGAGGTCAGACGGTGGGACGGCGCATTCGTTGGCGAGTTCGTGGCAGAGATTCTCATAAAAGGCGGCCTTGTCTGATTTTGTTCGAGGCCCAGAGACCACTTCAAGGAGAACAGCATTTTCCATACGCTCAAAACCCAGGCCCGTGTCAAGTGCCCGGAACCGAGTGGAGTGAACCCTTCGGGCTGGACCAGCGATGCGCTTCAAACTAAGCCGCCTGCTGGGCGAGTTGGGTTTCAAATTCTGCTGGTGACCTGTAGCTGAGGGCTGAGTGCACCCGCCTGGCATTGTAGATCATCCTCGAAGAACCTGGGCAAGCAGTCAGCCACGTCCGCGAAGGTCTCGTAGCCAGCGGGGTAGATATCTTCCACTTTCAAAGTCTTCATAAAGCTTTCTGCCTGCGCATTATGATAAGGGTTGCCGACGGCGCTCATGAAACCGTGTAGACCAGCGGCATCAAGCGCCCGTCGATAGGTCTCACTTGCGTATTGGCATCCGCGATCCGTGTGGTAAATGCAGCCAGGAGGAGGCCTTCTGTTCTCGATGGGGGCAGAACAAGATTAGTGCGAAATCGTACGCTAATCAAATTCGTCCATATTTTCCGTAGTTTGTCGCCTGTACTGAATACGAAGTCTTAGGGTGAAATGCTTTTAGGGCCCAGTTTTGGGAACGAATATCGATCTCGAGCATCACTTCCTCAGCTAAACGTACGATTTCGCACTAATCTTGTTCTGACCCCTCGATGGCCGAATACAACACCGCGAGCGCTAGCGGCGTGTCCAGACGTTTTGACAGGCCATAACCGACGACTTTCCGACTGCAGGCATCGAGAATGACAGCCAGATAGCAGAAGCCAGTGGTAATGCGGATGTATGTAAAATCAGCCACCCAGACCATGTCGGGTCGCGCCGGGATCACATTGCGGTAGAGGTTCGGGTAGATCGGGTGACAAGGAAATCCGCCTGACTATGCCAAGGCGGAGAGCCTACTGGAGGCAGCAAATCGGGATGAAGCTAGTTGTACGTAATTTTGTCAGCTGTTCGCGGCCGATTGAAAAAGTAGCGGTCGAAGCTGTAGCCGCTCGTGCCGGTAAAGCTGCCAAGCAGATTTGATAGCGGCGTTGTAAACTTGTACTGCACTCGGGTCAGGACGACCTGCACGCCATCTTCCTGTATCTTCGCAGGCACATCAATCGGGCTTGCTGCGCCCGCAGCAAGCGAAGAGGTGTTAAATGCGGCCGACCAGTTTACTGTCGCAGCCCCGTTTGTCGGCACATCCTCGACCGCGACCGTAATGGTCAGTCCCGTCGTATCATAGGGCTGCAGGATGAAGCTCATTCCCGAGAGCAGTCCGGCAACATTGGATTTTGTCCATGTGCCTTGCTGCGAAATCACATCTCCGGTGGTGGAGGCAATTTCGTCAATCTTGCGGCTGACGGTCAAGGCATGGCCAAGATCAACGGTCGCCGCCAGAAGGAGGACCAGGATCGGCAAAACGAGCGCAAACTCCACGCCTGATGTGCCGGCACGATCCTTTGCCAAGCGCCGAAGACAGAGGGCGGGAAACCGGCGCTTTGGCTGATTGTGTTTGATTGTCATGTCACGACGGCTCGTTACGAAGCAGAACGGTTGCACCAAGGAGATAACGACCATCCGCCAGCTTTGCGCTGGAATAGGTGAAGTAGTTGACGACGGAAGCCCAAGGCAGAAACGCCTGCACCAGCATGTAATCGCTGGCCTTGCCGGTGGCAAAAGTCTCGGTGACGGCAAGATTGCCTGTGCTGTCAATTGGCGTGGCGCTGGTGATAGACGACAGGTTGGAGATAACATCGACCTTGATCAGGAGATTGTCCGAACAGCTGAAGGTAAGAGCCATATCCGCACAGATTTTTGCCTTGAAGTCGGTCAGCGTCATACTGGCCGATGCGGCCTCGCCGGTGCGGATCATACGGGACATCTTCTGCACTGACGCATCAAGGCTTGAGGCTGCGAAGAACATCACGGAGACCTCGATGATGGCGAAGATCATCAGGGACAGCGGAAATATCAGCAGCGCGAATTCGACCGCAGCCGCTCCCTTGCGATCGGCAAGCAGGCGATGCAGAGGTTTCGATAGTCCGAACCGCATCATTGGGTTAGCCGCACGGATGCAAGATATTGCGTGAAGAGCGCCGAGAGGCCGGCGACGATATCCGTTGACGACGAGGCCGAAATGAATAGGCTCTTGGATGAAGCGCAATCAGCAAGCGCGTAGGGAATGTAGTCGCGCCGCGTGATGCTGGCGGATACACCGCTATCCATGATGCCGCCCCAGGTGCTGCGCCAATTGGCGCTCGACATCGTCGAGCCGACCGTGTTGTTGTAGCCCCAGTCGGTGGTGATGGGCAGATATTCTGTGTAAAGAACCGCCATGGTGTTCGACTGGTTCTTCAAATATGCGCACCAGTCAGGATTGATGGGGGCGACCTTATTCCAGGATGGTCCGGCGGTCTTGATTTTTGAACCGGACCACGTCACGCCATCTGTCACCCACTCGCGCTTCGACTGAACGCCGTCCGTCAACAGCAGGACCAATTTGAGTGGCTTGGCGAGGGAACTGCCATCTCCGCCGGTACCGACCTTCTGCTGCAGAGCCGGCAGGGCGACGTCGAAGAAAGTGTAGGTGGTGGATGTCGCGCTGGTCAGCCCATAGCTGTCATCCGAGAGGCGCTTGCGCGCGGTGGGCGTGTCCAGCGTAGGAGCGAGAACTTCCGTGGAGGTATCCCCGAGGCTATAAAGCCCAACCTTGATGCGCTCGTGATTGCTGTCGGCATCATCGATCAGATCGATGACCTCGTTGACGGCATCCACTGCAACATCCGCTCGCAGCTTTATGCCCTTGGCACGCGCGTAAGCATAGTTGTCGACATAGCTCACGCCTCCAGTCTTGTGTGCATCTCCGGTATGGCAGGCGAACTGACAGCCAATCCCATTATACATCGTCTGCTGACCGGCGCTCGTCGCAGCCAGCAGCATGGAAGGGGATTTGTCGATAACGATATAGACGTTCAGATAGGATGTCGCCGGGCCTTTGACCGAGCTCACGACTCTAACCGGGACATTATCGATATCGGCAATCTTCATGAGCGTCGTCGAAACGACGCCGCTCGCAGTCGCTGTTATCTTCTGGTTGCTCGTGTCTATCTCAATGTCGCCGATGGAGTAGCTGCTTTCCGCCTGAGCGCTGAACCAATCCTCGACTTTCTGTTTGAGAGCATCAGTGTCAGCGGTATTGATCTGCTTCACCGCCGCGATCAACGCCGCGTCGAGGTCGCTCTGCATGCGCTGCCTGACATTGTAAGCCCGGATATAGTCGAGGCTTGCACCGACTGCGAGGATCATCGGAACCAAGGACAGGGCCATAACGATCGCGACATTGCCGCTTCGGCTTTTAAACAATGTCCGTAAGACACCAATGAGATGATCGCGGAAGATAGAGTGTCTTGGCTTCAAAGTCGGCACCAACATTTATCATACTAATGCACAACTCAGGCCGATTTGCGGTTAATCAGTTCTTTACATAGCCGCACGACCCGCTGAATTCCCGGCGACCGGCTCAGATTTCTGCGCAATTCGGCTAAGATGCGCGTTTTGGATGTCGCGTGAGGATAGCTCGGGCGATTCGACATCCTGTCTCGACAGACTGTTCAAAGCCCCGCGAGATTTCAGAAAGGCTCAACACGCCGTGACGACAGCTTTGCGACACGCCCGCTTCGCTACTACGCTTTGAATCCAACGATCACGCTGCGAAATATTGAGTAAAGTTTGAGAGGCAACAATGGCAAAGGACTTCCTGTCGCTCCTTGAAGAGCATATGCTGGCGGATCAGATTACCCCTTCGTCACTCCTCCCGCGGACGTGGGCAACTGTCATGCGCCGTCAGCAACTGGCACGATCGAGATCGCCGATATCGAGGAGATCGTGCGTGTGGCAAAGCTGGCTAAACAGCATCACGGAGCGGCGCAACTCCATCCATTCTCCACCGGGCGAAACTGCAGCCTGCATCGCCTAAAAACCCGAGACCCTCGGGGCCTTCTCAGGCAGAGGCACTTACCGTGACAACACGGACGATCGACTTCTTCATCTGTGCGGCCCTTCAGCAGATGAAATTTCAAGGGCGGCAAGATCGGTCTCCTTGTTTCGACGGGAAATCTCAAGATCGCCCGGGCGGCAACTTGAATGGCGGGGACATCATTTCCGAGTCGAGGATAAGCCGCCCGTCCAGTTGCCCATTCAAACGCTCGACGAAGCCGGACGCTTCGTCCATGTGCGCGCGCATGAGGTGACGGACTCTTTCAGCGTCCCTCTGTCGGGCCGCCTCGAGTAGGTTCGTGTGGCATTTGGCGTTGGCGCATCCGAATTCGGCATGCTCTTCGGGTGGCGTGTGGGTGCTGAAGACAACCAGGCGTCGGAGCATTTCATTGATCATCTGACAGAGGAAGCGCAGAAACGGATCCGGATTAGCGGAAGCAAGGATGTCGTGGAAGTCGAGATCTGCCTGCCTTTGATATACGAGCCGCGTTTCGTCACGAGAGGTAGGCTGGCAATTCTCAATGTTTTCTTCCAAAGCACGGAAATGCTTTTCGGTGAGATAAGGGACAGCGCCTGCGGCGAGTTCAGGCTCCAGCAAACGCCTGGCGGCGTAAATGTCTTTCATCGTCACATCTTGGAAGAACAAGTAGTTCTGCAAAAAAAGCAGTGTGCGCTCCAAGGGGACCTCGATGATGGTGGCGCCGCCGGTCGGACCGGTGCTGATTGTTATCAATCCTTGCACCTCGAGTGACTTTAGCGCCTCGCGAATGGTGCTCTTGCTCACTCCGAACAGTTTTTGCAGTTCCTTCTCCATCGGAAGTTTGTCGCCTGGCCTCAGCTCGTGCTGAGTGACAAGCCGCTTGATGTCCTCAGCGACGAAGTCGCCTCGCTTTAGGCCGATTTGTTTACGAGGTTGACGTTGCAACCGCGGACAAACAGACCATCGGCCGACATATGGCCCGCGCAGCCTGACGATCTTGCGACAGGATCCGATGGGAGCACAGATACAGTGCCGATCAAAGCGGCCGCTAGCTGACCGCGCCAGTGACAGCCCTCCCCTTGCAGACGCCACTCGATCTCCCATCTCCTCCCTTTTGAAAAGATTAAGCCGCCGAGCACCTCGGTTGCGTTCGGCATTATTCAAAATTCCGACCTTTGATTTTCACGGTATTGATATGGAGATCCTGTACTTATCTGAGGAGGAAACTATGCCGATCAAGATTCCTAAGCCTCGGGATTTGCATAGGACCCACTGAATTGCTCAATATTAGTCGATCGCTAGATGGGGATCGACATATGTCCAGGAGACTCCGGTCGCTCTTGGCCCCTGCCTTTATCCATGTTGCTTATAAGGAGGATATGGCTATGAGGGCAAACTTCGATTGCTCGCCCCTATTCCGGTCGAACATCGGCTTCGACTGGATGTTGAACGCGCTCGAGGCTGCAAGTAGTGCCGAGGCGAGCGACAACTGGCCGCCTTACGATATCGTCAAAGCCGGCGAGAATGATTACCGCATTGTCATGACAGTGGCGGGCTTCTCACAGGACGAACTGGCGATCACCGAAGAGCAGAACATGCTCATCGTCTCGGGGCAGAAGGCGAACGGCGATGACGTCCAACATCTGCATCGCTGGCCGTTCGTTCCAGCGTCGCTTCGAACTGGCCGACCACGTCAAGGTCGTGGGTCCGGGTCTCGTCAACGGTCTGCTGGCCATCAATCTCAAACGCGAAATCTCTGAAGAAAAGAAGCCGCGCCGAATCGAGATCCGAACCGGTCAGGGAATACCGAAGGCCGAGACCAAGCAGATCGAGGCCAAGAAGCAGGCGGCTTAAGCTTCCCCCGGCAGTGGGCAAACATGGCGCCGGGCATGGTCCGGCGCCGGCAGGAAAGTTTTGCCAACCGAGCCAACTGAAAGCAGAAGAGACATGAGTGTTCGCGAACTGATTCCCCGGGACTGTAACTATGGCAACCAGGTTCCAAGTCTTTTGCGCGATGACGACCGTGATCCCTTCCCAGTCGCACCAACCGCCTGATGCCTTCGCTGATTTGACATTAGAGCGCCTTAGCCTTCCCGCGCTTCAGCAAAACTGCAGGTCTGGGCACTTGATGGGAACGCGAACCAGAATGATGCCTCCGGCTCGGCGATTTGGTCATTTCCGATAGGCGTCGCCCGCGATCAAACGCTGTTCCTCGAAGCGAAGCGTTTGATCCTGATGGCTGCCTTGAACTGAATCGAAGTTTCGCCCCATTAACTCGATCCGGAACTCGATAAAACTAATCTAAAAGGTCCAATGACATGCTGACTGGACGGTGAGTGTATTCGGCACAGTGTCAAATGTTGCCGTCGTGCCGGGGGAGGCGCTGCTGACAAGAGCGATTTAATTTAATCTGAACCACCTCCAGCCGGCAGGCATTGATGCGTCAACCAATCCGCAAAGGCACGCGCCAGCCGCCTCTGGCTACCGGATTTGGGATAGCTCGATCTTACCCATGGCCTCGACTGCACTTCGGACCGCGCGACCGGAATGCTCGGCATTTTCCGCGACCCTCCGCATAGCCGCGTGCAATCTCTCGACGGCTTGGTTGAAGTCGACGCGGAGTTGATCGAGGGAGGGAATAAAGGGCTTGGTGATCTGACGGGTAAGGTCTCCGCCCGCCGAGCCCTGCAGGCCGTTGGCCAATTGGCTGACGGCCGCATTGGTTTGCTCAGCCAAAGCCTCGCGCTGCGCCGCCTCAGTTTCAAGTCTGTTGCGCTCCTGAATAGCTCGCTTTGCCTCGGCATCCGCGTCACGTTCCGCCTTTGCCGAGATGGCATCACGAAGCGCTGCAACTGCGCGGGCAAGCATACCGATTTCGTCACCGCGCTGTTCCAACTTGTGATCGCCCTCCATGTTGCCATCTGCCATCGACTTTAGGGAGGCCTGTAGTTTGGCCAAGGGGCCGACAATCGACCGGGCCGTAAAGGCGGCCACCAAAACGGCAAGCGCGATGGCAATCGCCAGTGAGGTCAGCGCCAGTGAGTTGAAGCCTCCGGCCGTATTGCGAACCTCTGTCCCGATCGATTTGTTCAATGCTTCCTGATAGTCGATGAACTTGTTGATTGCTTTCAGCCAAGCGACGAAATTCGGTCGGGCTTGTTCGAGGAGAATCTTTCGTGCCGCATCGGCATCACCTTTCTCCTACAGAGCAATAATCTCGGTCACAAGCGGATTGGTCTTTGCTTGCACCGCGGCGATTTCGTCGAGAACAGCCCTCTCTTCCGCAGTAGCGCCGTCTGGCGAAGCGACCATTGCTGCCATCTTCTTGTCGTTGTCGGAACAGATCGACGCCAGCGTCTCGATCAACTTCACTATCGTCTGGCGCTCGTCTGCCGATGACACGAGCGTGACGTCGCGGATGGGAATCGCTCTGTCATTAAAGGATCCGCGATAATTGATCGCATAACGCTGCTTTACGCTGTTGACGTCGTTGATTGTGCCAAGATTTCTGTCGATCGTCTCGACTTGGCTGATCGAGTAAAATGTCAAGCCGATCATCAAAATGAGCAAGAAGCTAAAGCCCACCGTCATACGAGCGGTGACGCCGAAAGTTCTGAAATATGCCATAGTATCTCCCAATCAAAATTTTGAACCATCGTGCGGCCTTCGGCAAGGCGGCCGCGCTCCTCACGCCGTATGATCGTTGATCGGCAGGCAGTCGACGGCGACTTTTATGGACGACCCACCGTGAATTTGTGTGCTGATTCTCGTCCGAAGTGCCTCGAGGAAGTTGGCTGCTTTGATCATCTTTTCCAGCTCACGCTCCAGGATCAACTGGATCTCGGCATCTCTGGCCACCGTTGACGGTGCACTCAGCCGATTTTGCGCTGATTGAAGCTGCTCGCGAGATAAGAATTTGACGATATTGGGCATTTTGTACGTCTTTGGCTGATTTTGTCATATGGTGATCGATTTCTCTAAGAAACCGATGATCGAAGCTTGGCCTGGTCGCTAGGCGGCGCTCTGTACCTGTTCGAGAGTGCCGAACATATGGTCGAGATTGAGGAAGCAGACCATGCCCTGTTCAAGTGGAATAATTCCGTAGGAGAAGGCGGGATCGAAGGAGGTACCCAGATCTGGCACGGATTGGACGCGGTCGCTGCTGATCGACAGGATGTCAGAGACACGGTCAACGACAAGGCCAATGATGCCATTGCCGATCTCGGCGACGACGATCGCACTCCGCTCCGTGCTGACGGCGCCCAGCACACCGAGTTTAGCCGCAAGATCGATCACTGGAATAACCGACCCGCGCAGGTTCATGACGCCGAGCACATGTGGCGGCGCATGGGGCAGCGGTGTTGCCGCTGCCCATCCTCTGATCTCTCGGATCGATATCGTCCTGATGCAGAATTGCTGGTCGCCGAGATGAAAGGCGATGATCTCCAGCATCGTGGTTGTGCTCGGGTCCGGACCGCTCATCAGAACTCCTCCCAAGAAGATGCCGCAGCGGTGGTTGCGGTGCGTCCACCGAAAACGCCGGCAAGCTTGCGCCCAAGGGCTCGTGCCGGAGAGGCAACGGGCTTGCTGTCGTGATTGGCTGCGCGCGGCGTCGAAACACTGTCGTCGAGTTTGAAGCGGGCGATCAGCCGTGCCAGATTGGCAGCCTCGTCGGCAAGCCGATTGGTGGCTGCGGTCGATTCTTCCACCATCGCCGCATTCTGTTGCGTCACTTGGTCCATCTGGTTCACGGCCGTGCTAACCTCGTGGAGGCCGGTCGACTGTTCCTTCGCCGCCGTCGCGATCGAATGTACATGTTCGTTGATCTTAACAACGTGGCCATTGATCAAGCCCAGCGCCTCCCCCGTTGCCGTCACCAGTTTTACGCCGGAGTGTACTTCTTCACCGGAACGGGAAATTAGCCCTTTGATGTCCTTGGCGGCGGTCGCCGAGCGCTGGGCGAGTTCACGAACCTCCTGGGCGACGACGGCAAAGCCTTTGCCTGCCTCCCCGGCCCGGGCTGCTTCCACACCGGCATTGAGGGCCAGAAGATTGGTCTGGAACGCGATCTCATCGATGACATTGATGATCTGACTGATTTCACCGGAGGCCTGTTCGATCCGGCCCATGGCGGAGACTGCATCCTTGACGACCGTGCTCGACTGTTCCGTGCTGCGTCGCGCTTCATCGACCATATGGCTGGCTTCCATCGCCCGCTCGGTCGAGTTCTTCACTGCAACGGTGATTTCCTCGAGAGCCGAAGACGTCTCCTCGAGCGAGGCAGCTTGCTGTTCCGTGCGGCTCGACAGGTCGCTTGAGGCCTTTCGCATCTCGCCCGCTCCGCCGTTGATCGTGTCAATTGCCGCTCGGACCTCGTCGAGGACCGCGCGCAGATTGGCCATGGTCGCGTTGACATTCTTTTGCAGCTCACCAAAGGCACCCTGGAAGTCGCCACGCATGCTTTCCGTCAGGTCGCCTTCGGCCAAAGCCGATACAACCCGGCGGGTTTCCGCGATGCCGCGATCGACAGATGCTACCAACTCATTGACGCCAGCCGCGAAGCGATTGAGGTCGGCATTGTCGTAGTCCTTAGTGATGCGCTGGGTAAAGTCACCGGCCACAGCCGAAGAAACGACCATCGCGATGCTCGATTGCAGGTCCGCGCTCTTGGCCTGCAAAGCCGCCTCCTCCGCATTCAGGTCGCGCACCTTGAGGCCGTTTTGCTTGAACACCTCGACCGCACGCGCCATCAAACCGATCTCATTCGGCAGATCCGTAAACGGGATATCGGTCTCGAACTTATCTTTCGCCAGTTCAGCCATCGTGTCCGTCAAGCGTCTGACCGGCCGTACAATCTGTACGGTGCTTGCTGCGGCACCGAATATAATGGATATGAGCGTTCCCGCGGCCAGCGCGGTGAAGCTCGTCAAAATCGTATTGTCGGTTACAACACTTGCGGCATCGTTCCGGCTTTTCATGTCCGTCTTCGCCCACGCATAAAGGGCGTTAGCGTCGTCAGCGAATGCGTTTGCGGCCGGTCGAAATTGGCTTGTGGCGAGATCCATGGAAAGACTATTGTTATTCACGAGTGACGCTTGAATAGTGGGTTGCGAGGCAACCAGCATGGCATCAAAATCAGCCTTCATCGTTCGGAAATCATTCGACCGCTCGGGATATAGTTTTTCTGCCTCCCCAATCAAGGTGGCAGTATCCTGCGTAGCCTTCTGAAGTTCCTGCTGCGACTTGCGCATCGACGGCTCGTCCTGCTCTACAACCAGTCGAAATACCAATTTTGATATGGTCTCAGAATTGCGAATGATTTCTCCCAGCTCGAGCGTACCCGTGGCATTTCGATCGAGGACCGCACTGTAGGTATCGTCGATAGATCGAAGCTTTGTCGCCTGGTAGATCCCAACGGTCGCGCCGATCGCTGCTGTTACGATTATAAGAATAAGAAGTTTGCTACGGATGGTGAGGGAATCGAAGTATCGCATTCATATATCCTGGTGGCGGGTTTGGACGCAGCAACCAAGAGTTGTCCGCGTCATCATAGACCATGAGACGTCAAAAGTGATCGATAGCCCAAATCATCTGGGCGGAAGCGAGCTCTGCAAGTCACTGTTATTGCAAACTAACATCAGGCTCGAGATTATGCGCCGAGTTAGATGCTCGTGTAAGGAGAACCGTGCAAGCCGCGTGCTTAACAAGTTACTAATCGCGAACGCAGCACGATACTTCGCTGCGCAACTTGGATGAAATAGCGTATTTTGATTAGTGCGTAGCGAAACGGGTCCCCTGACGTGGATCGATGTGAAACCTCAACGTCGCTTACATGACGACAGCAGACCGCACGGAGATCGAGGGTGCATGGAGGCGGGCTAGTGGTCGTTCCGAATTTTTGGATTTCCTACGCACGCCCCGATCCATCGAGCTCCGCTACAGCCGCGACGGAGATGGTACCAGACGCCTTGCATATAACAGGGGTTTTGCAATTTCTCATTGCGATATCATCGACAGCATTAGCAGAAATCGTGAGTTGACATGTATAGATGTGAAACGCAATCTCACAGCCGATTATACGCAAAACGTTTATCCGTAAGGTAATTTGCTATATTAGTATAATATACTAATATGTTTTCGATTACTTACATCGCAAGGTACTTACTGGCGGAGAATTCCGTAATATTTTGCTAAAGTTCTCCGAGAGACTTGATAGACCAAGGAATATTCATGCAGGCTGCGACCCGAAGCACGTTCACCGGAACTGATCCGGATCAACTCTCTGAGATTTTGTCGACCGCAAAATCACCGATCAGCGTCACCGCTCTCGACAACAAGCCTGTTTCATTCCGCTGCAACTTTCTCTCTGCCGGAGCTATCGGTGTTGCCGAGTGCTCATATGAAGGGACAATCGCTGCCAAGCGAGAAACCCAAGGCGAAAAGCTGACTATCTTTCTGCCAACGCAGGGAAATGCGATTTTCAGCTATCCGAAGAAGTCGATAGAATCCGTTCCAGGATTCGCAACCCTGCTTGAGGGCGATCCTACCACCCGTACCCTCTTGGTCGGACCGCGCAACCATCTGGCTTTGTTCATTGACAAGGCCAAGATAGTCGGCAGCCTCACCCATATGCTCGAAAGGACGATTAGGGGCAAGATCGATGTTCATCCCTATGTCGATCTGACTTCGAGTGCCGGCCTTACTTTGCTGCATCTGGCAAAGCAGCTTTATCGGGGCCTTGGCGATGATGGTGCGCTAAGGCAATCGCCTCTTGCTCTGGCCTCGCTTTGTGACGCCGTGACCTTTCTCATTCTCGAGAACTGCGAACATCGCTATTCGGACCAACTGGCGCGAACTGCGTTGGCACCGGCTCCACGTCACGTAAAGCGCGCCATCGACTTCATGCACGAACATGTTTCCTCCACTATATCGCTCAGGGATATCGCGACCGCGGCGAATGTCAGCATTCGAACTTTGCAGCAGGGCTTTAGACAGTTCCGCAATACCACTCCCATGGCCCACCTGCATGAATTGCGCCTGGTCGCCGCCCATAACGAACTGTGTGATCCCTATTCGACAAGCACCGTGTCGCAGGTTGCTGCAAAGTGGGGATTTAGCCATCTTGGGCGCTTCGCAGCCGAATACAGAAAACGCTTCGGCCACCTGCCATCCCAGGCGTCAAAGGCCTGAGCTCGTTTATCGCCAGGCTGCACCGGCCATATGTCGGCCAATGATCTGTGTGTCCGCGGTTGTGACGTCAACCTCGTAAGCAAATCCTCCGCACCGTGTGGTCATCTCGAGTTCCGCTGCCTTTGTGCGAGACTCCTGAACAAAGTTCAGCGCTTGCTCCACTATTGCCTGCTATTGATGAAGTGGCCCACGGCAACCGGCGGTCTGTCGAGGTTTCGAAGTGCCATTCTCCAGAAGCGACAAGCGTGGACGGATGTTCTCCTGCCAAGCAGATGAGAGCGGGTCGCATCGTTGTGATGAGCCGCCACAAGACCAGGCATCATCTGGCGCTAGAGTTCGGAGCAAGGCACATCGCCTCCGAGCGCGGCGACGCGGGTACGATTGAATCCATTCCGGCCACGGCCGATTGAGCACCCCGCAGCATAATAAGCATATATTCTATAATTTTTATAGAAATTTAGAACACAATTTCCAGCGCGGAGCATTTGCCGCACAAGCCATCTTTGATCATTCGAGCGCGGCTTGAAAGATTACAAGCGCGCCGCCGAAGAACTCTCCAAACGGCGCTGGTGTCAACGCAATCGAAAAAAGGAAGACGAGAATTGGCTATGAGATCGCCTCCGCCAAGCCGTGTCCATTGTGGATACTTCTTTGCTCCAGCAGCATTTGATCTCAGCGCTCTAGCCCAAGCGCCCGCGCCTACGTGTCGTCTTTAATCGCGCTGCCACGGATACCCCTTTCTCAGCTGGCTGTCGCAACCGACGGGTGGGGCGGTCGGTCAGCTCAAGTCAATTGATTACGCAAAATGCATATGGAAATGAAACAATGATGATGACCAAGATGAACCGCGGTTTTCGCGCACTTTCCACCGGTGCGGCTCTCTCGCTCCTGCTGATAGCGGCGCCGAACGCCTATGCCGCGACGCCGAAGGATACGCTGGTCGAGGGTTTTTCCTTCGACGACATTCTGAGCGTGGATCCGGCCGAAGCCTATGAGTTGTCGGCCGGCGAAGTCCTAGGCAATACCTACAGCCCACTCGTTCGCCTCGACATCAGTGACACCTCCAAGATCAAGGGCGATCTTGCCGAGAGCTGGTCCGTCTCCGACGATCACCTGACCTATACGTTCAAGCTGAAGCCCGGCCTGAAATTTGCCTCTGGCAACCCGATCACCGCCGAAGACGTCGCCTGGTCCTTCGAGCGCGTCGTCAAGCTGAACAAAAGCCCGGCCTTCATTTTCACCCAGTTCGGCCTGACCGGCGACAACGTGACGGAAAAGGCGAAAGCCACCGATGCGAATACCTTCGTCTTCACCGTCGACAAGCCTTATGCACCGAGCTTTGTGCTGAACTGCCTGTCATCGAACGTTGGAGGCATTGTCGACAAGAGACTGGTGCTGCAGCATGTGAAGCCGGTGACGCCATCGGCCGACAGCAAATACGACAACGATTTCGGCAATGGCTGGCTCAAGACCGGTTTTGCCGGCTCCGGCCCGTTCAAGCTGCGCGAGTGGCGCGCCAACGAAGCCGTCGTCCTCGAGCGCTACGACAATTACTACGGCGAGAAGCCGAAGCTCGCCCGCGTCATCTACCGCTTTATGAAGGAAAGCTCGGCGCAGCGTCTGGCGCTCGAGAACGGCGATATCGACGTTGCCCGCAACCTGTCGCCGACCGATCTCCAGGCTGTCGAGAAGAACCCGCAGCTCGCTTCGACCAGCGCGTCCAAAAGTACGATCTACTATATGGGGCTTAACCAGAAGAATGCGAACCTTGCCAAGCCGGAAGTGCAGCAGGCGTTCAAGTACCTGGTCGACTACGATGCCATCGGCAAGACGCTGATCAAGGGCATCGGCGAGGTACATCAGACCTTCGAGCCGAAGGGCCTGCTCGGCGCGCTGGATGAAAATCCGTTCAAGCTCGATGTCGCCAAGGCGAAGGAACTGCTTGCCAAGGCCGGCTTGCCCGACGGCTTCTCCGTGACCATGGACGTGCGCAGCATCGAGCCGGATACCGGTGTCGCCACATCGATCCAGCAGACGCTCGGCCAGGCCGGCATCAAGGTGGAGATCATCCCCGGCGACGGCAAGCAGAAGCTGACCAAATATCGTGCCCGTAATCACGACATCTATCTCGGCAGCTGGGGGATCGACTACTGGGATCCCCATTCCAACGCCGATACTTTCACGACCAACGACGACAATTCCGATACCAGCACCAACAAGACGCTCACCTGGCGCAACACCTGGACGTCTCCCGAGCTGGAGAAGGAAACCAAGGCAGCGCTATTCGAAAGCGATGCCGCCAAGCGTGGCGCCATGTATCAGGACATCCAGAAGAAGTTCCTGGAGGCAAGCCCCTTCGTCATCCTCTATCAGCAGACGGAATCTGCCGGCTATCGCAAGGACGTGAAGGACTTCAAGCTTGGTCCCAGCGCTGCGACCAACTTCGTCTGGTCGATTTCGAAATGACAAGGCGGCGACACCAATTCCTTGCACGCGCGGCTGAGGCACTGGGCTTGCTTATGCACATGGATAGAATGAAGAGAGGGATCAAATGAATTTATTTCGCGCAGTGGCAATGGGTGTTGCCGTGGCCTTCGGGCTGGGGTTGTCATCAGCTGGAGCGGCCGATATTTCCGAAATTCGGATCGACTGGGCGACCTACAATCCCGTCAGCCTTCTCCTGAAGAAGGAAGGCTTGCTGGAAAAGGAGTTCGCCAAGGACAAGATTAGCATCCGCTGGGTTCAGTCCGCCGGCTCGAACAAGGCGTTGGAATTTCTGAATGCCGGCTCGATCGATTTCGGCTCGACGGCGGGTGCCGCGGCGCTGATCGCACGCGTCAATGGCAATCCCGTTAAATCAATCTACGTCTATTCGCGCCCGGAATGGACGGCTCTCGTCACGCGCGCGGACAGCCCCATTTCCACCGTCCAGGATCTGAAAGGCAAAACCATCGCGGTCACACGCGGCACAGATCCGCATATTTTTCTCGTGCGCGCCCTGGCGGATGCCGGGCTGAAGCAATCGGATGTGAAACTGGTTCTGCTGCAGCATGCCGACGGCAAGTTGGCGCTTCTGCGCGGCGATGTCGATGCCTGGGCCGGGCTCGACCCACTGATGGCTTCGGCCGAAGTGGAAGACAAGGCGAAGCTCTTTTATCGAAAGCCTGAAAACAACACATGGGGTGTCCTCAATACCACCGAGACGTTCGCCGCCGAACATCCCGACATCGTCAAGCGCGTTCTTGGCGCCTACGAACAAGCGCGCGCCGACGCGATTGCCAATCCCGCGGCTTTGAAGGCGGCCCTGGTGGAAGCGGCCAAGCTGCCGGATAATGTCATCGCCAAACAGCTCGAGCGCACGGATATCTCCCAATCCACCATCGGCGATCAGCAGCGCGAGACGATCTCGAAGGCGGGCCTTGCGCTGCAGAGCGCCAGCGTGCTGCCTGCAGATGTCGATATTCGTAAGGTTACGAACGAGCTGATCGACGACCGCTTCGCCGCCGGAAAAACGCAGTAAAGAGAGTACCAGTCATCGCCATGACGGACTTGGCTCCGATTAGCATCAAGACGAAAACCGAAACGCCGCGCTCGGTCGCGGCGTCAACCATTTTGGGGGTGAGCGTCAAGGCAGCCGTGGCAATCGCGCTCCCGGTGGTGGGATTGCTGTTCTGGGAAATCGCTGTTGCGGCTGGCGGGTTTTCCGGCCGGCTCATGCCGCCGCCCTCCAGGGTCGCCATGACCTTGTGGAGGCTTTGGAAATCCGGAGATCTCCTTAATCACATCAGCATCACCACATTCAGGGTCTTGCTTGGATTTATCATCGGTGCTGCCCCTGCCACGATTACAGGCGCCATCACCGGCTATTTCGGGCTTGCCCGCCGCCTGGTCGATCCTTCGCTGCAGGCGCTGCGCTCCATTCCATCAATCGCCTGGGTGCCTTTGTTCATTCTCTGGTTCGGTATTTTCGAGGCCTCGAAGGTGGCGCTGATCGCCGTCGGCGTGTTCTTTCCGGTCTATCTCGGTGTGTCCGGTGCCATTTTGTCCGTCGATCGGAAGATCGTCGAGGTAGGGCGTATCTTTCGCCTGTCCGGTTTTGCTCTTGTGTCGCGGGTGATGCTGCCAGCGGTTTTCCCGGCCTATGTAACCGCCCTGCGGTCCGGGCTTGGCCTTGGCTGGATGTTCGTCGTGGCGGCTGAATTCATGGGAGCTTCGGAAGGGCTCGGCTATCTTCTGGTCGATGGCCAGCAGCTTGGAAAGCCGGATCAGATCATGGCGGCCATCATCACCTTCGCCGTCGTCGGCAAGGTGACGGACAGCGTGCTGCTTGGCGCGACAGCACCTTTCCTGACCTGGCAGGACAGTTACGGGCGTGAGGGATGAGCCGATGCTGACGCTGCGAAAGCTGGGAAAAACCTATGCGAACGGCACGCGTGCGCTGGAGGGCTTCTCGCTCGACCTCTCTCCGGGCGAGATCGTGGCCATCATCGGTGGGTCGGGCTGCGGCAAGAGCACGCTGCTGCGACTGATCAGCGGCCTGGAAAGCCCGACGCATGGAACGGTCGAACTCAACGGCGATCCGGTCAGCAAGCCGCATCCGCTGATTAATCTGATCTTTCAGGAGCCACGACTGCTTCCCTGGCTGAGCGTTGCAAATAATGTCGGCTTCGGCCTTGCCGAACTCGGGGGTGATGATCGCCGGCAGCGGGTAGAGGCCGCCTTGCAAAAGGTCGGTCTTGGAAAATTCGGCGGACGTTGGCCGAAGGAGCTGTCGGGAGGCCAAGCGCAGCGGGTAGCGATTGCCCGCGCGCTGGTCACCCGGCCGGAAATACTGCTTCTGGACGAACCGTTTTCGGCTCTCGATGCCTTCACGCGCGCCGATCTGCAGGATCACCTGCTCGACATCTGGTCGGAAACGCGCCCGACGCTGGTGCTGGTGACGCATGATATTGACGAGGCGCTCGTGCTCGCGGACCGGATCATCGTCATGCGGCCATGGCCTGGCCGTATCCTCGACGAGATCAGGATCGACCTGCCGAGGAAGCGCGGTCGGGCATCCGCATCCTTCGAGGCCGCCAAGCGGCAGCTGCTATCGTCGCTCAATAGATCATTGCAGCCGTCGTGACGGCGAGAGTGTCGGTCAACGTATGCCATCGCGCCCCCGGATAACATCGCCAATCGCAGCTGCGAAAATTGCGACCTTGCTGGTGCTCGAACGAGCGCTAACATCTTTTGCAGTCCGACTTGAGACTGGTAACTTCTCCGAGGTCGAGCACAGTTTGTTAGGCCGGAGTGGTCCATGACCATCGCTTTACTCAGGGAGGCGACGTTGGCGGTGGGATGGACGATCACGATCGAGGGGAAGAAGGCCAAGCTCAAGCAATCGCAACGAGAAGGCGAATTCTCGATCGCACGGCTTCACATCTTCGGTGCTCAACTCCTGACCTACATCCGTTCGAACCGCGGTGCGATCGTCAACTAGGAAGGCGCTACCATACCGGACTTCGAGTCGCCTCGACTCTCGTCGAGTCGACGGTGAATTCACTCGTCGGCAAGCGGATGGTCAAGAAGCAACAGATGCGCTGGTCCCTCCATGGGTGCTCACATCCTCATGCCGGTCAGGACGGCCGCATTGAACGGCGAACTCCTCGATCGATTGGATCGCTGATGCCAATCAATCCGGGCTCGCCGCCTTGTCCCGCTTTGCTCGTGTCTTGCGCCGAGACATCGACGTTTTCCGCAACGCCGTTGACCTTTCCTGGAGCAATGGTCAGGCTGAAGGTCAGATCAACCGCCTGAAAACGATCAAACGCGCGATGTACGGCAGAGCAGGCCTTGAACTTCTTAGGGCACGGATGATGCCGATCAAAATGGCCGATCTCCACACAAAGTGAGGAAGACCCTTATTTGGCTCCCTCGGCGATCTGCATGTAAAGTGCCAATGCCAGAGCCGCATTCAGCATATGCTCGCGCATGATCAAAGCCGCTTCCGTTGCATCGCCGCGCATCATTGCCCGCAAGATCGCCTCGTGCTCAAGAAATGAAGCTGCCAATCGCTTCGCTTGACGCAGCTGAGTTCTGCGGAACGGTAGAAGCCTTGCACGAAGCCGCATCAATTCATCAAACAGAAACTCATTATGCGCGCTGCGGTACAATGTTTCGTGGAAGGACAAGTTGAGCTTGTCATACTGTTCGAAGTCGTCTGCTGCCGCAGCAAGTTTGGAAGCCTCGTGGATTTCACTAAGTGCCGCACGTTCCATGCCTGTTATTCGATGTGTTGCCAGACGGACGCACATGCATTCCATCTCTGCTGTCACTTCGAACATCTCCATCAGTCGTGGCATGGTCAGCGGCAGGACCGCTGCACCACGTCGCGGGCGAATCTCTACCAGGCCGATCGCCTCTAGCTGGCGTAGAGCCTCCCGCACCGGCGTACGAGAGGCGCCAAAGCGGCTGCTCAGCGTTGCTTCGTCCAAACTTGTGCCAGGCTTTATGGCACCAGAGGAAATCTCATCCATCAGCACCAATTTAATACGCTGACCGATCGATCCAGCTTCGTCAAATTCCGTCATTTCAAACCTTGCTTCCGATTTGGCGGGGCAACCATTCAGTTTTACACCATCCAATTCGGCAGATAGCAATCACCATGCAACATCAAGCCGCATCCGCCTTGTTCTGTCTGTTGGCGATCAGATCATCGACCACGGCCGGATCGGCCAGTGTCGATGTATCCCCAAGTGCGCCGAAATCATCTTCGGCGATCTTGCGCAGGATGCGGCGCATGATCTTGCCGGAGCGGGTTTTCGGCAGGCCGGGGGTGAACTGGATCTTGTCCGGCGAGGCGATCGGGCCGATTTCGGCTCGGACATGCTTCACCAGCTCCTGCCGCAGCGCATCCGAGCCTTCCTGGCCGACCATCAGCGTCACATAGCAATAGATGCCCTGACCCTTGATCGCATGCGGATAGCCGACGACGGCGGCTTCCGAGACATGCTTGTGGGATACGAGTGCCGATTCCACTTCGGCGGTACCGAGGCGGTGGCCGGAGACGTTGAGTACGTCGTCGACGCGGCCTGTGATCCAGTAATAGCCGTCCTCGTCGCGGCGGCAACCGTCGCCGGTGAAATATTTGCCCTTGTAGGTGGAGAAGTAGGTCTGGATGAAACGCTCATGGTCGCCATAAACAGTGCGCATCTGGCCGGGCCAGCTGTCGGCGATGACGAGATTGCCGTCTGCCGCACCTTCCAGCACATTGCCTTCGTTATCGACCAGCTCCGGCTGGACGCCGAAGAAGGGCAGGGTGGCCGAACCGGGCTTCAGATCGGTCGCACCGGGAAGCGGCGTGATCATGTGGCCGCCGGTTTCCGTCTGCCACCAGGTATCGACGATCGGGCTGCGGCTGTCGCCGACCACCTTGTAGTACCATTCCCAAGCTTCCGGATTGATGGGTTCACCGACCGTGCCGAGCAGGCGCAGGCTGGAGCGCGACGAACGCTTAACGAAGTGATCGCCGGCGCCCATCAGCGAACGGATCGCCGTCGGCGCCGTGTAGAAGATATTGACCTTGTGCTTGTCGATGATGTCCCAGAAGCGGCCCTGGTCGGGATAGTTCGGCACGCCTTCGAACATCAGCGAGGTCGCCGCATTCGCGAGCGGCCCATAGACGATATAGGAGTGGCCGGTCACCCAGCCCACATCGGCCGTGCACCAGTAGATATCGCCGGGGTGATAATCGAACGTATATTCATGCGTCATCGCCGCATAGACGAGATAGCCGCCTGTCGTATGCAGCACGCCCTTCGGCTTGCCCGTCGAGCCTGAGGTGTAGAGAATGAACAGCGGGTCTTCCGCCTTCATTTTCGCTGGCGGACAATCCGCTTTCACCTTCGCGGTTGCCTCGTGGTACCAGATATCGCGGCCGGCTTCCCAGGCGACCTTTCCGCCGGTGCGGCGCACCACCAGCACAGTCTTGACCTCGACCTTCTGCTTGGCGGCGATCTGGACGGCCTTGTCGGTGTTTTCCTTCAGCGGAATGGTCTTGCCGCCGCGAACGCCTTCATCGCAGGTGATGACGAAGGTCGATTCGCAGTCAACGATGCGGCCACCCAGCGCTTCAGGCGAAAAGCCGCCGAAGACGACGGAATGCACCGCGCCGATGCGGGCGCAGGCCAGCATCGCGTAAGCCGCTTCCGGGATCATCGGCATATAGATGGTGACGCGGTCGCCCTTCTTGACGCCCTGCTTCTTCAAGACGTTCGCCAGCCGGCAGACCTGCTCGTAAAGCTCGTTATAGGTGACCTTCTTGTCGATATAGGAATTGTCGCCTTCCCAGATGAACGCGACACGGTCGCCATGTTTCTTCAGGTGCCGGTCGATGCAATTGTAGGAGACGTTGGTGACGCCGTCCTCGAACCATTTGATCGAGACCTTGCCGGTAAACGACGTGTTCTTCACCTTGGTATAGGGCTTGAACCAGTCGATGCGTTTGCCGTGCTTGCCCCAGAATTTGTCGGGATCCTCGACGCTCTGCTGATACCATTTCTGATATTTCGCCTGGTCGATCAAAGCGCGCGCCTTGACCGGCTTCGTCACCGGATGAATCTTTTCCGACATTGTTTCCTCCTCGAATTCCCCATTGCGTGATTCTGATGCACGCATATCGCCTCGATCATCGTTGAAGCCCGCTTATTGAACGAGATACCGGCCGGCCAGTGGCCGCCGGCATATTCATGTTGTTTCAGCCCCCTACGATCGCTCGCACGGCAAGATAAAGGATCGAAGGTGCAACAAGGCAGCCCAGCCCCGTATGAAACGTCGCCGTCAGCGCGCCATAAGGAACGAGACGACGATCGGTCGCCGCCAAGCCGCCCGACACGCCGCTGACGGTTCCCATCAACCCACCGAACACCATGGCGCTGCGAGGATTGTCGAGACCGATCGCCTTGGCGACGATCGGGGTTCCGACCATGACAAGGACTGCCTTGAAAACACCGGTCGCAATGGACAACGCGATCACGGCCGAGCTCGCACCCAAAGCTGCCCCCGTCACCGGACCTACGATGTAGGTTATCGCACCGGCACCGATCGTTGTGATGGAAACGGCATCCGTATAGCCGAAGGCGATGGCTAACAAGGAGCCGACGATGAACGGGAGCAGCGTGCCAAGGCCCAGGGCCAGTGCCCCGACGGCACCAGCCTTTCGCGCCTGGGCGACGTCCACTTCAAAGGCCGTGGCGACGATGGCGAAATCACGCAGCATCGCTCCGCCCAGCAGACCGATGCCACTGAGGATTGGAATATCCACCACCCCTTTCTCGCCTCCGGTCCACAGACCAGCAGCAAAGGCTGCAGCGAGCCCCAGAACGATTGCGATAGCCGAGCCGTGGACGCGGCCGAACAGGATATGTTTCGAAATGGCATTCGACAGCCACATGACCAATCCGACGATCGCAAACGCGGTGAGCAGGCTGTTGGCGGTCAGGCCGTGTTTCAAGATCTCCATGGCAGCCTCCCTCAGACCGGGTTGCCGGAGGCAGCGAGTTCACCCCTAGCTTTCGCTTCGATTTCATCCATCGTTTCGCCTCTCCGACCGATACGACTCATCAGCGCGACGGTTGCGAAGCAAAGCAAAACGGTCACGATCCCGGCAATCAGCACCAGCGGACCGCTGCGTGCAGCCACGAGCACGTTTTGCTGCGCCGCCATGGCAACGACGATCGGAATGTAAAGAGCTCCCCAGAACTCGACGCCGAGTTTGAGCGGTGGCGTCAACAATCCCCGTCTGTTCAGCCATAGCCGCGTGGCGATGAGCAGGATCATGGCAATGCCGACACCGCCGACATTCGCCTTCACGCCAAGCGCCATCCCCAGGAGATCACCAAGGATGCTCCCAAAGAGGGTACAAAGGGCAAGCATTGCGACACCGGAGATCACCATGGATGACCCTCCCCGCATGCGCGCCCGAAGAAATACAAGATCGACATTTGTTCTCCTCCCATGAATACAAAAGTGCCGTATATCGAAATTAAAATACACATTATTGCGCTTTTTGCAATTGTATATATAGTGAACGCACAAAAACGCTCTCTTGCGCATACAAAGGGCAATCGAATGCGAGATTGGAACACAAAGGGTCGCGACAGGCTGGCACGCCTCGAAGCCGGACAGCGTTTCTCTGCCGGTAAGCTTGTCGACCCCCAGCACCTTGTTGCTTTCCTGGAAGCGATCCTCAAGCCCGGGGATCGAGTTTGCCTTGAGGGCGACAACCAAAAACAAGCCGACCTGCTGGCGAGAGGGCTGTCTAAAGTCGATGTCGCCAAGATACATGACCTGCACATGGTGCAATCGGGTGTGGTCTTGCCGGAGCACCTCGACATTTTCGAAAGCGGCATCGCGCGACGGCTTGATTTTTCTTATTCCGGCCCGCAATCGGCCCGCATCGCGCGCATGATGTTCGGCGGCCAGATCGAACTGGGTGCCGTTCACACCTATCTGGAACTCTTTGCCCGTTACTTTATCGATCTGACGCCACAGGTGGCGCTGATTGCCGCGGTCAGCGCGGACAAGGCGGGAAACCTTTATACCGGGCCAAATACGGAGGACACGCCAACGGTCGTGGAGGCGACAAGCTTCGGCAAGGGGCTGGTCGTTGCCCAGGTGGGCGAGATCGTCGATCGCGTGCCGCGCGTCGACATTCCTGCCGACCAGGTTCATTTCGTGGTTGACGCCAAACGCCCCTTCTATGTGGAGCCGCTGTTCACGCGCGACCCTGCGGCCATTACCGAAACGCAAATCCTGACGGCAATGCTGGCTATCAAGGGACTATATGCGCCCTATGGCGTGCGCCGTCTGAACCATGGCATCGGCTTCAACACCGCAGCCATTGAGCTGCTGCTACCGACATATGGCGAACGACTGGGATTGAAGGGCAAGGTCTGCACGCACTGGGCGCTGAATCCTCACCCCACCCTGATCCCCGCCATCGAGGCCGGATGGGTGGAGCAGATCCATTGCTTCGGGTCGGAAGTGGGCATGGAAAACTATATGCAGGCCCGCCCCGACATTTTTTTCACCGGGCCTGACGGCTCGCTGCGCTCCAACCGAGCCTTCTGCCAGACCGCCGGGCTTTATGCTTGCGATATGTTCATCGGCTCGACTTTGCAGATCGATCTTTCCGGCCACAGTTCGACCGTGACTGGCAGCCGCATCGCAGGTTTCGGCGGCGCTCCCAACATGGGATCAGATGCGCGAGGGCGCCGTCATCCGAGCGAACCTTGGTTGCGCGCCGGCAGGGAAGCCGACCCTACCGCAGCCACCCCTGCCCTGCGCCGCGGGCGCAAGCTGGTCGTCCAGATTGGTGAAACCTTCGGTGATGGCATGGTGCCGATGTTCGTCGAGCGTCTGGCCGCCCTGGATCTGGCCGACAAGCTGCAGCTCGATCTGGCTCCTGTGATGGTTTACGGTGACGACGTCAGCCACATCGTGACGGAAGAAGGGATCGCCAATCTGCTGCTGTGCCGTAACAAGGACGAGCGGGAACAGGCGATCCGTGGCGTGGCCGGTTACACTGAGGTCGGCCGCGCCCGGGACCGCAAGATGGTGGAGCATTTACGCCAGCGCAAAGTCATCCAGCGTCCGGAAGATCTTGGAATAGACCCATTGGATGCCGATCGCAGCCTGCTGGCTGCCCATTCCATCAAGGATCTGATGCTTGCCTCCGGCGGCCTGTACAGGCCGCCTACCCGATTCCGCAATTGGTAAGGCCGATACCATGGAAAATCTGCTCTATGAATTGAAAACAACCCAGGCCGGCGGAACTCGCATCGTCGCCGTGGTGGGCGTCGTCGCTTCGGGTAACCTCGAAGTATTACTTGAACGGCGGGAGGCGCCCGACCGTTGCGTCATCGAGATAGCGACACCCGCGCATGGTTTCACCGAGCTTTGGGCAGCGGTTACCGAAGATTTCGCGGCGCGCTCGGCCGCCGGCGGTCTACGCATCACGATCAATGATGGCGGCGCACGGCCTGACATGGTGGCGCTGCGCCTTGCCCAGGGCGTACGGCTGATGGAGAAGCCAGAATGAACAATCCTCACACGCTGCGCCGAAGCTGGTATGAAGAATCTGCTCGTGGCCGGTTGTCGCATCTGCTCGATGCCGACAGCTTCACCGAATTCTTAGGCCCGGAACGGCGGGAGACGAGCCCTCACCTTGCGCTCTTCGATTTGCCACGGCAGTTCGATGACGGCATCATCGTCGGCACCGGCCGCATCGACAGCCGCCCCGTTCTGGTGGCTGCCCAGGAAGGGCGCTTCATGGGCGGTGCGATTGGCGAAGTGCACGGCGCCAAGCTGACAGGCCTGCTGCGTGCTGCGAGCAAGATGCGGCGGGATATCGTCATTCTCTTCGACACGGGTGGCGTGCGCCTGCAGGAGGCCAATGCCGGTGAACTGGCGATTTCCGAGATCATCCGAGCCGTGCTGGATGCGAGATCCGATGGCGTGCGCGTCATCGGGCTGCTTGGTGGCAGGGCGGGCTGCTACGGCGGCGGCAGTCTGATTGCCGGCTGCTGTTCGGCGCTCGTCATCTCCGAGCAGGGGCGCCTGTCCGTTTCCGGGCCGGAGGTTATCGAGACGAACAAAGGCGTGGAAGAATTCGACTCCCGCGATCGGGCCTTGGTCTGGCGAACCATGGGGGGCAAGCATCGCTACCTGATTGGCGGGGTTGATGCCTTCGTCGAAGACGACATCGCCGCCTTCCGGGCTGGTGCGATTGCCGCGCTACAACGGCCAGCCACCTTGGACCACGCGGTGCTCGAAGCGGAGCAGACGCGGCTCGAAGATCGATTGCGCCATTTTGGCCATGCCCATGACGCTACGGAGATATGGGCGCGGCTACATATTGAGCACCCCGGCGAGATACCGGAACAGGACATCGAGACCTTCCTCACCACAGCCAATATCCATCGGGAGAGTGCCGATGCAGCTCGCTGATATCCTTTCCTCACTCTTTCCGGTCGGCCACGAGGTGGCGCAGGCGGGCGGACTTGTTACCGGTTGGGGCCGGTTGGACCATCAAACCCGGATCGATCTGATCGGCATTATCGACAAGACCTATCCGGGCGTCGATGAGGCGATAGCGCTGGCCGCGCATGTCCTTTCGGTCGCCCGGCGGCCGGACAGATCTCCGCTGTTATTCCTGGTCGACTCCGGTAGCCAACGGATGAGCCGGCGCGATGAACTCCTGGGTCTCAGCGAGGCACTGGCGCACTTGGCGAAGGCCCTGTGGCAGGCCGAGCGTGTGGGACATCGCACGGTGGGCCTTCTCTACGGTGGCAGCGCTGCCGGCGCCTTCATCGCCACCGCGCTCGCCTGCGGGTCGCTAGTAGCCCTGCCCACCGCCTGGCCCGAAGTCATGGACTTGCCATCCATGGCCCGGGTGACCAAGCTGCCGCTCGCCACACTGAAAGAAAAGGCCGAGACAACGCCCGTCTTCGCGCCCGGCCTCGACAATCTTCTTGCAACCGGCGCCATAGCGAAAGTTTGGGATCCGGCCGCCTCTTTGAATACCCAACTCGCGGCACTTCTTGCCAAGCCCGTTTCGAATGACCTGCGGGCGCAATTGGGCGCCGATCGCGGTGGCCGGCCGAAGGCCGCCATGATTGCGGCCGAAGTAGAACGGCTGGCTTTGCTCCATGGTTGATGTCGCCGCCCTCCGCCGCCATGATCTTGCCTATGTGCGCTCCGAAGCATGGCCCGGCCTGCTGCACGGCCAAGTCGAGGGGGAAATGGAGCCCGATCTGCTTGCATGGGCGGCATCAGGGCGGCCAGCGATTTTCCGTCGCCGAATCTGCACCGACGCGATGGACATCGTACCCTTGGGACTGCCTCTTCCTCCGGACATGGGGCGCAAACGTCTTGCTCTCGCGTGCCCTCCAACTGCCGTGATACGGACCACCCCTCCCCCTCTCCTGCACGATGTCTTGCCTGCAGCGCCGGTCCGGTGGCGCCCGACACTTGAGGCGCTCTTGGAGCTAGGCGCCTTTTGTCGCTGCTTCGGCAGTTTGGCGTGGCAACACCTGACCGGCCTTTCCTATCTGACCACAATGTCAGATCTTGACCTGTTGATCACCTGTCGCTCCAGCATCGATGCCGCGCAAGCAACGGATTTGCTGAACCGTGTTGCCGAACGTGCGCCGATGCGGATCGACGCAGAATTGGTGACCCCGTGCGGCACAGCCGTGCAGTGGCGGGAGTGGCTGTCGGGAAACCCGGAGCTCTTGGTTAAATCCCATACCGGATCGGCCCTGATCGCGCGGGAGGCGCTGTTTGTATGACCTTGCCCCTATTGGCTGAAAGACGTCCCGCCGCGGCCAGGCATTGCGACCCCGTGTGGATCGGGTGGTATGCCACACAGGCGCTCATCCTGGAGCTGGAAACCTGGCCCAAGCCTGGCCTGGTCAGTCATATCGACAACGGCGCTCACGCCGATATGGACGCCGAGCTGCTGCGTCTCAGCGCTCGGACGCTGGAGCCGTACTTCATCGCTCTTGCAGAGGCAGGCGCCATGGACGCGGACATGGATCGCTTGCGCCAAATCGGTGTAGAGGCAGAAAAAGCAATGCGGGATGCGACTGGAGGGGTGAATACCCATCGCGGCGCCATCTTCGGCCTCGGTCTTCTGGCGGCGGCTGCCGGCTTGAGAGCAACTTGCGATTGGCAGGCACCGCTCGGCGCTCTTATCGCGGTGCGTTGGGGACAGGACATCATCACCAAGGCGCCGGAACACGACAGTCACGGCAGCGTTGTGGCGCGTCGCTATCATCTCGGGGGTGCTCGGGCAGAGGCAGCCGCCGGCATGCCATCCGTATATGATATCGCCCGTCCTGCCCTTGTCGAAGGGCGCCGCCTGGCGGCGGGTGACGAGGAAGCCGCAAGGGTCCATGCGTGCATGGCACTGATCGTGGCCGTCGGAGACAGCAACCTGCTTTATCGCGGCGGCCTCGAAGGACTGAATTTCGCTCGTGACAAGGCCCGTGCCTTCCTGGCGGATGGCGGGGTCGGACGGGCGAACTGGCGATGGGATGCCAAAGCCATTCACGAGGCATTCGTCATGCGCCATCTCAGCCCGGGCGGTTGCGCCGATCTTCTTGCCATGGCGCTGTTTACTGAGGTGTTGGAATTGTGACCCTCGCGCTGCTCTGTTCGGGCCAAGGTCTTCAGAATCGGGAGATGTTCCGGCTGCTGGCAACGGAACCCGATGCACAGCCCGTTTTCGAGGCCGCAACCGCAGTGCTCGGAACCCACCCAACCGACTTCTGCCGGACTGCACCCGACGCTGCCTTGCATGCCAACCGCGAGGGCCAAATCCTGTGCGTGACGCGTGCGCTTGCCACTGCTCGCGCTCTTTTTCCGAACGGCGCGTCAAACGAAACGATGGTGGCCGGCTACAGCGTCGGCGAAATGGCGGCATGGGGAGTGGCCGGCATCTGGTCTCCCATGGATACTTTCAAGCTTGTCGATCAGCGGGCGCGTGCAATGGATGCTGCGGGTGGGCCGGATGACGGGCTTGGCTATGTGCGCGGCTTGCCACAGATGGCCGTGGAGCAGCTCGCCACCCGGTTCGGCTGCGCGATTGCCATTGTGAATCCGGATCTTCTGTTCATCGTTGGCGGTGACAGACGATCGATCGATGCGCTCTGCGCAGCGGCGCTGGAGGAAGGTGCCGCGCGTGCCGCCCCGATGATGGTACATGTCGCCTCCCATACACCGCGGCTCGCCGGTGCGGTGGCACCATTTGACAAAGCCCTTACTTCAGTGGCCATGAGCCGTCCGGCCCTCCGACTCATGACCGCCAGTGGCGCCACTCTCGTTGCCGATCCGCATCGCGCTCACAAGGGTCTGGCGCGGCAACTGGCTGAGAGGATCGATTGGGCAGGCATGATTGAAGCCTTGGCTGAACGTGGCGTCACCGCGATCCTGGAACTCGGGCCTGGCCGTGCTCTGGCGGAAATGGCAGCCGCCGCGCTGCCTGCAGTCAGCGTACGCGCAGTCGATGACTTCTACAGCCTCACGGGCGTTAAGGCCTGGCTGGCCGCCCGCTAAAAGCAAAGCCTCGTCAAACGTGATAACATGACACTTACTGGCTTCCGACAACTGTGTTCAGTGTTTTGCGCCCAGGCCAGCCAATAAGGTCCCGCGCCCGGAACCGATTTCTTCAGCACCGCTACCAGGCGTCCTTACGCGATTTCAATGTCAGCAAGATAGTCCGGAAGAACGGCCGCACTAAGCCCGGAAATAGAGGATTATGTCATCGTACCGAACTGATCGAAAAGCATCCCCGTCACATCTGACGATTTCGCGCCTTGCGCTGCAAACCAGATTCCCGGCGAGCGGAATGGTGTTGCCGGACAAAATCCAGTTCCACCAGTGTCACGGCACTAAGCCGAACCACTTGCAGGCGGTTGGCATTGACGCGTCAGCCAGTCGGCAAAAATGCGGGCGAGTCGCCGCTGGCTGCCGGATTTGGGATAGGCGAGATAGTGGCCGATGTAGCGGTTGTCGCGACAGATCCGATGGAGAGGGCGGACCAGCTTACCGCTTTCCAGTTCGCGCCTGGCCAGCACGTCGGATTCGAGCGCGACGCCGAGCCCGTTAACGGCAGCATCGAGAGCGAGGAAGCTGCGATCAAAGCTCATCGACGGCGGAGGTGGTGGTCCGAGATCATTGGCTTCGAACCAATCGACCCACTGTATGCGTTTAAGATCGCTCCGGATTAGCGGTTGGTGGAGCAGGTCACGCGGGGATTTGATCTGATGCGCAAGTTCGGGCGCGCAAAGCGGCGAGACGATCTCCTCGGAAAGCGGAATGACGATCAGGTCCTCGCGATTGAACGGTTCGCCGTAGACGACATCGGCATCGAAGAGCCCGTCAACGAAGCGGGCGTAGTTCGTACTGGCGGCCACCCGGACCTCGATTCCCGGATTCTCCCTGAGGAACTGCGGCAGGCGCGGCGATAGGACCTGAGCGGCGAAGCTCGGAGCGCAGTGAAGCCGCAACAATTGAGACTTGTTGGATGAAATCATATCAACACCCCGGCGCAGTTCTTCAAACGCGCTGGACGCGTGGTTGAGCAGGGTCTGCCCCGAAAGAGTGAGTACGACGTTGCGGGTGGTTCGCTCAAACAAAGCGGTGCCAAGATCGCGTTCCAACTTGCTAATGGCGTGACTGACGGCACTTGGAGATAAACGGAGTTCCTCAGCCGCCGCCCGGAAGGAGCCAAGGCGCGCAGCCGATTCAAAGATCCGCATCGCGGAGAGTGAAGCGAGATGCAACATCAGATTAGTGAACCAGATTCACCTATCGATGTAAACTTCGCGTTTGTCGCGGCCGCCCTATTCGGTCAGAAATCTCGTTATGGAGTGATCCATTCGACGGTGTTGCCAGATGCCAGGGAGGCATCGGGAGGAGAGCGAGATGCTGTTAAAGGGAAAGTCCGCGGTCATTTCTGGCGCGGCAAGCAAACGTGGTATCGGCCGGGCTACAGCGGAGCTTTTCGCATCGCACGGTGCTCGTGTCGCCATTCTCGACATCGATGCCGATCAGGCGAAAGCCGCCGCGGGCGATCTGCCGCCAGTCGGGCATGGTGGGCATATTGGGCTGCGCTGCGACGTGGCCGATCGAAGCTCTTGCGCGTCAGCCGCCAGCGACGTTCTTGCTGCCTTCGGCACGGCGAACATCCTCATCAATAATGCCGGCATCACCCAACCGGTGAAAACACTGGATATCTCGGATGCGGACTGGCAGCGCATCGTCGCCGTCAACATGACAGGCGTACTCAACCTCAGCCAGGTCTTCATTCCCAACATGCGCGATAACGGCGGCGGGTCGATTGCCTGCATGTCGTCAGTTTCGGCGCAGCGCGGCGGCGGCATTTTCGGCGGCCCCCACTATTCCGCCGCCAAGGCCGGCGTCCTCGGCCTCGCAAAGGCCATGGCGCGGGAGTTTGGTCCAAACGGCATTCGCGTCAATTGCGTGACGCCCGGCCTCATCCAGACAGATATCACCGGCGACAAGCTTTCGGCCGACATGCGCGCCGACATCATCAAGGGCATCCCGCTCAACCGATTGGGCGACGCCGGTGACGTGGCTAACATCTATCTCTTCCTCGCATCCGATCTTTCGGCCTACGTCACCGGTGCGGTCATCGACGTCAATGGCGGCATGCTGATCCACTAATCGGCCCGCGAACAGTCTGACAAGGATAGGAAAAGCATGGTCCAGATTGGTCATAATATCAGTCTTCCCGAACGGGCGCGGCGCATTCGCCGGCACGCCCTGCGCATGGGCGAGGTTCAGGGCCAGGGCTACATCGCGCAGGCGCTTGGCATCGCCGACGTTCTGGCGGTCGCTTATTTCCATGCCACGACCTACAAACCGGAAGATCCGGAATGGGAAGGCCGCGACCGTTTCCTGCTGTCGATCGGCCACTATGCCATTGCGCTCTACGCGGCGCTGATCGAGGCGAAGATCGTTCCGGAGGATGAACTTGAGACCTACGGCATGGATGACAGCCGCCTGCCCATGTCGGGCATGGCCGCCTACACGCCGGGCATGGAAATCACCGGCGGATCGCTCGGCCACGGCCTCGGCATAGCGGTCGGCATGTCGCTCGCGCTCAAGCGCAGGCGCTCGCGTTCCTTCGTCTACAACCTGTTTTCCGACGGCGAACTCGACGAGGGTTCGACCTGGGAAGCGGCGATGTCTGCCGGGTCCTACAAGCTCGACAACCTGATCGGCATCGTCGACGTCAACCAGATGCAGGCCGACGGTCCGTCACTCGGCGTCCTCAACTTCGAGCCGCTCGGGCCGAAGTTCGAGGCCTTCGGCTGGTTCGTCCAGCGCGTCGACGGCAACGACATCGATGCACTCGTCGAAGCCTTCGACAAGGCGCGCCATCATTCTGGGCCGCAGCCCAGGATCATCATCTGCGATACGAAAATGGCCAAAGGCGTGCCTTTGCTTGAAGTACGCGAGCGCAACCACTTCCTGCGCGTAGAACCGCATGAATGGACAGAGGCGCTTCGGATCATCGACGCGGGAATAACGGCATGAGACGCTCGAAATACGAACGCCCGGCGCATCTAATCGGCAACCCAGACAGACCACGGTTGACCACGTCGGCGATGATCGCCTCCATTGCCGGAGCCAACCAGCCCACCCGGCCCGCACCCTTCGGCCACGCGCTCTCGGCGCTGGCGGAAAAGGAAGATCGCATTGTCGGCCTTTCGGCCGATCTCGCAAAATACACCGACTTGCATGTCTTCCGCGCCGCCCATCCCGACCGCTTCTATCAGATGGGGATGGCTGAGCAGTTGCTCATGATGTCGGCTGCCGGCATGGCGCGCGAAGGCCTGCAGCCCTGGGTAACGACATATGCGGTCTTCGCCTCGCGCCGGGCCTATGACTTCATCTGCCTGGCGATCGCCGAGGAAATGCTGGACGTCAAGATCGTCTGCGCGCTGCCCGGGCTCACCACCGGCTACGGCCCCAGCCACCAGGCGACAGAGGACATTGCAATGTTCCGCGGCATGCCGAACCTGACCATCGTCGATCCCTGCGACGCAAGCGAGATCGAGCAGGCGGTGCCCGCCATCGCTGCCCATCGGGGGCCGGTCTACATGCGGCTTCTCCGCGGCAACGTGCCACTCGTACTCGAGGAATACGGCTATCGGTTCGAACTGGGCAAGGCGAAGCTGTTGCGCGACGGCAGGGATACGTTGATCATTTCGTCGGGTCTGATGACGATGCGGGCGCTCGAAGCGGCCGAAGAACTCCGCAAGGACGGCGTCGACGCCGCCGTGCTGCACGTTCCTACCATCAAGCCGCTCGACGAAGCAACGATCCTTGCCGAATGCGCCAAGCAGGGACGGCTCGTCGTCGTCGCTGAGAACCACACTGTCATCGGCGGTCTCGGAGAGGCGGTCGCCGCCACCTTGATGCGCTCGAACGTACGTCCCGCCGCATTCCGGCAGATCGGGCTACCGGACGCCTTCCTTGAAGCGGGCGCCCTGCCGACCTTGCATGACATGTACGGCATATCGACCGCGAAGGTCGCGGCGCAAATCAGGGGGTGGCTGGACGGCTAGGTCGCGCAGTAGCCGCGTTGAGGAGCGCGGCGGGCCACAGCAGTTTCCAGGTGGAGGAGGGAAGATGAAGTTCGAGATCAACAGACCCCAGTTTCTGGCAGCATCGTCAACCGTGCTGGCCGCGCCTGCGACGACGCGGCAGCTTTGGCCCTTCTTCGCCATGGCAATGGCACTGCTGCTTGCAGCGAGCTTCATACCGGCGCTCACGCTCTATTGAGGACCATGAACCATGACCGAAGATCAGAACATCGTCTCAGTCCGTTCCCTCACCAAAGCCTATGGCGCGACCTCAGTGCTGAAAGGGATTGATTTCTCGGTGGCTCGCGGCGAAATCCATGCGCTCCTCGGCGGCAATGGCGCGGGCAAGTCGACACTCATCCGCATCATCACCGGAACGGCGACGAAGGACGGTGGCGAACTCGTCTTCCGCGACGTCTCGGGCAACATCCTCAGCCAGACTGACGGTCGCCACAAGGTCGCCGTGGTCCATCAGGAACTGGCGCTTCTCCCGCATTTGACCGTCGCGGAGAACATCGCGCTGCCACACTTCCGCAAGGGTTCTCGCCTCTACGATCGACGCCTGGCAACAAGACGAGCTCGAGATGCCTTGTCGATGATCGACCGGGACTTCGCCGCGGTCGCACTGAATCGCTTCGTCGGCGATCTCAGCCTGCACCAGGGGCAGATGGTGGAGATCGCGCGGGCCTTGTCTTCGGGCGCCGAACTCATCCTGCTTGACGAGCCCACCGCCAATCTCACCGCAATCGAAACGGAGCGGCTGTTCGGCGTCCTGCGGCGGCTGACGCGGGACAATGGCCTCTCGATCGTCTTTGTCTCGCACCGTATGAAGGAAATCCGCCAGATCGCCAATGTCTGCTCGATCATCCGGGACGGCAGGACGGTGGTGAGGAGCGTGCCGACGGCCGACCTGACTGACCTCGCGATCGTCGAGCATATGGGCCAAGCCCACGCTATGGCCGCTCCGCAGGTCACCAGGGTCGCGGCGCAACAGTCTATGGCAGGAGAACCGCTGGCCATCGCCGAAGACGGCTTCTCCGTCGTGCTGCAGCCCGGGACTATCCTCGGCGTTGCCGGTGCCCCGGCGGGGCCCGAGACGCTGATCGCCGCCCTCGTCGGTGCGGCCCACGCGAAGCGCTGGACGGTGACGCGCGCAGGATGGCCTGGCCGTTTCCGCTCCCCCCGCGAGGCGGCGCGTCTCGGCGCGGGTTTCGTGACAGGCGACCGGGCTAATCGCGGTATCCTTCATTCCCTACCGATCATCGATAACGTGCTCGCATCGCGTCGCGTTACACGGGGTTCGCTCTTCGCTAACAAGCATGAAGGGGCCGAGTGCCTCGACCTCATGCAGGCGCTGAAGGTAAAGGCGGGCTCGCTCTGGCACCTGCCGAACACGCTGAGCGGCGGCACGCAGCAGAAGCTGCTTCTCGCCCGCTGGCTGAACATACCCTCTCGCCTTCTAGTCCTCGAAGAACCCACACGTGGCGTCGATATCGGCACCAAGCGGGAGATCTATCAACTGATCCGCGCCATGGCGGCAACCGGAACCGTGATCGTCTGGTGGTCGACGGAAAATGCGGAACTACTTGAAGTTTGCGACCGCGTGCTGGCCTTCGACACCGACGGGCGCTCATCAGGCGTGATCGAACGCGACCAACTCAGCGAGGACAGGCTCGCGACACTGACAGGAATGGCGGCATGACGAAAACCATTATGGACCAAGCCGGCGCAGGTATCGAAACGCAACCGGTAATCCGGACCCGGGAAAGTCTCCTTTCGGCTTATCGGACGGAACTGGCGATCGCCGGGGCCATCGTCCTTCTTGTGTTGGCGGTTGGAACCCAGGTGCCGCAGGCACTGAGCTGGGGAAACTTCGCTAACATCACCCAGGCGGGCGCACCGCTGATCATCATGTCGCTCGGCGTGCTTCTCGTGGTGATCACCGGCGGTATCGACCTTTCCGTCGGATCCGTCTTTTCGCTGACAGGCATGGTCACGGCGCAGGCCATGGCAGCGGGCTTCGGCGGCGTGAGCTCTGGCCTCATCGGGCTCAGTGTCGGCCTGATGTTCGGCTCGATCAACGGCTTCCTCGTCACCGTGGCGGGGCTTGCGCCCTTTGTGGTGACGCTGATCACTTTTGCTGTCGCCGGCTCGCTTGCCTTCATCGTCACCAACGGACGATCGATGCCTATCGGCGATCCGGATTTCTGGTTGCTAAATAGCGGCAGCATAATACCCGGTATTCCGAACTATATCCTGTTCAGCATCGTGCTGCTCGTCGCAATCGAGATATTTCTCAAGAAGATGGTCGCGGGACGCTGGTTCTACGCCGTTGGCAGCAGCGCGGCAGCCGCGCATCTTCTTGGAATTCCCGTCAAGCGGACGCAGTTCTTCGCCTATGTCGCCTCATCCCTTCTCGCGTCCTTCTCCGGATTGCTGACCATCTCTTACATTCTCAACGCGGAATCGACGGCTGGCTCCAGCCTGATGCTGCAGGCAATCGCAGCGGTGGTTATCGGCGGCGCCAGCCTGCTCGGCGGCACGGGAACGGCGGTGGGCGCTGTCCTTGGAGCCCTGATGATCACCGTCATTCAGAACGGCGTCAATCTCATCGGCATCAACAGCTTCTGGCAGGGTTCGGTTACCGGCCTCGCCATCCTGATCGCGGTCCTGATCGATCGCTTCAGCAAATCGCGGCGCGGTGCCGTGTAATCCGTCCTGGGGGAGACCTGGACATCAAGAGGAGGAAGAAGGCATGAAGAAGAAACTGAACGGGTGGCTGGCGATGGTAGCGAGCGTCGCACTCGCGGCATTGTCGAGCGTTGCGCATGCGGAGGAAAAGAAGACGGTGGCCTATCTCGCGCCTTCGCTGGATATTTCCTATTGGCAATGGGTCGGCTTTGGCGTGAAGCAGAAGGCGCAAGAACTCGGCATGAATTATGTCGAATTCACGTCGGAGAATTCGCCGGCCAAGCAGATGGACAATGCGCGCACGGCCGTGACCAAAGGCGTCGATGCGATCGTCATCGGACCTGTGAGCTCAACCAGCACGCCGCCGCTGCTCGCCTATCTGAAATCGCAGAATATCCCGATCGCGTTCGCCGGCATCGGCCCGCAGCCCGGCCAGACGGACTACACGTCCTCCGTCACCGCGAATAACTACGAAACCGGTAAGGCAGAGGGCCGCTTCGTCTGCGCGCTCGCGAAAGAGCGCGGCGGCAACGAGGTTGGCATGCTGTCTCTGCCCCAGGACCGCGAGAACGCCCAGAAATATCTCAAGGGTGCGCAGGCAGCCTTTGCGGCCGACGGTTGCGAACTCGTTCAGATGCTCGAGACGCGCGGTCTGACCGTCAACGAAGCCGTGACGCAAGCCAATGACATGCTGACGGCCCATCCCGACATCAAGGCGATCTACGGAATGTATGACGAGGCCGGCACGGGCGCGGCGAAGGTTCTTGAGACCCGTGGCTTGACTGGAAAGATCGGCATCGCGGTCGCCGACGGCAGCCCGACGACCATTGCGCTTCTCAAGGCCAAGGCCATTCAAGGCATTTTCTTCCAGGAAGCGGTCGGCCAGGGTATTGATGGCACGCAGCAGGTGTTCAACGCGCTGACAAATGCATCGGTCAAGAAGGATCTGGCTCTTGTCATGCCGCTCGTGACGGCCGACAAGATCGACACGCCAGAGGCGAAGGCCGTCATCGCGCGCGTCTTCCCGCCGAGCAACTGACCAGCAAAGGGCGGGCACGGCCGTGGTTGTCGTTCCCGCGCCACCCCGAGGAGGAACCATGTCCGACATCGCCATTATCGACCCCCATTTCCACCTCTGGGATCTGGAGACAAACTACTATCCCTGGCTTTCTGATGGCGTCAAGCCGTCCGCCTTCGGCGACTATACCGCCATCAACAAGACCTACCTGATCGGGGATTTTCTCGCCGACGCGAAGAACCAGAACCTCGTCAAGGCGGTCCACCTCGATGTCGGGTTCGATCCGAAGAACCCGGCCGGTGAAACCAAGTGGCTGCAGGGCGTTGCCGACAAGCACGGGTTTCCGCATGGCATCGTCGGTTATGCTGACCTGCGCAAGCCCGATGTCGGCGATTTGCTCGACGAACATATGCAATACGCCAATTTCCGAGGCATCCGCCAATCGATGAACTATCACACCGATGCCGCCAAGACCTACCAGACCGAGCCGGAGGTAAGCCGAACGCCGGAATGGCGCCGGGGTTTCAAAGAACTAGCGCGTCGGGGCCTTAGCTTCGACCTCCAGCTCTACTACTGGCAGATGGAGGAGTTTCTCGAACTCGCACGGGAGTTTCCCGACGTCCAAATCATTCTCAACCATACCGGCATGCAGGTCGATGGTCCCGCGCATTTCGACGGCTGGCGCAAGGCCATGCATATGCTGGCGCAGGCGCCGAACGTCGCCTGCAAGATCTCTGGCCTCGGCATGGGGGACTGGACCTGGACCGCCGAAAGCATCCGCCCCTATGTCGAGGAGGCGATCGGCGCCTTCGGCGTTGAGCGGGCGATGTTCGCCTCGAATTTCCCGGTAGATAAGCTGTTCTCAAGCTACGACGCTATATGGAGCGCCTTCAAGGAGATCACCGCCGGCTACTCGGCCTCGGAACGCTCGGCACTGTTCCACGACAACGCCGAGCGGTACTACCGCTTGTAGAGCAGGCTGAAGCCGGAATCGACATAGGAGGTGAAGGTTTCCGGGAAACGATCGCTAATGCCGGTATTGTGCATGGCTTCACCGTGGCATCGGCGCAGATGCCGGCGCGGTCGGGCGACGGGCTTCCGAAGGCTTCAAAAACCGCCGGCGGCTTTCCAACCAGGCCTTCAGGCAGTCCTTGTCTCTTAGCGCCCGGGCGCCGAGATCACAGCAGCGGCGCAGTTCCTTTCGTGTCCCATCGGTTCAGGCTCGCCGCCCGGATCAAGCGACCGGAAGACGAGGGTTTCTTCCGGTCCCTGTCGCTGTTGCTGCAAAGTGGAGATTTAGCCATCTTGGGCGCTTTGCAGCCGAATACAAAAAACGCTTCGGCCACCTGCTATCCCAGACGTCAAAGGCCTGAGCGCGCTTCATATGCGTGGCTGGCCTCAGCCGCCTAGTGCCGTTGATTGTGAGCCTCACCGCTGCATCAAGATGTCATAAAGGCGTTTCTGCGCTTCTTGTGGAGACATATTCTTATTATTGAAGAAGTCGCCCACCACGCCGATCCATCCTTCTGACATCTGGCTCGGCATTGCTTGGGATTGAGCACTTACATCGCCTTTCTTGACCTTGATCATCTTTAATCCAAGCTGCCCGCAGCGATCGAGACCCGCCGGGTCGACATCCGTGCGGACAGGAAGTGACCCCTTGATGCGGCTAAACGCGACCTGATTATCGCGGTCCAAGACCATCCGCGCGAATGCTTTTTGAGCATCCGCTGTGCCATCACGGTTCGTCAGCGGAAAGGCAAATGCATCTATGACCATAAAGTAAGCAATCGAGGTACCAGGCACAAGCGCGCAATCAAAGTCACTATCGACGTGATAGCCCTTAGCCATGAGCTCGCCCTTGGCCCAGTCACCCATGAACTGCATGCCAGCTTGGCCTGCGCCGACCTCTGCTGTTGCGTCCGCCCAGGTCTTGTTCTTCCGCATCGCAAAAGGTTCTGTGTAGTCCGACAAACGTGAGAGCGTTTCCAAAGCCTCTATCATGCGTGGATCCTGGACTAATGCCGCGTTTCCACTCATGAGACGCGCATATCCTTCCGGCCCGAATTTTTCATATATGATGTCATTGAAAATGAGAGATACTTCCCAGCGCGCGCCGCCAAGCGCTATCGGTACATGTCCGGCGGCTTTGATCTTTTCGGCGACGCTGAAAAGATTATCCCAGGAAGTTGGAACGCTCACACCGGCATCCGCGAACATCTTTGTGCTCGTCCAGAGCCAGTTTTCCGCGTGGATATTCGTCGGTGCGAAATACACTTTTCCCCGGTACGATATTCGCTCAAGCACTGATGCGGGAATGACATCCTGCCAGTGGTCCACCTGTGCAACGTCCTCTATATCCTGGACGATTCCCATCTCCGGTAGTTCCCGCGATCCGTCATTGGCATTCCACTGCATCACTGCTGGCGGATATCCGTTGGCAATCCGGTCGCTGACGACGCGCTGGACTGCGACTTTGTTTTCGGCAGGCATATCGGCCCACTGATTGCCAGCCGCTACCCAGGCCTTTCGAAATACATCCAGCGCGCCGGCCTCACTTTTGGATACCCAAAAATGGACGACGTCCACCGACATAGCATTGCTGGCGAATGCTGGTGCAGAGACATCTGCCACCACCAAAGCAATTGCCAACCATGTCCGGATTATTCCCTTCATGTACAGTTCCTTTTTCAATTAATTTGGCTGGATTCGAAACGTCAGCGCTGTCCGGCAATCCGCAGCAGAGGTCGCGATGAGGAGCTCGTGGCCCGTTTAGAAATGCTCAAACGGCTGATGGCCGCACTGGCAGGTTCAGGCTTGGCAAATAGATAGCCCTGGCCGACTTCGCAGCCCGTTCTGAGGAGGAACTCGCGCTGTGTTTCATTTTCAATGCCTTCTGCGACACATCGTTTGCCCAGACTTCGAGCCAGATCGACCATCGCCCTCACGATCTGCTCGGATCGAATATCGCTGCCAAGATGAGCAACGAAACTGCGGTCGATTTTCAGCTCATCAAATGGGAAATCTCGCAAATGCACGAGTGAGGCAAATCCAGTGCCGAAGTCGTCCAACGACACCGACATGCTCTTATTCCTGAAGCGCGTGATTGTCTCCAGTATCTGGCTGGAACCACGATTGAGAAACACATCCTCTGTCACTTCCACGGCAAAATCGCGCCACTCGAGCTCGTTGGTCCCAATGGCCTCGGCAATGAGATCATAGCCGTCGCCACCGACCAGCAGAACTTCCGGAAGGTTGATGGCCACTGATCCAGGGACGAGGCCTGCGGATTTCCACGCCTTAAGGTCGCGCGCAACAGTGTGGACCACGCAGCGCGTCATACTTCTAAGGAAGTGCGAACCTTCCATGAGCGGTAAGAACCGACCCGGAGGTAAGATTCCAAGCCGGGGATGGTTCCAGCGCACCAATGCTTCGAATCCCAGGTGTTCGCCGGTCTCAAGGTTGACCTTCTGCTGGTAATAGACCACGAACTCGTTCCGGTCAGCGGCGAAGGCCAGCGCAGCCACCAGCTGGTTTTCCTCAAGCCGCTGCGCCAGCGATGCTTCATCGAAGATGACGGCCGTATTGCGCTTGGCTTTTGCGGCATAAAGCGCCAGATCGGCAACGCGCATGAGCGCTGTTTCATCGGTTGCATGCGTGGGTACAGCTGCTCCGCCAATGCTGGCCGAGACCGGTAAGGTCCGCCCGTCAAAACGAAATTCCGTCGCGACTACCGCGACCGCACGCTGAGCGAGCGCTTCCAGCGTCTTCAGATCGGTAAGCTCAGGGAGCAGGATGGCGAATTCGTCGCCACCCAGTCTTGCCACGACATCGCCGGACCGAAAGGTTCCTTTAAGCATGCGCGCGACATGGCGCAGAACCGCGTCCCCTGCCGGATGTCCTAAGCTGTCGTTGATGCCCTTGAAATGGTCAAGATCGACCAGCAGCATCGAAAAGCCCGTACCGCTTCGTGCGAGCGATGCGAAAAACTCATTCAGCATTTCGTTGAAGCAGGAACGATTGTTGAGGCCGGTAAGCGCGTCGGTATGCGCCTGATGAGTCAATCTGCTCTCGAAATCGATGGTTCGCCGATGCTCGTTGCGCAGCTTTTTAAGAAGCGGCATAAATAAGATGGTTGTCGCGAGAATGAGGGCGGTCGCTGTTAATGCGAGTAGCACGGCACTAATCAGGCGCGCATGATCTATACTGCCATCGCTGCGATCATGTGCGCTGTCGATTAGGGCACTGAACTGGCGCATCAGCACGCTATCCGAAGAGACCGCAAAATCGATTGGCCCCCAGAAGGAATAACGCTGACGCCGATCCTCCAATTTTGCCGAGAGGACCCTGTCGGCTCTTGTTAGAAAATCCTCCAGTCGCCCTGTAAGATCGGTCCGCATCTTTTCGGATGTGACGTCATGTGGATTGAGCTTCTCCAAAAGGTTCCGCTCTAGTTTTTTATGCAGTTCGTCCAATTGGCCGCTCATAGCGCGGATGTCGCCGATTGCCTTTCGCGCGTCCTCAACCATGGGCTTGACGATGTAATCAGGCATGTTGGGATTGGCCGAGGCGCTCATGATAGCGCGCGTCTGATTGGTAAGTTGTTGGAAGCGAATAAACTGGCGCCCCGTAAGATAGCTAATGTCTTGTTGTAGCGAATGGCGATCAAGTGCGATTTCGACGGTCTGGTAAGTCGCACCGATCAGCATTGTCATGACGACCACAGCAGCCACATAGTGCCTGCCTATGGTACGGATGTATTCTTCTAAGGACGGGTGGCGCCTGCCTGGGGCAGTTGCATCGTTGGTTCTTGTTACGTCGTTCGAAACGAAGTTCGTGCAAACAGACGGACTGGTTATAGTAAGCTCCCCGTCCAGCGTGCGCTCATGCCAAGCCCCGCGTAAAAGCCCCGGCAACTTCATATAGATCCCCTCTAGCTGCAACCGTAACCAGAAGCATCATCATCTGGTCTTCTCATTGGAAAGGCCGCGCAACTCATTCGAGCGGGATTAGGCACGCTCGACGTCATCGAGGTGCGAGTCTCGGTGGTGGCAAGGTGCAGGACAATTAGGCCGAGAGAAGCTTAATGAAATTCTTCGCAAGTTGACCTAATTCACTTTCATTGCGCGATATGGATTAAAGGTGACAAAACTGGATAGTGTTTATTTCTTCGTGGTCCGTCTGCCATCCGATAGGATCCGCTGCCTTTGGAACATACTGAAGATCGGCCTACATGCGGTCAGACGGTGGGACGGCGCATTCGTTGGTGAGTTCGTGGCAGGAATTCTCATAAACGGCGACCTTGTCTGCTTTTGTTCGGGCCCCTGAGACCACTTCAAGGAGAACAGAATTTTCCATACGCTCAAAACCCAGGCCCGTATCAAGTGCCCGGAACCGAGACGGCTCACACTCTGTCGCGATTTGATAGCGGTCCCGCTCTGGCACTCAAAATGATCGCGGCATTACGCGGTGAGCGGTCTCGAGCAGACGATCGACTTCTTCATCCGTGCAGAGCCCTTTAGCAGATGAAATTTCAAAAGCGGCAAGATCGGTCTCCTTGTTTCGACGGACAATCTCACGATCGCCCTGGCGGCAACTTGAATGGCGGGGACATCATTTCCGAGTCGAGGATAAGCCGCCCGTCCAGTTGCCCATTCAAACGCTCGACGAAGCCGGACGCTTCGTCCATGTGCGCGCGCATGAGGTGACGGACTCTTTCAACGTCCCCCTGTCGGGCCGCCTCGAGTATGTCCGTGTGGCATTTGGCGTTGGCGCATCCGAATTCGGCATGCTCTTCGGGTGGCGTGTGGGTGCTAAAGACAACCAGGCGTCGGAGCATTTCATTGGTCATCTGACAGAGGAAGCGCAGAAACGGGTCCGGATTAGCGGAAGCAAGGATGTCGTGGAAGTCGAGATCTGCCTGCCTTTGATATACGAGCCGCGTTTCGTCACGAGAGGTAGGCTGGCAATTCTCAATGTTTTCTTCCAAAGCACGGAAATGCTTTTCGGTGAGATATGGGACAGCGCCTGCGGCGAGTTCAGGCTCCAGCAAACGCCTGGCGGCGTAAATGTCTTTCATCGTCACATCTTGGAAGAACAGGTAGTTCTGTAAAAAAAGCAGTGTGCGCTCCAAGGGGACCTCGATGATGGTGGCGCCGCCGGTCGGACCGGTGCTGATTGTTATCAATCCTTGCACTTCGAGTGACTTCAGCGCCTCGCGAATGGTGCTCTTGCTCACCCCGAACAGTTTTTGCAGTTCCTTCTCCATCGGAAGTTTGTCGCCTGGCCTCAGCTCGTGCTGAGTGACAAGCCGCTTGATGTCCTCAGCGACCAGGTCGCCCCGCTTTTGCTGCCTTACCCGAGACGTCTGTGATCTAACGACATGTTCCATGGTGCGTCCTCTGTATGTGTCCCCAGCTCCCATACCATCCGTAGCCGTGTCTTCAAATCTGTTAATCGCGATGGATTGAATAATACGGTTTATCATGATAAATACAATAAAAAGCATACGAGGGAGCTAATATGACTGCAGAACCCATCGGCATATGGGCAGCCATACCGACGCCGTTTTCACCGTCTCTCGAACTGGACGAGCCTGGCCTGCGTCACAACGCCCGGCACTATGTTGCCCTTGGCTTACGCGGCGTCTTTTGCAACGGCCTGATCGGTGAGGTCTGGGCCATGACCCTCGCCGAAAGAAAAAGAGTCGTGGAAGTCCTCGTCGAGGAAGGCCAAGGAAGGCTCGGCGTATCGACAGTCATCTCGGCCAGTTCGATCCATGAAACGCTTGAGCTTGGGGCTCACGCAAAAGAAGCGGGCGTGGACCACGCCGTGATCATGGTCCCGACGGCCGGACCCAGGTCCCGCGAGCAGCAATTCGAATATGTGAAATTGATCTGCGACAGGCTTGATATGCCGATCGTGCTCTTCAATGCAGCGGGGGCGACTGGAAGCCCATTATCCCCGGAGCTCTTCTCTGACATCTGTACTTTGCCTCAGATCGTCATGCTCAAGACGACCGCTTACGATCACAATAACGCTCTTCGAAAGGCGGCCAACGGCAAGGTGGTCGTATCCGACCCACTGGAAGAGCACTTTCTCGAAAACCGGCTGCAGAGCCAGCAGCCTATCCTTTATGCCGATCCTGAGCCCTACCTCTACCAGTTTCCCGGGGGCTGCCCGATTGCAGACTATGTCGCCCAACTCGACCGCGGAGAGAACGATGCCGCCCGTGCAGCCCGCGAAAGGATCGAACCGCTGCGGCGTGCCTTTAACAAGTGGGTGATGGGACCATTGATCGAAGGCCACATGCCGAATGCGGCCGTCAAGCGCTGGTCTGAGATGATGGGAATGGCCGGTGGAGCTGTGCGGGCGCCGATCCGGCCGCTCAGCCCGATCGAAAAGCAGACCCTTGAACAAGAAGTGCGGCTCGCCTTCGAACAATCCGGCCTCCCAAATCCGGAGACCGTCTACGCGTAACATAAGTGTTCAACCAAGCAAAAAAAGGGGAACTAGAATGAATAAGACCTTTGCAATGAACCGCCGTGCAGTCTTGAAAATAATGGGAGCTGCATGTGCTGTGCCCTATGGGCTGGGCAGAGCGTTCGCGCAGGAAGCGAAGCCTCTCACCGTCGGCGTAATCTACTCCGGTTCGAAGGAAGACTACGGCTATAACAAGTCGCATGCTTCAGCCGCAGCCCAATTGAAGGCATTGCCGGGCGTCACTGTCATCGAGGAGGAGCGTGTTCCTGAGACGGTCGCGGTCCAACGAACCATGGAGGGTATGATCCAGCAGGACGGCGCCAACTTGATCATCGCGACGTCATTTGGCTATTTCAAACCTCACGTACAGCAGATCGCTGCGAAATATCCCAAGATAATGTTTGCGCATTGCGGCGGTGTGTGGGACGAAACGATGCCAACGAACATTGGCACGTTCTATGCTTACATCTATAGTGCGCAGTATATTTCCGGCATCGTCGCGGCTCATATGACGAAGACGAAAAAGCTGGGAGTCGTTGCGGCCAAGCCTACTCCGAACCTTATCCGCAGCATCAACGCTTTCGCGATTGCGGCACGCTCCGTCGATCCAAGCATCACAGTCCAGGTCATCTTTACCGGTGATTGGGTTCTACCGGTGCGCGAGGCCGAGTCGACCAATTCCTTGATTGACCAGGGCGCCGACGTCATTGCCTGCCAGGTCGACAGCCCCAAAGTAGTTGTCGAAACGGCAGAGAAGCGCGGCGTATACTCATGCGGGTATCATTCGAGCCAGGCCGACATCGCGCCGAAGGGTTTCCTGACGGGCGCAGAGTGGAACTGGTTTGCGCCCTACAGCAACTTCGTCGATGCCGCGCGGGGCGGCAAGCCTCCCGTTCACTATCTTCGCGGCGGTTTCGCCGAAAACTTCATCAAGAACACTCCGTTCGGCTCGGCAGTAACAGCAGAGGCCCGCGCGGCGGCAGAAAAGGCCCAAGCGGCACTCGCGTCAGGGGGCCTGTCAATCTATGCTGGTCCCTTGAAAGACAACAACGGCAACGTCGTCATTCCGCAAGGAACGAGCTTTGCCGAAAACGATCATCGACTGGACAAGATTGACTATCTGGTCGACGGCGTGATCGGTCAGAAGTGAGGTCGGTCCGATGGTCGACCTAACACGAGCTCTGACGGCAGTGCCAGCACGAAAATGGAATCCAAATTACGTCGCAGTGACGGCCCCGCTGGGGGCCGTCATCGTTGCCTCGATCATTTTTGCGACGTTTGTCGGACTCTACGGTTTTGACCCCTTGAAGGTTTTCACCTTCATTGTGGAAGGCGGGTTCGGCAGCGGATTCGCCTGGCAGGATACCCTTTCGCGTGCGGCTCCGCTCATTCTCGTTGGGCTCGCAGTGGCGATACCCGCGCAAGCCGGTATGGTCATCATCGGCGGGGAAGGAGCTATCGTTCTCGGAGGGCTTGCGGCCGCCGTCATCACCCTGCCGTTCATGGGTGCTCCACCACTTCCAATGCAGCTATTGATGATCCTGGCGGGATGTATTGTCGGAGCCATCTGGTTTGGGCTTGTTGGTCTTCTACGGCAATGGCGCGGCCTTAACGAAACGATAACAGGCCTCCTCCTCGCTTACATTGGTCTTGCGATCTTCAATCAACTCGTGGAGGGCGTGCTTCGCGATCCGGCCAGTCTCGATAAACCATCAACGCATCCGATCGGCGCCAGCTATATGTTGCCGACTATCCCAGGCACATACATTCATATCGGCCTGGTAATAGCTACGGGCATGGCTCTTATCGCCTTCGTTGTCATTCGCTTTACGAAATGGGGATTCGCTCTTCGCGTGGTTGGCGGCAGTGAGCGGGTTGCGCGAATGATCGGCCTGCGGGTCAACCGCTGGATCATCGGGGCTGCCGCAGCCGGTGGCGCAATGGCGGGTTTGGCTGGCGCTATCGAGGTGGCAGCCGTGCAAGGCACAGCCAATTCCTCGCTACACGTTGGCTATGGCTTCAGTGGTATTCTTGTGGCCTTCCTTTCTCGCCATTATCCCCTCGCCGTTATCCCAGTGTCGATATTGATCGGCGGCGTTCAAGCCAGCGGCAGTCTCCTTCAGCGTCGCCTGGGCCTGCCGGACGCAACGGTGCTGGTCTACCAGGGCATCATCTTCGTTTGCGTTCTGTTGGGCGACGCGATGGTTCGCAAACTCAGCGATAGTGGGAGGAGCTAGCCCATGGAAATGACCTCTCTCGGCTGGACCGTCCTGCCTCTCGCTATCCTAGCGGGTGCGATCCGGGTCTCGACCCCATTTATTTTCGTCAGTCTCGGCGAGAGCATCACTGAGAAGTCCGGGCGCATCAATCTCGGTCTTGAAGGTAACCTCGTTCTGGGAGCGATGTCCGCCTACGCCGTTTCGTTCCTTAGCGGGTCGCCGTGGGCTGGTGTTCTCGCCGCCGGCGCGGTGGGCATGCTCTTTGGCACGTTGCATGGTCTCCTTTGTAGCGTAAGGCGGGTCAACGACACAGCAATCGGTATTAGTCTCATGGTACTTGGCACCGGCTTGGCCTTCTTCTGGGGAAAGCCATTCATCGAACCGAAAGCGCCGTCACTGCCGACAATTCCACTGGGATTTTGGACTGATATCCCTCAGGTTCAGTCCGCTCTCGACGTAAATGTGCTCTTCTTTGTTGGAGTGGCACTGGCGTTCGTGTTGCGCATCTTTTTCAACCGGACCGGTTGGGGCCTTATGCTGCGGACTGTTGGAGACAGCGAGGACGCCGCGCGTTCCTTAGGTTTCCCAGTTCTGAAAGTACGGATTCTCGCGACCAGTGTCGGCGGATTTCTCGCGGGCGTGGGCGGCAGCTTCCTGTCCCTCTCTTATCCCGGTAGTTGGAGCGAAGGCTTGTCCAGTGGGCAGGGGATCATGGCTGTCGCTTTGGTGATTTTTGCGAGGTGGGACCCGGTCAGAGCGCTTTGGGCGTCGCTCCTGTTCGGAGGGGCCGGCGCAATCGGCCCTGCCCTCCAGGGAATGGGAATTACCGGCTTTTACTACCTTTTCAACGCGGCTCCATATGTCCTGACGTTGGCGATCATGATTGCGTCGACCTCTCGAGTTCAGACGTTCACTGACGCACCGGGTGAACTTAGCCTGCACCGATAAGAACGAAAGGAAAGCAGCATGAATGCGATCAGTTTGGACCTGGTGGACATGACCAAGCGGTTCGGCGCGCTCACGGCACTCGACGGTGTTTGCCTGTCCGTCAGGGCTGGAAGCGTCCACGCGCTGCTGGGCGAGAATGGCGCGGGCAAGAGTACGCTCGTCAAATGCCTTGTCGGCTTCTATCAGCCAGACGAAGGTTCGATCCTGGTTGACGGTCGAGGAGCCAATATCGTAACGCCAAAAGACGCTGATGCCCTAGGGATTGGCATGGTGTATCAGCATTTTACCCTAGTTCCGTCCATGACCGTTGCCGAAAATCTTGTGGTGAGCGAAGCGCGGTTGCCGGGCTTGATTGATTGGCACTCGACCAGCGAACGGTTGCAGGCGCTGATGAAGACCATGCCTTTCCACGTTCCTCTCAACGTCCGTGTGTCTCAGTTGTCAGCTGGTGAGAAGCAGAAAGCCGAGTTGATTAAGCAGCTCTATCTCGGTCGCCGTCTCCTGATACTGGACGAGCCCACCTCTGTATTGACGCCCGATGAGGCGAAGGAGGTTCTGGGCTTCGTGCGGCAACTCACCGGGACCGGAGAACTCAGCGCCATCCTCATCACACACAAGTTCGAAGAGGTGACCCGCTACGCCGACGACGCCACGATTTTGCGTAAGGGGCGCGCGGTCCATACGGGCCGCGTGGCGGAAATGACCACTGCAGAGATGGCAGAGGCGATGATCGGCCATGCATTGGAGAAGAAGAGCGTCAAGGCTCGGGTTCCAATACATTCCGAAACGCTTTTGTCAATCCAGGGTCTCAGCGCACTGGGGGATATAGGCTTGCCTGCAGTCAAGGACGTTTCTCTTGATGTTGGAAGGTGCGAGATCGTCGGTGTCGCCGGAGTATCCGGGAATGGCCAGAAGGAATTGGTCGAGGCCCTGATGGGACAGCGAGATCGCTCGGGCGTTGTCAAAGTATGCGGCAGGGCCTTCCGGGGAACCCGGAAAGAAATCGCCGATCTCGGAGTCTACGGTCTCCCACAAGAGCCCTTGAGGAATGCCTGCGTCCCACGCATGTCGCTTCAGGAGAACATGGCGCTTCGAAACTTCGACAGACCGCCGGTCGCCGTGGGCCAGTTCATCAGTAGCAAGGCAATGGCGAAGCAAGCGCTGAACTTTGTTCAGCAGTTCCGCGTAAAGACAACAGGGCTCGATGCCGAAATGACCACACTGTCCGGAGGTAACGTGCAGCGGGCTGTGCTCGCACGCGAACTGACAAATGAGGTGCAGGTTCTCATTGCCTCAAACCCCACTTTCGGCCTGGATTTCAAGGCCTGCGACGAGACCCGTGAAAGGATTGTCAATGCTCGCAACAACGGCGCCGCCGTCCTGCTACTTTCCGAGGATCTCGACGAGCTATTCGATCTTGCCGATCGCATCGTTGTTATAAGCGAAGGCCGGCTTGTTTACGAGGTTGACGTCGCAACCGCGGACAAACAGACCATCGGCCGACATATGGCCGGTGCAGCCTGACGATCTTGCGACAGGATCCGATAGTGCCGGTCAAAGCGGCCGCTTGCTGACCGCGCCAGCGACAGCCTCCCCTATACCGTGTCGCAAATCGCGGCACTGTAAATTGTGTGCCTCGATAAGTCCGTCCTTCTTCCGGGCACCAAACGAAGGGTCAAGCGAGACTCCACAAAGATGGAACTCGGTGGTAACCATGGCCCCTTGCCTCCACTCACAGGCTTTCGACGCCCATTCCGCCACCGATGCAGAGCGCCGCAGGGCCTTTATTGGCCGAGCGGCGCTTCATCTCGAAGAGCAGCGTACTGAGCACGCGGGCACCGGAGGCGCCGATTGGATGCGCGCTCGGGCATACCGTTGATGACGGCGCGCCGAGTTCGTGCGCCGGCGCGTTGCCGAGAGCACCGTTGAAGCATCCGATCGCAGCACGGCCGGCACTGGCGATGACGATGACGATGACGATGACGATGAAAGGGGTGCTCATCCTGTCTCCTTTGGCTGTGATCTTAACTTTGGCGTTTTGACTTGTCCTCGATGAAACGGCAGATCAGTTCACGATCGTTGCGTCCGTCGCCGTGCGCAGTCCGTCGTCCGTCACGCCATCAGCGAGTTCGACGAGCCTCAGGCCACCGTCGACCACATCCATAACGCCGAGGTTGGTGATGATCCGGTCAACCACGCCTTTGCCGGTGAGTGGAAGCGTGCAAGCCTTCAGCACCTTGGATTCACCTGCCTTGTTAGTATGGTCCATGACGACGACGACGCGCTTGACGCCTGCGACAAGGTCCATGGCACCACCCATGCCCTTGACTAGCTTGCCGGGAATCATCCAGTTGGCGAGGTCACCGTTCTCAGCCACTTCCATGGCGCCGAGGATCGCCATGGCGATCTTGCCGCCCCGGATCATCGCGAAGCTTTGCGCCGAGTCGAAAAAGGCCGAATGCGGCAACGCGGTCACCGTCTGCTTGCCCGCGTTGATCAGGTCGGCATCGATCTTGTCTTCGGTCGGAAACGGGCCGATGCCAAGCAAGCCGTTCTCCGACTGCAGCGTCACATGGACACCCTCCGGAATATAATTGGCCACTAGCGTCGGAATGCCGATTCCGAGATTGACGTAAGTGCCGTCTTGAAGTTCGCGGGCAGCTCGTGCTGCCATCTGGTTCCTGTCCCAAGCCATCCTGTCTCTCCCCTACCCTCAAGCCGCCGCACGCGTCGTATGCTGTTCGATACGTTTTTCGTGCTCACCCTGGGTCAGCCGGTGCACGTAGATCCCGGGCAGGTGGATCTGATCGGGATCGAGACTGCCGGCGGACACGATTTCCTCGACTTCGGCGACGCAGATCTTGCCGCAGGTGGCCGCCGGCGGGTTGAAGTTGCGGGCCGTCTTGCGGAAGACAAGGTTGCCTGTCGTATCTGCCTTCCACGCCTTCACGATCGAGAGGTCGGCGACGATGCCGGTTTCGAGCACATAGCTCTCGCCGTTGAAGGTCTTAAGCTCCTTACCTTCGGCAACGACAGTGCCGACGCCAGTCTTGGTGTAGAACCCTCCAATCCCGGCACCGCCTGCCCGCATGCGTTCGGCGAGTGTCCCTTGCGGGTTGAACTCAAGCTCCAGTTCACCGCTCAAGTACTGCCTCATGAACTCGGCGTTCTCGCCGACATAGGACGAGATCATCTTCCTGATCTGCTTGGTCCTCAACAGCACACCGAGGCCGAAGTCATCGACGCCGCAGTTGTTCGAGGCGATGGTTAGGTCTTTAGTACCGGCCGCACGGATTGCATCGATCAACAGCTCCGGAATTCCACAAAGTCCGAAGCCACCAGACGCGATGGACATCCCGTCGAACAGCAGGCCTTCGAGAGCTGCCTGTGGGTTCTCGTACGTCTTATTCATAATCTCCCCTCATTTTATGTGGTTCACAGGATTTCGGCACGCGCATTTTGGTTTGAAGCCAAGTCGGTTGATGGGACTGCGACTCACCCCCGGTTGATGCAGACGACCTTTGGCTGGGTCATGTCCTCGTAGGCGAAACGCACACCTTCGCGGCCCATGCTGCCGTATTTGAAGCCACCGAAGGGCATGGCATCGAAGCGGTAATCGGACGAGTCGTTGATCATCACCCCGCCGGCTTCGATCCGATTGGCTGCGTCGAGCGCGACGTTGAGATCGCTTGTGAAGATACCGGCATGCAGGCTGTAGTCAGGATCGTTTGCCATCTCGACCGCTTCATCGAGCGTGTCGAATGGCGCAAGCATAACCACCGGTGCAAACACTTCCTCATGCCAAAGACGACAGGTCGGGGGCGTGCCTTCCAGTACCGTCGGATAGTAGAGGCTACCTTCACGACGATGGCCGCAGAGCAGCTTGGCACCCGTATTGATGGCTTCGTCGACGGCACTTTCGGTGCGTTCTGCCACCTGTTTGGAAATCATCGGACCGACGTCGGTACCCTCTTGCAATGGATCGCCGGCCTTGAGCTCGTTCGTTGCCGCAACAAAGGCATCGCGGAATCGGTCGTAGAGCTCGGTTTGGATCAGAACACGCTGGGCGCCGATGCAGTTTTGGCCAGCCGCCCAGAACGCGCCGGAGACGCAAGCCTCGACAGCCTTGTCGAAGTCGCAATCGTTCATGACGATTACGGGCGCATTGCCACCAAGCTCCATCGCGAGCTTCTTCAATCCCGCCGCGCGGCTGATCGCTTCGCCGGTGGCAAACCCGCCGGTAAAGGACACCATGCGCACCTCGCGTGCGGTGATCATCGCAGTCACCAGTTCCCTGTCGCCATGGGAGATGGTGATGACATCCTGTGGCAGACCCGACTCACGCAACACTTCGACCAGCTTGATCGCCGAGAACGGTGTTAGGTTCGATGGCTTGAGCAGCACTGCATTGCCGCCGGCAATGGCAGGACCGAGCTTGTGCGCAACGAGGTTCAAAGGGTCGTTGTAAGGCGTGATGGCGGTGATGATGCCGAGCGGTTCGCGGGTGAACCAACCCTGACGTTGTTCCGAGCCGGTATAGGCATCGAAAGGCACGATCTCGCCGGCATTACGCTTGGCCTCTTCCGCCGACAGCTTCAGTGTATTGACGCAGCGGAGCACTTCTTTCCGCGCCTGAACGATAGTCTTACCGGCCTCGCGAACGATGGTCTCGGCGAAATCGTCACGACGGCTTTCGATGATCCGGGCGGCGCCCTCGAGGATGCTCGCCCGTTTGTGCCGCGGCAGATTGCGTGAGATCTCGGCGCCGCGGCCGGCGGTTGCCAGCAGACGATCGATCTCCGCCGGGTCGGTTGCCTCGACCGTCCCAAGCAGCGCCCCATCGTAGGGGCTATGAACAGAGATCGGCGCCGTGCTTGTCGGGATGTGTAGTTTGGCTGCAGTCATTGGCCAGGTTCCCCATTCGTGATGGACCTCCCGTCCAGAGGTCGAGTTTGTTTGCAAGGCAAGCAATCCCCCTGCCCCGTTCCGGCTTCATGCAGCCGTTGGTGACAAGCCTTCGCCAGCCGGCATCACCGGCCGCCATGGCTTGAGTATCGATCAGACCTTCTGGCCGTCGCGAACCAGTTCGTCCATGACGGAGCGAACGGCCCTCTCGGCAATCGAGATGATCTCGTCGACTTCTTCTTTCGTGGTGACAAGCGGTGGGGCAAAGCCCAGGATGTCGCCATGCGGCATGGCGCGGGCAATTAGACCACAGTCACGAGCAGCCTTCGAAACGCGAGCCCCCACCTTCTTTGACGGATCAAAGCGCTTCTTGTTTTCGCGGTCGCTGACGAACTCAATAGCCCCCATCAGGCCGACGCCGCGCACTTCTCCGACGATCGGCAGCTGGGCGAACTTCTCCGTCAGCTGCGCCTGGAAGTAGGCACCAACTTCGCGGGCATTGCCCGGCAGATCTTCCTTCTCGACGATGTCGAGAACGGCATTGGCCGCCGCCGCACCGATCGGATGGCCGGAATAGGTGTAACCATGTGAGAAGGAGCCGACACGATCCGCCCCCTCTTCCATCACCTTGTAGATCTTTTCGCCAACGATCGCAGCAGAAAGCGGGAAGTAAGCCGATGTCAGTCCCTTGGCGACGGTGATCAGGTCCGGTTCGATGCCATAGTGCTGCGAGCCGAACATGGAGCCGGTACGGCCGAAGCCGGTAATGACCTCGTCGGCGATCAGCAGCACGTCGTGCTTCTTCAGCACCGCCTGAATCGCTTCCCAATAGCCCTCCGGCGGCGGCGTAATGCCACCTGTGCCGAGAACCGGTTCGCCGATGAAGGCGCCGACATTGTCCGGGCCGAGCGTCTCGATCAGCTGATCGAGCTCCGCCGCACGGCGGGCAGAGAACTCGCGCTCGGTCTCGCCCGGATTGGCACCCCAATAGTGATGCGGCACGCCGGTATGGACGACTTGCGGTAACGGCAAGTCCATGTGGTCATGGTAGTAGCTCATGCCGGTCATCGAGCCCGACATGATGCTGCAGCCATGATAGCCGCGTTCACGCGAGATGATCTTCTTCTTGTTCGGTTTGCCACGCAGATTGTTGTAGTACCAGACGAGCTTGGCATGGGTCTCGTTGGCATCCGAACCGGACATGCCATAGAACACCTTGCTCATCTTGCCCGGCGCCATCTTCACGAGACGGTCGGAGAGTATCGCCAGCTCGTCGGTCGTGTGGGCCGCGTAGGAGTGATAGTAGGCAAGGCGATAGGCTTGACGCGAAATCGCTTCAGCGACCTCGGTACGACCGTAGCCGACATTGACGCAGTACAGACCTGCAAAGCCATCGATCAGTTGATTGCCATGCGCATCCTGGATGCGGATCCCCTTCCCCGTTTCGACGATCGTCGGCTCGCCAAGCTTGCCCGAGGCGAACTCCTTCAGCTGTGTAAATGGATGCAAGACTGCGTTGCGATCCTTCTCGCTGATGTCTTGGATGTTGATCGTCATAATTTTCCCTTTCGGTGCGCGCCGACGTTTCGGACTACTCGAGGAATATTTGCATCGGAGGTTCTTGACGAAATCGTCAAAAGGAATTTTCCGAACAAGCGGCAGGCTACTTTGCCCGTTCCCACGACGTTTCCTTCTACAATGACAATATGTTGGAGTGCATGCCGATTGACGGCGATTTACATAATTGTTACGCAGGATTTATGCATATTGGACGTACGCACGCAGGAATTTGTCATGATTAAGCTAGATCGCGCAGACGTCGCGCTTCTTGAAGCGCTGCAAGTAAACTGTCGCCTGACTTCCGAAGAACTCTCTGAAATCGCTCATCTGTCCCCAACCGCATGCCAGCGGCGTTTGAAGCGACTTCGAGCCGAAGGCGTCATCGAAGCCGACATCTCCGTCGTCTCGCCAAAAGCTGTTGGTCGTCAGATCACCATGATCGTCCTGGTCTCGCTCGAGCGGGAGCGAGTCGACATTGTTGATCGCTTCAAGGCTGCCATCCGAGACACACGAGAAGTTATGATCGGCTATTACGTCACGGGCGACGCTGACTTCATTCTGGTTATCACGGCCCGTGATATGGAAGGGTATGAGCAATTTACGCGACGCTTCTTTTACGAGAATCCGGACATCAAGGGCTTCAAGACCATGGTTGTTATGGATCGCGTGAAAGCAGGTTTTGCCTTTCCGATTGATGTCGATTGAAACACTATCTCGTCGGCTTACGGCGAAGCGCGAAGAAGAGCCTTGTAGGGCAAACGTGATCGGCAAATGAGAGCACCTCTTGTTCAAGTCGTAACGGCAGTATTTGAAAGCCTTCTAACCTGCAGCCATTGCCAACGGTGGTTTGGCGTCTGGACCTACTGGGCTTCTAAACTCGTTGCTCTCACGAAATCGCCGGTGAGTATCCTTGGCATCAGACAAAAGTTGAGCGTCGGAAAGAAGGTCAGCGGCAATACCCGACATCGCTTTCGCCGCAAAGTCGATGCCCTTGTGGGCGGCCGGAGATTTTCCTTGGGCGACGAGTTGCCAGGAATGCCCCGGTGTTCCAACTGCGAAAGATGCCACTAAGCATTGTACCGTGGGGACCACCCAGCTTACGGTGCCGACATCAGTGGAACCACTTGCTTCAGAAGTGGAGGTATTCAGTGGAAGGATCCGCTGACTCAGCGGTTCTGATCCCATGGGCAAGCCGCACCGCTCGTAAGCAGATAGAAGATCTTCTTTTGCAAGCGTGTCTTGAATCTTCCGGGCAAACGCCATGTCCGACGCATCGAACGAGGGGCCGCCCAGAGCCAGCAGGTTCGAATGCATGGCCTCTTCCAATGGTTTGTTGCTGACCAGGTTTGCTTCGCCCGAAAGCTGCTTAACTTCCACCCTGGTTTCGGTCATTAGGGCTGCACCTTCGGCAATTTTCTTCACGCGTTCGACCAGCCCCCACATTTCATCAAGCCTAAGAGCACGAACGAGATGGCGCACAACTGCGCGCGGCTGGACCACATTGGGCGCAATGCCTCCAGAGTCGACGACAGCATAGTGCACTCGTGCTGAGGTGGGCATATGCTCGCGCATATAGTTCACGCCAACGCTCATGAGCTCGACGGCATCTAGCGCGCTGCGTCCAAGATGCGGCGCGACAGCAGCATGTGCGGCCCGACCGTGGAAGGTAAATTCCAATTCCGCGCAGGCAAGTGAAGTGCCTGTCCATACGCCCGTAAAGGCAGACGGATGCCAACTGATTGCAACATCTACGTCATCGAACACGCCGGCGCGCACTAGAAAGCTTTTTGAGGATCCTCCTTCTTCAGCAGGACAACCATAGTAGCGCACTCGGCCGGGAAGGCCGTTTTGTGCGAGCCAATTCTTGACAGCGACCGCAGCCAAAAGCGACGCCGAGCCAAGCATGTTATGGCCGCAGCCGTGCCCCGATCCGCCCTCAATGAGGGGACGTTCTTCTGCAAGACCTGCCTCTTGGCTCAACGCCGGCAAGGCATCATACTCGCCAAGTATCGCTATCACCGGGCCGCCGTTACCCGCCTCTCCCATGACAGCTGTCGGGATCCCGCCCAAAGCTTCTTTGACCGAGAAGCCCTCAGAATTCAGGACGCGACCATGTTCTTTCACGGCGAAGAACTCTTGGTAATTTAGCTCCGGGTTGTCCCATATGAGATTGCTCAGTTCGCAGAACTTCTCTTTGTGGGCATCAACTTGCTCCCAAACGGGCTTCACGTTCTTCAGCATCAATTTTATCTCCTCAAACGACGTAGTCGCACTTCCACGCATGAACTCTCACGACTGAAGCTGAAGTGCAGGTGTGACCCTCGCGCCAAGCGGCCGAGCTGGTACGGTGCCCAACCATCCACTGCCGCAGAAAGGTCAGGAAGGCACCAAACCGAGTTTGCCCATGCAATATCAATTCGATGAACGCTGGTGCAGTGTCAGGGAGCGACGCGAATAATTCCAATGTTGTCTTCGATTTCGATCACGGTCTCGAACGGCTTGGAAAGCCTCTGGAGCCTCTCCAAAACCGTCTTTGCCTTTGCCGGGGGCGCCAGACACGGAATTCCTCTATTCGCCAGTCTCCTGGAATGGCCAAGTTCAATTGGGAAAAGGCGAACTTCATTGAGCCGGTTATTTTCGAAACGACTAAGCGCGACTATGCTTTCATAGAAGATGGGGTCGGAAAACCCGGGATCCGTACCGTATCCACCCGACATTTCCGCAGCGGTCACTTCGGCGTCCGTATGTACACGAGGATCCTTGCCGTGCGATTCGAACATGTCCGCGCCCACCGGCGATCGAAGGTCGTCCATGATGAAATTTCCTAGGCTATAGAAAATCGGACGACCTCGATAAATCTCAATGCCACGCAACTGGTGCGGCCCATGTCCGATATACGCATCCGCCCCGGCGTCGATCAGCCCGCGCGCAAACGACTGTTCGTAATCAGCGGGCTCCTGGCTCCAGTTTCCTGGTTCATGGCCATGATTGGTTGCAATGCAAAAGTCTGCGAACTGTTTGCCTCGGCGTACGTTCCTGCAAATATTTTCAACATCGCGTGAATTCGGCTCGAAGCTGTAACCGGGCGTGTCACCCGCCCTGAACCGCACACCGGCAACTGAAACCTCGTTCAGGTCGGTGGTGTCGTTTCTGAACCCCGGCAAACCGTTGCGTATCGCTTTCAAACCTTCGAACATGTCGCTGTTGACGACGACAGTGCGTCTCAAGCGGAGGCTGTTTATTCCGGGCCGACCGGGCGCTTCACCAGCAGGATCCGCCGCCCGGGACATCGGTGTGAAGGTGGTCGCAGATGACACCACAGCAACGCGCCCACGCGGCGTGTCCAGGAAACGCGCTGCTCCCGCCTGGGCATGGTTCTCGCCCGCACCGGCATAGACGATCCCCATTTGGTCAAGAACACGGGTCGTCTCCCGCATACCTTCAAGACCCCAATCGAAAGTGTGGTTGTTCGCGTAGCTCACCATATTGAAGCCCATAGCCTTCAAATCGGGCCCAAGTTCGGGGAGGCTGACGTGATACGCTCCGCCATATTCGGCTTGCGGACTTCCATTGAATGAGCGGATGTCAAAAATGTTGGTCTCGAGATTGCCGAAAGTGACATCCGCCGCTCGAAGTAGCTGAACGACTTCGCCGAACCCCGGATGATTGCCATTCGTCAGCGCCCGCGTGACGATAAGATCGCCGACCGACACCATGGTGAAATCGTCCACCACGTTCGTTTCAATCGAACCGACGGCGTCGAATCCGTCAATCTGCTTGTCTTGACGAGAACTGCAACATAGTTGGTTCATTTCAATAGGTCCCTCCGCCGGCCGATCAGACCAGCACTTCTCATGGCTTAGCCGCTTGTCGGTTCTAACAACGATCAGTCTGCAAGCGCGGTCTCAACGAGACGAATCCAGAAGGACACTCCATGCGGAATTGCCTCGTCGTTGAAATCATATGCGGGATGGTGGAGCCCTTCACTGCTTCCGTTGCCGCAAAAGAGGAATGAACCGGGACGAACCTGCAACATGAACGAGAAGTCTTCGCTGGCTATTTCGATAGGTTTTTCGCTCACGTTTTGTTCACCGGCTACTTCACTGGCTACTCTGATAACAAGATCGGTTTCCTTCTTATGGTTGTACGTGACCGGATAACCATCTTCGATCGTGACCTTGATCTTTGCGCCGGTCATTGTTGCCACGCCGGCGGCTATTTCCCGAATGCGGACTCGCACCGCTTCGCGAACCTTTTGGCTCGCGGTCCTGATGCGACCTTCAAGTTCGGCTGTGGGTGGAATGACGCTGCCGGAGACACCGGCCTGGAACACACAAATCGAGATTGTGGCCATCTCTCGTGGATCGACATTGAAGGCCACGATTTGCTGCAGAGCGCTGACAAGGTGAGTTCCGACCAATACCGGATTAATGCACTCATGCGGATTTCCGGAATGTCCGCCCAGCCCTTCAATTGTGATGCGAATAGGATCGGCGGCCCCCAGGACGGGCCCATGGCGGGTGGCGAAAGAGCCAATGGGGAGGCCTGGCAAATTATGCATGCCGTAGACTTCTCGGATGCCGAAACGCTCCATCAGTCCATCTTCAAGCATGGCTGCCGCGCCGGCGCCGGCTTCCTCCGCCGGCTGGAAAATCACAACTGTTGTTCCGCAGAAGTTTCGAGTCTCAGCGAGATACCGGGCTGCGCCAAGCAGCATGGCCGTATGGCCATCGTGACCACAAGCATGCATGGCTCCAGCCGTTCTCGACGCATATGGCAAGCCAGTTGCTTCTTCAATCGGCAGAGCATCCATGTCAGCCCGAAGCCCGATGACAGCCGACCCCTGACCTGCGCCGGGCTTTGCACCCCTTATCACCCCGACGACACCAGTCTGGCCGATGCCGGTCACCACTTCGTCGCATCCGAATTCACGCAAACGGTCGGCGACGAAAGTCGACGTGCGGTGTTGATTGTAGCCCAACTCCGGGTGAGCATGGATTTCCTGACGCCACGCCTGAATCTCGGGGAGAAGATTGACAACTCTATTCACGATAGGCACGGCGTTTTCCTTCATTTGCATCATTTGAACGCTGAAATACGATTGATGTGGACGCCTTTCGCAAATTGGATTGGCGCAGATCGCGCGCGGGGCGGTTCATGACAGGGTGTTCTAGTCCGCTCCGTCACCGGCGGGGGCTACGCAGTCAGCGGTATGGTATTCGAAATTCACCTTTGCCGTTGAAGGAATTAAGGAACCCATGCTCGGCGGAAGTGAACGGTTCGGCAGTTGTCTGGCCCGCTCTGCTTTCCCCAATCCAGACCGAACTGGCCAGATAAGGCGCTGCAAGCTTGGTTTGATTCACAAATGCAGGGTCCGTGGTCGTAACACGCAGGACGTTTCCATTTGGATCGCAAAAAACAGCGTCTTCCGCTCCAAGAGCGATCGGCGTTCCGGCCCTGATGGTGACAAAGCCATTGGACGCCGCGACCTCAGCCATGGTCTCGATCGCGACGGCTGCAGCAAGTTCCGCCACCGCGCCGAACGGATTTATGGAATTGTGCAGCACACCGACAGCACTTCCGGTGACCTGATCTTCGCGTAGCAACGTGGCCACATCCGGGCGGCGTTTAACCCGCTCCGTGTTGCAAACGCCAATCCGTCCGGCGACATCAACGCAGATGAGCCCGCAATCGGCTCCAGGACTCTCGTCGGTCACGCTGTGAGCAGCAGTGACCGCGGACGATCCCGCTTGCATTCGCGTAAGCGCATCCAAATTCATCTGAATCCCGTTCGTTCCTTTCGTCAACGGAATACGGTGGCCTGTTACCAGGCCTACCGCAGGGTTCGTTGGAATCAGTCTCGTGAGATCGCCGGGCCGGTCTGGGCCCGACGATATTACTGCGGCCACTCTGGCCGACGCAAAGTCCGGCCACGGCTCCACCCCAGTTATTTCGCCGTCGGTGAAAGCCGTGGAAGCACCGCCTCGCTGGGTTACAGAATACAGCACGCGGCCGTCTTCGGTGATGGCTGCAAAAGTGGCGAAGCCACCAATAGCTCCGGTGCCGACTTTTTCGGCGGCGCGGAGTGCGCGGTAAACTGCAAGGCCAGCGTTGGGGCCAAAGGCGCCGATCCCGATCGTCAACCGAGTATTCTCCTTCCGGCGTTATTTGAGCCCTTGGACGTTGTTGAACAGTTGCAGGACTCCTGCTTTTGCAAGGTAACCGTTCGTATCGTCCAGCGGCGGCAACTGTATGATCTTATCGTCAGCCGTGTAGAAGGTATTGATATTCTCAGGTGTTAATACCACCTGGGGGCATTTCGTCAGTTTCGGTGGCTGCGCGCCTTCAAGGATGGCGACCGCCATGGCGATCAAGAATTGCCCCCACTGGCTCACGAAGGTACTTCCCTCGGCCACCCAGCTGGGGTTTGTCCGAAGCTCTTTGAGCGCCGCAGAACTCCCGCCCAATCCAGCTACCAGCGTATTTTCGGCTCGGCCTGCCTCCTGCAACGCCCGCCATGCACCGATCGCGGAGTCGTCGTTAACAGCATACACCAAAATCTTGCGATCTTGGGGAAGTGTCTGGATTACATTCTTGACTGCGGTGTAGCTCGCCTCCAGAGCACCCTTGCCATCAACCTGAATGCCGTTCTTGCTGATCGTGGTCGTCAGCGGATTGATGTCTCCGGGCGCTACGGCCGGCATGCCCATCAATTCGGCCGCTGTGATATAGAAGTATCGAACGCAGTCGTTTACCTCATCACCAGCGCCGGCGCTTTGGGCGATGATGACAGTCGTGTCATCCGCGCTCCACCCTTTTTTTTGGGCCACCTTGACAACGGCGCGCGCCGTGTCGGACCCAAGATCCTTGTTGACCAGATTAAACCAGTGTCCACCGGGGACTGTGACGTTGATCGCGATGAAAGGGATTGAAGCTGTCTGGAAGACCCGCTCGAGCGCCGGCCCGATGCCCTCAACTCCGTTGTATTCCAGGATGAGGTTGGGCTGATCCTGAACCATGAGTTGGGCATTACGCAACGTCGTCTGGCTATCAAATTTGTTGTCATACCGACGAAGCTCGATTTTCGCTTTTTCCGCTGCGGCTTCGATCCCATCGCCGAGTTGCACAAAAAGCTCGGCGGCCTCGGTCAGATTAGCAAACGCAATCTTATAGCGCGCATCCTTTGCAAACGCCTTGGAGCCCCAAACACCAGCGATGCTACTCGCCGACGCAGCCGTCAAACCTAAGGCCGCCAGAGACTGCGCGAGTTGCCGACGGGTCATTTCCATACGCTTCTTGGTCATTGAGGGTTCCTTTCCCTGTTCCCCGATGTTGATTATTTTGTTGCGCGTTTTTCACGTAATTTTCCCAGGCCAACCGCAAGCAGCAGAATGCCTCCGTTGGCCATCTGTTGGTAAAATGACGGGACCATCATCAGCGCCATCCCGTTGGCAATCGTTCCTAGGATGAGCACGCCCATGAGCGTGCCACCGACCGTGCCCACTCCACCCATGAGAGAGGCGCCACCAAGAACAACAGCTGTAACGGTGCTCAATGCTAGGTCTGCCCCGACATTGGCGGACCCGACAAGCAGTTGACTGGAAACTACGATCCCTGCAAGAGCAGCAAGGACGGCACTGGCGGTGTATACGGCGATGGAGACACCCTCCACCCTAATGCCGGCCAAGCGACTGGCGTCAGCGTTGCCTCCAACTGCATAAATCATGCGTCCAAGGACGGTGTAGCGCATCAGCACGTGCGCAAAGGCGGAGATAAAAAGGAGGACGATTACGTACCAAGACACCCGGCTGAACGCGAATTCCGAAAGAAAGCCTGCTGCGAGATCGTTCATCGGGATGGTCACCCCTCGCGAAATCGTGAGTGCGAGGCCGCCGGTCACTGACAGTGTGCCTAGCGTTGCGATTAGCGGCGAGATGTCGATTTTGTTGACCAGAATACCGTTGATTACGCCCACAAGCATTCCGAGCGCGAGAACAGATAGAATTGCTGCTGGAATTGGCATTCCCGCATTGCAAAGGATCACATATGCCACCGCCCCTAGGGGAGCTGTGCCGCTGACTGACAAGTCAAAGCCACCTGAAACGATAACAAGCATCTGGCCCAAGGCAACGATGCCGAGCACGGTGATGTTACTGAGAATATTCACGCCGTTGGACCAAGAAAGGAACATTGGCGTTGAAAAGGAGAAGATGACGACCAAGCCGGCGTAGAACGCTGCAAGCCCGAGGAGTTGCGCGTCAATTTTAGGCCAGCGGTAGTTCAAAGATGCCATATGGACCTTACCTTCTGTCACACTGTTCGTCATAGTCTAATCCTCCGTCGCCAAGGAAATGGCATTCGCTTGCGTCATTGAACTGCCGGATAGTTCACCAGCAATTCGACCGTCCTTGATCACAATAAGCCGGTCTGGCACGGTGACGGCCTCTTCCACGTCCGAAGTAACGACGAGTGTTGCGCATCCCTCATCGGCGATACCTGCAAGAAGACGATGTATCTCCACTCTCGCGCCAACATCGACGCCTCGCGTCGGCTCATGCAAGACCAAGTACCTTGGCTTTGCTGCGATACGGCTGGCAAGGAGTATCTTTTGCTGATTGCCTCCGGATAAGCGGCCGACCGGTTGGTCCTCGCCTCGAAATCTAACGTCGAAGCGGCGAATAAGGTCGTCTGAGATCGCCTTTTCGGCTGCAGCGTCGACAAACCCGAAACGGGAGAGAGACCGCAGCAGCGTCAAAGTGATATTGCGCCTTATCGGAAGGCCTAGAACGAGACCATTCCGCTTACGCTCAGCAGGCACGAATGCAACGCCCGCGTTGCCGGCATCATAAGGAGAGGCGAATGGCTGCCGCGTTTTCCCGCCAATTGTAATTTCACCAGACACGGTCTGAGCTAATCCGCCAAGTGCCTCAGCGACAAGGTCTGCTCCGGAACCACGAACCCCGTAAAGTCCGACAATTTCACCTGCCTGCACCTCGAGACTGACATCCTGAAGTGCAGGCAAGCCAGAACTGTGCCAACTGTGCAACTGGATAGCTCCACTGCCACTATGAGCCACAGTTTCCCGGACAAACTCTTCTTTTTCCTGTCCGAGCATGTGAGCAATGAGCTCGCGCGGACTCGTTTCTTGCGGACGAACCGACGCGACACGATTTCCATTACGAAGAACGTCGACTCGATCCGAAAAGCGGTACACCTCATCCATTCGATGGGAGATATAAAGAATGCCGACGCCTTGGTCGTTGAGACGACGCAGGATACCGAAAAGTGTGGTGCTCTCTTGCTCGTTAAGGGCGGCTGTTGGTTCGTCCAGCACGATCATACGCGCCTCTCGCATCAGCGCTTTCACGATCTCAACGAGCTGTCTCTCTGCCAGCTTCAATTGATGCATTTGGGCATCGAGATCAAAGTCAATGCCGTAACGCTCGCATACGTCTCGAGCCCGTGCTCGAATTCGTCCGGGGCTAGTCCAGCCTGATTTGCCGGGCCACTGCCCTAGGACAATGTTTTCGGCAACCGTTAGATGCGGCACATAGGCAAGTTCCTGAGGAATGAATGCCAGGCCTGCGGCCAACGCATCCCGAGGCGCTGTAAACACGACGTCTATTCCATCGAACGCCAGCGTGCCGGTATCCGGCTTGATCACACCCGTGATGATTTTGGCGAAAGTGGACTTACCTGCCCCATTTTCTCCAATCAGAGCTACGGATTGCCCTTTGCCTAGCGTGAAATCCACGTGTGACAAAATGCGGTTTGGCCCATAGGATTTGGTCAGGCCGCGAGCCTCAAAGAGATAATCGCCAACCGTCGTCATCGAAATAACTCGATGTTAAGAGCCGTTCCGGAACTGGCTCCCGGATGACGAAATGGCCGCAGGCGCTTGGTCCCGCGCCCGAGAATGGACAAGGAAGCTTCCATTTTTTTGTTCCCACTCGCACGGTAGATCCGCGTCGCTTTGGTTATGTCTGGCATTGGAAATTTCACGCCGAGGTCGTTTCCGCCTAAGCGCCAGATCGAACTTAGAAAAGTTTCGTCCTGCCTTAATGCCAGTCGATTTCATTAGTATCGCATGGCTCTAGCTGCGCAGCAATTTCGCTGCGTGACGCATAGTGACGCAAAAATTGGGACAGATTGCGCCGTTTTCTCGGTTTGCCTGGAGGATGCGACATGACCCACGGCTGACGAGATCATTTGCATTAACGCGGCCGAATGCCTCGCATTTTGACGAGGCAGGCGGCATCGAAAAAAACGTCAAGAACAGACTTCAGGACAACCTAACGTCTTCGAGCTTCGATCAGTTGAAGTGATCACCTGTGATGGGTGCCGCAGGGTGTGGAGAACCGAGCGAAAGCCGCGATCATCGGGGAGGGTTTCGAGCTTGGCGAAACGGCATCGTTGCCCACTGGCCGTCAGTGGCGTTGCGCCCGACCTTTTCTATCGATGAGCACCGGCCACTGGGCGAGGTCGGCATGGCAGCGGTGGCTTTATACGCGCCCAATATGGGCAATTTGGATGTGCCGGAGTAGAGAGTTACGTCCGCGTATCCGCGCGCGGCCTTTGGGCTGCAAGCCGTTGGCCACTACCGCTCCAATCACAATCACGTCGAAATCTGACGAGCAGGTGGAAGCGACCGGGGTCGCTACCAGAAGGCCGAAGACGCTAGGTTTCGTCTACTTCCAGCACCGACCAGGGGGCGTGCACCTCATTTCCAATTAGGTCGAGGATTTTGGGGTCGATTTCTTCAGGATCAAAAAGACCACATTGTGAAAGGGCAAGCTTAACATCAACTTTTGATCCGAGATATTTTTGCAAGAATCTGGCAGCGCCAGGCTTTCGGCCCCTTTTGACGGGCCCCCCAATATGCACCCCCAGGAGACAATCTATACTGGCTTCGTATGAAGGATATAGCATAATTTGCGAAATAGAGGAGTATTGTAATGCATCATACATGATTACATTAATTCTCTCTCGCAAAAGAAAGGCAGCTCCTTCATATTTGTAGACGTCAAAAGACCTGTTTGGGCCCTTTTCTCTTTCAACAAACTTCCAGAGGTAATCGTAATTCTTTCTGGACAATCTGATAAGTGAGCGGATTACCTTGCCGGGGTTGCTAAATGAATATGAGTACCCGAAGTAAAAGCCACAGTATCTATCCAATGAGCCAGAAAGCTGACGCATTCGTTTGAGCGCCGGGCTTAAGGGGGACGCGTCGAGCGAGTTTTCTGGAGCGCGGCGAACTGACATGATCTCGGCGAAACGTGAGGGCTCCGAAAGTATCTCGGACTCGGTGACACCGAAAAAATTACAGATTTTATGCATGTTGTGCCGAGATGGCCGAATGGTTCCACTTAGATATTTGTTGAATTGTTGGCGATTAATTCCAATCTTGCGACATGCATGCGCAACAGATGGAAAGAGACTGCACGCGTATTCGAGATTATTTTGAAGGTTATCGTTTTCCATGAGGCGCTACTGCAATCTAGTGAAGACAAGATCGCGGTCATAGATCGTACGCCTGCGACCACATCATCTCGCGCGTTTCGAACGCTATCGATGCGTATTTCTCGCACGTTCCTAAAAAATTTCAACTCTTTAGCGCTTGCAGGATGAGTGGTTCCCCGCCCCGCATCCGCGGCGCCGACTTCCGGAGAATGGGCGGCGGCTACTCGCTCGCTTCGTACGCAGTGCGATGTTAGAAGTGCTCGGGCAGCCGTGCGGCCTCCGGGCGGAACGCCGCATGTGTGCTGCTGCCGGCGCTCTCGCCTGAGGCAAGTTGCACGATACCGTCATTCGTCCAGACCGCCTTGACGACATTGATCTTCGGGCTCCCATGAATTCGGCGACACGCAGAACCTGCGACATCTGATGGACCTGATCCGGTGTATCGACCTGCAGGATCTCGCCGCCCATCATGACGGCGATGCGATCCGACATGGTCATCGCCTCGGCTTGGTCATGGGTTACAGTAGATCCCAACTGGCGGTGTAGAGTCGCGATCTCTGCCCCTGCCTGCACCCGCATCTGGGCGTCCAGGTTGGATAGCGGCTCGTCGATCAGGAAGGCGCCCGGTTTGCGCACCATGGCCTGGGCAAGGGCGACACGCTGTCGTTGTCCCAGGAAAGGGCAGCGGGCTTGCGATCTTTCAATGTGGAAATCGGCAGCGCGTCGCAGACTTTGTCGACCTCAGCAGCGATATCCTTTCGCTTTGCTCTGGCGGACGGCAGGACACTGCTGAAAACCGAGCGTTGGAGTGTCGACAAACGGCGCATGCTGAGCGACATGGCGACGTTTTCCGCCACCGTCAGGTGCGGATAAAGCGAAGAGGACTGAAACACCATGGCAAGATCGCGATCTCGTGGGCGCACGGTGTCCAAGACCTCGCCATTGAGAATGGATATGGCCCACCGTCTGCTGCTCAAGACCGGCAACGATACGCAACAGGGTGGACTTGCCGCATCTCGACGGACCGACGAGGGAGATGAACTCACCATCGCGGATCTCGAGTTCGATACGTTTGAGAACGCTCGTCTGCCCGAATTCCTTCACATCCGCTTGAAGCGATATCCCTGCCATAAACTTACCACCTAAATGTTTCGGTGGCGGCTAACTAAACGCGTATCGGCTGACAATAGGCTTGGACAAAGCGAGGATGGAACAACGTAGCGCCCGCCGGCGCTGAGAAAGTCAAACACCGCATTTTATCAGTCGGGAACGCGCTTAAAGTTTGCTTTCCAATCAGGGAGCGTGGCTCTTAGCATGTTGAAGACGCTGTCGTTGACTATGGAACCCGATTCGACGATAGCATCGAGCGCCGCGCCTGCTATCGACGGCAACGCGCTCAATCTAGGATTTGCTGTAGGAATCGTATTCGCGATGGCAGTGATTAGTTCTTCAGTAAGGGGAGAACTCGCGGCCATTAGGACGGATCCAGCTAGGACGACGGGAAAATGGTCTCCCCGGACGTTATATCCAACCGCCTTTGCACATACTGCTGCATAGTCGGCGAGTCCAAGGGCCTGTTCGCGGATAATGGCTCGAGCGACGGGATCCTTTTCGCGCGCGATCTCCAGGACGGCCGGCGCCAGTTGTGCGAGCTCGCTCGCGGGCCGGCGCCCCTCCAGACGCGTGAAGGCGTGCAGTAGAGCTTCTACGCTGCTGGCTTTGAAACTTTCCAGCAGCACTGGTTTAAGCGCCGTTTTGGGACCAAGACCGATTTCGCTCCGGCATACGGCACGCATCGCGGCCCGCCCAATAGACGCGCCTCCGAACGGCTCCTGCAGCCAGAAGGAAAGCGCCGACGTGCGATTACCACTCGCTCGCGCGGCGACGGCTGGACCGGTCCCGACCACGATTGCGACCCCCAAGCCATCCTGCGGACTGGCGCACCGAAGCGGAGCAAACCCGTCGTTTCTGATCGAGACCGAATTTAGACTTGGAAGATGAGAGGCAAGAACGTTCTTCCAGTAAACCTCGTCCTCTGGCCAGTCCACACCTGCGAGGCTAAATACCGATGATTGGACGGTATGCTCATCGGCACCGCTAGTTGCGAACGCGGCCGACACGGCCTCTATGACAGCGGCGACGGCGTGTTCAGGACTCGACGCGCCATAGATGTCGCCGCAGCCACTGACCCCAGTGCCAAGAACCTGACCCAAACCGTTGCACACGATGGCAACGGTCTTGGTATTGCCGCCGTCGACGGCGAGATGCAAGGACCTCATGGAACGAGACGCTCGGGCAGGTACTTGGCATGGGCGTAGGCCATCTCCGTATAGAGCGCCTCGGCAACAGGAAGCGATGGCACCAAGGGATTGGCCGTAAGCGCTCTTATTCCGTCGTTCACATCACCTTTCCAGGCGGCATGAGCTGTCAGAATTTGATATTCAGCAAGCGCATGCACCAGCCCAACCGTCTGATGTGGAAGGCGTGCCTGCGGAATAGGCTTGAACCCGGAACCGTCCACGATCGCTGGCATCTCGACCACGAGCTCGGAAACAAAGCCAGGTACGGCGCCATCCGTGTTGGGCAGGTTCACCGGGAGGACCGCTCTCTCATCGTTGAAATAAGCCGCCATGGCGTCAATCGCTAACTCCAATTCGTGTATACCGCCTCGGGACCGAGCCGGATCTAGAGTTGGCGGCGAGGCTTCAACCTGTTCTCGATAGTGTTGCCAATAGCCAGGAGCAAGGCCCATTATTTCCTCTGCGCGGGTTTTGGGCGCGGCCTGCAAGTGACGGAGGATTTCATCTTTGAAATAGTAATACAAGAAGTAGGAAGATGGGACGCTCTCCATTCGGACGGCCAGTGAAAGAAGGCGGCGGTCGTCTTCAGTCATCTTCAAATCGCTGTTGGCCAAAGCAAACCTCAATTTAGTGATGAAGTCCTCACCGTCATGAATGTGCTTCGTGCTCCAGCAGTTATGATTGACGCCGGACATTTCGACATGCAACTTTTCCGGATCCAGGCTGGCAGCACGGGCAAGGCGTTGCGGAAAAACGATCGGGCCTTCGCAAAATGAAATTGTCGGAATGTCGGTGAAGGACGTCAATGCTTGGGAGACGATGTTCACGGGATTGGTATAATTAAAGATAATTGCTTTTGGGCAAACTTCTGCCATCTCCGCGGCGACCTCTTTCATCACGGCGATTGAGCGAAGCGCCATAAAAAAGCCGCCTGGTCCCTGAGTCTCTTGCCCGATCACGCCATGTTTCAGCGGAATGCGCTCATCAAGCGCGCGCGCCTCGAATCCGCCCGGCCGAAAGCTACTGAGCAAAGCCTGGCAATCGCGAAGCCCCTCGCGCCTATCAGTAGTTGCAGTGATTTTTATGTCGACTCCCGCGTGGAATGCCATGCGTGTGCCAAGACGTTGCACCAGCGCCAGGGAATCATCGTTAAGGTCGATCAAGACGATTTCGGAACCAGCAAATTGATCGCCTTTCTGAATGAACGAGGCCACGGTTCCAACGGCACGGGTCGAGCCTCCACCGAGGTAAGCGACTTTGATGCTAGCCATATCATTTCTCCTTTAGAACGTTGAAGGTTCGTTTGGTGGTATTCGACGCGACAGTGCCACTGCGGGAGCAACGTGGGCTCCTGGCGATAGGTAACCGTTGAGAGAGTCTTGTAAGCCTGCGGAGCAGTACGTCCGCTTTTCAGTTTGCTTAACCCTTGAGCGCGCCAGACATTATGCCTCTGACAAAAGCCCGCTGAGCAAGCAGGTAAATCACAACCACCGGCAGAGCTGTAATAATTGCGGCGCTGGCCAAATAAGCGTAATTGGTCATATGCTGTCCTTGGAAATAGGTCAGAGACATTGGCGCTGTCTGAAGGTCCGATCCCGAAAGCATAACAAGCGGCATGAGGAAATCATTCCACGTCCACGCAAAGATGAGCACGGCAAGGGTCAGCACCATGGGTCGCACCAATGGGAACAGAACACGCCGCAGAATCATGAGAGTGCCGGCCCCATCCATCCGAGCCGCTTCAACTAGCGTTCTTTCGCAATTCAAGAATGCCGCGCGCATCCAGAAGATGCCAAAAGCCAACGAAAGTGCGGTGTTCGGAAGGATGACGGCCCAGTATGAATTAGCGAGTCCCAGGGAATGAAGATCGAAATACAGCGGGACGATCATTCCCTCCAGCGGGATAAGCAAGCCGAGAAGAAACAAATAAAACACGATGCCCGCGCCGCGAAACTGAATCAAGGCGAGAGCGTATCCCGCTGGCACTGATAGCATGACCGTGAGGATCACCGTCGTACCCGTCAGTATCGCACTCGTTCTCATTGACGCTCCAAAATTCGCCGCTTCCCACACCTGTGAAAAGTTCTCGATGTGGTGCGCATCCAGTAGCGAGAGCGATGCAGCGGATCCGTCAGCGGGCTGTAGGGCCATGATTATGACGCCGATTATCGGCACGATCGCAAACAAGGAAGCGACCACGAGCACGGCGTAGCCAGCCAATTTTTCGAGTTTTCCGATCATCTGCTTACCTCCGACCTAATCTGGTGATGACAACGTTCGCAAGGATGACAGCCACAAGCAGCACGATACCAACTGCTGCCGCTGCCCCTACTCTGCCGGCCACGAAAGCTTCATTATAAACCAACCAAGAAGGCACAACCGTTGAGCCACCCGGGCCACCCTGGGTCAGAACGTAGATTGTGTCGAAACTTCTGAGCGCCGCTGTTGTGGTCAACACTAGAACCACCGACACCTCCGCCCTTAGGCCGGGCAATGTTACAGTCATGAATTCGCGAAATGCGGAGGCGCCATCGACGCGCGCCGCATCGTAAAGTTCCTGCGGGATTTTCTGTACACCCGCTAAGAGCATGGAGAGGGCTACCCCCAAAAGCGTCCAGGTGCCGACCAGTCCCACCGCCGGGAGGGCAAACGTGAAGTCCCCAAGCCATGGACGCGCAAGGTTTCCGAGGCCGACAAGGGCAAGGAACGAATTCAAAGGCCCGTCCGGCGACAGGATCCAACGCCAGATCGTTGCGACCGCAGTGGGAGCGATGATGTAGGGAATAAAAAGCAGGGTCTGAAAAATACTCGCTCCGCGCACTCGGCTTCTGGCCAACACCCCAACTAGAAGCAGCGCCAGGCCCGTCGTAAGGATCGAATAGAAGAAGATCAGCACGAAAGCGTGCAAGAATGCCGCGCGAAGCTTATCTGTCTTGGCAAGCGCTACAAAGTTCGCCAGTCCGACGAACCGCCGTTCACCCAACCCGTCCCAAGAATAGAAAGCCAGGCAAAAGGATTGCAGGAAGGGAATGAGGACCAGTGCTGAAAACAGAATTAGTGCCGGGGACACGTAGAGAACGCCGATGTATCGCGTGCCAAATGGACTGAGATCATCCCTGGGCGCTATCGATCTTCCGCCTTGCTTCTTGGCGAGGCGAGCCCAACCTGTTCTTCTGGCACGGTAGTTCGACAGGCCGTCACGAACTTCGTTACCTACGTCCATCACTCAACCTACTCTTTATCTGATTGGAACGCCGCGTAGTCGTCCTGCAGGAGTTGCGTGTACTGCTCGGCGGTAATACGGCCTGTTCCGAGTTCGGCGGCTCCCGAGAGCAAAGCGTTAAGGAACGTAGGGGTCGCCCAATCCGGATAAGGCGCTGGCGTGCCGCCGTTGAGTACCTTGGACCAGCCAAGAATGGCATCCCGCGATGGCCCCTCTAACTTTGCAGCATCGAGCGCTGCTTCGATATTGACAGGGAGGGTGACCGGCACGCCGCCCTTAGCAATCCATCTGTCGGCAATGTCAACGCTCGTCCAAAGGTCGATGTACTCCGCGGCGAGATCCTTGTGAGCGGACTTGGTCGGGATTGACCACGGAAGGTTTCCGGTCGCTATCGCAATTGGTTTCGCGTTTGGATCAACTGAAGGAAAGGTGAGCATCGTGAAATCCTGTGCCCTCGTCTTCTCAGGCAGCGGCAATCGCCAGGAGCCGTTGATTGCAAACAATCCGTCTCCGCCGAGGAATTTGTCGAATGCTTCATCACCTTTGTAAGCGACCCAGTTGGGTGTGAAATAGCCCTTCTCGGCCCACTCTCGAAGGGTTGAAGCGGCTTTCACAACCGGGGCGGATGTAAGGGATATGTCTTTATTGCCTTTGACGATGTCCAGGATGAGATCGGGGTGGCCTTGTGACTGAACCAGCAAAGTTAAAAGATAGTGAGATTGGCCATCTGCCGAGTCGCCAGAGAACTGCATCGGCACGACACCCTTCTCCTTAGCTATTTGCATGTCGTGCTCTAGTTCAGCCAAGGTGGAAGGTGGCGATGTGAAGCCGAGTTGTTGCCCGAGCTTCTTATTCATCCAAAGGCCGACCCACGCGCCTGTGGCTGACATGCCGTATAGCGGCCCTTCGGCGAAGGTCCTTCCATCACTACTGAATCGGCCGTTTACTGCCAGCTGTGCGTTCGCCTGTCGGCTTCCCCAGCCGAACTTATCCGCGTAAGGCGAGAGGTCTTGCAGCAAATTCGCTTTGACCAAGGCGCCCATGGATGCGTAGCCTTGGTTGACTTGTGTGACGTCAGGCACCTTGTCGCCCGAGAGCTGCAGTTTCAATGTCCGTGTCAGGTCGCTGAAACTCTTTGTTTGCAATCGGATTTTAACTCCTGGATGGGCCGCCTCAAATTCCTTATTGACGTGGTCGGTCCATTCGATGAACGGCCCAGACTCAGCCTGAGCCTGGACAACGAGAACGGTCGCTTCCTCCGCTGGCGCTCCAGTGGCACCGAGACCCAAAGCCAGCAAGATCGATGCGATAGAAATCTTGCTGAGCTTCACGCCGGCGGCACGATCCAACTGGCGAGAGATGATATAAAGGGATGTTCGCAATGGATTTGACATGGTTCGCCCTCCCGTGGCGCTTGGTTCATTTTGTCAAAGTGTCAGCAAACTAGCCGCGGACCTCGGTCGATTGTGAGATTAAAGCCGCGGCTTCCTCGTCGGCATAGATCGCTGCCTGTCTGCATACGGCCAACACTGTCGATGGCCAGTCGGGCTCGTAGGACTTGGCTGCCGCAACCCGAGCAACCGCAAGCTGTTTGTCTTGACCATTGGCAACAAGCACAGCCCGCAAAGACAAGGACGCGATCGTGGCTATCCCGATGGTGACGCCATGGCGCGGCACTTCTTGGATGTTCGCAAATCCCGGGAATGTCATGAGGTTGTCCCGTCGAGTCGTTTCAGCCAACTGAACTACACGGGTTTTGCTTTCGCTACTTGTCCCCGGCGGGTTGAATGCCACATGGCCATCAGTAGCGCCGCTCGCTAGAATAAACAGGTCGATTCCGCCCGCGGCCTCAAGGGCTTTATCATAGTCATCGGTCGCTCTGGGATCAGGGATCCAAAGCTGATTAGTGGGAATTTCCTTTCCCTGCGAGGCTGCGGCATTGAGTCGGTCGAAAACCTCTTGGGTTGCGAACCGCCGCAAGCTGCAATGTGAGATTACGGGAACTTCTGTAAATTCACCTTCAGCGGTTACAACGTATTCGTCCATCATCACCAGAACGAGGTGACGAATATCCAAGTCACGCTGTCGGACCTCATCTGCCAAGGCCCGATATGTTGGCAGGGGGCTTCGCCCGCCAGGGCAGCCCAGCAGATAACGTCTGTTAGCTCGGCGAGCATCCTCGATGCCGTCAGCAATCTCCCTAGCCAAGACGCGACCCGCCTCATCCGCGCCGCCAAACACCTCTATTTTCATCCACGCGACTCCAGTTCCCTTTCGCTAGGGACGTTCGCCCGAGCTTCGTACGGACCTGAAGGAAGCCCACAATGGACCAGATGTCAACAACTGGTCTGTATTAAAAACCACTTTTAATATTTTTAGACCAAAATATCGGGCTGAGGATGACTTTGACGCCGTTCACGAAAGGCGGAGCGGACCTGCGAACATATGCCGTTGAACTTCACTGACACTGCTCGTGATGGCCTGCGGGAAGCGCTGTCGGTGCCACTTTAACTGCCACTTTAATCCACTCCACCCCTAGGTGGCCTTGAGCTCTCGGAAATGTAGAGAGACGTGCGGAACCGATAGGCGTTCCCGCGATAGATGGTCTGGCCGGTGAGGATTGGCCGCTCGTGCTGGTCGTAAGTAATCTCGGCGCCAATGAGCACTGGCGAACCCGGCTGTATTCCCAGCAATTCGGCTGTCTCATCATCTGCAGAATCCGCTCTTAACTGATAATCACATCTCGTGGGGAAAACGTTGAAGCGCTCTCGCAACGTTTCAAACAAAGATTTGTCAGTCAGATCGATAGTTTCGAGACCCGGAACAATTTGCTCGGGAAGATGAGCGATCGTGAGGCCAACGAGAATGTTGTCCATGCCCCGAAGGCGCCGCAGCTCGATAATTGGAGCGGTGGGCGGAATACAAAGCGTTTCGGCCTCGTCTAGCGTTGCCGGTCGGACGCGCTGAACTAGGGTTCTGCTGGTTGGTTTAAGTCCTTTTTCGAGAACTTCGAGGCTGAAGCTCCGCAGTATGTTCTGCCCTTCGCTGTAAGTCCGCAGACTGACAAACCAGCCACGGTTCGGTAACGTATAGAGCATGCCTTTTCGAGCCAGCGAAGCTAACACCTGACGTATGGTGGTTCTGCTGACACCGAGAGCACCGGACAATGTCCGCTCACTTGGGAGCTTGGATTCAGGGCGAAATCTACCATCTTGCAGGGCGCTCAGCATGCTTCCATACGCCTGCAATGTGGGATTTCCCAAGTCAGGATCAATCGGGGTTAGCCAACCGGCTTTCGAATTCAATTGCATTGCTCCTAGTGTTTCCTTACCGCCCTGCCCGCCGGCGGCGGGCACCCGAGCGATCTTCAGGAGTCTGCGAGGACGCTGCCGTCGCACAATGCGCATGCGTCCAGCGCCAACCAGCAAAATCCCAGTCTCCTAAAGCACTAGACCAAATCGCATCCCGCCTCAACATCGTAGACAGATCAAAAAGCGTGGGCTATGATGCAGACCAATGGTCTTGCATACATACCACATCGGCACCGATGGAATGTCTGCGGTTGTCGGCGTCCTAGAAAAGGCAGGCAAAATTGCCCCCGCGATTGCAGAAAATACTGCTCAGAAACAGGGGAAACAAACCCGTTCTACTAAGACTGGCTATCCGGGATCAGCGAGGGGAGCGCAGCCCTGATCCAGGCACTCCTTCGGCAATATGCCGCCCGGACGGAGTATCGTTCCCTCTTAAAAGGAAAGGCGAGGAGAGATAATGAATCGACTGCAACTGAAACATCTAACCAAGCGCTTCGGGTGCTTGGAAGTTTTGCACGACGTTAACCTCGAGATCGCGAATGGCGAGTTTGTGGTTTTCGTGGGACCTTCCGGGTGCGGAAAATCAACGCTGCTGCGTTCGATCGCGGGTCTCGAAAATGTCACGAGCGGCGAGATTATCATTGATGGCATGAGGGTCAATGGCGTGCCGCCCGTCCGCCGGGGCATTGCTATGGTTTTCCAGTCCTATGCGCTGTATCCGCATTTGAATGTCTTCGAAAATATAGCCTTTCCTTTGCGGGTCGAACATCGACCTGATTCAGACGTAAAGAAAAGAGTGGCCGCAGCCGCCGAGATTCTCCATCTTCAAGAACGGCTATATCACAAGCCTGGTGAACTTTCTGGCGGTCAGCGCCAACGCGTGGCAATAGGGCGCGCGATTGTGCGCGAGCCCAAAATCTTTTTGTTCGATGAGCCTCTATCTAATCTTGATGCCGCATTGCGCAGTAACATGCGCTTCGAACTGACGAAGCTGCATGCCGAATTGGGCGCAACCATGATCTACGTCACCCATGATCAGACCGAAGCTATGACCATGGCCGATAAGATCGTGGTGATGAACTCTGGCAAGGTCGAGCAGATTGGCGGTCCAATTGAGCTCTACCAGCGCCCCGCAAACGAATTTGTCGCCTCGTTCATTGGTTCGCCGAAGATGAATCTCTTGAAGGGCCGGTGTCTGTCTGCAGGTGGCGCCCAAACCGAGGTTGAGATTGAGATGGCTGGGCGTGTAGTTCTGCCGGTTTCGGCACCAGGAGCACTCTCTGGTAGTAATGTCACTGTCGGTATTCGTCCCGAGCAACTCAGGCTTGGGCCGGGGGAACACACCATCTCGATGAATGCTACCGTTGTCGAACGACTAGGCCTGCATACAGTTATTCATGACACATTTGACGCGGAGGCAATACGTCGCGCGATGTTTACCAGTCTCTTCACAGGTAATCTTAAGATCTCGTCTGGCGACAAATTGAGAGTTAGTTTCGATCCGGGCGATTGCCTGTTGTTCGATGCAAACGGTATTCGAATGAATGGGCACGTGTGTAACTGACGCTCGACGGCTGCCGTCTCCTAACAAGTCCGATGCAGCCCGGTGGCATCTCTCCACCGGGCCTCGCCTCACCATTGTGGCCTGTCCCGCTGCACTAGGCTGCGAAGCGTTTTCAAGGCATCGATGGCGTGTGTCGTCCCGATTGAGCACCGCTTCCCGTCGCCAGCAGATGGTGGCGATCCCTTGTCCGGCGTCTGGACTGCCGTTGCGTATCGCACTGCAAAGCACTCTTCGTCATGGCCTTGGAGGTTGGAAGGACGTAGCCCGCGCGAAGCGGGCTGGATATTGTCATTCGGCAACGTTTTCAGTCTTCGGCTTACTTGTCCGTTTTAGGCTTGTTTGCTCTCGCAAGTGGCTTTGCGCGCACAGCCTTCGTGGGAGCCTTTGCTAAAGCAGGCTTGGTTGTAGTGGGCCGCGACTTTGCTGCATTCAATAACGCGGCGCGACGCCCGCGATTGTCCTCGATCGCTTTCTGGAAGCCGAGATCGTGCTCAGCGAGGTGATCGAGAAACTCGGCGACGTCTTTCAAGGTCTCAACGATGACGTAGTTCAATCCTTCGCCTGCGCTGATCGCGTCGCGGCCAATGCTAACGCCAAAACCGCCGGGGACACGCTGAAACCACGTCGAACGCCGTTTCTTAAAGCCTGCGGTGTCGCGCTCATACTCTTCTAGATATTTCTTCCGTTCTTCGATCCTTAAACGAAAGGTATCGATCGCATTCTTCGCGCCAGCCTTTGGCTTATCGGCCTTCTTGGGAGACCACTTCTCAATTAGAATACTCTCATTCGCGATCTCACCTCTCGTGCCCCCTCCACTTGAGCAAACGCGAGGTCTGACCGATTCCGGGGTTGAAGCAGTTGCAGGGATCGAGGGATTGGTAGTGCTCGACGACATCCGTCGGTGCGGCGTAAAGGTGACCGAAGTTGTGTTCGGCCGGATATTTCGCGCCGCGAGCAGCTAGAAGCCGGAGAAGTTCGTGTTCCACGTCAAGCCAGTCATGGCTGGGACACACAATATAGTCCTGATGGAAGACGTGACAGAGGAAGTGACCATAGTAGAGGCGCTTGAGAGTCTTCGCCTGCGTGACCGCGGGGAGTTGCTCGAACCACTCGACCGTGTTGCGAGGAAGCGCGACATCCAGTGCTACGATGCCTCCAGCCTTCTTGTGACGTGTGATGTTATAGCGAACCGCGGCTCCGGCGGTCGCGAAGCGATGTAGAAAGGCTGCATTGCCCTCCTTCGGCGTGCATAGGAAGAAATCGCCGTCGCGGCCCGCTAGCGTCTTTTGCAGTAGCGTTTGAGTCGCAGCGGCAGCCGAAGCCGACACCTTCAGCATCAGATGGTGCTCGTACCGGTCGCGGCAGTTCCGGAGCCGTTCAGGCAAGTGCCTCGGAAGCAGGCTGCTGCACCATTGCAGCATTCGATCCGTCATATTGTGAGGAAGAAACGACACGCGCTCCAGGAGTGCGTCGATGCGGCTTTTTGCTTCAAAGAAGTACGGAAGCCGGCGCGTCCCCAGCCGCTTCACCATCAGATAGGTGTCCTTGCCATAGGTCTCCGCTATGTCGAATGCGTCCCGATGGATATACTCTCCGGCGATAGGAAGCTCGCCCGAACCACCCAGAATGGACCGCCTGATGTCCGACAGGATCTCCGGCTGATTGGTGCCGACGTAGAACACCTTTGCATCCTTCTCCGCCTCGAATGTATCGAGACGGACGGCAAAGACCGCTAGCTTACCTGCGGAGCCGGACGCGCCATGAAGCTTCCGGACGTCAGCATTGTATCGCGCAGGCGTCTCGGCTTCGATGTCTCTTACATGATCCCGGTATTCGTGGTCGGAGCCTACGCCCGTCCATTCGACCGCGGCTTCCTCGAATCTCCCCCGCTCAATTGCATTCAAAACCTCTTCAGGTTCGCCTGAGAGCACGATGCCCAGATCGTTTACCAGGCACAGGCGTCCATCATCGTCAAGTTGGGCGTATAGCGCCATTTCGGTGTAGGACGGCCCCCTCCTGACGAGCGATCCTCCGGAGTTGTTGCAGACTCCCCCAATGACGGAAGCTCCAAGGCACGACGAACCAATCACCGAATGTGGCTCGCGACCGAGTGGCTCCAGCGCGATTTCCAGCTCATTCAGCGTCGTCCCTGGAAACGCCACGACCTGCCGGCCATTGCCAAGAAGGTGTTGCCCTTTGATGCGCATTGTGTTCACGACCACAACGGGACGGTCGTAGTCGGAACCGAATGGTGTCGAACCTCCGGTCAAGCCGGTATTGGCCGCCTGCGAAATCACGATGGCGCCTGCTTTGACGCATGTCTCAACAACCCGCCAATACTCGACTAGCGAGCCCGGCCGCGCCACGGCCACAGCGTAACCGTTGCCGTAACGAAAGCCACGCAAATGCCGCCGCATTGCCGAAGCGCTTATGAGTACTTGCCGCCTGCCGACAACGCGCCTGAGCTCGTCAATAAGCTTGGGCGATGAGCGGCTGGATATAGAACCTTTCATAGCTGATCGCCTCCAAATCGCCGCGCTAATAGTTAGTCCCACCGGCCTCACTAGAAGCGAGGCCCAGAACACCCTGGCCGGTGCGCCGTTCTTCAACCGTCTTGGAGAATTGGGCGATCGAACCTTCGAAAGCCAGTTCGACCGGGAATCCAGGTGGCACTTAGCTATCTCCTTCCTCTCATTCACTGCAGGGGTATCTGCAATTGACGGTGACCATCGCCACTCCGAAAACTGTCTGTCAGCTATCCCGGCCGCTAGCTGTTTCAGGTCCTCGCCGATGCGTCGGATTTTCCGCTGGTTCCCACCGCAGATTGGCACGGGGCGAATCCTTTTGTGCCAGGTTGTCGCCCTTTGAGCCTCGACGTCAGATTTTCACCACCTCCATCGGCGGGCGGATCTTCGAACCGATGGAGAAGGCCAGTATCGAAGACAAAATCATGACAGCACCGACGATATACATCGGGATTTCGTAGCCCCCGGTCGCATCCTTCACCACACCGGTGACGTAGGGCGCTGCAAAGCCGGCGGCGTTGCCTATCGAGTTAATGAGCGCGATACCTGCTGCAGCACCTGCTCCGGAAAGAAATCTGCTTGGCAGGGCCCAGAAGTTGGGAAGCACGCAGAATATCGAGCATGCTGTGATGGTTACAACAGCGATTGTCGTCTCCGGTGAAGTCATGAGCAATGCTACCGGAACGCTGACTGCGCCTATCAGTGCCGGTATACCGATATGCCAAGCCCGAACACCGCGCTTCGTGGCGTCGGCGCTCCAGAAATACAGTGCGATGGCAGCTGCCAGATACGGAATGGCGATGATCAGGCCTTTCTCAAAGACATCGAACTTTGTGCCGAATTTTGTCTCGAAACCGGCGATGACGGTCGGCAGAAAGAAGGCGAGCGCATAGAGACTATAAACCATACCGAAATAAATGGCAGACAGCAGCCATACGCGCCCATTGATCAGCGCACTCATGACGCGATGGCTTTCCGGATCATGAGATTTGGACTTGCTTTCGGCCTTGAGCTGACCATCGAGCCAATTCCGTTCCTCATCCGTGAGCCAATGGGCATCCTTCGAGGAATCGGGAAGGTAGAACAGGGTGGCGATGCCTACTATAATCGCCGGAACACCGACGCCGAAGAACATGATACGCCAGCCTTCGAGGCCGAAGAGCCCATGCGCTTCAATCAGTAGCGACGCGAGCGGTGCGCCGATCACCGTGGTTAGCGGTTGGGAGAGATAGAATAGCGACAGGATCTTGGTGCGCTGCGAGGATGGCACCCAGGTGCTGAGATAAAGAATGGCACCAGGGAAGAAACCGGCTTCCGCAATACCCAGGAAAAACCGCAGCCAGTAAAGGCCGGAAATGCTGCTAACCCAGGTAAAGAGCACCGCGACCATGCCCCACGTAATCATAATACGAGCCAGCCAAATGCGTGCGCCGAATTTCTGAAGCGCCAGATTGCTCGGAACTTCCAAGAAGATGTACCCAATAAAGAAGATGCCTGAGGCAAAGCCGAACTGCGCGGCGGTCATGCCAAGGTCCTGCGTCATGCCGTTGGGACCAGCGAACGAGATCGCGGTGCGGTCGAGGAAGTTGATGAAGAACATCAGCGCGATGAAAGGCACCAGCCGCCGGCAAATCTTGCGAATGGTTCTCGATTCAATCACACTTGGTTTCGCGAGCGCGTCTGTTTTCATGTTCATTAGTCATCCTCCCCATTAATAAGAATGTTCACCCAGCTTCCTCAGAAAACACAACGCAGCGCTTTCCAACCGGCAGGCAGGTTTACAATATCCTCGCACGCTATCGGACGCCGAGAGCCTTGCTGCCGCCACCGCGGAAACCCGTTACAAGCGATGCTTCCAGAAGCGATCGAGAACTTCATCAGCGCGACACAGCGGCGAGCAACAGCTAAACGCTCGACAGGGCCCTCACGCGCTCCCGCCGTAGTCGAGATCTGCGCCCGTATGAGGAGGCCGGCCAGTCCAACCCTCTTATGTCACGGCACGCCGCTCTGCCGGTGCCTGAGCATCGAGAGGCGCTCCGGATGCGGTAGAATCTGCACCTTCAGGCAAGTTCGGGTCTGACCGATCCGCAGATGCCGAACGGCGGTGAATAATCGGCACTCCGCTGGCCAAGAAGAGAACCGCCAGCACGAAGAAGCCCTTGAGGACATTTTGTCCGGCATAGTTCCAGCCGATGAGATTCAACAGGCCGTCCAGCAGGATAAAGAACAGGGCCCCACCCCAGATACCGGCCGGCTCGGATCTGCCCCCCGTGATAAGCGTGCCACCTATCACGACCACTGCAATAGAATCGAGGAGGTAATCGTTACCCAATTCGACATTCGGCGCCGAAAACGAGGCCCGCAAGGCGCCCGCAAGCGCCGCGAGCACACCGCTGGTCAAATAGACGATTGTCAGAGTTTTCGTAGCGCTGACACCTGCATATTCCGATGCTCGACGCGCCTGTCCGAAAGCAAGAGTGTGCGCGCCCAAAGTCGTCCTTTTAAGCATAAGTGAGACAAAGATAGTGAAGAGCAAGACGACCAGCGCAAACGCCGGAACGCCCATCGGAGCCCATCCAAGGAAGCTTTTGAGAACCGGATCCGCCGATCCCTGGAACCCTTGAGCGAGTGTCAGCGAGATGGCAGACGTCAGCAGGCTCGTCGCGAGTGTCGCAACGATGGGTGGGATACGAATAAGAATGATTGATGCTAGGCTGACGCAGGATAGTGCAAAGCCAGCGGTCATGGCGGCCGCCAACCCCAGAACCCAGGACCCAGTGGCATCGCCCACCGCGATCGAGAGAAGGCCGCCGAGCGAAAACACCTTCGCGACCGAGACATCGATATTGCCCGGTCCGGTGCTCATGACAAGCATTTGCCCGATCCCCACGAGCACAAGGTAGGGAGCGATCGTAAATGCAAGTGTCAGCGTCTTGGTCCCGCCTCCGGCAACCAGGAAGGTCAGTATCAGAACCACGAACGCAGCGAGAAATGACCACGTCCAGGCGGGAATTGTCAGATTGCGAAACTTCATCATTTCACCACTCGCTCAACGACCAGCCGTCCAGCGAGAACGGCAATAACGATGGCGCCTTGGACCGCGGGCTGCAAGTTCGACGACAAGTTCAAAAGTGTGAGCAGGACCGTCAGAAGGCCAAGCGTGACAGCACCGAACAGGGTTCCCCAGGCAACGGCACGCCCCCCTGTGAATACCCCTCCACCGAGGATCACAGCAGCGATCGAACTGAGCGTGTAGCCGGGCACGGCATCGATGTCGCCCCCGCCGATCTCGGCAGACAATGTAATTCCGGACAGTACGCCTAAAATGCCAACAGTCGCGTAGGTCAACATTCTAGTTCGCAGTACCGACCCTCCCGAACGGATGAGGGCATAGGGGTTGCTCCCAAGGCTGCGAAACTGGACGCCAAGCCAAGTCCGCTGCATAACTAACCAAGTGATGACAGTGGCTGTGAGCATCGTGATCACGGGGGCCGGTATCGACAGCGGCGGCGTCCAGAATGCGTAGCTGCTCAGCCAGTCCGGCACTGAGCCACCTGGAACAGGAAGGGCGAAAAGCCCAAGGCCCAGCCAGATGAACGACCCGCCCAGCGTGGCGATGAGGGAAGGAACTTCGCGGAGTTGGACGAGGGCGCCCATCAGGGTGTAGCCAAGAACGCTAGCACCCAGGGCAAGAAGACCAAGGGTCGGGGTGTTCGGAAGAAGCGTTGCAACGATGGTGGTGACCATGCCGATAAAGAAGCCAATGCTGAGGTCAATATCTCCAATACTCATCATGACCATTTGCGCCTGCGAGGCGATGACCAGCGCCACGATGGGCGATAAAATGAGAGTTATGCCGGATTGCGACCAAATTCGAGGCTGAATGGTCCCGCAGACGATCAGGATCACGATCATCGCCGCAAGCGTAATGGCACCGGGGAATATGCGGCGGACGAGCCCCCTTGGCAAAGCGTTTCGGGGTCGGATGGGGTTCATACTAGTCATGCAGCGTTGGTCTCCGATTCCGCGAACGACATCGCGATGATCCGATTGTCGGTAATTTCGGTTCCGTGCAACACGCCGGCAATGCGGCCAGCCCTTAGGACATAGACGCGGTCGCAATGCTGCATTTCGGAGTTTTCGCTTGAGAACCAGACAATTGTCCGACCCTTCGCGGCTTCGTCCCGAATAAGTTGATAGAGTTCTGCTTTGGTATGCACGTCGACACCGCGGAAGGGATCATCCAACAGGATCGTCTTTGCATTCGACGCGAAAGCTCTCGCGGCAATGACCTTCTGTTGATTTCCACCTGACAGGCCGGTGATGGCCGCGCGTGCGCCACCACGGATTTTCAGCTTCTTCACCCATTTATCGACCAGCAATTCCTCTGCATCAAATTGGCGAATACCGCGCCGTGAGAGGCTGGAAAGCGCAGATATTGTCAGGTTCCGGTCGACATTCCACAACGGCAGGATGCCAGAACGCTGCCGGTCACCCGGCACATAGGCGCACGTCGCGTCGACTTTGATATCGCCGCGCTTTCCGTGCCAGATTCGATCAAGTACCTCTTCCTGGCCCTGGCCGACTATCCCAGCCAAGCCGATGACCTCTCCCTCGCTAGCCATGATCTCGGTCGCCTCGCCGCTAACTGTCGTCATCGGGACGCGTACCACAACACTCCGGCTACCGGCGGCGGAGGGTCCAAACGGTGTCGCCCTTGCTTCCATGACGAGTACCTCACCGCCCATGGCCAGCAACAGATCGTGTTCCGAAACGTCACTGGCCCTGTGGATCGAGACGACAGCGCCATCCTTCATCACTGCTACCCGGTCAGAAACTGCCAAAATCTCCCGGATCCGATGCGAGACGAGGATCGTGGCAACACCCTTGGCCTTGAGCTTGCGCACATAGTCGTAGAGATGGTCGACCGCGCTGCCCGAAAGCGATTCCGTCGGCTCGTCGAGGATCAGAAGTTTAAGATCGTCGGTGATCGTCGCCCGTGCGATCTCTACCCGCTGACGGTCGGCTATCGGCAGATCATCAATGTACTCATTCGGCCCGATACCGTGACCGGGAAAGATCTCACCCAAACGCGCAGTGGCGGATTCGGCCGCAGCCTTGTGCCAGCGCCAGCGTGGCAACCAACGGGCGCTGGAAAGATAGATATTGTCCCGTACCGTAAGCTCGGGGGCAAGCGAACTTTCCTGGTATGCCATGCGAACGCCAGAAAAACCAAAGGCTCCCGGCGTAGTCATCCCGCCGATGTCGACCGTTCCGCTGTCAAGCCGCTCGAGCCCACAGAGGAGCCGCATCAAGGTGCTTTTCCCAGCTCCATTGTGGCCAACGAGGCCGAGAACCTCGCCAGCATTGACTTGTAATTCTACACCGGAAAGGGCGCGTGTGTGCCCATAAGTCTTGACAGCCTGACTAACCCGAACGAGCGGTCGATGGCCTGTGTTGGTGGTCTTCATTGTCATGGCCGCGGTATCCACCCCTAGTTCACCTTAATTTGAGGGGGACCAGCGCCCTGATCGGGCGCTGGTCGCTGGTATGCTCAGTGGATTGGAACCGGCGGAAGAGCAGCTTCGCCGACGGTGCCAGCGATATTCGCTTGGATCTGCTTGTCGACAAGCTCCTTAGTCCACTGCCACGAAGCGATTTGGTCGTCGCCGACGGCAGCGATCCACGCATCACGCGCCTTGTCGCTGACGACGACAGGCGGGAAGACCGTGACCCTAGGGACGTCCTGACCGTTGTAGATGTCGATGGCCGCGAAGAGCGCTGCAACACCCTGCCCCGGATCGGACATGACCGCAACCGAACCCGGCCCCCCGTTGCCTTCGCCCCAGAATTTCAGGGCACGACCGCTCGGTGCAAAAGCAACAACCGGGGCCTTACGTCCTGCCGCCAGGAATGCCTGGACTGCGCCCAAACCTTCGCCACAGCCAACCACTCCGTTGACCTCCGGTAGGCTTGCAATGATGCCCAACAGAGCCTCTTGCGCTTTGGAGGCGTCGCAAAAAGTGAAGACCTCTCCAACGACTTTGATGCCCGGCTGTGCATCCAGCAGTTTTTTCTGGACAGCGTACATCTCCTTCTCGGGCGGCGACCCCTGGACACCGCGTGCTATGAGGACATTGCCTTTGCCACCGATGCCATCAATGATTGCCTGCGTCGACAACCGAGCCCAATCGCTAAAGCTGTTGGACACGACATGCGCACACTTCAGATCTGTGGAGCTGTCGAAAATGACGACGACAGTACCCTGGTTGCATGCCTGCTGCAGCGTGGGATTCAGCGCTTCCGCACTCGCAGGGTTGACGATCAGGATATCGGGCTTGTCAAGCAGCAGAGCCTTGAGCTGTGCGATCTGCTCGGTCGCCGAGTTTTCACCCGGGGCGTTCGACACCTGCCAAGAGCTGATGAGCCCATCATCTTTGGCCTTGGCGCCGGCTTTCTCGAATGCCGCGACCATAGAGCGGCGCCACGCGTTGCCCAGATAGGCATTACTCAAAGCCACGCGTGGCGCGGGCTTCTTCTCTTGTGCCGCGCCCACTGAAGGCATTGTGACAGCCGACATTGCCAAAATGGCCAAGAGCGCAAGGCATTTGAAAATTCGCATTTGTTCCTCCCTATTTTGTGAACTGAGTAGCCCTGTTCCATGGATCAGGCGCAGGGCGCGGTTGCTCCTACCCCGGAACTATCAGGCGACGCGTTCAAGTCGTGGTTCTGTTGCATAGCCTCCTCCCAGGGCTTGTGTTTTGCTGCGGTTCAGCGGCGCGCCTTTTGGGCGCTCTTTGCCAGTTGTTGCGCGCAAGCGGCCGTAACACCAGGCCACCGCTGGTATAGAGAAATGTCTCCCAACGTGGCAAACGACTTTTCCGCGTCTATACGTGACTTTTTCTCCTAAAGGCGCCGCGCCAGACAAGGGAAAGGAGCACATATGAGTGCGCTTCCATCATTGAGCGCATTGCGTGCTTTCAGTGGCTGTGACGCGTCACAGATGTATCTTTGCTTCCGGCTGCCGAACCCGACGTCACGCACGGGGGGTAAGCCGGCAGGTCAAGGTCCTGAACGTGCCATTGATTGTTTGCAAGATGCGCTCGACGAAGGTCACCTCCGAAGGAGCAACTCTCGCTGAGGGGTTGGCAGCGGCCTTACTACGATCCATGCGACAGTCGAAGTTCATGCAGCCAGGACGGCTTTCGCTGTCCTGTTACACCTCCAGAGGGATGCGCTGGTTGATACCCCCGAGCGCTGGAGCCGAAGAACCTCGCGCTTGGCCATATCGGCTTTCATCTACTGGGGACAAGATGGGCACTGCCGTATCGAAAGCCGGGGCCTTGCTGGGTCGGGCCGATGACGGCTCGAGCCATGCCGTGCACCTTCAGACTACGTAGCTTTGTGACGACGGGCTGCGCTAGCAGGATGATGACGCGTGGCGGCTTCCTGCGATCCGGGTGCGTTGACCACCATAGTGTTCGACATTCGCTTTGGGTTCACGCAGCCTCCGCTAGGCAAGGACTTTTGGTATGGCAGCGAGACGGTCGGAAGCAGCCATCCATACGGCCTTTGATGGCGGCCGATCGATGCTGCTGACCCTGATGAGGGTCGCAGATCTGGTCCCATTCACTCCTACGCGCTCTTGAGCGCATCACCCCAATGGCGGGCTTCCAAATCCGGCTCGACCGTTCGCATCCGCAGATGCCTTGACGCATCACAATCCCAAACTCAGCAAGATGCGCTCGCAAAGCATTGATCAGCATCGTCCACTGTTACGCTAGCAGTCCCGAGTACGATGGAGCATCAGGATGCCTTGCGGCTCTTCAATTTTACCCGACCACGAAGCGCATTGTCGGCCAAGTCGCCGCCATCAGGACGCGAGCCTTGGGCAGTTGCACGAGCCTTTATTCTCCGTAGCTTGCGCTGTAGTATTGCCGTCTCGATCGACCCCGTAAACCTAGGCTCACGACCTATTAATTTGGTTTGACTTGTGATTCAGAACTTTCTTTCGAGGAGGCTGTGAATGGGTGATCTGTTTCTGCTGAGCGAGCGTCAGATTGCGCGGGTCTCGCCGTACTTCCCGGTGGCTCACGGCGTATCACGCGTGGACGAACGGCGGGTGGTCAGCGGGATTGTTTATGTCATCCGCAACGGCCTGCAGTGGAAGGACGCGCCCAAAGAGTACGGGCCTCACAAAACGCTCTACAACCGGTTCATCCGTTGGAGCCGACTGAGCGTGTTCGACCGGATCCTTGCGGCTCTGGCAAGTGAGGGGCCTAAGCCCGATCGGATCATGATTGACGCAACTCACCTAAAGGCGCACCACACGGCAGCCAGCCTGCTCAAAAAGGGGATGTTCCCCGTCGTATCGGGCGCACGAAGGGCGGCCCAAACTCCAAGCTCCACGCTGTCTGTGATGCGGCGAGTCGGCCCATCATCCTGCCGCTGTCGGAGGGCCAGATGAGTGACCATAAGGGTGCCAGGCTCGTGCTCGAGGCTTTGCCTTCCGGCTCCACGCTGATTGCCGACCGAGGCTACGACAGCAACTGGTTCCGGGAGGCACTCGCGGAGAAGGGCATCGAGCCCTGCATTCCGCCAACCAGAAACCGGAAAACTCCCATCGCCTATGACAAGGCGCTGTACAGTCAGCGTCACAAAGTCGAAAACATGTTCGCCAAGCTCAAGGACTTGCGTCGGATTGCCACCCGCTATGATCGTTGCGCCGACACCTTCTTCTCAGCGATCTGCATCGCGGCAACAATGATTTTTTGGCTTTGATCCACAAGAGCCGCCCTCACGCTTTCATGGCGGAAAAGAATAGAAATCGCGGCTTGGTTGTCAGGTTATGATATGCCTCTGGGAAGCGCGAGCGGGCCCCGGGATCGGGCTGAGGTTCGTTCAGTAACTCGAGTTGGAATCCTGCCGACTTCAACGCATCAAGCATGGAGTGAAGTGGGCGATGCCAGAAGCGCATTGTCATGGACTTCCCGCCACGCTGCCACGTTTCGCTGAAGCTATAGGTCTCGAAATAGTTTTCGTGGCCCTCCAGCTGGTGATCCATAAACGGGTGATGCGTGGAGAAAACCAAGCGGCCGCCTTGGGGCAGCAGACGGGCGAATTCCGAAAGGGGGGGTGCCCAGTCTGGCAGATAGTGCATGACAAGGGAGGCGAGGATCAAATCGAAGCAGCCATCGTCGAAGGGCATTGGTTCGTTCAGATCCGCCACCAACAATCGCGCCCGACCCTCCAGGCGACGTTCTGCGATCTCGAGTAATCCCGCACTTGAGTCGATACCAGTTAGAATTGCCCCTCGGTCGAGGAGTGCCGCAGCATGGGCTCCGCCGCCGCACCCTGCGTCAAGCACCCGAAGCCCAGTGACATCTCCAACCATCGAAAGAATGGCTGGGCGTTCGTAATAGGCATTCCAGGAATTGTTCTCGTTGTCAGCGTCATAGGCCGCTGCAAACGCATCATAATCATTCTCCGGCAATACTTGCTCCTGTGCCAAAGATCTCGTCCGAAGACGAGTACTTATCGGCTTCTGATACCATTGATATATCGGTCATGTCGAACGACTGACCCACTGACAAGGCCATGCGTTCGGCTTTGATCAATGAGATGCTGTAACGGGGCCTGCGCCGTGCACCATCGGCTCAAGCATCTTGCAATTGCTCGCGGCAAGCTGTCGCTGTTCCCGTATCAGTCTCAATCGGAGGAATACGGGATGAAGCTGTTTATCGGACTGGATGTATCACTGGCGAAGACCGCCGTCTGTGTGATCAATGAGCATGGCAAGATCGCAAAGGAAGCGCAGGTTCCCAGTGATCCCCAGGCGATCGTGGACTTTGCAAACACCCTGGAGGGAGCGGTCGCCATCATAGGGCTGGAAGCCGGACCGCTGTCCCAGTGGCTGCATCGCGGTCTGGCCGATGCCCGACTGGACGTCGTTCTGATGGAAACCTGACAAGTGAAGGGCGCACTGAAGGCAATGCCGATCAAAACGGATCGGCGCGACGCTGAAGGGATTGCCCGACTGCTTCATCTGGGCTGGTTCAGGCCTGTACATTGCAAATCCGTGTTGGCACAGGAGGTTCGCGCGCTTTTGGCCGCCCGCAAGGCGATTCAGCAGGGCATGATCGCGCTGGAGCTATCGCTGCGCGGACTGCTGAGAAACTTTGGCCTGAAGGTTGGCGCCATCTCACGCGGCCAGTTCGACGCCCGGATCAGGGAATTGGTGGAAGGCAATTCCATGCTGCAAGCAGCCGCCGGGCCGATGTTACGTGCGCGCACCAGCCTGCGCCATGAACTAGCCGGGCTCGAACGTCAGGTCCGTCTGCTTGCAAAGGACGATGCGGTGTGCCGGCTGTTGATGACGATGCCAGGTATCGGGGCGGTCGTCGCCTTAACTTTCCGATCCGCTGTCGATGATCCCGCGCGGTTCTCATCGTCCAAGAAAGTTGGTCCATGGGTTGGCCTTACACCGTCGCGCAACCAGTCCGGGGAGCGCGACGTGATCGGCGGCGTTACGCGGGCTGGGGACGCCAATCTGCGAAGAGCCTTATGTCAAGCGGCTACCGTCATGATACATCGGGGGCGCTCGACATGGCCGAGAAGCTGGGCTGCGCAAGTTGCCAAACGCCGAGGTGCGAAGCGTGCGATGGTGGCTTTGGCAAGGCGCATCGGCACGATCCTTCACCGGATGTGGAAGGGTGGTACAGAATTCTCCACAGTCCCGTTGATCGCCAAGTCGGCCAGAGCGTTACAGCAGAACCATATCGTTGACGTCGGCCTGAGCGCAGACCTTCGAGGTCCCAACCGGGACGCGGTTCCGATAATGCCGTGGTCAGGACTGTCGCCGGCCTCGGGTCGAGCACGCCAATGAGATGGGCACATCGGAATTGCCGCACTGAACCAGCATCATGTTGGCAGCCATCGCGCTGACCACGGACCGAAGCATGAACCCGGGGCGACCTCAAACGAAGGGCGAAGCGAGCTAGGTATCGGCGATAGGGAATCTATAGGAATTATTTGCCGCACTGGCAGCATGACTGCGCTGCTGCGGTCGTCACTTTTTGCTTGACTGGAACGGTCCCGTTACCGAAGTCCTGGCCCTAAAGATGGGCTTGGCGATTTCCGGGCCGACTGTGATGGACGGTTCTCCCGATTGTGACCTTGGCCACAGTATGGCACAACAGCGCCGAGTGCGGACGCCGTCCCTTCTTCACTCCATAACCGGCTCAGCTCTGCGCGAAAATCAATATTTATGGGCTTCCAGCAATGCCGAACCTAGGGTGACGAAGGCCGCTGGTGTTCCTTCAACGCCCCTTTGGAGTTCCGCCCGCACGTCACATCGGGATTTCGCCCAGGCGCCAAGTCTTGCCGACAATCCGGTCATGGGCCTTTGCTACGATGTCGGTAATAGCACTGCACCACTCCACCGCGCATACGGCGAGTATGGCAAGACGGCGCCACGGCTACCGCAGAGATGTCCTCGAGCGCCCGTCGCCGGCCATCTCCAGAGCCGCATCGACGATGCTCATGCCTTGGAGCTATCACGAAGTCCCGGCCAAATCATCGGCACACCGCTTACTCTGGAGCCCCGTTGTGCAGCGGGAGGCCAGCAATCCCAACCTCAAATTTCTGCAACGTACCAGTTTCAGTTTCGGTCACGTAGACAGCCGTCTCGTCTCCAGCACCGAAAACGAGGTTTGTCGGCTGGTTACCATCTGTCGCGATCCGCTGTTTGACACGCCCGGACGGATCCAGCACCACGACCTCGCCCTGAGCATAGACAGCCACATAGAGATCACCATTCTGGGCAAATTTCATTCCATCCGGTCCATGGAAGGTGAGCAGAGGCTCGTCCGGATCGGTGTTGGCCCATAGCTCAAGCGGACCGACGCGCTCGGGCGACCACTCACATCGCCAGATATTTCCGCCTAGCGTCTCCGCGATATAAAGATGCTGATCCCGCGGGCCGAAGGCGATTCCGTTGGTGAAGCGGATCCCAGTGAACAGTTGTTTCATTTCGCCGGTTTTCGGGTCAAGGCGATACACGGCGCCTTTATATTCCACCTCATTCCAGTCCCGGCGCACGAACCCGTCGGGCGAAAGCTCCGTCACACTGATGCCGCTGTCGGTGAAATAGAGCATGCCGTCAGGTCCGAAGCATAAATCGTTGGGGAAAAGCAAAGGCGAACCGAGATAGCTGGTGCAAACGACTTCTATATTTCCGGACATGTCCATCTTCAGGACAGCCGGCGGATTGGTTTCTGCTATCCAGATCGCTCCATCCGCGTCAGTGGCGAGACCGTTTGGCCTGCCGGTACGCGCAATCTCTCTGCGTTGCTGCGCGTTCTCCGTCAAATGGCTGACACACCCACGTTCCGCTCCCATCTCGACCACAAGAAACTCGCCTTTCGCCAGGGCAACGGGGCCTTCGGGCGCGCTCAGGCCTGTACAATATTCCATTCTTGCCTCCCAAATTTGTCTGCCGCGCAAGCATCACCGCGATGCGCTGCGATCTTTGTTTTCAGTTACTCATTACGAATTCACGCAGAGCGGATATCCTTCGAAATAGATGGTCGCCGATCTGCAAACCCTCGATCACTTCACGCTCGCCACCCAGGGCGCCTGCCGGCTTCAGGTTGACTTTGAAGCTGCCACCGGACAGTTCGTCGATCTTGGCGGCAAAAGCCTTGGCCCCGTCGTCACAGTGCGACTCGAGCGGCGCAGTGGAGGCAAGGTTGAACTCTTCCGCCATGGCAGCAAAGTTGAAAATCTCTGCTGCGAGAATGATGCTGGCTATAGTTCCAGTGACAATGCGTCATTTGGTTTTCCTCCTGATGCGCATAGAGATGAGTTGCCAGCTAGTTGGTTGCGAATGGATTTTCGCAGATCTTGAAATCAGGAGCTTCGGTCAGCGGCGGTCATTGTTGGTGGATACTTCGCCAGCGTTTCCGAAAGCGGCGACCCGGGCTTAACGCCCCGCGCCTGCGCAGCCTTGTTGGCGAAACTGATCACACCATGCTGCAACATGTCGCGAGGATCGCCTATTCGACCGGTCATGCAGTCGATGGCAGCTGCGGCCAAGCCTTCAGCATCCATCCGGGTCAGCGCGGCGATTCCTGCGCGGTCGCAACCGACCCCCGCATCGTTGAAGACCGTAAGGCCTGGACGGAACCGAATGGCATATTCACCCGCGGGGATACCGCCATGCGATCCGGTCACGACGATCTTGTCGGCGTCCCCCGGAGTCAGCATTGATACGGAGTCCAGCACAACAATATCGTTGTCACCGCAGGTGGCACCGCATCGCAACAGGGTAGAGACGTTATCGTCTTCGATTTCTCGTTCCACCGGTGCGTCCCCGTACAGAAGCTCAGCTGCTTCCAACAGTTTCTGGTCGCTGCGAACACCAAGGGCGGTGGCGGCAGGATTTGCATGGCTAATGCGGCCATGCACCCACATGTGTTCGCCATTACCGATTCGCGCTGAGGTGCAACCAATCGTAGCTGCGGGCAGTCCCGCGCGCTCCAGCACGTCCAACCCCGCAATGCCGGCCCCGTCCTTGCCACCTCCGGCGTCGTTGAAGATCACTCCGAGAAGGCCCTTGCCAAGAACGAATTTGGCCGAAGACAGTCCACCGTGCGATCCCGAAACCACCACCGACCCTGCATGACCTTCGGAAATGATCGTGATCGTGTCACACACGAAAATCTTGCAGTCGCTACTGGTCTTCGGCCAAACGTTCATGTTTCAAACCGCCTGCGTTATCGACTTGATCGACTTGACCATTTCGTCTTTTTCGAAGACCTGACGCCACTCGGGGTTCAGAAGTTTCGGCTTGGCGTCCTCGATTGCCTTCAGGCACCCGTCCGACATCGCCGTCCCCTTGATGTGCCCGAAGATGATGGCGGATTCCGCGTAGATGTGTCCCAGTGTGAAGTCGCGAGCCATCACATAGGGAACACCGCGCTTCTCCGCTTCGAGAATGGCTTCGTTGATGAGAGTCAAGCATGTAGCGACGACCGTTTCCGACAACACGGGCTCAAGAATGGCCATCTGTTCGACGGTCGCACGATGCACCTGCGATACCGGAGCATAGAAGCAACTGGCTAGATCGGCACCAAACGCGAAATGCTCTTCCGGGCCCTGCATCAGGGCGCAGACGATCGCCTGTCTTGCTCCAGCGCCGCCGAATGTATCGCGTGCTGCAGTCTCGTCGGCTTCCCAGTTGAACATCGACGGATGGCAGGGATGCGCAATGAAATAGCTCAGATCCGAACGATCGGGCATGTCCCCGGCGTAGGGTGCCGCAGCATCCAGAACGATAACCACCGTGCCGGCGCGCAGTTCGGGCGCGATCTGCGCGGCGATGCGACCGATGGCGTTGTCCGGGACCGCGAGGATCACCGCATCGCAATCGGAGAAGTTGACGTCTCCGGTGCAGGTCCGCCCCAATTCGGCTTCGAAAGCGGCCCGACGCTCGGCGTTCACTTCGGCATAGATAACTTCATAGGCGGACCGGGACAGATTGCGAGCCAGCCGCATTCCCATTTTTCCGCCCGCTCCCAACAGGATGACCTTGTTCATTTCCTATTCTCACCTCCGAGTTGTTCAGAACCGGGTTCTGAAATTGAGCTTTTCTGGATGAAAAACCGCGATTTTTGCGTTCAGCCGCAACACTTTGAATGCTGAGGAATTTCGACTGTCTGACTGTGGCATCAGGCGGCCCTCCCCCCGTTGCGAACGATAGAGAAGAATTCCGGTGGCCCCATCTGGCCCCCTTTGAGTGCGACCTCGTAGTTGGACTCATGCGAATCTGAGGAATGCGCGCGGCACAGCGGCACGCCCGGCGCGATCGGAGCGAGGAACGTCAATGCCTGGATACCCAGCTTCAGGGCCGCATGGCCCGATGTGTCGCCGCCGGCAATTGCTGCGCGCGCGACTTTTCCGTCGTGCATGACGCGAAAAACCGTCTCGCCCAGCCCTGCGCCGATGCGTTCGTTTGCTATCTCGGTCGAGGTGCCACTTGTCCGGATTGCATCCTTCATGCGGACAAGTGCCGGATCATCCGGTCCGACTGCAGTATACATCAGCGGCGAGCGCCCCGCACCCAGCGCTACCAAAGCCAGATCCCCCGCGCGACCAAGCTCGCTTTGCCATGCTTCAGGATCAACAGCGAGCGCCGCATCAAGCCGGATCAGCTCGAAACCTGCTTCTTCGGCATGCGCGATCTGTTTTGCCGTGACAGGCGAGCAGGAACCCGATGCGCAAACAATTTCTTGGGCCATGCCTGCGTGAAACTTCTGAGCGGGATCGGTGGGCAGCAGGCCCTCTGATCTCCAGTAGGCAATCAGGGCATGTTCCAGACCTTGCGAGCCGACAGCAAACTGCCGTGCGCCGCGGTAGGTCCAGATCAGTCGGCCAGCCTCAGTCAGCGTGTCGTTGTCGATCACATCAAGCGCGACGATCTCCGCACCGCGATCACGTTCCACACACAGGGCTTCATCCGATCTGCCGTGCTTCATGGCGACGAAGTCTATCAGACCGATCAGGCGATCTGTCTGCCTGGCTAGGTGAAGGCGCACATCGGCCTCGCTCATCGGAGTGACCGGATGGTGAGCCATGGTAGGGTGACGATCCAGCCGATGAACCCTGTCGCCTGCGAGAGCAAACAGATTGCCGAACGTCTGGTAGCGCCCGATATCCGGCGAAGCCACGACGAGCGGGATCCAACCGCTGCTAAAGATCGGGGCCGCCAAGTCGATCGCGTGACCGATCGAGCCAAGCTCAGCGGATGAATCAAAGGTCGAGCAGACCTTGTAATGCGTGATCGCAGCGCCCAGGTCGGCAAGGACGTGATAGATGGACGGCAGATGCTGGCTCATCCAGGCCCGGTTCTGAGAGCGGGCAATCCCCGCAATCCCGATCGCACGGCAATCGCTGAAGTGGGAAAGCAGCTCGGCATCAGGCGCTTGCAGGAACAGCACCGCAGGCAAACCCGCGAGGGTCATCGCCTCAAGAACGGCGGTTGACCCCGTGAAGTCGTCACCATAGAACCCGAGCAACGGGCCGCTGGGTAAACCGGGCGCTGTCATGCCGCTTGGCCCATCAAGGACCGCGCCAATGCGGGATGGTCCCGTGCGGCCTCTTCAAGGCTGATCCCAGCAATGGACGCTTCATAAGCCCGACGCAAGCTGCTCACGCCCGCGGCTGGTCCGTCCGGATGAGCCATGATTCCGCCGCCGGCGGCCACCATGAGGTCCGCACTACCCAATCCCGCATAGGTTGCGGGAGCTTGAAGAGCCGTTTGCGCGGAAGAGAAGACCGGCATGGCGATACACGACTTGGCGTCGAACATCGGCGTCAGGCACGTTTTTGCCGACGCGATGACACTGTCGTCGTTTTCGGAGAACTTGCTCTGCAGACCGTTCACATGCATGTGGTCCGCCCCTGCCAGACGCCACAACTTCTGCCAGGCGACGTAGGACCAGCCTAGCATGGGATGACGGGTAAGATAACCCCAACCGTTGCGATGGGCGTGGATCGGCAGTGCGTTGTGCCGACCCAGCTCGATCATTCCGACCAAGCCAACCGAGTTGAGGCTCGCCATGACGCAGGTACCGCCGTGTTCGACCACCACATCGTGACGACGGCGCATTTGATCAAGATCCCCCGTCAGGTTGAAGGCAAACATCACCTTCTTGCCAGTCCGGTCGGCGTGGCGGTTGATGGTGGCCATAACGGCGCGAACACGATCGTTGAATGGGCAAGTCGGACCGTCCGCTTGCAGCTCGTCATCCTTAATGAAGTCGATGTCGGCCTCGCACAGTGTCTGCACGAGATCCGCGGTTTCCTCAGGACTGAAACCAACAGACGGCTTCACGATAGATCCGATCAGCGGTCCTTGCGTCACCCCAGTCAATTCCCGCGTCCCCGCGACGCCGAAACGCGGACCTGGGTAGGCCGAGGCAAAGGCTTCGGGCAGGCGCATGTCAAGCAGGCGCAAGCCGGAAAAGTCACGCAATTCGAAAAGATTACCAGCCACGGTCGCGACAAGGTTGGGCAGGGATGGCCCAATATTGTCGATCGGCCACGACAGCGTGACGCGGGCTCTCTTGATCGGTGCGCTGTCATAACCCGCCGCCCCCGGAAGCGAAGGCAGATCGGCTTCGGAAATGACCTCGACGGACTCGACCCGGGCTGCGGCGCGCGCTTTCAGCTCAGGCGTCTCGCCGGGGACCTTGGCAAAGGTGCCACTGGACTGTTCACCCGCCATCACCTCCGCGGCCTTGTGCGGATTGTTCGCGGTTTCGATGATGTAATCGGCTTCGATGCGTTGAAGGGCCATTCTCTTGTCCTTGTGCGTAGCCGCCTTTCAGGCGACGGATCTGCTGCCAGTCGACGGAGACCGGTAAGTCACCGCCCCACCGTCGTTCGGTCGGACCGAAGACAGTCTGACGTGATGATTGATTGGTTTGCCCATGCCCTGAGGATTACGGCCGATGCAACCAAGGCATCTAACCCGCGCTCGGCCGAACGCACGGCGGCGGTTGTCAGGCACGTGACGACACAGACTGGATGTGTGCAATGCTTCTGCAGAAGTCTTTTATCATAGCCCCTCCCAAGGTCCGTGTCTCACGGGTTCGAGCACCGCACATGCGCCGTTCAGTTCCGGTTAATGCGTGCAGCCCACCAGTCCTGAGGCGATATTGACGGGCGACGATGCGGGTGACAAACGACTTATGTTCGTCTATATATGATTTATTGTCACGCGTGAGCCCGGACGGTCTGTGGAAATCTGATGAGTGTGCTTCCATCACTGAATGCCCTGCGAGCCTTCGAGGCTACTGCGCGGCACAAGAGCATTTCTCTTGCGGCAGCCGAACTCAACGTCACACACGGAGCTGTGAGCCGGCACGTCAAGTCACTGGAAGCGGCGCTGGCCCAACCGTTGATTATCCGCAAGGTGCGCTCGATCGACATCACACCTGAAGGGGTCATACTCGCTGAGGGGTTGGCGGCGGCATTCAAGACTATCTATGCCACACTCGAAGACATGCGGCCGGGACCGCTCTCGCTTTCCTGCTCCTCCTCCATGGCGATGTGCTGGTTAGTTCCGCGAATGAGCCTGTTTTACAAACAGCACCCCGAAGTCGAGGTTAAGCTCGACATGAACCACGACCGGATAGACTTTGGTCGTGACAACACCAGCATTGCCATCCGGAATAGCACGATCAAGCCCCAGAGGAATATCATAGTCCGCGACCTTGGTGTGGAATGGATCGGCCTTGTCTGCTCGCCTGAACTTGCTCAATCGCTAGATATCCGGAACCTATCAGATATTCCGAAAGCACGACTACTCAGGACACAGACCAGGCCGACGGCCTGGCTCGAGTGGCTCGAGAGTTCTGATGCTGGGGAAGCATATCTGCCTCCTCAGACGGAATTTGCGCATTTCTATCTCATGCTTCAGGCAGCCTCCTCCGGTCTGGGCCTCGCTGTTGCGCCTTACATGCTCGCACTTCAGGACTTGTCACTTGGACGCCTCGTCGCGCCGTTCGGATTTGTTCCAGGGCCGCGAAAGACAAGCTTGTGGATCGCACCACAAGCGCAGGATCGGCGAGACGTGCGCGCACTAGAGCGATGGATAATCTCCGAAATGACGCTCCATTCGGAACCCGATAGCAAACCTACTGACTAGTCGCCCGGCGCTCAGAGAGCCGGCAAGCCATATCATCCAGCTTCGTAGTTGCCGGCCAACGGCAGCGGAGTTCATTCTGATCGCGTAGAGGGTGCCTCTCTCAAGGCGATACCATCAATAATTTGATCGCGAAGCTTTGGACCAAGGGGGAACGCCTCCCGAGTGCTTCAAAAAACTTCTCATAGTGCTGGCCTGGCAATCGGCCCTTTAATTGCGGAACCTTGTCAAGTCTGTTGTCCGTGCCAGGGTCATGGTCCTTGTCGAGGCCATGGCCTCATGATGATGTTCGAGTTGGATGCCTCAACTTGCTTAGCGCGGTACTGGAGCCACAGCTGACTGAACGAGATCACTACAACCACCGTCCCGGCGGGACATCACAGGCCTGGGTCAACCCTGCGATCTCGAGAGAATGTTATAGTTAGGCCGGCTCCTTGCCCCACTGGAGCGAAGTGCCATCGACCTAGATGCAGTGCAGGATGACGGCCAGTTTGCGGGCGATGGTGACCTGCGCCTTCTTCATGCCATTGCGTTTGGCCAGCCGCAGCCCACGACCTTCAGCGCGCACCAACGCCTCGTTAGATGCAGCGGCACACTGGCCGCCTCGAAGAGATAGGTCCGCAGTAGGCCGATCGCCCCATCCAGAGATATGACCTGTGGCATCTCGCGCGACTGCTTGCGCCGCGGCGTTAGGCCCAGATAGGCGCCAATTGATGCAGCGCTTCGGAAACGGGTCGGACCATCAATGGTACTGCGGAGGGACATCGCCGTCTGACTTTCACCGTCATCACGGTCGGCGAGATCCGCTTCTAGGCGATTTCTGTTCGTGTCCAATGCAGCATCCAGCCGGCAATCGCGATGTTGGCTGTCACCAGCCCCACCATCACGAGGAGTGCGGTGTCGATGCCGTCGGCTGCGATCAGGCTGCCAGCGAAATAGGGAAAGCCGAACAGGCCGACGAAATAGCCGAGCGTGAACACTTGAGACGCAACTGGGACAGACAGTCCCCGTTCACCAGCCAAGTTCACGACCATGGCATTCAGGGTCGAATAAGTGAGGCCATAACCCGCCGCAAAGAGGACGGTCGAAAGGATATACAGGATTGAGCTACCCGCGTTGGCGACGAGAAGGGTGAGGCCGAGGAGTGTCACAACGAAGAGGGCGAGCGCTAACGGCCCAAGCGCCAGCTTGCCGATCATGGGTGCGACAGAGAAGCGCAAGGCGACCGTGATGACGGTGAAAGTTAGGAAGAAGATATCCGGGGTCAATCCGCGCGAATCCGCATAGAGGCTCTGGAACGTCGAGAGCCCTGCGAACATACAGGCGGCGATCCCCATCATGATCACCGGCGCGACCGTCTTTGCCCGGAGAATGGACAAGGTTGCTGGAACTGACAGGGCGACCGCCCGCATCGGCAACTGCGGCTGAACGGCCATACGCCTCCGGATCACCAGGGAGAATGCCGCCGCGAGGGCGCAGAAGCCGGCATAGAACGCATAGGTGTTGCTGGGGCCGCCAAAATGATCGGCGATGACACGGCCCAAGGGCGCGGACACGCCGATCCCGAGCATCTGCGAGCCCGACAGGTGAGTCAGCGCTTCCAGGCGCGCGGAAGGCTTGAGGCAATGGATGAGCTGGATCGGAGCCAGCATATAGAAGATCGCCCAACCGAGGCCCAGCAGAAGGCCGCCGGCATAGGCGAGTGGCAGGCCGCCGGTTCCGATCATGGCGAAGCAGGCCATCGCGGCCGCCATGATCGACGCGGATGTGGCGAGCAGCGGCAGGATGCCGGTGCGTTCGGCTAGGCGTCCAGCAAACAGGGAGCCGACGAGCGTCGCGACCGTTCCAACGCTGACGATAGAGCCCGCCGTTGATGCCGCATACCCGGCCGCGCGCAGGGTGTCGGCAAGCAGGAAGCTCGAACCATAGGCCATGGCTAGCGCCACGGCGGTTATGAGATAGGGAGCGAAGAGGCTGACGGGCAATCTTCCGGCCAGCATATGCTGAGCCGTATCGACCGTAACGGGCTTCGAAAGCGTTTCCGTTACCTGATGAGAAGTGTTATCTATATTTTTCATGAAGAGAGATAACAGACTATCAATCGTTATTCAATCCTTGCGGGACGCGGCAGCTGCCGCCCGGCCGGGAACGCGGCTACCTTCCGTGCGGATGCTCGTCAAGGACCATCGCGTCAGTCCGGCGACGGTGGAGCGGGCCTTTGCGCAGCTTGTCGGCGAAGGCTTGATCGAGCCCCGCCCCGGTCAGGGAACCTTCGTCCGTCAGGCGAAGGAAAGCACGACCGACAGGTCTGATTTCTCCTGGCAGTCCGTCGCGCTCGGAGCCGCGCGCGCGGGCAGCGGATTCATGGAATCCCTGTTGACCGTGCCACCGCCCGAAAACCTGATCCTGAGTATGGGCTACCTGCCGCCGGACCTTCAGGCGTCGAGCCTGCTGGCCAATGCACTCCGGCAGACCTCCGGGCGGCCAGAACTCTGGGATCGCCTGCCTATCGAGGGCCTGGAGCCTTTGCGGGCATGGTTCGCGCGCGCGGTCGGAGATGGCGCGGTGTTCTCTCCCCATGACGCTATCATTTGCGGCGGGGGACAGTCGGCCATCGCCACGACCTTTCGTGCGCTGGTTCCGCCGGGGCGTCCGGTCCTCGTGGAGACGCCGACGTATACGGGTGCTATTTCCGCTGCCCGCGCGGCCGGCCTTGAACTTGTCCCCGTGGCGACGGACGAACAGGGAGTCCGACCGGAACTACTGGCTGACGCCTTCCGGCAGACGGGATCCCGTGTTTTCTACAGCCAGCCGACGTTCTCCAACCCCTCTGGCAGCATCCTGTCGGCAGAGCGACGTGCCGCCGTTCTCGATATCGCTGCAGAAGCGCGGGCCTTCGTCATTGAAGACGATTGGGCGCGCGATCTCGATATGACGGGTACGGCGCTTGCGCCTCTTGCGGCTGGCGACCGGCACGGGCATGTCGTCTATATCCGCTCTCTCGCCAAATCCGCTGCCCCGGGATTGAGGGTCGCGGCGGTCATGGCACGCGGGGCGGCGTTGGCCCGTCTGAAGGCTGCTCGTGGCTGCGACGACTTCTTTGTTTCCGGTCCCTTGCAGGCGGCTGCTTTGGCGGTTGTTTCCACACCAGGCTGGAAGCGCCATCTCAATGCTGCCCGTGCAGCTCTGATCGAGCGCCGCGATGCCCTTGTCGGCGCGTTACGCTTGGAATTGGGAGATCGCGTGACGTTTCAGGTGCCGAGCGGAGGCATGCATCTCTGGCTGCGCCTGCCGGATCACATTCAGGACGTTGCGCTTGCGGCAGAAATGGCCCGGCAAGGCGTCGTCGTCAGTGCCGGTCGCACATGGTTTCCGGCCGATACAGAAGGCTCCTTCCTACGGCTGACATTCGCAGGTCAGCCCACCTCCCTTCGCGAGGGCGTAAAGCGGCTCGGAAAGGTCATCAAGCAAGAAATGAGGTGATGTCAGGTTAAATTCGCCAAGCCGATTTTGGACGGATGTATCGCGATCAGGCGGTGACGCCAGCGACGGCGTTCCAATTTGCCATGGCCTGACGGCGATACAGGCGGGTGGCTATAGTAGTGTGTTTCGATGGAGGCGGCACGAAGAGGTTTCGGGTCGCCGAAAAGATTGAAACGAAGCGTTGCAATCCGCCCGGTGACAGAAATCCTTGCATGACCCGCTCTCGTTTTCGCAAAGGCAGATGTGAATTCTCGGCGCGGTTGTTCAAGCCTTTATGCGATCTATGCTCGACAGCCGGCATGACTTGGCGTCGGGCTGCTCCATAAGAGCGAAGCTTATCCGTGACGATGCGCTTCGGCAGGCATCTCTGCTTCTTTATCAACCGGATCAACAGACGCTTGGCAGTCTTATTATTACGCCGGCTCTGGACGATTTCATCGAGAATATAGCCATCCTGATCGACGGCGCGCCACAGCTAGCGCTCCGTACCACCAATCGTAGCAACGACTTCATCCAAGTGCCACACAGCGCTTGAGCTCGGCGTTTTCCTCAGCAGACGGCTGGCATATTCCGGGCGGAACTTCTTGGTCCAGCACCGGACCGTCTCATAGGAAACGGCAATGCCGCGTTCGAACGGCATCTCTTCCACCAGCCGTAGGCTCAGAGGAAATCGAACGTAGAGCCAGACGGCATGCGCAATTATGGACGGCGGAAAACGATGACGCTTGTAACTGACGGCAGCTTGGATCATGCCGGCCGAATATCAGCCAACCGCTTCATCCCAGTTAACCTGACATCACCTCGGCGGTGTACCCACGCGCATCCGTTCGATTCCCTGACCAGCGCGATAGTCGAGATCGAAGGCGAACGGCGCTTCGTGCCCCATCCATCCCGACAAAGCGGGCCTTGCAGCATCCTGATGACGCGGCGCGACATAGATAAAGGCAGGGCCACCCGGGCCGGAATTGAGATATTTATAGGAGTAGCCAACCGCAAAGTCCGCGCCATCTGCAGCGAGCTGAACCGGCAGCGCACCGGCCGAATGCGCCGGATCCCATATTGCCAGCGCACCTACCGCATGAGCTCTTTCAATCGGGGGCTTCATGTCGTGGCGTCGTCCTGTCCGGTAATCGACCTCGGTGATCAGGATCGCGGCAACAGTCTCGTCAATGGCATCCAGCACCTTCTCGGGTGCAACGGCGCGAAGCATGTATTCCTCGCCGAGCGTCCGCAGCAGCCCGTCCGCAACGTACAGATCGGACGGGAAGTTTCCGGTATCCGACAGGACGACTTTTCGGTCCGGTCTCAGCTCGAGAGCCGAAGCAAGCGCCTAGTAGACCTTGATCGACAGCGTCTCCCATGACGACGGAGCTGGGTTCAGCCCCGATCAGGCGCGCGATGCGGTCGCCGACCCGTCTGGGCTGGTTCCAGCCACGGATCAGCATTGTGCCCCATTCATCGGCGACGACAGCAGCAATCCTGTTCTTGACAGCTAAAGGTAACGGCCCCAGCGAATTTCCATCCAGGTAGATCACGCCTTCGGGCAAAGTGCACAGGCGCGGGTCGTGTTGAATTCAGTGGTCATGGTCTTCCTCTTCGCTCAGGACAGTTTGCAGCCACGTCCAGATAGAGACGGCCAGCCCCCGCTCGACGTGCAGACGCAGGTCAGAAGCTGGTCCGTAGTGATAGGCAAGGGCCGGCACGGCGGCAAAGCCGATGGATGCCGAGGCACTCGCAAGAGCCGGATCCACGGTGGTCGCCTGCGAAACCAGGTCCATGACGCCTGCCCCGCTCAGTTCAATGACCCGATCCGCCCCGCCGATTGCGGTAACAGCGAAGCCTGCCTCGTTCCAACCGTCGTGGATCGCCGACGGCAACCCGCCCACCACGAGCAGACGGTCACGAGCCAGACGGACGGTATAAGGTAAGCCCTTGACATGTCCGAAAGCACCGACACCATTTTCATCCATCCCCGTCAGATGCCCGAAGGCGGCGAGATCACCGCTCACAAGTGCCTGATCGGGAAGATCCACGTTTCGCACCGACAGATGCTTGCCGTTCAACACGGCGGTCGACCAGTCCGGCGCGGGTTCCCATTTGCGGGCGTGATCAAGCATACAATCTCTCCCCTTCCGGATCGAAGGCGCAGGCAGGCGCTAGACGCGCCTCCAGGCTCTGGCCCAGATGATGTAATTCGACCGTTTGACCGATCGCGGTTTCGCCGCCCTCGACCAGGCCAAGGGCGATTGGACGGTTGAGATTCGGACTGAAATGGCTGGTCGTGACAAAGCCGATGCTGCGCTTTCGCGCACCGTCCCTGACCACCACATGCGCACCGGCTGGCAAGACCGATCCGGTTAAGCTCTCCAGTCCGACCATGGCTCGAGCCTGATCGGCGACCGCCGGGAGATGCAACGAGCGCCGTCCGATATATTCAACGCGCTTTTTCTCAAGCGGTCCTCTGACGCCGAGATCCATCGGGCGCGTCCGCCCGTCGGTGTCCTTGCCGATGACGATATACCCCTTTTCGGCGCGCAGGATCATCAAGGCCTCGCCGCCGAGCAGCACGGCGTCGAAAGCGCGCCCCGCCTGCTTGAGCGCCCGCCAGAGCGCGAGCGCCCGGTCGGCGCGGATCGACAGTTCATAGGACCGGTCCCCGGTGAAGCTCACACGAGTGACGCGTACCCGCTCCGCGCCGAGCTGCCCGAAGGCGAGCGCCATATGCGGGAGAGTAGCATCGTCGAGATCGACGCTCAGATCGACCGCCTCCAGAAGCGCGCGGGATTTCGGCCCGGTCACGGTCAGCGTAGCGTAACGCGCTGTTGCATCATGAATGAAGACGCGGGCTCGGTCGAAACGATCCTGCCGCCACTCCTCCAGCAGCATCTGGACATCCCGAACGTGGGAAGAGGAGCACGACACGATGAAGCGGTTTTCGTCGAGCCTCACCAGCACGCCGTCGTCATAAACGATGCCTTGTTCGGTCAGCATGAAGCCGTAGCGGCAACGGCCCGGCTTCAGGGTCGACATGGTATTGTAGTAGATGAAATCGAGAAACGCTGCGGCGTCCGGCCCGATCACCTCGATCTTGCCAAGGGGCGAACCGTCGAAAAGCCCCACCCCGTTGCGCGCGGCAACCGCCTCCCGCGCAACGTCCTCCGCCTCGCCGTGAGTGCCGAACCACGCCGGCCGCAGCCAGCCGCCATACTCGCGAAACAGCGCACCGTCCGCCCTGTGCTCGGCCTCCAGAGGCAGACGGCGCACCGGGTTCATCAGCTGACCGCCGCGATGCCCTGCGAATGTGGCGAGCGGGACGGGCACGAAGGGCGGCCGATAGGTCGTCGTTCCGGTTTCCTGGATGCTGCGCCCGGTGATGCGCGCCATCAGCGCAAGCCCCTGAAGGTTCGATGTCTTGCCCTGATCGTTCGCCATGCCTAGCGTGGTGTAGCGCTTAAGGTGTTCGACCGAGGTGAAATTCTCTCGCGCCGCAAGCTCGACGTCCTTGGCGGTAACGTCGTTCTGAAGGTCGAGCCAGATTCGACCGCCAGCTTCCGGCTCAGGCCATCCAGCAGCAATATCCAGTGGATATCGCGGGGCGTCTGCAACCGGAACGCTTCCACCCGTTACCTCTGCGGCCTCCTTCAGCACGGCCGGAAGGGCGAATTGTCCGGCTGCCGCCCCCACCACAGTGAGTCCGGCAATCTCGCGATCCGGTACGAAGCCCTGGATATCGTCGCGCCAGCGTAGCTTACCCTGTGCCTGACCGTAGAGATGAATCGTCGGCGAATAACCGCCCGAGACCAGCACCGTGTCGGCCTCAAGCTGCTCGCCTGATACGAGCCGCACGCCTTCGACTGCCGTGCGTCCGAGGACCGACCCAATCTGGCCCGATATCACGCGGAAAGCGGACTCTGTCTGGGTCACGTTACGGCGAAGATCAACCACCGTGACATCTGCCCCTCCGCGCGACAGCCCGGCGGCTGTTTCATAGGCGTGTCCGTTGTTGGTGGCCAGAACGATCCGCCTACCCACCACGACGCCATAACGATTCAAATAGTGCAGGCCAGCGCCGGCAGCCATGACACCGGGACGATCGTTGTTTGCGAATGGCAGGCCACGCTCGATGGCTCCGGTCGCCAGAATGGTTTCCGCTGCCCGTACCCGCCAGAGACGCTGGGCCTTGCCATCGGCGCAATATTCCGCAATGCCGGTCATGCCGTGTTCGTACCGACCGAAAGCGATGGTGCGGGTGAAAATCCGTGCACCCGATTCGCGCAGCCGATCGATGGCCTGCGCGACCCATGCACGCCCGTCCAGCCCGTCGATACCGGCGTCGCGATCAAGCAGGCTGCCGCCGGGCATCGCCTGATCGTCGCAGAGCACCACTCGCTGACCGCGCCCTGCCGCGCCCAGTGCGGCCGTCAGCCCGGCCGGCCCTGCGCCCACGACGAGGACATCGCAGGACAAATTGGCTGGCGCGACCGCGTTAAAGCCTGTTGAATCCGGATCCAGCGCGCCTAGGCCAGCCATGGCGCGAATCCGCGGCTCGAAGCTGTGCCAATTCGGAAACATGAACGTCTTGTAGTAGAAGGCAGCGGGAATAAAACGCGAGAAGCGATCGAGAAACGCATGCCGGTCATGGGCGGCTGATGGCAGCCCATTGATCGAGCGCACGACCATTCCGTCACGGGCAGGCTCTACCGTCATCTGCACATTAGGGCGATGATGCTCACCCAGAATATCGGCGATACCATTCGGCTCCTCTGCACCAGCGCCCCAGAAGCCGCGCGGCCGGTGATATTTGAAGCTGCGACCGACGATCCGCACGCCGGAAGCGATGAGTGCGGAAGCGACGCTGTCGCCCTCGAAGCCATTGACCCGCACACCGTCGAACGTGAAGGAAAGCGGCCTGTCGAGATTGGTGGCCCAACCACCTTCCCTTATACGCCAACCGGTCATGGCCGTTCCTCCCCTGTCAGCGCGTGGGTTGCATGCACCTCATGGGTGACGGTATCGCGCTCCATGGCAAAGACCTCGCGGCATGGCAGATGCATCCATATTTCCTTGACCGCGCCGCGGCTGTTGTCGCGGAAATAGAGATAGTTCGACCACGCCATGGCGTCGACGTCGCCCTCGGGCCTGAGATTTCCGGCATCGCCACCGAAATGAAATTCGGTCTCGGCGCGTGGACCGCAGAACGGACAAATGAAAAGCTGCATGATCGATCCTTCTCAATGCGCGATGCCGGCGCCGGCAGCCTCGTCGATTATGTGGCCGCTATGGAAACGGGACAGATCGAAAGGCCGACTGATGGCGTGATGACTGCCGGTGGCAAGAATATGGGCAAAAACGGTGCCTCCGGCGGGGATGCCCTTGAAGCCGCCGGTGCCCCAGCCGCCATTGACATAAAGGCCCGGCAAAGGGCTTTCGCCGAAGATGGGCGAGCTGTCGGGCGTGACATCCACCGTGCCACCCCATTGCCGCAGCAGCCGCAACTGGCGGAAAATCGGAAACATTTCCAGAATGCCTGACAGCGTATTTTCCAGCATAGGCAGATTGCCGCGCTGCCCGTACGAGGGCACCCGGTCCAGTCCGCCACCGATGACGATTTCGCCCTTGTCCGATTGGCTGACATAGGTGCCAGTCATGGGCGAGACCAGAACGGTGTCGAAAATCGGCTTAACGGGTTCCGAGACGCAGGCCTGCAATGTGTAGGAGGTAATGGGCAGCCGGAAGCCCGCCTTGGCGGCAAGCGCGCCCGAGCTGCCTGCCACCGCCATCCCAACCCGATCGGCACGAATCTCACCCCTGGAGGTCTTGACGCCGACACAGCGTCCGCCCTCGACGAGGAATGTCTCCACCTCGCATTGCTGGATAATGTCGACACCCAGCCGGTCGGCGGCACGGGCATAGCCCCAGGCCACCGCGTCATGGCGCGCGATGCCGGCGCGCGCCTGCCAGATGGCGCCATAAACCGGATAGCGTGCCTCCTGCGCATAGTTGTAAATGGGAACGCGGCGTTTCACCTCGGCGAGATCCAGCAGTTCCGCTTTCACGCCATTGATCTGCATGGCGTTGACCATGCGCGCCGCGAGTTCCATCTCTCCGGGACTGGAGACAATCTGCATCATGCCGCGTTGCGATAACATGATGTTGTAGTTCAGTTCGCGCGCCAACCCTTCGTAGAGAGACAGTGAGAGATCGTAGAGCGCCGTGCTTTCCGGATAGAAATAGTTCGAGCGGATGGCCGTGGTATTGCGTCCCGTATTGCCGCCACCAAGCCAGCCGCGCTCTATCACAGCAACATTGCGCAGGCCATGAACCTTTGCCAGATAGTAGGCGGTGGCAAGCCCCTGCCCGCCGCCACCGACAATCACAACATCGTAACGCGGCTTGGGCTCCGGGCTGCGCCAAGCGGGACGCCAGCCCTTTTGGGAATTGAGCCCCTCCTTGAAGAGCGAAAGCGCAGAATAGTGGCGTGTCATCGGGGCCTCTCAGGATCAGGCGCGCATGGCCGCGCCGGCGGGGTCGTACGGAGAGGCAGGGATGACCAAAGCGCGCCGTTCTTCGCCCACGATATGCGTCGACAGGACGGTACCTTCGGCAGACGCTTCCCTGTCTACCATCGCAAGAGCGAGACTCTTGCCAATCGTGTGGCCAAAACCACCGGAGGTGACAAAACCCACCATTTTGCCGTCATGCCAGATCGGCTCATATCCACTGGCATCGGCATCGCCGGCGTCGATCTCAAGCGTCACCAAAACCTGCCTGGTAGGTGCACCATCTCGCTCGCAGCGAGCGGCTTCAGCGCCGATGAAGTCGCGTTTGTTCCAGGCGATGAAGCGGTCGAGTCCGGTTGCACCAGGCGTATAACCTTGCGTGAATTCGCGCGACCATACGCCGTAGCTCTTTTCAAGCCGCAAACTGTTGCCGGCGGAAAAGCCGACTTCGGCCAGGCCGTGCTCCCGTCCCGCATCCAGCAGGATCCGTCGCAGCGTCGCGTGTTGCGCCACATTGCAGTTGATCTCGTAGCCGAGTTCCCCAGTAATCGACAGTCGTGCGACATGGCAGCGCAGAAGCCCCACATCCATCGACGTGCATCCCAGAAGGGGAAGAGCCGCAACGTCCTGATGCGTGAGCTTTTGCAAGATCTCACGGGAACGGGGACCCGCCAGCGAAAAGCCGGAAACATGATCGGAAATATCACGAAGCGCGACACCGTCCGCCCTGTTGTCTTCGAACCAGCGCATATGCCATTCGCGCAGGTAATAGGAACCCATGATCCAGTAGCGGCCACCGCCCCAATTCAGCAGCGTCAGGTCGCCGCGCAGCTTGCCGTCATGGCCAAGCATGGGCGCAAGACGCGCCCTGCCCGCCTTAGGAAGATGGCAGGCAAAGATGCGATCAAGCCAGGCTTCGGCACCCGGGCCGGAAACCTCATAGCGTGAGAAGCCGGAGATATCGAGAAGACCTGCCTTCTCTCGCACAGCCTTCGCTTCGGCCGCGATAATGTCGAAGGCATTGGAGCGGCGCAGGCTCGGCTTTTCCTCGAACCCTTCCGGCGCGAAATAGAGCGGCATTTCCAGCCCCCAGTTCGCACCCCAGTGGGCACCCGCGGCCGTCATGCCTTCGTAGGCGCCAGGCACGCTCAAGGCGCGGCCAGCCGGCAGGTGCTCGTTCGGATAGGTCATGATGAAACGGCGCGAATAGAACTGGCCAGTCGTCTGCCGAATATATTCTCGGTTCGAGGCAAATTCGCCGTAGCGCGCGATGTCCATGCCGAACACATCGGCCTGCGCCTGCCCCTCGACCATCCATTCGGCCAGCGATTTGCCGACACCGCCACCCTGCAGGAAGCCGGCCATGACGCCACACGCCACCCAATAATTGCGCAGGCCGCGCACGGGCCCGACTAGAGGGTTACCATCCGGCGAGAACGTAAAGGCGCCATTGACCCAACGCTTGACACCGGCCGTCTCGAGCACGGGATAGCGATGGAAAGCGAGGGCAAGCTCGTCCATAATCCGGTCGGTGTCCTCCTGAATCAACTCGATCCCGTAATCCCATGGCGCGCCGTCCATTTGCCAATGCTTGTGATTGATCTCGTAAATGCCAAGCAGCATGCCATGCTGCTCCTGACGCATATACGAAAAGCCGTCGAGATCGACGATCGTCGGCATTTCCTTGGGCAGCGCCGCGATTTCAGGAATGGCCTCGGTCACAAGGTAGTGGTGCTCCATCGGCGTTACGGGCAGTTCCACGCCGACCATCCGGCCGAGTTGCTTGGCCCACAGTCCGCCCGCATTGACCACGTGCTCGGCAAGGATGGTGCCCTTTTCCGTCTCGACCTGCCATTCCAGCGAGGGAAGCTGGTTCAGCGACTGAACGCGATTGTGCTCGATGATGTCGGCGCCGCGCTTCTTGGCGGCGCGGGCATAGGCATGCACCACACCAGAAGGATCGACATAGCCTTCCCGCTGCGAAGTCATGCCGCCAAGCAGGTCAGTTGTGTTCACAAGTGGGCAGAGTTCCTTGATCTCCTCAGGGGTGACCAGACGGCTGTCATCGATCCCCATCGACTGCATGACCCGATAGCTGCCCTTCAACCAGTCCCAACGATCGGGATCGCAAGCCATCATAATGCCGCCTGTCATATGCAGACCGATATTGATGCCGGATTCCGCTTCGATTTCAGACAGAAGATCGATCGTATAAGCCTGTAGCGCAGAAATATTAGGATCGGCGTTGAGTGTATGGATACCCCCGGCCGCATGCCAGCTGGATCCCGCCGTGAGCACGCTACGCTCCAAAATAGCGATATCGGTCCAGCCGAGCTTGGTCAAATGATAGGCGATGGAAGCACCAACCACACCACCACCGATGATGACGACACGATACCGGGATTTCATTGCTCACCCTTTCGGCTCATTGCAAGCTGTATTTACACTAGCATAATAGACATATATGTACAGACGAAACTTGCGTGGAAATCGCGCAGAGGACGTCGAATTCGATATGGAGAAGGCAGGGTTTGTCGAACCACGTGCCGTGGCGGACACGGGGCGAAGCCCGCAGGCGATGGCTAATCTCTTGCCAGCCGGTTAAAGTCGAGATTCCAGCCAGCCCCGTTCCATAAGAGGCGTGGAATCGATCAGGGTCTTTGTGTAATCTTGCCGAGGATGAGCAAATATTCGTTCCGCTGGTCCGAATTCGGCAATCTGTCCTTTCTGCATCACCGCGACATCATGGGCAAAACGCCGGGTGAGACCAAGGTTATGCGTTATGAACAGCATGGTCAGCGGCCGCGTATCCATGATGCGCAGCAGGAGACGGATAACACTTTCCTCTACCAGCGGGTCCAGTGCAGAGGTCACCTCGTCGCAGATCAGCACGTCCGGCTGTGCAGCGAGGGCCCGGGCGATACAGATCCGCTGCTTCTGTCCTCCCGATAGCGACCCCGGAACACGATCCAGAAAACTTTCGGGAAGCTCGACGTCGCGCATCAGCTGTCGCAGGCTTTGTTCGCGCGCATCACCCTTCATTCCGCCAAACCATGTTAGGGGACGACCGACGATCTCGCGTATGGTCTGCCGCGGATTAAGGGCGAGATCCGGCAATTGATGAATGTATTGTACCCGCCGACGGGCATCAAAGCTCCGGTTTTCGATGCGGCCGGCAAGGGGCGCTCCCTTCAAGGTGATGGCCCCGCCGTGGACATCGACCAATCCGGCGATCGATCTTGCAAGGGTCGTTTTCCCACTTCCGGACTCACCAACTAGACACGTGATGTGACCTGCAGAGAGATCCAGGGAAATGTCGTGCACAAATGACAGACCGCCGTAACCAGCCGAAAGGTTGCGAATCTCGATGATCGGCGTGGAGGCCGCCGCCCCTGGAACACCGCTCGTGGTCGTTTTATTGGCCACCAATGCGCGGGTGTAGTCCTCTTTCGGCGTTTCGATGAGGTCCCGGGTTTTGCCCATTTCGACAATGTGGCCATGGCGAAGCACCATGACCCGATCGGCCAGCTGGGAGACCACGGCCAGATCATGCGAAATATAAATCGCACCGCAGCCACGGCCCTTGACCACCTTATGGATCAAGCGGATCACCTCAAGCTGTGTCGTCACATCGAGCGCGGTGGTCGGCTCGTCGAAGATGATGAGTTCTGGCTCGTTGACCAAAGCCATTGCAATCATGGCACGTTGAAGCTGCCCCCCAGACACCTGGTGCGGATAGCGTCGACCGAAGGTTTCTGGCTCCGGTAACTGGAGCTCCCGAAAAAGACGGGTGGCCATGGCGCGCCGTTCCTCTTTCGGCGTCCCTAGTTCCACGGCGGCAAGCTCGGTTATCTGGTCTTCCAACCGGTAAAAGGGATTGAAGGCCGCAGCAGCACTTTGGGCGACATAAGAGACCTTGCGTCGGCGCACGCCCTCTAATGCGGGCTGCGAGAGTTCAAACAGCGACTGCCCTGCCAGCACGACCCGACCCGAAGCCATTTGACAGCCCGCACGCAGAAGACCGATCGTCGCCATTGCCAGCGTGCTTTTGCCCGCGCCAGACTCACCAATGATGCCAAAAATCTCACCAGGATGGACCTCAAGGTCGATATTCTCGAGAATCGTCGATTGTTTTGCGTCGATTCGCAGATTCTCGATGCGCAGTACAGCTTCTGTCATCATCCAAGCTCCGCACGGACCGAATATTTGTGAATGAACCAGTCGACAATGCCGTTGACCGACAGGGTGATCAGCGCGATGCAAAATGCGGGCGCCAGTGGCGAAAGCTGCCCAACAGAGATAGCTAGCGCGTTTTCGCGCACGAGCCCCCCGAGATCTGCCGCCGGTGGCTGCACACCGACCCCAAGAAAGCTGAGACCGCTGATGAACAGCACGGCATAGGCAATCCGGATTCCGAATTCGGCGATCAGCGTGGGTGCGGCATTTGGAAGTATCTCGCGAACGAGATACCATCCAAGGCCCTCCCCGCGAAGACGGGCCACTTCGACATAATCCATCGCCACCACATCTCCGGCAACAGGACGGATGACGCGATAAAACAGCGTTGCCTCAAGGACCGCCATCGTCAACACCAGCGTAGTGAGAGACACCCCGGCAACCGCGAGAACCACGAGCGCAAAGATGATCTGCGGCACGGACATGATGGCATCGACCAGCCGGCCCAGCAGAATGTCGGTCCAGCCACGCCGGAATGCCGCAAGAAATGCAAGGACGACACCCGCCACGGCAGCAAGCGCGGACACCGAGAGAGCTATGCCCAGGGTATAACGCAGCCCGAAGAGAATTCTCGACAACATGTCGCGACCGAGCGAGTCTGCACCAAGAAGACCGCCGTCCCCAGGTGGGGCATACGGCATGTGAACAGGGTCACTTGGCAAATATGGAGCAATCCATGGTGCCAGCAGTGCTGCAATGACAAGGAGCCCGAAACATGTCAACGACAGAACAAAGCCGACATTTCTCATTCGGTAGTCCCCCGGGACGGTATGCGTTGACGCGGGTTAGCAAGCAGTGCGAGAAAGTCTGCCAGAAAATTCATCATGATGAAGATCAGCGCAAACAGAAGTCCGCATGCCTGCACTACGGTCAAGTCGCGATAAGCCACGCTGTCGACCATAAGCTTGCCAAGACCGGGGTAGGAAAAAACGATTTCGATAACGACAACGTCCACGATCAGATAGGCGACGGTGAGGATCGAAATCGACAGGATCGACGACAATGCATTGGGAAGCGCATGGCGAAGGATGATACGCGACCTGGGAATTCCCTTCACCTCGGCCATCAGAACATAGTCAGAGGCCAGAACTGCAAGAATGGCGGTTCGTGTCAATTTCATCGTGTGTGCCTGCCCGATGATCACAAGTGCTAAAACGGGCAAGACCAGAACACGGACCCAAGCCGCTGCGCTCCCGGAAAGCGGAGCAACGGACATGGGCGGAAAAAGGCCAAGCCGTACAGCGAAGACATAGATTAGGATATATCCGACCAAGAAAGCTGGCATCGCAAGAAACAGCATTGATGTGAAACCAAGCGCCCGATCGAACCACTTGCCCTGCCAGATCGCAGCAAGGATTCCGCCGCCGATCGCAACGGGCAGCAGGAACACAGCACCAACTCCAGCCAGCAAAAGTGAGTTCCGCAGACGTGGCATCAGGATTTCCGCCACCGGACGGCCGGAGGCCAGAGATGTACCAAAATCGCCATGCAGCGCGCTGACCAGCCACCCGAGATAACGCTGGACCAGCGGCTGGTCGAGACCAAGATCCCGTCGCAGCGCTTCGAGCGCGGCGGGCGTTGCGTTCTGCCCGAGAAGCGCGCTAGCGGCGTCACCAGGGAGTAGCGTGGTTCCGATAAAGATCAGGGCAGTGACCAGAACCAGCGACACAATACCGGAAACCGCGCGCGAGACAATGAAGTCTCGCACTGGGGCCGATCGTCTACGGAGCGTTACCATGGCTCTATGCGAACCAGATTTGCTCGGCACAACGGTAATTGGCGCAGGGTTGCGTGCCCGGCACGTATCCCTGCACCTCACTGGATACGCCTTCGATCACATCACCGAAGACCGGTATGATCACACCGCCGTCCGAGGAAAGGAGCGACTGTGCTTCGACGTACAGTGCCTGCCGCTTCGCCTGGTCAGGCTCGACACGAGCAGCGGCAATTGCAGTATCAAAGGCCGTATTCGACCAGTGGGAATCATTGCCCGGAGAGCCAGTGGAGTAAGCGGTCGTGAGGATCATATCAGCGGTGGGACGCGCGCCCCAGACAGTCGCATGGAATGGCGCCTGTCCCCATACATTGGACCAATAGCCATCTGCAGGTTCGCGCACGACCTCGATTTCAATTCCGGCCCGGGCCGCATGCTCCTTGAACAAGACTGCCATATCGACCGCGGGAGCGGTTGCGGCATCGGACGTGCTGAGACGCAAGGTCCCCTTGTGTCCGGATTTCGCATATAACGCCCTGGCGCGTTCGGGATCATAGCTGTTCTGGGCGATACCGGTTGCAAACAACGGATCGTTCGGCGGGATCGGCGTATCGTTCCCGATCCGGCCCATTCCGCTGTAGACCCGCTTCAGGACGTCTTTTCGGTCGATTGCAAACTTCAGCGCAAGACGCAGGTCCGGATTGTTGAACGGCTCGATGTCTGCGCGCATGTTGAAGCCCACAAACTGGGATCCTCTGAGGCTGATCAGCGACTTGCCGGGCAATGCCTTCAGCAGCGCGGCCGTGCGTGTATCCAAGCCGCTTGCGATCTGGATTTGTCCGCTTTGAAAGGCGCTCGCCCGGGCTGCAGGATCATTGGCGGCAAGTATGACCACCTCGTCCACCCAGGCCGCGTCTTTCTTGAAATAGCCATCATACCGGGCAGCTTCGATTGCCTCTCCGGGCGCAAAACGCGTGATCTTGTATGGCCCGGAGCCAATACCGTCGAACGTGGTCGTGCCATCGGGGATAATGCAAAGTGGATAGTTGGAAACCATCGCCGGAAAGAAATAATTACCTTCCTTCAGCTCGATAACAACCCGCATCGGGGTCTCGGCGACCATGGAGCCAATGGCGGCCGCAATAGCGCGTGAATTCGAGCGCGAGTCTTCCGCATCGTGGATCTTGAGCGAATAGATGACGTCGGTCGCAGTGACCGGCCGACCGTCATGAAAGGTTGCCCCTTCCACCAGATCGAAAACCCAGTGCTTGCCGCCGTTGCTGCCTTCCCATGACTTTGCAAGCCCCGGGCGAAGCTCGTTGGCCGGCCCATGCGCCTCGACCAATGTGCTGAAAACCGTTCCCGAGGCGACAGCCCAATAGGGTGAGTTAAACGTCCGCGGATCAAGGGTATCACCGGTCGAGGCGCCCTCGACACCGATCGCAAGCGTGCCGCCGCGCTTCGGCGCCGCCTGCGCAAAACCCATACGCGGGGCCGCAGCTATCAATCCCAGAGTCCCTACGATGGACATGAAGCCTCGACGAGACAGACTGCTCCAATGTTGCATGATTGAATTCCCTCTGTTGGTCTCGATACTCTATCGGTATCTCATAATGGACAGTAATGCACATATAGGCATTTGTGTATAGGGAATTGTTTGGCTACCTTCAAAATTCAGCACGTCGCGACAAGAGCCAACAACACGTGGGTCGAGGATAAAAGATGCCTCTGGTCAAGCCTCAGTCCTCTAACGGGGCACCGCCGGCATCTTCACGCGAGCGAATGAAGGGCTCGAGACGCTCTTCAACGCCATGGCAGGCGGAGGGCGCTTGAAACTCCGCGAGTGTCTGTTTCCAGATATCGGTCGCCCGCTGATCTGCAGATTTTGATCCTGCGTCCACCCAGGCGCCATAGTTCGAAAGATCGGCCACCAGCGGACGATAGAAGGCGGCTTTGTACCGTTCCATCGTATGCGCCGTGGAGAAGAAATGCCCGCCGGGCGACACTTCTGCGATTGCATCGAAGCCAAGCGCATCGTCATCGGCAGCCTCGGGCTTCGTCAGCTCGGCAATGGTTTGCAGCGCCTCTATGTCCAGAATGAATTTCTCATATCCCAGCGTCAGGCCACCCTCCAGCCATCCGGCAGCATGAACTGTCACGGTCGCACCACCAAGCACGGCGCCCCAAAGGGCCATGACTGTTTCCGCCGCGCCCTGGGCGTCTGCCAAGTTGGATGCGGCGCCGGTTGCCGAGCGCCACGGTAGGCCAATGTGCCGGGCCAGTTGTCCGGAACCGATACATGCCTTTATGTGCTCGGGCGTACCAAACGCAGGGGAACCGGATCTCATGTCGACATTCGACAGGAAGCCCCCATAGGATACCGGCGCACCGGCTCTGCTGATCTGCGCCAGCGCGATGCCAGCCAAGGCTTCCGCATGTTGGAGCATCAGAGCGCCGCTGATGGTAATCGGCGCCATCGCGCCGGCCAGACAGAAAGGCGTTATAATCGACATCTGGCCTGCACGAGCGAAGTCTATGATCCCCCTCGACATGGGAACGTCTAGCTGCCTTGGGGAGTTCGAGTTGATCACCGTCGTTGCCCAAACCCCGTTTGCGAATGCATCCTTGTCCAGCCCCCGGGCCAGACGGATCATCTCGAAGCTCTCTTCAACCTGTTGCCGGCCACGGGAATAGACGAAGACTGGCTTGTCGCAGTTTTCGAGTTGTCCGCGCATCATGGCATAGTGGCGAGACTGGAGAGGCACGTCCTGCGGCTCGACCGAGGGACCGTGCATATGGATCACGTCGAAGCTCTGCTGAAGCCGCAGGGTATCCAGGTAGCCCTGCAGGTCGCCAGGCCGCCGACCGCGCTCGCGGTCGAATGCGTTGGGGCAGCCAGCGCCCGCCATAAACAGCATCGATCCCAGCGTATAGTCCTGCTCGCGTGCCGGATTGGCGGCCTTCAGGCGGATCGAGCGCGGTGCTGTAGCCAGCGCCGATTCAACGATCTCCCGACCGATGCGGACCAATTGACTGTCTTCATCGACACGCGCGCCGGCAGCCTTGAATGCCTGCCGCGCCTCGTCAAGGAGGATCTTGATCCCGAGCTCCTCCAGAATGCGTAGAGCCCCGTCATGGATCGCCGCGATACGGTCACTGCTATAGACACTTTGCGGGACAAAAGGGGTGCTGAGCCTGATATAGGCCGGGCTTGTGGCGGGCGATCTATCAACCTGACTGCGGCGGCCGCGCGTTCGCCTTGTATTCTGCAGATCTTCCATATCCTGCTCCCTCCGCGTCGCCTGAGTGAATAGCACAAGTGTTCATAAATGTACAGAAATAACCGGCGCGGCATAAAAGGAGTGGCTCGGTCGGTCTGATTATCCTTGTTCGGCCGCCCGTTTGACGTCTATGCTGGATCAAAAAGGAAAAAGGTAGTTTTGATGGTAATCACCACTGCACAGAGTCAGGCGCCAGAAGAAAATCTGCAAGGCCGCTCGACCCGCGAAGATTGGTTGAAGCTCGCGCTTCAATTGCTCGTGAAAGACGGAATCGATCGCGTAAAAGTGCAAATCATGGCGAAACAATTGAATGTTTCGCGCTCCAGTTTCTATTGGTTTTTCAAGAACCCTCAGGATCTGTACGGCCAGATGCTCGACTTTTGGCTCACCAAGAACACCGGCCCCATCATCCAGCGCGCGCTTCGTCCGGCCGGTAGCATTTCTGAAGCGATTTTGAACGTTTTCGAGTGCTGGGTGAACGAAGATCTCTTCGATCCGCATCTGGATGTCGCTGTCCGTCTTTGGGCACGCCGGGCGCCCGAGGTCCTGAAAGTAGTCGCCGGTGCGGATCAGCAGCGACTGGGCGCTTTAACCGGCATGTTTGCCCGTCACGGCTTTGCCGAGGACGACGCAATCGTCAGAGCTCGCGTGCTCTATTTCACCCAGATCGGCCAATACACGTTGGATTTCCGCGAGGACATCCTGACACGTTTTTCGCGCACGCGTGCCTATGTTCTGGCTTTTTGCGGCCAGGAGCCTGATCCGAAAGAGCTGGCAAGCTTCGAGGCGGTCGTTATGTCGGCGGCGCGCGCAGAAGCCGAACGCGACTGATCCCGCCAGTTCCCCACTCGGCGGACAGACTTTCATTTGGGGCCAGAATACAACAAGCCTATTGACAGATTTTTCTGTTCACTTATGTACACAGGCATGAGCTGAAGAGGACTTGTCCGCATGAAGATGCTTGTGCCGGTAAAACGGGTGATCGACTACAACGTTAAGGTTCGTGTGAATGCGGACGGAAGCGGCATTGATCTCTCAAACGTCAAGATGTCGATGAACCCCTTTGACGAGATTGCGCTTGAGGAAGCGATCCGTCTGAAGGAAAATGGCGTCGTCACGGAGATTGTAGCTGTCTCGATCGGCGTCAAGCAGGCGCAGGATACGTTGCGCACAGCGCTTGCCATGGGAGCCGACCGGGCCGTTCTGATCGAGGCCACCTCCGACGTACACCAGGACATCGAGCCGCTGGCCGTCGCCAAGCTTCTGGCCGCCGTCGTTCGAGAGGAGGAAGCGGGCCTTGTCATTGCCGGCAAGCAAGCAATCGACAACGATCTCAATGCGACCGGGCAAATGCTGGCAGCACTGCTGGGCTGGGGCCAGGCGACCTTTGCATCGGAAATCTCAATCGAGGGCTCCAAGGCCACAGTCACCCGCGAAATCGATGGCGGACTGCAGACCATCAACGTGACCTTGCCTGCGGTGATCACCGCCGACTTGCGCCTGAACGAGCCGCGCTATGCGAGCCTGCCCAACATCATGAAGGCCAAGAGGAAACCCTTGGCGGAAAAGACCCCCGCGGATTACGGCATCGACATCGCGCCGCGCCTGACTGTGATCAAGACTGTCGAGCCGGCCGCACGCAAGGCCGGCGTGCGGGTCGGATCGGTGGACGAACTGCTGGCGAAACTGAAGGACGAAGCGGGGGTAATCTGACATGGCTGTTCTTCTTCTGGCCGACGTGAACAACGGCGATTTGGCTATCGACGGGGTCGCCAAGACCATCTCCGCCCTCAAGACGCTGGGCGAGGTCCATGTGCTGGTAGCCGGTCCGGCTCCCGCCGCCGCTGAAGCGGCCAAACTGTGCGGCGCGGCGAAAGTCCTGCATGCCGAAGACGCTGGCCATGGTTTGGCGGAACCGCTGGCGGACCTCGTCGTGTCGCTGGCCGGCAACTACAGCCATATCGCCGCCGCCGCGACCGCGTTTTCGAAGAATGTGCTTCCCCGCGTTGCCGCCTTGCTGGACGTCATGGTCATGACCGATGTGACCGCCGTTATCGATCCCGAGACCTTCGAACGGCCGATCTACGCTGGAAATGCTATCCAGACGGTGCGCTCGGCCGACAGGATCAAGGTCTTCACCGTTCGCACTGCGTCGTTTGCCGCGGTGGAACAGCATGGGGCCGCTGAAATCCAATCCGTGCGGATGGGCAGCTTTGGCGCCAGCGCTTGGATCGAGGACAAGATTGCAGCCTCGGAAAGGCCCGAACTGACCTCCGCCAGAATGGTGGTTTCGGGCGGACGTGGCGTTGGATCGCGCGAGAGCTTCGCACTGATCGAAACTTTGGCGGACAGGCTGGGCGCAGCCGTCGGCGCCAGCCGCGCGGCGGTCGATTCCGGCTACGCGCCCAATGATCGGCAGGTCGGCCAGACGGGCAAGATTGTAGCACCTCAACTCTACGTCGCCGTCGGCATATCCGGCGCCATCCAACATCTGGCCGGCATGAAGGACTCCAAGGTCATCGTGGCAATCAACAAGGACGCGGACGCCCCCATCTTCCAGGTGGCCGATTACGGAATTGTCGGAGACCTGTTCACTATCCTCCCCGACCTCACTGACAAGCTCTGACCATGGCGCATGTGATTGACGGAACGGCCTTCGCCGCCAGGATCCGCGAAAAAGTGGCAGCTCGTGTCGCGCATTTGAGCAAGACGCACGGGATCACGCCGGGACTGGCGGTGATCATGGTGGTCAACGATCCAGCCTCGCATGTCTATGTCCGCAACAAGGGCCTCCAGACCATGGCAGCAGGCATGGCCTCTTTCGAGCATCACCTTCCCGAACAGACCGGCGAGACAACCCCTCTGGCGCTGATCGAAGACCTGAACGCCGATCCGGCGGTTCATGGCATTCTCGTGCAACTGCCTTTGCCCGGACATCTCGACGCCGCAGCGGTCATCAACGCGATCGACCCTGCCAAGGATGTCGACGGGTTTCACATATCCAGTGTCGGGCGTCTTGGAACCGGCCAGAAGGCGCTGATGCCGTGCACACCGCTCGGCTGCCTTCTCATGCTCCGGGACCATCACGGTGCGCTCACCGGGCTGAATGCGGTCGTCGTCGGCCGCTCGAATATCGTCGGAAAGCCGATAGCGCAGCTTTTGCTGCAAGAAAATTGCACCGTGACCATCGCGCATAGCCAGACAGTCAACCTGCCTGACGTCTGCCGGCAGGATGACATTCTCATCGCCGCCGTCGGTCGTCCGGAGATGATCCGGAGCGACTGGATAAAGCAGGGAGCCACGGTGATCGATGTCGGCATCAACCGGATCGAGCGGGACGGCAAGCGCCGGCTCGTCGGTGACGTCGATTACGGGTCCGCAGTCGGCGTGGCGGGGGCAATCACACCTGTTCCAGGCGGGGTCGGCCCAATGACGATAGCCTGCCTGCTCGCCAACACCGTCGTCGCCTGCTGCCGGGCGCATGACTTGGCGGAACCAGAAGAATTGACGGCATAGGCGGGCTCGATCGCCATCGAGCGCTTGGATCATAAGGGAAGGCTCCGGTCCTTCTCTGCAAAACGGCATGCTCCCAATTTGGAGAGCGGAGGGAAACCAGATGTCAAAATACTGCCTGACCGTAACCTGCCCATCGCAACGCGGCATCGTCGCCGCCATAGCCAGCTATCTATCCGAAACCGGTTGTAACATCACCGACAGCGCCCAGTTCGACGCTGTCGATACCGGCCGTTTCTTCATGCGCATCAGTTTTACATCCGAAACGGGAGCCCAGTTGCCGGCGCTTGAAGAGGGCTTCGCGGAAACCGCCAAAGCCTTCGACATGACAGCGAGCTTCCGTGACGAATCGCGAAAAAGGAAGGTGATCATCATGGTCAGCCGGTTCGGCCACTGCCTGAACGACCTTCTCTATCGCTGGCATATCGGCGCGCTGCCGATCGACATCGTCGGCGTGATCTCTAATCATATGGACTATCAGAAGGTCGTGGTGAACCACGATATCCCGTTCCATTGCATCAAAGTGACGAAGGACAACAAGCAGCAGGCGGAAGCAGACCAAATGCGGGTCGTGCGCGAAACGGGCGCAGAGCTGATCGTCCTTGCCCGTTACATGCAGGTTCTGTCCGACGAGATGTGCCGCGAAATGTCGGGTCGGATCATCAACATTCACCACTCCTTCCTGCCGAGCTTCAAGGGCGCCAACCCTTACAAGCAGGCTTTCGAACGCGGCGTGAAGCTGATCGGGGCAACGTCGCATTATGTCACCGCCGAGCTGGACGAAGGCCCGATCATCGAGCAGGACACCGTGCGCGTCACCCATGCGCAGTCGGCGCAGGACTATGTAAGTCTCGGGCGCGATGTCGAAGCCTCGGTTCTGGCACGGGCCATCCACGCTCATGCCAACCACCGCGTCTTCCTCAACGGCAACAAGACCGTCGTCTTCCCCGCCTCGCCCGGTTCCTATTCTTCGGAACGCATGGGCTGAAACTGTAAGGTCGGGCAACTTGCTCGGCCTCCGGTTTTTCCGCGGCCTTTCACTTTTCGATGACGACGTCCGATGTGGGGCGGGAGCAGCACGCCAGAATGAAGCCCTGGTCGATTTCGCGCTGGCGAATGCCGCCTTGATGTTTCATCTCGACCGTGCCGGACAACATCCTCACGCGGCAGGTTCCGCAAACGCCCTTGCCGCAAGAGGTCTGGATCCGGGCGCCCGCCACCTTCGCCGCCTTCAGGACCGTGGTTTCTGCGTCCACGCTGGCGGTCAATCCCGCTTTGGCGAAGGTCACGGTAAACTGAGCCGATCCCGCCTCTGCCGCGCTCCCGATATTGTCATCCTCGCGGGCGCTTTCGAAGCTTTCGATGAAGACGCCGTCGGGCGGATGACCCATCTGCTTCAGCATCAATGTGGCCAGGTCCATGAAGCCGCCCGGGCCACAGCAATAGACATGGCGCTGCGCGACATCCGGCGCCAGAGCACGCAAAAGGTCGGAACTGAGCCGCGCGACCGGACCGATCCAGCCCGCGCCGGGGATATGGCGTGTGACTACGGGTACGATACGCAGTCCAGGAAGAGCCTCGACCCATCGGCGCATGTGCTCACGGAAGATCATGTCCTGCGCGCTGGAGGCGAAATGAACCAGCAATACATCGCAGGTGGACGCTTTGTCCGCCAGGCTTTGCAGCATGGACGCCGCCGGCGTGATGCCGCTACCGGCAGTCAACAGCAAAAGCGGCGTTTCCGGCTCAAGCCCGCAACTGAATTGTCCCATTGGTCCGGAGGCTCTGACCTGCAGACCGGGCCGCATATGCTCGAACAGCCAGTTCGACACCCGACCCCCCTGCACGCGTTTGACCGTGACGGAAACATTCTCCGCGTTCAACGCGGATGACGATAGCGAATAGCTGCGGATATGTTCCTCTCCGTCGATCTCGAAAACGAAGTTCAGGAACTGGCCTGGATTGAAGCGGAACTGGCCGGCCGGATGGGCGAAGAGATAGGTCTTCGCTACGTGCGTTTCCTGCCGAACGCCAATGCATTCCAGACGAAACTCGCCGGCTTCCGATAGGGGGGAGGGTGTGTTCACGCGCCAAACCCATGTTTCTGAAGCCGTTCGATATACCAGGCAATGTTGCGATCGACCGCGGTTTCGCAAAATGCGGAGAGGGGTCCCGGTTGATAGCCCGTCGATGCGACGCCCTGTTGGGCGATCGTCACAAGATCGGCGTCCTGCTGGTTGGTCGCAAGCCAGACTTCTGTCAAACGATCGAAATCGTAGTCGACGCCCTCGCGAGCGTCCTTGTTCACCAGCCAGATAGTGCGCAGTTCCGTGCGATCAGGGGCAAGAGGGATGATCCAGCTTATGACAGCGTGATCGGCAAAGAAATGGGACCACGAATTATGGGTATGCAAATGCATGTCGCCAAAGCGCGGATCGGTCAACCGACCCAGAAGCTTCCGGCATGCCGCAGAACCATCTATCGTATGGGATTCGCCTGCGCCCGCGATCATAAAACGCTCTGTTCTAAAGAGGGTCGCAAACCCCTCGTAATGCTCGACCTTCCGCGAGGGGAAGCCTTGGCCCTCCCATACCGCAACCTGCGAACTGGCGATCTCGCAATGCCTAGTATATTCGTCCTTTTCTTCCTCGCCGACTTCATCAGGATCAAAGCCGATATCCATGCCGACAAAGGTGTTTAGTAGTTCGGGATGAGAACCCTCGCAGTGGTAGCACTCGCGATTGTTGTCGACACTGAGCTTCCAGTTGCCCGGCTCAACGATGGTTTTTTCCAGCGCCACGTGGGCATTCCCCAAGTCGTAGGGTTCGAGGCGCTCGCCGAGAATACGTGAAATATCATCGATGTCCGATGGAGCGTTTTCGTCGATGCATAGGAACACAAGTCCGCCGATCACCCGCAGATTGACCGGCTTTAGCCCGTGGCAGGCGCGGTCCATCTCCTTACCCATATGCGCTGCGTGCACAAGGTCGCCGTTCAGGTCATAGGACCACTGGTGATAGGGACAGACGAGCCGTCCTACTGACGTCTTGTCTTCGCCGACCAACCGCGCGCCGCGATGGCGACAGACATTGTGGAAGGCGCGGACCTGCATGTCATCGTCGCGCAGCAAGAGGATGGACGTCGTCCCGATATCGAGCTTGCGGACATCTCCTGGCTCGGGAATATCCGCCGTCACGCCGGCCAGAATCCAGTGCTTGTGAAAGAACACATCGAGATCGACGCCGTACAGATCCTGCCGGGTATAAAACGGGGCAGGCAATGTATATCCCCGGCGATAATGCGTCACCAGATCAGTGATCGACGAAGTGTTGTCAGCGTTCATGGACGTCTCCGATGAAAAGCAAACCGCTCCAATCGCGGCAATAACAACGATGAGTGCCGCTCATTGCAGGGTTTGACAACTGGACAAATTTTCTCTTTAGACATATCCTGAAGTTATGCGAACGCTCCGCGCCCAGATCGGCCCGCTGGCCACCATTTTTGCCTTCGAGGCCGCTGCAAGGCTCCGCAGCTTCACGTCGGCTGCGGACGAGCTCGGTGTCACCCAAGCTGCGGTCAGCAAGCAAATTTCGCTGCTTGAGGAACGCCTCGGTACCAGATTGTTCACCCGTGGTAACCGCAATGTGGAGTTGACAGCGGCAGGACAGCGGCTGTCCGTAAGTGCGCATGCCGCACTATCCTCAATCGCTGATACCATGTCCGATATCGGGAAGCAGGAGCGAAAGCCGCTTACCGTAATGTTGTCCGCTTCTTTGTCGCGGTTCTGGCTGATGCCACGAATGGCCGATTTTCGGAACACGAATCCCGATGTCACTCTGCGTGTCATCGCATATGACGAATTGACGGATGCAAAAACGAAGAGTGCGGACTTGATAATCCGCTATGCACCGGGATTGCGGGAGGAGCCATCAGCGATCCGCCTGTTCGGCGCGCACGTTCTCGCAATGGCGTCGCCGGAATTTCTCAAACACCACCCGATCGCGACGGAGGGCGACGTCGCGGCCTCTCCTCTCATCCACTACGACACACCAGGCCCTCACTGGATCAGTTGGGAAGACTGGGGACGGGCAGCACTAGGAGACAGACACCTGCCGCCGCCTTCCCTTTCCGTCAGCCGATACCATGATGCGATCGTGGCGGCACAGCAAGGACAAGGCGTCGTCCTTGTCTGGAAGGTTTTGGATGGGGGCGATCCATATGCGGAAGGACTGATTGCGGTGCCCGGCCCCGAGATACAAGCTCCCGGAGCCTTCTATCTGGTGCCCTTAACGCCGGATCGGACAGAGACGCATGACGCGGTCGCCTGGTTTAGGACGCAATGCTCAGACTTATAGAAGCAAATTTGCGCCGACAGGACCGACAGGGGTGATGTCATGTCTGCACCCGACCCGCAAAGCTCAAACACCGGCCAAAATCACATTGCCAAACGGGCGCCATCCAGACATGACATCACCTTGAAAACCCGCAAGATTGGAAGCATATCCTCTACTTAGCGTAGGATTTCGCCCCCTCCCGCAAACGACCCCTACGAGACTGACAACTTGACATCAATCTCGACGTAAAGCCTGTTCTCCCCCATTAGAGTCCATCAGAACGTACGCATCCGAGCCGAACCGCAGGGACAGAGAAGCACTCGCGTGATAAGCTGGCGGGATGGAGATTGACGAAGACAGGATCGATGACGCGGTTCTGGCGCTGCTCTGGTTGACGCTGCACAACGAGCGCTGCGCGTGGAAGGGGTTTGACTGGACGACGACCGATCGGCTGCACCAGAAGGGGCTGATCTGTGACCCCGTAAACAAGTCGAAGTCGTTGGTCCTGACGGATGAGGGTCTGCGCCGATCGGAAGAGCTGTTCCAAACGCTGTTTACGCGGCAGCCGCAATAGCCTTGGCACGGATGGCTTTCCAGTTCCACGGCAACAGTTCATGCAGGCGGGAGACGGACAGATCGGCGATCCGGGTCAGAACGTCGGCCAGCCATGCCTTTGGATCGACGTCGTTGAGGCGAGCGGTGGTGATCAGCGTCAGCATGATGGCAGCTCGGTCTGCGCCGCGCTGGGAACCGGCGAAGCTCCAGTTTTTTCTGCCGCATGCAACTCCGCGTAGCGCTCTCTCGGCCGCGTTATTCGTCATGCAAATTCGGCCATCGTCAGCGTATCTGGCAAAATCAGCCCAGCGAGACAGCATGTAGTTGATCGGCTCGATCACCGGTGATGATCGCGACAGGCCCTCAAGTTCGAGCCTGAGCCGCGCTTCCAGTTCGATCAGTAGCGGCTTGCTCTTTTCCTGACGAACGGCACGACGCTCTTCGGCGCTCTTGCCATTGATCTCGCGCTCGATGACGAACAACGCATCGATACGCCTGACGGCCTCCAGTGCCGTCGCTGAGACAGGTCTCAGGCCCTTTCCTCGACGGGCACTCCGAGAGACATCGGCTAGCTCGAAGAACTTCCTTCGCGCATGGGCAAAACAGAAGGCCGGCGTCACCGGGATCTGCTTCTTCGTCCGATCGAAGAGCGGATAAAAGCCATTATAGCAGTCGGCCTGCAGGATGCCCGTGAACTCGACCAGATGCTTTTGAGGATGCTCGCCGCGCCGATCGCTGGAGGCGTAGAAGACGGCGGCCGGCGGTGACTGTCCCCCGAAGGGCCTGTCGTCGCAAACGTAGGTCCAGATGCGCCCCGTCGTGCATTGCCCTTTCGCCAGGATAGGGATGGTGGTGTCGTCGCCGTGGAGGCGCTCGGCGGCAAACACATGGGTCTCGATCATGTCGAAGAGCGGCTTGACGGCGGCGCTGACGTAGCCAACCTGATCAGCGAGCGTCTGCGTGGACAGATCGATCCCCTCGCTGCGAAAGCGCCGGCTCTGGCGGTTAAGCGGTTGATGCTCGGAGAATTTGTCGAAGACAATGGTGGCGAGCAGGTTGGGACCGAGGAAGCCGCGTGGCGTGGCATGGAAAGGTGCCGGCGCCTGACTGATACAGCCACAATCCCGGCAGGTAAATTTTTCTCGCACGGTCTCAACGACCTTGAAGCGGCGCGGGATCTCTTCCAACGTCTCGGTGCTATCCTCGCCCAGCTTCGACAGTCGTTCGCTCCCGCAGTGGGTGCAGGCAACCGGCGCTTCGACGACGACGCGTTCGCGCACGATATCCTCTGGCCAGGGCTTACGCACCGGCCGCTTGCGGGTGAAGGCGTGGACATCTCGGGTTTTGGCGGCAGACGCTTGTGAAGCGAGCTCGTCCTCGGTCGCGTCGGCAACCAGTTCCTCGAGTTGCAGTTCCATCTGGTCGATCAGTCGCTGCGTGCGCTCCCGGCCGGGACCATGCTTGTCGCGCTCCAGTTTGGCGATCAGCAATTGCAGATGGGCGTTGAGGGCTTCAATGCTGGAAAGCTTGGCCTTGGCGCTGCTGGCTTCTGCCTCCGCCCGTAACCGCGCCTCGCGCTCTACCAGCAGCGCGGCGTGGGCGCTGGCAAGATCGTCGGGAAGGGAAAGTGGCGGCAACGACATGCTGTTACAAGAGCATATTTCTCCAATGAATTCAATGCAAAGAGACGCTCAAACCCGTGTCGGACGCCACGTTTCCTGAGGGGCTCGCCAGTCAATTCCGGACAGCAAATAAGAAAGCTGAGCGGGCGAGATCGCCACCGCACCACCCTCCACATTCGGCCAGATGAACCGGCCGCGTTCCAATTTTTTCGTGAACAAGCATGCGCCTTGGCCATCATGCCAAATCAATTTTATCAGGTCACCACGGCGACCCCTGAAGCAGAATAGATGACCGCCTAGCGGCTCCTGCTTCAAGACTTCCTGCACCCGAAGCGCGAGAGACGGGAACCCACATCGCATATCCGTATGACCCGTCGCCAGCCAGACCTTAACGCCCGATCCCATTGGCAACACGTTCATCGAAGCGTTTCCAGACCACGAACAATCCGCAGCATCAAATCGACATCGACATTCTGGTCGACGATCACCCGCCGACCGTTCGCGCTGACAACCTCGATCCGGCCATCTGACGGTGAGGCGCTATTACGCAGACTACCAACAGGGTCCGGCGTGACGATGGCCGGGATAAACCCTGCAACCTGATCGACGACTTCAACCTCTCCAAGCTTGCCAGCTCGCGCGAGGCGACGCCACTCATAGAGCTGTGATCGCGATATTCCGTGACGACGTGCCGTTTCCGAACAACGGCCCGGCTCAAGCAGGCTCTCCGCGACAATCCGGAGTTTGACGGCATTGCTAAACCGCCGACGTCGACCGGTATCGACGATATCGAGGCGGCCAGCAGACTGACTGTGAGTATAGATGTCCATACAGGCAGTCAGCTATTTTTCCGCACACCTCTCAAGGCGGCCCAGCTCGGATGCGTACATCAGAACGGTCGGACAACCAGGTCGGAAATAGACCGCGCAGCCTGTCAATTTCTTCTACTCGATCCGAAAATATGTCAAAGCCACCTTCGTAAGGAGCAATTACATTTCCGTTGTGAGCTATCATGACCGTCTGCATGATCTCGTCTCGCATGATGGCCGCTACGAGGAGCTCGATTTCTGAGCTATTGATCTGTTTGACGCCGCCGTAAAGGTCAAACGTGACACCCTTGCCATCCTCTTCGTCTGTGACGTCAGCGTCCACCAACTTCAATCCAACGGAGGACATTGCGTCAGGGTGATAACGTCCACGTTCCCCATCGTACTTGATGACCGGCGCAAATACCAAAATCGACAAGTCATTCGTACCAAAGAGCGACGACCCGATCGCATCGAAACGCCGAAGCATTTCTTCTCTTTCGCCCCGTGCCGTGATTGGACGATCTCCAGATGGATGCGCGTAGAACCGTAACCATCTAGACGCAAAAGAGCTACGCAATCTCCAGCCGAGGGGCGGAATCCCCGGAAAATAACGATGAAAGGTCGATTGTCGATGCCGCCACATTAGATCAGGCTGCTGATTGCTTAAGCTTCTGCGATGCGCAGCGTCTTGCAAACCACCGCAGTCGATGTGCCATGAACGAAGCCGATGACGGACAAAAACTGTGACCTATCTCGATCAATTATTTTCCTTATGTCCTCCTTAAAATACTGAAGGCCTGCCCGCCCTTGAAACAAGGCATTCCATCCCGCATCTACCGACTGCGAAGATGGCACATTTTCAACACTCCAGATGAAAATGGCGTTGACTATCGAATCATCCCAAATTTGCCCTAGGGAAATTTCCTGAACTCCCTCATATGAGAGTTTTACTTCCGTTCCATCAGCCCTCCGTAAAGTTAAAAGGAGCTGACGATGGTTCACAAAATCCAACGAAATCAATCTTGCGTCGTGGGCTCTGGCCCCAAGAAGCATCCCGTCGTCGTCATTTCCCCATGCAATTTCTCTCATTTCCATACTCCTGATCATCACTTATTTGCGCCGCGAGGTGTGAGTAAGCATCAAGTAATGACCCCAGACACTGCAGCGAAAACAATTGCTTATTTTACCTATCGGCATCGTGACCCCCATGGATTGAGATGAAGCGCTGGGCTTCTGTCGCAAACCGGGCACCAAGCTCAAAGAACGGTTCCGGATATTCGTTCGAAGACAGTTAATTCGTGAAAACAACTGTGCAAAGCAACAAATTTTACAGGATTTCTTAAGCCGGTTTTTTGGGGCGTCTGTTTAGCTGACACAGCACTAAGAACGGGTACGACTCCGATATGATTCGACAACAGCGACATCCCTCCGCCACCATTTTCAAAGCCCTGCGGAGGGCCACGCTCGGCGCGCTGTTCGCCGTAGTCGGTTCCGTTGGTCTTTTACTTATATTAAACCTATTGATGCCGGATCGACCATTTTTGGTCGGATTTGTCGGTGCAGCACTTATTTCCGCATTTGTGTCCTTTCCGCTGCTTTTTGCCTTGCAGCTCAACAACGGCGTCGTCCGCAAGATGCAGGAAAACGTCACCCAGGCGGCGCGCTACGACAGCGTGACGAAGACGCTGAACGGCACCGCCTTTGCCGCGGCCGTCGAGCACTTTATCGACCGGCGCAAGCATGCCACCACCGATACCGGCGGCATCGTCATCGCAGTCATCGTCGATACGCTCGACGACATCGGCCGCCGTTACGGTCCGCAATGGGCCGACACCGTGATGCAATCGCTTGCCTCGATCATCCAGTCCTCGGTTCGTCGTGACGATCTTGTGGCGCGGCTTGCGACCAACGAACTCGACATCTTCCTACCTGGCGCCACGGTCGAGGACGCCCGCGACATCGGCACCCGCATCCGCACGCGCGTCTCCGCCGCCACCTTCAGCGCCGACGGCGCGCCGCTTTCCGTCGCCATCCGCCTCGGCGGCACCTCCTTCGACGGCCCGGCCGACTTCAACCAACTCCGCCAACTCGCCGACCAAACGGCTTTCGAGCGCGGCGACGAGAGCGACGACATCCCAATCAGCGCGCTGCCGGCCGCATGAGGCTGGCGACCCCGCGGCAGCGGCGGCCTCGGCCCGAACGGCGAGACCCGTCTTTGATGCGGCGTCAAAGCCAGCTAGGATCTCAGTTGGCCTTCTGGATCCGCCGAGGCTGATCAGGCCTCGAGGGATGAGATGTCGGTATGGGGTCTCGTTAAACAGCCTTCATGACGGAAACCTCGATTTCAACGCCCGCCGTCACATATTTCCACATCGCGACGAGCAGCTTTCCCGGCAAGCGCGACGATGGCTGTTTCCTAAGGCGCCCCTGGTTGCGCCTTACGCCAATCGAGACTGTCGCGCGTGCGATTTGGCTCTATTTCCGCTTCAATGTCAGCCTTCGCGAAGTCGAAGAATTAATGCTCGAACGCGGCGTTGTCGTTCCTTGCGAGACGATCGGCTGGTGTCGCAAACGATGCAATCAAATACCACGCTCTATTTTGCCGGCGCGCCTTCCAATAACCCATCGAGAACTTCCAGAAGTGGATCGGTGATCGCTTGGCCAAGTGCGTTGCGGGCTATCTAAGCTCTTGATGGGGATCGAACCAGAGCGCATTGCACAGTCTATTGCATAATATCCCCTGAATTCTCCTCAGAAGTCGTCCAGCTGTAATTCCAGCGCGTCAGATCCGCGCGGGAGACCGTATCTGCAAGGATTTGTGGCTCTCCTCCGATTTGCACAGGAGAGCCAGCTTTGCGCTCGAAACTAGCTCCAGGCGTGGAGCGGCGGTTTTTCGCCATTCAGGAAGAACTTGCCGAGGATCGAATATTTCCACCGCACCGGATCGTGCAATGTGTGCGTGCGGGCATTGCGCCAATGGCGGTCGAGATTGTGTTCGGCGAGCGTGGAGCGGGTACCCGCCAGCTCGAATAGCTTGTTGGTGGCCGCAATTGCGATTTCGGTCGAAAGCACCTTGGCTTCCGCGGTAGCAATCTGCGCTTCGGCCACCGTGTCGGCTGTCGGGTTCAGCACCGCCCGGTCGATTGCGTAGCCGGCCTTCTCCAGAAGCGCTTGCGCAGCATGGAGCCGTAGTGTCAGGTCGCCGACCGCCTGGATCGTATAGGGATCGTCCCAGGCATTCTCCACCCCGCTATCCACCCAGGCTCGGCTCTTGGTGCGCACGAAGGCGACCGTCTCGTCGATAGCTGCCTGTGCGATACCGGTATCGACCGCGACCTGGATGATCTGAAAGATCGCGCCATCGGCCGTTGGCACCTCATATCCTTTATATCCCGGCACGAGATGCGTCTTCGGCACCTTGACGTTATCGAGCAGCACGGTGCCAGAGAGCGTCGTGCGCTGGCCGAACGAAGACCAATCATCAATGACGGCGAGACCGGGCGCATCACGCTGCGCGATCGCATACCAGGCCCGCCCCTCGTCATCGAGCGCCACAATCGGCACGAGATGGGCAAGCAGAGCGCCGGAGGAATAGAACTTGCGCCCGTTGACGACGACATGGTCGCCGGCATCGGTGAAGCGCGTTTCGAAATCGACCGCCCGCTTCGAGCCGAACTCGGAGAAGGCATTGCCGAAGCGCGTGCCCTTCAGAACCTCGGCGAAAAGAAGCTTCTGCTGCTCGGGATCCGATACCGTCCTGATGGCAGCGACCACGCCCAGATGGTTCTGGGCGATCTGGCCAATCGAGGAGTCCGCTGCCGATATAATCTCGATCACTTTGGCAAGCGTGGCGTAGGATACCTCCGGGCCTCCGAACGCCTTGGGCACATTGATGGACCAGAGGCCGCTTTGAGAAAAGGCATCCAGCTCGGCAATCGGCCAGATCCGCTCGCGGTCACGCTTGGCCGACTCCTTGATGAACTCGGCGGCAAGCCCCTTGGCGACGGCAATCGCCTCAGCATCATCCTTGATGATGTGGGCAGACTGGGTCGGACGGGGCACCCCTGGCACGGTTTCGACCGCGTTTTTGGTATTAACCTGTGAAAGCGTCATGCTGATTTCTCCTCGTTGAAGATGGACGGTCAAGCGGCTGGAAGGCTTGTTGGCGTGAAGGCGGGCGCGGGAGCCGGTTTCTGGCCGAGATAGAACGCCTTGACGTCGTCGCGCTGGCGCAGCTCGGTTGCCTCTCCCGAAAGCACGCCGACCCCGCTTTCGAGGACGATCGCCCGGTCGGCATAACGTAGCGCGATCGCGGAATTTTGCTCCGCGAGCAGAATAGAAAGGCCGGTCTCAACATTCAGCCGCCGCAGCGTCTTGAAAATGTCCTGTACGACGATCGGCGCAAGCCCCATGGAAGGTTCGTCGAGGACCAGCAGGGCCGGACGCGACATCAGTGCGCGGCCGATCGCCGTCATCTGCTGCTCGCCGCCGGAGGTGAGGCCCGCCAGAGCGCGGCGCTTTTCCTTCAGCCGGGGGAAAAGCGCGTAGATTTTCTCCAGATCGAAGGCGATCTCCGCACGCGAACCGCTGCGGCCGAGACCGCCGGAAACAAGGTTCTCCTCGATGGTCAGATTGCGGAAGCAGTGCCGGCCTTCCAGCACCTGCACCAGACCGGCGCGCACAAGCTGAGCCGGCGTCGCCGTCGTGACATCACGGCCTTCATAAAGGATGCTGCCGGCGGTGATTTCACCGCGTTCGGCCGGAAGCAGGTTCGAAATGGCTTTCAACGTCGTCGTCTTGCCGGCGCCATTGGCACCGAGCAGGGCAAGAATCTCGCCGCGATGCAGCGTGAAGCTGACGCCGTGGAGCGCGGTGATCGCTCCGTTGTAGGTCGCCTTGATGCCATCGACGCTCAAAAGGACGTCTTTTCCAGCCATGGTCCACCCGATCTCTGTGTGGTTTGCGGGGCAGCCGGGCACCAACAAGGAACGGGTGAACCGCCGCTTGCCGATACCCGGCCACAGGGCTCAGTTCGTCACGGTCTGCGCGTCTTCAGACGTGCGCAACTTGATGCCCTTTTCCTTGGCATAGGCCTCGGAGGATTTTTCGATGATCGGACGCAGCAGCGCCCAGTCCGGCGCGATCCAATCGGAGACGACGTTCCATTTTTTGCCGTCCCACTGCTGGAAGGTCACGTAGCCATTGCCCTCGTGATTGTCCCAGGTGACGTTGATCGAGTGGAACAGGCCCTTGGCGCCAAGCGCTTCGACGCGGGCGCGATCGAGCTGCAAGTGCTCGAAACCCCAGCGAACTTCGTCGCCGGTCAGCGTGCGGTGTCCGAACTTGCCCTGCGCGATGCGGATCGCCTCGACGTTCAGGATGCCGTTGACGATACCGAGATTGTGATAGACCGAGCCGATGCGCTTCTTGTCCTCGAGATTGCCCTTGCCGTTGTCATAGAGGGTCTTCACGATCTCCTGGACGATCGGATACTCCGTACCGGAGGCCTGTGTCGTAATCGCGGTGTATCCCTTGGCCGCATCGCCCGCCGGGATCACATCTTCTTCCGAGTTCGACCAGACATTGCCGATGATATGGTCGACCGGAAATCCGGTCTTGGCAGCCGTCTTCAGGGCAACCGGGTTCATGACGCCCCAGCCGCGCAGAACGACGTAGTCGGGCTTGGCGCGACGGATCGTCAACCACTGCGCCTGCTGCTCATTGCCTGGATGCGGCACTTCAATCTGCTGCAGGTCGAAGCCGTATTTCTGCGACAGAAGTTCGTAGATCGGAATGGTTTCCTTGCCGTAAGGCGAGCCGTGATAGAGCACGACGATCTTCTTGCCCTTGAGCTTGTCGACGCCGCCGAGCTTGGAGGCGATGTAGTTTACGATGCCCGAAGTCTCGCTATAGGGGTTGAGAAGCAGCGGAAAGACATAGGGGAAGACACGGCCGTCGGTGGAATCCGTGCGGCCGTGATTGATGGTGATCAGTGGCACCTTGTCCTGGGTGATACGGTCGATCATGGCATAGGCGATGCCAACGGAAAGCGGGTTCCAGGCGGCGATGTTCGGATTGCTCTTCAGGCGCTCATAGGCCTCGACGCCGCGCTCGACCTCATACTGGGTCTCCGCTTCCGACCAGGTCAGCTTGACGCCGTTGACACCGCCGTCACGCGTGTTGATCAGGTTGAGGTAGTCGATGAAGCCGCCGAAGAAACCGGTGCCGCCAGCCGCATAGGGTCCGACGCGGTAGCTCTGCAGCGGGAAATATTGTTCGTCCGCATGCGCCGCCGGTATGGCGACCGAAACGGCCAGGCCGGCCGCGAAGACAGCGGCTTTGAGTTTCGCAAGCATAGTCATTTGGATACACCCCCGGTGTTGTCCGGCGCGAAGACCGGATCTGGTTTGAATGAATGATGCGTTTGTTGGTCTTGGGAGCTCACGCTCCAGCTTGACTCAGGCGGCCCTGCTGACGGCGGAGCCGAGCCGCCTTCGGATCTTGCCCCAGAGCGAGGAAAGCCCGTCCGGTTCGAGGATCAGAAACAGGATGATCAGCGCGCCGAGCACGATGCGCTGGCTCATGTCGAGCACGCCGGAATCGAACAACTCGCCAAGCAGGAAGGAGCCGAGACGAGACAGGATGAGCGGGAAGACGACGATCAGCGCCGCACCGAAAAATGCTCCCCGCGTCGAGGCGAGCCCGCCGATGATGATGATGAACAGGATCTGGAACGAGCGATCGAGATTGAAACCGGCTGGCTCCACGGTCCGCAGATAGGCGAAAGCCCAGAGAACGCCTGCGACCGCAACGATGAAGGAGGAAATCGCAAAGGCCAGCAGCTTGGTCTTCAGCACGGGTACGCCGATGATCCGCGCCGCCGTCTCATTGTCCCTGACCGCGATGAAGTTGCGGCCGATCTGCGAAGTCGCCAGCCGGTGGGCAAGGAAGGTGAGCACCACGACGATCGTGAGCGAAAACAGATAGCGCCCGACCGGACCTGTGAACTCCACGCCCACCAGCGTCAGCGGCGGCGCATCGATGACGCCGGAAGCCGAGTCGTTGGAAAACCAGCTGAACTTGGTCAGTGCCCATTGCACGAAGAACTGGGCGGCAAGTGTCGAGACGGCAAGATAGAAGCCTTTCAACCGGAGGCTCGGCAGGCCGAAGACGATGCCGACAGCCGCCGCGCAGAGACCGGCGAGCAGAATGCTGATGATCAGCGGCAGGCCATCGACACGCAGATTGAAATTATAAGCAGCAAAAGCGCCGACAGCCATGAAGGCTGCACTTCCAAGAGAGACCTGACCGGCATAGCCGGTGAGCAGGTTCAAGCCGACGCCCGCCAGGCTGAGCGCCAGGAACGGCACGAGGATCGCCTCGTAGAGATAGGTCGAGCCGATGAACGGCACGACGACATAGGCAACCGCAATCAGGGCTGCCGGCGCCAGCCAACGATGGGACGTTTGCGTGGAATGCAGATCTGCGGTGACGACGGCCATGGTCAGACCCTTTCCACGAGCTTTTGCCCGAAAAGACCGGAGGGGCGGATGAGCAGGAAGGCGAGCGCCACGACATAGGCAAACCAGCTTTCGATGCCGCCGCCGAAATATTCGCCGATATAGACTTCCGCGAGCTTCTCGGTTGCACCGATCAGCAGGCCTCCGACGATCGCGCCCAGGATGGAATCGAAGCCGCCGAGCACGAGGACGGGAAGCGCTTTCAGCACCACCAGCGACAGCGAGAACTGCACGCCGAGCCGCGCGCCCCAGAGCAGGCCCGCAACAAGCGCGACAATGCCGGCAGTTGCCCAAACCGTCGCCCAGATCCAGGGCAGTTTCAGCCCGACGGCAAGGGCAGCAAACTGATCGTCCGCCACGGCCCTGAATGCGAGACCGACCCGCGTGTAGCGAAAGAAGATTGACAGCAGCGCCACCATTCCGGCGGCAACGGCGGCGGCGAAGATGTCGAACTGGCTGATCAACACGCCGCCAACCTCGAAGGGTACATCCTCGATCCCAAGATCAAGCCCATGGACCTGCGTGCCCCAGATCAATTGGGCGGCGCCCTCGATGATGTAGGAAAGCCCGAGCGTCGCCATGAACAGCGTGATCGGCGGCTTGTTGGTCAGCGGGCGCAGCACGGTGCGTTCGATGGCAATGCCGATCAGCACCATCGCCGCGAAGGTGATAACGAAGGCCAATGCGAAGGGTACGCCGCGCTCGACGAGGCTGACGAAAGTCAGCGCCGCAAACAGCAGCATCGAGCCCTGGGCGAAATTGAGTACGCCCGAGGTCTTGTAGATCAGCACGAAGCCGATCGCGACCAACGAATACATGACGCCGGACAGCAGGCCGCCGACCAGCACCTCGATGAAAAACGACCAGTCGAAATCCGCCATCAGATGCCCTCCCTGTCTTCGTTTTCCGGCGCAACGCCGAGATAGGCATCGATGACGCGCTGGTCGGTGCGGATCTCATCCGGCGTCCCGTCGGCGATCTTACGGCCGTAATCCAGCACGGCGATCCGGTCGGAGAGCTGCATGACCACGCCGATATCGTGCTCGATGAGGATCACCGTCGTTTGGTATTGATCGCGGGCGGCGCGAATGAAATCCGCCATGTCATTCTTCTCCGTCGCCGTCATGCCCGCCATCGGTTCGTCCAGAAGCAGGATCTTCGGCTGCGCCACCAGGGCGCGTGCAAGCTCGACGCGCTTTTGCAAGCCATAGGGCAGCGTTCCCGCCAAGCGGTCGCCGACATGATCAAGATGAAGGAATTCAAGGATGCGGATTGCCCGTTCGCGCGTATCGGCCTCTTCCCGGCGCGCCCGGGCAAGACCCAGAACCTGCTCGGCGAAGGTCGAGCGCACCCGATGCGCCAGACCGGCAACAACATTGTCGATGACGCTCAAGCCTTTGAACAAGGCGAGGTTCTGAAAGGTTCGGCTCACGCCGAGGGATGCCAGCCTTTCGGTCGGCACATGCCGATATGAGGTGGAGCCGATGCGTACATGACCGCGGTCGGAGCGATAGACGCCGCTGATGACGTTGATCAGCGAGCTCTTGCCGGCCCCATTCGGCCCGATGATCGCACGGATCTCACCGGGCTTGACCGAGAGATCAACGTCAACGAGGGCCGCAACACCACCGAACGACAGGCTGATCCCGTGCAATGCCAAGCCGCTGGTATCTTCAGACGCGTTCAACACGCTCTTTTCGTCCACGGGCGGAGAAGAGCCGCGGCCGATCTTTTCGACGGCATCCTGCAGCGCTGCACTAGTTGCCACCACGTCGAAGGAATAACTTGCGGCGGGCATTCTCTATCCTCCATACGGCTGGCGGCGCGCGAACACGGCACGCAGTTTCCCGTTGCGTGGACCGCCTCCAGCCCACGCTCTAATGATCGGTCTCTTGCGAGATGTGCTGAGGGCGTGGCTGGCCTCTACTCGGCCGCCACCGCCTGCCTGCTACCGGCTTCTTCGAGTTCACGGACCAGCGGGATCACATGCTTGCCGAAATATTCGACCTCTTCCTGGAAGTGCAGGAAGCCGAGCAGGATCAGATCCGCCCCCGCCCGCTTCAGCTCGACGACGCGTTCTGCAACCTGCTGCGGCGTGCCGATGAGGTTTGAGCGGAAGCCGTCATTGTACTGAACGAGATCATCAAAGGAGGATTTTGCCCAGTTGCCCTCGCCTTCCGGCGACGCCTTGCCGGCATTCTTTACCTCATGACCGAAGGCCTTCACCGCATCCGGATTGGCTTTCTCGATGATCTCGGCGAGCACCGCTTTTGCCTCTTCTTCCGTCTCGCGGACGATGGCGAAGGCGTTGACGCCGACGCGCACCGAATGGCCGTTCTCTCTGGCCTTCGACTGGATATCGTCGACCTGTTTGCGGATCTCGGCCGGCGTATTGCCGTTGGTGAAATACCAGTCGGATACGCGCGCCGCCATATCGCGCGCTGCCCGCGAAGAGCCGCCCTGGAAAATCTCCGGCTGCGGATCGATCGGCTTCGGCTTCAGCGAATATTCGTTGAAGCGATAGAAGTCGCCGCGGAAGGTGAAGTTGTCTTCGGTCCAGATGCCGCGAAGTGCGCGAATGAATTCTTCCGAGCGGCGATAGCGTTCGTCATGGTCGAGCCAGTACTCGCCGATCGCCGCGAACTCACCACGGAACCAGCCGCTGACGATGTTGACGGCAACGCGCCCGTTGGTCAGGTGATTGATCGTCGCGATCTGCTTGGCCGCAAGGGCCGGGTTCCACGGTCCGGGAAGAAGCGCCGCGATGACTTTGAGTGTGGTCGTCGATTCCAGCAGCGCATGGCTGAAGGCAACGGATTCGTGCTGGAATTCCGCGCCGTAACCGGCCGTGAAACGGATCTGGCTCAGGGCATACTCAAAACCGCTGGCTTCCGCGATCTGGGCGAGCTTTCTGTTATACTCGATCGTCCAGCTCGTGCGCTGCTCAATGTTCGAGATCACCAGGCCGCCCGAAACATTTGGCACCCAATAAGCGAATTTGACCGCTTCGTTCGCGGCGTTGGACAATGTCATATCGGTTTTCCCTATCCGAGTTATACTAATACCCTATAGATTTAATGGTCTATTGAAAGACAAAGACATACCAATATTGTTTGTGTCCGTGATCGATCGTCCACTTCGAACGCGGTTTCGATGGAAGAATTTACTATTGGAAGGTAGATGCGGCTCGCTGTCGAGCCGGAACTCGACATCCTAAGACAAGCCAGCGTCGTGCTCAGTGCGCAAATTCAATCGGCAGGTCGCTGGAAGGCGCACGAACAAGCGCAAAATTTGATGCTTCTTATCCATACTTCCCCCAAGCGCGATCACGGCTCTTTTCTTCGTCAAGCACGCCATGCGGAATAGAGTAATTTCATCGTTCTGCTATGCCTCATCGATTGTTGCTCCCGGCGACCACGGCCCGCTCGGCGGCCAAATTCGTTCTCCCTTCAAACCGACGACCAGCGGCATCAAGAAGAGGCGAAGATGGGCGACGGTAGCGGTGAAAGCATCTGGTGCGGCTGCCATCCGGTCCCGGCCTAGGAAGGCGCGCCATTGTGCGGCCCATACTTTTGCGAATTCATCAGTCAGACCGACGGGAACAACGGATGGGAGGGCTGTTCCGCGTCGTTCGAAGGTCCGCTGAATTGCCTCGACAAGAGCGGTCCGACGCAGCTCGAATGTTCGGGAGATCACCCAGAGATCATAGAAATCCTTGAGTCGGCTATTGGCCACGCCGAGCGTTACGAGCGCTTCGAATTTCTCGGCCACCACCGTTTCGACCGGATATGCGCGAAGGCGCGGCGTTGGGGCGTCCAGCAGGGTGGGATAGTCGATCTCGACGGCCGCAGGTGTAACTGCGTCGCCGAAACCAATGTCGACCTGGATCGGAATACGCGCCCCGGCGATGGTTGCCGTTGTGCGAACCCGCACGCCACCATATTCCACCCCCTCACGGATCGGAGCCGCGATCAGCCCGGAGACATCAAACATCACACCGTCATCGGCGACCGGCTGCGCACAAATGGTCCGGAAGGTTTCGGCAATGGCCTCGGTGTCACTATCACCGAGGCCAAGCAGATCCAGATCGCGCGTAGGTCGAAACGGATTGGCGACCCAGGTCACGAAGAGCATCGCACCCTTGAGGATGAAGCGGTCGCGGTGCGGCGACGCGCCTAGCCGATAGAGCAGACGCTCGAGCGCATATCGCGTCAGGAGAATCTGGAAATCCGATCGCTCGGCACGCGCCCGATCGAGGAGCCGCGCTCGCACTGATGCGCCGATGTTGCGAGGCTCACGCGGCATTGGACACCATTGCTTCGACGTAGGGACGCATGACCGACCAGACCCGTGCGTTGCGCGCGTAATGCCAGAGTTGATCCGGCTTGCATCGGCGACGGCGGAGACCTTCTCGCAGCCCCTCCATTGCGACGTCGAGGCCGATCTTGTTTCGGTAGCGAAAGCAATCGACAATTGTCTTCGCCGGATCGGTGATGGGAACGTCAACATTCTCGATGCGGTGACGCTCGACCCCTTCGGTCAGTGCCGATCTCGTGAAGCGCACGAACCGAATAGGGGGATAATCGATCTTTGGCCGCCAGGCAGTACGGTCGATCGCCATCCATACAGCCGACGGCATCTGCAGCGTCAGTTCGTGGTATTGGAGGGCCGAGGTTAGGCAGACCACACCCTTTGGAACCAGAACGGACGCCTCAGCCAGTGTATGGGCAGCCTCAACTTGGGTGTCGGCTAATTGATAGAGGCCTCGTGCCGGGCGGATGACCGCCTCCTCCCGTACAAGACGGGCAAGCGTCTCCGGGCCGATGCCTTCAGCGACAAAGTCCTTCAGTCGGAGCATCCCCCGGGTCTTTAGAAGGTTGAGTGCGCGAGATCGCTGGGCGACAGCAGTTGCCATGACAGGTGACGTTTCCTTTGCTTTTACAAACTATAGAAGAGGTTTTATCACGTCAGAGCAATTTTGGAAATCTAGTTATAGTTACCGATTCTGCTGGGAGTTGGAGAGCCCGAACTAGCTGGCTCTCAACGGGTCAACATACGCCCACGTCAACGGCGGATGCGAAGGAATCTCGGCATCTGCAGGGCGCCATCCGATGCAAAATGTATATCGTTATGGTCTTGAACGGATTCGAACCGCGGGACGGTTAGCTCCATCGCCTGAAATAACAATGGATTATGGAATTGGTGTCTGCACGATCTGCATGAGAGCGTTTTTGAGAACCGCCGCTACCGCAAGGATCGGGATTTGGCGAACCATCAAAGCTGACGAGCGTCGTAATGAAGGCGGTTGTCCTCGATTTCTACCCGATGGGCGGCCGCCCAATCGGCGAGATGCCGCGCGGTGTCCGACAGGGAATGTCCGAGCGGTGTCAGCGTGTATTCGACCTGCGGCGGTGTGCTGTGGCGAACGGCGCGTTCGACCATGCCGTCGCGTTCCAGTGTCTTAAGCGTTCTTGTCAGCATTTGCTGCGAAATGCCGCCCACGCGCCGCTTGATTGCATTGAAACGCTGCGAACCCGCGCGAAGTACGACAACCACCTGGATCGTCCACTTGTCGCCGACGCGGCTGAGGATTTCGCTCACACCCTTGCAATCGGCTCCTGCGGGCTTGACGGTCACATCCATCTGACCTGCTCCTAAAAATATGCTTTTGACGGTTCCATTTTGGTCCCATAAATGGCTGTGGTCAACATTGTAGACCTTGTCTCCGACCTGGAAATGTCGAGATTGGTCCACCCACGGAGACCACCATGAACCTCTTCTATTATCCCGCCGCCTGCAGCCTGGCCGACCACATAGCGCTCATCGAGGCCGGGCTCCCCTATAAACTCCTCAGCATCAACCGCGAAAAAGAGACCGAGGATGGCCGGGATTTTCTGTCGATCAATCCGAAGGGCTATATCCCGACCCTCGAGATGGACGATGGGACGGTCCTCACGGAGAACCAGGTCATCCTGGCCTATATTGCGGAACAGAGCGGCAAGCTCCTGCCCAGCGATAGCGCTCTCAGGTGGCGGACCTTCGAGGCGCTCGCCTTCATGTCCTCCGAAATCCATGGAAGCTACAACCCGTTCTTCAGGAATTTCCCCGAGCCGGAGAAGGAGCGCGCTCGCGAGAAGCTCAAGAAGGCCTTCGCCATCCTTGCCGATCAGATGGCAGAAAAGCCATTCCTGGTGAGCAACGAGATGACGATCGCCGATTGCTATCTGTTCTGGGTGCTGATGGTCGCGCCGAAAAGCGGCGTCGAGTTGCCGGAAAATTTGCAGAACTGCCTGGATCGCATGAAGGCGATGCCTTCCGTGATCCGGGCGCTCGCAGAGGAGGGAGTGAGCTGACTGGGCGACGGTCCGAGCGAGCCAAGCATGCCCCGCGCCGGACGCACCGAAATAGCGGTGCGTTTCGCTGGGAAGGCCGCGAGTGAACAGATGGCCGCGGCCGGCGCGGGGGGCGAGGACCACCACAACCTTGCCTGCCGTCGGCTCTTGAACCGGTCGAATGACGTCAACCGCTGGACGGGCGGTTCGGCCGGCTCTGTGGCGAACCGCACGGTGACGTTGGCTGGAGCATGAAGGCTCTTCCATTTCAGGGAGCTCGTTGATGTCCAACGGCCGTCACTTCGACCGATCAGTAATCCTGCTGTGCGCGCGTTGGTATCTGGCTTACAATCTCAGCCTGCGTGATCTGGAAGAGATGATGGCCGAGCGCGGAATTCGCGTCGACCACTCCACGACCCATCGCTGGGTCGTTCATTTCGCGCCGCTGCTGCTCGAACGCTTCAACCGGAGGAAACGTCCGGTCACTGGCAAGTGGCACGTTGATGAAACTTATGTCCGGGTGCGCGGTCTCTGGATGTATCTCTACCGCGCCGTCGATAGCGTGGCAGACACGGTCGAGTTCTTCTTCAGCGAGAAGCGTGACCTGCCGGCTGCCAAACGCTTTGTCCGCAAAGCGCTGAAACGTCACGGCCGGCCAGATAGCATCGTCATTGACGGTAGCCAGACGAACCGGGAAGCAATCATTGCCTGCGATGGCGAGAGCCGGCTTTGCGACCAATCGCAACGGCGACTGAAGCCGATCCGCATCCGGCAGAGCCAATACCTCAATAAGCGGATTGAACAGGACCATCGTCGAGTGAAGCGCCGGATCCGGTCTATGCTCGGCTTCAAATCGATCACCTGCGCAACAACTATCCTGTGCGGCATGGAAATGGTTCACATAATGCGGAAACGACAAACGAGGTATGCAGACAATTCCGCACCGTCACTTGTCGATCAGTTTGAAATCCTGGCCGCGTGAAAACTGAGCAGAACCATTTCCGCGTCTCAGCTTCGAGTTCGCGACAGAGCCTTGGCTAGATTGACGATGACCGGGTTATGAACTCTCTCCGGGAACGGCTTTGAGACCCGCAAAACCAAGATCAAGGGGCTGGATTCGTCCAGAAACCGATCTCGGCGGCCTTCGATTTTAGTTCGATCTTGAGCCACTGGTCGCTTGTGTCGAGATAGCTCCACGGATCTTTCTTCTCCGCCAGCATTTCGCGCACATAGGACCGGTAGCGGTAGTGCTGATAAACCGACATGATAAAGGTCGCATAGGATAGGGCCAAGGGCTTATGGCCGCGTATGATGAGATAGTTCTCATCGTTCTGCTTGCTGGCATTGTTGGAGAAGTTGTGCGAACCGGTCACGAGGATCGGGTTTGCGCTGAGACCGTCGATCAGCAGGATCTTGGCATGCACGATGGCGTGGCCGACCGAGGCGAGGAAGGTTTTGCGTGTGACTTCGCCGATCCACGGGCCGATGCCTTCTTCGCCCTGCGGTTGGACGATAGAGTAATGGTCAGGTGTGAAGCTGTGATCGCTTGAGACCAAGTCAACAGTCAGGACATTGTCATTGATCTGGTCCTCGGCCGCGGGAAGGCTGCTCACCACGCCCTTGACGTACATGCCCTTTTCGTTGGCGCGCTTCGCGCACAGGTCCTGCAGGCCATCATTGCCGGGCGTGAACATCAAGAAGTGAATGGACGACTTCGCACCGTTGATCAGGTCTGAGAGCGCGTGCATGTCACTCCGGTCGGTAGTCGGCGTAAACCTGACCGTGACATCGATGCCCTGCACATTGAGATCCGTCGGCTTATCGTTGGATGCCTTGAGTCCGGGGGTGAAATCAGCCGGCTGGGTTGTCGGCGGTGAAGCTTTCGCCAAACGGTCCCATTGGTCTTGGTAGATCTTCGCCAGGCCGACATCGGCCACCAGCAAGCCATTGTTGATCTGGGTGCATAGACCGGTCGTCGCCCAGTTGGTACTTCCGGTCCACACGGCCTGCGGTCCGGCAGCATTCGCACGGACCATGAACTTGTTGTGCCCCAGACCCTTGCTGCCCAGCAGCCGGTCAATCGTCGGAAAACCATGGTTGTTGAGATTGTCCCGGGCGTTCTTGTTGCCGTCCGGCGTCGCCGAACCATTGGCCAGGATGAGTTTCATCTGGTTCGGAAGCGCGACGATCGCCTCTTCCAATAGGTCGTCATCAAGTTCATAGAGGGCCGCGGACAGCGTGTCTCCCGAGGTCTTGGTGTCGGCGAGAATGCCGAATAGCTCAGCACCCAAGTCACCTTGCAGGAACTTGCGGAACTCGTCGGCACCGCCCTTTTTCCTAAGCTTGGCCTTGACCCCCGCCGCCGTAAGGTTGTTGGCTTTCATGTAGCGCGCAAAAAACTGCGACAGGACGAGTCCACGATTGAAATAGCATGAGAACCCCTTGCCAGCGTCTGCGGTCAACGACACCCACCCGGTCCAAGAACTCGCTGGGCCACTTGTAAAGCCGCCGTTTCCATCGGTGATCATCGCCGTGATGCGGTACTGGACTTGGTTTCCAACGTCGACGGCATGATCGGTCCAGTTGAATCTCTGGAACGGCCAGATGCCGGAAGGCTTGTGATCGCCCGACTTCGGCTTGTCTTTTTCGAAGCCGACACGGTTTTCGACGATTTCCGTGACCGTCGCACCGCCGGCCTTCCGCTTTCGCTCCAGCTGAAAACCCCAACATCCCGGAATGAAATCACTTGGTGCCCACGCGACAAACGCATCGTCGGAATTAGCGTATACTGCTAGATCGATCTTGATCACCATATCGCCCCCTTTGTACAGCTTAAACGCGAACTATAGCACAGTTCTTCTGCACGTAAATGACAGTTGTCGCATAATGCAGCGGCCGCGTGCGGGCGAGGAGAATGACTATCGAGGTATGGATAAAAGCACGCACCTCTGACCAACAGGAAATGCAGTCTTCGCTGGCGTTGCGGCGGTCGCAGACAGGATCGCCCGCTTGAGCGCGACGGTCGGACGGATCTCGCCCGCGTGCCAGGCGATCGATAGGCTAGCCGCGAACGCGGCCAGATGGGGCGGCTCGGATGCCTTCGGACGCACGGTTGACAAGACCATTGCGCGCACAAGTGCTTGGAGAGGGCGTTTGGATCCGGGCGACGGCGAATCCCGACGTGAATTCGGTGGATGAATTCGCGGCGGCGAGACCCCAATCTTCAGGCAAAGCCAAAATAAGTGTTCGCCTTGAACGGATCAGAACCAACGACCCCGCTGTTGCAAAGCCATTCATTTCAAATTCTCCAGTAGCAGATATCGGCTCGACCTGGACGAAATTACCGATTTGGGGCCGAGAGCAGTCGGCCCGCTACGAAATGAAAAGACGCGGATAGCGGACTTTTCCCAAACCCAAAAGTCCGCTATCCGGAGATTCAGAAGATTAGGCGGAAGTAGAAGCACCTTCTGTTGGCTTAACCTGTTGAGTGCTCTGGAATAGCGAGACGAACATCTTCGCCCGGCCCCATCATCCTCATGCTCCTCCGCAATTAACTTTACGACGCCGGCGTTACTATGCTTCGACATGCCGATTCCGCAATGCTCTTGCGCCGCTTATAAACCTATTGAGTAGGAGTGCGTCGAGCGTTCAGCGCATCCCGGTCAACCCTAAACGTCCGTTGGGAGAATTAGGTCAAACCACCTCTTTTGCTCCAGCTACGATGAGGACGGTCTCAGCTGATGGCTACTAAACTTCCTTTTCGGAGACCTTCTCGAACTGGCCAATGTTGCAAGGATGCCGCATCTTAAAGTTCAGCCGAAAATATCGCCGAATTTGACTTGTCTTGGCTGCCGAGCCGATCTAGGGTTGAACATCATCAACACGGTTCTAGGGAGTTTTCGATGGCTATTTTTTCCGACTCCCCAGTGGCTTCCGCAAATATCGCCTGAAGCCGTCAGCGTTTTCCAACGCGACCGAACCTGATGGACTGGTGCTAACCCTCCCGTCGATCGTTCTCCACCAAACCATTTCGCGCGGTTTTGCGCGGACATTCTTTTCCCTGTGACGGAGCCGGCGAAAGCCGGATACATCAATGGCTCTTGGTTTCAAATCCCGCCGCGGCGGCGCCTTTCGCAGCGTTTTCCGTTACTGCTGGGCTCACTGGAAGCAGCAGCCCGGCCGCGCCTCCTTCATGCTGTTCACAGCGATGCTGTCCACGTTTGCGGATGTGCTCACGCCCTTGTTCTCCGGCCGGCTGGTCGATGCCGTGGTGTCCGGCCATGCCGGCGACGCCATAACCTGGAACAATGCCTTCAACGCCTTTTGTTGGCTGATGGCACTGTCAGTCGGCGCCGTCGTTCTGCGGCATGCCACGTTCACCGCCATCATCGGCTTCACGTTGAAGTCGATGTCGGAGATCGCGGCGAATTCCTTTTTTCATATCCAGCGATTTTCGAGCGATTGGCACGCCAACAGTTTTGCCGGCTCCACCGTTCGCAAGGTGACGCGCGGCATGTGGGCGCTTGACCTGCTCAACGACACCGTCTTCGTTGCGCTGTTCCCATCGCTGGTGATGCTCATCGGCTCGACCATTCTGATGACATGGTACTGGCCGATGATGGGACTGCTGGTTGGCGTCGGATCCGTACTCTTCATCGCCTTCACCGCTGCGATGGCTCTGCGCTATGTCGCGCCGATGGCGAGCATGGCCAATAGCTGGGATACACGCCTTGGCGGCGCGCTCGCCGATGCCGTGACCTGCAACGCCGTGGTCAAGGCCTTTGGCGCCGAGGACCGGGAAGACAAGCGTCTCGCCAAGGTCATGCGCAAGTGGCAGGATCGCACCGCTCGCACCTGGACGCGGGGTACTCTGAACGGCACATCGCAGAACGCACTGCTCAGCCTGCTGCGCGGCAGCGTGCTGGGGCTTGCGCTTTGGCTCTGGGCCGACGGCAAGGCCAATGCGGGCGACATCACCTTCGTCCTAACTGCCTTTTTCATCCTTCAGGGATATCTGCGTGAAATCGGCATGCATATCCGCAACCTGCAGCGCTCCGTCAACGATATGGAGGAGCTTGTCACCATCCATGCGCAGCCTTTGGGCGTGGAGGACGTTTCGGGCGCCCCAGCTCTCCATGTGAAGGCCGGCCTGGTCGAGTTCGATCGCGTGACCTTTCATTATGGCAACCACCACGAGCCGCTCTACAAGGACTTCTCGGTCACCATCAAGCCGGGCGAGCGGGTTGGTCTCGTCGGCCACTCCGGCTCCGGAAAGACGACATTCATCAAGCTGATCCAGCGCCTGCATGACGTCAACCACGGCATGGTTTCGATCGACGATCAGGATATTTCAAAAGTGGCGCAGACTTCACTTCGCCGCCAGATCGCGATCGTACAGCAGGAACCCATCCTGTTTCATCGCTCGCTGGCAGAGAATATCGCCTATGCACGGCCAACGGCCACGCACGCGGAGATCAGGAGGGCTGCGCAGCTTGCCAGCGCCCACGACTTCATCGAAGCCCTGCCGAAGGGCTACGCGACGCTTGTCGGCGAACGCGGCATCAAGCTTTCCGGCGGCGAACGGCAACGCATCGCCATCGCCCGCGCTTTCCTGGCCGACGCGCCGATCCTCATCCTCGACGAGGCGACCTCGAGCCTCGACTCGGAATCGGAAATGCTCATCCAGCAGGCAATGGAGCGGCTGATGGATGGACGCACGACGCTCGTCGTCGCTCACAGACTGTCGACTGTACGCGCGCTTGATCGGTTGCTGGTCTTCGAACACGGACATATCGCCGAGGAAGGAACCCATGCCAGCCTCATTCGGCGCAGCAGCGGGATCTATCGCGGGCTGTTCGAGCGCCAGGCATTGGAGCTGACGAAAGGCATCACGAGCGAAGGGCTGGTCGGCTGAGAGGAGTTTATAAGGTGGTCCCTCCTCGCGTTAGCAGCAAGCGTTGACGAATGCCGGCAGGCCTTTGGAAGCGCCGCAACGAAAGGCCTGACAGAAGATCGCACTCGATCACACGCACAAAAGGTCAAAAACTTCTTGCAAAACGGGCGGCAACCACGGAAGTGCCAAACGAACCTAATGAGGCAAGGCATTTGACGGCAAATACACCTCCCGACGAGGAGGAGAGCCTTCCATCGCGTCAAATTGCACGCCCGACGATCATTCATCCCCCATTCAGTCTTTAGGTTTCAGGATGAGGAAGATCAGGGAGGTTCACCATGAAAGTCTTCAAAACTCTACTTGCTGGAATCCTAGGTGTCGGCTTGCTTATCGGAACAGGCGCGGCATCGGCTACGCCGATGATGAATATGACGAAGCCGGAAGTTCAATCGTCTGTTCAGACGGTCGACTATCGTCATCACCGCCATTGGCATGGTCCACGGCATCATCAGCATCATTGGAAACCGCATCGCAGCTATCGGAGCCACTACTGGCGTGGTCATCACCGGGGTTGGTACGACCATCACCGGCACCGTCCCCATTATCGGCATCATCGTTATTATTGAGCCCGAAACGGGGTTTGCTGCATAGGTTTATCTCAGCACAAAATTGCGGCGCTCCAGCGCGCGTTGGATGGGAGACTTTGCCGTGCGACGCAGCGCGAACCGCCTTTGATGAGTGCGCGCGACGCGATCCTCGCAACGGCGTGTCTAGAAAGTTCGCGTCTGCCATTTGTGGGAGCCCTGCATGGCCTAAGTTCTTCGAACTAGGTCACGACTCAATGGAGAAACGCCTTTTCGGATAGGTGCAATTCATGCACCGCCGCATCTATGATCTCCTGGAGCTTTTGCCACCCATAAAGGTTACGCTCGGCCACACGCTCCTGAATTGCGGTCAGCATCCAGCCGGCCGCCGCCACGTCGTCATCATCCTTATAGCTATTGAAATACTCGAGGCAGGCGAGGATGCGGGGACGAGCCGAGCCACCATCAAGATCCAAGGTCGCCACGAGTGAACGCGCGTCTCGATAGGCGTTCGTTATGCGCTGCTTGTCCCGGGCACTGCTTTCGACAATCATCCTGATCGTAAAAATCAGGGTTTCAAGCAGCTCAGCGGTCTCGTCAGGGATTACCGTCATGCGCCTCTCGCGACGTCAGGCGCGTCCTGGTTCGGGCGGGACCATATCGGCGTCTTCTCTCCGTTGCCAGAAAATGGCGGCGATCCCTTGTCCGGCGTCTGGACTACCGTTGCGTATCGCAAGCCGTCCTTGCCGCCATTCTTCGCCCCATACATCAGGCGGTCGACGCTGCGCATCAACGCTTCGATGTGTACTGCTCCGACACCTGGCTGAACCGCGAGTGCTCCCATACTGCAGGTCACCTCATAGCCTGTGTCGGCAAGGGCTGCGCTGAACCGTTTATGCAGCTTCTCGGCCACTTGCTGCGCTTCATCCTTTGAGGGCAATTTCATCAGCAATGCGAATTCGTCACCACCCATGCGGCCGAAACAATCCTCGCGTCGCAAAGCCAGCCTGCCCTCGACCCCGAAACGCTTCAGCACCTGGTCCCCGGCATCATGACCGTGGCGATCATTCACGCTTTTGAAACCGTCGAGGTCCAGATAGACCAGTAACATCGGCCAGCCTTGTTCGCCGGCGATCCTCAGCATTGCTTGGGCTTTCTGCTCGAATGCCTGGCGGTTCAATGTTCCGGTGACCCAGTCACGGCGCGCAGCAAAACGCTCGCGTTCATAGCTTGCGTGGAAACGCGAGACAATTGCGGCGATCGTCGCAAACGACACGATGTGGACCGCTAGATTGCCAGCGGCACCCTGGAGCATGGAGGAGAAGATTTCTGTTTGGGTTCCAACCGATACCAGAGCCGAAATAACCGCGATGGCAAGCCCAATCCTGGAATCGGAATGCCAGGATGCAAGGCATACTGGCAGCACGAACAATGGGCCGAGGTGGATACCGAACGGTTGGACGAGGTAATTTGCAACGCCGAAGCTGACGGCGCAGAGAGCCAAAAGCAGCAGAACACGACTACATGAAAGGGAAGCGAGCCGCCTTTCCAGCAAAGGAAGAGGACCACGAACGCCTTCCTCGCTACCCCTGCGTTGGTCCTCCATCAATTCATACGGTCCTTTGCGCTTTCCACTTCCACGAATGCAAATTCCAAAGCGCTGTTCATCTCACGGTTCATGCAGTGGCTTTCCTTCTCGTTCATTCGCGACGACCGCTTGCCGCAATTGTTGCAACCATTCGGTCTCTACGACGCGCAGCGCAAAAGCATGGCCCCGCCCCCCTCACTAGAGAAATCGTGTCCACTCGACCTGTCCTCGTTCGATAAGTCGAGTTACCAGCTTATGTGGCCGCATTCTTACCGGCATGCGATAAACCCGAGATGTGACCGAAGGCGTCGCGCAGAGCTCGAGAGCCCGACTACCCGACTACCACCTGTGGTTCGTTCTAGATCTCCTTTCATAGTTTTATAATACGTGGTTTTATGATCTGTCAAATGTTGTGTTTCCGCCATGGATGCACGGCAGCGAGTGGCATTGAATCTGAGGCGTCTACGAGTTTTGCGGGGAATCTCGCAAGACAACCTCGCGCTTGAGGCCAATCTCGAGCGATCCTATGTGGGCTATCTCGAGCGCGGCAGTAAAAATCCGACCGTCGTGACACTTGAGAAAATTGCCGTCGCACTATCATGCGATATTTCGGAGTTCTTTACTCCATTGCCGGACGATATCGTGGGAACGAAGCCGCTTAAGAGTGGGCGAAAATCGGCGCGCGGCTGATATTTTCGGATTCCACGGCATCGCCTTTACCAATCGCGGGATCGAAAGCCTTGAGGATTTCCTTGCCGACATTCGGTCGCGGGTCGGCGGCGTCAATCAATTCCTCGTGGACTCGCAATGCGATCCAGACGTCATTGAGCGCATCATGGCGGAGAGGCCGGATTCAGCATCTCCCCGGACTTCATCAGGTTGACCCTGTGCCGGTAGATCCACACTTTTCTTGGCTCAGACAGCGAGCTTGCCCTTAGGTTTCGACCAGCAGGGTGATGACGGCTATTCGATTACCTGACGAATCTTCAAGCTCAACGGACGTGCTGGGAGGTGCTTTTGCATCGAAGGCAAACGTCGCAAGCGCCATCGCAACAGCTCTGCAGGCTGTCAACTGATCGGCTTCGTCAATGTGGTTTTTCGCCAAAACGCGTTTGAATTCATCACGGACCTTAAAATTGTATCGCGTCATTGGCCACCAAGGTTGCATCGCATTTCTGCGAGTATATCGCATATTCTAATGTATTCAGTAGTTGTGGATTGTCAATTTGCGCAACACGAGGCAGCAGCTTTGGGCTATCAGCTTGGCTTGGAGAGTGAGCCTCCTTACGCTGCTGGCCCGCTTGCCTCGTGCATCGGCTACCAATCCATTTGGGCAGGTTAACTAGACCTTTGATAGATGACAGAAACTCCACTGTTGGATTGGATGCCACCCCCGATCCGGCCAATACTGTCGTTTTGCATTTAATCGGGTTCTTCCTCAAAGTCTGTGATTGAGCTGCAGCATTCTCGCTCTCATCAATTCCGGGCCGGCGCGCCCATACATGGCTCGCTTCAGTGTCTTAAGGCGATTGATCTGCCCTTCGGCTTGCCCGTTGCTCCAAGGGAGTTCGATTGCATTATTGACGGCGTCGATATCCCGGCGCAACACGCTAGCGAAGCGCGTGATTGCCGTGAGTTCAGTGTCGATGGCATCGTCGATCCATTCGTCCAGGGCTTCCGGGTTTCCGCTGCGCAGGATGCCGTTGAAACGCATAGCCAAGCTTCGCATTGTGGCGAACGCCGCCGAGCCATTCTTTAGGGCATCGACCTTTCTGGCCTGACGGTCCGTCAGAAGGCCGCGCGGCTTGATGCATAAAGCTGCTGCAACGACAGAGGAAATCGCATGGCCGGTGTCTGGATCACGAACCGGGTCTGACGTATTTGCTTCCATGAAAACATCATCCGGCAGATTCTGTTCGGCTTCGCGCCACACCTTCAACAATCGCTCGAGATTGGAACGACAGCCCGTGTAACCGCGGATCTTAAGGTCGTAAAACAGGTGGCGTCCGATGCGGTTTCCATCCTGCCAGCATTCCGCCAGGAACTCCTCAAAATACAATGGCGATGTTGGGTTCAATGCCGCCCGGTTTCTGTCCCGAGGTGCGGTGGAAGTAAGCCAATTCGCGACGCTGCGGCGTTCATATCCGGTCCGTCTCGCAATCTCGCTGTAGGTGAGGCCCTGTTGACGAAGGGCATGGAGCATATCAAAGGTTTTCTGGCGCGATTGTCTATGCGCCATGCGAGCCCGACGGTGTTGTGCCGTGTTGCTGGCGATCGTGTCTTCCGACAAAATCGGTCTGACATGAGCATGACCGGAAAGGCTCATCTGCTCCTTGATCGCGGCTCGAAGGTTTTGAACCAGATGGAAGCGATCGGCCACCTGCCGGGCCTGGGGTGCGCCCTCCCGGGCGGCCCCTGGGCATAGAGGCCACATCGATCTCGGCTGACAACCTCGATAGATGGGCGTTCTTGCAACCATGCCTTTGCACTTTCCACGCTGCGGTCGTCCAGAATATCGATGACTGACCGGCGCTCAAGGTCGATTATAATGGTGCCGTAGTGCGAGGATTGCCGCCAACTCCAATCATCTATACCCACAACTCGAATATTGTCGTCTCGCCTGGGTTTGGGAGCATTGCGCTTCAACTGCCGCAAGATCGTGT
>NZ_FMAH01000008.1 GCF_900094545.1 Martinezella miluonensis
TTCCCATTCCCCCCACAAAGGCAGCCTGACGAAGGGGCGCCAAATACAAAGGAGAAAGGTTTAATTCCATCACGCTGCTTATTGTTGGGCGTGGCGGCCGGTCAGGGCAACCCTCGTTGTGATTCTGCGAGCCTGAAACGGCAACACGCGCCATGTGAGACAGAGGAAGGCCCGAGACGAACCACGGTCCTGCGGTATTCAACCCGCGCATCAGAGTCTGATCAACCGTCGTCTCAATGCCGCCGCGTCCTGCAATAGGCAGCATATTTGTCCCTCGTCGACGCTGAAAAAGGCGACGCGAAAAACCTATGCCCAAACTCTTGAAAACGGACATGAGAATCAGCAGCTCCAACAGGCACAGCAGCTTTATGGTTCGCTGAACAAGATCACCAACATGGCCGACGTCGCCAGTCTGCTGAACGATCCTTCAATCCGCCATGCGCTTCCGCAGGACTTCAATGCCATCGAGGGCCTGTTCAAAGGCTCGGGGACCGGTGTCTTCGGTACCTCCGCCTCGAAATTCCTCCAAGACAATTCCACCTATCGGACCGACGCGAATGATTTCTATGCACAGGAGCTATCGCGCATCCAGAACCAGAACGCCGGACAAATGAGCCTTGGCCGGCAGATCTATGACGCCGCCACCAAGCGCATCGACGGCATCGACCAGCTTCGCCAGCAGATATCGAGTGCCGCCGATGCCAAGGATATCGCCGATCTGCAGGCGCGCCTACAGGCCGAAACCGCCTTCCTGCAAACCGACGTCCTTCGCATGCAGGGCCTGCAGATGGTCCAACAGGCGCAGGTCCAAGTCGACGAGCAGCGGAAGGCCGAGGACTGGCGCCAGCGTATGGACACGATGGGAGCGGCACTCAAATGAAGTGGTTTGTTTTCTGCGCTATGGTGCTTGCGCTATCGGCCTGCTCTCCTGGCGACAAGGTTTACACCGTCGATGAACTTGTCGGCGATGAGGTTTTGCTGACGAAGATCATCGGCGAATGCCGCAACAATCCTGGCGAGCTGCGGGATACCCCCAATTGCCGTAACGCCGAGGCCGCCGACGGGAAGCTCCGTCTCGAACGCATGCGCAAGTCGCTCGGAGGCTGACCAATGTATCAGGTGTTCAGCTTCGTCGACGGGCAATTCAAGGCACCGCTTGAAAACTTCATCTCCTCCGGCACCTCGAACATCGCCAATTGGGTAGCCGGCCCACTGACGGCGGCGCTGACGCTCTATGTCGTCCTCTACGGCTATCTGGTGTTGCGCGGCTCGGTGCAGGAACCGATCCTCGAATTCGCCTTGCGGGCGATGAAGCTCGCCATCATCGTCATGCTGGTGAGGAACGCCAGCGACTATCAGACCTACGTCACCAACGTCTTTTTCGACATCCTGCCAAAGGAGATTTCGCAGGCGCTGAATTCCGGGACGGCGCCGAGCGCATCCACCTTTGATAGCCTCCTGGACAAGGGTCAGAAATGCGCCCGTGAGATTTGGTCCCGCGCCTCGTGGCCAATCGATATCGTGACCGGGGTCGGTGGCCTGCTTGTCATCGGCGCGAGCTTCCTTGTCGCCGCGATCGGCTACATCGTCTCGCTCTATGCGCGCCTCGCGCTCGCCATCGTGCTCGCGATCGGTCCGATCTTCATCGCTCTCGCCATGTTCCAGTCGACGCGGCGGTTTACCGAATCCTGGATCGGTCAGCTCGCGAACTTTGTTATCCTCCAGGTGCTGGTCGTGGCTATCGGCTCCCTGCTGATCACCTGCATCGACACCACTTTCACCGCGATAGAGGGATACAGCGACGTCCTGATGCGCCCGATCGCACTCTGCGCCATCTGTATCGCCGCTCTCTACGTCTTCTATCAATTGCCCGGCATCGCCTCCGCGCTTGCCGCAGGCGGCGCATCCCTGACCTACGGTTATGGCGCAGCTCGTGATGCGCATGAAAGCACGCTCGCCTGGGCTGCCTCCCATACGGCCCGGGCGGTCGGTCGCGGAACTCGAGCCGTCGGCCGCCGGCTGACACCGAGCCGGACGGAGTGACAGCCTCGATATCAATGGAATTGGACAGGTTATTTTTAGATGATCCGTATGCTTTTGTCGCTTTTGCTGACCGCGAGCCTCGCTGGCTGCAGCTCGATCTCCCATCCTCTGCCTAAGTGTGACGGCTACTCCCGTCGTCCGCTGAACCGCTCCATGTGGCAATGGCAAGACAACGGAAAAACGGATCGGTCAGCCACCGGCGCCGTCGACCCGGGTCCAACAAACCGTGCCGCCTCCTTTGCAGAGGAACCGGCCACCACAATGCCTGCTGCCTTTGCGCAGTTCGACATCGCCGGCTCCTATCGTCCATGCGAGGGCAAATGACATGGTGAGCACCGATAGTCTGAAGAGCTATTTCGAGAAGGCCCGCCGGTTCGATCAGGACCGGCTGATCCAGGTCGAGCGCTCCGCTCGCATCGCCTGGTTCGTCGCCATTTGCGCCAGCATCATCGCCGTCGTCTCGGTCTTCGCCATCGCCGGCCTCACGCCTTTGAAGACGGTGGAGCCCTTCGTTGTGCGGGTCGACAATTCGACGGGGATCGTCGATGTCGTCTCCGCGCTGACCTCGACCGCTGGCACCTATGATGAGGCCGTGACGAAATATTTCGCGGCAAAATATGTGCGCGCCCGCGAAGGCTATGTGTCGAGCGAGGCCGAAGACAATTTCCGGACCGTGGCGCTGCTGTCGACCCAGCCCGAGCAGACCCGGTTTGCCGCCGCCTACCGCGGCAGCAATCCGGATTCGCCGCAGAATATCTATGGCAGGAGCTCAACCTCGCGGATCAACATCGTCTCGATCTCGTTGATCAACGCCAATGTGGCTTCCGTCCGATACATGCGCACCGTCACGCGCGGCGACGACGTGCGCACCACGCATTGGGTGGCGACGCTCACCTTTTCCTATGTCAACGCTCCGATGTCTTCCACAGACCGGCTGGTCAATCCCCTGGGCTTCGTCGTTAGTGACTATCGCGCCGATCCGGAGGCCATCAATTGAGAGCGCATTTCCTCATTTCCATTGCCCTGGCTGCTGGGACTTTTTCGCCGGCGCTTGCGCTCGACACGCCGCGTAGTGCCTCACAGGATAGCCGCGTCCGCTTTGTCGACTATCAGCCCTACAACATCACGAAGATCGTCGGCACGCTCAGATCGTCGGTGCAAATCGAGTTTGCAGCTGACGAGGAGATCGCTCATGCGGCGCTCGGAAACAGCGTCGCATGGGAGGTAGCGCCGGCAGGCAACATCCTGTTCCTCAAGCCCAGGGAAAACCAGCCAGTGACGAATATCTCGATCGTAACGACCAGACGCGACGGCTCCACCCGCAGCTACCAGATGGAACTCACTGTCCGGGACGGAAGCGTCGAAGCCGGGCAGAACACCTACTTCTATGTCAAATACCGTTATCCAGCCGATGAAGCGGAGCGGCGAAAGCTGGAAGCCGCCGCCCGCGTCCAGGCAGCGCAAGCCGGAGAAGCCGATCGCGTCCTTTCCCTGCACGAGGCCCATGGACCGCGCAACTGGCGATACTCGGCGCAAGGCGCGCAGGCGCTTGAGCCGCAAGCCGTCTACGACAACGGCAAGGTCACGACCTTCGCCTTTGTCGGCAACCAGGAAATGCCGGCGATCTACATGGAGAATTCCGACGGCACCGAAAGCCTGGTCCCAAAGTCCGTCGACGGCAATCTCGTACTGGTCCACGCGATCAGCCGTAAGTTCATTCTGCGCCGGGGTGGCGATGTTCTTTGTGTCTTCAACGAGGCCTATGACCGCATCGGCATCGATCCTGAGACGAATACGACGTCGCCGTCGGTCGAACGCGTCGTCAAGCCAGAGCCCCGTGCGGCGCAATAGGAGGTGTCATGGCCGAGGAAGAAATCACCCAGATTCCTGGCGAGCGCGCCGAGACATCGACCGGTCGACGCCTCGACAACAATCCGATCCTCAAGCGTGGCGCCGTCGCTGTAGCGATCGTTGCCTTTGTCGCCTTTGCCCTCTGGTCGATGCGCGGGCAGAACAAGCCATCCGACGGCACACAGCCGGAGCGGGTCGTCATCCGTCAGACATCAGATTTCGAGCCGGCCAAGGAACCGGTCCAGCCGGTAACGGCGCCGGCGGAGGTCCAGCTTCCGACACCTGGCGTCAGCGAGAAGGCGCCCACCAAGGACGACAAGCTGCTGGACGCCGCGCGTCGCGCCCCTGTCATGGCCTATGGCGCGGAAAAGACACCGACCGCCAGACGACAGCGGGATGATGCCAGTACCGACCCCAACTCGAACTATGTCCCGCTCGGAAACACGCCAAGCAGCTTTACGGGGCAGGGCGAAAACGAAGACCAGCGGTTCAACCGCATGCTGACGCCGACGCAATTGCAGGGGTCGCGCGCCGGCACGCTCGGCAATCGCGACTTCATCGTCGCAATGGGGACCTCCATCCCTTGCGTGCTCGAGACGGCGCTCTCCTCGGATCAGCCCGGCTTTACCAGTTGCGTCATCAACCGCGACGTCCTGTCGGACAATGGCCGCGTCGTGCTGATGGAGAAGGGAACACAAGTCGTCGGCGAATATCGCGGCGGTCTCCGCCGTGGCCAGAAGCGTCTGTTTGTCCTTTGGAACCGGGCCAAGACGCCGAAAGGGGTGATCATCACCCTGGCCTCGCCCGCAACCGATGCTCTTGGTCGCGCCGGCGTCGATGGCTATATCGACACGCATTGGTGGGAGCGCTTCGGCAGCGCGATCCTTCTGTCGATCGTCGGCGACGCCAGCTCTTACGCCAGCAGCCAGCTGCGGGATAGCAATGTCGAGGCACAGAATACGACGAGTGCCGGTCAACAGGCGGCGGCCGTCGCCGTGGAGCAATCGATCAACATTCCGCCAACGCTCGCGAAGCACCAAGGCGAGCTTGTTTCCATCTTCGTGGCACGCGATCTCGATTTCTCCAGCGTCTACCGGCTTCGGGTCACGGAACCCCGCAATCGCATCTACGATCGCGCGGCGCTTGGCGATTTTAGCCCAGCTTCGACGCTTGTGACAAAGTAGGGACCGCGATGACTGAGGCTGCAGACTCCGGCGTCGTGCGAGAATTGTTGCTGCCGTTCTCGCGGTTCCTTCGCGACAAAACGCTTTATGAGATTATCGTCAACCAGCCCGGTAAGGTCGTAACTGAGGGATCGGACGGATGGCAAACCCACGACGTGCCGGACCTATCTTACGACAGGTTGATGCGCCTTGCGCGTGCGGTCGCGAGCTTCTCGAACCAGTCGATCGATGAAGTCAGGCCGATCCTCTCCGCGACCCTGCCCGATGACGAGCGTATCCAGGTCGTGATCCCGCCGGCGACGACGAAGGGTACCGTCAGTATCACTATCCGTAAGCCGTCGTCCGTATCGCTCAGCCTCGAGGACCTCGATTTCGGAGGGTTGTTTGCCAAGGTCTCACGCGCGGCAGGCAAGAACGAGAGGACGGATCAGAAGCTGTTGGAGTTCTATCGGATCGGCGCCTACAAGCAGTTTCTTCGGGAGGCAGTGCTTGCGCGGAAAAACATCATCATCTCCGGCGCGACGGGATCGGGCAAGACGACGCTATCCAAGGCGTTGATCCGGTATATCCCGGATAACGAGCGGATCATCTCTATCGAGGATACGCCGGAGCTGGTAATCCCGCAGCCCAACCATGTCCGGCTCTTCTATTCGAAAGGTGGCCAGGGAACGGCAAAAGTCGGCGCCAAGGACCTTCTCGAATCCTGCCTGCGCATGCGGCCAGATCGGATCCTTCTGCAGGAGCTTCGCGACGGAACTGCCTTCTACTACATCCGCAATGTGAACTCCGGGCATCCCGGCTCGATTACCACAGTCCATGCTGACTCTGCGCGCCTCGCCTTCGAGCAGCTGACATTGCTGGTGAAGGAGTCGGAAGGCGGCGGCGGCCTCGAACGGCACGACATTCGTGAAATGCTGACGATCGCAATCGATGTCATCGTCCAATGCGGACGGATCGACGGACGGTTTCGGGTGACCGAGATCTATTTTCGGGATGCAGTGGCAATCGATAGCGCTTAATCCGGGCTCTGACGCAGATTGTAGATTTAAAGCCCTTGACGCAACTGCGCCGAATAGAGAAGAGCCTTATTTTGATCCCTTCAAATGGCTAAACTCACGCAAAAAAAATAGTCTGCTATTCCGCAACTGTCAGAACCTCCACGATGTCGCGTGCTCTTGGTGCTCACGTTAATACATTGCAGTGGAATGCGACTGACCTTCCCACAAAGTGGCCGACCCAGCCCGAATACAACATCACCGAGCGGGCCTGACCCGTTAAGGATCGAACTTGACGAAGCGGTTGGCCTTGGCGGCCGCATTCATGTCTCTTCGCCGAAAGTAGATCGCCCTCCCGCAGCGGATCGGGCTATGTCCTTGCAGGATGATAATCTGCTCATCCTTACGCATCGACTGAGTGATCTCGTGCGGCATAATCAACGGCCGACGCTGAAAGCTGAGGCTCTCCGATTTCCGCGACGCGCTGTTCTTCGTGTTCCAGCCGATGTTGCGGGAACTCCCCTTCACCTCCACGGTCATCTCGCCGCATTGCGCCGACACGTTGCGGGCCGTGTCGAGCGCCTTGATCGCCGCGTAGGAGGCGAAGGCGCAGCCATCGATCCAGGACGTTGCGCCGCCCTTCCCGAAATGTCGTTCCAGCTGACCGACCGACTGGTACATCAGCATCATGGAGATCCCGTACTTGCGGCCGCGGTCGCGTGCCTCCTCCAGAACCCGCATGTAGCCCAGCAGATCGACTTCATCGAGCATGAACAGCGCCCGACGCCTGAACGCGCCATCAGCCTGGATCATGGCATTGATCAGAGCACCGATAATGACCCGGCCGATGCCCGGATAGGACCGCAGGATCGATGCCGGGATATTCAGGAACACGTCCTTTCTCCCAGCGACGATATCGCTTGACTTGAAGGCATTGCCGCAGACCAAAGCCGAGTAGCTGTCGAGCGAAAGCCATTGCGTATCCTTCGACGCCGTCGAATAGACGCCGGAGAACGTCTGCTCGGTCATGTTGGTGAATACGCCCAAGGTTTCGCGGATAAACGCCGACGCCGAGTTCTCCTGAATGTCACGCAGCATCGCCAGTACTGACGGCTCGGGCTCGGACACAATCTGGCGCAGGCTGCGTAGGTTTCGCCTTCCGGCATATTCCGGCGATAACATGACGTGGGCGAGCAGTCCTGTCAGAAGATTGTGCGCCTGGCTCTGGAAGTATGAGCCGGTCGAGCTTTCGAAGCGCACGCTCTCGGACAACAGCATGTGGGCAACGCCGACGATGTCTTCTTCTTTCTGTTTCGAGGTCTCGATCCCGTCGAGCGCGTTGAAGCCCATGATCGGGTTCGTCGGATCGAGCACCATGACCTCGCGCTTCAGGACGCGGCTGCGATACTCGACCACCATTGGCGCGACCTCGGTTGACGGATCGAGGCAGATCAGCGGACCGGTGTAGCGCAGCGCCGTCGGCACGACATTGCTGGTGGTCTTGTATCCGCCCGATCCGGCAAAGAAGAGCATATGGGTGGAATCGAAATCCTGCCTGTAGGTAAGCAAAGGCGCCTTGCCACCCTGTCCCCAGGTCGACGGATCGTTCGGATCGAAGGGTAGCTCATGGACGATTTCCTTGTCGACGCGATAGCGCTCGCCGACAACGATCTCGCCATCGGCCGGAAAGAGTTTCCCCGCCGCTGACATCGAAAGCCAATCGGCGTCGCCGAAGGTCGCGCGCCGTGCGCGTTTGACCTGTTCGGGAACGACGGTAGAGATGCGCGCCGAGACCGCCACCGCCAAGAAGCCGCATAGACCGCCGATCACGACAACCATGTCGAGATACGACAGGGCATAGTCCCAGGTGACGACACCGCGCCGTACGGACGGAGCAAGCCGTCCATATTCTCTGAGGCCATAGAAAACGATGACGCTCAAAAAGCACAACAGGCTTGCCATGGCGACCGGCCGTCGGCGATGCATAGGCAAGGCCCAAACCGCCAACAGTCCGGCGAGCGGCCCAAGCAGAAGGGCCGGCAAAGGTGCTGCACGCAGGAACCAATATTCGGTCTTGCCCGGCATGCCGGCGGCCAGCTCCGCCCATCGCCAGCCGACGGTGTAGACGGTGATCGCAGTTGCCGCGATCGGCACAAGGGCGAGCAAGAGGCTCGGATGCAATTTTCCCTTCATTGCCATACCAGCATCTCCTCGGCATGCGTGACCTCACCATCCAGCGAAGGCGCCTTGAACGCATCTTCGCCGATATCGCGCAGCCGCCGGTGTTCCGGCGAGTCTGACACCACTCTTGCCAGTTCGAGCAGACCGCCGAGAAGAAATGCCCGGTCGGCCTGCGACAGACCTGCTTTCATGAGTATGCAGCCGAGCAGGAATTTTTCGCGGGCTTCCTGTTTGCGATCAGCCCGGAGCAGGGCGCGACGTTACGCCATGTCCATGAGCAGGTCCGCCCCATCCAGGATCGAACGGTACGGCAGAGTCGCAACCAAGCTCAGACCAACCAGCTCGATATCCGGCGGTAGTCTTCGGAAACGTTTCTGATGGGCTGGCTGAACTACGGTTTTTTCATCCTGCCGTGTCCGTAGGTCAAGCGCTTGTCGACTGCACGAAATGGAATGCCTTTCGCGAGAAGCCACTTGATGGATCTCGCGGAACTGGAGGCGAATTTCCACAAGCTGCCCTCGATGAGCGTCCGAATCCCATAGACGGTGACGAGATCCCGAGCGGAAACCCGAAAGAACAGACCGTCGGCGGTCAATCTGATGTTTGCGCAGCCGTCCTTAAAAGTCAGAAGCCGGTCAGATCCCTCAGTGCCTATTGCAATGCTGAAACCGGCGATCCGCGTGCAGATCTTATCCGCAACAAGCGGTGCGTTGGCGACTGCGACGAAGGCTTCGGCAACATATTGGTACATTTGAAATCCCTTTCGGTCGCCCTCGCGCAACTTCGTCTTCAATCTTGGTTCTCGGAAAGGCGCCCGGCGTATGTGGGTAGCTATTCGAAAGCTTTTGTCTTCAGACGCATTCGGGCCAGGACGTGCAGTGAAATCTCGAAAATTCCGCAGTACATTGGCAATTCTTGATAGCCGTCGGTTTGCCTGAGCTCATCATGTTCGGTGTCAGCACGCACATGAATATGCATCATGCTAAGATCGCTAATCTCTGGATACTCCATTCCGGATGACACTATCTCTAGGTGATTGGGTACCCGGATCTCTTACTTCTTCTCTTCGTCATTGACGAGAAGAAGGGGCAGCGTTTCATAGACATATTCTGTGGGGATCGCTGGTTTGATCAGGCCCGACATGAAGCGTTCGATGTTCGATAGGCTGTTGCTCGCCACGAGTGTGCAAAAATTCCCGCTGTTCCAGGTCACGTAACAGTGGCGAAAACAGCGCTTGACGGCATCCGACATCGCCGCAAGCGTAACCTCGTTCCGGTTCATGACGGTCAGCACTTTCGCCTTCTTCGCCATGATTTCGATTGGGTCGAAGAAGCGTGCCTTGAAGCCATGATCTTTCTGCAGTTCGCGGCGCTGATATTCATCGATTTCAGCGTTTTTGAATTTTTCGACGAAGAGGAACAGGCCATCATCCTTCAGATGCTGCGAGACGAATTCGATCTGATCGGGCCGATTCGGCGAATACATCTGGAACGTCGTATCCTCGAGAATGACGTCGAAGCCGGAAGCGAACTTGGCCAGATCCCGTCGCGAACGCAGCAGATCTCTCCTTAGACGATGGAAGGGGCCATGAAAGAAGGCGGCATGCGGCGGATCGCCGTAGGCCATGAAGCTTTGATGATTCTCGACATTGGGGCTGCATGACAGGCTTTCGACATGCCCTTCAGCCAACTCGGAGATCGTCCGCGCCATTGTGCCTTCGGCTGTGCCCAGCGAATAAAGGTTGAGCGGTTCGGACATGTCCTGCCCATATCGGAGGATCGCGTGTCCAAGACGGCATTCCTCCTCCAGCCGGTAGGGAATACTTGCATGGTAATGCTGGTCGAATGGTCCGCGGCGCTGTTCATGTAGGCTGATGAAGCGGTCGAGAGCCTTGTCATTGCCCAGTAGTCTCCGGTCGACCTGCGGCTGAGTGATCGGATTTCCCGACCGGCCGGCAGCCGTGGCCGCAAAGAAGCCGGAGAGTTCGTTCAAACGCGGACCGCGTTCGCATTCTTCGAAGAACAAGGAGAAGTCCCGCATGTCGTGCTCCATTGGTTCGGCACGCATCGATGCTCCTGCTTCAAAAGCTGATGGCTGCTCCATAGAGAAGAACGAGCATCGTGCCGGGGTACAATTGCAGGAGGCTTCGCCTCCCGCCGTCACAATCCTGCTGTTCTTTCAGAAACTTGGCATGAAATTTTACGTTGCAGAAGAAATGAAAATCCCACCATAATTTAGGGTAGTAGATGCCACCGGTGAGCGCGCGTTCGTGCGCCTATCGATTGAAAGGAGTTTTGGATGGTCGGTCCTGCAGCGTTTGACCCTGGCACAATCAGACGCGCAGACCATTCCGCATTTTCCCATGAGTATGGCTGTTGGCGATCCGTGCGCGCGGACCTCGTCCGCAGGAGCGGCGTTGGGCGGCAGGAAACAAACATTACCGCGGACAACTATGCGATCCTCCTGAACATCCTCGGTGCCACAAAAGAGGGCGAAGATTATCTGGATGGCCGCAGGGTCGCATTTACGCAAAGGCAGGCCGGATCGCTGTCGTTTATTCCGGCAGGCCATAGCTGGAGCGGTTGGGACGATGGCGATCCGACGGCGTCCTACCTGTTCATCACCATTGGTAAGAAGTTTATTTTGGATCACTTCGAGAGTATGCCCGGAGTGGATCTTGATCGGCTCGTGCCGGCGCTCGGTTTTGAGGATCCGTTGATCCAATATGCCGCCAGAAGCATCCGCTCTGAGATTGGCCAGCGGGATCCCTTGAGTCATATGATGGTCGAGAACCATGCGAGGACGATTTTCGGGCGCCTGTTCCGTCGCTCGGGTCAGAGGGGGCACTATGTCAAAGGCGGGCTTTCCCCCGCGGTCCTGAAGCGTTTGATCGACAGGATAGAATCCTCATTGGACGGTTCTTTGAGCCTAACCGAACTTGCACAGCAGGCGGGTTTGAGCGAGCATTTTTTGTCGAAAGCGTTTCGGCTTTCGATGGGTTTACCACCGCATGCATTCATCATTCGAAGACGATTGGAGCGGGCAAGCGAAATGCTTCGATACTCCAGCCGTCCGATAACCGAGATCGCCTATGCGTGCGGGTTTTCCAGCCCCAGCCATCTTGCCGCGGCCTTCCGTCGTGTGATGGGGATGACGCCAAAGCAATATAGGGCCGACTGGAAGATATAAGTCCGCCAAAGCATCCGAGCGGATTACAGCAGGATTTTGAAAGTGCCGTTTGACGGCATCCTCTAACTTCGCCGCCGCGCAAGCGATGCGTCTCCATTTTGGCGGCACCCACATGAATCAAGATGCCAACATTGCACCGGACCTCGGCCCAGGCCGCAGCGGATCGCGCCCCGCGCGGCGCTTCTTTCTGCTGAGCGCATTCTTTGCGGCAACAGGGCGCAACGCCTACTATGTCGGTGCAATTTGGATGCTAGCGGCATCGGGCGGCAATGCCGGCTCCATTGCCCTACTCCTGGCCCTCGGTAGCATCTCGGAGTTTCTGGCGAGTGCGCCGGCCGGATATCTCGTCGATCGCTTTGATCGCCGGCGACTCTGTATGGTGAGCGACGGGCTCAGGATCGCAATCTTGCTGATGACATCCGCTGCACTTGTCCTGCACGAGCCCGACTACGCTCTTTATGGCTCAGTGATTTTCTACGCGATGGCCGACAGGCTGTATCTTACGGCCTCTTCGGCAATCGTACCGTCGATTACGCGATCCGAGAGCCTGGTGGCCTTCAATTCACTGGCGTATGTCGCTATGCAGGCAGGCAACATGATGGCAGCAATAGCGGCTGGTTGGCTGCTCAGTGTCGCGCCTGAGACATCGTGCTTTCTCTTTGCTACCGGCACATTTGCGATTTCGATGTTTTGCATGTCCCGGACCGCTATACCCTTTCGAACCGTGCCGGTCGATCATTGCCGCCCTATGCAAGCTTCCATGGAAGCGGCGGAAGGCGAGGAGACAAGCCACGTGCCGCCGCGTCTTGTTGTCAGCTATGTGTTGATCTACGCGATGGGCATGCTGGTCAGCGCGCTCATCTCGGAGTTTGTGCTCGAGGAACTCCAAGGGACATCCCTGGCGTTCGGCATGCTGGAATTCTGCTGGTCAGCCGGTGCGATCATCAGCATGCTGATCTTGACGCTCGGGCGGTTCAGCAAGGCCAGTGGCCGTGTCATTCCGATCATCGTTCTTTTGTCGGGCGCGGCGATGGCAGTCTTCTATCCAACGCGGAATCTTGACGTTGCCATCGTATTGATGGCGCTCCTTGGCGCCGGCTATAATTTGTCGCGAGTCCTGATCGATGTCGAGATACAAAGGCTGGTATCAGGCAGGAAGCTGGGGCGAGCGAAAGGGTGGGTGCACGCCGCCTGCATGGGCTTCAGTCTACTTGTCTATGCAGGTCTTGCCGTTTCCGGAAATACGCTAACTCCGTCGGCGGTATTCCTTGCTTTTGGGAGCGGAATGATCGCGGTCATTGCCGCCGGCCATGTACTGATTTTCGTGAAAAATAGAGCCTCATCACGCCGGAGAGTGCCGTCATGACCGAGCCAATGGATGCTGAGGTCCCGCAGCTTACAAAGCATGTTGTGTTGGAATTGATTGGTGAACTTTTTCCATGGATCGCCGAATACCGGCAACGGAGCCTGTCGGACTATGCTCGGGCGGCGTTCGATGTCGAACCACGTCCAAACAACTGTGCTGTCCGACGCCACGCGATGTTGCTTCTTCAGCGATGTATCCGCAGGGCGGCCAGAAATGCGGGATTTGCAGACGACCGTGCCCGCCTCATTGCGGCAGAAATCGCGAATGCCCCGGTCATGCAAGCCGGCCCGCACCTGCATTTGTTGATCGAGCCGGATGCCTATTACACGCATCTCTTCAGCCTGATGGGGCTGAACGCGCACCGTCGTTCGGCCTATGTCTCTTATGCAGTATCGACGGTCAAATTCGTCGAGAGAGGTCGAAAGGGACCCGGTTGGCTAAAACTCGGCGATGATGCGATCAACGTCTTTGGGCTCAGCCGGAGCCAGATGATCCCCTACAGCATTCTTGCACAAAATGGCCCTTATCGCTTTGCTCTTAAAAACGTCGATCGTGCGGGGGATGATGGAGATCTGGTTGCGCGGCTCCGGTCCATACTGCCCCAAGGTGAGTTTGCGTCCGCCGCGGTCGCGATCAAGCAGGCCAATGCAGAATTGTGGTGCCGATATTTCGACCGAGGTATCGATTTCCTGCAGATCGATGATGAAGATGTGGTCGACCTCGTGGTCGAACATCTTCAGGATAAATCATCCTGGCTGGCTCGAAATCTGTTTGAGGAAACTGGATTCGTGCAGTGTGTGCTCTCCTCCATCGAAGCCCTTGCAGGTGGTCACTGGCAGGGCTGGCTCAAGAATGCCACAGACCTGTTTTGGGGCAGCGATCGCGGCCGCCTCTTTCCCTTGCGGCTGGCGGGTTCCCGGCTTGAGGCAAGAGGGCCAGAGGACTTTTCGCTTGAGTTTGTGGCGGATGCTGTGATCGAGGCGCTGCAGGCACGCAAGATCATCCCGAACCTTTTTTTGATGTTCATCGTCACGGCCATATTGCCGGGCATACGTGTCCTCGGTGGTAGTCGGCACATCGTGTACTACCCTCTCATGCGCTATGTCTTTTGTCGCGGACTCGATATGAACCGAGATGAGGAACTATCCGCGACGATTGCCGCTGACCAAAAGCCGGGCATCTGGGGACATCGCGTACTTTTGGAGGATGCCGAGCCCTTCTCGGAACTCGATATGCTGGGGTCGGGCAATATCCAGGCGGCGCTGAGGAAATATGGCAGGCTGCCACTCGAGGGAGCCTGCGGTACGCTCGAAAGTTTTGCTGGCGATTCCTTATGGGCCTCGCTCAAGGCTCGCCATGATGAAGGGGCAGTGGGCGCGAACAATCCTGAGTGGGCTTTTTCGTAGCGTACTTCATCCTCAACGGTTAGCTTCAGTTTTCTGCGTCATCTATAATAAGCATCCATAAGCCAATACTTCGGATATAAGCCTATGCGGCTGGCGCGTGATGTGCGTGCAACGAGGTCTAATGCCGTCTCGAGAACGGCCTATTCAAAACGCGATATGGTCCACAGGGCTTTGTAGGGATCGAAATCTAGAATCTCCGACAGTTCCAAGAATTCTATGACATCAACTCTGCGTTGGCCGCTCTCCAGCCGAGCTACGAAGGACTGATATTCTCCAAGTTTTCTGGCAAGCTCAAGCTGCGTCAGGCCTGCAGCTTCACGCTTTTCAGTTAAGAGCGCAATGAGCGCTTTATGCCGTTCCGTGCCGAGTGTCTTCGCCACGTGTTCCACCCACCAGCGATTGAGATGGGCTCTTTCGTTATATCTGATTTTCAGTTATCTTAAATTCAGATATTTTGGACCTGCTCTGTGGCATTAGGCGCGGCCAGCTTTGCTGCTGGATGATGCCTGCGTCGCTGGTCGCATAGATCAAGGAATCATGTGCGATGCATGATCGAGTAAAAACCGTAGGCGAGAACGTGCCGTTATACTTAGCAAGACTGCAATCTCGAAGGGTTCAGGTAACCTTTCGCTTCCGCCCAGAACGAAGAGACGGCGGTCGCGCGCTTTTGGGGTCAACCTCCGCAAAAAGCTCAGAAACATTTACTGACAAAACTCTTGCGAGGGCTTCCAACGTCGCAACGGTGACGTTCTCTCTGCCTCTCTCGACTCGACCAACGTATGAACGGTCGATTTCTGCTTCTAATGCCAAGCGCTCTTGCGAGAGGCCTCTATCCACCCGAAGTCGCCTAAGATTCCAGCCGATGGTCCGTCGCACGTCCATCGTGCAACAGATGCATATTGGAGGCTTGACAATCGACGGACTGATAGTCCCTAATTAATTCTAGCTGGGCGCGAAATTTGCCGAAGATTGGTCTTAGTTCCGGCGAAGAACGCAATCGGCGTTGCAATGCATGAGACTCTCTAAAGTGGAGATACACAGCAATGCATGACCGGGTGGCAAAGAGGTCCGCGAGCAACTCTCGGGGCAACGCGTTTCGGGCTGGAGCGGAGAGCAATCAAGCGTCGCACCCGGTCGACATCCATGTGGGGCAGCAGCTTCGCATCAGGCGAGTTCATTCCAACCTGTCGCAAACCGAACTTGGTCAGAAAGTTGGCCTGAGCTACCAGCAGGTGCAGAAATATGAGAGTGGCAAGAACCGCATAAGCGCGTCGATGCTCTACGATATCGCCAGCGGTCTGAATATGCCGGTGCGCTGCTTTTTCGACGGGCTGCCGCAACCGGGTTCAGGGGAGGGGGCGACGATCGCTCCCGAGGCGGATGAACGGATTGCCTATCTCGCCACCGCCGAAGGGCGCCGCTTTGTCGAGGAGATACTTCGTCTGCCGCCAAAGCTCAGAACCCGGACGTTGGCGGTGATCAGGGCGATCGCTGGAGATGAAGACAACGGCGAGAGTGATTGAAGCGGCTCATCAAGGAAGCTGCTTCTGAAAGGTGATTGAGAAGGAATGGTTCGGGCCTATCCAAGGGTAACCGTGACCCCGCGACCTTGTGCAGTGACATTGATCCGTCCGGCTTGAGCCCATGTTCGGTCAACTGCTGGCGGCCGCCGATCGAGATCAATCGTTCGGCTGCCGAGATTGGGTGAAGGTCGACTACGTACCGTTGGTTGCGCCCGAAGTCTACAGCGCTTCCCGAATGCCAGCATCCTCGATGTCTGAAACGTCCAGATCGACGGTGACACCGGTGATGAGGCTCTTTATCACTGGCCCAAGCTGTGAAGGAAAGTCCTCGTCATAGCGCCAGCGCCCGTGTGAGGTCGTTGTGCTCGAACGCGCTGGCCATGCGGGTTATTTCGGCTGACCGGGCGCCAACTGCTTTTGCGGTTTCGCGCCAAGTCGCGGTCACCATCGCAACTTCTTTGATGACCGCGCGGGCCTGAGTCAGTGTGAGCGCGAAATACTCCGACGCCTGTTCGAGCAGATCGAGCGAGCAGGTACCCTCGTCGAGGTCGATGTTCGTCGTCAGCACACGTGCCTTGAGATCTGTCGGCACTGGATTGAGGTCGTAAGCAGGCGAGAGGGACCATCCAGCCTTGCCGAGCCAGAGGAAGCCGTGGTTGCGCAGATGATCGTCGATGTTGGAGATCAGCACATTGAAGACAACGCGCCGATAGCGCGCGTGGGCGTCCGTCTTTCCCCGCGCGCCATACTGCGCCAAGGCGTCGACAATCTCGGGGTAGCTGCCACGGTCATCATCCTTCGCGCCCAGCATCGCCATTGCGGACAAGAACGGGATGCGGATCGCGCCATCGCGATCGAAGCGTCGCGCGAGCATCAACGACTTGCCGGCGACTTCGACAAGTTCGTGTTGCGGGGTGGCGATGCCGGCTTGGCCCGCCAGCCTCAGCGCAATTTCCTCCCAGGTTTCCATGCTATAGTCGTCGGTCTCCTTCGGAAACTTCGCGATGGCGAGATGGCCATGTTGGTCGATGACCGACGCCTTCGGCCGCGCACCGCCGAGGGAGGAGCCGGGCGCAAAGATGAGTTGAAGGTCTTCGTCCGTTTCCTCGTCCCGGAGAATCCGCTCGGTGATCTGAAGCAGACGACCAAGCTCAATCAAGGCTGGCACACCGGCCCTTATCGGCGCCTGGAAGGTCTCATCGCCGACCAAGCGGAACCGTAGCGCGCCGAGCCGCGTTTCATCTGCCACCCCGAGTAGGTAGTCACTTTCTGCGAGCGTACGAACGGTGCGGTTCTCGCGTTCGGCAAGACGACGCTCGGCGCGCTGCATGAGGCGGCGGCCCCAGGTATCTGGTGCGGAGTCCCCGATCGAACCGAAGGTGGTCAGTCCGGCAGGAGGAGCGAAGGCGCCACGCGTCAAAGCAAGTGCTGGTTCGAGCGAGAAGCGATGCGGATCCTCAAGCCATGCACTGTCGTACTCGAAGAGAATTGTTTCCGCGCCGCGGACGCGATTGCTTCTCGCCAATCCGATCGGGCGCGTGCGGCCGTGCAGATCAATATGCACCTCGAAGTCAGCCATCGCGGGACGATCCGGCTGGTCGTTTAAGATGAACGTGCTTGGGCAGATCGGCATTAGCCAGCGCCTGTCCGACGCTGTCGTTACTGATGTCGGCCAATTGGCTCAGACCTTCGAGCAGACCGAGAGCCTGAAGCACACCTGCATAGATGCCGATACTGACATTGGTGTCACCGGCTTCGACCCGTTGCAGGGTAGAGCGGGATGTGAAAGCACGCTCCGCCACGACCGCCATAGGCAGCTTGCGACGGCGGCGGGCGTCGTGGATGTCCGCGCCGAGCTTCCGCAAGGCGCGGCGTACGGCTGCCGGTGGGGTATGTGGAGTAGGCATTTGCTACCTTCGCACTACAGATTAGACGAATATGTAGCACGAAGATTACAATCTATCCAGCCCAGACTAAAGTCGGTCCCGATGTTTACTAGCAGCGGGACTAATGGTTCCGCCAGAAAGCTAGCGGCAAAGCGTAGGGGCTGTCGACGCGCCCGAGTCCACCTCTCCAGCACGGCATCGTGCTGGAGTCCGCTAGCAACATCTGAGGCGACCACGACCAATGGGCAGGAATTCTCAATCGGGCGCGTGAAATCCGCTATAGAGAGATGACGGTATTTTTCGGCGGGCCGCAGAGCGACATTAGGCAGCCGAAAACCCGTTTCGATAGGCGATCGACTTCGATAGATACCGAAACCGCGCACAAATATTTCGTGCTTTTTCCCTTTAGGTGCGGCATCTCTAAAGCAGTCGAAACCCGTGCTCTATACCTGCTCTCAGCCAACGCAAATTCTGCCCAACGGACCATCGCGCTTGATGAGGGTGCCAAATGCAGCCGAGCGTTCGGCGAGATCGTCGATGATCTGCGCTCCTGTCTTGCCGCACGCCACCATCGGTGCATGCCGCTCATGGAAGTCCAGCTCTTCGAGCTGTTCCTCTCCACCGAGTACGATGGGTAGAAGGTCGATCTGCAACGATCCTGTCGGGCCGAAGATACAGGTGGCGACCACGCTCTTCCAGACGTCCGGCGAGCTCCATTCGGTTTCACCCTTTTCGGTGTGGAAGAAGAAATTCCCAAGGCCGAAGAAGATCGGGGCGCGTTTGTAGATCTCGATTGGCTGCAGGACCGGTGTCCCGTGGCTGACGAAGGCGCAGGCACCGGCGTCAATACAGGCATGGGCAAACGCCCTGACCCAGTCCGGCACGTCGCGCCAGTTCGGCTCCCAGTGATGATGATGGAGATAGGCGATGACGAATTGCCCGCGAGATCTGGCCTTCGCAATTGCCGTCAGCTGATTGGAAGCACTATCGGGATCAATGGTGATTACACGCCGATTGCCGTTGGATCGACGGAAAACGGTGCCGTAGAAATCGATTTCCCTGTCATCCTCGAGGACCGGAGGGTCGTCGGGCTGGGCATAGTTGGCCCGCTCCAGCGTGGAGCTTTGAAACGTCGCCTGAATTGTCTCCAGCATGTTGAATACGGCGTCATCCGCCTCGAAAATCCTGGTCACATCCAATTGATTCACACCGGGTTTGGCCGGCCGGCGGTAGCGTGCATTCTCCGCATACATGTTTCGAGGTCCGGGGCCGGCATCCATTGCCACCAAGGCTACAAGACGGCGGCCGAAGGCGGCCGCGCCCGGCGCCGCGGCATGATCGCGGTCAAGTCCAATACCGGCGTGGAGGAAACCGCGCGTACGAACCTCCTCTATCGTAGACAGGATGCCCGGTGGACCAAGATCGAAGGCATGATTGTTGGCGAGCGCCAGGGTATTGAAACCTGTTTGTTTCAAGGCATCCAGGACAAAGGGGTCTGAACACCCGAAATATGAACCTTTCATGGGAGAGCCACCGTGGCGCCCCAGAATGGTCCCTTCGAAGTTGGTGAAGGCGACATCGGCCTTTTTCAGGATTTCCACGATTTGTAGAAAGCCGGGATCACGGCAAATTCTGATGTCACGATGGATGAGCGACTGGCCGGTCATGGCCACGGTAAAAGGGGAGGGCATCGGTTTACCTGCGATGTTCAATTAGGATTTCAACCGGGAACTCTGATGTCCTGATCCAGCAGTTGGCCGCTGACAGGACTTCTCGTTTCAATCAGTCGCGCCGTCTCACGGCGTCGCCGATGGAGAAATATCGATCCCGAACCATTTCAGGCTGAGCGCCTTCAGTGTTCCATCTTTGATGCAGTCATCGACGGCTTTGTCGAAGGCCGCGACGAGATCGGCATTCTCTTTGCGGATGCCGACCCCGACGCCTGGACCCCATAACCCGCCCGACAGTTCCGGGCCATAAAAGGCAGCCGTCTCACCATCCTTGCCGTCGAGAAACGTCTTCCATGTGAAATAGTCGGCAAGACCGCCATCAATGCGGCCGGCGGCGAGATCCAGATGAAGATTGTCCTGGGTATCATAGCTGCGGATTGTTGCAACTTTACCGAAGAGCTCGTTGAGGACGGCTTCCGAATTCGAAGACCTGAGCACGCCCAAAGTCCTGCCGGAAAGCGCCGATTGGAGCTGCCCGAGGATTGCCTGCTGCGCGGCGCCAATGCTTGTGAGGTTGATTTTGGCTTTGGTGTCGGTTGCGGGCAGCTGCAGGTCCTTTCGCATGACCAACTGGTTGAAGCCGCCGGCATAGGGTTGCGAAAAGGCGATCGACTTCTTGCGCTTTTCCGTGATCGCCATGCCGGACATGATCGCATCGAACTTGCCGACGGTCAGCGCCGGGATCATCCCATCCCAATCCTGCGCGACGAACTTGCATTCGACCGCAATGCGTCGGCACAATTCGTTGCCGACTTCGATGTCGTAGCCGACCAGCTTTCCTTCTGTATCGATCATGTCCCAGGGCGGAGAGGCGCCCTCGGTCGCAATCGTAAGGACTTTGCGATCCATGGCATGGACGGCGGTCTGGCCCATGAGAGCAATGAGCGATGCTAAGAGAATGGATTTGAGCATTTGCTGTTTCCCTTTTTTATGGTGAGTTGGTGGATGGCTGATTGCCGTGTTTCGTGTGGGCTCGCCTGCTCATCGCCTTTCTCAGGCGCAAAAGCCTCGAAGCCATCGGGCCGGCGATGATGTTCCTTGAATTGCTGGTGGGCGACCGGGCGAGATGCATCTCGAGCATTCGGAAGAATGCCGAAACGATGAAGTTCAAGAGCAGATAAAGAAGACCTGCCGCCAGGAAGACTTCGTAGGGAGCGAATGTCTCCGAGACCATCCGGCGGGCCAGTCCCGTGATTTCCAGGAGTGTGACGGTGCTTGCCAGCGAGCTCGCCTTGACCAAGCCGATCACTTCGTTCGCATAGGAGGGGAGCACGGTCCTGAAGGCCAAAGGGAATATGATCAGCCGGATCTGCATCAGTCGTGACAGGCCGAGGGCCTGGGCGGCTTCGACGATGCCGCGTGGAACCGCCAATATGCCGGCCCTGAATACTTCGGTGGTGTAAGCGGTGCTGTTCAACGAGAAGGCGGCGAGGGCGCACCAGAACGGTTCGCGCAGCAACGGCCAGAGGATGCTTTGCCGGACGACCGCCAACTGGCTGAGGCCGTAGTAGACCAGGAAGAGCTGTACCATCAACGGTGTGCCGCGGAACACATAGGTGTATGCCAGCACCGATCCCGAGAGGGCTCTATTCGGCGATGCCCTGAGAAGGCTGAGTGGCACCGATAGAATGAAGCTGATCACGAGCGACAGAAGTGTCAGGGCAAGGGTGAGGAAAACACCATGCGCAAGCACGGAAATACTTTCGACGATCAGGTTGATGTCCATGTCTACACTCCCTCAGTGACCGGGGATCTGGATGCGCCGCTCCAGGGCGCGAAACGACGCGAGCGACAGGCTGGTGAGGGCGAGATAAAGTGCCGAGGCCATCAGATAGAATGTGAGCGGTGCCCTCATCGATCCCGCCCCGATAAAGGCCACGCGCATGATGTCGGTCAGTCCGATGACCGACACGAGGGATGTATCTTTCACGAGGGAAATCCAGAGATTGCCGTAAGCGGGCAGGGCGACGCGCATCATCTGCGGCAGGATGACGAACAGCCAGATCTGCCATGGTTTCAGGCCCAGACTGCGCGCGGCTTCCGCCTGTCCTTGCGGAACACTCAGGATCGCACCGCGGAAAATCTCGGCGCAATAGGCGCCGAAGACGATCATCAACGCCGCCACGCCGGCGGCAAAGGCATTGATTTCGACATAGCGACCAGTCAGCGCAGTGATGGCCGCCGTTCCTCCGAAATAGACGACGAGAATGACGAGCAGCTCAGGCAGGCCGCGCACGATCGTCGTATATGCCTGTCCAACGAGGGCTGAGACACGCAGCTTCGATAGTTTGACCACGGCGACAAGCAGACCAAGAAGAGAGCCGAGCAGGCCGCTGACGAACGCCAGTACAACGGTGATCTGGAGACCATTGAAGAATTGAAGCGCAAAGCTAAGCACGCAGATCCTCTCCGCCTTAAGTCGGAGTGCTGCCGAAATAAGGTCGCCTTATATCTTATTTTCTCATCTAGGATGCGGATACTACCGGAAATAGTATTTTAAATACTTATAATCCTAAGTAATATTTACATATAACCAAGATTTATACTTTAACTGTCCGGCGTCAATCTATAAGGTTCTCTTAATTAACATAAGCCCAGCTTATATGCCGTTGCCCGCCAGCGTTGGGGAACCTCACTTCGACGGCGACGACGTTCGGGTCGGCCAAAACGACGGGACCGGAAAGATGGTAGCCAAAACCACGACGGGCGTGACGCTCCGGCAGCTACAGATTTTTCGTGAGGTTTTGCGCACGGGATCGGAACGGCACGCCGCGAAGATCCTCAAGATCACCCAGCCGGCCGTCAGTCAGCAGATCAGGCAGCTTGAGCTTGAGGTCGATCTCGCGTTGTTTGCGCGGGAGAATAATCGGCTGGTACCGACGGACCGTGCCTGGGATCTGTTGCGCAGCGTCGACGGAGCCCTGCAGAGCGTTGACCGGATCGAGAAATCGATTGCTGCCTTGCGTAACGAAGAGGCGGGCTCATTGAGCCTGGCTGCTCCGGGCGTTTTCTGCCTGAACGCCATCCCCCAGGCTATTAAGGCCGTCCGCAAGAGCAATCCCCTGTCGTTTCAAATCAGGTCCGGCAGCTATCAGCAGATCGCGGAACACGTTCTCAATGGCAGGGCAGATCTGGGAGTTTCGCGCCTGCCGCTCGACGAGCGTGCCTTCGAGTGGGCACCGGCCGCCACGGCCAGGAACGTCTGCCTGTTCCAGGCGGGACATCAGTTGGCCGCCAAAGACGTGATCACGCCGGAGGACATTATCGGCGAGGCATTGGTGGATATAGAACCCCAGTTTGCGGCCCATCAAATGAATATCAATGCCTTGCGATATCGGGGCGTGGAGCCGGAGCTAGCTGTTGAATACGACGCCAACGGTCATGACGTAGGCTTCGTCGCGGCCGGCGTCGGAATTTCGATCATCAATAGCCTGATTGCCCAGGAATATCGGCAATTCGGCCTCGAGTTCAGGCCGTTCGAACCTGGCGCCGTCTATCATTACGTGGTGTTCTGGCAACGAGGGCGCCAATTGACCGGCGGCATGCGACAAACCGTCGATGAGCTGCTCGTCGCGTTCGGAGCGTCGGTCTAAATATGTTTAAACGAGCGGGCGTCATAAACACCGACTGTTGCGCTGAGAGGTGACCCCAAGGGGTGAAATCACGACGCAAATGAACAGTCTCTTGATTGACACTGTCCCGTCCGAGACCTGGATGAAACAGCACGCAACACAGCGCAACATGAAAACAGCGAAATCGCCAAATTTTCAATTACCTAAGCTACTGATTTTCTTAAGGAAAGTGATTGGCTGGGGAACCTGGACTCGAACCAAGATTAACGGAGTCAGAGTCCGTCGTTCTACCATTGAACTATTCCCCAACGGCTGCCAAGCGATTGAGCGTTAGCAGCGAAGGTTGCGCCTCTATAATCGAATTTGCCGCGGATGCAAATACTTTAACGCGGACAAGTCCAATTTTTTGAAAGTGAGTCGGCAGCGTCCGGGATAGTCAGTGGATGCGCACGCTCTCAAGGGATTAGGCGAATATCATCGCCTGCGTCGCTTGGGGCGTCTGATCCGAAATACGCGACGTCTCGTCAGCCTCGCATACGCCGTCAGCTCACCAGCGCAGGATACGCTTGCCGAGGATATAGCCGATTCCCGTTACGATCGCGATCGCGATCGGATACCAGAGCAGCACGAAGAGCGGGCTGTCGTCCGTGCAGTTGGAGGCGTAGAAGGTCGCGGCGATGCCGCTAGCGGCAAGTCCGGCGACGGCTCCGGCAACGCCTGGCCGCTCCGGCGCTCCTTGGCGCAAGGCAAACAGGAAGCAGGCAAGTGGGCCGATCGACAACAGCGGAATAAGCGTCAGGCAGAAGCGGGCATTGTGCCCGATCATGCGAGCTCCCCAGCTATCAGCCGGCATGACGGCCAGTTCGGCGGCAACGGCCGCAAGCAAGAGTATCGGCGCCGCCAGAAGCATCCAGCCCCAAAGGCGCAGGGGGGCGCCTGGCCGGCCGATGCGGAAGACGACGGCACAGGCGGTCACAGCGAGCGCGATCGTCACGACGAATTTGAACAGGAAGCGGACGGTCGCCATCGCGGTGTCGATGTCGGCGCGAAAGCCGATCATGGCGAAGAAAAGACCGCCGCTGATCAGCACGCCCGCGATGACCGCCAGAGTCAGGGCCTTGCCGATCCGCATGCGGACCGGCGCGTCCTGCGCCAGAAGATTGATTAGGTCATCGGTTTTCACTGGTCTCACTCCGATAAAGGGCTGCAAGCGCCTTCAACGCGCGGTGCAACGCCACACGCACCGCCCCTTCCGTCATCTTCAGCCGATCCGCCGTTTCCCGGACGCTGGTTCCCTCGACGGAAATCGAGCGCACGATCGTTTTCTGCGGATCTTTCAACTGCTCCAGCATGCGATCGACATCGAACCGATCCAGGGCATCAGTATGCTCTTCTGCCTCCAGGAAATCGATCACGTCGTCGATCGGTACGCTCATATGTCGTCCACGCCGCCTCAGGCTGTCGATGAGCTTGTTACGCACGATCGTCGACAGCCAAGGTCCGATCGGACGCGAGGAATCCCATGTGCCGCGCTTCAGATGGATGGCCAGCAGCACTTCCTGAACCACATCCTCGGCCTCGCTTGCCGGCGTCCCCAGCCGATCGCAGCGCCTTCGCGCCATGGCGCGCAGATGCGGCGTCACTGCGGATAGGAAACGGTGATATGCCTGCGCATCGCCGCCGATGGCGTCGCGCATCCATACTGCCCATTCCTCTTCGCGCGCCGAATGATTCACCCGACATCTCCTCTACGCAGGACCGCAGGATTTCGTTACCGGCAATGGCCATTCTTTTTCAAGTCTTTTCGGTTTCAGGCAAAAGTCGTCGTGCCGCAGGCTGATCGAGCGAGACATATAGCCGGCGCAGATTATTTCAGCGCCGATAAAAAATTTCGCGCCGGCTGTAACATCGCGGCGACAGGCTCCGTAGACCCTGATGCAAGCCAATGACGGCTCGCATCCATTTAGGAGACAGATCCATGAAGAACAGCATCATCACCCTGGCTATCGCAGGCTCGATCGCATCGGCACTTGCATCCATCGCCGTCCCGGCATCGGCAGCCGACTCCAAGGAAAAATGCTACGGCGTTGCCCTCAAAGGTCAGAACGATTGTGCCGCCGGCAAGCATGATTGCGCCGGCAAGTCGGCCATGAGCTATGATAAGATGTCCTTCAAGCTCGTGCCGGCCGGCACCTGCACCTCCATGAAGACCCCGCAGGGCCATGGCTCACTGACCCCGGCCTGATCTGAAGTCCGATCACCGATCAATTAGCTGATGTAAGGAGTTTGTCATGAGCAGGATTTCCGCAGTCGCCCTGGCCGCATCGGTCGCAGCGGCGGTGACACTGGCCGCCGGCGTCACCACCGCTTCGGCCGCCGATGCCAAGGAAAAATGCTACGGCATCGCCCTCAAGGGCCAGAATGATTGCGCCGCCGGCCCCGGCACGACCTGCGCCGGCACATCGAAGATCGATTATCAGCGCAACTCGTGGAAGCTCGTTCCCGCCGGAACCTGTGAAGCGATCAAGACGCCAAACGGCCATGGCACGCTGATGCAAGGTCCGGCGCCTGTCTGATCGAATGCGGTGACGCAGGGCGGCGCATGGTCCCCGCGCCGCCCTCCTTCCAGGATCGAGCTTATCCAAACGGAGGCCTGCCATGAAACCGTCAGAACTTCCCCGCCGTGCCGGGGTCGGCTTCAAGCCGGAACATTTTGCGGCGATCAACGTCGCCAGCCAGCCGATCGGCTTCTTCGAAGTCCATGCGGAAAACTATATGGGCGCCGGCGGCCCACCGCATGCCCAGCTCGGCAAGCTGCGCCAGGATTATGCTTTGTCTATCCATGGCGTCGGCCTTTCCATTGGCTCGATGCAGCCGTTGGATACGGAACATCTCGCCCGCCTGAAGATCGTCTGCGATCGCTATGAGCCTGAGAGTTTTTCGGAGCATCTCGCCTGGTCGACCCACGACACGACCTTTCTCAACGATCTGCTGCCGCTGCCCTATACCGAGACGACCCTTGCGCAGGTTTGCGCCCATATCGACCGGGTTCAGACCATGCTCGGCCGCCAGATGCTGCTCGAGAATCCGGCTACCTATCTGCTCTTCGAGGAGAGCACGATTGAGGAGACGGAGTTTCTGGCCGAAGTCGCCCGCCGTACAGGCTGTGGCCTGCTGCTCGACGTCAACAATGTTTTCGTCGCCGCCACCAACCATCACATGGATCCGCGGGCCTATCTCAAGCGCTTCCCGGTGCAATGGGTGCGCGAGATACATCTGAGCGGCCATTCGGAGACCATAGACGATGCAGGCGCGCCTCTGCTGATCGACAGCCACGATACGCCGGTGAAGGATCCTGTCTGGGTGCTTTACGAGGAGCTGATTGGCCAAACCGGGCCGATCGCCAGCCTCGTCGAGTGGGATAACGACGTGCCGGAATGGCCGGTTTTGAGAGCGGAGGCGGAGGCTGCCGAGGCCATCTTGAAACGCGCGGCCGAACGCCGGGCAGCCTGAGGAGAAGACCATGTCGCTCGCCACGCAAAGCCGATTCGCTGCAGCCCTCATCGATCCGGACCTCGCCGTTCCCGAGGGGCTGACGGCCTGGAATGGCCCTAAGCCTGCACGGCGCTTCGGCATCTATCGCAACAATGTCGCCATCGGCCTGATCGGTGCGCTCGCTTCGCGCTTTCCGGCAGCGGAAAAGATCGTCGGCGAGGAATTCTTCGCGGCCATGGCACATGAATTCGTCCGGCTGCATCCGCCGCGATCGCCTCTGTTGCTGGCTTATGGCGATGACTTCCCCGACTTCGTCGAGAGTTTCGAGCCGGCGGCGGAAATCCCCTATCTGCCCGACGTCATGAGATTGGAGGCAGCCCGGGGCCGAGCCTATCACGCAGCCGATGCAACACCGCTCGATGCAGCCTTGCTGGCGACCGTCGAGCCGGCGGGCTTGGCTGAGCTGGCCTTCGTGCCGCATCCTTCCGCCTCCATAACTCGCTCCGCCCATCCGGTCGTCACCATTTGGGCAATGAACACCGGCGAAATCGAGCTTGCGGATATTGCCGATTGGACTGCCGAGGATGCCCTCGTCGTCCGCCCGCAGATGATCGTCGAGGTGCATCGTCTACCGCCGGGCGGCGCGACCTTTCTGGAACAGCTCTTTGCCGGCGCCGATCTTGGCCAAGCCTTCGAGGCGGCGCTTGCCGACGCTGCCGATTTCGATCTTTCCGCCAATCTTGCCGGTGCACTCGCCGCCGGCGCCTTCTCGGACATTCACTGAGCACTAGAGCCGGATGATTTCAGGTCGAACCGACCTAAAATCTGAATCCGCTCTAAAATCAAAGAAGTAGAGCATGATCTCGTCCGAAAACCGCTGACACTTTTCGGCATCGTGCTCTAAGGAGAACCGACATGCAAAACCGGATGACGACGGCTGCCACGGCCGAACGCGAAACCATGGCTGAAAGGCTCTATCGCGCCCTCAGGCTTCTCGACCATATTCCGCATGACCTGATTGCGCTCGTCGCGCGCCTCTCGATCGCTGCCGTCTTCTGGCAGTCGGGCCAGACCAAGGTGGATGGCTGGCATGTGACCGACAACGCCGTCTATCTCTTCCAGACGGAATATAAGCTGCCCTTCGTCGATCCGTGGATCGCCGCCCATATAGCCGCCTTCAGCGAGCATTTCTTCCCCGTGCTGCTGATCATAGGCTTTGCAAGCCGGCTCTCGGCCCTGGCATTGCTCGGCATGACGTTGGTGATCGAGATATTCGTCTATCCCGATGCCTGGCCGACGCACGGCACATGGGCAACCTGCTTTCTGGTGATCATCGCCGGGGGACCTGGGCGCATCGCGCTCGATCATCTGATCGCCAAACGGTTTGGCCGCGCGTCCTGAGTTGAGAAAGGTAGGAGCGCCGCCGCACGGCGCTCCTTAGCGTACGGCTAGGCGGGGCTTAGCGCAGCACCGGCTCCCCGTGGAAGCGACGGCGCGAAGGTGCCGAAACCCCGAAGCCAACCTCCATCATCAACCGAGGCTTCTGCGTGGGCACGGTGCCCATATGGAAGCCGAAGGGATCTTCGACAAAGCCGGACCCAGCCTTGCCGGTCAGCGTCAGCGCATTCGCCTGACCATAGTAATCGAGCACCTCGTTTGCCGGGTGCCCTACAAGCAATGTCAGCTGATGCCGGACCCGGCGGCGCTTGTGGCTTCCCTTGATGAAAACGTGCGGGCCAGTGCCCTCATCTACGTCGACCAGATTGAAGAAGAATTTCAGCATTCGCCAATCGTCGAGGTCGAAATGGTATTTGTCGAGCGAAGCGAGGCTTCTGTCTGCCTCAGAAGCCTGCGTTGGAAAACTCCACCAGATGCGGGTGGTGATCACTTTGGCTTGCCCGCCGAGATAGTGTCGGGCGACATCGATCAGCAGTGGATCGCGCTGCACCGCCATGACGGCATCGCAATCCAGCGAACGCTCAAAGAAGTGCCCGCTCAGGATCGGACGCTCGAAGCGGGATTCCGCTTCTTTGTGGTCTCCCGCGACGAATTCGAGCTTGCGGCTGAAATTGCCGAAGCAACCGGTGATGCGCGCAAACTCGGCGATCTCGCGATGGATATGGTCGGGTAGCATCAGGCTCGGATAGATCCCGTCCGACCGCAATGCGTCGACGACATCTTCGCGCTCGACCCCGGCAAACATCGAGGTGCCGGAAGCGGGAAGCGTAACGCGTCGCTTGGTGGCAAACCAGTGCATGCGCCGAAACGGCAGCGTTCGCGCGAGGAGGAACATCGGCAGCCAGGCCGGGTTTTCTCTAAGATCGGTTAGGTAGGTGGGTATTCTGACTGCCATGCGCTTGAAGCGGCCACCTTGCCGGGCGACGGACTCCAAGTCTCCTGCTGGGAAATTGTGCATAGTTATCCTCTCTGCACATGTGCAAGTTGCGGCAACAGGCCCAACACTCTGTTGTATTAAATCATTGAGACTTCAGTATTTATTCGCAGCAGCGAATGTGCTGTGCAGCGCAGCAAATAGAAGCCCGCCGCCTTCGGTCAAGAGGGGTGGGAGCTCATAAATCGCGGTAAGTCGATAGAAACTGCCGTATCGACACGCTGGGCTTTCGGAGATGCTCCAACATCGTGGGATGGTTGTTTTCTGAGAGGATGGCCGGGGCAGCGCAAACGGAGGCCGGAACGACCCATCCCATTTGCCGTTAGTTAGGACAATGGCATTATAAGACATTTAACGGCTTCAAATAGAACGGCGGCAACGAAACCTCGCGACAACGCTTGATGGCGACTTCGATTTGACAGTCTTGTAACAGTCACATTCCTGTTGGCATTGTTGGCTAAATGAGCAGGAATACACGGAAGAGGTCCCCTATATGACAGACCCCAAGACCCTCGATCCCACGGAAGGCATAGTCGATTTCGATGCTGGCGAGGGCGAAGCCGCGACCATCGTGGAGATGGACGACTATACCAAAAGCCTTGCCCTGGCGAAGGCCAAGTCTGTCAAGCTCGTCGATGCCATTACCGGCCAGGCGCTGAAGAAGAAGGATGCGGTGCACGTCGACGACCTCCGCCCCTCGCTCGCGGATTTCATGCGGCTGAAGCATCCCGAGCTTCGAGCCGACGACTATGTCAGTCGCAAGGTCATGGACGACTATCGCGCCCAGTATATCGCCGAGCTGCTGACGGTGGAGCGCGGCGAGCTTTCCAACCTCGAGGACGAGGTCGTCGAAAGCCTGAAGACGCATGATACGCTGGCCGAAAACATCGAAGAGGATTATGAGGACCACCGTTCCATCGGCGACCGGATGGCCGATGGCGTCGCCTCTTTCGGCGGCAGCTGGGTCTTCATCATCTCTTTCTGTCTGTTTCTGGCCGTGTGGATGGCGGTCAACGTCGTCATGGGCGAAAAGCAGGCATTCGACGCCTATCCCTTCATTCTCCTCAATCTCGTCCTGTCGACGATCGCCGCGCTGCAGGCGCCCGTTATCATGATGAGCCAGCGGCGCCAGGAAGAGAAGGATCGCCTGCGTGCGCTCAACGATTACAAGGTCAACCTGAAGGCCGAACTGGAAATCCGCCATCTGCATGAAAAGGTCGATCACCTCCTCAACCGCCAATGGGAGCGACTGACCGAAATCCAGCAGATCCAGATCGAGATGATGCTGGAACAGGCCAAGGCCGCGACGCGGGCGATTAAGGCCAACAAGGCAACGAAAGCCAAGACCAGTGCCCTGAAGAGCCTCTTCGGCAAGGTCAAGGATGATCCCGAGCCGGACGATTCGGTGAATTGATCCGACGGGCAGGCGCGGCGCGAAGAGCCCTCTTCTTGCCGCCTGCAACTCACGCCTCTGCCGGCTTCCTTCGGGCCGCGAGCAACATCGGCACGCAGGCGAGATAAAGCAGCGCGCCGAGAATCCAGATCAAGCCGGGAAATACGGATCTGGACGCAAAATAGATCTCGCTGATCGCCAGGGGCGCGATGACGGATGCAAGGCTCGTCAGACTGCCCAACACGCCCTGCAGGCGCCCCTGATCGTCCGCGCTCACGCGCTGCGTCACTAGAGACAGCAATGCGGGCTGGCCGATCCCGCCGAGGCAAAAGAGCGGAAAGAGCAGGAAGGCAATGAAACCGCGCGTGGCGAAGGCAATTGCGATATAGGCGGCGCTGTCGCAGACGATTGCGACGATAAGCGCACGCCGCTCGCCCCAGCGCTCGCTCAAGGGGCCGGCAACGAAGGCCTGGGCGAGCGCATGGAAGAAGCCGAAACCGGCCAATGACAGGCCAACGGTCGCCATATCCCATCCGAACTTGTCCTGGCCGTAGAGCACCCAGACGGTGCCGCCGATCTCGCCGATCATGCTGAGAATGACGGACATGAACAGCAGCGGCAGCAGCGGCAGCAGCGCCGGAAACGCACCGATCCAGCGCAAAGGCGCCAGCGGATGAAAAGCGGCCGGATCGATGCGCTCCGGCTTGAGGCTGCGCGTCTCCGGCAGTGCGATGAACGCGAGAATGAAATTCAATAGGACAAGCACGCCGGCCGCCACGAACGGCGCGCGAAGGGAGATCGCGCCGAGCACGCCGCCGATGACCGGCCCGAGAATGAAGCCGATGCCGAAACAGGCGCTGAGGAGCCCGAAGGCGCGGGTGCGTTTATCCGCTGGGGTGATATCCGTCAGGCATGCCGCCGCAACGGAGGCGTTGGCGGCCGTCAGGCCCGCAACGGCGCGTCCTAGGAACAGCCACCAGAAATCCGGCGCCCATGCCATGAAGGCATAATCGATCATCCCGCCAGCCAGCGAAACAAGCAGCACCGGCCTCCGGCCATAGCGATCGCTCAATGTTCCGAGGATGGGAGAAGCGAGAAACTGCAGGGCTGCATAGAGCGACAGGAACGCACCGTAGCGCCAGCCGAGATCGGGCGTATGCGCCACGCTCCTGAGAAGCTGCGGCAGGATCGGCATGACGAGGCCCGTGCCGGCGGCATCGAGAACCACGACAGCCAGAATGGTCAAAAGCATCTTGTTCATTGCGAAAATTTATCGTTGATAAGTGACTTTATCGCCGATAAATTATGCGAGCGGAACTGTCAATCGGAGAGTCCATGAAAATCGACCGGAACCAGATCGTCGATACGGCGCTGACCATCTTGAACGAGGTGGGTATCGACGGCCTGTCGACGCGGCTGATCGCCCAGCGCCTCGGCGTTCAGCAGCCGGCGCTCTATTGGCACTTCAAGGGCAAGCGGGCTTTGCTTGCGGCTATGAACACCGAGATGCTGAAGCGAAGCCATACGCGCCGCGCGCCGCTTGCCGGCGAAACCTGGCAGGAATTCCTGCGCGCCAACGCCCGCAGTTTCCGCTCGGCCTTGCTGGCCTGGCGCGATGGCGCGCGCGTTCACGCCGGGACGGAAGCAGATCCCTCCGATCTGGAGACGATCGGGGCCCAGCTCGACTGTCTGTGCAAAGCCGGCTTCGCGCCGGGCCAGGCCCTGGAAATTCTGATCGCCATCGGCCGCTATGTCGTGGGCTGCGTGCTGGAAGAACAGGCCGACGCGGCAGAGGCATCGGACCGATCGGATCTCAACACCGCGGCGGAAAGCCATCCGAATCTGGCTAAGGCAATCGTGCATTATCGGGTAAGCGGGCATGAGGCATTTTTCGAAGCGGGCCTGGAGCTGCTGATCGGCGGCGCCGAAGTCGCACGCCGGCAGCTCAAAGCGCCCGGATGAAGGCGACGAATACCGAACCGGCAATCTCATCACGCCTCTGCCTTGAAGGTGCGGCCGAGATCCGGCCCGATACCGAAATAATGCCGGAACACATAGAGCAGCGGGCTCCACCGACCGGTATCGATGTGGTTCGTTCCCGGTATGACTATATCCCTATGCGCATGAACCCGGATCACCCTCGTTTCGATGATCCAGAACGCCTCCTGCCGCTCCGCGGGCCATTCGCCGGGTGCGTGCGTGGCGACGACCTCCGCTTCAAGTTGGATCGGACATTCGGCTATGCGCGGCGGCCGGACAAGGTCCGACGCCTGCGGCGTAAAGCCGGATACATCGAATTTATCAGCCTCGAAGCGATAGCCGATTTTTTCCTTATGGGGGGGGAACGGGGTTGCGGCCAGTAGTCGGAGCCAGAGCCTCGATCTTCGGCCAGAGATCCGGAGAAGGGAAGTTCAACACCAGCTGCCGCTCGCGCATGGCATTTTCCCGCCCCTTGCTGGTGGATGTCAGGCCGAGAACCATGCGGTCGAAAAGCGCCCAGGCCGAGGACATGGGCGAGATATTCGTGGTGCCGTCCGGATTGATGCTCGTGATCAGCGCGACGGGCGTGCCGACATAAAGCACGCTGGGCTTGATGACGATATGCTCCCGATCATCTGCGGCTAACGTGAATTCGGCTGTATGGGTCATCATTGCAAAATCTCCTTTTGGAGCTGCAGTGTAACCGAGCAGGTGCATGCAATAGTTCGGCCATGGCCGAACTATGAGGCATCGAGATCAGATCGCCAGAAAGGCAGGACGACAATTCTTTAGGGACACATGCTTGGCTCGCTATAGCCTATAACCTGATGGCATTGACCGCGAGTAGGCAGCCCTGAACGAGGGCCTGCTTTTGCTCAAACAGGCACCGGTGCCTTGCAGCAAATTCGTCTTCGCGCTGACCTCGCGCGAACTCGTCGCCTCAATCGTACTGGCGCCCGTCGGCGTGCAGACCATTGCGACCTTCATCTGGCGGCAATTCGAGTAGGGATCGATCGGCCTCGGCATGGCCCTCGTGGCGATCATCATCGCCACGCTCATTCCGCTGACGTTCCTCGCACTTCTGCTCCGCAGCGGTTTCGTCTCCGAATGGCGAGGCTCGCTCGATTTGTGATTTGCCGGCTACCGGATTGCAGGCACTTTCTCCGCCGGCGGGCGGCATGACGCTATTCGGGCGCCCACCGCATCTCACTATAAATCGCCAGAACCCGCCCGTCGGAAAATTGACATTTTTGCGCTAAGGAGCAGTTCATGTTTACGCTCGCGACCGCCATCAGCCATTCCCAGGACATCAAACGCAGCCGCTTTCTCGCGATAGCCGGGCCTGCGTCGGACGAACAGGCGGCGAAAGACTTTATCGCGGCGCACGCGGCCACCGACGCCAACCACAATTGCTGGGCATGGCGGATCGGCCAGAACTATCGGTTCAACGACGACGGGGAGCCGAGTGGCACCGCCGGCAAGCCGATCCTTCAGGCGATCGACGGACAGGAGCTGGACTGCGTTGTCGTCATGGTGACGCGCTGGTTCGGCGGCATTCTGCTCGGCAGCGGCGGGCTGATCAGGGCCTATGGTGGCACCGCCGCCCTCTGCCTTCAGGCTGCGGAAAAGACGAAGATCGTACCCATGGTCTCCTTCGCCATAGAGGTGCAGTTCTCCGATCTCGCTTTGCTGAAATCACGCCTTTCCTCGCTGCCGGACACCGTCATCACGGCAGAACAATTCGTCGCCACCGGCGCCCTGCTGACCCTGAGCATCCCAGCGGCAAACGCCGACGACATCCTGCGGATGGTAACGAACCTCACGAGCGGCCGCGCTGTGATCGACAGGGGCTGATGGACCATGGGTTCGAACGCCCGGTGCGTCGGAACGGGAAGTGCAAAGCAAACGACAGCTTCCCTTAAACGAAATGGCAGATACCGCGAACGATGACGGCGGGCAATTTCCTTACGCCGTGGCCCTGTCGTTACTATCGATCAGGAAACAAGGTAAGCATTTCTCCAAAAGACACCATTTCCCTCCATCTTTAGCATTTCATTCCGGTTTTCGATTTGCAGGCTTCCCTTTATCGGCCTACCTCACCTGAGCTCTTCTTTACCTGACATCTCGAAGGAAGGTGTGATGGAAATCAAGGAAACGCCTGATCTGTGGGTGCTGCGCGCCAAAAGACGCTTGCGCATTCCCGATATCAAACAGGCCGCGATTGAATATGCTCCGCAATTCGAGAAGCAGATCGCCGAATCCGGGCTAAGGGTCGCCGGCCCATGGCTGTTTGTCTCACACAACCTTCCCAGGGATAGCAAGACGTTCTTCGATTGGGAAATATGCCGTCCGGTGGAAAAGCCCGAACGCTATGACGGCGCGATGGAGCTCCACCATTTCGAGCCGATCATCGTTGCGAGCAAGGTGCATCATGGATCGTTGAGGACCCTGTTCACACAGGGCTATGTCCCTTTGGTGGCCGAAATCGAGATGTCCCGCCACATCTTTTCGGGCGAGAGCCGGGAAGTCTACCATGGATGGAACGGCCCCGGAGCATCTTACCATCAGGTCGAAATTCAGTTCGGCCTTGCGCGCTGATCTCTTCAGTTGCCGCAGGATATCGACGATTTCAGGCGTGCCCGGTTCTCCACACCAGTTCTCTACGGAAGTGGCGGAGCGTGGGATTTCAATCCGCGATATCCTTGCAGGCATGCTTCATTTCGAAGTGCGGTGCGTTCAGACACGCCGCCAGCCGATATCAGTCCGATTGACATTCTCTGTCGTTGTGACACCGTTCGGCATCGTTGCTGACTCAGTGTTTTGAGGCAAAATGACAAAACGATCGCAAGCAGTTATCACCACGGCCGAAGAGCGCCCGCGTGACGGATGGAATGACCCTCTCCATGGCTCCATCTTCTGGCACACGCTCTTGAGCAGCGACATCACCCCCACCGATAGCATGAGCGCCGGCATCGCGGACCTTGCACCCGGCGGCGAGCTCAAACCGCATCGGCACGATCCATCGGAAATCTATTTCATCTTCGAAGGAACCGGCATCGTCCGGATCGACGGCCTGGAAACCACGGTCAAAGCCGGCACAACGGTCTTCATCCCCGGCAATGCCGAACACGGCATCCGCAACGAATCATCCGCCAACCTGAAATTCTTCTATGTCTTCCCAACGGAATCATTTGCGGACGTGCTCTATCGATTTCCGGAAAATTGAGGCGCTTTTGAGCTGATTGCCAGCGAATCTGCTTGCTCGACCGGCCCGCAATAAAGGCCAAAATGGCGGAGAGGGTGGCACTCTCTGCCAATTTGGCTCGCGATACCTGAGAAAGCTGGGTTTTCTCTAACCCGCTGCTCTCATTCTGAAAATTACGATACCAGCAGGTGTACCACGCGCGATACCCGGATCTCAAGGACCTCGGTTTTCGACAGGGTGCGGACGCGCGAAACTTCCCGACCGGGGTGATTTTTAAGCCTATCGAGATTTGCTTCCCGTTCGGTAAGGTTAGCGTTGATTGCCGAGAAATCTACCTTTACGGTAAGCCGTCTCGGGAGATGTTTCATGTTCAGGTCCGCACGTGATTTCGGCGCCGCCATTCGGGAGAAACGCAAGGCCCTCGGCTGGACCCAGACCGAGCTTGCCGCCCGTTCCGGCACTGGTGAGCGCTTTATCGTCGAGCTCGAATCCGGCAAGCCAAGCTGCCAGCTCGAAAAATCCCTCATCGTGGCGCGCACCGTGGGGATCGAGATCGGTGACCTCAAGGCGGTCCGATCTGTTCCGGCATCACCGGATGACGACCTTGGCTTCCTGCCGAACTTCGGTGACGGGCGATGACGACGATCTTTTACGAGAGCCTGCCTGTCGCTCATCTGACCTTCGAAGGCGAATGGCGGCTTGATTATGATCAGACCTGGGACGCGCGTCACTCGGCGTTTCCGGTGTCACTGACCATGCCGTTGCGCTCAGGCCCTGTTACGGCCGACAGGCTGCTGCCCTGGCTCGCCAATCTGCTTCCGGAAACGCATCTCGCCGAAATTGGTCAGCGGCTGAAAGTCTCGCCCCAGGATATCGTCGGTCTGCTCAGCCATATCGGGCGTGACACAGCCGGCGCATTGTCGATTGGCAACCCCCGTAAGCCCGGTATCCACCTGCAGCCCGTGCCGGATGCGGCGGCGTTGGAGCATATCCTGGACGAGCTTCCTGCAAAACCCTTCCTCGTCGGTGAACGCGGTGTCTCGATGTCTCTTGCGGGTGTTCAAGAGAAGCTGCCGGTCTTCGTGGATGAGGGCGGTGCGATCTCCATTCCGGTCGATGGAACACCCTCAACACACATTCTTAAGCCGGACACGAAACGACTTGCGGGCAGTGTCGAGAATGAAGCCTTCTGCCTTACCCTTGCGCGCGCCTGTGGTCTGGAGGCGGCCGAAGCGACGATCGGTGTCGCCGGCAACCGGCGGTATCTGCTGGTTAAGCGCCATGATCGCTTTACTGATCTGCAGGGCGAGATCCGTCGACTGCATTTTGTCAGCTCACGGGCCACTTCCCATCGCAGAAATACGAGCGCCCCTCCACAGGACGTGGCGTGACGCTGAAAATGATGTTCGACGCCGTCAGCGACTTAGTTTCGCCTGCCGAGCGCTTGAAGCTGCTCGATGCGGTAATCTTCAACGTGCTGATCTGCAATTCGGATTCGCACGCCAAGAATCATTCGGTCCTGCTTGGTGCTGGCGGCTCGGCAAGGATGACGCCGCTCTATGACCTGATGTGTGCAGCGGTTTGCCGCCAGGTTGACCAGAGCCTGCCGCAGGGGATTGCAGGTCGGTTTAACGCTCCAGATCTCCGGCGGGCGGACTGGCAGACGCTGGCCGATGAGATTGGATTGAGCGGTGCATCGACCATGAGACGCGTCGAGGAACTTGCCGAGCGTGTCAGCTCTACGTGTGAAAGCATCGCGCCGGATTTCGGTCATATGGCTGGGGATCCATCGAGAGTGGTGGAAAAGATTACGCACTGCATTCTAAAGCGGTGTCGACGAATTCAGGCGCAGTGCCGCGGATAGTCACGGCTGATTGGGTATTGCCGCTGCTCGCCCCTTCAACTCAGCGAGCGATCTGTACGCGGCGGCGAGTGCCTTGAAAACTTCGATGGTTTCTAAGCCACGAGGCGATGTCAGATCGGGAAGCTGGTAGGACGGATTTAACATGTGCGACCCGATATGTTAAAAAAGCTGGATTTCTTTAACATGTCCGTCGCAACATGTTAAATCCGCATCCATGGTTGTCAGTGCAAGACAATCCAAGATCTGAATTGAATTCTAAGAAGCAGATTCGCCGGCCAGCGCCTTCAGCGTGGCCCTGTGATCAATCGTGATCGCAGACAGTCAAAACCCGCGACACTTGTCACAGGCATAAACAGCGTAAATTTATGATAACACGCATGTTTATGGCGGAGAGGGTGGGATTTGAACCCACGATACCCTTGCAGGTATGCCGCATTTCGAGTGCGGTGCATTCGACCACTCTGCCACCTCTCCGGTTATGCTGGTCGGCGCGTTTTGAGCGCGGGCTGTCTCATAGCGACAGAAGAGGGGGATGGCAAGGGCGAATATGAAAGCTTTTCATCCTTTTGCCTTGACAGATCAGGGACGCTTATATATCCCGTGCGGCGCAATAGGTGTGGATAAGTCCGCGCCTTGCCAGCCCAGCTTCCAGCAGGGCTTCACCGGCAGACCTTTTTGAAGGCTAAGGCCTTTGGATCCCTGCTAAACCTAGACTGATAAAAAGACGGCCGCTCGTCCTCTTGGCGAGAGAGCCGGAACGAACATGAAAGGATAAAAAATGTTCGCAGTCATCAAGACCGGCGGTAAGCAGTACCGTGTGGCAGCCAACGACGTGCTGACCATCGAGAAGCTCGAAGTCACCGCCGGCGGCACCGTAGAATTCACCGAAGTCCTCGTTATCGGCGAAGGCGCCGACGCTGCGATTGGTGCTCCCTTCGTCAAGGGCGCTTCCGTCAAGGCCGAAGTGGTCGAGCACAACCGCGGCAAGAAGGTCATCGCCTTCAAGAAGCGCCGTCGTCAGAACTCGAAGCGTTCGCGCGGCCATCGCCAGCACCACACTGTTGTCCGTATTACGGACATCGTGGCTGCCAAGTAAGTAACGGGATCAGGGTTTAAAGGAGAACTCCAATGGCACACAAAAAAGCTGGCGGTTCCTCGCGCAACGGTCGCGATTCCGAATCCAAGCGCCTTGGCGTGAAGAAGTTCGGCGGCGAAGCCGTCATCGCAGGCAACATTATCGTGCGTCAGCGCGGTACGCAGTGGCATCCGGGCACCAACGTTGGTCTCGGCAAGGATCACACGATTTTTGCGCTTACGGCGGGCAACGTGAACTACCGTACGAAGGCCAATGGCCGCGTGTACGTATCTGTAATGCCGAAAGCGGAAGCAGCGGAATAAGCCGGTAGCGCTCTAAAACAGCCGGCGTCTCATCGACCCGGCTGAGCGCATCAGGTTCAGTCCAGAAAAAGGGGAGATGGGGCGCCATCTCCCCTTTTTCTTTACCCTCAACCAAGGAGGACTGAACCATGCAAGGCGAATTGTTAAGGGAAGACCAATCGAGGTCTCCCGAAGAACGGCTGAGGCCGGATAGGTTAAGGACCGATTGCCCCGTCTTACTGTCGGAAAGGCTCGTTCTGCGCGCGCCCCACGAAGAAGACATCGACGCCCTTGCCCATCTCGCCAACAACGCCAATGTCGCTACTATGGTATCGCGTATGCCGCACCCGTATACGACCAATGATGCCGCCGATTTCGTGCGACGCACGAAGCTTGGCGAGATTGGCAAGTGCGTCTATGCGATTACGAAAGCCGACAACGGCGCCTTTCTCGGATGCTGCGGCGTCGAGCCGACGGCCGATCCGAACACCGTCGAGATCGGTTATTGGCTGGGCGAACCCCATTGGAACCGGGGTTATACGACGGAAGCCGCCCATGCGCTGATCGACATGGTCTTCCGTACCCGCGAGAACGTCGCCCAGATCGATGCCCGCTGCAGGGTCACGAACGTCGCTTCGAGGCGGGTCGTGCAGAAGTGCGGCTTCCAGTTCCAGGGGTCCGGCCTCGCCGCTTCCCTGGCGCTCGGCAGCACCGTATCGGTCGAGTGGTACAGGCTCGATCGCAAGACCTGGATATCCTTGCGTAGCTGGGGAGGCATGAGATGAACGCGCTCGCCCTCAACCGCCGCAACGATCGGATGCTGACGCCCGGCCCGACGGCGGTCATCCAGACCGGACGGCTGACCCTGCGCCCGCACCGGCTCAGCGACGCCGACGCGATCGCGGAATCGCTGTCCGATTTCGCGATCACCCGCATGCTGGCCCGGGTGCCGGCGCCCTATGACCGGCAGGATGCGCTGGACTGGCTGGTCCAGCACACCTCCGGCCTCGGCATCGATTGGGAACTGGCCATCACCGAGCGGGATGATGTCCACATCGGCTGCATCGGCCTCGAGCTCCGGCATGGCCGCTGGCATCTCGGCTACTGGCTGAACCGCTATTACTGGCGGCAAGGCATCATGACCGAGGCGGTCAAGGCAGCGCTTGAGCGCTTTGCCCGCCGCATGCCCGATGTCGCCGTCCATTCCGGCGCCTTCGCCGACAATCCGGCGTCATTGAAGCTGCAGCAGAAGCTCGGTTTCGAGATCATCGGATGCTCGGAGCTCTACAGCTTCGCTCGCAACACCATGGTTCCGCACATCGAAACCGTGTTGAGGCCGGGCGCGCTGCGGCTCTCGCAGGCGGCGTGAAACCTTGAAACCTGCTATCGTCGGTCTCGCCGGCGATAGCACCGCATCAATCGCGTTGTTCTTGATGTTCTGGCATGCAGACAGCACGATATTCTTTGACCTAAGCCCGAAGCGCCTATATCGAAGGCGACATGACGGGTAAACAGCCGGCCGGTGTGCGTCCACGGATGCGCAAAGGGCGGCGGAAATCGATAAAGAGCGCATAGGCTTTTCCGACTCCCATTCGATCCGAAGGGATATGCGCCGACACCGGGTGACGGACGTAAGATGAAATTTCTCGATGAAGCAAAAGTCTATATTCGCTCAGGCGATGGCGGCGCGGGCAGCGTCTCCTTCCGGCGCGAGAAATTCATCGAATTCGGCGGCCCGGATGGCGGCGATGGCGGCCGCGGCGGCGATGTCTGGGTCGAGGCCGTCAACGGCCTCAACACGCTGATCGACTTTCGCTACCAGCAGCATTTCAAAGCCACGATCGGCATGCACGGCATGGGCAGGAACCGCGCCGGCGCCAAGGGTGCGGACGTCACGCTGAAGGTTCCTGTCGGCACGCAGATCTTCGAGGAAGACGGCGAAACCCTGATCTGCGATATCACGCAGGAAGGCCAGCGCTTTCGCCTGGCGCCGGGCGGTAATGGCGGCTTCGGCAACGCCTATTTCAAATCCTCGGTCAACCAGGCGCCGGACTGGGCCAATCCCGGCCTGCCCGGCGAAGAAAAGACCCTCTGGCTGCGGCTGAAGCTGATCGCCGATGCCGGCCTTGTCGGCCTGCCGAATGCCGGAAAATCGACCTTTCTTGCTGCCGTCAGCCGCGCGCGGCCGAAGATCGCCAACTATCCGTTCACGACGCTGCATCCCAATCTCGGCGTCGCCACCATCGACGGCCAGGAATTCGTGCTGGCGGACATTCCCGGGCTGATCGAGGGCGCGCATGAAGGCGTCGGCATCGGCGACCGCTTCCTCGGCCATGTCGAGCGCACCCGCGTGCTGCTGCATCTGGTCTCCGCCCAGGAAGAAAAAGTCGGCAAGGCCTACAAGACCGTCAAGCACGAGCTTGAGGCCTACGGCAACGACATCCCCGACAAACCGGAAATCGTCGCGCTATCGCAAATCGACGTGGTCGACGAGGAAACGCTGAAGAAGAAGACGCGCGAGCTGGCGCGCGCCTGCGGCAGAACGCCCTTCCAAATTTCCGCCATCACGGGGCGTGGGATGACGGAAGTGCTGCGCGCGCTGCGCGACGTCATCGTCGAAGCCAATTCAGGCGAGGCCGACAAGCCGGCCAAGGCGCCCAAGGTGCGGCACCGCGACATGCAGCTCTCCGACGACGTCGGTGAGGATGAAGACGAGGACCAGCAGGGATGACTGCCCGCAAGCCGCTCGACCGTTACCGCCGCATCGTCATCAAGATCGGCTCTGCTCTTCTGGTCGATCGCAAGACCGGCTTGAGGAAATCCTGGCTCGACGGCATGTGCGCCGACATCGCGGCGTTGAAGGCCAAGGGCATCGATGTTCTGGTCGTCTCCTCGGGCGCCATCGCGCTCGGCCGCTCCGTGCTCGACCTGCCGTCCGGCGCACTGAAGCTGGAGGAAAGCCAGGCGGCCGCGGCCGTGGGCCAGATTTCGCTGGCCCGCGCCTGGTCGGAAAGCCTGTCTCATGACGATATCGTCGCCGGCCAGATCCTGCTGACGCTCGGCGACACAGAAGAGCGCCGCCGCTACCTCAACGCGCGAGCCACCATCAACCAGCTTTTGAAGATCGGCGCCGTGCCGATCATCAACGAGAACGATACGGTCGCGACAAGCGAAATCCGCTATGGCGACAATGATCGCCTCGCTGCCCGCGTCGCCACCATGACCGGCGCCGACCTTCTCGTGCTGCTCTCCGACATCGACGGGCTCTATACCGCACCGCCGCATCTCGATCCGCAGGCGAAGTTCCTGGAAACCATCGCGGAAATCACGCATGAGATCGAAGCCATGGCCGGCGGCGCCGCTTCCGAGCTGTCGCGCGGCGGCATGCGCACGAAGATCGATGCCGGCAAGATCGCCACTGGTGCCGGCTGCGCCATGATCATCGCCTCCGGCAAAACCGACCGCCCGCTGCACGCCATCGAAAGCGGCGCCCGTTCCTCCTGGTTCGCGCCGTCTGGGACACCCGTCACCGCGCGCAAGACCTGGATTGCCGGACAGCTGCAGCCAGCCGGCGAATTGCATGTCGACGAAGGTGCCGTCACCGCTCTCGGTGCCGGCAAGAGCCTGCTGCCGGCCGGCGTGCGCAATGTCGTCGGCCATTTCGGCCGCGGCGATACGGTGGCCGTCATCGGGCCATCCGGCCGTGAAATCGCTCGTGGCCTTGCAGGCTACGACGCCGAAGAGGCTCGCCAGATCACCGGCCGCAAGTCGGCGGAGATCGAGGCAATCCTCGGCTATGCCGGCCGCGCCGCCATGGTGCATCGCGACGACCTCGTCATGACCGCGTCCGTCAAGGCGAAGGCCGAGAAATTGAAGAAGGATGAAGCTCATGCTTGATGCTGTCGCACAAAGCCCCGACATCGATGCGCTGATGAACGATATCGGCCGCAAGGCCCGGGCTGCGTCGCGACCGTTAGCCTTTGCTTCAACCGAAAGCAAGAACAAGGCATTGAATGCCATGGCGGACGCCATTCTGGCCCGCAAGGATCATATCCTTGCGGAGAACGCCAAAGATTTGAAGGATGTCGAGGGCACGGATATGCTCGCCTCCTTCGTCGATCGCCTGACGCTGAACCACAAGCGCGTCGCCGAAATGGCCGAAGGCATTCGCGCCATCGCCGCCTTGGCCGATCCGGTGGGCGAAGTCATCGCCGCCTGGGATCGCCCGAACGGGTTGAAGATCGAGCGCGTTCGCACGCCGCTCGGCGTCATCGGCGTCATCTTCGAAAGCCGGCCGAACGTGACGGCCGATGCAGGTGCACTGTGCCTGAAGGCCGGCAACGCCGTGATCCTTCGCTGCGGCAGCGATTCCCGCCACTCCTCGCAGGCAATCCATGATTGCCTGGTCGAAGGCTTGAAGGCTGCGGGCCTGCCGGAATATGCCATCCAGCTGGTACCGGTCAGCGACCGTGCCGCCGTCGGCGCCATGCTGCGCGGCCTGGAAGGCAATATCGACGTCATCGTCCCGCGTGGCGGCAAGAGCCTTGTCGCTCGCGTACAGACAGAGGCTCGCGTACCGGTCTTTGCCCATCTGGAAGGTCTTTGCCACCTCTATATTGATGCCTCGGCCGATCTCGACATGGCAAAATCCATCGTCGTCAACGCCAAGATGCGCCGCACGGGCATCTGCGGCGCGGCCGAAACGCTGCTGGTCGATTCCAAGGTCGCCTCCACCCATCTGAAGCCGCTGCTTGACGGACTTGCCGCGGCGGGCTGCGAAATCCGCGGCTCTGCCGATGTGCTAAAGCTTGAGCCCAACGCAACGCCGGCAACGGAAGAGGATTGGTCGACGGAATATCTGGCGCCGATCATCTCGGTCGCGCTGGTCGATGGCATCTCCGGCGCAATCGCCCATATCGGCAAATATTCGTCGAATCATACCGAAGCCGTGATCGCTGAGGATCCAGCTGTCGTCGAGCGTTTCTTCACCGAGATCGATTCGGCAATCCTGCTGCACAATGCTTCCACCCAATTTGCCGATGGCGGCGAATTCGGCATGGGCGCGGAAATCGGCATTGCCACCGGCAAGATGCATGCGCGCGGGCCGGTCGGCGTCGAGCAGCTCACCTCCTTCAAATATCGCGTGCGCGGCACCGGACAGATACGGCCCTAACGTGCTGAAAGAAGAAGTCGATCAACGCTATCTGCGCATGCCCCATGCCGAGCGCGGCATGGTGGTCGGTCTGTTCGGCGGCTCGTTCAATCCGCCGCATCGCGGCCACGCACTGGTGGCCGAGATCGCCATTCGAAGGCTCGGCCTCGATCAGCTCTGGTGGATGGTGACGCCGGGCAATCCGCTGAAGAACCACAATCACCTGGCGCCGCTCGCCGAGCGCATCGCCCTCAGCGAACAGATGCTGCACGATCCGCGCATCAAGGTGACGGCATTCGAGCAAAGGCTGGGTATGAGCTACACGGCCAATACGCTGGCTTATGTGAAGGCCCGCAACAGCCATGTCCACTTCATCTGGATCATGGGCGCCGATAGCCTGAACACATTCCATCGCTGGCAGAAATGGGAAGAAATCGCCCGCACCTTCCCGATCGCCGTTATCGACCGGCCAGGATCGACTCTCTCCTACCTCTCGGCCAAGATGGCCAAGACCTTCCACTATGCCCGCGTCGACGAGGATGACGCCCGCGTGCTCTGGAAGAAGCGTGCGCCCGCCTGGACTTTCATCCATGGACCACGCTCGGCGCTCAGCTCGACAGCCTTGCGCGCCGCACAATAACCAACTGATTTTTCGGGAAGATCAAAAAATAAAAAGCCCGACGCGGGAGGAGGATGCGTCGGGCTTTAAACCTGATCAGCAACTGGGAGGAGGAGGGTTGCTGATCCATATCGAACGGCATTGGGAGGAGGAGATCGCCGTTTCGATGATTATGTTTTACCAGATTTTACCGATTGATAAACGGCCGATTTCGCAATGCAGCAATGCATAAATTGCATAACAATGAAATCCTTCTGCCCAAAAAACGCTTCTTTGCAGATATGTCGCGCTCTGATTTTCAAGTGCTTGAGCAGCATAAGTGGCGCAATGTGCCATAAACGCACGGTTCGTAACGTTGCTTCTCACTTCGTGAGCGTTCGCCAATTCGATGGGCGAATCCAGTCATGCATTTTCGCAATAGCCGTACCGTCTCATATGTGATGTAGAACTGAAAATCCATAAAATTCGTAGGGTTAGGTGGCGATATCACGCTATATTTTTAGAAACACATCCCTAGCCAAGCCTCGCGCATCGTTATATCTCTCGAAACATGTCGACATCTTTGGGGAGATATTAGATGGCCAACAATCGCCGCCGATGGATCAAGCTTGCAACCGCCGCCCTTTCTGCCGCTTGGCTCGGCCTTTCGGTCACGCCTACACCGGCCCTTGCCGCCGAGAAGATCGTCGTCTTCGCCGCTGCTAGCATGAAGAATGCACTCGACAATGCCGATGCCGCCTTCACGAAGGAAACCGGCAAGGAGGTTACCGTCTCCTTTGCCGCAAGCGGACCACTCGCCAAACAGCTTGAAAACGGCGCACCGGCCGACATCTTCATTTCCGCCGACACGAACTGGATGGACTATGTCGCCGGCAAGAAACTGATCAAGGACGAAAGCCGCGTAAACCTGCTCGGCAACAAACTCGTTTTGGTCACCGCCAAAGACAAGGCCAAGCCGGTCGAGATCAAACAAGGCCTGGATCTTGCCAGCCTGCTCGGCGATGGCCGCCTGGCGATCGGCCAGCCGGAATCGGTGCCGGCAGGCAAATATGGCAAGGCGGCGCTGGAAAAGCTCGGCGTTTGGGCCTCCGTTGAAAAGAAGGTCGCCGGCGCCGAAAGCGTGCGCGCCGCACTCGCGCTGGTTTCGCGCGGCGAAGCGCCCTATGGCATCGTCTATCAGACCGACGTCTCGGCCGACCCGGGCGTTACGGTCGTCGGCACCTTCCCGGCAGACAGCCATCCGCCGATCGTCTATCCGATCGCCATCACCAGCAGCAGCAAGAACCCGGACGTGCAAGCCTATTTCGACTATCTGAAATCGGCTAAGGCTGTTCCCTTCTTCGAGCATGAGGGCTTCACTGTTCTGAAGCGATAAATATCATCGCAACGCATCCGGTATAGGGAAGACAGGAACCCAGGCTCGCCGGTCCATGGCGGGCCTGACTTGTTTCAAGGGGCGGGAATTGGACGCATTGGGTTTGAGCAGTGACGAATGGACGGCCATAGAGCTCAGCCTGCGCGTCTCCATTGTCGCCATGCTGGTGAGCCTGCCCTTTGGCATCGCAGCCGCGTATCTGCTCGCGCGTGGCCGGTTCTGGGGCAAATCGATCCTCAACGGCGTCATTCATCTGCCGCTGATCCTGCCGCCTGTTGTCACCGGCTTCATCCTGCTCATCCTCTTCGGCCGCAAAGGGCCGATCGGCTCGCTTTTCGAGCAATATCTCGGCCTCGTCTTCTCGTTCCGCTGGACGGGGGCCGCTCTTGCCTGCGGCGTCATGGGCTTTCCGCTGATGGTTCGAAGCATCCGCCTGTCGGTCGAAGCCGTCGACCGCAAGCTTGAAGAAGCCGCCGGCACGCTCGGCGCCAGCCCCGTTTGGACCTTCGTCACCGTAACCCTGCCGCTGATCCTGCCCGGGATCATTGCCGGCATGATCCTGTCCTTCGCCAAGGCGATGGGGGAATTCGGCGCCACGATCACCTTTGTTTCCAATATTCCCGGCGAAACCCAGACCTTGTCTTCGGCCATTTACACCTTCACCCAGGTTCCCGGCGGCGATGCCGGCGCCATGCGCCTGACCATCGTCGCCATCATCATTTCCATGGTGGCCCTGCTCGCTTCGGAATTCCTTGCCTATCTCGCCGGCCGGAGGGTGGATTTCGAATGACGCTCTCGGTCGATATCCGCCACCGCCTCGGTGCCTTTTCGCTGGAGGCCGCATTCACCTCCGATGGCGGCGTGACGGCCCTTTTCGGCCGCTCCGGCTCCGGCAAAACCTCGATCGTCCGCATCATTGCCGGCCTCACCCGGCCCGATCACGGCCGTGTCAGCCTCGGCGAAACGGTGCTGGCCGATACCGAGAGGCAGATTTTCATTCCCCGCCACCGCCGCCGCTTCGGCTACGTCTTCCAGGAAGCGCGCCTGTTTCCGCACCTCTCCGTGCGGCAAAACCTCAATTACGGCCGCTGGTTCGCCCCGAGAAACGAGCGTAGCGAAAGCTTTGACGGCGTCGTCGATCTTCTGGGCATTTCGGCCCTGCTCGACCGCCGGCCGGCAAAACTCTCCGGCGGCGAAAAGCAGCGCGTCGCTATCGGCCGTGCTCTTCTATCGTCGCCACGCCTCCTGCTGATGGATGAGCCGCTCGCCGCACTCGACGAAGCCCGCAAGGCGGAAATCCTTCCCTATCTCGAGCGGCTGCGCGACGAGACGAAGGTGCCGATTATCTATGTCAGCCACTCCATCGCCGAAGTGGCGCGCCTCGCCAACCGCGTCGTCGTCATGCGCGACGGCAAGGTCGAGACGATCGGTGCTGCCGTCGACATCTTCAGCCAGCTATCCGGTCCGTTGGCGGCAGACCGCCGCGAAGCCGGCGTATTGCTGGAGGGTCAGGTCGAGCAGCTTGACGGCCAGCATAGGCTGACGGTCGTGGCTTTAAAGACTGCAAAGCTCGTCGTGCCGGGACAGGCAGCCGGTGTCGGCAAGACAGTGCGCGTCCATATCCCTGCCCGCGACGTGATGCTGGCCACAGCAAAGCCCGAGGGCCTGAGCGCGTTGAACATCATCGAAGGCGTGGTGCGCGATATCGGCATGGCGGCCGATGGAACAGCGGAGGTGACGGTCGATTGCGGTGGCAACATCGTGCTTGCACGCATCACGCAATTCTCAGCCGAGCGATTGGGGCTTCGGGCCGGCATGCCGATCCATGCGGTCATCAAGACTGTGGCGCTTGAACACTAGAGATCGATCAGGATGGATCGGCCGGGCTGCGATTGACCTCAAGCCAGTTCAGATCGTCGGCTATCGCGGCGCGCAGTGTCGCTTCCATGCTGCGAAAGCGCCGTAGTAGCTCCTCGCCAAAGGGAGTCAACGCCGCTCCGCCACCCTTCTGCCCGCCACGCTGCGATTCCACGACCGTCTCCCGGAACATGTGGTTCAATTCGCTGACGAGCAGCCATGCCCGGCGATAGGACATATCCATGGCGCGGCCTGCGGCCGAAATCGAGCCAGTCTCCCGGATATGCTCGAGAAGCTCCATCTTGCCGCGCCCAAGCCGATCCTGCTCCGAAAAGCTGATGCGGAGGATGGGCTTCAACGATGGCTGCGGAGCGTCTGTCATGGCATCTGTAACGATTTGGTCTGCATAGTGTATACGCGGCCTTCGTGCGGCTGTACATGCCGACGGGAAATGGACAAGCAGTAGAGTCGACCTATCTGATCTTCAATATAAAAGCGCTTTCGCGCGCCGCGCTAGGAACGCGCGAGCCTTGATCGTAAAGGATTGGAGACACGATGCCGGCCTATATCATTTCCGATATCACTGTCAGGGATGCCGAAGCCTTCCAGATTTACCGGACCCGCGCGGCCGCCTCCATCGCCCAATATGGCGGGCGCTATCTTGTCCGCGGCGGCCCGATCGAGCAGTTAGAGGGCGATTGGTCGCCGCGAGCGATTGTGATCGTGGAATTTCCGGACTTGGAACGGGCGAGAGCCTGGTATCGTTCGCCGGAATATGCACTCGCTCTCGAAGTCCGCGATCGGGCACTCAGCCGCAATCTCATTCTTGTCGACGGAGTGAGCCAGGAAGGCTGACTTTAGCCTTCGGCGCAGATATTCACCCATATTTGGTGCAAAAGAGCCCTATTCAGACACAAATCCTTGTCTTCAACGCCTCAAGATGGCCGTCTGCGTCTTGAAACCTTTATACAATGATGCCTATCTTTATGGCGTGATCGACTCAGATCGCGTATGTGCATGTTCTGTTACTCAAGGAAGGAAGAGCACTGACAACAGTACACGCCAAGGGAAGAACGCCTGTCGTTATCCCGAAGAGCCCGGAACGTGGCGCCGATGCCGCTGCCCGCGCCCTGCAAGCCGTCCTCGTAAGCCTCGAGGACTCCAAGGCCGAAAATATCGTCACCATCGACATTGCTGGCAAATCTGCGCTTGGAGACCACATGGTCGTCGTCTCCGGTCGATCGAGCCGCCATGTCTTGGCGATTGCCGACCATCTCATGACCGATCTTAAGGACGAGGGCTTCGGCAATGCCCGCGTCGAAGGTCTGGATGGTGGCGACTGGGTGTTGATCGACACCGGCGACATCATCATTCATGTCTTCCGACCGGAGATTCGCGAGTTCTACAACATCGAAAAGATGTGGGCAGCACCCGATCTCGACGAAGGCACGCTGCACTAGAGCCGGATAATTTTAGGTCTGCTCGACCTAAAATCTGAATCCGCTCTAGAATCGAAAAAGTCGAGCATGATGTAGTCCGAAAACCGCTTACACTTTTCGGCATCATGCTCTGGCCGAGCGACTGCATTTCCAGGAAAAGTGCGCAGCGGTTTTCCGTCCGGAATGCGAAAATGCTCCAAGGGCGCTTTCCCGGCCCTGGTTGGCAGCTTCACATCGCCGGAGATGAACCTCCGGCAAGAGTTTCGTTTTGTGCCGCCATGACGGCGGATATGCTTGGGAGCGGGAATGCGGATAGGTCTTTTTGCGGTGGGACGGCTCAAAGCCGGCCCTGAAAAGGATCTTGCGGCTCGCTACCTCGACCGTTTCGCCAAGGCCGGGCCGGCCATCGGCCTGGAAATGGCGCGCATGACCGAGGTTGCCGAAAGCCGCGCTTCCAATAGCGAGACCCGCAAGCGCGAAGAGGCGGGCCTGCTGCAAAAGGCGCATCCGGAAGGCGGCATCCTCATCCTTCTCGACGAACGCGGCAAGGCGTTGGACAGCGAAGCCTTCGCCGCCATGCTCGGCACGTTCCGCGATCAGGGCAAGCGCGATCTGACGATTGCGATCGGCGGCGCCGACGGCCTCGACCCATCCCTTTACGACAAGGCCGACATGACCGTTTGCCTCGGCAAGCTGACCTGGCCACACCAGCTCGTGCGCATCCTCATTGCCGAGCAGCTCTACCGTGCCGTTACGATCCTTTCCGGCCACCCCTACCACCGGGTGTGACCGCCTTATCCGGCTTCGAAAACAGTTTGGCTTTCGATCTTTTTGCGTTAACGAAACGCTCACACAGGCGTGTTTTGATTCCCGCCCTGAAAATGACGATGCTTCCTAGCTGATCGCGGCAAATCAGCCTATTTTCACGCGATCTGAAGTGACCAGGCCCGAACCGACTGGATGAAAAAAGCCCCGCCCATGCTTTCGCGTCTCATGCTGCCAGCTTTGGCGGCATCTCTCGGCATGGGCGCTTATATGGCTGGTCCTTTCTCCTTGAAGGACGTGGCCGTCGCGCAGGAAGCTGACGCCAAAGCGCCAAAAGCGCCCGACGATCGCCCCTCGGCGCAACAGGCGCCGGATCCGGCAGCGGACCTTGCCCGCAAGCGCGATGAAACGCGCAGCCAGCTGGAGCAGCTGTCGAAGACGATCAACCTCTCGTCCGACAAGACGAAGGAGCTGGAAGACAGTATCGCCTCGCTCGACAAGAACACCGCCAGCCTGCGCCAGGCTCTGATCGACAGCGCCGCCCGCCGCAAGGAGCTGGACCGCGAGATCCAGCAGAGCGAGAAGACGCTGACGGATCTTGCCGTCAAAGAAGACAAGATCCGCGCATCCCTGCACGAGCGCCGCGCCCTGCTGGCCGAGGTTCTCGGCGCGCTGGAGCGCATGGGGCGCAACCCGCCGCCGGCGCTGCTGGTGACACCGGACGATGCGCTCGGCTCGGTGCGCAGCGCTATTCTTCTCGGCGCCGTCGTGCCCGGAATGCGCAAGGAAACGGACAAGCTCATCGCCGACCTCACGGATCTCAGCAAGCTGCATGCGGACGTAGCCGCCGAGAAAACCAGCTTCACCACCACCATGACCAATAGTCTGGAGGAGGAGCGGCGCATGGATCTGCTGATTGCCGAAAACGACAAGCACAATAAGGAGAATGCCGCCCAGCTCGGGACGGAGCGCAAGCGTGCCGAAGAGCTGGCGGGCGAGGCGACCAGCCTGGAAGGGCTCGTGGCCTCTCTCGAAAGCCAGATCGGCTCGGTGCGCGATGCCGCCGCCGCTGCCCGCGCGGAAGAGGCACGCCGGGCGCAGATGACCGATCAGCAGCGCGAGCAGGCGAAAGCCCTCGCCGACAGCGGCGTGCCCGATAAAAACCGCATTACGCCCGCATATGCCTTTTCTGACCTGAAGAAAAAGTTGGAGCTGCCCGTGGCGGGCGATACTCTCCGCCAGTTCGGCGACGACGACGGCACCGGCCATACCGCGATGGGATTGACCATCGCGACCGGCCCGGATGCGCTCGTCACAGCTCCCGCCGACGGCACGGTCGTCTATGCCGGCGCGTTTCGCAGCTACGGCCAGATGATCATCTTGGATACGGGCGACGGCTATCACATGGTGCTGTCAGGAATGGACGCGATCAAGACGCGCCCCGGCAGATTCGTCTTCGCCGGCGAGCCACTGGCCACAATGGGCCAAAAAAGAGTCGCGAGCGCGACCGCATTGGCGCTGGAAACGGATCGGCCAACGCTTTACATTGAATTCAGAAAAGATGGGAAGCCGGTCGATTCTCGACCGTGGTGGACCTCCAAAGACACTGGAAAGGCACGCAATGATACGTAGGGCTTCTCTTGTTCTCGTCGGCGCATTGATGGGTGCGACCGCGATGAGCGTTATCTACTCGGCGGTGGCGCCGGCGGAAGCCGCAGGAACTTCCACCTACAAAGAGTTGTCGATTTTCGGCGACGTCTTTGAGCGCGTCCGTGCCCAATATGTGACGCCGCCCCAGGAAGACAAGTTGATCGAAGCAGCCATCAACGGCATGCTGTCCTCGCTGGACCCGCATTCGAGCTATATGAATGCCAAGGATGCCGAAGACATGCGCACCCAGACCAAGGGTGAATTCGGCGGCCTCGGCATCGAAGTTACGATGGACAACGACCTCGTCAAGGTCATCACCCCGATCGACGATACGCCCGCCGCCAAGGCCGGCGTGCTGGCTGGCGACTACATCACCGCCATCGACGGCCAGTCCGTCCGTGGCCTGAAACTGGAAGACGCCGTTGAAAAGATGCGCGGCCCGGTCAAGACCCCGATCAAGCTGACGCTGCTGCGCAAGGGCGCGGACAAGCCGATCGAGCTCACCATCATTCGTGACGTGATTGCTGTTGCCGCCGTCAAGTCGCGTGAGGAAGGCGGCAATGTCGGCTACATCCGCATCATCTCCTTCACGGAGAAGACGACCCCGGACCTCGAAGCCGCGATCGCCAAGATCAAGAAGGATATCCCGGCCGACAAGCTGAAGGGCTATGTCCTCGACCTGCGTCTCAATCCGGGTGGTCTGCTCGACCAGGCGATCAACGTTGCCGACGACGTGCTCGAGCGCGGCGAAATCGTTTCGACCCGCGGCCGTAACCCGGACGAAACCCGCCGCTTCAACGCCACTCCGGGCGATCTGACCGATGGCAAGCCGATCATCGTGCTCACCAACGGCGGCTCCGCTTCCGCTTCGGAAATCGTCGCCGGCGCCCTGCAGGATCTGCGTCGCGCCACCGTTCTCGGCACGCAGTCCTTCGGCAAGGGCTCCGTCCAGACGATCATCCCTCTGGGCGATGGCAATGGCGCGCTGCGCCTGACGACGGCGCTCTACTATACGCCCTCGGGCCGCTCGATCCAGGGCACCGGCATCACGCCTGACATCAAGGTCGACCAGCCGCTCCCCGACGATCTGAAGGGCAAGCTGACGTCCGAAGGCGAATCCAGCCTGCCGGGTCATATCAAGGGCCAGAGCGAAACCGACAAGGGCTCCGGCTCCTCGGCCTATATGCCGCCGGACCCGAAGGACGATATCCAGCTCAACTACGCGCTCGACCTCCTGCGTGGCGACAAGACGGATCCGGCCTTCCCGCCTAACCCGGAAAAGGCGGTTTCCTCCAAGTAAGGATATGGCGCCGGGCTGGAAACAGACCCGGCGCTTTCATAAGAAGTGAGCGGAACTTGCGTATCGTTCCGCTCGCCTCGATCGAACGGGCGTGCTTTCGTTCGAAAACTGTTTCGTTGATGTTTTGATACTTTGAGCCTGAAGCCCGATTTTCCATTGTGGTGACAACGGGAAAGCGGAATGCTCAGCGCCGGAACAAATTCCCGTTTTTGGGGTGGATACGGACTTTGGGAACGGATTTGCATGCACCGCTGGGACAGAATCGCGGCCCCGGCCGTCAGCGGAGACTCCCGCCCTTCGGGCGCATTCTCGGCGGTCTCTGCCTGATCGCGATTGCCGGCTTTTCTCTTTATTCGGCGCTGCTGCGCGACGATCTCAAGAAAACCCAGCCTATCGAAACGGCCAAGAAGGAAGATCCGGCTCCGCCATCTGAAACCAAGCCGGCCGCGGCCGGCCATACGGGTCTGACGCAGGTGGATCCGCAGTCCGGCGCCAATACCACCCGCGTCGTCACCGACGACGGTTCCGTCGTTACCATGTTCAGCCCCAACAATCGCGATGGCAATGGTCCGGTCTTGATCAACGCCAATCAGGTAGGCCAGGATCCCCGCATGGCGGCAACGCCGAACGACAGCCTGCTGGAGGATTCACCCTTCGGCAAGTTGCCGATCACCGGGCCGAGCGGCCTGCGGCCGATGGACCAATATGCCAGGCTGTGGTCCGGCGCCCGCGGCATCCGCGTCGCCATCGTCGTCAGCGGTCTCGGTCTCAGCCAGACCGGCACGCAGCGCGCCATCGAGAAGCTGCCGGAAGAGATCACGCTCGCCTTTGCCGTCAGCGGCAACAGCTTGCAGCGCTGGATGCAGGATGCGCGGCGCGGCGGCCACGAAATCCTCATCCAGGTCCCCTTCGAGCCTTTCGATTATCCCAGCAACAATCCGGGACCGGACACGCTGCTGACCTCGCTGTCATCAGCAAGGAATGTCGAAAACCTGCACAAAGCGATGGGCAGGATCACCAATTATACCGGCGTGATGAACTATCTCGGCGGTCGGTTCCTTGCCAACGCCAACGCCATGGAACCGGTGTTGCGCGATATCGGCAAGCGCGGCCTGCTTTTCCTCGACGACGGCTCTTCGGCGCAATCCAAGTCGGGGACACTCGCCAAGACGCTGGAAGTGCCGCACGCCTTTGCCGACGTCCAGCTTGACGGAGAATTGCAGCAGGACGCCATCCTGAGGAAGCTCGATGAGCTGGAGCGCATTGCCCGTCGTAATGGCTCTGCGGTCGGCGTCGCTTCCGCTTTCGACGAGAGCGTCGACGCTATCAGCAAATGGAGTGAGGAAGCTGCCATGCGCGGTATCGAAATCGTCGCGGTCTCGGCACTTGCGGATGACCCGAAACGTCCCTGATTCTTTGGAGAACCAAATGAGCACGCCCCAAGCGCCCGTAAAAGCCGAAGACCTGCCCTATCGCCCCTGTGTCGGCATCATGATCCTGAACCGGGATGGCCTGGTCTGGGCCGGCCGGCGTATCCCGGACGGCAATTCCGAATATGACGGCTCGCCGCAGCTTTGGCAGATGCCGCAAGGCGGCATAGACGACGGCGAAGACCCTTTGAAAGCAGCCTATCGCGAGCTCTATGAGGAAACCGGGATGAAGACGGTGACGCTGCTGGCGGAAGCGAAGAACTGGATCAACTACGATCTGCCGCCGCAGCTGATCGGCATCGGCCTCAAGGGAAAATATCGCGGCCAGACGCAGCGCTGGTTCGCCTTCCGCTTCGACGGCGACGAAAGCGAAATCGCCATCAACCCGCCGCCGGGCGGTCATGAACCGGAATTCGATGCCTGGGGATGGAAGCCGATGGTTGAGCTTCCGGATCTGATCGTTGCCTTCAAGCGATCGGTCTATGATCAGGTTGTCGCCGAATTCCAGCATTTGGCAAGCCTGAAGGCTGAAGACTGAACGAGAAGGATCCGGCCGTCGAAAGGACGGCCGGATCGGCAATTCACTATTCGGCGGAGTCCGCAGAATCGGCGTTGAGCTGGCCATATTTGGCTTCGCCGATCTTTCCGAGCAGTTCAAGCTGGGTTTCCAGGAAGTCGATATGGCCTTCCTCGTCTGTCAGCAGCTCTTCGAACAGCTTCATCGAGACATAATCGCCTGCATCGTGACAGATATCGCGTGATTTCTTGTAGGCGGCGCGGGCGTCATATTCGCCTGCAAGATCGGCCTCCAATACTTCCTTGACATTCTGGCCGATGCGCAGAGGCGCGAGCGTCTGCAGGTTCGGGTGCCCTTCGAGGAAGATGATGCGCGCAACCAGACGGTCCGCATGCTGCATCTCTTCGATGGATTCCGCACGCTCCTTCTTGGCAAGCTTGGTGTAGCCCCAGTCCTCGAGGAGCCGGTAGTGAACCCAATATTGGTTGACTGCGCCAAGCTCGAGGAACAGCGCCTCGTTAAGCCGCTCGATGACTTTTTTGTCGCCTTTCAACGTCCGCTCTCCTGTTTTCTTCATGGAATTTTTTCAGGCGGGACATGAAATCAAATATTTCTGCTTCCGTCGAGTGGCGACGGGCATGATAATCCTCGGTTGTCTGAATAATAATATCAACCACATTCGGGAAGCAGCCGCAGCAGCGACCGCGCTTCGACATGGCGTGATAGACTTTTGCCGGAACGATAAGCTGCCAACAGTCCTGATCGAGGAGTTCGGTGATGACCTCCCGGATTTCCTTGTCGGTGATGTAATTACAACTGCAAACCAGCATTCTTCGCTCAGCCCGCCAAACATGACATCCGCTGTCTTGTTATCTGCTAAAGAAGACGCTCTTTGTCAAGAAAGAAACGATTCGTTTTGATCCACCCAGGGGCAGCCGGCTTTCCGCCCCTGAGATATCAAACACGGATTCCTAATGAAAATTGCGGCCTCGCGGTATGACTCTCGCCGTTTCCACGCCATTGCTGCGACCTTCCGCCTCGGCCTCGGCACCGGATGCACGCAAAAGCAAGGCCGGTTTCTTCTTCTGCCTGTGATCCATGGTCGGCCGTAATGCTTCATCTGCCCGGTCGCTGACACCGAAACGCCTTGCCTCGCGCTGGAGAATGCCGAGTGCCGGCGTCATGTCCTCGATATGATCGGCCACCACATGGATGACGCCGCTTTCGCTCTGCAGGCGGCCACGGATTTTCACCAGTCGCGCCCCCATGACGATGGCGCGGTATTTCTCGAACTTTTTCGGCCAGACGATCGCGTTGGCGACGCCGGTCTCGTCCTCCAGGGTCATAAAGATCACCCCATTGGCCGATCCCGGCCGCTGGCGCACCAGCACCAATCCGGCAATCGTCACCATCCGGCCACTCGCGACATTGGGCAGATCCCGGCTCTGCACGATGCCCATGCGCGCGAAATCGGCTCGCAGGAAGGAAACCGGATGTGCCTTCAGGGATAGCGACAGATAGCGATAATCCTCGATGACCTGCTCGCCGGGCAGCATTTCAGGCAGCGTAACGGCCAGCTCGACCTGCAGCTCCGTGTGATCGTTGAGATCGAAGAGGGGAAGTTTTTCGGCGGCACTGCCGGCATCGAGCGCCCGCACCGCCCATAGCGCCTCACGCCGGCTGAGACCGATCGAGCCGAATGCATCCGCATCCCCCAGGCGCTCGATCTGCGCCTTGGCAAGCCCGGAGCGCAGCCAGAGATCGCGCACGGATCGATAGCCATCGCCACGACGCGTGACAAGCAGTTCTATCTCCTTATCCGATAGGCCTTTAACCTGCCTGAAGCCGAGACGGACTGCACATTGCGTCTTGATATCGTCGCGCATCGACGCGTGGCGCCGCTCGATCGCACCCGGATCGAAACGCGCCTTCTCCAGCAGGCAATCCCAACTCGAACGATTGATATCCACCGGCCGAACCTCGACGCCATGCTCGCGCGCATCGCGCACCAGCTGCGCCGGCGCATAAAAGCCCATCGGCTGGGCATTCAGGATCGCCACACAGAAGACGTCGGGATAATAGGTCTTGAGCCAGGAAGAGGCGTAAACGAGAAGAGCAAAGGAAGCCGCATGGCTTTCGGGAAAGCCATATTCGCCGAAGCCCTTGATCTGCTCGAAGCAGTTCTTGGCGAACTCACGGTCGTACCCCTTCGCGGCCATGCCTTCGACCATCTTCTCTTCGAAGGTGTGGATGGTCCCGGTGCGCTTAAAGGTCGCCATGGCTCGTCGCAGCTTGTCCGCCTCCGCAGGCGTGAATCCGGCCGCCGTAATGGCGATCTGCATTGCCTGTTCCTGAAACAGCGGAACGCCTAGCGTTCGCTTCAGTACCTCCTTCAGCTCCGGGCTCGGATAGTCGAGCTCCTTTCCCGCCCGCTCGGCCTCACGTCGCTTGAGATAGGGGTGCACCATATTACCCTGGATCGGGCCAGGCCGAACAATCGCCACCTCGATGACCAGATCATAGAATCTGCGAGGCCGTAAACGCGGTAACATGCTCATCTGCGCCCGGCTTTCGATCTGAAAGACGCCGATCGTATCGGCACGGCAGATCATGTCATAGACCGGTTTGCCGTCGGGATAGTTGGCATAACCAAGATCGGCGAGCTGCTTCTTCACATCGTAATGCAGCAGCAACAGATCGAAAGCCTTGGCAAGACAGGTCAGCATGCCAAGCGCCAACACGTCGATCTTCAATATGTTGAGATTGTCGAGATCGTCCTTGTTCCACTCGATCATATAGCGACCATCCATCGCCGTATGCATGATTGGTACGACCTCATCCAGCCGATCCCGGGTGATGACAAAACCGCCGACATGCTGAGTTAGATGCCGCGGAAATCCCATCAGCGTCGATGCATAGGAAAGGACATTCCGCGTCGTCTTGTCGGTGAGATCGAGGCCGGCAACCTTCGCTTCGCGCTCGGACAGTTCCTCCGTCGACCAGCCCCAGACGCCGCTTGCAAGAGCTGATTGCACATCCTCCGACAGGCCGAAGGCCTTGGCTACTTCGCGGCCAGCGGAACGCGCCCGATAGCTGGTGACCGCCGCCGTCAGCCCGGCATGTTCGATTTGGTAATGGTCATAGATAAACTGAATGACCTCTTCACGCTTCTCATGCTCGAAATCGACGTCGATATCAGGCGGCTCCTCGCGCTCCGTCGAGATGAAACGCTCGAACAGGAGCATCGTAATCTCCGGATTGACCTCAGTAATCCTGAGGCAGTAGCAAACCGTCGAATTGGCAGCTGATCCACGCCCCTGGCACAGGATATTCTCACTGCGGGCAAACTCCATGATCCGATGCACCGTCAGGAAATAGGGCTCATATTGCCGCTCGCGGATGAGCTTGAGCTCATGCTCGATCTGCTTTGAGACCTTTTCGGGAACCTCCCCGGAATAACGCCATTTCGCGCCCTCCCATGTCAGCCTCTCCAGCGTTTCCGAAACGGTTTCGCCATCGGTGCTTTCGTCGGGATAATTGTGCTTCAACTCATCCAGTGAGAAAGAAAGCCGGCTAAAAAACTTCTGCGTATTGGCGATCGCTTTTGGGTAATCCCTGAAAAGACGCGCCATTTCCGCAGCATCCTTCATATAGCGTTCGGCATTAGCCGCCAGCTTGAAGCCGGCCTCGGCAATCGGCACATGCTCGCGGATCGAAACGACGATATCGGCAAGCGGCTTGCGTTCGGTCGTATGATAGAGCGGCTGGTTGCTGGCGATCAACCGCACCCCGTTGCGCAGCGCGATGGTGGAGAGCGTGGCAAAGACCAGCCGATCCCGGCCGTCATAGGTCGGCGACAGGACCATATGCAGCTTCCGGCCGAAGCGCATCCATAGCCGCTTCAGGCATTGCTCCAGCTTTTCCTGCCCCTCCTGCGTCTCGACGCTTTCCGCATCTGGAATGAGCGCCAGCATTATCTCGTCGCCCCATTTCTCAAGGTCGCTTTCCTTGAGAACGCAGACACCTTTTTCGCCGCTCAGATTGCCGGCACTCAACAGCCGACAGAGATGCGCCCAGCCTGTGCGGTTCTCCGGATAGGCAAGAATATCCGGCGTGCCGTCCGAAAACACCAACCGAGCACCGGGCTGGAAAGGGACCGGCTTTAGGAGCGGTTTTTCCGGCTTGCCCGTAGCTCGAAGCTCCAGATTCTTCTTAGCGGCCTCTTTGTATTTTTCCGAGAGAACTTTGGTATGCGCATGCGCCTTGACCACGCCGGCAACCGAATTGCGATCGGCAATTCCAAACCCGGACAGTTTCACGATAGCGGCTTGCGCCACGATCTCTTCCGGATGCGAGGCGCCTTCGAGAAAGGAGAAGTTCGTTCTCACCCCGATCTCGAAGAAAGGGGGAGGTTCGTGAAAGCTCGGGCGCGCGTTCATGCGAAGACCCCGTGCATATACCAATCCGGTCCCGTTCCGCTTCGGCCGTAGAGACCCTTGCGGAACAACCAGAAGCGATGGCCCTCTTCATCCTCGATCTGAAAATAATCGCGGGCAGGCTCCTCCTTTTCCTCAAGCCACCATTCCGCCGAAAGCCGTTCCGGCCCCTCGGCCCGCTGCACGCGATGCATGACCCGCCGCCAGCGGAATTGCCGGGGAGGACCGTCGGGCACCTCGGCAGCGACAGTTTCGATCAACTCCGGCATACGAAATAGCCGCAGCGGCCGCTCGCCGCGGAAAAAGCCGTGGCCGGCATAGTCGCTGCCCGTCCGTCTATGAGCGGCAAGAACATGCATGGCCGGCACCGACCGGGAGGCCCGCTCGGGAATATGGCTCTGCCGCAATTCGACCCCCTGCAGGCAATCCGGCCCCAGCCGGGCGGCCACCCGATCGACAAAGGCGGCAAGCGAGCTGTCCTGTCGGCCTTCTCCGACGAAGTCGCCTTGCGTTGCATCGAAGGCCGCATGCTGCAGTACATTGAGACGGACGATCTCGAAACCATAGCCGACATCGAGATCGTCATGGATGGCGGTGAAGCGCTCCGTAAACAGGCTGGCGATCCGCCTTGGCTCCCGCAGCGGCTGCGATGCGCCGGCGGCAATGCGGAAGACCTCGCCATCCACTCTGAAGAGCAGAAGCTCGAAGGAACGGCCGCCGACACCGCGTGCCTCCAGCCCCGGCTTCAGGGTTTCGGCGAGCTGCCGGGCGAGCTCCAGAAGATCGGCTTCCGCTTGCACCGGCTCGGCAAGCCGGCGCTCGGCCGACAATTGCGCCACTGGCCGACGCGGCGAGATCGGCTCCTCGACGAGACCAACGGCCTGATCGAGCCGCAATAGCAGCTGCGTGCCGAAACGACGGGCAAGCGGCGCACGCGGCGCGGCCAGAAGATCGCCCGTCTGCTTCAAGCCCATCTTCTGCAAGGCCGCAACGGTCTCCTCGCCGAGCCTCAAGGACGCCACAGGCAACGGCGCCAAGGCCTCCTCCATGGCCTCCGGAGGAACGACACGACTGTCGTCAAAGCGGGCTACGGCCCAAGACAGACCCGGCGCGGAGGAAATGGCGCCGCGCACATCGAGCCCCAACCGGGAAATCCGGATCAAGACGTCTTCGAGCAGCGCCTCTTCGCCGCCGAAGAGATGGGCGCAGCCGGTAATATCCAGAAACAGGCCGTCCTTGCCGTCGATCGCTACCAGCGGCGTATAGCGGTCGCACCAGTCGGCGATCGCTTCCAAAAGCTTGCGATCCGCTGCCGGATCCTCCTCGACGATATCAAGGATAGGGCAGATCGCCTTGGCCTCGGCCACGCCCTGGCCCGGCTTCAGGCCGATCATCTCCGCCCGCTCGTTGAGCGCGGTCAGCCGCATGGCGTTGTTGAGCTTGCCGGCGCAGACGAGCGGCGGCGTTTCAAGCCTGCCTGTCGAACGCCAGGACAGGCCCCAGCGCTTGCGGGCGATGCGGTCGGTCGGCAGATGCGGGAAGGTCAGCGCCAGAATGCGCTGCGTGTTCGCCGGGAAAGGCAGGGCATTGAATGTCGGAGACAGGGGCAAAGCGGCGGTCATGGGCATTCCACTCCAGGGTTATGGAAAGAGGCGCCGGGTTGCGGCTCTTTTCCAAGGTCAGACGAAAGGCCGGGTGACCGATGCTGCCGCTAAGCACCGATCCATCCGGCAGGGGCCGCGCCTGCGCCGGCGCGGGTTCGACGGAAAAGCGGAAGAGGGCGCTGCTCGCCTCCTCCTCGCCTCCCTGTCGCAACAGAAACAAGGGCCGTCCTGCCGCCTTGGCCCTTAACGCCAGCCGCCGGCTTTCGGTCAGGCCGAAACGAGCCGGATTGCCACGCACTTCCAGAATGACAACCGCAAAGGCCGCACTGCTAAGCGCTGCCTCCGCCAGCCAGAGTGCTTCCTCCAGCTTGCGCGGCGAGGCCTGCAGGAAGGCCGACGGCGCCAGTCCGAAATCCTGAAGACCGATGGCGTAGGGCAGGCCCGCCTCCATTGTGGCGACCGTATCGCCGATCCACAGGATCGGAGAGATGGCCGCGTCTGTGCCTGACGCCTGTGCATGCAGCCGCGCGGCTAGCGCAAGGGTAAAGCCGCTGGCCGACCCGGCATCGCGCAGGCCGAGCGAGCGGATTTCCGTCAGCGCATCGAGCGCCACGCCGCCCTGCATCGCGGCATCGAGATCGTCGACCCCGACCGCAAGAAGCGGCTGCTCGGGCAGGGGCTTCGCAAGACCTGCCGACCTCGTGGCCGGCTTGTCCGCCAGCGCTTCATGCGCTGCCGCGGCCAGTGCCGGGATCGGCCTGCCTTCCAGTCGGGCAATGGTTTCACGCAGGGCAAAAAGCGTTTCCCGCGCCACGGCAGCCTCGGCCATGACGTTCACTCCAGATCGATAATGTTCCTGTTATGTTCTTATGGATTCCAGAGCTTGGTGAAAGAGTCAACACCATTTCATAAGAAAATATTCCTTCGCTTGAATCCGCTCTCGTAAAAGCTGCGCAAAGTCTCTATATGACCAGCCAAGGAAGGAAGCATTCATGGCTCGCATTGACCAGAGCGAGGATTGGCGGGACCGCCACGCGCCCTCAATCAGCACATTCGAATCTCTGGCCATGGAGGCTTACAGCCACCTGCCGGACGAATTCCGCTCGCTCACCGGCAACCTCATCATTCTCATCGAGGATTTTCCCGATGACGAAGTGTTCGAGGATATGGCGCTGGAAACCCCTTTCGACCTGCTCGGCCTCTTCGAAGGCCGCGGCATCTCGGAGCGTTTCACCGCCCAGACCGGGGATATGCCGAACAAGATCCGCCTCTACCGCCGGCCGATCATCGATTATTGGGCTGAGAACGAGGAAACCCTCGGCGATATCATCACCCATGTCCTGATCCACGAGATCGGTCACCATTTTGGCCTGAGCGACGAGGACATTGAGCGCATCGAGGCGAGCGCCGAAGAAGCGACGGATCGGTGATATCGGCCCTGACCGCAAGACGGTCAGGGAAAGGCATCAGACCTTCGATAAAGCAATTACTTCCGGCTTATTGCTCGGAAAGCTTCATATCAGGATCGTAATCCTTGCCCGCCACTTCCTTGATGACGGCCTGGCCGCACTGCATCTGGCCGGTCGCAGCATTGAAGGCATAGGTCGGCGAGCCCGACAGCTCCCAGCCCTTGTTCAGCGCCGCACTCACCTTGTGGCAGAAGGATGCGTCGTCAGGGCCGGTGAGGAAGCGGTAGAGTTTCATCAAGGCATCTTTCTTGTTTTTCAGTCAGACGTCGGTGCGAGGCGTTGCAGCCGCGCCAGGACGCTGCTCGATCAGGCGAGCTTTATGGACGAGTCTCTCCGCCTGGACAAGGTGCAGCCGCTCCACCATCCGCCCGCCGAGGTTCACGACATTGAGAGTTTCGGCGCCCGGTTCGGCAAAGGCTGATATGATGGCTTCGGCCTCGGCAATGGCAGCTTCATCGGGACCAAAGTGCCGGTTGGCCGCCTCGATCTGGTTCGGATGGATCAGCATCTTGCCGGCAAATCCCATGATGCGGCCCTGGCCGCATTCGGCGTCGAATTCCTCGGCATTCTTGAAGTCGTTGAAGACGCTGTCGATAGCCTCGAGCCCATAGGCGCTGACCGCCAGCACCACCTGCATCAGCCAGGGCACGACATAGGTGCGGCCGGGTTGGGGCAGAACACCCGTTTCCTTTCTGAGGTCGTTGAGGCCGACGACGAAGCAATCGAGCCGGCTGCCCGCCGTGCGCCCGGCCTCGGCGATCGCAGCTGCATTCAGGATGCCGCGCGGCGTCTCGATCATCGCCCAGATGCGCAGGCCCTCCGGCGCATCGGCTTCCGCGAGCCGGTCGCTGACACCAGTCACGTCCTGCGGCTCGTCCACTTTCGGCAGCAGCACCGCATCCGGTTCCAGCTCCACGACCAGCTCCAGATCGCCAGCGCCGAAATTGGAGGAAAGCGCATTGATGCGGATGATCCGCTCCTTGCCGGGAAGTGGGGACGCGGCGAAAAAGGCGCGCAAATTCTCCCGCGCCTCGGCCTTCTTCTCCGGCGAGACGGAATCTTCGAGATCGAAAATGACGGCGTCGCAATCGAGGCTCGAAAGCTTGTCCAGCGCGCGGCGGTTGATGGCGGGAACGCTCAAGACCGAACGGCGCAGGCGGGCGGGGCGGGAAGGGGAAAATTCGCTCATAGCGCCGTTTTGCCGCGCTTTTAATCGACAGGCAAGTCAACAAAAAGCCACGCTCCTCTTGCAGATGAGAAGGAAGAGGACCACATTGCTGGAAGTAGAGAGGTCTCGACCATGCAGAATATCCGTTCCCTGTTTATCGCGCTTGCCGGTGTTACTGTGTTTGCAGCCATGGCGCTGTTTACCGTTTCGCTCACGCTTGCCGTCGGCGGTATCCTGACCGTGCTCATGGTAGCCCGTGCGATTTCGCTGCGCATGAAGCCTGCGCCGGTGCGCGCCAAGGCGAAGACGAACAGCCAGCGCGAAATGCGCATCTGGAACGACGGTCGAGGCACGATCATCGATCTCTAAGGTCGAACACAGGATAGGGGCGGCCTGCTATGCCGGCTGCCAAACCTGTTTGCCCGAGATTCAGGCCTCGTCCTGATTGGCAAGGGCGACCAAAGCGCCGCGTTTTAGAGCACATCCAAGATTCTCCTTCATTTCGGGCCGGATTTGCTCTATTGGCAGGATAATTCGTGCTTAGACGAGAATGAAGGCAGGACCCCATGGACAAGTTCGTGAAGTTGACCGGTGTCGCGGCACCCCTCCCGGTCGTCAATGTTGATACCGACATGATCATCCCGAAGGATTATCTGAAGACCATCAAGCGCACCGGCCTCGGCAAGGGGCTCTTCGCTGAAGCCCGCTACAACGAAGATGGTTCGCCGAACGAAGATTTCGTGCTGAACAAGCCCGCCTATCAGAACGCCAAGATCCTCGTCGCCGGCGACAATTTCGGCTGCGGCTCCTCGCGTGAGCATGCGCCCTGGGCACTTCTCGACTTCGGCATTCGCTGCGTCATCTCGACCAGCTTCGCCGACATCTTCTACAACAACTGCTTCAAGAACGGCATTCTGCCGATCAAGGTCAGCCAGGAAGATCTCGACAAGCTGATGGACGACGCCTCGCGCGGCTCCAACGCCATCCTGACCGTCGATCTGGAAAACCTCGAAATCACCGGCCCAGACGGCGGCTCGCTGAAGTTCGAACTCGACGAGTTCAAGCGCCACTGCCTGCTGAACGGCCTCGACGATATCGGCCTGACGCTGGAAAAGTCCTCCGCGATTGACAAGTTCGAAAAGTCGAACGCCGCCGCTCATCCCTGGGCCGCCTGATCGATTTCATCATCACATTTGCGTGTCAAAGCCGGGCTGAAAAGCCCGGCTTTTTTCATACTGAGGACTCCCTCTCCCCGCTTGCGGGGAGAGGGCTGGGGTGAGGGGCCGCGGGCTATCGACTTGATGAGGGGAGTTACGATTTGTTTCGCACAGGAAGAGCTGTAAGGCAGGCGCCTCGACCGCCTCCGCAAGTCATTCATCGCAAATAGCGACAATGGTTTCCAGAACTGGTGGCATCGCCGCTAGAGCGGCGGCGAGACCACGCAATTACCGCCTTCGCAAACAGCCCCTCACCCTAACCCTCTCCCCGCAAGCGGGGAGAGGGGACTATCCCGCAATTACACGCTCAAGAACCGGGGAGCGCAAATCTCGGAAAACGGGTCAGGCACCATCTTTTCCACCCGCTGTAATATGCTCGACAAAAACGGGGATCATACAGCCTCTGCGGAACCCCCTTGGGCTTCCTCCGCCCCCCGATTCTCCTCCTCCCTACTGGAGCCTCTCCATGACCTCCCTTCCCATTGTCGGCGCCGCCATGACGCTTGACGACGTCGAAACCCATCGCAACTGGCTGCTCGAAAAGCCGCGCGACCTCGAACTGCAGAGCTTCGTCGAAGCCGACGTCCTGAACGGTGATTGGCAGCCGCTTGCCGAGCGCGCCCGCAAGCTGCTCGACGGCCATCAGGGTCGCCTCGGCATCCATGGCCCGTTCTGGGGCTTCATCATCGCCTCGCAGGATCCGGACATCCGCGCCGTCGTCTCCAAGCGCCTGCAGCAGGCGCTCGACGTCTGCGCCAATATCGGCGCCACGCAGATGGTCATCCATAGCCCCTATACGTCGTGGTCCTACAACAATCTCGACAACAACAAGGGCGAGCGCGAAAAGATCATCGAATATACGCACCTGACGCTGAAAGAGGCCGTCAAGCGCGCCGAAGACATCGGTCTGACCATGGTCATCGAGAATATCGAAGACAAGGATCCCCATATCCGCGTCGGCCTTGCAAATAGCTTCAACTCGCCCGCCGTCGCCGTGTCGATCGACACCGGCCATGCCCATTATGCTCATGGCTACACCGGCGCTCCGCCGGTCGATTACTATGTCCACGCCGCCGGCAACCGCCTGCAGCATATCCACCTGCAAGACGCGGATGGCTATGCCGACCGCCACTGGAGCCTTGGCGAAGGCAATATTCACTGGCGCGCCGTCTTTGCCGCCCTTGCCAAGCTCGACAGCAATCCGCGTTTGATCATCGAGATCAAGGACAAGTCGAAGATCCCGGCATCGGCAACCTATCTCGCTTCGCTGGGTCTCGCCGAGTAAGCAATTTCGGCACAAGCTGCCAAAGACAACCGCTCGCCCTCCTCGCTAGTTTCGAACGGAGGGCGAGTAGTGACACCGCAAAAGCCCGAAAACCGTACCGTTTCGGCCGCTTCCTCGCTTGAAAAGCCGCATTTGCAGGTCTAAAAACCCCGCAACTTTTTCTTTCGCGGAGGCTTCCCCATGACAGTGCGCAATCTCTTCCTTCTGCCGGGCGACGGCATCGGTCCCGAAGCCATGGGCGAAGTTCGCAAGATCATCGCCTACATGAACGAGGCGAAGAATGCCGGCTTCGTCACGGACGAAGGCCTTGTCGGCGGCAGCGCCTATGACGCGCATGGCGCAGCGATCTCCGATGCCGATATGGCCAAGGCGATGGCGGCCGACGCCGTGCTCTTCGGCGCTGTCGGCGGCCCGAAGTGGGATGCGGTGCCTTACGAAGTGCGCCCGGAAGCGGGCCTGCTGCGCCTGCGCAAGGATCTCCAGCTGTTTGCCAACCTGCGCCCAGCCATCTGCTACCCGGCGCTGGCATCGGCCTCCTCGCTGAAGCCGGAACTGGTCGAAGGCCTCGATATCCTCATCGTGCGCGAACTCACCGGCGGCGTCTATTTTGGCGAGCCGAAAGAGATCATCGATCTCGGCAACGGCCAGAAGCGCGGCATCGACACCCAGATCTACGACACCTACGAGATCGAACGCATCGCCGGCGTCGCCTTCGAACTGGCGCGCACCCGCAACAATCGCGTCTGCTCGATGGAAAAGCGCAACGTCATGAAGTCGGGCGTGCTCTGGAACCAGGTCGTCACCGCGACGCACAAGGAAAAATATGCCGACGTGCAGCTCGAGCACATGCTCGCCGATGCCGGCGGCATGCAGCTCGTGCGCCAGCCGAAGCAGTTCGATGTTATCGTCACCGACAACCTGTTCGGCGACATGCTGTCCGACGTCGCCGCCATGCTGACCGGTTCGCTCGGCATGCTGCCGTCCGCTTCGCTCGGCGCACCTGACGCCAAGACCGGCAAGCGCAAGGCACTCTACGAGCCCGTGCACGGTTCCGCACCGGACATCGCCGGCAAGGGCATTGCCAACCCGATCGCCATGATCGCTTCCTTCGCCATGTGCCTGCGCTACTCCTTCGGCCTGGTGTCCGAAGCCGATGCGTTGGAAAAGGCGATCGCCAACGTGCTCGACAGCGGCATCCGCACCGGCGACATCATGTCGGCTGGCAGCCGCCAGGTGGGCACCGCCGAAATGGGCGATGCCATCCTCGCCGAATTCAAGGCTCTGTCGGCATAATCTTCTGCATAAATCGCCTGCTATATTTCACGTGAAACACAAGCCCCGTTCTTCACCGAAGAGCGGGGCTTTTTGCTACTGCGGCCAGGCTTGCACGCGCCATGATCAATCACCTGCCTCGGCGTCACAATTCTTTAGAAGAGTTGTAACAAGTCGCTGTTAAGCGTCATCTTTGATTGGATATAAAATATCAGGCGGTGGGTATGCAGGAGATCTTGGCGTCTCTCGATAGGCGTTGGCGGCGAAGCCATGCTGCGCTTGCGCCATGCCATTGGAAAACCTGCCTGTTTCTGACAGCCAATATTGTGCTGCTCTCTGCTCTCCTGTTCGATTGGCCCGTCGGCGCAGCCCTGAAGAGCCTCTCGCCCTCTATTCGCTTTTTCGGCGGAATGCTGACCGATTTCGGCGATTCCGGCTGGATCATCATCGTCAGCGCCTTCCTGTTCATCGAAGGCTGGGCCGGTAGCCGTCTGCTGCGCTCGCCGCGTTGCCGCTGCCAGGCAATGCGCATCTGCCAGATCGGTGCTTACCTGCTGACGACGATCGTGCTTTCCGGCCTTCTCGCCAATGTGCTCAAGCGCGCCATCGGCCGCGCCCGCCCGACGCATTTTGCCGATTGGGGGCCTTTCGGCTTCTCGCCCTTCAACGGCCGCGCCAGCTTCGAGAGCTTTCCGTCTGGCCATGCGACCACCATCGGCGCCCTTTTCGTGGCGCTTGCCTTTATCTTCCCGCGCTACCGTTACATCTTCGCTGCCTGCGCTCTGTGGCTGGCGATCACGCGCGTCATGGTCGGCGCCCATTATCCGAGCGACGTCATAGCCGGCCTGGCGCTCGGCGGCTGGTTTTCCTTCATGACGGCGATCGTCTATTCCCGTTACGGCCTGCTCTTTCGCATCGACCCCGCTGGCTGGCCTGTAACGAAATGGCGGCTGCTGAAGAGCAAATGACGCTCTGATTAGACCATGTGCAGCTAAGTCGCCGTGTGCAGCCGGTAAGGCGAGGGCATACTCGTACACGTCCGCCTTTGAGCACAACAATGCATGGCCAGACCGCAAAGGTTGCCAAGGCCGTTCTGCCTTCATATATCTGGCAATGGCGTGATCGCGAAAGCGGTCAACCCGATTTCGTTTCCACTGCGATGAAAATCATGGATGCCGGGCCGATACGTTTGAGCGAAAGGCAGATGGGATTGATCTCCCGGGCGCTTGCCGAGCCGCGACGCGTGCAGATCTTGAAGGAGATCGGCTCACGAACCGAACCCATGCCCTGCAGCACCCTGAACGAGTGCCACACCGTCAGCGCCGCGACGATGTCCCATCATATCAAGGAGCTCGAAAACGCCGGGCTCATCGAGATCCAGCGTGAGGGCAAGTTCGCAAACCTCATGCTGCGCCGCGATACGCTGAACGCCTATATGGCGGAGCTTTCCAAGATCTGACGATTTCGTCCATGCCATCAGCATTTTCTGTTGCCGCTCTTGTATCAATTAGATGATTATCTAAATATCAAAGTGACGCCGCGAAACGGTTTTCGGGTCGCATGCGCCAAATGGTTTGATGATTATAAAACCGTCTAACATTTTCCGAAGGAAAATCACATGAGCAAGCTGACAGGCAAGGTCGCAATCGTGACCGGAGCATCCAAGGGCATCGGTGCTGGCATCGCCAGGGCAATGGGCGAGGCGGGCGCAGCCGTCGTCGTCAACTATGCCTCGAGCCGCGAAGGCGCCGACAAGGTGGTGGCCGCGATCACGGCCAAGGGCGGTAAGGCGCTCGCCGTCCACGGCGACGTTTCCAAATCCGAAGACGTCAAACGGCTCTTTGCCGAAACCAAGCAGGCCTTCGGCCGCGTCGATATCCTCGTCAACAATGCCGGCGTCTACCAATTCGCGTCGATAGAGGAGTTCACCGAGGAAGAATTCCATCGTGAATTCAATATCAACGTGCTGGGCACACTGCTGACCACGCGGGAAGCCGTCAAATATTTCGGCTCAGAAGGCGGCAATATCATCAACATCGGCTCAAACGCCGTCAGCATGAACCTGCCGACCGCATCGGTTTATACGGCAACCAAGGCTGCCGTAAACTCCATCACCCAGATCCTCGCCAAGGAGCTCGGTCCGAAAAATATCCGGATCAATAATCTCGCGCCGGGCGGCGTTGAGACTGAAGGCGTCGTTGCGGCAGGCGTCATCGGCAGCGACTTTGAGAAGCATCTCGTCTCGCAGACGCCGCTCGGCCGCCTTGGCCAGCCGACCGATATCGCCCCGGTGGCTGTCTTCCTGGCTTCGCAGGACGCCGCCTGGGTGACCGGTGAAACCATCTATGTCGGTGGTGGCCTGAAATAATCACCCAACGCAGAGCCGCCCTTCGACAGAAGGGCGGCTTACCGGCGCGGCATAGCCGTACACTGCGCCTATACATTAGCGAACAATTGCCAAACCGCTTCATTTTCCTATTTAGTGTGGATATCCGGGTTTTCCGCATGCCATCGCAGTCGTTCGTGCCGCGAAGCGGCATCTCGTCCGCGAAATTTCGAAACAGATCCTGTCTTCAATGCGATCCAACGCAGCAGCGAATGTCATCGAGCGCTCCTATGATCCGCCGGCGATCGCTGTCGTGAAAAACAAACGGAGGACGTCTTTATGAATAGCGCCAATACCAAGTCGAAATTAGGCACTCGCACCAATCTCAGCGAGGAAGCGACCCGCGATATTTCCGCAGCTCTGAGCGCGCTGCTGGCCGATGTCTTTGCCCTCTATCTGAAGACCAAGAATTTTCACTGGCATATGAGCGGACCGCATTTCCGCGATTATCACCTGCTTCTGGACGAACAAGGCGATCAGATTTTCGCGATGACCGATCCCATGGCCGAGCGCGCCCGAAAGATCGGCGGAAACACGCTGCGCTCGATCGGCCAGATCGCCAAGCTGCAACGCATCCCGGACAACGACGCGGAATATGTCGACCCGCAGGACATGCTCGCCGAACTGGCGGATGACAATCTCAAGCTTTCGGCCGAAATGCGCGCTGTTCACGGCGTCTGCGACGAATATGGCGATGTCGCCACCGCCAGCCTCCTCGAAAACTGGCTGGACGAGACCGAACGCCGCACCTGGTTCCTGTTCGAAATCACGCGCAAGTCCAACCGCTGACACTCGAAACGGAGGGCCTTCGAACACGATAGGTTGAAGGCACGTTTCAACGCCCCCGATTTCCTCGCTCCCGCAGCGATGCGAGCGAGGAAATCCTTGACTCCTGTGGAAAACCTCTTAGAACCGGCGACGGAAAAGGAAGACTTCCATGCTTCGCTTCGAACAGATCGATAGCCACAGTCACCCGGCGGAATATGCCGGGCAGGATGTCTATTTTCCGGTTTCTTCCAAAACCATGGCCAAAACGACGACGAAAACCGTCTGACGTCTCTGGCCTGCCGCTCTCTCCCCGGCTCGGCTGGGGACAGGAACCGGTCGTAATGGCTGCGGTTCCCCCCCTTCGCCCAAGAGGAGAGAAGAGAAAGAGAGCTTGAGAAATGGGTTTCAAAGTTGCAGTAGCGGGCGCGACCGGGAATGTCGGCCGCGAAATGCTCAACATCCTGGCTGAACGCGGTTTTCCGGCCGATGAGGTCGTGGCGCTCGCATCCGCCCGCTCGCAGGGAACCGAAGTTTCCTTCGGCGACCGGACGCTGAAGGTTTCCAACCTGGAGAACTACGACTTCTCCGACACCGACATCTGCCTGATGTCGGCCGGTGGCGAGGTCTCGATGAAGTTTTCGCCGAAGATCGGCGCCCAGGGCTGCGTCGTCATCGACAACTCCTCCGCCTGGCGCTACGACGCCGACGTGCCGCTGATCGTGCCGGAAGTGAACCCGGATGCCGTCACGCAGTTCACCAAGCGCAACATCATCGCCAACCCGAATTGCTCGACCGCGCAGCTCGTCGTGGCGCTGAAGCCGCTGCATGATTTCGCCAAGATCAAGCGCGTCGTCGTCTCGACCTACCAGTCCGTTTCCGGTGCCGGCAAGGACGGCATGGACGAGCTGTTCAACCAGACCCGCGCCGTCTTCGTCGCCGACCCGATCGAGGCGAAGAAGTTCACCAAGCGCATCGCCTTCAACGTCATTCCACATATCGATAGCTTCATGGAAGACGGCTACACCAAGGAAGAGTGGAAGGTACTGGCCGAAACCAAGAAGATGCTCGACCCGAAGATCAAGGTCACCTGCACGGCCGTTCGCGTACCCGTGTTTATCGGCCATTCCGAATCGGTCAACATCGAGTTCGAAAACGAGATCACCGCAGACCAGGCCCGTGACATCCTGCGCGAAGCACCGGGCTGCCTCGTCATCGACAAGCATGAAAACGGCGGCTACATCACGCCTTACGAATCCGCCGGCGAGGACGCGACCTATATTTCGCGCATCCGCGAAGACGCGACCGTCGAAAACGGCCTCAATATGTGGGTCGTCTCCGACAACCTGCGCAAGGGTGCCGCCCTCAATGCCATCCAGATCGCCGAACTGCTTATCAATCGTGGCCTGATCAAGCCGCGCAAGCAGGCTGCATAAGATTTCGTAAACCAATTTACGGTTTATAAATCTTCGCTAGCTAAGCAGGATTGAACTAAAGCCTCGCCATTTCGGATGAAAGGCGAGGCTTTTGCAAATATATTTGGCGGTTATGTTTTACGTGAAGCGAAAATACTGACCGCTAAAATGTGATAATGACATGATGGTCGGATGCTGGCATGGTCCAGTGACGACTAGACCGCGCATAAGCCTGGTGATTGGCGGGTTTATGCGCCTTCCAAAAACGGTTACCGCGTTCGCATCGCGGTAAGAATTCGGGGACACTGAATGCGGATCACAAAGTCTGGAATGGCGGCTCTCGTCGCGGGCGGGCTGCTGCTCGCCATGCCGATTACGGCAAACGCTGCATCCTGCGGCAACACTTCCGCAGGTTTCGAGAATTGGGTGCAGGAATTCAAGCGCGAAGCGCAGGGACAGGGCGTCAGTTCCTCCGTCCTCGACAGGGCCTTCGCAAACGTTCATTACAACCAGCCCACCATTCGCGCCGACCGCGGCCAGAAGAGCTTCAAGCTTTCCTTCGAGGAATTCATGAAGAAGCGCGGCGGCCAGACGATCATCAGTCGCGGCCGCAACATGAAGCAGGCGAACGCGGCATTGTTTGCCAAGATCGAGAAACGCTTCGGGGTTCCCGCAGGCCCGATCATCGCCATCTGGGGCATGGAAACCGGCTTCGGCAGCTACATGGGCGACCAGCACACGCTTTCGGCCGTCTCGACCCTTGCCTATGACTGCCGCCGTTCCGCATTCTTCACCGAGCAGCTCTATGCCGCCCTGAAGCTCGTTGGCGAAGGCTATCTCAGCACGTCCGCACGCGGTGCGGCCCATGGCGAAATCGGCCAGACGCAGTTCATGCCCAAGAACGTCGTCGCCTTCGGCATCGACGAAGATGGCGACGGCAGGGTCGATCTTGTCGGCTCGCGCGCGGATGCACTCGCCTCGACTGCCAACTTCCTGCGCGGCCATGGCTGGCAGCCCGGCGCCGGCTATCAGCCCGGCGAATCGAATTTCGCCGCTATTGCCGGTTGGAACGACGCCAAGGTCTATCAGCAGGCGATCGCTTATATCGGCCAGCAGATCGACGGCAGGTAAGACAGATTCATGAATCAAAAAAGCGCTGCGGCTGGATGGCTCGCAGCGCTTTTTCATTTGATCTGTTTTCCGCGCTTAGAGCGGTTCATTTTTTCACGGAATCTGAGAGCCGCTCTAACTTATTGTTTTTACGCAATTCCGGACGGAAAACCGCTGCGCATTTTTGCGCGACATGCGTTAGACGTCCGGACGGATGAAATCGCGGGTATCGGGGTCCATGATCCAGAGCTCGCCGGTCGAAATATCGAACCATGCGCCATGCAGGCGCAGTTTGCCCTCTTCCTCGCGCGCCTTGATCTCCGGGAAACTGCGGAGATTGTCCAGCGAGTTGCGGATCGAAATACGCTCCAGTGCCGTCTGACGTTCGGTCTGCGTCATGATGTCGTTACTCTGGATCTGTTCGGCCGCCGGCTTCAGCAGGGCCATCCACCGGCCGATGAAGTCGCCCGGCGACAGCGGCTCGGCATCGGGATCGAGTGCAGCACGAATACCGCCACAGCGGCCGTGGCCCATGACAACGATGTCGGAGACCTTGAGCGACAGAACCGCGAATTCAAGCGCCGACGAGGTCGAATGGAAATTACCATCAGGCTCATAGGGCGGCACCATGTTTGCGACGTTGCGGATGACGAAGAGCTCGCCTGGGCCGGCATCGAAGATGATCTCCGGCGCCGAACGGGAGTCACAACAGGCAATCACAAGTGTCGACGGGTTCTGGCCGATCTCCGCCAGAGTGCGATAGCGTTCGCGCTCATCGACGTAACGCCCGCTCATGAAGCTGCGATAACCGTTCAGAAGGGTGTCGGGAAAGCTTTGCATGACATTGAATTACAGCGCACCGGGACCGATGGCAACTGCTGCGCTGCAAAAAGCGTTAACCCCTGCGGGCCGCTATTTTTTCCGCCGTTGTGCCGGGTGAACGAGGTGCCGCAGCTGCACCATCGCCATCGGCGTCGACAGGCTCGCGGAATCGACGGCGAGTGTCAGCTCGTTGCTGCCGCGTTTGACGGCGCGCGCCAGCACTTCATAGACGCTGGCCGTCGTCAGCTGCAGCGCCCGTTCCTCATCCATGCCGGAAAGCAGGCGTGAGAGGAACAAGGCACAGAGCAGATCGCCGAGCCCGTTCGGCGCACCCTCTATGCTGCGATGCTCGGCAAGCAGCGCGCTCCGGCCGCTGAGATAGAGATTTCCGATGCCGCCGGCCATCATCGGCACCGCCGAGGTCACCAGCATGCGCGACGGCCCAAGCGCGAGTGCCGCCTCCATAATAGCGTTGTTGTCCTCGAGCGGCGCACCGGCAAGCCAGGCAAGCTCATAGCGGTTCGGCGTCGCCAGAGAGGCTAGCGGAATAAGATGGTCGCGGATCGCTTCGGCAGTCGCCTCGGGCACATAGAGCCCGCCGGCATCGCCGATGACAGGATCGCAGGCATAAAGCAGATCGGGGTTCTTTTCCCGCAATGCCGCCACCAGCCGGGCAACGGAACGCGCCTGCGCAGCATTACCAAAGTATCCGGAGAGCACCGCTTTGACCTCGGAAAGCCAGGGCGCCGCAATGAGATCGTCGATTGCGTGATCGAAATCCGCCTCGTTGAAGGTCAGCCGCGTCGAACGGCCGTGGCCGGGATGCCATGGCAGAACGATGGTCGGCAGGGCCCACACGGGATGGCCGAGCGTTTCCAGCGCGAAGACGGCGGCGCGATTGCCTACGGAACCTCTGACGACATGGCTGGAGATGACGATAACGGCGCCGGCCGACACTTGCGACATGATGCTTGCTTTCAAGTTCAGGGCTTCAAACTGCAATGACGCCGTTGATGATCCCTTTGGCGGCACTCTGTCAACGGCACTTCACAGAGTCATGAAACCCTCTGTTGACGAAGTGATTCCGCCAATTTCACCCCAGCGATATCTGCTTTGTGCTGAGATCGAGCATTCTGGCAAGATTTTTAAAAAAACGAGCCAAAATCAGTCCAAAAGCAACCGAATTCGCATTCTTTTTGCCAGTTTTTTCGCTAAACCTTCTGCTAATGTGGTCAGAATTCGAAAATCGGGAGGAATTCCATGGCGCCCAAAAGCAATCCGAAACGGGAAAAACAGATCGAAGCGGCACGAAAGATAGCCGCAACGACGGGCGAGGCGCACCTCGATCCCGAAATCCTGTTCGGCCGGGCCAGCAACGACGACATGGAGCTTTACAGCCCTGAAATGCTGGCCCTTGCTGCAACGCACGCGGCCAAGGAGCTGGCGGCCTGGAATGGCACCGCTCCGCGCGTCAGCATCGATCAGGTTGCCAATATAGAGCCCGATGGCGTTGCCGTATCGATCCTGTCGATCACCGACCACAACATGCCCTTCCTCTACGAATCGGTCATGGGCGAGGTGACCAGCAGCTACCGCGACCTCTATATGGCCGTGCATCCGATCCTGGTCATCGAGGGGGGCAAGCAGCCGAGCCTCTATTCCGCCGAGCGCCCGAGCGACCCTGCCCATCGCGTCAGCCATATCCAGCTACACCTCTCGCCTTTGACGGCGGCACAGGCAGCGGACCTGACCAGGCGGGTGCAGACCGTGCTCGATCAGACGCATCTCGCCGTTTCCGACTGGAAGCCGATGCTGTCGCGCCTGGACACCGTCATTTCCGAGCTTTCCACCTATGAAGCAGCCGGCCGCCGCAAGAACGACCGCGACGAGGCGCTCGCCTTCCTTGCCTGGCTACGGGACGGCAATTTCACCTTCCTCGGCATGCGCGAATATGTCTATTCCGGCAAGGGCGCCAACGCCAAGGTCGAGCGCGACCGCGGCACCGGCCTCGGTATCCTCTCCAATCCGGATGTCCGCGTTCTCAGGCAGGGCCAGGACGCCGTCACCACGACGCCGGAAATCCTCGCCTTCCTCGATGGACCGGATTTACTGATCGTTACCAAGGCCAACGTCAAATCGATCGTTCACCGCCGCGCCTATATGGATTATGTCGGCGTCAAGCGCTTCGACGCCGATGGCAATGTGACGGGCGAGCTGCGCATCGTCGGTCTCTTCACCTCCACGGCCTATACCAGCACTGCCGCCGAAGTGCCGCTGCTGCGCTCGAAGGTGCAGAAGGTCAAGGATCATTTCGGCTTCGATCCCACAAGCCATTCGGGCCGCATGCTCGAAAATACGCTGGAATCCTATCCCCGCGACGACCTCTTCCAGATCGATACGACCTTGCTGGCAAGCTTTGCCGAACAGATCAACGATCTGACCGACCGGCCGCGCGTGCGGGCATTGCCGCGCATCGACCAGTTCGACCGCTTCGTTTCGGTAATCGTCTATGTCCCGCGCGAGGAATATGATTCCGTCGTCCGCGAGAAGATCGGCAACTACCTGAAGTCAGTCTATGACGGCCGCGTATCCGCCTATTATCCGGCCTTCCCGGAGGCCAGTGTGGCACGCGTGCACTTCATCATCGGCCGCAGCGCCGGCAAGACGCCGCATGTTCCACAGGCTAAGCTCGAAGAGGCGATCCGCGCCATCACCGCCCGCTGGGACGAGCGTTTCGTCACGCTGGCAGGCCCGAAGGCGCCGAGCATCTCCATCAGCCAGGCCTTCCAGGAAGCCTTTTCGCCGGAAGACGCCTTTGCCGATCTGCCGGACATCACGGCGACTGCCGGTGCCGAGCCGATCCGCATCGGCTTCTATATCCGCAAGGACGAGGCAGGCGACATTCTTTCGCTGAAGATCTTCCATGGAGACGGCAACCTTGCACTGTCGCGCCGCGTGCCGCTCCTGGAAAATCTCGGCTTCAACGTCATCAGCGAGCGCACCTTTGACATCTACGTCACCGCCAAGGGCGGCTCGACCGGCCATGTCGTGCTTCACGACATGGAGCTCGAGGCCCGCAACGGCCTGACGATCGATCTTGCCCGCCACGGCGCCGCACTGGAAGAAGCCTTCCTCGCTGCTTTCGGCGGCACCATCGACAACGACGCCTTCAACCGGCTGATCGTTTCTGCCGATCTCTCCGCCCGCGAAACGAACGTATTGCGCGCCTATTCCCGCTATCTCCGGCAGGCAGGCATCGCCTATTCGCAGGACTATATCTCTTCGACGCTAGACAAATATCCGCATGTCGCAGGATCGCTCTTCCGGCTGTTCCACGACACGCTCGATCCAAAGCTTAACGACAAGAACCGCACGAAGAAGCTCGCCGAGCTGCATGCAGCCATCGAAACCGAGCTTGCCGACGTTCCGAGCCTCGACGACGACCGCATCCTGCGCCGCTATGTCAACGCCATCGACGCAACGCTGCGCACCAACTATTTCCAGAAGAATGCCGACGGCACGCCGAGGGCGATGCTCGCCTTCAAGCTCGATCCGAAGCTTCTGGATGGCCTGCCCGAGCCGCGGCCCTTCCGCGAAATCTTCGTCTACGGCGTCGAGGTCGAAGGCGTGCACCTGCGCTTCGGCAAGGTGGCGCGCGGCGGCCTGCGCTGGTCCGACCGTGCCGAGGATTATCGCACCGAAGTACTCGGCCTGGTGAAGGCGCAGCAGGTCAAGAATGCCGTTATCGTGCCTGTGGGCGCTAAGGGCGGCTTCTATCCGAAGAAGCTCCCGATCGGCGGCAGCCGCGACGAAGTCTTCAATGCCGGCCGCGAGGCCTACAAGACCTATATCCGCACGCTGCTGTCGATCACCGACAACATCTCCGGCGCAGATATCATTCCGCCGGCCGATACCGTGCGGCTCGATGGTGACGACCCCTATTTCGTCGTCGCTGCCGACAAGGGCACAGCCACCTTCTCCGACACCGCCAATGCGCTGGCGCAGGAAGCCGGCTTCTGGCTGGACGACGCCTTCGCCTCGGGCGGCTCGGCCGGCTACGACCACAAGAAGATGGGCATCACCGCCCGCGGCGCCTGGGAAACCGTGAAGCGGCATTTCCGCGAGATGGATATTGATATCCAGACGACGCCCTTCAACGTCGTCGGCGTCGGCGACATGTCCGGCGACGTCTTCGGCAACGGCATGCTGCTCTCGCCAAAGATCCGCCTGCTCGCCGCCTTCGACCACCGCGACATCTTCATCGATCCCGATCCTCACATGGAAAAGACGCTGGCCGAACGGCAGCGCCTCTTCAACCTGCCGCGCTCGAGCTGGCAGGATTTCGACAAGTCCATCCTGTCGAAGGGCGCCATGATCATTTCCCGCTCGGCGAAGTCGGTGACGCTGACGCCGGAAGCTGTCGCTGCCATCGGCATCGGCAAATCAGTCGCCACGCCGTTCGAGATCATGACGGCGATCCTCAGAGCGCCGGTGGACCTCCTGTGGTTTGGCGGCATCGGCACATATGTCAAGGCACCGGCCGAAACGGATTCGGAAGTCGGCGATCGCGCCAACGATCCGATCCGCATCACGGCCGAGGAAGTTCGCGCCAAGGTGATCGGCGAGGGCGCCAATCTCGGCGTCACCCAGAAGGGCCGCATCGCCTATGGCCTCAAGGGTGGACGTTGCAACTCGGACGCCATCGACAACTCCGCCGGCGTCAACACCTCTGACGTCGAGGTCAACATCAAGATCGCGCTGGCATCTGCCATGTTCGCCGACCGGCTGACGCGCGCCAAGCGCGACACGCTGCTCGCCTCCATGACCGATGAAGTGGCCGTGCTGGTATTGCGCAACAACTATCTGCAATCCCTGGCGATTTCGCTGACGGAGCGCAAGGGCACCGGCAACGGCCTGGAACTCAGCCGCTTCATGAGCGTGCTGGAAGCGGCAAAGCAGCTCAACCGCAAGGTTGAGACCCTGCCTGACGACCAGACCTTCGCCGAGCGTTATGCCAACGGCCGGCCGCTGACCCGCCCGGAAATCGGCGTGCTGCTCTCCTATGCCAAGATCGTCCTCTTCGACGCGCTGGTCGCAAGCGACCTGCCCGACGATCCCTACTTCGCAGCAACCCTCAGCCGGTATTTCCCGGCCAAGATGCAACGCTCAAATGCCGCCGATATCGACACTCACCGCCTGCGCCGCGAGATCATCGCCACAGCGCTCGCCAACGAGGCGATCAATAGGGGCGGTCCGGGCTTTGCGGTCAGCATGATGGATGCAACGGCGGTATCGGCTGCCGAGGTGGTCAAGGCAGCTGTGGTTGCCCGCGACGGCTTCGATCTCGACCGGCTCTGGAACGAGACGGATGCGCTGGATGGCAAGGTCGGCGGTCAGATGCAGAACCGCGTCTACGGCGAGATCACAGAGGTCTACACGGTGTTGACCCGCCTGCTGCTGAAGACCGGTGCTGCCAAGGGCGACATCGAAGAGACGGTTAGCCGGCTTCGGGCAGCCTTGAAGAAGCTGCGACCCGTCTTCCTTAGCCAGATCCCAGCAGATTTCGCAGCCGAGATCGCCACGCGTGAGGCGGACTATCTGGCCGCCGGCCTGCCGGAAAAGCTGGCTTCGGAGATCGCCACGATCTACGCGCTCGTCCTCGTGCCTGAGATCATGCAGATCGCCGAGCGCACCGGCGACACGCTGAACCGAGCGGCCGAAAGCTACTTCACGGTCTCGCAGACCTTCCGCGTCGGCCGCCTGCTGCTTGCCGGCAGCAGGATCGTCACCGGCGACCACTACGAGAGCCTCGCTTTGGCGCGCAGCCTCGACCAGATCGCCGGCGCGCGCCGCGATATCGTCATCTCCGCTCTGTCCAATCATCCGAAGGACAAACAGCCGGTTCAGGCATGGCATGCGGAAGACCGTATCCGCATCAATCGCATTGCCGAAGAGCTCGGCGGCCTCAGCGAAAGCGGCGATCCGAACCTCGCTCGCATTACCGTTGCCGCCGGCCTGCTCAGCGATCTTGCGAACGGCCGGGCAAGGTGACACAGTCCGCCCCGACCCGGCAAACGGGTAAGGGATTGAGGGGCTGAACTTGGTGACGACTGAAATTGACAATGGCGTGCCGGCAAAAGTGCCGGCACGAGGCATCTGGGGCTGGATGTTCTTCGACTGGGCGGCCCAGCCGTTCTTCACCGTCGTCACCACCTTCATCTTCGGCCCCTATTTCGTCGCGCGACTGACGACCGATCCGATCTCCGCACAGACGACATGGAGCAACATGGCGACGATCTCCTCGGTGATCATCGCCATCCTCTCGCCGGTCCTCGGCTCGATCGCGGATCAATCCGGTGCTCGCAAACCGTGGATCGCCTTCTTCGCCGTCATCAAGATCGCCAGCCTCTTCTGCCTCTGGGGCGCCGCACCCGGATCGCCGGTGATCTATCCGGTAATCTTCATGATCCTGGCTTCGATCTCGGCCGAATTCTCGATCGTCTTTAACGATTCCATGATGCCGCGGCTGGTCGGCAAGGATGATGTCGGTAGGCTGTCGAATGCAGCCTGGGGGCTCGGCTATCTCGGCGGCATGATCGTGCTGATCACTGTCGTTGCGCTGCTCGCCGGCAATCCGCAGACCGGCAAGACCATTCTCGGCCTGACGCCGCTCTTCGGCCTCGATGCCACGCTCGGTGAGGACGCGCGCATCACTGGGCCGATTTCCGCCGTCTGGTACTTTCTCTTCATCTTGCCGATGTTCTTCTTCACGCCCGACGCCGCCCGCGGCCTGCCGCTTCGTGCCGCCGTTCGCTCGGGCCTGCACGAACTCACCATGACCTTGGGCGAGCTGAAGCGCCGACGCGGCATCAGCCTCTTCCTCATCGCGCGCATGGTCTATCAGGATGGCGTCAACGGCCTGCTGATCCTCGGTGGCACCTTTGCGGCAGGCATGTTCGGCTGGGCGACGATCGAGATCGGCATCTACGGCATCATCCTCAATGTCATCGCCATTTTCGGGTGCTTCGCCGCCGGCTATGTCGACCGCTGGCTGGGCTCGAAGACGACGGTCATGATCAGCCTGACGCTGCTGCTCGTCGCCACTTTCGGCATCCTCTCGACTGGACCGGGCTTCACGCTTTTCGGCCTTGTCCCGCTCTCGACGGTCAGTTCCGGCGGTCTGTTCGGCACCGCGGCGGAGAAAGCCTATATCGGCTATGGCCTCTTGATCGGCATCGCCTTCGGCCCCGTACAGGCCTCCTCGCGCTCTTATCTCGCCCGCAGCGTCAGCCTCTCGGAAGCCGGGCGTTATTTCGGCATTTATGCACTCTCGGGCCGCGCCACCAGCTTCATGGCGACGCTGTTCTTCTCGCTGGTAACCTACTGGAGCGGCTCGGCCCGCCTCGGCATGGCGACGCTCGTCATCTTCCTTGCCGGCGGCCTCTTGCTTTTGCTGCCGACACCCTATCCGGCCGATAGGGTGTCAAAATAGACAAAGAAAATCCCGGCGGGCGAACCAGCCGGGATATAAGATTTTGCAATCGCGTATATCCGCCGATCAATGGCGGAAGTGGCGCACGCCGGTAAAGACCATCGCGACATTGTGCTCGTTGGCCGCGTCGATGACCTCCTGATCGCGCATCGAGCCGCCTGGCTGGATGACCGCCGTGGCGCCTGCGGCAATCGCCGAAAGCAGACCGTCCGCGAAGGGCAGGAAGGCTTCGGAGGCGACGGCAGAACCGCGGGTCAGCGGCTCGGCAAGCCCTATGGCCTTGGCGGCTTCCTCGGCCTTGATGGCAGCGATCCGGGCGGAATCGACACGGCTCATCTGTCCCGCGCCGATACCCGCCGTCTGGCCGTCCTTGGCGTAAACAACGGCATTCGACTTCACATGCTTGGCGACGCGGAAGGCAAACTTCATGTCTTCCAGCTCCTGTGCCGTAGGCGCACGCTTGGTGACAACCTTGAGCTCCATATCCTCGACCAATGCGTTGTCGCGGTTCTGGACCAGCAGGCCGCCGGAAACGGTCTTTGCGGTCAGGCCGGCAGCGCGCGGATCGGGCAGGGCGCCGACCGAAAGCAGGCGAAGGTTCGGCTTGCGAGCGATGATCGCCTTGGCTTCCTCGGTGACGTCGGGCGCAATGATGACTTCGGTGAAGAGCTTGACGATCTCCTCGGCGGTTTCCGCATCGAGCAGGCTGTTCAGCGCGATGATGCCGCCGAAGGCCGAGACGGAATCGCAGGCAAGAGCCCGCTTATAGGCCTCCACGAGGCTCGGGCCGGTGGCAACGCCGCAGGGGTTGGCGTGCTTGATGATCGCGCAGGCCGGCCCGTTTTCCGGGAGGAACTCGGCAACGAGTTCATAAGCCGCATCGGTATCGTTGATGTTGTTGTAGGAAAGCTGTTTGCCCTGGAGCAGCGTTGCCGTGGAAACGCCCGGGCGATTTTCGCCTGTCACGTAGAAGGCGGCCTTCTGGTGCGGGTTTTCGCCGTAGCGCATCTCCTCGCGCAGGACGCCACCGATGACGCGGTGGCGCGGCGCGGCGATATCGAGCGCTTCGGCAAACCAGTTGGAGATCACCGCATCATAGGCAGCCGTGCGGGCAAAGGCCTTGGCGGCCATGCGCTTGCGGAAATCGTAGCTCGTCTGTCCGGCATCGGCAGACAGTTGGGCCAGCAGCTCGGCATAATCAGCGGGATCCGTGAGTGTCGTCACATAGGCATGGTTCTTGGCCGAAGCGCGGATCATCGCCGGGCCGCCGATATCGATATTCTCGACCGTCGTCGGGTAATCGCCGCCGGCCTTGCGAACGTCCTCGAAGGGGTAGAGGTTGATAACGGCAAGGTCGATGGCCTCGATGCCGTGCTCCTTCATAGCCGCCTGATGCTCGGCATCGTCGCGGATGGCGAGCAGGCCGCCATGTACCTTCGGATGCAGCGTCTTGACCCGGCCGTCCATGATCTCCGGAAAATCCGTCACTTCGGATACGTCGGTGACGGCAAGGCCAGCCGCGGCAATCGCCTTATGCGTGCCGCCTGTCGACAGCAGGCGCACGCCCTGTTCGCTGAGCGCGCGCGCCAACTCGACGATGCCGGTCTTGTCGAAGACGGACAGAAGCGCGGTTTTTACCTTCACCTTGTCGGGAGCGGGGATTTTCTTGGAAACGACGGCCATGGGCTTTCTCCGGTCTAGCATAGGGAGATGACACGTCCGGCGGAAATGGCGCGGGACGATGATGCCGCCCCGTTAGCATAGCTGACGCGCTTAGCCTATGGCCGATGGGACAAAAACCAGCGGATTTCCGGCTTTTCGGTAATCCGGAAGACGATCTCGAGCTGATCGGAAGAGCGCATGCCCGAGGGATCGGCAAAGAAGATATCTTCTGCCACCAGCACCTCGTTGCCGGGCGAGGAGAAGACCCAGGTCTCGCCATCGGGCGCGATCAGCAGGGCAGAATCCGTCTCGGTCTGCAGCAGGCTGATGGAGGGATGGATATGGAAGCGCGCCGAGGCGATGCCGTCGCCCTTCGGCGCCTGCTTCCTGCCCTCCGGCACGAAGAAGCGGTCGCGGCCGGCCAGGATAGTGCCTTTGGCGTTGAGGCTCAGCTCGCGCTCGTGAACATAGCCGAAAGTCGAGAGATAACCGTCATGCGCGGCTCTGACATAGTCGCGCCCGTCCTCGGTCTCGGCGCGCTCGATGATAACCTTCTTCACGCCGCCGACCATGATCGGCCCCAAATGCTTGGATTTGGAGAACTGAGACGACGACGTGTCGTTGAGCGCGACGGCCGAATGCGCAGCGGTCGCCCGCGCGGCCTGCACGTAGCGGTCGCCGGCAAATTCCGGCGATCCGGAATTGATGATGAAGCGCGTCTTGCCCGACGACATTTCGAAGGAGAGACAGCCCGCATGCGCCGTGCGGCTGAGATCGGCCGAGGCAGGAGCGCCGGCATCGATGATGACGACGGCCTGGCCGGCGGCCAACCGGTGATATTTCGTGTGCGGCAGCGCCTTGAAGATCTGCCCCGCCGTTTCGTCGTAGCGCAGCACAGACATGAGTTCATTGGCAAGCGTCGATGTTGCGCCGTTGAAAAGCGCCAGATCGCCATCCTGATGCCGGAAGAAGCGCAGCGCGGGATACATGCGATCGATGCCGGGAATGAGCCGTATCGGCACGTCGTGGCCGAGATTGACGTAGGTCTGACGCAGAGGCAGCAGATCGAGCAGCAGCTCCAGCGACACCCGCGGATTGCGGGAGATATGGCCGCCGTCTGCCAAGATCTGCCGGTCGATTTCACGATCGAGCGCCTGACCCGCCCGCTTCACCGCTAAGGCACCGTTCGGCATGGCAACCGACGACATCGCAAGCGCGATTCGCACACGAAAACGGGTCGTGCCATCCCGCGCCGACGACGCCATCCGGCGCAAAAAGCGGACATGGAGCACAAGCACGCGCATGAAACGGCGATAGAAGCCGCTATCCGTGCCGTGCAGAAGCACGGGTGAATGCGAAAGGAGAGCAATGAGCCGCTGTGCGGCGATATCGGGTGCCCAGGCAAGCCCATGAAGGCGGCGACCGTGAACGGCAATCCAATCCGTGAGGACGGAGCGCGCCATGGCCGAGGCCTGATCGCTCTTCTCAGCGCGCAGATGCCGCAGCCAGCGGAAATTGTGCAGCCGCGCCGCAAACGCCCGTGATGGCAGCTCTAGCGAGAAAGGGGAGGCGCCTTGCGTTTCGAGAACCCTGCCGGCCAGCAGGATGCGGCCGTTCAAAAGTTCCTCGACAAAAAAAGGATCGATGCTACGGAGATCCGTCGGCGCCACGATGAGGCGTTCCGGCACACGCATCGTGTGGCGGGTGAGACGCAATCGCGTCAACGCCGCGCGGCGAGACATCCGCCGCCATGCTTCCCGCATGTATGAACTCACAAAACCCTGCCGCAGACCTGCATATTTGCTTCTGCTTACTCTCATTACCCGTAGTTAAAAAGAGGTTACAAATATACCAATTAAGAACAGGTTACCGGCTTTTGACCCATTCCCGAAAGCCTGTGGAAACCACGACTATCGCGATTCCGCTGTTCTTCGAATCGCGAAAGCACTCTCTCTTCTTGTTTCGCACGCATTCCGGCCGGAAAACCGCTGCGCACTTTTCCTGGAAATACTCTATGAAAGGCGCCGAAGAACGACTGCGTAGAAGCCGTCCAGGCCGGAGGCAAAACCATCGGCAAGCGTCAGCATGTCAGGCGTGGTGCGGAAGGCACCGAGCGGCGAAATCGCCGCTTCGAGGCCCGGCCAGTCGCCCGCCGCGATCGGAACCCGCTCGACGCTGTCGGTATCGGCAAGAAGACGAGCAACGAGATCTTCGCCCTCCTCTGGATCGAGCGAGCAGTTGGAGAAGACCACGAGGCCGCCGGGCTTGACCAACGTCAGGGCGTGACGAAGCAGCCGCTCCTGCAGGCCGGCAAGCTTGGCGATATCCTCCAGGCCCTTGGTCCAGAGCACATCGGGATGGCGGCGCGTGGTCCCGGTCGAGGAGCAGGGCGCATCGAGAAGAGCGGCATCGAATAGTTCGTCGGGCCGATATTTACTCATGTCGGCGACGACGGTTTCAGCCTCGAAACCGAGGCGCGCCAGATTGCCGGACAATCTTTTCAGCCGGTTGGCAGACTGGTCGAGAGCCGTGACCTTGGCGCCTGCGAGAATGAGCTGCGCCGTTTTGCCGCCAGGGGCCGCACAGAGATCGACGACCCGCTTGTCGGCCAGCGGGCCGAAGAGCTTAGCCGGAATGCTGGCAGCTGCATCCTGCACCCACCATTCGCCTTCACCGAAACCCTCGAGCGATGGGATGGATCCCTCGAAGGCGGCGAGCCGCACCCCACCGGTCGGCAGAACCACGCCGTTGAGCCGTTTCGCCCAGCCTTCCGCGTCGGATTTTACTGTAAGATCGATTGCCGCTGGCTCGAGCTGCGTCTGGGAAATTTTGAGCGCGGCCGAAGCGCCATAGGCGGCCTCCAGGCGGGTGAGAAACCAGGCCGGCATCGCGGGCACGCCCGCGACCTGCTCGAGAATGTCCTGCTTCTCCCGGCCTATGCGGCGGAGAATGGCATTGACCAGCTTGGCAAAGCGGCGATTGCGGGGATCGCGGTTGGCCTGCTCGACGGCAAGATCGACGGCAGAATGGTCAGGCACATCGAGATACAGCATCTGTGCGGCACCAACGACAAGTACATGATGGAGCGCGCGAGCGCCTTCCGGCAGCGGCGAATCGAGCAGGGACGATATCGTCGCCTCGATACGCGGCAGATGCCGCAGCGCGCTGTTGAGGATGGCGCGCACGAGCGCCCGGTCGCTTTCGCCAAGCGCCTTGTAGGCAGGGTTGCCGCCTTCAGCATCCAGCATGCCGTCGAGCGGCGTCTTGCGATCGATGACGGCGGCAAGGATCTTCGTCGCAGCGGCGCGCGCCGCAGAACCTGGCTTCGCCGGCGCCGAATCATGCAATCTGGAATCAGTCGGCCTCTTGCCGGATCTCTTTCCGTCTTTGTTGAAAGCTTTGTTTTTCGTGTCAGAACTCAAGACCAGGGACCCTTCGGCGGTTGCGAACCACCGCGACCCGTATTCGGCACGGAGCGCGATTTCCGCTCCGGATTAGCAGTCAAGACCGGTCCCGTCGAGCCAAAGCCCGCAGATGGCGCCATGGGCGAGGCGCTGCCACCGCCATAACGAGCCATGTCATGCAGCGCCGCGATGCGGTTTTCCGTGTTCGGATGGGTCGAGAACAGATTGTCCATGCGTTCACCCGACAGCGGATTGATAATGAACATATGCGCCGTTGCTGGATGGCCCTCGGCCTCTTCATTCGGAATATGCTCCGCACTGCGGGCGATCTTGCCGAGCGCCGAGGCCAGCCAAAGCGGGTTGCCGCAAATTTCTGCGCCGCGGCGGTCGGCGGAGTATTCACGCGTGCGGCTGATCGCCATCTGCACCAGCATCGCCGCCAGAGGCGCGACGATCATCGCCACCAAGACGCCGACCATGCCGAGCGGATTGTTGTTGTCGCGGCGACCACCGAAGAAGAAGGCAAAATTGCCGAGCATGGATATGGCGCCGGCAAGCGTCGCCGTAATCGTCATGGTCAGCGTGTCGCGGTTCTGCACATGGGCCAGCTCGTGCGCCATCACGCCGGCCACCTCCTCTGGCGTCAACGCATGTAGCAGACCGGTGGAAGCAGCTACGGCGGCATTTTCCGGATTGCGGCCCGTCGCGAAAGCATTCGGCTGTGGGCTGTCGTAGAGATAGACCTTCGGCATCGGCAGGCCAGCATTGCGAGCGAGATCGCGGACGATACGGTAGAATTCCGGAGCGCTGCGCTCATCCACCTCCTGCGCACCATAGGTGGAAAGCACCATTCGGTCCGAATTCCAGTAGGAAAAGAAATTCATGCCGGCAGCGACGACAAATGCGATCAACATGCCGGACTGACCGCCGATCAGATAGCCAACACCCATGAAAAGGGCGGTCATGAAGGCGAGCAGCATCGCGGTGCGCATGAGATTCATCGAGGGGTCTCCAACACATATGTCGCCCAAACCTTTTTCTTTGTGGCCGGACGCATTATGATTTGGCTATTCCTCCCCTCATTTCAATATTTCGGAGGTCATGCGAGACCATGCAAACAGCAGATAACGACAATAAAATCGAAACCGAAGCCGGTGAAATCATCCGCAAGCCGCTTTCCCCTGCCTCCAAACGCGCCCTTGCCGAAGCCGAGGAGCGCCGCCAGGCGCAGGCCCAGGCCGACCTGCCCCCCGAAACCGGCGGCCGCGGCGGCGCAGACCCCGCCCGCTTCGGCGACTGGGAAATCAATGGCAGAGCGATCGATTTTTAAGAGGTAACGGCCGAAAAATCTCATGCCAGACGCATTTTAGATGCGCGATCCAGAGGTGAGCAGTAAGTGCTCGAACTTCCGAAAATACTTTAAAAAGGCGCCGCACCCATCGACACGGCGCCTTGAAACATCAAGCAGCATCCGCCCTGTTCTGGCGGTTGGCGATGAGGTCATCGACGACAGCCGGATCGGCGAGCGTCGAGGTATCACCGAGCGCGCCGAAATCGTCCTCGGCGATCTTGCGCAGGATGCGCCGCATGATCTTGCCGGAGCGGGTTTTCGGCAGGCCGGGCGTGAACTGGATCTTGTCCGGCGAGGCGATCGGGCCGATTTCGGCGCGAACGTGTTTCACCAGCTCCTGCCGCAGCGCATCCGAACCTTCCTGGCCGACCATCAGCGTCACATAGCAATAGATGCCCTGGCCCTTGATCGAATGCGGATAGCCGACGACAGCCGCCTCCGACACATGTTTGTGCGAAACAAGCGCCGATTCGACTTCAGCTGTACCGAGACGGTGGCCCGATACGTTGAGCACGTCGTCGACGCGGCCGGTGATCCAGTAATAGCCATCCTCATCGCGACGGCAGCCGTCGCCGGTGAAGTACTTGCCCTTGTAGGTGGAAAAGTAGGTCTGGATAAAGCGCTCGTGGTCGCCATAGACCGTGCGCATCTGGCCCGGCCAGCTGTCGGCGATGACGAGATTGCCGTCGGTGGCGCCTTCCAGCACGTTGCCTTCATTGTCCACCAACTGCGGCTGCACGCCAAAGAAGGGCAGGGTCGCTGAGCCAGGCTTCAGATCCGTCGCGCCCGGAAGCGGCGTGATCATGTGACCGCCGGTTTCCGTCTGCCACCAGGTATCGACGATCGGGCAGCGGCTGTCGCCGACCACCTTGTAATACCATTCCCATGCTTCCGGATTAATCGGTTCGCCGACCGTACCGAGCAGGCGCAGGCTGGAGCGCGAGGCGCGCTTGACGAAATGATCGCCGGCACCCATCAGCGAGCGGATCGCCGTCGGCGCTGTGTAGAAGATATTGACCTTGTGCTTGTCGATGACATCCCAGAAGCGGCCCTGATCCGGGTAGTTCGGCACGCCTTCGAACATCAGCGAGGTCGCAGCATTCGCGAGCGGCCCATAGACGATGTAGGAGTGGCCAGTGACCCAGCCGACATCGGCCGTGCACCAGTAGATATCGCCGGGGTGATAGTCGAACGTATATTCATGCGTCATCGCCGCATAGACGAGATAGCCGGCCGTGGTATGCAGCACGCCCTTCGGCTTGCCGGTCGAACCGGAAGTGTAGAGGATGAAGAGCGGATCCTCGGCCTTCATCTTTGCCGGCGGACAATTCGGCTTCGCCTTGGCGGTTTCCTCGTGATACCAGAGGTCGCGGCCGGCTTCCCAGGCGATCTTGCCGCCGGTGCGGCGCACGACGAGAACATTCTTGACGGCAACCTTCTGCTTGGCGGCGATCTGGATCGCCGTGTCGGTGTTGTCCTTCAGGGGAACGGATTTGCCGCCGCGAACGCCTTCGTCGCAGGTGATGACGAAGGTGGATTCGCAATCGACGATGCGGCCTCCCAGCGCTTCGGGCGAAAAGCCACCGAAGACGACGGAATGCACCGCGCCGATGCGGGCGCAGGCGAGCATGGCATAGGCCGCTTCCGGGATCATCGGCATGTAGATGGTGACGCGATCACCCTTCTTGACGCCGTGCTTCTTCAGGACGTTCGCCAGCCGGCAGACCTGGTCGTAGAGCTCGTTGTAGGTGACCTTCTTGTCGATATAAGGATTGTCGCCTTCCCAGATGAAGGCAACCCGATCGCCATGCTTCTTCAGATGACGGTCGATGCAATTGTAGGAGACGTTCGTCACGCCATCCTCGAACCATTTGATCGAGACCTTGCCGGTAAACGACGTGTTCTTCACCTTGGTGTAGGGCTTGAACCAGTCGATACGCTTGCCATGCTTGCCCCAGAATTTGTCGGGATCCTCGACGCTCTGCTGATACCATTTCTGGTACTTCGCCTCATCGATCAAGGCATGTTCCTTGACCGATTTCGTCACGGGATGAATCTTTTCCGACATAGTCTCCTCCTTGAAATCCTTACACCCCGACCTGCGATTATCGGTGCGCTTTGCGTGCAATCAATAGCAGGTCAAACTACGACAGCAATTGGACAAAGTGCATTTCATACGCAAAGAATTGCAATTCCGCGACACTATCGCTATATAGAGCCGTATTTCCCGGACATTGTGGTGTTACACCCCGGACCGCGACACCGGCGCGGACTGACAGAAGGACTATATCCATGGCTCAACAATTGCTCATGCCGAAGGCAACTGCCATCTGGCTTGTCGACAATACAGCCTTGTCATTCGACCAGATCGCGCAGTTCTGCAAGCTGCATCCGCTCGAAGTGAAGGCCATTGCCGATGGCGAAGCAGCGCAGGGCATCAAGGGCCTCGACCCGATCTCGACCGGCCAGCTGACCCGTGACGAAATCGCCCGTGCCGAAGCCAACCCAAACCACAAGCTGAAGCTTTCCGAGCCGAAGGTTCGCGTGCCGGAATCCAAGCGCCGCGGCCCGCGCTACACGCCGGTCTCCAAGCGTCAGGACCGTCCGAACGCCATCCTGTGGCTGGTGCGCAACCATCCGGAACTAAAGGATGCGCAGATTTCCCGTCTCGTCGGCACCACCAAGTCGACCATCGAGCAGATCCGTGACCGCACGCACTGGAACTCGGCCAACTTGGCGCCGATGGATCCGGTAACGCTCGGCCTCTGCAGCCAGATCGACCTCGACATGGAAGTCGAAAAGGCCGCCAAGGGCCGTCCGCTGCCGACCGCTGCCGAACTCGGCGCGACGCTGCAACCCGCTCAGGAAACCGAGAAGCTCGGCTTCAGCTATGAGCGTGACGAGCCGAAGGAAAAGGAAATCGATGCGGACGCCGTTTTCGCCAAGCTCAAGTCGCTGAAGTCGACCACGCGCGACGACGAGGACGACGACCAGTTCTAAGATCCGGTCGATCTTCACGAATTTCAAAGCCCTGGTTTCCGACCGGGGCTTTTTGTTTTGACCTCGCCTATCTGGCTCCGAAGATCGCCGAGCCGACGCGAACGTTTGTCGCGCCGAAGGCGACGGCGATTTCATAGTCGCTCGACATGCCCATGGAGAGCTTCTCGACACCCGCTTGCTGAGCAAGCTTGGCGAGCAGGGCAAAATGCGGCCCCGGATTTTCCTCCGCCGGCGGAATGCACATCAGACCCTCGATCGAAAGCCCGAGCTCGTTGCGGCACAAATCGACGAAAGCGACCGTATCGTCAGGGGTAATGCCGGCCTTTTGCGACTCCAGACCGGTATTGACCTGCACATAGAGCCTGACGGCCTTGTCCTGCCGCTTCATTTCATCGGCGAGGGCGCGCGCGATCTTCTCCCGGTCAACAGTCTCGATGACGTCGAACAGCGCCACAGCATCGGCCGCCTTGTTCGACTGCAGCGGCCCGATCAGATGCAGCTCGATCCCGGGCGTTTCAGCCTTCAACTCCGGCCACTTGCCCTGGCTCTCCTGCACACGGTTTTCGCCGAACACGCGCTGACCGGCCGAAATCGCCGGCCGGATCTGATTGGCATCGAAGGTCTTGGACACGGCAACAAGCTGCACGGAACCGGCTTTTCGGCCGGCCTGGCGTTCAGCCCCTGCGATATGAGAACGGACTTCGTTCAGGCGCTCTTGAAGTTCCATCTTTTCGCCTCGATATTTCGCTTGCTTCTCAAACTTTGCAGTAATGAGGCTCGCAGGCTTTGCCAAGGGCGAATGCGCCCGAATCCGGCTTTGCTTTGCAAGATAAGGCACTTGCTGCACCCGCTAAACTTGACGCTTGGGTGGTTTCGTGGTGAAGGTCACGCCTGACTCCCCATGATTTTCTGGAATACAAGATCAGATGACTATCGAACGTTATAATCCGCGCGACGCCGAGCCCCGCTGGCAGCAGAAATGGAACGAAGACAAGGTCTTCGTTACCGACAACGCCGATCCGCGTGAGAAATACTACGTTCTAGAGATGTTTCCCTATCCTTCGGGCCGCATCCATATGGGCCATGTGCGCAACTACGCCATGGGCGATGTCGTTGCCCGCTATAAACGCGCCCGCGGCTATAATGTGCTGCATCCGATGGGCTGGGACGCCTTCGGCATGCCGGCGGAAAACGCCGCCCGCGACAATAAGGTGCATCCGAAAGAGTGGACCTACCAGAACATCGCTTCGATGCGGACGCAGCTGAAGGCCATGGGCCTGTCGCTCGACTGGAGCCGCGAATTCGCGACCTGCGACGTCGATTATTATCATCGCCAGCAGATGCTTTTCATCGACATGATGGAGAAGGGCCTGGTCTACCGCAAGAAGTCCAAGGTCAACTGGGACCCAGTCGACAACACCGTTCTCGCCAACGAGCAGGTCATCGACGGGCGCGGCTGGCGTTCCGGCGCTCTCGTCGAGCAGCGCGAACTGACGCAGTGGTTCTTCAAGATCACCGAGTTCAGCCAGGAGCTGCTTGACGCCCTGGATACGCTGGACCATTGGCCGGAAAAAGTGCGGCTGATGCAGAAGAACTGGATCGGCCGCTCCGAGGGTCTGACCGTTCGCTGGGAAATCGTGCCAGAAACCGCCCCCAATGGCGATCGCGAGATCACAGTCTATACGACCCGTCCCGACACGCTGTTCGGCGCATCCTTCCTGGCGATCTCGGCCGACCATCCGCTTGCCAAGGAAGCTGCAGCCAAGGATCCAGCGATCGAAGCCTTCTGCGAGGAATGCCGCCGCGCCGGCACTTCGGTGGCTGCCCTGGAGACCGCCGAGAAGAAGGGCATGGACACCGGCATTCGCGTCCGCCATCCCTTCGACACGTCCTGGGAGCTGCCTGTTTACATCGCCAATTTCGTGTTGATGGACTATGGCACAGGCGCCATCTTCGGCTGCCCGTCCGGCGACCAGCGCGACCTGGATTTCGCCCGCAAATATGACCTGCCGGTCGTACCCGTCGTCATGCCGAAGGACGGCGATGCCACAAGCTTCAACATCGGCGACGTCGCCTATGACGGTGACGGCATCATGATCAACTCCCGTTTCCTCAACGGCATGAGCATCGAGGAAGCCTTCGAGACTGTGGCCACGAAGCTGTCGGACACGAGCATCGGCAATGCACCGCAGGCCGAGCGCAAGGTGAATTTCCGCCTGCGTGACTGGGGCATTTCCCGTCAGCGCTATTGGGGCTGCCCGATCCCGGTCATCCATTGCGACGATTGCGGCGTGCTGCCAGTTCCGAAAAAGGACTTGCCCGTCCGGCTGCCCGACGACGTCACCTTCGACCACCCCGGCAATCCGCTTGATCGGCACGCCACCTGGCGTCATGTCGCCTGCCCGCAATGCGGCAAGGATGCCCGCCGTGAAACCGATACGATGGATACCTTCGTCGATTCGAGCTGGTATTTCGCCCGCTTCACAGCGCCTTGGGAAAACCAGCCAACAGATCAGGCCGCGGCCAACCACTGGCTGCCCGTCGACCAGTATATCGGCGGCATCGAGCACGCGATCCTGCATCTGCTCTATTCACGCTTCTTCACCCGCGCCATGCGGGAAACCGGCCATCTCGATGTGAAGGAGCCCTTCAAGGGCCTGTTCACCCAGGGCATGGTGGTGCATGAAACCTATAGCCGCAGCAATGGCCTGACACGCGAATGGGTGTCTCCGGCCGATATCCGCATCGAGGAAGTGGATGGCCAGCGCCGTGCCATGCTGCTGTCGAATGGCGAGGACATCACCATCGGCTCGATCGAGAAGATGTCGAAGTCGAAGAAGAATGTCGTCGATCCCGACGATATCATCGCGTCTTATGGCGCCGATACGGCGCGCTTCTTCGTGCTTTCCGATTCGCCGCCAGATCGCGACGTCATCTGGTCCGAAGCCGGTGTCGAAGGCGCGCATCGCTTCACGCAGCGCATGTGGCGCCTCGTCTCCGAGGCAGCCGACGCTCTGAAATCGGTTGAATCGACTCCGGCTAAGGAAGGTGAAGCACTGGCGATTTCGCAGATCGCACATCGCACGCTGAAGGCGGTTCAGGGTGACTACGACAAGCTCGCCTTCAACAAGGCCGTGGCGCGCATCTACGAATTCGTCAATGCGCTGGCGGCGCCGCTGAGCAAGGTGGCGGCAGGTCGGGCTGATGCCACCTACCGCTCCGCTGTCCGCGAAGCCGTCGAGATCCTGATTGCGCTAGTTGCTCCGATCACGCCGCATCTGGCCGAGGAATGTTCGGCGGTGCTCGGCAATAGCAATATGATCGCCACCAGCTCGTGGCCGGTCTATAACGAGGCCCTCGTCATAGAAAATGAGATCGTCTATCCCGTTCAGATCAACGGCAAGAAGCGAGCTGAATTGACAATCGCGCGCGATGCAGATCAGAATGCAGTGCAACAGGCTGTGCTCACCCTGGATGCTGTCAAAAGCGCATTGAATGATCAGGCGCCAAAGAAGATCATCGTCGTTCCACAGAGGATCGTGAACATTGTCGTCTGATAGTCTTTTCAAGTTCGCCCGGATAGCCGGCGTCGCGTCTCTGGCGGCTGTTGCCGGTTTTCTGTCTTCCTGCCAGGTCAAGCCGCTCTATGCCATCAGCACTGGCGTGACACAGAAGCTGTCGGAGGTCTCCTTCTCCGATACCGGCTCGCGTGTCGGACAGGAAGTTCGCAACCAGCTGATCTTTATTGCCGGGCGCGGTGCCGGCGAGACGAAGACACCGAGGTACACTGTTGATCTGAGCGTCTCCTCCGGTACTGGCGGCGTTCTTTACCTACCCTCTTCCGATACATCCGGAGCTGGCCGCACGACCGTCACGGTAGCCTTCACGCTCAAGGAGGCGGGCACCGGTAAGGTGCTGAAATCTGGCAGCCGTTCTGTGACCTCGCTCGTCGATTTCCCAACACAGGAATTCGGCAAGTATCGCGCAATCCTCAACTCAGAAGATCGTGCTGCCCGCGAAGTTGCCCAGATGGTGGCTGCCGACATCGCTGCTGCACTCAGCCGCTGAATAAGAGCCCGGCATGGCGGAAATCAAGTCTCACGAATTTGACGGATTCCTCCAAAATGCCGCGCGCAACTACCGGCTTTTCGTTATATACGGCCCGGATCGAGGCCTTGTTTCGGAGCGTGCCGCTCAGATCGCCGCCAAGACCGGCGTCGATCTGAGCGACGCTTTTTCTCTGATAAAACTCGATGTTGGTGATCTGCAGAACGATGCGGGTCGCCTTCTTGACGAGGTCAACGCCATCGGGCTCTTCGGTGGCGAGAAACTCGTCTGGATTCGTGGCGCCGCCAACGAAAAGGCTCTGGTCGATTCTCTTCAGATCATCTCCGAAACACCCCCGGATGCGAGCTTTGTCATCATCGAGGCCGGCGATCTCAAGAAGGGATCGGGCCTACGCAAGGTCGCCGAACCGGCCCGCACGATCGCAACCATTCCCTGTTATGCCGACGATATCAGAGCTCTTAACGGCCTGATCGACATTGAACTAACAAATGAAGGCCTGCGCATCACGCCGGCAGCCCGCCAGTCTCTCCTGGAGCTTCTCGGAGGAGATCGTATTGCGTCACGCAACGAAGTACGCAAGCTTGCGCTTTATTGCCGGGGGCAGAGCACCATTGAGGAAGAACATGTCCTCGACATTATTGGCGACGCCAGCGCCATTTCCGCCGATGATGCCGTCGACGCTATCCTAAAAGGCGACTCTGAAGGGTTCCTGCGTGCCATGCAGAAGATCGCTTCTTCGAAAACGCCGATGTTTCTCGTGCTGCAGGGATGCCTGAAGCAATTTCAACTGCTTGACACGATGCGGGCCGAAATGGATGAGAAGCGATTGGCACCAGCCCAGGTGATGCAGACGCTCGGGCGCCACCTGCATTTTCGTCGCAAGCCAATCATTGAACAAGCGCTCAAAAGCTGGTCGGCGCCTGCCATCTCTCGCGAAATGAACAGGCTGCAATCCGCCATTCTTCAGACGCGGCAGCGTGCCAGTCTCGAAGAGACCATCGCCACGCAAACTCTTCTGGCAACAACGCTGCAATCAGCCCGCAAGAGCTGATTTTTACGCGTAATGACTGAGCTCAACGCCGCTCCAGCAGGCGGCAGATTTCTTCAAGCTGTTCCAGCGTCTTATAGGATATCCTAACCTGGCCGCCATTGCCTCGGTGGTTGATCGACACATCCAGCCCGAGCGTATCCGAAAGCGTGCGTTCGAGCGCCAGCGTATCGGAATCCTTCTCATCCCTATGCGCGCCGGCCGGGCGAGGGTCGTTTTGCGCCTTGATGTCATTCTGCGCCAATCGCTCGGCATCACGAACGGACATGCCCTTGGAGACGATCGTACGGGCCAAACCGGCCGGGTCTGATGTCGAGACTAGCGCGCGTGCGTGGCCAGCGGACAAGCTGCCGGCGGCAAGCATGTCGCGCACAGGATCAGGCAACTTCAGCAGACGAAGAGAGTTGGCAACATGGCTACGGCTCTTGCCGATGATCTCGCCGAGATCGTTCTGCGTATAGCCGTGCTCGGCGATCAACTGCTCGTATCCAAGCGCCTCTTCCAGTGGATTGAGGTCGGCACGCTGAACATTCTCGACGATGGCAATTTCCAGCGCGGTCTTGTCATCGACATCCCGAACGATAACGGGGATCTCGATCAGTCCTGCCAGTTGCGCGGCACGCCAGCGTCTTTCACCGGCAATGATCTCATAACGATCTACCGAGACCGTGCGAGCGACGACCGGTTGTACGATACCATGCTGCCGTATCGAACTGGCGAGGTCATGCAGCTCGGTTTCGTCGAAATAACGGCGGGGATTGCGCGGATTGCGCGAGATGAATTCGATCGGCACCAGGCGGTCCGGATTGACGGTCGGCCTTCCTGCTTCCACGGGCGTCGGCTGATCCATCTCACCGATGAGAGCCGCTAATCCACGCCCAAGACGCCGTTTCGAAAGATCATCATTCATCACCGATACTCACTCTGGAACAAAACTATGTCAGGCTGCAGCCTTGCGCTGCCGCTCCCGCTGAATCACTTCCGAGGCCAATTGCAGATAGGCCTGGCTGCCCGCACATTTCAGATCATAGAGAATCGCAGGCTTGCCGTAAGACGGCGCCTCGGACACGCGTACGTTGCGTGGAATCAACGTATGGTAGACCTTTTCACCAAGATGGGTGCGAACATCGCTCACTACCTGTTGCGCAAGATTGTTTCGGGAATCAAACATCGTTAGAACGATGCCCTGAATGTCGAGCGAAGGATTGACCGTGCGTCGAACCTGATCGACCGTCTCGAGCAACTGGCTAAGACCTTCCAAAGCAAAGAACTCGCACTGCAACGGCACCAGCACCGAGTGTGCGGCTGCCATGGCATTCATGGTAAGCAAATTGAAAGAGGGTGGGCAATCGACCAGAATGTAGGAGAAGGAGAGAGCGTCCGGGCTATTGAGCGCACGCCGCAGTCGAAACACCCGGTCAGGCTGCTGCGCAATTTCCATCTCGACGCCGAGCAAGTCCATGGTCGACGGCACGATGAAGAGATTCGGAACAGCGGTTTCGAGCACCGTTTCCAGAATCGTATGCGTTCCGGCCAGGAGGTCATAAGACGACTGTTTCCGATCGCGCCGCTCAATACCCAGGCCGGTACTTGCGTTACCCTGCGGGTCAAGATCGACGATCAATACGCGCTCGCCTATGGCGGCAAGCGCCGTAGCCAAATTGATCGCGGTCGTTGTCTTGCCAACGCCGCCCTTCTGATTTGCGATGGTAATAATCCGGTTTCGCTCGCCGATCATCTGCCGCACATCCAATTTCGGTTAAATCAGGTGCCGAATACCACTCAGTTCCAAAATGACGGAATCTCGCTCGACGACACTTCGATGTTTTACCAGATCGAATTCCCAACGACCACGGGCTTTCTGGAGCTCGCGCTCGTAATCCCGGCCTTTATGCAACAATAGGCGCAGATTCTTATTGCGCTCCAGCCAAGGCGCAGAATAGTCCAACAGCAAATCAAGTTCAGCGAGCGCACGCGCCGAAATCGTATCACAATGTTGGATAACTGCGGGCGCCTCCTCGATCCGGATCGCATGAACAGCGCCACGCGCTTCGCATTCGCGCAGACAAACCCGCAGAAAGGCTGCCTTTTTCTGATTGCTCTCCACCAGATCAACATGGCCGGCGCCCCGTTCCGCCAACAGAATCGCGGTTATAATGCCCGGAAAACCGCCACCGCTGCCCAGATCGGCCCAGTGATTCGTTTTCGGCTGAAGCTGGAAAATCTGAGCGCTATCCGCAATATGCCGGCTCCAAAGATCGCCAATCGTCGACGGCGCTACGAGATTGATCGTCTTCGCCCACTTCTGGAATAGCTCCGCAAAGTGCTGCAGCCGCTCCTGTGTTTCACGTGAAACACGTACACCGTTCAATTCCATATTTTTGGACTCTCAAACCTTGTAGTCTTAGGAAACCAGCTTGCGCTCTTCCGAAGCACCGAGCTTCCGCAGATGAGCCAGAAGCAACGAGATAGCTGCTGGGGTCATTCCGTCGATACGAGACGCCTGGGCGATATTCTTCGGGCGAGCCATCGTCAACTTCTGCTTCAATTCATTAGACAGTCCGGAGAGGACGGCGAAATCGAATTCCATAGGAATGACGCGCTCTTCTTCCTTTCTGGCTTGAACGATATCCGCGGTCTGCCGATCCATATAGACGGCATAGGCGGCTTCGATCTCGATGGCTTCCGTCACGCCACGCTCTATCGATTCCAACTCCGGCCAAAGCTTCGAAAGCGTCTTGATCGACTGGCCTGGATGAGACAGTAGCTCATAAGCCGAACGCCGCTGACCATCCTTGTTCAGGTGCATACCGACTTTTTCGGCCTCACTCGGCGTAATCGTCAATTCCTTCAACTGCGCTCTCGTCTGCTCCAGATTCTCCATGTAGCGGCTAAAGCGAGATGCGCGCGCGCTATTGACACAGCCAATCGCGAGGCCAATCGGCGTCAGGCGCACATCTGCATTATCGGCCCGGAGCGATAGGCGGTATTCGGCCCGCGAGGTGAACATACGGTAAGGTTCAGCAACCCCACGCGAGGTCAGATCGTCGATCATTACGCCGATATAGGATTCGGTACGGCTGAACTCGACGGCTTCGCCGCCAGACGCCAGGCGCGCTGCATTCAGGCCAGCAACGAGGCCTTGCGCACCCGCTTCTTCATAGCCGGTGGTGCCGTTAATCTGACCGGCCAGGAAAAGGCCCGGGATCTTCTCCACTTCCAGGGACAATTTCAATTCGCGCGGATCGACGTGATCATATTCGATCGCGTAACCGCATTGCAGGATTCGAACTCGTTCCAGGCCCGGAATGGTTCTGATGAAGGCGTCCTGTACATCCTCGGGGAGAGAGGTCGAAATGCCGTTCGGGTAGATCGTCGTATCGTCCAGGCCCTCCGGCTCCAGAAAGATCTGATGACCATCGCGTTCGCCAAACTTGACGATCTTATCCTCAATGGACGGGCAATAGCGCGGGCCGACACCCTCGATCTGACCGGAATACATCGCAGATCGCCTCAGGTTATCGGCGATGATTTTGTGCGTTTCTGGCGTCGTGCGGGTCACACCACACTCGACCTGAGGATTCACGATAGAATCGGTCATAAAGGAGAAGGGTGTCGGATCCTCATCCGCGCCTTGCCTGCCGACGGAGTCCCAATCGATCGTCGAGCCGTCGAGGCGTGCCGGCGTGCCGGTCTTCAAGCGGCCGAGCGCCAGACCATAGCGCAGCAGAGTCCCCGAAAGCCCGATGGATGGCTCTTCACCCACACGGCCGGCTGGAATCTTTTTATCACCAATATGAATGAGCCCACGAAGAAAGGTGCCCGTTGTCAAAACAACCGCACCGCAGCGGATCACCCTGCCGTCCTTTAAGGTGACAGCCGAGACACGTCCATGTTCAATCGCCAGATCGAACGCATCACCTTCAATGACTTCGAGATTTGCCGTTTCCTCGATCTCGGCCTGCATCGCAAGTCGATAGAGCTTACGGTCGGCCTGCGTTCGCGGACCGCGGACCGCTGGACCCTTCTTGCGATTGAGCATCCTGAATTGTATGCCGGCCGCATCGGCAATGCGTCCCATAACCCCATCTAGGGCATCGATCTCGCGGACTAGATGACCCTTGCCAAGACCGCCGATGGCGGGGTTACAAGACATGACGCCGATGGTGGCGCGCTTATGCGTGACGAGCGCTGTGCGAGCGCCCAGACGCGCAGCCGCGGCAGCGGCCTCACTGCCTGCATGGCCACCACCTACGACGACTACATCATAAATATTGTCGAGCATGATTGCGATCCTCGATGAAGCCGTTTGTTTGGCACATCAATTTCTGGAGTCAAGAAGGTTTCACGTGAAACGTTCTCCGGTCACGTCCAATGACGTGTTTCACGTGAATCATTTGCCGATGCAAAACTCGGAGAAAATCACATCCAATAGATCTTCGACATCGACCCGGCCAGTTATTCGACCGAGGCTGTTGGCGCTTAGCCGTAACTGCTCCGCCCTGATATCGAGACCCAGGCTCTCTGATTCAATTGCTGCGCTCAATGCACCTAGACTCTCGGTGAGGAGCACCCGATGACGCAAGCGACTGGGGAGGGCAAGCGAGAGGGAGGAGGAGCGATCCTGCAGATCCTTGATGATAAGCTGATGTAGTTCCTTCAGCCCGGCACCCGACGTCGATGAGATAAGCAAATCATAATCGCCCGGCGCGGTTCCGTGAACATCCGCTTTCGTGCCTAGCTTAAAGACCTTGCCGGTGAAGCCGACAAAATCAGTTTGAGCGGGCTCACCGATCTCGGCAAGTGAAAGAACCATATCGGCATCCGCCACCGTCTTCAGCGCTCGCCGAATTCCCTCGCGCTCAACGATCTCATCCGTCTCCCTTAGACCGGCCGTATCGTAGAGCCTGACGGCGTATCCTTCAATGTTGAGATCCACATGCAGGACATCGCGTGTCGTTCCGGCGATATCGGTGACGATCGCCACCTCGCGCTTCGCCAGAGCGTTCAATAGGCTGGACTTGCCGGCATTGGGCGGGCCGGCAATAACGATCCGCAATCCGTCTCTGACGATCTCGCCAAAGTCCGCCCCAGACAGATGCGTCGCCAGTTCCGAATGAAGCCGTTCCATGTCGGCCCATACGAGGTCGGAAACAGAGCCCGGCACGTCGTCTTCATCGGCAAAATCGAGTTCGGCTTCGATGAGTGCACGGGCTCGCGTCAAACGATCCGCCCAATTCTCGTACAGGTCTGACAGACCGCCGGCGGCGTGCTCCATAGCGAGCCTTCGCTGCATCTCCGTCTCAGCGCTTATGAGATCGGCGAGACCTTCGACCTCTACGAGGTCCATTTTGCCATTCTCGAGGGCGCGCCGTGAAAATTCGCCATGCTCAGCAAGGCGGCAGTCTTCGAATGTCGCGATCTCCGCCAAGAGCGAGGCGACCACAGCCTTGCCGCCATGAACGTGAATTTCAGCGCAGTCTTCTCCCGTAAACGAAGCGGGACCTGCAAAGGTTAGAACAAGACCGCGGTCGAGGATAAGACCGTTACGAGTCCGAATCGTTTTCAATACTGCATGGCGAGGTGCCGGTACGGAACCCACAAGCGATTCCACAGCTGCCATCGCCTGCTTGCCGCTGATGCGAATAACCGCGACACCGGCGGGAAGGCTGCCGCTGGAAAGAGCATAGATCGTTTGGTTCGCTGCGTTCATAAAATTGATCCGCTTCCGAATCGATTCTGATCGGATTTCATGTTCAAGGAGCTCATCGAACTCCGCAAAATGAAAATCGGGCCGCACTAAGCGACCCGATCATACCATTTCATGGTCTCTCTCAAAGAGACGCCGCTAAAACTAGCTAATAGTTACGTATTCATCGACTCGAAGAAATCCGGATTGTTCTTCGTCTGCTTCAATTTGTCGATGAGGAACTCGATCGCGTCGGTCGTGCCCATCGGCGCGAGGATACGGCGCAGAACGAAGATCTTCTGCAGGTCCTGACGCGGCACCAGCAGGTCTTCCTTACGCGTACCGGACTTGAGGATATCCATAGCCGGGAAGATGCGCTTGTCGGCGACCTTGCGGTCGAGAACGATTTCCGAGTTACCCGTACCCTTGAATTCTTCAAAGATGACTTCGTCCATGCGGCTGCCAGTATCGATGAGCGCCGTCGCGATAATGGTCAGCGAACCGCCTTCTTCGATATTACGGGCGGCGCCGAAGAAGCGCTTCGGGCGCTGCAGGGCGTTGGCGTCGACACCGCCAGTCAGAACCTTACCGGAGGAAGGGACGACGGTGTTGTAGGCGCGGCCGAGACGGGTGATGGAATCGAGCAGGATGACAACGTCGCGCCCGTGCTCGACCAAGCGCTTGGCCTTTTCAATAACCATCTCGGCGACCTGCACGTGGCGAACCGCCGGCTCATCGAAGGTCGAGGAGATGACTTCGCCGCGCACGGAGCGCTGCATGTCGGTCACTTCTTCCGGACGTTCGTCGATCAGAAGCACGATCAGGTAGCAATCCGGATGATTGGCGGTGATCGAATGAGCGATATTCTGCAGGAGAACGGTCTTACCGGTACGGGGCGGAGCGACGATCAGGCCGCGCTGACCCTTGCCGAGCGGCGCCACCAGATCGATGACGCGGGGAGAGAGATCCTTCGAGGTGGGAACATCGAGTTCCATGCGGAAACGCTCGTTCGGATAGAGCGGCGTCAGATTGTCAAAGTGGACCTTGTGACGGATCTTTTCCGGATCGTCGAAATTGATGGTGTTGACTTTCAGCAGCGCGAAATAGCGCTCGCCTTCCTTCGGTCCGCGGATCGGTCCCTCGACCGTGTCGCCCGTCTTCAGCGAGAAGCGGCGGATCTGGGAGGGAGAGATGTAGATGTCGTCCGGGCCGGGAAGATAGTTCGCGTTAGCAGAGCGAAGGAAACCGAAGCCATCCTGCAGAACTTCGACGACGCCCTCGCCGATGATTTCCACGTCTTGGCTCGCGAGCACCTTTAGGATGGCAAACATCAATTCCTGTTTGCGCATAGTGCTGGCGTTTTCGACCTCGAGCGATTCGGCAAAGGCCAGGAGGTCGGTCGGGGATTTATTTTTCAGTTCCTGAAGCTTCATTTCAGCCATGAAGGGAATTACTCATTTTTTAGAAGGGGAAAGGCAATGTTGCTCTTATTCAGAACCGCGATAGGGGGCGCTCGCGGGCGACAGAATGGATACATGCCACGAAGAGAAGATGGCGGGAAAATAGCGACTCACTTTCTGAACCGCAAGGGGGGCATGCAAAATGAAGGAAATTTAACGTCCCTACCAAAAATGGCCCGATCTCACGCGAACGGCTTCACCACCACCAGGATGACGATCACGATCATCAGAAGTGTTGGCGCCTCGTTCATCATTCGCCAATAGCGTGCCGAATGCTTGTTCTGGTCTCGGGCAAAGGCGCGCACGGCGCCGCTGAAATGGCCGTGAACAGCGGACAGAAGCACAACGAGCCCGATCTTCGCATGCAGCCAGCCGCCCTGGAAATCATAGACCGACCAGGCGAGATAGAGCCCGAAAATCCAAGTCAGGATCATGGCCGGGTTGATGATATAGCGCAGAAGACGTTGCTCCATCACCTTGAAGGTTTCCGATTGCTGCGAACCAGGCTCGGCGTCGGTATGATAGACAAAAAGCCGCGGCAGATAGAACATTCCGGCCATCCATGAGATGACGGCGATGATATGAAGCGCCTTGATCCAGAGATAGAGATCGACCGGATGCCAGGCGAATAATCCTATCGCCAGCACAGCAAAAGCCAGGATCATGAAATAGGCCCGTCGTCCGGCCCTCTGGCCGGGGGCCGTATCGGTCTGCTTCTCCATCGTCGTCAGCCTCTCCATCCGCGCACGCGTTCGACGAGCGCAGCAACATTGGCTGGGTCTGCCTGCGGCGTTATCCCGTGCCCAAGATTGAAAATTAGCGGGCCGTTACCGAGCTGCTGCAAGATGTCGTCGATACCGTCCTCCAGCGCCTTGCCGCCGGCAACGACGCGCATCGGATCGAGATTGCCTTGCACAGGGCCTTCCTGCTGCAGGTCCCGCGCGAATGCCAGTGGTACCGACCAGTCGAGACCGATCGCGTCCGCACCCGTCTTCTGCCGATAGGTTTTCAGCTGGTATCCAGCGCCCTTGGCGAAGGCGATGATCCGCGCGTGCGGTCGCTGTGTTTTTACGGAAGCAATCATTCGCGCGACCGGCTTGACGGCATAGGCCTCAAATTCCTTCTCACCGAGCACACCGGCCCAGGAATCGAAAATCTGTACGGCATCGGCGCCGGCATCGATCTGCGCCACGAGATAATCGGCGGATATATCGGCAAGCAGCATCAGGAGATGCTCGAACGCCTTGGGGTGGCGATAGGCAAACAGACGGGCAGGAGCCTGGTCAGGCGTGCCGTGTCCGGCAATCATATAGGTCGCAACGGTCCAGGGCGCGCCGCAGAAGCCGAGCAGCGTCGTCTCCAGGGGCAAGCCCTGCCGCAGCCGCCGAACCGTCTCCATCACGGGCGCAAGGTGCGCAATCACCCCATCCGGCTTCAGGGCCAGAATTCCAGCCTCGTCGATCGGATCCATCTCCGGCCCGTGTCCCTCGGTGAAACGAACATTGCGCTTCAATGCATCGGGGATGACGAGAATATCCGAAAAGAGAATGGCCGCATCGAAGCCATAGCGGCGGATCGGCTGCAGTGTCACTTCCACCGCATGGTCGGGCGTATAACAGAGATCGAGAAAGCTGCCGGCCTTGGCGCGTGTCTCGCGATACTCCGGCAGATAGCGACCAGCCTGGCGCATCAGCCAGAGAGGGGGAGGGGAAAGCGTCTCTCCGCTCAGCACCCGCATGATCTTCCGGCGTTCATCGGTCAAAGACGTCGTCCTATATAAAACCAAACATATATCTAAGGTTTCTATTTCTTAGAGTCGGTGACTATCAAGGATTAAAGTTCATCCAGTACCTGTCCAATTTGTCGCGGCTTGACGGCAAACGGGCAAACAAATCGGTGTCATCAATGGATATGTGGAAAGAGAACAGGATCTTTCAATCTTTTGAATGGCTTGTCGGAGGCTTCGCTTTGACCCCGCCTGGGGATAAGCTGGGGAGCTCTCGACCTCAGTTCAATTTGTCCACATTGCCCACAGCCACCGCGAAAGCCGTCTCGCGAAAATTCCAAATGTGGAAAACTCGGCGGTTTTCCACTTGCCCTGGATAGGCCGGTTCTCGTACCTCTCTTTTCTCCCGAGATATCAACAGGCGATGGAAAGTAGCGTGGAAAACCGAACGAGCTTCTTTCATCTGCACCTGATTTCTGACTCAACAGGAGAGACTCTCATCTCCGCCGGCCGGGCTGCTTCCGTGCAATTCCACGCCACACAGCCGATCGAGCACGTCTATCCACTGATTCGAAACCGTAAGCAGCTGCTGCCCGTTCTGGAGGCGATCGATCACAGCCCGGGCATCGTCCTCTATACGATCGTCGATCGCGAGCTAGCAGATTTCATTGCCGAGCGTTGCCGGGATATGGGCGTGCCCTGCGTGAATGTGCTCGAACCGGTCATGAATGTTTTTCAGACTTACCTCGGTACAGCCTCGCGCCGCCGGGTGGGTGCACAGCATGTGATGAATGCGGACTATTTTGCTCGCATCGAAGCGCTGAACTTCACCATGGATCACGATGACGGGCAGATGCCCGACGACTACGATGATGCCGATGTCGTCATCATCGGTATTAGCCGTACCTCGAAAACGCCGACCAGCATCTATCTCGCCAATCGCGGCATCAAGACCGCCAACATCCCGATCGTTCATGGCGTGCCTTTGCCGGAAAGCCTGGCGAGGGCGACGAGACCGTTGATCGTCGGACTGGTGGCAACGACCGATCGCATTTCTCAGGTGCGCGAAAACCGTATCCTCGGCGCGACGCCCGGCTTCGATCGTGGCGACTACACCGATCGTGCCGCCATCTCCGAAGAGCTGAAATATGCGCGCTCGCTTTGCGCGCGGCACAATTGGCCGATCATCGACGTCACACGCCGTTCGATCGAAGAGACTGCTGCGGCCATTGTTGCCCTGCGCCCCAAGCTGCGTTAAGCGCTGCACATCATAATCTCAGAGGCAGATGTCATGACCTTGCCCCTTATCCTTGCGTCGTCCAGCCCGTTTCGCCGGATGCTGATGGAGAATGCAGGACTGCATTTCCAGGCCATCGCCGCCAATATTGACGAGCGTGCCATCGAGGCGCCGCTGGAGCACACTGGCGCCAGCCCAGATGCGGTAGCACTGGTGCTGGCCAAGGCGAAGGCCAAAGAGGTGAGCGATCGCTTTCCGGGCTCGCTGATCATCGGCTCGGATCAGACCATGTCTCTCGGCAGCGAGGTCTTCCACAAGCCGAAGTCCATCGCCGACGCCGAAAATCATTTAAAGACCTTGTCGGCGCAGACCCACCGTTTGAACAGCGCTATCGCCCTGGCGCGCAACGGCGATATCATCTGGGAGCATGTGTCACACGCCAATCTGACGATGCGCGCGCTGTCGACCGATTTCATTCATCGGCATCTCAGCCGCGTCGGCGAGAAGGCATTGTCGAGCGTCGGCGCCTATCAACTCGAGGGGGAGGGTATCCAGCTCTTCTCCAAGATCGACGGCGACTATTTCACGATCGTCGGATTGCCGATGGTGCCGCTTCTTGAAAAACTGCGCGAGTTGGGAGCGATCGATGGATGATTCACGTGAAACACAAGGGCCGAAAGCGTTTGTCACGGGCTACCCGGTCAAGCATTCCCGCTCGCCTTTGATCCACGGCTACTGGCTGCGGCAGCTCGATTTGGCTGGCAGTTATCGCGCCCATGAAGTTTCCGTGGAGGAGTTTGCTTCTTTCATTGCCTCGCTGAAAGATGACACCAGCGGCTTCGTTGGCGGCAATGTCACCATCCCTCATAAGGAAGCGGCGTTCAAACTGGCGGATCGGCCGGATGCCCTTTCGGAAGAGCTCGGTGCTTCCAACACGCTATGGCTTCAGGACGGGGTCCTTCACGCGACCAATACCGACGGCCGCGGTTTCACGGCGAACCTCGACGAGCGCCATCCCGGCTGGGATCGCGGTGATCGCGCTCTGATCCTCGGAGCAGGGGGCGCAAGCCGCGCTATTATCCAGGCGGTTCGCGACCGCGGCTTCAAGGAAATCCATGTGGTCAATCGCACGGTGGAGCGGGCGCAGGAATTGGCCGATCGTTTTGGCGAACGCGTTCATGCCCATCCGATGGCGGCGCTCGGCGAGGTCATGCAAGGCGTCGGCCTGTTCATCAATACGACGTCGCTCGGCATGGATGGCGAAGCGGCACCCTGGATCGACTTCTCACCTCTTGTGCAAGGCGCCGTCGTTACCGACATTGTATATGTGCCGCTGAAAACGCCGCTTCTGGCTCAGGCCGAGGAGCAGGGCTTTGCCATCGTCGATGGTCTTGGCATGCTGCTGCATCAGGCCGTGCCGGGGTTCGAAAAATGGTTCGGACGGCGCCCAGTGGTCGATGAAACCTTGAGAGCTTTGATCATCGCCGACATGGAAAAGCACTGATATGATCAGGATCGGGCTGACAGGATCGATCGGCATGGGAAAGTCGACCTCGGCGAAACTCTTCGCCGAAGCTGGAATCCCGGTGAATGATTCCGATGCTGTCGTCCATGATCTCTATAGCGGCGAAGCGGTTCCGCTGGTCGAGGCAGCTTTTCCAGGCTCGACCAGTGACGGCAAGGTCGACCGGCAGGAGCTCAGCCGAAAGCTTACGAGCGATCCCTCCGGTTTCAAGCGGCTCGAAGCCATTGTTCATCCGCTCGTGCGCGAACGCGAACACCAGTTTCTCGAACGTTACCGGCAGGCCGGCGCTGATATGATCGTGCTCGATATCCCGCTGCTGTTTGAAACCGGTGCGGAAACGAGGCTGGACAAGATCGTTGTCGTCAGCTGTGATCCACAGATTCAAAGAGAAAGAGTGCTTGCCCGGCCGGGCATGACGAAGGAAAAATTCAATATGATTCTCTCCCGCCAGACCCCGGATGCGGAAAAGCGGGCGCGTGCCGATTACATCATCGATACGGGTGGAAGCATCGAGGCGGCTGGCGAACAGGTGCGAGAGATCATCGCGGATCTGCGACGCAAGCAGCAGAGCAAGAAATAGGAAGGCGGAGCACTACATGCGCGAAATCATTTTCGATACGGAAACCACAGGCCTCGACAACAGGGCGGACCGTATCATCGAAATCGGCGGCATCGAGCTCATCAACCATTTCCCGACCGGCAAGACACTGCATCTCTTCATCAATCCCGGCGACCGAAAGGTCCATCCGGATGCGCTAGCCGTCCACGGTATTACCGATGAATCGCTGAAGGACAAACCGCCCTTCGAAACCGTTGCGGATCAAATTCTCGAATTCTTCGGCGATGCCAAATGGATCGCGCACAACGCCACCTTCGATATGGGCTTCGTCAATGCGGAGTTCGCAAGGCTCGGCCGGCCGCCGATCCTGCCGGATATGGTGATCGACACGCTGGCGATGGCCCGGCGCAAGCACCCCATGGGTCCAAATTCGCTGGATGCGCTCTGCCGCCGCTACGGCATCGACAATTCGCATCGCACCAAGCACGGAGCGTTGCTCGACTCCGAACTACTGGCCGAAGTCTATATCGAGATGATCGGCGGCCGTCAGACCGCGCTTGGTCTTGGCAGCGCCAACGGTTCGTCGGCGCGTTCGCGCCAAAGCGATGAAGCGGCGGATGTCGTTGCCGATGTTCTTGCGCGGCCCAATCAGCTGCCTAGTCGGTTGAGCGATGAAGAACTCGCCGCCCATTCGGCGCTGGTCGCCAAGCTCGGCGCGAAGGGAATCTGGTCCAAATATAGCGTGTCCGAATAGGGTGCTTTCCTAAGCGCATAAAAGAAAATGCCCGGACTGTGATCCGGGCATTTTCGTTTCCAGGGTGGAAAAATTCAGACTTAGTTCGGAACGGCCGAGACCTGGGCGCGGGCCTGTTCTTCGGCCATACGCTGCGTGAACATCTGCGCGAAATCGATCGGGTCGATCATCAGCGGCGGGAAGCCACCATTGCGGGTGACGTCGGCAATGATCTGACGGGCGAAGGGGAACAGCAAGCGCGGGCACTCGATGAAGAGCAGCGGCAGCATGTGTTCCTGGGGGAAGCCGGTAACACGGAAGACGCCGCCATAAACCAGCTCGGTGTGGAAGAGAACGCGCTCGCCGTCCTTGGCTTCGGCGTTCAGCGTCAGAACGACGTCGAAATCCTCGTCCGACAACGGGTTGGCGTTGACGTTGACATTGATGTTGATGTCCGGAGCATTTTCCCTGGCCTGAAGCGAGCGCGGAGCACCCGGATTTTCGAAGGAAAGATCCTTGGTGTACTGAGCAAGGATGCTAAGGCTCGGGCTGGCTGCACCGTTTCCGCTGTTCTCGTTGGCCATGGGGGTGTCCTCTCACGTCTCGATGGGTGTCGCCATCTAGCATTTCGAATAGGGGTGCACAACCCTTATGCCCTGCCGCCTTGAGGCTGCGGCCCTAGTCCTCGAGCCGCTTCTGATCCGACCAGGGCGACTTGCGGTTTGGCTCGCGATGGAAATCGCTTTCGTCGAGATCGACCACCGTTCCAGGCTTTTGCGGTCGCCCCTGCGGGCCGCCGCCGGGATACTGTCCGCGTCGAAAGGCGCGGGAATTGCCGACGATAATGATGCGTTTACGCAGCATCGTCCAGGCAAGATCGCGTACGGCCGGAATGAAAAGCAAGAGGCCGATGAGATCGGAGATGAAACCGGGCAGCATCAGGAAGAAAGCGGCGACGACGATCATGGCGCCATGCACCATCTCGCGGCCGGGGTCGCCGCCATTGCGGCTTTCGGCCGAGATGCGCTGCAGGATGCCGATACCCTGAATTCTTAGCAGAACGGCACCGAGCAGTACGCTGAGGATGACGAGCCCCAGTGTCGCCCAGACGCCGATCATCTTTCCGACGATGATGAATCCGGCAATTTCAGCCAGAGGCATCAGGAAAACGAAGATAGGAAGAAGTGATAGGCGCATGTTACGGTGGTCCTGAAAGCGGGTTTCTTCGCGTAAGCGTTGGTTTCTCGCATATAATAAAGAAACTGGTCCGCTATTTGAATGATAGATCGATGCGGACTATATGGGGATTGAAACTTTAATTTTAACGGTGGTTCCAATACGAGATGGGTGCAAACGACTTTGTGACGATCTTTTTCCTGGTGGCGGCGGTGCTGATCTTCTTTCAGTTGCGCAGTGTCCTTGGTCGCCGCACGGGAAACGAGAAGCCGCCGCGCGATCTCTATGGCTCCGCTGATCCGGCAAACGGCCCGACGCCGCCGGATGCAGGCAAGGTGGTGACCTTGCCGCGCCGCGATGCGACCGAAGAGGAAGATCGTTTTGCAGCCGTGGACGCCTTCACGCCGGCCGGCACTCAGCTGAATAATTCGCTGCGCGAAGTCAGCAAGGCCGATTCTTCCTTCAACCCGAAGGAATTCGTCAATGGCGCTCGCACGGCCTACGAGATGATCGTCATTGCCTTCGCCGACGGCGACCGCAAATCTTTGAAGGGGCTTTTGTCCCGCGAAGTTTATGAAGGCTTCGACGCAGCCATCGCCGATCGCGAAGGCAAGGGCGAGAAGGTCAAGTCGACCTTCGTCGGCATCGACAAGGCCGATATCGTCACTGCCGAGGTGAAGGGGACCGAAGCTTTCGTCACCATGCGCATCGTCAGCCAGATGATCTCGGCCACCTATGACAAGGCCGGTGCACTGATCGATGGCGATGCGGAGGCTGTGGCGGAGATCAGCGATCTCTGGACCTTTGCCCGCGATACGCGTTCCCGCGATCCGAACTGGAAACTTGTGGCGACCGAATCCGAACAATGACGAGCCCATCGCAGGAATTCAGGCTGGAGCCGGCAACCTTCGCCGATCTGAAGGGCTGGAAGGACGACGATCCTTCCAGCCTTTTTCGCGCTATGAGGGACTGTCGGACCCATATCCGCAATGTGAAGCCCTATCGCACCGGCACAGCCGGGCTGACGGCCGAGGATCTCCTGACGCTGCTTGATGAGGCGGAAGGAAGCGAGCCGCAAGATGCGGCCGAGGCCCGCGCCTTCTTCGAAGAGCATTGCCAGCCCTTCTTCATCCGTCGCGGCGATGGCGGAAATGGTTTCGTGACGGCATTCTTTGAGCCGGAGATTGAGGTCTCGGCCATACAGGATGAAACCTATCGCTATCCGTTCTATCGGCGGCCGGACGATCTGATCGATCTGGACGATAGCAACCGGCCGGTGGATCTCGATCCGTCCTATATGTTCGGACGCCTCCGCGACGGGGCGATTTCAGCCTATCCGGACCGTGGCGAGATCGATCGCGGCTACCTTGAAGGCAAGGACCTGGAAATTGCCTGGGCGAAATCCAAGGTCGATGTCTTCTTCGTGCATGTGCAGGGTGCTGCCCGTCTGCGCTATCCGGATGGGCAGCTTGGTCGCATCACCTATGCTGCCAAGGCCGGGCATTCCTTCTCGGCGGTGGGCCGTTTGCTGATCGACCGTGGCTTGCTCGACCGCGCAACGATCTCCATGCAAACGATCCGCGACTGGCTTTATGCCCATCCGGAGCAGGTCGACGAAGTCCTCTCGCACAATCGCTCTTACATTTTCTTCCGCGAGGCCGATGTTAGCGATGAGACCCTCGGCCCGATCGCGGCCGCCAAGGTGCCCTTGGTAGCCGGTCGTTCGCTGGCGGTCGACCGGCTGATCCATACCTTCGGTTTCCCATTCTTCATCCGCTCGGAAAGCCTGAAGCATCTCGATGACGGCAAGCCGTTCGCCCGGCTGATGCTGGCGCTCGACACCGGCTCGGCGATCGTCGGACCGGCGCGCGGCGATATCTTTACCGGTTCGGGCTATGATGCCGGGGAGCTTGCCGGCACCGTGCGCAACGACGCCGATTTTTATATACTCATTCCAAAGGCGGCAGCGCGAAGGTTTGGCTGATGGCCCCGGAACGAAAGGACAAGGAGCGTAAGCTCAGCACGGAGGACCGCATCCTCTGGGGCAAGGTTGCCAAAAGCACGCGCCCCATGCCAGGCCGCATGGCGGATGTCGAGGCTTTCGAAGCGGCGCTGGCGGCTGAAGCCGAAGGCGAGGAAAGTGTCCGCGTCGCAAAGGCAAAGATAGCGCCCGTCACCTCGGAGGCGCAGGAAGCTTCGGCACCCGCAAAGCAGCCCGCTGGCCGCCATCATCCGCTGGAACGTCCCGTCAAGCGCAAGATCGCCAAGGGTCGGCTGGCGCTGGAAGCGCGCATCGATCTTCACGGTCTGATCCAGAGCGAGGCGCATGGCATGCTTCTGGATTTCCTTCTGCGAGCGCATGGTCGCGGTCTCCGGCATGTGCTGGTCATTACCGGCAAGGGTAGCTCCATGGGCAGCGAAGGCGCCCTCAAGCGTGCCGTGCCGCTCTGGTTTTCCAAGCCGGAATTCCGTTTCCTGATTTCCTCCTACGAGACTGCGGCTCAGCACCATGGCGGCGACGGCGCGCTCTATATTCGCCTCGCGCGCGCAAAGGGGGAGAAGCCATGACCCCCTTCGGCGAAGCGGTACGAAAGCTGAGATTGCGCAAGGGCGTCTCGCAGAAGCAGATGGCCGCCGCGCTGAATGTGACTCCGGCTTATTTATCCGCCTTAGAACACGGAAAGCGCGGCACGCCGACCTTCGATCTGCTGCAGCGTATCGCCGGATATTTCAACATTATCTGGGATGAGGCCGAGGAGTTGTTCCTGCTGGCACGATTTTCCGATCCGCGCATCGTCGTCGATACATCGGGGCTTGCGCCCGAATACACGGCCTTTGTCAACCGCTTGGCGGGCAAGATTCGTAACCTTGACGCCGCAACGATCCGAGAGCTAGATCGCGTTCTCGAAAATGGCGGGAAAACCGGCTGAAAAGCGCCTTAATCCCCTGCTTTATGCCTGACTTCGGGGCCTTCCATTTGGAAGTTCGGGGTGAAACATCCTATATTCAGGGAAAGAAAAACCGCTGATTCGGCCGCGATCGGCGAGATTCTCTAAACACTGGAAAGACTTCAATAAATGACCGATACATCCGTAACCGAAAACGGCGGTAGCGCCGAATATGGCGCAGACAGCATCAAGGTTCTCAAAGGCCTTGATGCCGTGCGCAAGCGTCCCGGCATGTATATCGGTGATACGGATGACGGTTCCGGCCTGCATCATATGGTCTACGAAGTTGTCGACAACGCCATTGACGAGGCTTTGGCCGGTCATGCCGATATCGTCACGGTTACCCTTAATCCCGATGGTTCGGTCACGGTTACCGACAACGGCCGCGGCATCCCGACTGATATCCACACCGGCGAAGGCGTTTCCGCCGCCGAGGTCATCATGACCCAGCTGCATGCCGGCGGCAAATTCGACCAGAATTCCTATAAGGTCTCCGGCGGTCTGCATGGCGTCGGCGTTTCCGTCGTCAACGCGCTGTCCGTCTGGTTGAAGCTGAAGATCCGCCGCCAGGGCAATGTCCATGAAATGAGCTTCACCCATGGCGTTGCCGACGCGCCGCTGAAGCAAACGGGCGATGCCGGCAATGCGACCGGCACGGAAGTGAGCTTCATGCCGAGCTCCGAAACATTCACCATGACGGAGTTCGATTACAGCACGCTGGAACATCGCCTGCGCGAACTGGCCTTCCTGAATTCCGGCGTCCGCATCCTTTTGACCGATAAGCGTCATTCCGACGTCAGGCAGGAAGAGATGCTCTATGACGGCGGCCTGGAAGCCTTCGTCGCCTACCTCGATCGCGCCAAGAAGCCGCTGGTTCAGAAGCCGGTGTCGATCCGCAGCGAGAAGGACGGCATCACGGTCGAAGTCGCGATGTGGTGGAACGACAGCTACCACGAAAACGTCCTCTGCTTCACCAACAATATCCCGCAGCGCGACGGCGGCACGCATATGGCCGGCTTCCGCGCGGCTCTGACGCGCCAGATCACCTCCTACGGCGAGTCATCTGGCATCACCAAGAAGGAAAAGGTGACGCTGACGGGTGATGATTGCCGCGAAGGCCTGACTGCCGTGCTGTCGGTCAAGGTTCCCGACCCGAAGTTCTCTTCGCAAACCAAGGACAAGCTGGTTTCCTCCGAAGTTCGCCCGGTCGTGGAAAGCCTCGTCAACGAAGCGCTCAGCACCTGGCTCGAAGAACATCCGTCTGAAGCCAAGGTGCTGGTCGGCAAGGTCGTGGAGGCCGCAGCCGCTCGCGAGGCGGCCCGCAGGGCGCGTGAACTGACCCGCCGCAAGGGTGCGCTTGATATCGCATCGCTGCCGGGCAAGCTCGCCGATTGCTCCGAGCGCGATCCAGCCAAGTCCGAAGTCTTCCTCGTCGAGGGTGACTCGGCAGGCGGCTCTGCCAAGCAGGGCCGTTCACGCGAAAACCAGGCGATCCTGCCGCTGCGCGGCAAGATCCTAAACGTCGAGCGTGCACGCTTCGACAAGATGCTGTCGAGCCAGGAAATCGGCACGCTGATCACCGCGCTCGGCACCGGCATCGGCAAGGACGAGTTTAACGCCGACAAGCTGCGTTATCACAAGATCATTATCATGACGGATGCAGACGTCGACGGTGCCCATATCCGTACGCTGCTGCTCACCTTCTTCTTCCGCCAGATGCCTGACCTCATCGAACGCGGCCATCTCTATATCGCCCAGCCACCGCTTTATAAGGTGGCGCGCGGCAAGTCGGTGCAATATCTGAAGGACGAGAAGGCGCTGGAAGAATATCTGATCGCGCAAGGCCTCGACGATGCCAGCCTCCGGCTTGGCAGCGGTGAAGTACGCGCGGGACAGGATCTGCGCGAGGTTATTTCCGATGCTCTGCGTCTGCGTACGCTGATCGACAATCTGCATTCGCGCTACAATCGCGATGTCGTCGAGCAGGCGGCGATCGCCGGCGCGCTCAATGCCGAGCTGGTCAGCGATCAGGCGCGGGCGGCTGTTCTGGTGGATGACGTCGCCAAGCGGCTCGACCTCATCGCCGAGGAAACCGAGCGCGGCTGGAGCGGCGTCGTGACGGGTGAGGGTGGTCTGCGTTTCGAGCGCACGGTCCGCGGCGTCAAGGAAGTCATCCTTCTCGACATGGCGCTGATCGGTTCCCAGGATGCACGCCTCATCGACCAGCTCGGCGTCCGCCTTAAGGAGACCTACGTCGTGCCGCCGAAGCTCGTACGCCGTGATGGCGAAACCGAGGTTTCCGGGCCGCGCAAGCTGTTGGAAACGATCTTCACCGCTGGCCGCAAGGGCCTGACCATGCAGCGCTACAAGGGTCTCGGCGAAATGAATGCCGAGCAGCTTTGGGAAACGACGCTCGATCCGAATGTCCGCACGCTGCTGCAGGTGAGGGTCAACGATGCGACGGATGCCGATGGCTTGTTCGCCCGGTTGATGGGCGACGAAGTCGAGCCACGGCGCGAGTTCATTCAGGACAATGCGCTGAACGTCGCCAATCTCGACATCTGATCTGGAGCATTTCCAGGAAAAGTGCGCAGCAGTTTTCCGTCCGGAACGCGTAAAGAAGCAAGAAAAGTTCTATTGCCAAAAAAAGAAAAAGGCCCGCCCGGATGCTCCAGGCGGGCCTTTTCTATTTATATCCAATTACTTGGCGATGAAGGTGCCGTTAAAGGCGAGTTCCGAAAGCGGCTTGCGCTGGCTTGGCACTTCGCGCTCGCGCAGCTTTTCCGGAAGCTGGTTCTTGTCGCCGACCTTGCCGATCGCAACGGCTGCTTCGACGCGGAAGCCGTCGGGGATGCCGAGGACTTCATAGGACTTTTCGACGTGGAAACCGGTCATGCCGTGCGCTTCGTAGCCGGCTAGATGTGCCTGGACTGCCAGGAAGCCCCAGGCCGCGCCTGCATCGAAGGAATGGCTATAGCTGGGCTTCTGTTCGGCCGAGCCAAGCTCGCCATTGTGGGTGCGGGAAATGACGAAAAGCAGCGCGGATGCGGACTTTACCCAGCCTTGGTTGAACTCGACCAGGACGCTCAGGAACTTGTCCCAGTGCTCCGAGCCGCGAAGGGCGTAAAGGAAGCGCCAGGGCTGCAGGTTCGAGGCGGATGGTGCCCAATGCGCTGCTTCCAGGATGGTCAACAGATCGGCTTCCGGCATACTCTCGTTGGAATAGGCGCGGGGTGACCAGCGGTCGAGAAAAAGCTTGTCGATGGGGTATTGGGATTCGCGGCTGTTGCTTGATGTCATTGGGGGCTTCTTTCGCTAGAGGGGGCCGGTTGCCGATCTTGGAAAATGAGATCGTGGGCGGCTGATAAACTGAAGGGTGGCTTACGCGGCGCTCGCGTCGGCGATCCAGACGAAGTCGAGTTCTTCACGGAAGGCGAAGCGCTTCAGATGATCGGCGACGACATTTTGCATGCGCTCAAGATCTTCGGACTTCTCGACATTCAAGGTCAGGATCAAGTTGGTGGCGTCCGCTGCCAATTCTAGAGATGTCTCAGGGCTGAACGGCACCTTGCCGGCGGTTTCGTTGAATTCCACCTCAAATTTGTGGCTCCAGTGCTTGCAGAGTTGCTGCAGATAGCGGCTGGCATGATCGGTTCTGACCGTAGAAACGGATTTCGCCATGGGATGCTCCAGTGAACTTGATCATAAGCTGCAGGTTTTCATACATAGCCGTATCCGCACGCGCCAGGTAGACAGTCTGTTTCAAGTTTGCGTTATTCCAGTGAAATTCTGTTCCGCTATGCTGTGAGCAAGAAGAAACGCGCGCGGAGACGGAAGCTTGCTGGTAAACGGGAAATGGACAGAAGATTGGCAGCCGGTCCAGGCCAAGGATGAGAAGGGCGGCTTCGTTCGCCAGACGTCGAGCTTTCGCAATTGGGTCACGCCCGATGGCCGGGCAGGTTCAACGGGCGAGGGCGGTTTCAAAGCGGAAGCCGGCCGTTATCACCTTTATGTTGCGCTGATCTGCCCCTGGGCGTCGCGCACCCTCATCGGGCGCAAGCTCAAGGGCCTGAAAGAGGCCATTTCTGTTTCCATCGTTGAGCCGGTGCTGTCCAAGCATGGCTGGCGCTTTGGCGATTATCCGGGCGCTACGAATGACGCCGTCAATGGCGTCACCTACATGCACGAGATTTATACGAAGGCCGATCCGGCCTTCACCGGCCGTGCCACCGTGCCGGTGCTCTGGGACAAGCAGACCGGCACGATCGTCAACAACGAGTCATCCGATATCCTGCGGATGCTGAATGACGGCTTCGGCGATCTCGCCCGCAATGACATCGATCTTTACCCGGCGGGCAAACGGGAAGATATCGACCGTTTCAATGCCCGGATCTATCCCGCCCTCAACAACGGCGTCTATCGTGCCGGCTTTGCCACGACGCAGATCGCCTACGAGGAAGCTTTCAACGAGGTATTCAACTGCCTCGATTGGGTGGAGGCGGAGCTGGAGGGCAGGGACTTCCTCTTTGCCAATCATCCCACTGAAAGCGATATCAGGCTGTTCGTCACCCTCGTCCGCTTCGATGTCGCCTATCATGGCCTGTTTAAATGCAATCTTCGCCGCCTCTCCGACTATGCCAATCTCCAGTCCTTCTGCCGTCGCATGCTTGATTGGCCGGGGATTGCAGAGACAGTCAGCTTCGATCACATCAAGCGCGGTTATTACTCGATAACGTCGCTCAATCCGGCCGGTATCGTGCCGCTCGGGCCCGCTCTCGACGAGCTGTTCTGATACTCGACCATATGCGAAAACCGGTCTAAGGTCCGCCTCGTTCGATAGAGCGGGGAGGACCGTCATGAATTGGGAAGAGTTCCGGCAGTGGTCGGAGAAGGCGGCAAATTGGGGCGTGGATTATCGCGCGTCGCTTCGGGACAGGCCGGTACGGGCGAAGATGGTGCCGGGAGAAATATCCGCGCATATCGCTGATTCTCCACCGGAATCCGGCGAAGCCATGGAGGATATCTTCAAGGATTTTGAGGATATCCTTGTTCCCGGGATGACGCATTGGCAGCATCCGCGCTTCTTTGCTTATTTCCCTGCCAATGCGGCGCCGGTCTCGGTGATCGCCGAATATCTGGTCAGCGCCATCGCCGCCCAGTGTATGCTCTGGCAGACATCACCGTCCGCCACCGAATTGGAAACCAAGGTGGTCGACTGGCTGCGCCAAGCCCTCGGCCTGCCGGAGAGCTTCACCGGCGTCATACAGGATTCGGCGTCGACAGCAACACTTGCGGCCGTTCTCGTGATGCGCGAGAGAGCACTGAACTGGCAGGGCAACAGCGGCGGGCTTGCAGCCAACAAGGCTGTGCGCATCTATTCCACCGATCAGGTTCACACCTCGATTGATCGCGCCATCTGGATTGCCGGTGTCGGCGGCGAAAATCTGGTGCGCATTCCCTCGGGTGGCCCCAGCAACGCCATGGACCCGCAGGCGCTTGTCGCCGCGATAGCGCGCGACCGCGCAGCCGGGCTGCTGCCGGCCGGCGTGATTGCCTGCGTTGGCGGCACCAGTGTCGGCGCTTGCGATGACATTGCCGCGGTTGTCGATGTCGCGCATGCAAACGGGCTCTACGTGCATGTGGACGCCGCCTGGGCCGGTTCGGCGATGATCTGCCCGGAATTCCGCGAGCTCTGGCAGGGTGTCGAGCGGGCCGATTCCGTCGTCTTCAACCCGCATAAGTGGCTTGGCGCTCAGTTCGATTGTTCTGTCCAGTTCGTTCGCGAGCCGGACGCGCTTGTGCGGACGCTCGCGATCCAGCCGGAATATCTGCGCACTCATGGCCATGACGGCATCATCAACTATTCGGAATGGTCCGTGCCGCTCGGCCGCCGCTTCCGTGCGCTGAAGCTCTGGTTCCTCCTGCGTTATCACGGGCTGGAAGGACTGCGGACGATGATCCGCAACCATGTCGCCTGGTCGCAGAATCTGGCTAAGCGTCTTGCCGACGAACCAGACTTTGAGATCGTGACGCAACCGTTCCTGTCGCTGTTCTCTTTCGATCACAAGGCACCCGCCGGTGTCGATCAGGAGGAGCATACGCAGCGCCTGATCACGGCGATCAACAATGACGGTCGAATCTACCTGACACAGACCCGCGTCGGCGGTCGGTTCGTCATTCGTTTCCAGGCTGGTCAGTTCGAGGCGACGGCTGATGATATCGATACGGCTTTCGACGTCATCGTCGAAATCGCCAGATCGTTGCCATCGTCCTAGAAAAGCTGTTGTTCCGGTGCCGCAAGGCGGGACGTGTTATGCTCTTCGAAATCGATTGGTGACACTGGTGAATAATTCGTTCATATATGGTAAAGCCAATCTCATCTTTGAAAATGCAGGGAAGGAAAATCCATGAAATTGTTGCGTGTTGGCGAAGTCGGCAGGGAGAAGCCGGCGCTTCTCGATAGCGACGGCAAGATCCGCGATCTCTCCGCCCACGTCGCCGACATCGGCGGCGAGGCCATTTCGCCGGCAGGTCTTGCAAAGATCGCGGCCCTCGATCCCAAGAGCTTGCCCGAACTGGCGGAAAGTCGCCTCGGCGCTTGCGTTGCCGGCACCGGCAAGTTCATCTGCATCGGCCTGAACTTCTCCGACCATGCTGCCGAAACCGGCGCTACGGTGCCGCCGGAGCCGATCATCTTCATGAAGGCAAGTTCCGCCATCGTCGGCCCGAACGACAATGTGCTGATCCCGCGCGGATCGGAAAAGACCGATTGGGAAGTCGAGCTCGGCGTCGTCATCGGCAAAAAAGCGAAATATGTCAGCGAAGCCGATGCGCTTGACTATGTCGCCGGTTACTGCGTTTCCCACGACGTCTCCGAGCGCGCCTTCCAGACCGAGCGTTCGGGACAGTGGACCAAGGGCAAATCCTGCGACACCTTTGGCCCGATCGGCCCCTGGCTCGTCACCAAGGACGAGATCGCCGATCCGCAGAATCTCGGCATGTGGCTCAAGGTCAACGGCAAGACGATGCAGAACGGCTCGACCAAGACCATGGTCTATGGCGTTGCCTACCTGGTCTCCTATCTCAGCCAGTTCATGTCGCTGCATCCGGGCGACGTCATCTCCACCGGCACGCCTCCCGGCGTCGGCATGGGCATGAAGCCGCCGCAGTATTTGAAGCCGGGCGATGTCGTCGAGCTTGGCATGGAAGGCCTCGGCACGCAGCGCCAGACCTTCCTGGCCGACGCATAAGATGTACGGCTCAGGAACTTTAACTTTTTGAGATCAATGTTGATGCCGGAGAAGCGATTCTCCGGCATTTTTTTACAGAAAGAACTGTCCGCGGTTATGTTGCTCTGCAGCAAAAGCTGCTAGGTTGGATAATAAGAGCTTAAAGGATGAGGATCGCGCCCGAGGAGCCGTGATCATCCGTCTGCATGGCGTGACTGGAGGAGCGCTGCAGTGAAAGCACCGACACGCGAGGCGCGTGCATTTCAATGACGAGGTGATTTGCGAGGTTGCGTACCCGCATCACGAAAGGCAAAGCCACCCATGTTTTATCAGTTTTATGAACTCAATCACGCCGCTCTCGCACCTTTTCGCGCCGTGGCCGACATGATGCGTCTGGCCTATGCCAATCCGCTTAATCCCCTCTCGCACACGGTGTTCGGCCGCACGTTGACGGCAAGCCTCGAGGTTTTCGAGCGCACGACAAGGCGCTACGGCAAGCCGGAATTCGGGCTCAATGAGACGCTGATCGAGGGTAAGCCGGTATCCGTGTATGAGAAGATCGTCTGGAAGAAGCCCTTCTGCAATCTCATCCATTTCGAGCGCAGCCTGCCAGCCGGCCACGGCACGGATCCGCGCATCCTGATCGTCGCGCCGATGTCGGGTCACTATGCCACGCTGCTGCGCGGCACCGTCGAAGCCCTTCTGCCGGGTGCTGACGTCTACATCACCGACTGGATCGACGCTCGCATGGTGCCGATGACCGACGGTACTTTCGATCTGGAAGATTACATCGATTACGTCATCGAGATGCTGCATCACCTTGGGCCGGACACGCATGTCGTCGCCGTGTGTCAGCCGTCGGTGCCGGTTCTGGCGGCCGCTGCCGTCATGGAAGCGGCGGGCGATCGTCTCGCGCCCTCGTCGATGACGCTGATGGGGGGGCCGATCGACACGCGCATCAATCCGACCGCGGTCAACCAGCTCGCCAAGGACAAGCCGCTGGAATGGTTTGCCGACAATGTCGTCATGAACGTGCCTTGGCCGCAGCCGGGCTTCATGCGCCCGGTCTATCCCGGCTTCCTGCAGCTTTCCGGCTTCATGTCGATGAACCTCGACCGCCATATGATCGCCCACAAGGATTTCTTCGTGCATCTCGTCAAGAATGACGGTGAGCCGGCCGAGAAGCACCGCGATTTCTACGACGAATATCTGGCCGTCATGGATCTGACGGCGGAATTCTATTTGCAGACAGTCGATCAGGTGTTCATCAAACACGCGCTGCCCAAGGGCGAGCTTATGCATCGCGGCCAGCGCGTCGATCCCACCGCCATCCGCAACGTCGCGCTTCTGACTGTCGAAGGCGAGAACGACGATATCTCCGGCGTCGGCCAGACGCATGCGGCGCAGACCATCTGCACCAACATTCCCGACCATATGCGCATGCACTATCTGCAGCCGGATGTCGGTCACTACGGCGTCTTCAACGGCTCGCGCTTCCGCCGCGAGATCGCGCCGCGCATTCTGGCCTTCACGCGCGAGCATGCCCGCACTGGCCGACCGGTCGTCAAGCGGGTCATCAAGGGTGGAAAATCAGCCTGATAAGCATGATCCCAAAAAGCGCGAAGCGGTTTTTGGATGAGATCATGCAAAATCAAATGGCGTCCTAGCAGCGCAAAAGATTAGCTTTTGTTGAATTATCCGGGCGGATTCAAACACTTGTCCGATTCCGCTCGGCGATGCCATTGAAGCCTCACGAAGAGGTTACCATCTCGATTCCAGCGGTACCGCAGAGATCGGGCCGTTTACCGCGCCGCGCGTCCTTGGAACGCGCTGAGATGCAGGTAGAGCTTTAAAAACCGCGCAGAAACCTTTCCGTCGATCGGTATCGGTCGGAGGGCGGTGCGCCGTGCGAGGATACCTGACAATGAACCAATCTGCATTGCTTCGCCCGGATTGGACTCCGGCTACTATTGCCCTGATGGTACTAGGCTTCGTGGTCTTCTGGCCCCTCGGCTTCGCCATGCTCGCCTATATTCTCTTCGGGGAACGTTTGCGGGAGTTCAAACGGGATGTGAACGACAAGACCGACGGCATGTTTGCCGGATGCGGTCGCCATCGTAATCGCTATCGCCATTCCTACTCCACCGGCAACGTCGCCTTCGACGACTGGCGCCGGGCAGAGCTTGAGCGCCTCGAGCAGGAACGCCGCAAGCTGGACGAAATGCGCGCCGAGTTCGACGCCTATGCCCGCGAGCTGCGCCGCGCCAAGGACCAGGAGGAGTTCGACCGTTTCATGCGCGAGCGCAACAGCGTCAAGCGCAATGACAATGGCGGCTCGCCGACCGAATTCCAGACGCCGTGATGGGCTGCGAGAGCAACCGCGTCATATAGTCGAAACCGGCATCGGACGATGCCGGTTTTTCTTTGCCAGATATCAGCCCGAATCGTATAAAACTGCCTCCATGTTTCCGCTTCTGTCCAGATCCCGCAGACCTCCAGCCAAGCCACCCGCGCCGGAAACGCGCACCTTGGACATCGCTGGCCGACTGATGCCGTTGACCATTCGCCAGCATGAGCAGGCGACGCGGATCACGCTTAGGATCGAACCTGGCGGACGGGCGCTGAAGATGACCATTCCGCGCGGTCTTGCCGCCCATGAGGTCAATGCCTTCCTGGACCGGCACCAGGGCTGGCTTCTGACCAAACTGGCGAAGTTTACAACAGACAGCAGCCTGCGTGGTGGCAGCGAAATCCTTCTGCGCGGCATGCGCCACCGGATCGAACATACCGGCACCCTGCGTGGTCTGACCGAAGTGGTGACCTTGGACGGGCTGCCAGTGCTGCGCGTCAGCGGCCTGCCGGAACATGCCGGTCGCCGCATTGCGACCTTCCTGAAGAAGGAAGCCCGCGCCGATCTGGAAAAGCTCGTGGCGGCGCACGCCAGGACAATCCGCGCCACCGTCTCTTCCATCACCATGAAGGATACCCGCAGCCGCTGGGGTTCATGCTCTTCACAAGGAAATCTGAGCTTCTCCTGGCGCATCGTCATGGCGCCGCCGCTGGTGATCGATTATCTCGCCGCCCATGAGGTGGCGCACCTAAGAGAAATGAACCACGGCCCGCGCTTCTGGGCGCTCTGCCGCAAGCTCTGCCCCGATATGGACGAGGCCAAGGCCTGGCTGAAGCGCCACGGGAGCCAGCTGCACGCGATCGATTTTGATTGAGCAATTTGAGCCGATGGAAGGCCGTTGAAACTCCATTATTCCATCGTCGTTATCGCCGGTCATTTCCGCAGTTCGGATAGCTGGCGACAGTTTTGAGCCGATTGGGCTCTGCTCCTAAGATAAAGGCTTCCGGCACATTTCGCGTGATGTGGCTCATTCGGGTGCAGCGATGCGAATTCGCCGTGTGCCGATCGGAGCGCCCGTTGCACGGTCGATCATGACGGGATCAATCTCCGTTCCGGTCTCGGCGTCGAAGAACCGGGTTACGCCATCTGTATTGCGGTGCTTTCGCCCCCACGCTCCAATCGCGAAAAGCACAGGCAGGAAGTCCCGGCCCGCTGCAGTCAGCACATATTCCTCTCGCGGTGGTCGCTCCGAATATCGCCGCCTCTCCAGCAGTCCATCTTCCGTGAGCGCGGCAAGCCGACGAGTCAGGATCGTAGGAGCGATGCTGAGGCTCTTGCGGAACTCATCGAAACGGGTGAGCCCGGCATGGGCGTCCCGCAGGATCAGCATGCTCCATGCGTCCCCCACCAGCGCGAGGCTGCGGGCGATCAGGCACGGCTGGTCTGAAAGATTTTGCATGTTAGTATCTTTTTGATAGTGACTTAGTTTCGAAACGATAGTAACATAATTTCCATTGGTGTTCCACGACAGAATGAAAGCTGTGACAGATGAGCAAGACAGAACGCGGCGTCGCCCTGGTTACGGGCGCTTCTTCCGGCATTGGGCTGGCGACGGCACAGGCACTGAGCCGCGACGGTTACCGGGTGTTCGGAACCAGCCGGAAACCGATGGCCGACACCTCCGATGGCGTAGTGATGCTGGTCTGCGACGTCACCGACGAAGGATCCGTGCAAAGTGCGGTTGATGATGTTCTGATCCGCGCAGGGCGAGTTGATCTTCTGGTCAACAATGCTGGGATCGGGTTGCTCGGTGGTGCAGAGGAATCTTCCGCCGCGCAGGCAAAGGCTTTGTTTGACGTGAATGTCTTCGGCATCGTGCGTCTGACGAATGCGGTATTGCCTGTGATGAGACGCCAGCGAAAAGGCAGGATCATCAATCTGAGCTCCATTCTTGGACTCATCCCAGCCCCCTTCAATGCCCTCTACGCATCGACCAAGCACGCGATCGAGGGCTATTCGGAATCGCTCGACCATGAGGTGCGAACGCAAGGCATTCGCGTCGTGCTGGTCGAGCCTGGTGTCACCCGCACCTCTTTTGAAGAGAATCTTACGCGCGCGGATCAGCCGCTTACCGTTTACGACACCGTTCGCGCCGATGCGGAAAAGCTGATGCGAGAGATCGTCGAGACGGGAGACGCACCGGAAGTGGTTGCCGCCACGGTCGTCAAAGCGGCCAACGTGACATCGCCGAAAAGACGTTACACGGCAGGAAGGGCGGCAGGCCAGGTCCGCTTCATACGTCGTTTTCTGCCCGAATCATTCGTCGACAAGAATCTTCGCAAATTCAATCGGCTTCCCGCCTGAGCCCCTGATTGTCGCAATCTCAGAAACGAAAGCTAGTTCTCATGAAAGCATTTCTGATCGATCGCTATGCGAAAGGTGGTGCTCTGCGGCTCGGCGAAAGTCCCGCGCCGGACTTGCGGGATAACGACGTGTTGGTAGAGGTTCACGCTGCCAGCGTGAACCTCTTGGATGCCAAGATCAGGGACGGGGAGTTCAAGCTCATCCTGCCGTACCGCCTGCCGCTGATTCTCGGCAACGATGTAGCGGGTGTCGTCGTCCGGGTCGGATCCAAAGTCCGGCACTTCAAGCCGGGGGACGAGGTCTATGCCCGTCCGGGCCAGGATCGCATCGGCGCCTTTGCTGAGTTCATCGCCATGAACGAGGCTGATGTGGCGATGAAGCCTAAAAATCTGACGATGGAAGAGGCGGCATCGCTACCCCTCGTCGCCTTGACGGCCTGGCAGGTACTTGTCGAGCGAGGCGGTTTGAAGAAGGGGCAGAAGGTTCTGATCCATGCCGGCTCGGGCGGCGTGGGGACGATTGCCATCCAGCTCGCCAAGTATATCGGTGCGCATGTGGCGACGACGACGAGCACAGCCAATGTCGATCTCGTCAAGAACCTTGGAGCAGATGTTGTCGTCGACTACAAGAAGGACGATTTCGAGAAGGTCTTGAAAGGTTACGACGTTGTGCTGAACAGCCTAGGCAAGGATACGTTGGAGAAATCACTCCGAGTGTTGAAGCCAGGAGGAAAGCTCATCTCGATCTCCGGTCCGCCGGATCCCGAGTTTGCCAGGGAGAATGGTTCAGGCTGGCTGCTTCAGCAGGTCATGCGCCTGCTAAGCTCCGGCATCCGGAGGAAATCAAGGCGTCATGGGGTCGGCTACTCGTTCCTTTTCATGACGGCGAACGGAGAGCAGCTTGGGCAGATCGCGTCTTTGATAGAAGCAGGAGCCCTGCGGCCCGTCGTAGATCGGGTCTTTCCGTTCGAGAATGTCAACGAGGCATTGGTCTACGTGGAAACCGGTCGAGCCAAGGGCAAAGTCGTGATCGCGGTGAAGTAAGGGGTGAGCTGTTGCTTCAGCGGATATTAGGTGCGCTTTAAGCCGAAAAACCCATGCCGCCCGTTGCATTCGGACAATGTAAAAATCCCGCCAACGTCGCCTTTAGGCTCGACTCTTTCGAAATTTCGTGTCACTCCGCTGCCATGAACCCCGATGTCAAAATTTGTGGTCTGAAGACGCCGGAAGCGGTGGATCGTGCTCTTGAGCGCGGCGCCACTCATATCGGCTTTATCTTCTTCGAAAAGAGCCCGCGCTATATCGAGCCCGATCTGGCCGGCCAGCTGGCGGAGCGCGCGCGCGGCAAGGCAAAGATCGTTGCCGTCACGGTCAATCCCAGCAATGACGATCTCGACGAGATCATGGCGCTGGTGAAGCCGGATATGCTGCAGCTTCATGGCAATGAAAGCCCGGAACGCGTGCTGACAATCAAAGCGATCCATAACGTCGCCGTCATGAAGGCCATGTCAGTGCGCGACGCCGACGATCTGAAGCGGGTGGAATCCTATATCGGCATTGCCGACCGCTTCCTGTTCGATGCCAAGCCCCCGGCCGGCTCTGTGCTGCCGGGCGGAAACGGCGTATCCTTCGATTGGAGCCTGATGAGCTGGCTCGACGATCGCGTGGACTACATGCTCTCGGGCGGCGTCAACAAGGATAATGTCGCGCTGGCGCTTGCCTCCACCAAGGCCACCGGCATCGATCTTTCCTCGGCCGTCGAAAGCGCGCCGGGCGTGAAGGATCTAGGCAAGATCGACCAGTTTTTTGACGCTTTTGCAGAAGCATGCCTGCCGGAACCGGCAGCAGGGAGTAGAAAGTGAACCAGACGCCTAAACCCAATTCCTTCCGCGCCGGCCCTGATGAGGACGGTCGTTTCGGCATTTATGGCGGTCGTTTCGTTGCCGAAACGTTGATGCCGCTGATCCTGGACCTTCAGGAGGAATGGAACAAGGCGAAGGATGATCCGGCCTTCCAGGCGGAATTGAAGTCGCTCGGCACGCATTATATCGGCCGCCCGAGCCCGCTTTATTTCGCCGAGCGCCTGACGGCCGAGCTTGGCGGCGCCAAGATTTATTTCAAGCGCGAAGAGCTCAACCACACCGGCTCGCACAAGATCAACAATTGCATCGGCCAGATCCTGCTCGCCAAACGCATGGGCAAGACCCGCATCATCGCGGAAACCGGCGCCGGCCAGCATGGCGTGGCGTCGGCGACCGTTGCGGCGCGCTTCGGCCTGCCTTGCGTCGTCTACATGGGCGCGACCGATGTCGAGCGCCAGGCGCCGAACGTCTTCCGCATGAAGCTGCTGGGCGCCGAGGTCATTCCGGTAACCGCCGGCAGCGGCACGCTGAAGGACGCCATGAACGAGGCGCTACGCGACTGGGTCACCAATGTCGACGATACCTATTACCTGATCGGCACGGCCGCCGGCCCACACCCCTATCCGGAAATGGTCCGCGATTTCCAGGCCGTGATCGGCACCGAAGCCCGCGCGCAGATCCTGGAGGCCGAAGGCCGCCTGCCGGATCTCGTCATCGCGGCCGTCGGCGGCGGTTCGAATGCGATCGGCATCTTCCATCCCTTCCTTGATGACGCAAGCGTCAAGATCGTCGGCGTCGAAGCCGGCGGTAAGGGCCTGCAGGGCGATGAGCATTGCGCTTCCATCACCGCCGGCTCGCCCGGCGTGCTGCATGGCAATCGCACTTATCTGCTGCAGGACGGCGATGGCCAGATCAAAGAGGGTCATTCGATCTCGGCTGGCCTCGATTATCCCGGCATCGGTCCGGAGCATTCCTGGCTGAACGATATCGGCCGCGCCGAATATGTTCCGATCATGGACCATGAGGCGCTGGAAGCCTTCCAGACGCTGACGCGCCTCGAGGGCATCATTCCGGCGCTCGAGCCGAGCCATGCGCTCGCCGAAGTGATCAAGCGCGCCCCGAAAATGGGCAAGGACGAGATCATCCTGATGAACCTCTCCGGCCGCGGCGACAAGGATATCTTCACCGTCGGCAAGATTCTGGGAATGTGAGTTAGACGCCATGACCACACGTATGGACAAACGCTTCGCCGCTCTGAAGGCTGAAGGCCGCCCGGCACTCGTCACCTATTTCATGGGCGGCGATCCCGACTACGAGACCTCGCTCGGCATCATGAAGGCGCTGCCGGAAGCCGGAGCCGACGTCATCGAACTCGGCATGCCTTTCTCCGATCCCATGGCCGACGGCCCCGCGATCCAGCTTGCCGGCCAGCGCGCCTTGAAGGCGGGCCAGACGCTGAAGAAGACGCTGCAGCTTGCAGCCGATTTCCGCAAGACCGACGCCGATACGCCGATCGTGATGATGGGTTACTATAACCCGATCTACATCTACGGCGTGGAAAAGTTCCTCGATGACGCGATTGCCGCCGGCATCGATGGCCTGATCGTCGTCGATCTGCCGCCGGAAATGGATGACGAGCTTTGCATTCCTGCCATCCGCAAGGGCATCAACTTTATCCGCTTGGCAACGCCCACCACCGATGACAAGCGCCTGCCGACGGTTCTGAAGAACACGTCCGGTTTTGTCTATTATGTCTCGATGAACGGCATCACCGGTTCGGCCTTGCCGGATCCGTCGCTGGTCTCGGGCGCCGTCAAGCGCATCAAGCAGCATACCGAGCTGCCGGTTTGCGTCGGCTTCGGCGTCAAGACGGCCGAGCACGCCAAGCTGATCGGCGCTTCCGCTGACGGCGTCGTCGTCGGCACCGCCATTGTCAACCAGATCGCCACCAGCCTTACCAAGGATGGCAAGGCGACGGCTGACACTATCCAGGCCGTCGCGACGCTTGTCCGCGGTCTGTCGACGGGAACGCGCTCTGCGCGCCTTGTTGCCGCCGAATAGTTTCCCCATATAGGCCTTTCGGCAATTCCCTGCGGATTGCGAAAAAGGCCGATGGGCATTAGAGCAATTCCAGGAAAAGTGCACAGCGGTTTTCCGCCCGGAATTGCGAGAAAACAAAGAGCTGGAATAGTCGGCGCTTCGATGAAAAGCCGGACCGTTCTAGGTGACGACGACGATATCGATGAATTTGGTCGATTAGGAGTTTCGAATTGAACTGGATCACGAATTACGTTCGCCCGCGGATCAACTCCATGCTGGGCCGTCGCGAGGTTCCCGAGAATCTCTGGATCAAGTGCCCGGAGACCGGCGAGATGGTCTTCCACAAGGATCTGGAAGACAACAAGTGGGTCATTCCTGCCTCAGGCTTCCACATGAAGATGCCGGCCAAGGCGCGCCTTGCCGATCTCTTCGACAAGGGTGAATACGAAGCCCTGCCGCAGCCGAAGGTGGCGCAGGACCCGTTGAAGTTCCGCGACTCGAAGAAATACACCGATCGCCTGAAGGACAGCCGCGTCAAGACCGAGCAGGAAGACACGATCGTCGCCGGCGTCGGCAAGGTTCGCGGCGTGAAGCTCGTTGCCGTCGTGCACGAATTCAATTTCATGGGCGGTTCGCTCGGCATTGCCGCCGGCGAAGCCATCGTCAAGGCATTCGAGCGGGCGATTTCGGAGAAATGCCCGCTGGTCATGTTCCCGGCCTCTGGCGGCGCACGCATGCAGGAAGGCATTCTGTCGCTGATGCAGCTGCCGCGCACCACGGTTGCCGTCGACATGCTCAAGGAAGCCGGCCAGCCCTATATCGTTGTGCTGACCAACCCGACGACCGGCGGCGTCACCGCCTCCTACGCCATGCTGGGCGATATCCACCTGGCCGAACCGGGTGCGGAAATCTGCTTTGCCGGCAAGCGCGTCATCGAGCAGACGATCCGCGAGAAGCTGCCGGAAGGCTTCCAGACCTCGGAATACCTGCTAGAGCACGGCATGGTGGATATGGTCATCAAGCGCCATGATATTCCGGACACTCTTGCCACGCTTCTGAAAATCCTGACGAAGGCACCGGCAAACGATGTGTCCGCCAAGAGCAAGAACGGCGCTGCGCTGCCGGTAGCGGCGAGCGCCTGATATCATTGACGGCCGAAAGGCGGAGGTGCGGGATGACGGCTATGGATCAATCCGCAATGAGCGAGGCAGCACGGGAGATCGAGAAGCTGTTGGGGCTGCACCCCAAGGGCTTCGATCTCTCTCTGGAGAGAATAACCCGGCTGCTCGATATCCTCGGCAACCCCCATAAGAAATTGCCGCCGGTGATCCATGTCGCCGGCACCAACGGCAAGGGATCCGTGACGGCCTTCTGCCGCGCGCTGCTCGAAGCAGGCGGCTACAGCGTGCATGTCCACACCTCGCCGCATCTCGTCAATTGGCATGAGCGTTACCGGATGGGCGTCAAGGGCGGTCGCGGCGCGCTCGTCGACGATGCCGTTTTCGCCGATGTGCTGCGTCGCATCGCAGAAGCCAATGGTGGCCAGAAGATCACCGTCTTCGAGATCCTGACGGCTGCGACCTTCCTTCTCTTTGCCGAGTACCCGGCCGATGCCGCAGTTATCGAAGTTGGCCTCGGTGGCCGCTTCGATGCGACCAATGTCATTTCCGATCCTGCCGTTTCGGTCATCATGCCGATTTCGCTCGATCACCAGCCCTATCTCGGTGATCGCGTCGAGCTGATCGCTGCTGAGAAGGCCGGCATCATGAAGGCCGGGCACTCCGTTGTCATCGGTCATCAGGAATATGACGCCGCGCTCGATGTGCTGATATCGACGGCGGAGCGGCTTCGCTGCCCGACTGCCGTTTTCGGCCAGGATTTTTCCGCCCACGAAGAATATGGCAAGCTCGTCTATCAGGATGAGTTCGGCCTTGCCGACCTGCCGCTGCCGCGTCTGCCCGGCCGCCACCAATATGGCAATGCTGCTGCCGCCATCCGGGCCGTCAAGGCCGCTGGCTTCGTCGTCACCGAAGCGATGATGGAAAAGGCGATGACCTCGGTCGAATGGCCGGGGCGCCTGCAGCGGTTGACCGAAGGCAATCTGATCTCGCACGCGCCCGAAGGCGCGGAGATCTGGGTCGATGGTGGCCACAATCCCGGCGCCGGCGAAGTCATCGCCGAGGCCATGGCCAGTTTCGAAGAGCGCCAGCCGCGGCCGCTCTTCCTGATCATTGGCATGATCAATACCAAGGATCCGGTCGGTTATTTCAAGGCTTTCGTCGGTCTTGCGGAGAAGGTTTATTGCGTGCCGATCCGCGCCAGCGATGCCATGATCGATCCGGTCATTCTGGCGAATGCCGCCTATGATGCCGGTCTGGTGGCGGAGCCGATGTCGACTGTCGGCGACGCGCTGGATGCGATCAAGGCCCTTGCGGCGCCGACCACGCTACCCCCACGCATCCTAATCGGCGGCTCCCTCTACCTGGTCGGTGATGTGCTTGCCGATAATGGCACGCCGCCGCGATAATCAGATCGAGATCAATAAAAAGCCCGGTCGAGCCGGGCTTTTTTAATTCATGCGATCGATACCGAGATCAGGCTGCGCTGGAGATCCAGTTCTGCAGGGCCGTCTTGGGAGCGGCGCCGACCTTGATGTCAGCGACTTCGCCGGCCTTGAACATGGCAAGCGTCGGGATCGAGCGAACGCCGAACTGGGCGGCCAGTTCCGGATTCTCGTCGATGTTGAGCTTGGCAACCTTGACCTTGCCTTCGAACTGCACGGCGAGCTCTTCAAGAGCCGGGGCGATCATCTTGCACGGACCGCACCATTCGGCCCAGAAATCAACGACGACAGGCTCTGCAGACTGCAGCACTTCGGTGGCGAAATTAGAGGTATCGACTTTAACGGTAGCCATAGGCTGCTCCTTACCAGGATTTGCGGTTGCTAGATATGTGATGGTGCGGCGCCCAAATTTCAATATTTGGTATTTCACTTTGTCTCGAGCTCCGCAAGCGCCAATGCAAGTGCCCTATCGGACAACGTGTAGATCGAGGCATTCTCGGTATAGACCAGCATGCAGTCGATACGCTTTCCCGGGTAAAGCGGGGAAAGGATTTCGCGATAGACGGCAAGCTGTGCTCTGTGCGCGAAAGGAATGGTGCTTTCCTCGCCGGGCGGCACACGATTGGTTTTGTAGTCGAGAATGACGACACGGTCGTCGAGCACCGCGAGCCGATCGATGCGGCCCGAGACGGCGTAGGATTGGCGGCCGAGCTTCAGCGTGCCCATGATCGAGACTTCGGCCTGCGCATGGGTGCCGAAGGTGCCCTGCAAGTCCGGATGCGACAGCAGCGCCATCACCGAATTGACCAGCGCTTCCCGCTCCGCCTGCGGCCAGAAGCGCGCAGCCCGTTCGGCATAGCGCCGTGCTGCATCGGCCCGATCCGCAGGCGCGATGTCGGGCAAAGTCTGCAGCATGCGGTGGATGAACCGGCCTTTCTGCAGGGCGCGGTCGGACTTGGCCTTTTCGCCGAAGAGCGCCGACGTGACGAGCAGATTGTCGGCTTCCTCGTCGATAACGGTGCCGACGCCGGAGGGGCTCAGCGGTCGCGGCAGGTTTCTTTGCGGCGGCAATGGCTGGTTGAGACCCGCCGGCAGGCCTACGCGTTCCGAACGTTTCTCATGCTCTCTCACGGTTTCGAATTCGAGCTGGACCTGGGCGACGCGCCAGCTTAAGCCCTCCCAGTCGCCATCGGGACCGGTGAAGGTTCTTTGCGTGCAGTGCTGCTCATCCTCACGCAACGCCGCGGAAATCATGGCATGCCAGGTATCGGCATTTTCACGGACGCCGCGATAGCCGCAGATGATCAGCCGGTCGGCGGCGCGGGTCATGCCGACATAGAGCAGGCGGCGATATTCTTCCTCCGCCAGCGCCTGCAACCGCGCCGTATCGGCCTGCGTCAGCGAATTGGCGAGCGCCGAGACGGGAACCCATACCGGCAGCGGGATCTGGTCGCGGCCGGTCTCGATCAGCCGCATCTTCGGCAGATGCGTGTGGGTGAAGGACTTGCCGCCGCCATCGACCAGGAAGACGATCGGCGCCTCCAGCCCCTTCGAGGCATGCACGGTCATGATCCGCACTTCATTGCGGCCCTTGTCCTGCTCGCGCTTGACCGTCGGCGCTTCGAGCTCGAGCGTCGAGATGAAGGATTGCAGGCCCGGCAAGCCGCTGGTCTCGTGATCCAGCGCAAAGGTCAGGAATTCGTCGAGGATGTCGCTGACCTCGGTGCCGAGCCGTGCCAGAAACTGCCGCCGGCCGCCGAAGCTGCCGAGCACGCGGGCGTAAAAGTCATGCACGGCCAGGCTTTTCGACAAAGCAAGGAAGGTCTTCAGCCGATCGGCTGCCAACTGGAAGCGATCATGATCATCTTCAGCGAATCTCAGCAGATGACTCCAGACACTCTGGCCATCATCGCGATAGGCCGCGACCGCGAAGACGTCTTCTTCGTCGAGGTCGAACAATGGGCTTTTCAGCAGGGCGCAAAGCGAAAGATCGTCTTCGGGCAGCAGCAGGAAGCGGCCAAGTGCGAGCAGATCCTGAATGGCGATATGGCTGGTCAGCACCAACCGGTCGGCGCCGGCGACGGGGATATTCCCCCGCCGTTTCAGGGCGCGCGTCAGCGCGTTGACGAAGCTGTCGCGCTTGCGCACAAGTACGAGAATGTCGCCGGCCTCGATGAAACGGGCCTTACCCTTCTCGATGATCTTTTCCCGGCCAACAAGATTGCCGATCGTCTGCGCCATCCGCCTTGCCAGGATAGCAGCGGGCGCGCTCTCTGGGGTCGAATCGAAAGGCGCCGTCCAGTCCTCCTCCTTGGCGGCCGGCTCCGGCGCGATCATCTCCCAAAGGTCGACGGCGCCAGGATGGCCGATGCGGCTGGAGCGATGCACCACCGGCTCGTTGACGGCACTGAGACCTCTCGCATTGTCCGGGCTGGTGAAGACATGATCGACGGCACCAAGCACATCGGCAGTCGAGCGGAAGGACAGTGGCAGGCGGATCGACGAGAACTGCTGGCCGCTGGCGCCCACCCGCCGGCGAGTACGGTCGCTTTCCTCGGAAAAGCGTTCCGGCCGGGCGCCCTGGAACGAATAGATCGATTGCTTCTCGTCGCCGACGGCAAAGATCGTCCGCAGCGTCGGCCGCGCGCTGTCCCCGGAGAAGAAATCCTCCGCCAGCGACTGGATGACGCTCCACTGGATCGGGCTGGTATCCTGCGCCTCGTCCACCAGAATGTGATCGATGCCCTGATCCAGCTTGTAGTGAATCCAGGGTCCGACATCTTTCTTGGTCAGAAGATCCGCCGTGCGGGTGATAAGGTCTTCGAAATCGAGCTGGCTGCGCCGCTTCTTCAGCTCTTCATAATCCCGGTTTAGCCGATCAGCGAGGATGAGGGCCGCGCGCGTGGCACGATACATCCGCATCAGCTTCAGCCGGTCGCGGCAGGCAACGACATGGGCGCGCGCTTCAGCGACGGCCTCAGTAAGGGCGGGGGCATCTGCCAGCATTGCTTTGACGAAAAACTGGCTGTCCGATTTCGGCTCGCCCTTGGCGGTCAGCATGACCTTTTCGAGAAAGTCGGCGCGAACGAGCGGATCCGCCTCGCGCTTGGCAAGCCGCAGCGCATAGGCGACCTCCTGGGCCTTGGCACCGCCTTTCTGATCGGCAAGCGTCAGATAGAGCTCAAGCGTTGCGCCGGAGAGGCCGGGAAGCGGCCAATATTGCTCCGCAATGCCGTTTTCCGTGTCGCCGGCGGAGAGGCCGAGCCGCGCCAGCAGAGCCGTCTCAAAACCGCCCTGCCGCTCCGCCGCCTCGGTGAAGCGGCGGATGGCGTTGCGATTGGCGACGATATCGCCGAGCAGCGTTTCCAGGCCCGATTCGTCACCGAGATCGAGCACATAGGCGAATGCATCTGCCAATTCAGCATCGCCATGTGGCGTTGCGGAGGCCAGCAGCGCGCGGCGGGCATCGTCGAGCAAGGTGGCTGCAGCGCGATCGTCGAGAACGGAGAAATGGCCGGCAACGTTGGCCTCGAGCGGGAACTGATGCAGCAGGGCCTCGCAAAAGGCATGGATCGTTTGGATCTTCAGACCGCCAGGCGTTTCCAGCGCCTTGGCGAACAGTCGACGGGCCTCGGCAAGCTTGAAGAGGTCGGGCTCTTTGCCTTCGATATCGGCGATGCGCTTTTTCAGCTCCTCGTCCGGCATCGTCGCCCAGGCGGCCAGCCGGTCGAAGACGCGGTTTGACATTTCGGAAGCCGCTGCCTTCGTGTATGTGAGGCAGAGGATGGCCGAAGGGCGCGCGCCAGCGAGAAGCAGGCGGATGACGCGCTGCGTCAGCACATGCGTCTTGCCAGAGCCGGCATTGGCCGAAACCCAGGCGGAGCGTTCGGGATCCGAGGCGATGGATTGTTGGATCGTCGTCCAGCTGATCCAGACGCCGGGATCGTCGCTTTCGGGCAGAGTGCCGATGTTGTCGGCGGGAAACTCACTCATCGCCGCCCTCCTGCTCGGTCTCCGCCGTCGACCATTCGGAAACACGGGCGAGGTGATCGTAGTCACCGCCATATTCGAACTGTTGGGCCGGGATCAGCCGCGAGGAGAAGCCCTTCTCGCCCGACTGCAGCAGCGAGACGAATTTCACGAGCTGGTCCATCGATTCCTGCGCCAGATCCATAGCCGACTTCGTTTCCGTCTTGCCGCCGCGGCTGGAGTGCTCGTTGTTGACCTGATCGACCTTGAAGCGGTCTCCGGGCCGCAGCCGGACATAAAGCAGGTTTTCGGGCAGCAGCACGCCGATATTGCGGAAGGCGCCCGCTTTCAGCGCATAGGCTTCCAAAGCAAGCTGCGGGTCGAGCAGCGCGCGAGCCTGTGGCGGAGAGGGATTGTAGCCGGTCTTGTAGTCGATGAGATCGGCGGCCTTGTCGCTCTTGATGTCGATGCGGTCGGCAACGCCAGTCAGCCGGATGCCGATTGGTTCGATTTCGACGCCGGCTGGTACCTCTGTCGCCGTCTTGCGCACCTCTGGTCGCCGTTCCGCTTCCCAGCCAAGGAAGGCGCGCGCCACTTCGCGGAAACGAGGCCGCCAGACGCTGTCGATGTGAACGGGTAGCCGTTCGGCATCGAAGAGTTCGGCGATGATGCGATCCATAGCCAGCGCCGCATCCGGCGTGCCGGCTATATGCCCCTCGCGAACGAAACGATCGATAATCTTGTGGTAGAGCGTGCCGCGCTCAGCCGGGCCGGGATCGCGGTTGAACGGATCGACCGGATCGAGCCGCAGCACGCGCCGGGCATAGATGGCATAGGGATCGCGGCGCAGCCGCCCCACTTCGCTGAAGGAATAGCTTCTCGGCTGCAATTCCACAGGCGGCTTCGGTGCCGGACGCAGCGCAGGAGCCTGGTTTTCGCCCTCGTCGATCATGGCGGCCCAATGGCGATACTGGTCGCCGCGGGCCTTCATAGCGTCCTCCAGTTCCTTGCCGCCAAGCGCGATCAGCCGCTGCAGCCAGCGCGACGCGACCGTCGGGGTCGAGCCCTGACGCAGCGCGCGGGAGTAGATCAGATCGCGCGTGCCGTTCGCCATTTCGAAATCGTGGGCGAGCTGGCCGATGCGGCGCTCCGGCGGCTCCAGGCCGATCTCCGTCTTCATGCTGCGGGAAATGAAGGGATTGTTTGCCGTCTGCCCTGGCCAGGAACCCTCGTTCAAGCCGCCGAGGATCAGCGTATCGACGCTCTGCAGGCGTGCTTCCAGCGTACCAAAGATGAAGAGGCGCGGATGGCTGAGCGCCTGCGGCTTCACCGCCTGTCCCACGCAGAGCGCGGTCATGATGTCGATCCATTGCGGTCCGTCGGCTTCGAGCTGGCCTTCAGTGTCGATGACGTCCTTCAACAGGCTGGCGAGCGTATCGCCGGCTTCCCCGGACCAAAGTGCTGCCAGATTGCCGCGTTCGTCGGCCGCCACCGCCTCCAATGCCCGGCCCGTACACTCCGCCCATTCCGAGAGGGTCGGCAGACCCTCCACCGCCTGCAGGGAGAGCGCGGATACAAGCGGCTCGCATGCGGCAGTCACTCGCTGCGCCAGCTCGCGTGCCTGTTCAATGGCCTCAGGCGGCAGTGCTTTGCGCCATTGCGGTGCATGACGGTCACTGGCCTGCTCAGCCACCCGGCCATCAAGCAGGGTCTCCAGCGTGCTGATATCGACATTGGCGACACCGCCTCGAAGCGCCAGGATTTCCAGCGCATCGACGCGGAGACTGTGCGCTTCCGGCGACAGGCCGAAGCGGGCGAGGGGATGCTTGAGCAGCGCGACGACGGCGACGGGATCGCCAGGGCGAAGCGTGGCTTCGAGAATCAGTTGCAGCAGCGTGCCTTGCGGCGTGGCGTTCAGTGGCGTGCCGGCGGAATCATCGGCGGTGATGCCGAAGCGGGCAAGCTCGGCCGTGACCCGTCTGGCAAGATTGCGGTCCGGGGTGATCAAGGCTGCCTGGCTCTCGCCACCGTTGCGCCCGGGCTTGTCCAGTGCCAGCCGCAATGCGATGGCGATTGCCGTCGCTTCCTCGCGCTCGTTCGATGCCTCGATCAGAGATACGTCGGCAAAAGCGTCAGCAATCGCGTCGGCGGCAAGTGTCTTGCGCCAGCTATCCCAGCCGCTCGTCGCTTTTGCCGGCGCCAGTGCGCGTGACAGGATTTCCGCGCGCATCTGCATGGTTTCGGACGCCTCGGCGGCGGCTTCGACATCGCGTCGGGTGACGTGCAAGCGCTTGAGTAGCAACGACAGGCCATATTGGGAGTGGCTGCGCGTGGTGGGGTCGGATCGTTCGCCGGCAGCCGTTTCCGCCGCCACGAGCTGCCAGTCTTCTTCCGGCATCAAAAGATCGAGGCCGGGCAGCACGATCACTCCTTGCGGCAGTGAAGCGACCGCAGCGATCAGTTCCGCGGTCGCTGGCACAGAGCCGGTAGAGCCTGCAATGATGACAGGTCCGGCATGCCGCATGGTGGCGATTCGCTGCACTTCGGCGCGAAGAACGGCATTGCGATTGCGGGCAGGGGAAGATTTGCCAAGCTCTTCGAGACGCGCCGGCCAGAAGGCGCTGGCGATCCGCAGGAATTCAGCCGTCAGTTGCCACCAGAGCGCATGTTCTTCGGCGCTGAGATTGGCAAGCTCGCTCCATTCGCGATCCTCGGTCTCCAGCGAATCGATGAGTTCGGCGAGATTGCGTGCCAGCCAAATGGCGTCCGCCGGGCTTGCCGGGGCGACGAGCGGCGAATCGGAATGAATGTCGCGCACGATCTGCGGCAGCTTGTTACGCCAGGCAAGGATCAGCCGCGCCAGCTCCAGCAGCCGCGCCGTGTTGGCAAGCGGCTGCGCCAGATCGGCTGTTTCAGGCAGGGCTTCCTCGAAATAACCGCTGTCGTCATCGGTTTCGCCGAGCGGGCGAATGACGGGCAGGATGGCGGAACGGCCGCCGAGCAGATCGACGAATTCCGAGCGCAGCACGCGCGCCGCGCGCCGCGTCGGCAGGAAGATGCTGACCTTGGCAAGCGACAGCGGGTCGCTCGGATCATGGCGGAAATGTTCGGTCAGCCGGCCATCGCAGAGAGCTGACGCGAGGGTCTTCAGGAAGGGCAGGCCCGCAGGGATCGTCAGGATGCGTTGCCGGTGTCCGCCCGCCATAGGTTCACGCAAACGCCCGGAACGTCCGGATCGCTTCCTCCGCCTCGCCGATCGCCTCCGGCGTTCCCACAGTCAGCCAATGGCCTTCAAGCATAGTGCCATAGAGCCGGCCGCGCTCGATGGCTTTGTCGAAGTAGATGTTGAGGTTGAAGGCGTCAATCGGCGCGTCGTCAAAGAAGGACGGGTTCATCGCGATAGCGCCGGCATAGACGACGCCGTCGCGCCCGACATCGCGGTAGCGGGCGAGCCTTCCGTCTTGCGCCATGCCGAAGTCATTCTTGCCGTTATGGCCGGTGGTTCTCTCCAGGTCGACGCAGAGCATCGCCATGTCCATGTGCTGCTCGTCGTAGAATCCGGCTAAGCGCTCGAGGTTCGTCGTATGGCCGGGCTTCTCACCGATCCAGAAGAGGTCGGCATTCATGACGAAGATCGGATCGCGGTCGAGCAGTTTCAGGCCTTTGACGAGGCCGCCGCCATTGTTCATCAACCCGTCCCGCTCGTCGGAGATCAGAATTTCAAGGCCGCGATAGCTGCGCAGATGTGCTTCCATTTGATCGGCATGGTGATGGACATTCACGACAGCCCGCTCGACGCCGGCTTCTGCCAGCGCATCCAGCGCATAATTGATCATCGGCTTGCCGGCGATCTTTACCAGCGGCTTCGGGATGGTGTCGGTGATCGGCCGCATGCGGGTTCCGAGCCCCGCGGCCAATACCATGGCTTGCTTGATGGTCATCTCGTCTCGAACTCTCGATTCGCTATCTGCTTTCCTTAGCATAAGGCCGGAAAGCCGTCGCCCGGTCTCTAGAGACGGATGATTTTAGGTCTGTTCGACCTAAAATCTGAATCCGCTCTATAATCGAAGAAATAGAGCGTGATGTTGCCCGAAAACCGCCTACACTTTTCGGCATCACGCTCTGGCTGTTATGCCCGGCCGATCCCAGCCTTCTCGCACCATTCGCGTAAGGGGGTGAGCGCTTCGTGTTCGAAGGCGATGGCGAGATAAGCGAGCGTGCGCGGCATGTGCTTGAGATATCCCGGCTTGCCGTCGCGCTGTAAGAGCCGCACCCAGAGGCCGGCAAGCTTGCAATTGCGTTGCGCCGACATGATCGCCCAGCTCTTCAGGAATTTCGCCTCGTCAAACCCGCCTTGCGCATGGCGCAGCGCGAGGTAGTCGGTCATCAGCTGGTCATGCAGACCGCGCTCGATCGTCACCCGGGCATCCTGTACCAGCGAAGCAACATCGTAGGAGGTCGGCCCGATCATCGCATCCTGGAAATCGATGAGGCCGATGCGCTGAATGCCCTTTTCCTGCGCCCGCCAGATGATATTCGGCGAGTGCATGTCACGCAGCAGCAGGTTCTTTTCCGCATCCTCGAGCTGATCGATCAGCTTGTCCCAAATCACCAGATAGTCGGCGCGTTCCTCATCGCTTGCGGGCGTGCCGCGCTTCCAGGGCAGATGCCAGTCGAGAAGCAGCCGCGCTTCCATCTTCATCGCGGTCCGGTCGAAATCCGGAATGTGATGGACGTGATCCGGCGTTACCGGGATGTCACGGGGAATGGAAAGGCCATGCAAATGCGCGAGGCAGGCGACGCTTTCGCGATAGCGCTCGGCAATCGGCTTGCCTTGCGCGTCGAGCACGCCGTCGGTGCCGAGATCCTCGATCAGAAGAATGCCCTGATCGTAATCGGCAGCGAAGATTTCCGGAGCGGCAAAGCTGTTTTCGCGCAGGATGTTGGCGATCGCCACAAAGGGATAGGTATCCCAGGCAAGATGCGCGACCTTCGGGTAGGGCTTGCCGTCGAGCACGGGCGGCCCTTCCGGCAGGCCCGGCCAATCCATCAGGATCACACGGTCGCCGCCATCGCTTGGATAGATGGACTCATAGGCGCGTAGCGAGGCATCGCCAGTCAGGAAGCGCCTGAGCGCGCCGCGATAGCCGTTTGAATCGAGAAAGGCACGGATATCAAGCACGCGCTCGATGCGCACCATCTGCTTGGCCGGTGCTGTGATGGTGACCCGCCGTCCTTCGCCTTCATGCGTGAGCTTGAGGTCGATGCGCTCCTTCGGCAGCTCGCCTTCGGCCATTTCGGGCCATTCGACAAGGCAGATACCGGTCTGCAGAGCTTCGTCGAAGCCAAGTTCCGTCAATTCACTGGCATCGCCGAGGCGATAGAGATCGAAATGCGAGACAGGAATACGTAGCTCGTAGGATTGCACGAGCGTAAACGTCGGGCTCGGCACATCCAGTTCGGCATCGTCGGCCATGGCGCGCAGCAGTGCGCGTGCGAGCGAGGATTTGCCGGCGCCGAGATCGCCAGACAGCGCCAGACAGTCACCGACCTTCAATGCCAGCGCCAGATCCTCGCCGAGCTGAGCCGTGGCGGCGTCATCTGCGAGGAAGAGGGAAATGCTGCTGTTCGAGGCTGTCATTCTGCTGCGACGGAATGGGGCAATTCAGCCGAAGGAATCCGGCAGGTTACGGTCGTGCCCTTGCCCGGCTGGCTCTCGATGGAGACTTCGCCGTCATGCAGGCTGACGAAGCTCTCGACGATGGAAAGGCCGAGGCCCGCGCCGCTGCGCTTGCCGCCCTTGCCGCCGGAGGCAAAGCGATCGAAGACGCTGTGAATCAGCTCTTCCGATATGCCAGGCCCCTTGTCGGAAACCGAGAAGACGAAATCCGCACCTTCGCGCCCGCATTTGAGCGCAATCGTCGATCCCTCGGGCGCGAAATTGGCGGCGTTGGTCAGAAGCTTGAGCAGGATCTGCTTCAGCCGCTGCTGGTCGGCAACGATGGAGCCGAGATGGGCCGGCACGGTGATTTCGAGCGTCACGCCACTTTCCTGCAATCGGTCGGCAATCTGCATCGACACTTCGTCGAGCAGGTCATTGAGCACGATCTCGGAGTAGTTCAGCCGCATGATGCCGGCGTCGACCGTCGCCAGGTCGAGAATGTCGTTGACCAGCGTCAGGAGCACGGAGGAGGAAGTCGAGATATGATCGATATATTCGGCCTGCCGGTCATTCAGCGAGCCGATGCCCGGCGTCTTCAACAGGTCGGTGAAGCCGATGATGTTGGTCAGCGGCGAGCGCAGCTCGTAGGAGACGTGCTGAACGAAGTCGTTCTTCAGCTCGTCCGCCTTCAGCAGCGCATCGTTCTTTTCCGTCAGTGCCCGTTCGGCGCGCACGCTGTCGGTCTTGTTGACGAAGGTCAGCATGGTCTGCGCGTTCGGCAGCGGAATGACGGCGTAGTCGAGCACCAGATTGGAAAAGAGCTCCAGCGTCCCCTGCGATGACGGCCGCTCGTCGTCAAAGCTGGTGATCTGCTCGGCAAACCGTTTCCAGCCATCGGGCCGGTCGTAGGAGGGAGCGCAGGCCTCGGCCAGCGTCTGGATATGCGTGCCGGGCTTGGCCTGCGCCTCTGTGATGTTCCAGAGAATGCGGAAAGCCGGGTTGGAAAGGCGGATGCGTCCATCCGGACCGAAAACGGCGACGCCTTCGGAGAGATGATCGATGGTTTCGCCCTGCACCTTGACCAGCGTGTTGTAGCGCGTTTCGAGATCGACCTGCTCGGTCAGGTTCTCGAACACCCAGGTAGCACCCCCCTGCGGATGCGCCGTCGCGAAAACCCTCAGGATCTGGCCGTTGGGCAGATGCCAGAGATCGGTCTGCGTATCGAGCGCGCGATAGACCGAAAGAACGCCGTCCTTCCATGTCTTCCAGTTCAGCTGTTCCGGCAGCTTCTTGGCGCCGCGCAGCCGGTCCAGAAGCTCGCTATTGTCGGGCCGCTTCTCGAGGAAGGCGATATCGAGTTCCCAGAGCTGGACGAAGGCCTGATTGTAGAATTGCAGCCGTCTGTCGCCATCGAAGATCGCAACCGGTGTCGCCAGGTGATCGAGCGTTTCGGCGTGGCTCTTCAGCGTGCGCGCCAGCTCGGCCCGAATCCCTTCCGCCTCGGAAATATCGATCGCCATTCCGGCCGAACCGTTCGGCGATTTGACGTCGACGACGTCGAAGAAGGTACGGTTGCCGTGCACGACGGTCGAAATCTTGTCGTGGAAGGGCGATTCCGGGGTTGCGGAGGCGCGGATGCGCTCGCGGGCCACCGTCGTCAGGAATTCGCGCTCTTCGCGGATCGCTTCCTCGGTCGAAATGGCTTCCACGGCCTCGCCATAGGCCTGATTGACCCAGGTGAGCTTGCCTTCGGCATCGCGCTGCCAGACAGGCAGGTCGATGGCGTCGAGCAGATTCTGGAAGGCGGAGATCGAGGTCATCAGCCGGTCACGCTCGATCTTCAGCTCGGCCAATTCGGCGCGCAGATTGTTGAGCGCGATGAAGCGGACGAAGGCGCGGCCGCCGGAAATGCGACCCTGCGCTTCGAGAATTTCGTCACGATTGGTCTCGACCACCATATCGAAGCTCTGGCCGCTGCCGCGCAGCTTGTCGATCGCCCTGTCGAGTTCGCCGGCCGACCATGATTTCAGCCAGCGTCCGAAGGCGAGGAACTCGTTGTCCTGCGGTGCGCCGGTTTCGACCGGAAGCTGGCCGAGCAGTTCCGGCCGCGCGTTCTGGCCGTCCCAGATGACGATGCGGCGATTCTTGTCGGCGATCAGCGCCTGATATTGCGAAATGCGCTGGTTGGCATCGGACAGCGCCGTGCGAATCTCGCGGCTTTCGCTTTCCATATTGCCGCGCTGCCTGACCATCCACATGGTCGACAGGAGCGCTGCGGAAATGACACCGATGATGACGGAGAAGACGGCCATTTCCGATGAGGTGAAGAGGCGCATGCTCGTCTGCGTGGCGGCATCGCTCTGTGCGAGAACGGGCCCTGCTAGACCGGTCACCAGACCGCCGAAAACGCTGAGCCGCAGCAGGCGGGTCAATGAAGCCAGCCGGCCCTTGCCATGCTTCGCCCGTCCTGAAAACCAATATGCATCGACCTGCCACAGCCGCGCCGCCGCTCCGCGTAGCGCTGGCTGATGCAGGTTGTCTTCCCTTTCAGACATAAGAGGTCTGTCTCCGTCCTTTAGAGCATGATGCCGAAAAGTGTAAGCGGTTTTCGGACGACATTATGCTCTACTTCTTTGATTTAGAGCTGATTCAGATCTCTGGTCGAATAGACCAAAAATCATCCGCTCTAATGTGCCGCATCCTGACAAGACATCCCATTTTCATGGCTCCGGGCGGGCCCGGTTCGTCACGAATCAAGTCTAAAAACAATACTGCCTAAGGGAATCGGCGGGAAGGGAGCTGGCTAAAAAATAAGCCCCGGCATTTGTCAATGCCAGGGCCACAAGATGTTGTGGATACTATCGTTACAATCAGTATCTGTAGTGGTCGGACTTGAACGGACCCTGTGGCGTCACGCCGATATACGATGCCTGCTCTTCGGAAAGCTCCGTCAACTTCACGCCGAGCTTGGCGAGATGCAGGCGAGCGACCTTCTCGTCGAGGTGCTTCGGCAGAACGTAGACTTCGTTCTTGTACTGGCCGGGCTTGGTGAAGAGCTCGATCTGCGCCAACGTCTGGTTGGTGAAGGAAGCCGACATCACGAAGGACGGGTGGCCGGTGGCGTTGCCGAGGTTGAGCAGGCGGCCTTCCGACAGCAGGATGATGCGGTTGCCCTTGGAGAATTCGACCAGGTCGACCTGCGGCTTGATGTTCGTCCACTTCTGGTTACGCAGAGCGGCAACCTGGATTTCGTTGTCGAAGTGGCCGATGTTGCCGACGATCGCCATGTCCTTCATCGCGCGCATATGGTCGATGCGGATGACGTCCTTGTTGCCGGTCGTGGTGATGAAGATGTCGGCGCTGGAGACGACGTCTTCGAGCTGAACGACTTCATAACCGTCCATGGCAGCCTGGAGCGCGCAGATCGGGTCGACTTCCGTGACCTTGACGCGTGCGCCGGCGCCGGAAAGCGAAGCGGCGGAACCCTTGCCGACGTCGCCGTAACCGCAGACGACGGCGACCTTGCCGGCCATCATGACGTCGGTGGCGCGGCGGATACCGTCAACCAGCGACTCCTTGCAGCCGTACTTGTTGTCGAACTTCGACTTGGTGACGCTATCGTTGACGTTGATGGCCGGGAAGGGCAGCAGGCCCTTCTGGCTGAGCTGGTAGAGGCGGTTGACGCCGGTGGTGGTTTCTTCGGTCACGCCCTTGATGGCGTCGCGCTGCTTGGTGAACCAGCCCGGCGAAGCCTTGAGGCGCTTCTTGATCTGCGCGAAAAGGATTTCCTCTTCCTCCGAATGCGGATGGGAGAGCACGTCCTCACCGGCTTCAGCGCGGGCGCCGAGCAGGATATACATCGTGGCGTCGCCGCCGTCGTCGAGGATCATGTTGGAAACGCCACCATCGGTCCACTGGAAGATCTTGTCCGTGTAGGTCCAGTAATCTTCGAGGCTCTCACCCTTGATAGCGAAGACCGGAACGCCGGAGGCGGCGATTGCGGCAGCGGCATGGTCCTGCGTCGAGAAGATGTTGCACGATGCCCAGCGCACCTGAGCGCCGAGGGCGACCAGCGTCTCGATGAGAACGGCGGTCTGGATCGTCATGTGCAGCGATCCGGTGATGCGCGCGCCCTTCAGCGGCTGTGCTTCGCCGAATTCGGCGCGGCAAGCCATTAGGCCCGGCATCTCGGTTTCGGCGATCGTGATTTCCTTGCGGCCGAAGTCGGCAAGGCCGATATCCGCGACGACGTAGTCCTTTTCAGTGCTCATGAAGATCTCCAGCCTGAACGATGCAATCGCGCCAAAGGCAAACGCCTCGGCCGAATGCAACAAGAATTGCACGCTGACAGCGTGTGGATGATGCCGTGTAGCAGGCTTCAGGGCGGAAATCAATAATGATATAAAGAAGTCTTTATGTCTTTATATCCAGGCGGCGGCTGGCGGGAAACGCCTAGATTTCTTCGCCGAACTTGTTGGCCACCAGCTGGTCCAGCGCTTCGAGCGCTTCGGCAGCCTGATTGCCGCTTGCCGTCACCGTGACGCTGCAGCCGGGGCTGGCCGCCAGCATCATCAGGCCCATGATCGAAGTGCCGCCGACCGTCGTGCCGTCCTTCGAAACGGTGATGGCGGCGTCGTAGGCTGCGACGGTCTGGACGAATTTGGCGGAGGCGCGGGCATGGAGGCCCCGCTTGTTGATGATCAGGAGTTCACGGGAAAGCTCAGTCATGGGGGCGGTGCTGTCTCGTCATTTGCCGCTGAGCACGCGGCTGGCCACGTTGATGTATTTGCGACCGGCCTCTGAAGCCTCCACCAGGGCTTTCTCCATGTTGTTGTCGCCGCGCACGCCGGCGAGCTTGATGAGCATCGGCAGATTGACGCCGGCGATGACCTCGGTGTGGCCGCTATTCATGACGGAGATTGCGAGATTGGAGGGAGTGCCGCCGAACATGTCGGTGAGGATGATGACGCCATGTCCGTCATCGGCGCCGGCGACGGCCTGCAGGATGTCCTGCCGCCGCTTGTCCATGTCGTCTTCGGGACCAATGCATACCGTCTCTATGAACTTCTGCGGACCAACGACATGCTCGACGGCATGCCGAAACTCTTCAGCCAGCTTGCCATGAGTGACAAGCACAAGTCCGATCATGATATTACTGCTCCCATCGCATACGCAAACAGGTGGCCAATATCGCAATGCAGCAATGTCGTCCACCGGTGGGGGGACATCTTGGCGATGAAAAGACGAAGTGCAAGCTTAAAATACAGGATTTGAGCGCCGGTTGAGGCCAAGTCGGCCAATTAATCCAGTCTGGCGCCGATTTTCGCTGTTATTATGGCGAGTGGATTCGCGGAGGTTGCGGACAGGCGGATCAAGGGCAACCGAATGGAGCCAGTGACGTCGATCTGCTCGTCTTCGGGTGGCAATCTCTCGGCCGTCGCCGGATCGACCGGACGGATGGCAAAGTGCATCTCAGCCTTTGAAATGTAAGGCATACGAACGATGCCGGTATAGCGAATCTCCATCAGACCAGCGATTGTCGGCGGGCATTCGGCGGTTACCGAACCGTCCTGCTTTGCAATCAGCACGCGGTCGTCGGCCACCAGCATGGCTGCAAGTCCGAGCGGCTTGGCAGCCGCAAGGCAAGAGAAGGCGAGGGTGGATTTGCCGCTTCCCGAGGGGCCGAGAAATAAAAGCCCGGTCTTGCCGATGACGATCGCCGTGGCGTGGATATTGGTTGCTTCGCCGGTCATGCGGGCGCTCATGCCTGCGTCTTGGCGGGCAGCGAGAGGATGAAACGCGCGCCGAGCAGCGTCATGCCATCGCTGTCGACGATGTTTTCAGCGCGCAGCGATCCGCCATGTGCCTCGGCGATCTGCCGGCTGATGGAGAGACCGAGGCCGGAATTCTGCCCGAAGCCTTCCGATTCCGGCCGGTCGGTGTAGAAGCGCTCGAAGATGCGGTCGATATTCTCGGCCTGGATGCCCGGACCGTTGTCCTCGATATAGATGACGCAGCGCGTTCTCGTGCGCGTCAGCCTGACCGTGATCTTGCCGGTCTCGTTCGGAACGAAAGACCGGGCGTTCTCGATGAGGTTCGTGACGATCTGGCCGATGCGCAGGTCGTGGCCGTCGACCGTAAACTTCGCCTTGTTGGCCGGCTTACGGTCGATCACATATTCGATCTCGACGGCCCGCTTGCTGTGTCCCACTTGCCGCGAAATGTCGATCATGTCGCGCAGCAGCACTTCCAGATCGAGCGATCTCGCGTCCGAACGGGCGAGTTCGGCGTCGAGCCGCGATGCGTCGGAGATGTCGCTGATCAGGCGATCGAGGCGGCGAACGTCATGCTGGATCACATCCATCAGCCGCTTCTTGGAATCGTCGCTCTTGGCGAGCGGCAGCGTTTCGACGGCGCTGCGCAGCGATGTCAGCGGGTTCTTCAGTTCGTGGCTGACGTCGGCCGCGAAGCTTTCGATCGCGTCGATGCGGTCGTAAAGCGCCGATGTCATGTCGCGCAGCGCGATCGACAGGTTGCCGATTTCGTCTTGCCGGGCCGAGAAATCCGGAATTTCCTCGCGCTCCTTCGCCCCGCCGCGGCGCACGCGAATGGCCGCGGCGGAGAGCCGGCGCAGCGGATTGGCGATGGTGGACGACAGCAGCAGCGACAACACGACGTTGACCAGCGTCGCGACGCCGAAGACGCGCATGATCGCCAGGCGTTCGGCATGAACGATCTTGTCGATATCACCGGCCTGGGTCGATAGCAGCAACACACCGAGCACGGCGCGGAAGCGCTGGACCGGCACGGCGACGGAAACGATCAGCTCGCCCTTCTCCGTGGTGCGGACCACGGCGCCGCGCACGCCCGTCAGCGCATTCATGACTTCCGGATAGATGGAGCCGTCGCCGCCAGGCGCTTCCTTGTAAACAGGCAGGTTGCCCGGCTGCAGCATCTTGTTGAGCAGACCGCTGAACCAGTCGGACCAGCTCTGCTTCTCGTCGTCGACCGGCGGCAGATCGTAGCGCAGCACCTGGCCACGCGAATAAAGATGGCGGCTGTCGAGCAGCAGGTTCGCATCGGCATCGAAGATGCGGGCGCGGGTGCGCGTCGGCGAGATCAGCCGCGTCAGCACCGGCGCCACCTTTTCCGGATCGATCGGGAATTCCAGATCCTCGTCGTTCGGAACGGGCGTAATGCTCTGGCCTGCCTGGAGCTCCAACAGTTTCTGCGGATCGATGGTGATGGAGTTCGTATCGACCGAAGCCGAAGCCGAAACGGCGCCGGCGATGATTTCGCCTTGCGTCAGCAGACTTTCGACCCGCGCGTCGATCAGGCCTTCGCGAAACTGGTTGAGATAAAGAATGCCGCCGACAAGGACGACCAGCGCCGCAAGATTGAAGAACAGGATGCGGCGCGTCAGGCTCGAAAATACGGCATTGCCGAAGATGCGGCGGATCAGAACGAAGGGATGGGTCCAGCGTCGGCGCGCGATTCGAGCGCCGCTCGGGCCTTCCGAGTCGTCTATATCTCTGTCCTGCACCAGCTGTGCCAAGCCAACGGCCCTTTCGAAGAACGGGATCGTCGATCCCGTCCGCATGCTCTTATTTCATCGTTTGCCGTATGGTCCAGTTAACTCTTATGCGGCTTCGCGGAAGCGGTAGCCGACGCCATACAGGGTCTCGATCATATCAAATTCGAGATCGACCATCTTGAATTTCTTGCGCAACCGCTTGATGTGGCTGTCGATCGTGCGGTCGTCGACATAGACCTGCTCGTCGTAAGCAGCGTCCATCAGGGCGTCGCGGCTCTTGACCACGCCGGGGCGCTGCGCCAGCGAATGCAGGATAAGGAATTCGGTAACGGTCAGCGTTACCGGCTCGCCCTTCCAGGTGCAGGTATGGCGTTCCTGGTCCATGACGAGCTGGCCGCGTTCGAGCGAGCGGGCTTGCTGCGTTGCTCCCGGCTTTGCGACCGCGTTGCCGCCACCGGCAGCATTCGCAGCCTCGCGGGCCGAAGCGCGGCGAAGCACGGCCTTGACGCGCTCGACCAGCAGGCGTTGAGAGAAGGGCTTGGTGATGAAGTCGTCGGCGCCCATCTTCAAGCCGAAGAGTTCGTCGATTTCCTCGTCCTTGGACGTCAGGAAGATCACGGGCAGATCGGATTTCTGGCGCAGGCGGCGCAGCAGCTCCATGCCGTCCATGCGTGGCATCTTGATATCGAAGATCGCCAGTTGCGGCGGCCGGGCAAGCAGGCCATCGAGCGCCGAGGCTCCGTCCGTGTAAGTCTCTACCTTATATCCCTCTGCTTCCAAGGCAATCGATACGGAAGTCAGGATATTGCGGTCGTCGTCAACGAGCGCGATTGTCAACATGGTATTCGTCTCCGTCATCAGTGCGCGTCTCCCGGATTTGGAATCCAGCCCAGGCGGTCTGCCAGCTCGGTCGGCGGTAACCTGGCGCGCTTATGGGGATAAAGGTGGAACAAATTGTGGCAAAGATAAAGGGGAGGATTGCTAAGGCCAAACATCCGTGATCGGCGGTTGTGTGACGAAACGTCCCGTCATGGTTTATTCAAACGATTTAAAATTGCCGAGATTTATTTAAATCGATTAAATATCTGATATCATTAAAGATTTTTTGTTTTTCGCTCTTGTGCTTTTAAAAAGACACCTCTACGCTTTAGGCAATTACAACGGCTGAGGCCTTTGCAGAGGAAAAAGTGATGGAGCAATTCGGCGTCCGTAATCCCGCGACTGAACTGGGATCGATTGGCCTGGGAGCCGCCGCCAGCGTGCGCTATAACCTCATGGAGGCCCATCTCTATGAGGAGGCGATTCGTCGTCATGAAGCCGATCTGACCGCCGATGGCGCGCTCAGGGCTTTGACCGGCCAGCACACCGGCCGTTCCCCGAAGGACAAGTTCGTGGTGCGCAACGCCACCACCGAAGACCAGATCTGGTGGGACAACAACAAGCCGATGTCACCGGAGCATTTCGAGCTGCTGCATGAGGACATGCTGGCGCATGCCCGCGGCAAGGACCTGTTCGTGCAGGATCTGATCGGCGGCGCCGACGTCGAATATGCTTTGCCGACGCGCGTCATCACCGAATTCGCCTGGCACTCGCTGTTCATCCGCAATCTGCTGATCCGTCCCGACCGTTCGGCGCTCGAAAGTTTCGTGCCGCAGCTGACGATCATCGATCTGCCGAGCTTCCGCGCCGATCCGGAGCGTCATGGCTGCCGCACGGAAACGGTGATCGCCTGCGACTTCGTCAACGGTATCGTCCTGATCGGCGGCACGTCCTATGCCGGCGAGATGAAGAAATCGGTCTTCACGGCGCTGAACTACATGCTGCCGGAGCGCGGCGTTATGCCGATGCACTGCTCGGCCAATGTCGGTCCCGAAGGCGATGCCGCGATCTTCTTCGGCCTGTCCGGCACCGGCAAGACGACGCTCTCGGCAGACCCGACCCGCACGCTCATCGGCGACGACGAGCATGGCTGGGGCGAGAACGGCATCTTCAATTTCGAAGGCGGCTGCTACGCCAAGACCATCCGCCTTTCGGCCGAGGCCGAGCCGGAAATCTACGCCACCACGCGCCGCTTCGGCACCGTGCTGGAAAATGTCGTGCTCGACGAACATGGCAAGCCGGATCTCGATGACGGCTCGCTGACAGAAAACACCCGCAGCGCCTATCCGCTGCATTTCATCCCGAACGCTTCGGAATCCGGCATTACCGGCCATCCGGAGACGATCATCATGCTGACGGCCGACGCATTCGGCGTCATGCCGCCGATCGCCAAGCTGACGCCGGATCAGGCGATGTACCACTTCCTGTCCGGCTACACCGCCAAGGTCGCCGGCACCGAGAAGGGCGTCGTCGAGCCGGAAGCGACGTTCTCGACCTGCTTCGGCGCTCCCTTCATGCCACGCCATCCGGCCGAATACGGCAATCTACTCAAGGAGCTGATCGCTCGTCACGGCGCCCGTTGCTGGCTGGTCAACACCGGCTGGACCGGTGGTGCCTATGGCAAGGGAAGCCGCATGCCGATCAAGGCGACGCGTGCGCTGCTCGCTGCTGCCCTCAAGGGCGACCTCGACAATGTCGAGTTCCGCATCGATCAGAATTTCGGCTTTGCGGTTCCGGTCGCGGTCGAAGGCGTCGACAGCGCCATCCTCGACCCGCGCTCCACCTGGGCCGATGGCGATGCCTATGATGCGCAGGCCGAAAAGCTGGTGCAGATGTTCGTCACCAACTTCGCCAAGTTCGAAGGTCACGTGGACGGCAATGTCCGCGATGCGGCGCCGGGAATGCCGGCCGCTGCGGAGTAGACTTTTAGCAACAGCAATGACTCACGTGAAACCCGGCGGCCCATCCGCCGGGTTTTTCGTTTCACCGGATGTTTTCAAGCGCAGTGCAATGTGGAATAGAGCGATTTCAGGAAAAGTGTTCAGCGGTTTTCCGCTTGGAATTGCGTAGACCGATAGAGCGGCGATGCGGCTTCGACCGAATATTCGCTGTCCAGGGCAGGCGCGGAGAAAACCATGGCCAGCGAAGCGCTTTACATCAACGACCGGATTACCATTGCCGGCTGGGAGCTGGCGGAACAGTTCGTTTTGGCGGGCGGTCCCGGTGGCCAGAACGTCAACAAGGTCGCGACGGCTGTCCAGCTTTTCTTCAATGTCCAGAATTCGCCGTCGCTGACAGACCGCGTCAAGGCGAATGCGGTCAGACTTGCCGGGCGGCGCGTCTCCAAGGATGGCGTGCTGATGATCGAGGCCAGCCGTTTCCGCAGCCAGGATCGCAACCGCGAGGATGCGCGAGAGCGCCTGAAGGAGCTAATCCTCGAGGCGGCTGCCCCACCGCCACCGCCGCGCAAGAAGACCAAGCCGACTAAGGGCTCCGTCGAACGCAGGCTGAAGGAGAAGTCCGGGCGTTCCGAAGTGAAGAAGATGCGCGGCAAGGTCGGCGGCGACTAGATCGGCTTTTCGGGCTGCATGCTGGGTTTGGTTGGTTCAAAATAGCTTGTCGGGTGAGTCCGATTTCGCGGCAGCTATGTGCTCGGCCCCTCATCCTAGCCTTCTCCCCGCCGTGCGGAGAGAAGGGACGACCGAGCGCCACAGCACCGCCCTCGCTTGCCGTGGATAGTGTGCGGCAGCGAGCTTGAGGTACGAGAAACTCCCTCGCCCCGCCTGCGGGGAGAGGGTTGGGGTGAGGGGCCATGCACAAAGGCGAGGCGGTGATGCATTCACCTAATTGGCAACACCTACAGGACACCAAATGCTGCTCCCAAACGGAATCCGCCACCTGCCCGGATACCTCGATCGCCCCGCCCAGGAAACGCTGATCGAGGCGATCCGTGCTGTCGTGGCCGACGCGCCGCTATTCACGCCCGTCATGCCGGGCACCGGCAAAGAGATGTCGGTGCGCATGACCAATTGCGGCCCGCTCGGCTGGGTCACGGACAAGCAACGCGGCTATCGGTATCAACCCACTCATCCCGTGACAGATCGTTCTTGGCCGGCTATGCCGCCGCAAATGCTCGATCTCTGGAATGATATAGCAGGTTATGAAAAGCCGCCGCAGGCCTGCCTCGTCAATTTCTATGCAGACGATGCCCGCATGGGCCTGCATCAGGATCGAGATGAACAGGATCTCAACGCGCCCGTGCTGTCGATCTCGCTCGGCAACACCTGCCTGTTTCGGGTGGGCGGCCTCAACCGCAATGATCGTACGCTATCTTTCAAGCTTTCCAGCGGCGATATCGTCGTCCTCGGCGGCGAGGGCAGGCTCAGCTTCCACGGCGTCGACCGCATCTATCCCGCGACATCGACATTGCTGAAGAATGGCGGGCGGATAAACCTGACCTTAAGACGGGTAACCCCATAAGTAGATTGGAGACGAATGCGATTGGGGCGATCGTGACAAGGCTGAGGACGAGACCGGAGTTGATTTTTGCGGCCCTGGCCGTTGCTCTCGGATTGGCAAGGGGTCTCTACTTCCTGACATCCTTATGGGTCTTAACGCCCGACGGATTCTCCGTCATGACCAATCGTCTGCCCTATTGGGATTTCACCAATCTCTGGGGCGGGGCGGTGATGGCCCTGAAAGGCAATGTCGCCTATCTGTTCGATGCCGAGGCTTATCGACGGGAGCTTCGGCTGCTCCTGTCGCCCTTGATGCAGAATCAGGAATGGAGCTACCCGCCCTCCATGCTGCTGATTGGCGTTCCTCTTGCCGGATTGCCGATTTTCATCGCCTATATCATCTGGACATTGGGTACGCTTTTCCTGCTGTTCGTGGCAACGAAGCCGCTCGGTCTGGTTTGGTGGGCGCGCGTGCTCATCGTCGTTTCGCCCGCCACGATGGTCGACGTCATCTTCGGACAAAATGGAGCGTTGACGACGGCGCTCCTGCTATCCGGGCTGCTGCTTGCTCCGAGCCGGCCAATCATCGCGGGCATTCTCTTCGGCCTGTTGACGGTCAAACCGCAATTGGGCGTCCTGGTGCCGTTCTGCTTGCTTGCCAGTGGGAACTACCGGGCCTTTCTTTCGGCAGGTGTGACGGCGCTTTTGCTGGTGATCGCGACAGGCCTGCTATTCGGCTTCGATGTCTGGCCGCTGTTTTTGACCAAGACCCGGCCGCTGATGACGGCGATCCTGGAAGCGCCCTTTCCGCAGGGTTATCAGGTCAATGCCACGACATTCTTCATGCTGGCGCGATCCTTGGGGCTCGGCCTTGCTGCCTCCTATTCACTCCAAATGATCTTCTCGATCGCAGCCATCGCCACGACCCTATGGCTCTGGCGTCGCAAGACGGTTGTCGATCATCGAACCAAGGTCTGCCTTACGATCGTCTTGACGCTTATCGCCACGCCCTATGGCTATTCCTACGACACGATCCCCATGAATGTCGCGGTCGCGTATTTTTTCTTCACCCAGCGGGGCCTATCGGCTCCTCTTGGCATCGCCTGGCTTTATCCGCTCTACAATCAGCAGATCGCGCGGCAAGTGCTGCCGCTCGGGGCTCTGATACCGACGGGGCTCGCGGTATGCATGCTCATCCGCATTCTGCGCGATAGCGCTTCGCCGGAGATGGCGGCGGCGGATGCAACTGAGGAAGCCTCCGTCACAGCTTCCTGAGCGCAACCTGCTCGATCAGATGGTTCTTGCCCTTCTGCAGGATGAGGTCGGCGCGCGGTCGCGTCGGCAGGATGTTCTGGCGCAGGTTCTTGAGGTTGATGTTCTTCCACAGCCCTTCGGCGATCGCCAATGCTTCCTGTTCGCTGATCGAGGCGTAGCGGTGGAAGAAGGAGTTGGGGTCGCGGAAGGCGGTTTCGCGCAACTTCATGAAGCGGGCGACGTACCAGTTATGGATAAGATCCTCGTCGGCATCGATATAGATCGAGAAATCGAAGAAGTCCGAGACCATCGGCACGATCTTGCCGTCAGCCGGCAGATGCCGCGATTGCAGCACATTGATGCCTTCGAAGATCAGGATATCCGGGCGGTCGACCGTCTTGAACTCGTTCGGCAGCACGTCATAGACGAGATGCGAGTAGGAGGGAGCCTGGACATTCGGCTGGCCGGCCTTGATTGCCGAAAGGAAGCGCAAGAGCGCTGCCGTGTCGTAGCTTTCCGGAAAGCCCTTGCGCTGCATCAGGTTGCGGCGCTGCAGTTCGGCGTTCGGATAGAGAAAGCCGTCTGTGGTGACCAGATCGACCTTCGGGCTCGACGGCCAGCGGCCCATCAATTCCTTCAGGACACGCGCCGTGGTGGATTTGCCGACGGCGACGGAGCCTGCAATGCCGATGACGAATGGCGTCTTGGCAACATCGGAGAGGCTGAGGAAGCGGTTGCGCTGCTCGAACAGGATCTGCGAGGATTCCACATGCGAGGACAGCAGGCGCGACAGCGACAGATAGATGCGGCGGACCTCGTTGAGATCGATCGGGTCGCCCATCGAGCGCAGCCGCGTCACTTCGTCGGCGGTCAATGTCAGCGGCGTATCCGCGCGGAATTTCGCCCATTCTTCCGAGGAGAAGAAATAATAGGGCGAATAGGCTTTCGCCTGGAAAATATCGAGTGTCTCGTGCGCTGGCTCGGTCTTGGTTGCTATCGTCATTGCGTTTTACCGGCTTGCCTTCTCTTGAAGGCCGGATTGAGTGGTGCGCCTTTCGAGCTCACCCATGACATTCTGCAATGGAATGCCGGCAATCTTCAATACGACCAAAAGGTGATATAGCAGATCGGCGGCCTCGTAGGTGAGGTTGTCGCGATCATTCGCAACCGCAGCCATGACGGCCTCGATTGCCTCTTCGCCCAGTTTCTTCGCCGCTTTCGGCTGGCCGGCCGCAAAAAGCTTCGCCGTCCAGGATTCGTCGGGCGAAGCCTTGGAGCGTTCCTCGACGATTTTTTCGAGGTCGGAAAGGGTAAATCCGCTCATCGCTACGCTGTCTCCTAATCCAGCCGCATGGGAATGCCGCGCTCGGCCATGTAGCGCTTTGCCTCGCCCACCGAATAGGTGCCGAAGTGAAAGATCGAAGCAGCCAGTACCGCCGTCGCATGGCCTTCCTTCACGCCGGCGACGAGGTCGTCGAGATCGCCGACGCCGCCCGACGCGATGACGGGCACGCGCACGGCATCGGCGATCGCCCGCGTCAGCTCCAGATCGTAGCCGACCTTGGTGCCGTCGCGGTCCATGGAGGTGACGAGCAACTCGCCGGCGCCGCGCTCGACCATCTTGCGGGCAAAATCGACGGCATCGATGCCGGTCGCGTTGCGGCCGCCGTGGGTATAGATCTCCCAGGCGCTCATATTGTCGCCGCCGAGCGCTTCGGTGCGCCGCCGTTTCGCGTCGATCGAGACGACGATGCACTGGTTGCCGAATTTATCGGCGGCCTCGGCAACGAAATCGGGATTGTTCACGGCCGCCGAATTGATCGAAACCTTATCGGCGCCGCAGAGCAGCAGCTTGCGGATGTCCGCGATCGTGCGCACTCCGCCGCCAACCGTGACGGGCATGAAGCATTGTTCGGCGGTGCGCGCCACCACATCGAAGATGGTGTCGCGATTGTCGGAGGACGCCGTGATGTCGAGGAAGCAGAGCTCGTCGGCGCCGGCGGCGTCGTAGGCCTTGGCGGCCTCTACGGGATCGCCGGCATCGACGAGGTTGACGAAATTGACACCCTTGACGACGCGGCCGTCCTTGACGTCGAGGCAGGGGATGACGCGGGCTTTCAGGGTCATTGCGCTGCCTCCTTGGCCTGTTTGATCAGGGCCAGTGCTTCCTTCGGGTCGATCCGCCCATCATAGAGCGCGCGGCCGGAAATCGCACCTTCCAGTTTGCGGGCATCCGGCTGGATCATGCGGCGGATATCATCCAGCGAGGCGAGCCCGCCGGAGGCGATGACGGGGATGGAGACCGCGTCGGCCAGTTCCAGCGTCGAGGCCCAATTGATACCCGTCAGAATGCCGTCGCGGTCGATGTCGGTATAGATGATCGCGGCAACACCGACGCCCTCGAACTGTTTCGCAAGCTCGATCACGCCGAGTTCGGAGGCTTCCGCCCAGCCTTCGACTGCGACTTTGCCACCCTTGGCGTCGATGCCGACGGCAATATGGCCTGGAAATCTTCTGCAGGCTTCAATGACAAGGGCCGGATCGCGCACAGCAACCGTGCCGAGGATGACGCGGGTAAGCCCGCGCGAAAGCCAGTTCTCCATATGGTCGAGCGTGCGGATGCCGCCGCCGAGCTGCACAGGATTTTTCGTCGCCTTAAGGATGGCATCGACGGCAGCGCCATTCACAGTCTCGCCGGCAAAGGCGCCATTGAGATCGACGACATGCAGCCATTCGAAGCCCTGGTCTTCAAAGGCTTTCGCCTGGGCGCCGGGATCGGGATTGTAGACGGTTGCCTGCTCCATGTCGCCGAGCTTCAGGCGCACGCACTGCCCGTCCTTGAGGTCGATAGCGGGGAAGAGAATCATGTTTTGGTCCTCAAAGCGCGAAGCGTCACGGCTTCCAGCGCAGGAAATTGGCAATCAGGGCAAGGCCGAGCTTCTGGCTCTTTTCCGGATGGAACTGGGCGCCGGCCATATTGTCGTGTCCAACGAAGGCGGTCATCGATCCGCCATAGCTCGTCGTCGCGATGACATCGTCGCCATGGTCGGCCGCCAGATGATAGGAATGAACGAAATAGGCATGCAAGCCGTCCGGCCCGGTCTCGATCCCGTCGAACAGGGCATGCGGGTGGCGCAAGTCCAGCGTATTCCAGCCGATCTGCGGAATTTTCAGATTGGGATCGTTCGGTGTCATTTCCTTGACATCGCCTTTGATCCACCCAAACCCTGGGGTAACAGTCTTCTCCAGCCCGCGCGACGACATCAGCTGCATGCCGACGCAAATGCCGAGGAAGGGGCGGGCCTTGTGTTCGACAACGTCGATGACCGCTTCCGCCATGCCGGGCACTGCATCGAGGCCGCGACGGCAATCGGCGTAGGCGCCGACGCCGGGCAGCACGATGCGGTCGGCCGTGGCGACGCGCTCGGCGTCATCGGTCAGGTCGATTTTGGCGTCGATGCCTGCTTCACGGGCAGCCCGCTCGAAAGCCTTCGTGGCCGAGCGCAGATTGCCGGAACCATAATCGATAATTGCGACGCGCATGGTCAGCGTCCTCCGTCATAGCCGGGAAGGCCGAAGCTCGGGCCTTGGCGGCGGGTATTGGTGTTTGTGGCCGAAATATCCCAATCTTTTGGATGGATATCCTGGTCTCGTTTCTGCTCCAGCTGGGAAAAATGCATTTCCTCCGCCGTCGTCAGATCATGCGCGGACACGAGATTTTCCACCTTCCAGCCGCGTCCGACAAGGCGATCGCTGAGCGCATGCGGGCCTTCGAGGGCCGCCAGGACGTGCACGCCCAACAGAATCCCGGCTCCGGCGGCGAAGAATCCCGGCTGTCGCATCAGCTCCAGAGCGAGGCCCTGCAACAGGATGGCAGCAACGGCGTGCAGCCAGAGGCGATTGAAGAGCATCCAGAGTGTGGGAAACAGAAATGCCTTCCACGAAAAGCCGTCGCGGATGAATCGCGTTCCGTCGCGATACCGATCCGATACTTCTGATCGGCCTAGCGCTCCGGGTGGCGTCAAAATCAGATAGCTTGCCATTTCCTCAATTCCCCAGTTCGGGGCTCAGGCGAGCGTGCCTTTCGTCGAGGGCACCCGGCCTGCCTGCCGCGGATCGATCTCGGTTGCGGTGCGCAGTGCGCGCGCAACGGCCTTGAAGCATGTCTCGGCTATATGGTGATTGTTGGCGCCATAATGGTTGAGGATATGCAGCGTGATGCCGGCATTCTGCGCTAAGGCCTGAAAGAATTCGCGCACCAGTTCGGTATCGAAGGTGCCGATCTTCGGCGCGCTGAAGCTGACGTTCCAGACAAGGAAGGGCCGGCCGGAAAGATCGACGGCCGCTTTCGTCATCGTCTCGTCCATGGCGAGATCGATCGAGGCATAGCGCGTGATGCCGCGCCGGTCGCCGAGCGCCTTGGCAATGGCCTGGCCGATGGCGATGCCGGTATCTTCGACGGCATGATGGTCGTCGACATGCAGGTCGCCCTTGGTGTCGATCTCCATGTCGATCAGCGAATGTCGCGACAGCTGTTCCAGCATATGGTCGAAGAAGCCGACACCCGTCGAAATCGTCGATTTGCCGCTGCCGTCGATGTTGACGGACACGGAGACCGAGGTCTCGTTGGTCTTGCGGGAAACGCTTGCCGTGCGGCTCGCTGCGGTCTCTGCCATGGGCTGCTCCATCGGAATACGGCCGTTCCTTATCAGGCGGATCGAGAAATATCCAGAAGTTACGCATGGGCCGTGCGTCTTTAGCCGGCTCGCGTGAACCAATCCGGTTCGGATGCCATTTGCAATCGCCAAAAGCCCTCTTACATAGGTGCTGACGGGGCCGAAATGCGGCCCGGCAGAAAGCCCGCCGTAACGGGGGCAAACAGGTGTTAAATGACGACAATCGTGACTATTCGCAAGAACGGCAAGGTCGTGATGGCTGGTGATGGCCAGGTGAGCCTTGGCCAGACCGTGATGAAGGGCAATGCGCGCAAAGTTCGCCGCATCGGCAAGGGCGATGTCATCGCCGGTTTCGCCGGCGCGACCGCCGATGCCTTCACCCTGCTCGAGCGTCTTGAAAAGAAGCTGGAACAATATCCCGGCCAGTTGATGCGCGCCGCCGTCGAGCTCGCGAAGGACTGGCGCACGGATAAATATCTGCGCAACCTCGAAGCCATGATGCTTGTTGCCGACAAGCAGATAACGCTCGCCATCACCGGCAACGGCGATGTGCTCGAGCCCGAACACGGCGCCATGGCGATCGGCTCAGGCGGCAATTTCGCGCTCGCCGCCGCACGCGCGCTGATGGATAGCGACAAGTCCGCCGAGGACGTCGCCCGCCGCGCTCTCGATATCGCTGCCGACATCTGCGTTTACACGAACCACAATGTGATCGTCGAAACGCTCGATGCCGAAGCCTAAGACGTTCCTCTCTTGATAGTTTCTAGCCCTGACAGGGAACACGCGAAATGACCACTTTTTCCCCCCGCGAGATCGTCTCCGAGCTCGATCGTTATATTGTCGGCCAGCATGAGGCCAAGCGCGCCGTGGCGATCGCCTTGCGCAACCGCTGGCGCCGCCAGCAGCTCGAGCCCGATCTGCGCGACGAAGTCATGCCCAAGAACATCCTGATGATCGGCCCGACCGGCGTCGGCAAGACGGAGATCTCTCGCCGTCTCGCCAAGCTTGCCGGCGCACCCTTCATCAAGGTCGAAGCCACGAAGTTCACCGAAGTCGGCTATGTCGGCCGTGACGTCGAGCAGATCGTCCGCGATCTCGTTGAGGTCGGCATCGGCCTGGTACGCGAAAAGAAGCGTAACGAGGTGCAGGCCAAGGCGCATATGAGCGCTGAAGAGCGCGTGCTCGATGCGCTGGTCGGTGCCACCGCATCGCCGGCGACACGCGACAGCTTCCGCAAGAAGCTGCGTGACGGTCAGCTGGATGACAAGGAAATCGACATCGAAGTTGCCGATACCGGTTCCGGCATGCCCGGCGGTTTCGAAATCCCCGGCATGCCCGGCGCCAATATCGGCGTGCTCAACCTGTCGGAAATGTTCGGCAAGGCCATGGGCGGCCGCACGAAGAAGGTGCGCACCACGGTCAAGGATTCCTACAAGGAACTCGTGCGCGACGAATCCGACAAGCTGATCGACAACGAGGCGATCCAGCGCGAAGCCGTGCAATCCGCCGAGAACGACGGCATCGTCTTCCTCGACGAGATCGACAAGATCGCGGCCCGCGATGGCGGCATGGGTGCCGGTGTCTCGCGCGAAGGCGTGCAGCGCGACCTGCTGCCGCTGGTCGAAGGCACGACGGTTTCGACGAAATATGGCCCGGTCAAGACGGACCATATCCTCTTCATCGCCTCCGGCGCCTTCCACGTCTCGAAGCCTTCGGATCTGCTGCCGGAATTGCAGGGCCGCCTGCCGATCCGCGTCGAGCTGAAGCCACTGACCAAGGAAGACTTCCGCCGCATCCTGACCGAGCCGGAAGCCAGCCTCATCCGCCAGTACAAGGCGCTGATGGAAACGGAAGACCTGAAGCTTGATTTCACCGACGATGCGATCGACGCACTTGCCGATGTCGCCGTGCATCTGAACTCCACCGTCGAGAATATCGGTGCACGCCGTCTGCAGACGGTCATGGAGCGCGTGCTTGACGATATTTCCTACAATGCGTCGGATCGTGCCGGTGTGTCGGTGACCATCGACGCCGCCTACGTCCGCGAGCATGTCGGAGACCTTGCAACAAACACCGATCTGTCCCGCTTCATCCTATAAGCGGGCCGGCAAAGGCGATTTAAAGCAGTAAACACTCGACAGCGGGCCGTTAACTTTTTAGTTAGGGGCCCGTTTCTTTGTGTCGGATGGCTTTATTCGGCCAAGATTGTCCGTCAGGGAGCCGCACGGAAACATCGGTTGAAACTTCGACAGGACAGCCATCTTGCGACGTATACTGATCACCCTTCTTCTGGCAGTCGCCAGCCTCTCCTGGATCCCCGCCTATGCGGATGCGGCGAGCGTGGTGCCTCCGGGCAACCGCAATGCCGAGCAGCCGCCCGTTCCCGGCGCCTCCGTGCGGCGCACGCGCGGCACCAACTCCACCTTCGAACGCAAGTATCAGAAGGTTCGTGAGCTGCTGGCGACCGACACTAGGCTGATGTCGAAGATCAAATCGACGGCGCGTGCCTATGGCATCGAACCCATCCACATCATCGGTGCGATCGTCGGCGAGCATACCTATAATGTTGACGCCTATGACGGCCTGCAGTCCTACTACGTTAAAGCTGCATCCTATGCCGGCCAGAGCTTCCGCTTCGCCTATAACGGCGAAAACGTCGACGATTTCATCGCCCGGCCGCAATTCGACGCCTGCAAGAGCAAGAAGGACTCCTACAGCCTCTGGATCTGCCGCGAGGATGTCTGGGAAGATGATTTCCGCGGCAAGACCGTCGGCGGCAAATCCTATCCCGACAATCGTTTCAGCGCTGTTTTCTTCCAGCCCTTCTATGCCGGGCAGACCTTTGGTCTCGGTCAGGTCAATCCGCTGACGGCGCTTGAACTTTCCGATCTGGTCAGCCGCACCTCGGGCGTCGCGAAGCTGGACGAGAAGGATGCAGGCGGTGTCTACAAGGCGATCATGGATCCGGATCTGTCGCTCGCCTTCGTCGCGGCCTCGATCCGCAAATCGATCGATGACTATCGTTCGATCGCCGGTATGGATATTTCCGGCAATCCCGGCATCACCGCGACGCTCTACAATCTCGGCAACACCCGCAAGCGCGCTGCCGCCCTTGCCGCCAAGAACAGGGGCTCTTCGCAGCCCGTCTGGCCGGAAGAGAACTACTACGGCTGGCTCATCAATGATAAGCTGAGCGACCTGAAGTCGCTGCTTTAAAGCAGCCGCGCAAAAGTGTGCAGCGGTTTGCGATAACGGCACGCGTGAAGTCAAAGACCTGAAACGCTAAAAAGCGAATTTGACAAATCGCGATGCGCTTTAGGCGGCACGCGCGGCGTTTTACCGCCTGGATTTCGCGAGTGGCGCTCACCATATCGGATGGGCGCACCGCTCCGGCTGCGTCAGATCGCGCAACCGCCCGGTCTTCGAGGAGAATTGATCCCATGGATATGATTCCGGAAGCCTTCTCCCCGCCGGCGCCGATCCCGCGCACCGTCCCGCCGTCGCGATGGACGATTATCAAAACCATCCTGCGCAATCCGCTCGAACTCTGGGGCGAACCTTCCTATACGTTGCCCTGGATCAAGACGAAGTTCTTCAACGAGCGGACGCTGATCGTCAATGATCCCGGCCTGATCAAGCATATTCTGGTCGACAACGCTGCCAACTATCGCATGGCCGATATCCGCCAGCTCGTGCTCCGGCCGATTCTGCGCGATGGTCTGCTGACGGCGGAAGGACCTGTCTGGAAGCGCTCGCGCAAGGCGGTTGCCCCGGTTTTCACGCCGCGCCATGCCCAGGGTTTCGCCGGCCAGATGCTAGGCCAGAGCCTGGAATACCTGCACAAATATGAGGAGATCGGCAGCGAAGGCGCAGTGTTCGATATCGCTGCTGACATGACCGAGCTGACCTTCGCCATCCTGACGGAGACCTTGTTTTCCGGCGAGATCGTCACTGAAAGAGAGCATTTTTCCGACGACGTTAACGAGCTGCTGCATCGCATGGGCCGGGTCGATCCCATGGATCTTCTGCGCGCTCCCGCCTGGGTGCCGCGTCTCACCCGCATCGGCGGCCGGCGTATGCTCGATAAGTTCCGCGGCATCGTCCGCAAGGCTATGGACCAGCGCCTGGAGAAGATGAGCAGGGACCGCGCGAGCGCGCCGGATGATTTCCTGACGCTGCTTCTGGAAAAGACCGGTCCCGACGGGCTGACGATGGAGGAGATCGAGGACAATATCCTCACCTTCATCGGCGCGGGCCATGAAACGACGGCTCGCGCGTTGGCCTGGACACTCTATTGCGTCGCCAACAGCCCGCATATTCGCGATGCCATGGAAGAGGAAATCGATCGGGTGCTTGCCACCGATGCCGAACCCGTCGCCTGGCTCGACCTGATGCCGCACGTCCGCGCTGCCTTCGAGGAGGCGATGCGTCTCTATCCGCCGGCGCCGTCGATCAATCGAGCCGCGATTGCCGACGACGAATGGACGAGCGCCAAGGGCGAGCGCGTGGCGATCCCGAAGGGAATCACCGTGCTGATCATGCCTTGGACGCTGCATCGTCATGAGCTCTACTGGGAAAAGCCGCGTGCCTTCATGCCGGAGCGCTTCCTTCCGGAAAACCGGGCCAAGATCAATCGCTTCCAGTATCTGCCTTTTGGCGCGGGTCCGCGTGTCTGCATCGGTGCCACGTTCGCACTTCAGGAGGCCGTCATCGCTCTTGCCGTGATGATGCGCCGTTTCCGTTTCGATGCGACGGATGAGACCGATCCTTGGCCGGTGCAGAAGCTGACGACCCAGCCGCGCGGCGGACTGCCGATGCGGGTGACGCGGCGATAGGGTGTTTTTGCCGCCTCCGGATCAACGTAAGTCAATTGTTTCCCGTATTGCATAAATCTTTCGAACTATTACCAAATTGACTGAGGGCGAAACCGTCAGCAAAGTGGCACCATAGGAAAATTGAGCCATAAATGGCCTTGAGGAGTATTTGGCATGAGCCGCATTGAGAAGAACGGGCTGCAGATCGAACCGGTACTTTACGATTTCCTCGTCAAGGAAGCCCTTCCGGGCTCGGGCATCGACCCCGATGCCTTCTTCGCCGGCTTTTCTAAAATTGTCCACGATCTCGCACCGAAGAACCGCGAATTGCTCGCCAAGCGTGATCGCATGCAGGTGGCGATCGATGACTGGTATCGGAAAAACGGCGCGCCGGTCGATCTTGCCGCTTATGAAACCTTCCTCCGCGAAATCGGCTACATCGTGCCGGAAGGCCCGGCCTTCACGATTTCGACCGCCAATGTGGACCCGGAAATATCTGAGATCGCCGGCCCGCAGCTCGTCGTTCCCGTCATGAATGCCCGCTACGCGCTGAATGCCGCCAACGCCCGCTGGGGGTCGCTCTATGATGCGCTTTACGGCACGGATGCCATTCCCGAGACCGACGGCGCCGAGAAGGGCAGGGGCTATAATCCCAAGCGTGGCGAGAAGGTTATTGTCTGGGTTCGCGATTTCCTCGATTCGACGGTGCCGCTTGATGGCGCAAGCTGGAAGGATGTCACCGGCCTTGTCGTGAAGGATGGTGCCCTGGCGATCGCGACTAAGGGCGGCGCGTCGAAACTGGCCGATGGCGGCCATTTCGCCGGCTACCTGGGCGCTCCAGCCACCCCGACGCATATCCTGCTGAAGCAGAACGGCATCCATATCGAAGTTGTCATCGACACGAGCACGACTATCGGCAAGGCGGATCCGGCCGGCATTTCCGACGTTCGCCTGGAATCGGCCATCACGACGATCATGGATTGCGAGGATTCGATCGCAGCCGTCGACGCCGAGGATAAGGCTGAAGTGTATCGCAACTGGCTCGGCCTGATGAAGGGCGACCTGACGGAGGAAGTCGCAAAGGGTGGCAAGACCTTCACACGCCGTCTCAATCCCGACGTCACCTATACCGCGCCGGATGGCAGCACCTTCGATCTGCATTGCCGCTCGCTGATGCTGGTGCGCAATGTCGGCCACCTGATGACCAACCCGGCCATTCTCGACCGCGACGGCAACGAGGTGCCGGAAGGCGTTATGGATGCCGTCATCACCGGTCTGATCGCGCTCTACGATGTCGGCCCGAACGGCCGCCGCAAGAATTCCCGCACCGGCTCGATGTATGTCGTCAAGCCGAAGATGCACGGGCCGGAAGAAGTCGCCTTCGCTGTCGACATCTTCTCGCGCGTCGAAGATCTGCTCGGCATGCCCAGAAACACGATGAAGATGGGCATCATGGACGAGGAGCGCCGCACCACGGTCAACCTCAAGGAAGCCATCCGCGCCGCCCGCGAGCGCGTCGTCTTCATCAATACCGGCTTCCTCGATCGTACCGGCGACGAGATCCATACTTCGATGGAAGCCGGCCCGATGATCCGCAAGGGCGACATGAAGCAGGCGGCCTGGATCAGTGCCTATGAGAATTGGAATGTCGATATCGGCCTCGAATGCGGCCTGTCCGGCCACGCCCAGATCGGCAAGGGCATGTGGGCCATGCCCGACCTGATGGCGGCCATGCTGGAGCAGAAGATCGCTCATCCCAAGGCCGGCGCCAACACCGCCTGGGTGCCGTCTCCGACGGCTGCGACGCTGCACGCCACCCACTATCACCGCGTCAATGTCGCCGACGTCCAGAAGAGCCTGAAGAGCCGCGCCCGCGCCAAGCTTTCCGATATCCTCTCGGTGCCGGTTGCCTCGCGGCCGAACTGGACGCCGGAGGAAATCCAGCGCGAGATCGACAACAACTGCCAGGGCATCCTCGGCTATGTCGTCCGCTGGGTGGATCAGGGCGTTGGTTGCTCCAAGGTACCCGACATCAACAATGTCGGCCTGATGGAAGACCGCGCCACCCTGCGCATCTCGGCGCAGCATATGGCCAACTGGCTGCACCATAAGGTCATCAGCGAAGCGCAGATCGTCGAGACGATGAAGCGCATGGCCGCCGTGGTCGATCAGCAGAATGCCGATGATCCCAACTACGTCGCCATGTCAGGCAATTTCGACGATTCTGTCGCCTTCCAGGCAGCGCTCGATCTCGTGCTCAAGGGGCGGGAGCAGCCGAACGGCTATACGGAGCCGGTTCTGCATCGACGCCGTATCGAACTGAAGGCAAAGCAGGCGGGTTGATCCTTTCTCTCCGTCAGAGGCCGCCTCGATCCTTAGAGGCCTTGTCGTTGCGCTGACGCTTCGACGGCAAGGATGAGGGCGGGTGGAGCGGTATAGGGTCGCCCCCGAGTTCTCCAAACAAAAAGGCCGCCGGATAGCGATCCGGCGGCCTTTTTCAATCCCGATGCCAGCGAATTACTGGATAACGATGACCTTCGTGCTGTGACCCGGCAGGACGCGGCTGTAGAGATCGATCACGTCCTGATTGATCAGGCGAATGCAGCCGGAGGAAGCGGCCGTGCCGATCGAAGCCCATTCCGGCGTACCGTGCAGGCGGAACAGCGTGTCCTGGCCCTTTTCGTTGTAGAGGTACATGGCACGCGCACCGAGCGGGTTGGAAAGGCCCGGGTTCATGCCGCCATCGACATACTTGGCGATTTCCGGACGGCGGACGGCCATTTCCTTCGGCGGATGCCAGCTCGGCCATTCCTGCTTCCAGGCGACGTAAGCGGTGCCGGACCAGGAGAAGCCCTGCTTGCCGACGCCGATGCCGTAACGCATCGCTTCGCCGTTGCCGAGGATGTAATAAAGGTGGCGCTCGCGCGTGTTGACGATGATCGTGCCTTCAGCTTCGTCGGACTTGTATTCGACGATCTGGCGGCGGAACTGCGGCTTCACCTTCTGGATTGGGATCGCCGGCAGCTGGAAGCCGTTATCGCTGGTGATGCCATAGTCGCCATCGAAGGTCTTTATGGTCTCTGCGGCGGTTTTTGCGGTAGCGGTCGGCGCGGCTGCGGCAGTGGTGGCATAGCCAGCCGATGCGAGCATTGCGACAAGGCCGAGTGCGGTCATAGCATTACGGATGCGCATGGAAGTCTCTTGAAATTTTGTGGCGGGGATCGGATGGTTATCTACCATCTTTGTCTACGGTTTATTTTCCATTAAACTAAACTTTGCAAGCTGCTCTGACGCTACAAAATAGCGCCGCCGCGCAAATTAGAGGGACATGGTTTTTTTGCAACAATGCTTGCCTGTCCTTGAGGCAATTCATGACGATTTTGAACGTTTATAATAACAATCCGTTAATAGATGGCCGGCAGTCGGAACGGGCCATGCTTGTACGCAAGGGCGTACAACTATTACTACACGACATGCGTCACGCTGTGCTGCCGGAGTTGCCGTTGGCGAGCGGCCGCCGCGCCGACCTCATCAGTCTTTCGGAAAAGGGCGAGATCTGGATCATCGAGATCAAAACCTCGATCGAGGATTTCCGGGTCGACCGCAAATGGCCCGAATATCGGCAGCATTGCGATAGGATGTTCTTCGCCACCCACAAGGACGTGCCGTTGGATATCTTTCCGGAGGATTGCGGGCTGTTTCTATCCGATGGGTATGGCGCTCATATCATCCGCGAGGCGCCGGAGCATCGCCTGTCGCCGGCGACGCGCAAGTCGGTGACGCTGAATTTCTCGCGTGCCGCCGCCCAGCGCCTGATGCTGGCCGAATGGGCGACGGGCAAATCCTTCGCGTCCGAATAGCCTATTTCGGCGCGCGCTTGGCAAGGATGCGCTGCAGCGTGCGGCGATGCATGTTCAGCCGCCGGGCCGTCTCGGAAACGTTGCGCTCGCACATTTCATAGACGCGCTGGATGTGCTCCCAGCGAACCCGGTCGGCCGACATTGGGTTTTCCGGCACTTCCGCCTTCTCACCGGGGCGCTGCGTCAGCGCGGCAAAGACGTCGTCCGCATCGGCGGGTTTGGCGAGATAGTCAAGCGCGCCGAGCTTGACGGCGGTCACTGCCGTCGCGATGTTCCCATAACCCGTCAGCACGACGATATGCGTATCGTCACGCCGCTGGCGAATGGCCTCGATGACATCGAGGCCGTTGCCATCGCCGAGGCGCAGGTCGACGACCGCGTATTTCGGCGGGTTGGCCTTGGTCTTGGCGACACCTTCCGCCACCGATTCCGCTGTTTCGACCACGAAGCCCCGCGTTTCCATCGCGCGCGCCAGCCGGCGGAGGAAAGGGCCGTCATCATCGACGATCAGCAATGTCGCATCCGCGCCGATATGGGCCGCGGAATCCTTGTCCCCGGCATGCGGGGCAGCGATCTCTTTATCCGTCATTCTATCTTCTATCCCGGCGACCATCCGCCTGCATATCCTACCGATTTTGACGAGGGTTGTTTTAAGCCGTCAAAATCATTTTGTCGAATTACTGTCGATCAACACGCGCGGCCATTCGACGCGGACGCAGGCCCCCGGCCTTTCGGGATCGCGGTTAGTGAAGGAGAGGGCGGCACCGGAGCGCTCCAGCAACGTCTTGGCGATGAAGAGGCCGAGACCAAGGCCGCCTGCCGTGTCGTCGCGCTGGCGCGAGGTGACATAGGGCTCGCCGATCCGTGCCAGTATTTCCGGCGAATAGCCGCTGCCGTCGTCCTCGATGACGATGGTCAGGGTCTCGACGGTGTATTCCACGGTGACGGTTACCGTCTTGCGGGCATAGTCGACGGCATTTTCGATGAGGTTGCCGAGCCCATACATGATGCCGGCATTGCGGTTGAGGACAGGCTCGCCGGAGCGCGGGCTCTTTTCGATCAGCTCCAGCATGATGCCGAACTCGCGATGCGGGGCGATGATCTCCTCCATCATCGAAGACAGCGTCAGCCGCCGCATATGCGCCTCGTCTTCCGAAGAAAGCGTTGTCAGCCGGCGCAGGATGTCGCGGCATCTTTCGCTCTGGCTGCGCAGCAGCGCCACATCCTCGCGAAAACGGTCGTCCTCGCGCAGCTCGCGTTCCATTTCCTTGGCGACGACGCTGATGGTCGCAAGCGGCGTGCCGAGCTCGTGTGCCGCCGCCGCTGCCAGTCCGTCGAGCTGCGAAAGATGCTTTTCCCGCTGCAGCACCAGTTCCGTCGCCGAGAGCGCATCGGCGAGCTGCGAGGCCTCCATGGAGACGCGATAGGCATAGAAAGCGGCAAAGGCCATGGTCGAGGCGATGGAGCACCAGACGCCCAGCTGCATGACGCTATGTACGTTCACGGCGACGCCTTCATACCAAGGGAGCGGGAAGGGCGAGAAGGCGAGCCCGGTGATGCAGATCATCGCAAGCGCGATCAGCGTCATGCTGTAGCGGATCGGCTGCGAGGCGAAGGAAATGATGACAGGCACGCAGACCAGCACCGAGAAGGGGTTGGCAAGCCCGCCCGTGATCAGCAGCAGCCCGCAGAGCTGCAGAAGATCGAGGCCGAGCAGCGCGAAGGCGGCCGGCGGCTCCAACCGGTGCGTCGGCGGAAAGCGCAGGGTCAGGAAGAAGTTGATCCAGGCAAGACAGGCGATCAGCACGCAGCACGGCATGAGCGGCATGGGGAATTTCAGCCAGAAGGCGACGATCATGACAGTTGCCGTCTGGCCACCGACCGCGAGCCAGCGCAAGCGCACCAGCGTCTGCAGCCTCAGCCGCCGACTGCTGTGATGGTCGTCCTGCGCCTTGATCTCCGCATCGGACAGTTTTTCCAATCCCCGGAAGAAGCGTGCCATCGTCATGTCCCTCGTGGCTTGGCGCGTGTGGTCGGCAAGGCTTCTGCCGGATCTTCCGGCCAAGGATGCCTCGGGTAGCGCCCGCGCATGTCGGCGCGCACATCCCGCCAGGATCCGGCCCAGAAACCGGGCAGGTCGCGCGTCGTCTGAATCGGGCGATGGGCCGGCGATGTCAACTCCAGCAGCAACGGCAACCGGCCGCCGCCGACGCTTGGGTGTTGTTTCAGCCCGAACAGTTCCTGGACGCGGATGGTCAGCAGCGGCTCCTCGCCGTCATATTGTATGGGATGGCGCTGCCCGGTCGGCGCTTCGAAATGCGTCGGCGCCATCCGAGCAAGATCGCGCTGTAGCTCGTGCGGGACCAGCGCCATCAGCCCGTTGGAAAGCCCGCCGGCCGAGATATCGGAGAGCCCGCGCGCTTCGGTCTGAAACGGCGTGAACCACTCGTCTAGCCGGGTAACCAGGGCTTCGTCGCTCATATCCGGCCAAGGCTCGCCGATAGTCCTATATAGGAAGCCGATCCTGTCTCGCAGCTGCGCCGCCTCTTTAGAAAAAGGCAGCACACCGACCCCTAGTTCGTGAATGCCCTCGGCCAGCGCCTTGGCCGCCTGCTCGCCGGAGGGACGCGGCAGGGGCGTTTCCTCGAAGATGATGGCGCCGAGCCTTGTCGCTCGCCGCGCGCGGACCTGCCGACTTGCTCTGTCGAAAAAGCTCTGATCCTCCGTGCGGATCTCGCCCGGCAAGTGCTCTTCGACATCGGCGCGGGAAGTCTCCACCGCGGCAAGGATGCGCGCCTGCGCTGCGCGGCCGGTCAGATCGGCGATCACGAGCATCTGTGAGCCGGCAAGACGCTCGGTTTCCGGCAGCTCTGCGCCGCGCCCATTCGCCATGACGAAGCGGCCCCGCCCGCCGCGCTGCAGGGCGATCCGATCGGGAAAGGCATGCAGCAATAACGAACCGGCGAGCTGCGGCGTGGCAGAGGCGGGGTTGCCGCCGTTGCTAGCGGCCTGCGCGAGTCGCCCGGCTAAGCGTCGCGCCGCCTCCGCTCTCTCGCCCTTCTCTGTCTTGAAGCGCCGCAGCCGGTCCTCCAGATCGATGCTCTGGCCGCCGAGCCCCTGTTCCGTCAGCAGCACGGCCAGCAACGCCGCTTCCCGCGCCTGGCCGAACTCCGCAGCCGAGATGACCATCGCTGCCAGCCGCGGCGGTAAAGCGAGTTCACGCATCAGCCGGCCATGCGTCGTCAGCCCGTTTTCCGCGTCGAGCGCTCCCAGCTGCCGCAGGAGTGCTCGCGCCTCGGCAAGCGTCGTCGCCGGCGGCTGGTCCATGAAGGAAAGCGTTGCCGGATCCTGCACGCCCCAATGTGCCAAATCGAGCGCAAGGCCCGAGAGATCGCTGGAAAGGATCTGCGGCGGCGTAAAGGCAGGCATGGCCGCCGTCTGGCCCGGATGCCACAGGCGGATGGCGATGCCCGGCTCGGTTCGGCCAGCGCGTCCGGCCCGCTGATCGGCCGAGGCGCGCGATACGCGCACCGTCTCGAGCCGCGTAATGCCGGTCGAAGCCTCGAAGACCGGCAGCCGCTGCTGGCCGCTGTCGATGACGATACGCACCCCATCGATGGTGATGGAGGTTTCGGCGATGGAGGTGGCAAGCACGATCTTGCGCGTGCCCTGCGGCGCAGGCCGGATGGCCGCATCCTGCTCCTTCTGGCTGAGATTGCCGTAAAGCGGCGCGATCATCGTCTCCGGGCCGAACCGGCCTTCGAGCCGTTCCGCCGTCCGGGTGATCTCGGCCTGTCCCGGCAAGAAGGCCAGGATCGAGCCCTCTTCGCTCGCATGCGCATCGAGGATCGCCCGTGTCACGGTATCTTCGATCCGCTCTCCCGCGGGCCGATCCTGATGGCGGATATCGATCGGAAAGCTGCGGCCCATGCTTTCGATGATGGGCGGATGGTCGAGGAGGGTAGCGACACGCTCCACGTCCAACGTCGCCGACATCACGAGGATACGCAGGTCCTCCCTCAGCGCCGACTGCACGTCGAGTGCCAGCGCCAGGCCGAAATCCGCATCCAGCGACCGCTCGTGGAACTCGTCGAAGATGGCGGTGGAGATGCCGGAAAGCTCGGGGTCGTCGAGGATCATCCGCGCGAACACACCTTCGGTCACCACCTCGATGCGGGTCTTGGAGGAGATGCGGTTGTCGAGTCGCATGCGATAGCCGACAGTATCGCCGACCTGTTCACCGAGCAGCGAGGCCATTCGGGCAGCCGCCGCCCTTGCCGCCAGCCGCCGCGGCTCCAGAAGAATGATCCTGTCGTCGCCGCGCCAGTCCTGGCCCAATAGATAGAGCGGCACCAGAGTCGTCTTGCCGGCGCCGGGCGGCGCGGAAAGCACGGCACGCCGACGGTCGGCCAGTGCAGTGCCGATATCACCAAGCACATGCGAGACCGGAAGTTCCGGTAATGGAGGCACTCTATATGTCACGTCTGCCGGCTCCGCATCGCATTGTATGGAATAGTGCCGGACCCGCACGGCGCGGCTGCTTGTGCCCGCTCTTCATGAAGAAGCAACATGCTCCGCTTCCTTTGTTCGTCTGATGTCTATTAGGTCCTGGGCGTTTTGCTGGCAATGAGACGTCGAGCGAGTGTGTCGGCGAGGCCGTTTGAACCGGTTTGTGGGGGCTGATCTGGATGATTCCGGCAAAAGGCGTAAAATGATTCCGGAAAACCTATCCAATCAGGTAGAAAACCCCAATTTCCGCACTGGCACATCAAAATTCTGTTTAAAACCAGCCACTTGAAAAAATGTCAGAATTTTTACAATCGTGGTGTTGACTATGTCGTTTGGTAGGGTCTATAAGCCCGATCACTGACGAGGGCGGCGGCGCTGCTGGCGACGAAGACCTTCGCTCTAGTGTTTCCTGGATTGGCTGCGATGCTGATTGATGGTTCTGGGCTTAGGTGCCTGGGATTGCAGGAATGGATTTCGACTGGGTTTTCTGGTCTGTTATTTGACAATTGAAGATGAGAAGAAAGAGAAACGTGGGCGGCGAAGCTTGCGGGATCGGAAGAGATTTCGGTTCTGGAAAGAGACTTCGACGGTTACGTTTTGAACAAGAGAATACACCTCATTATTATCGCAGTGATGCGTTTTGAA
>NZ_FMAH01000058.1 GCF_900094545.1 Martinezella miluonensis
CCGCGAGCGCACCGACGCCCACCGCAAGACATCCTGGGGCAAGGCGATCTACAAGCGGCGGAAGGAGACGGTCGAGCGCTCCTTTGCCGATGCCAAGCAACTCCACGGTCACCGATACGCCCGCTTCCGAAGTCTCGTGTGCGTCAGATGCCAGTGCCTGCTGGCTGCCGCCGCCCAGAACATCAAGAAGATCGCAATGGCCCTCACAAAGGCGCCAAAGCCAAGCATGGCCTGAGCAGATCAGGCCGTTTCAACAAAATCGAAACGCCACCTTCTCAAAAGCATCAATCCGCAAACACAAAACCCGCCGAAAATATCGACGGGTTTGTCAGCGGTCTGAGCCCCGGCCTGCCGGGGCTTTCTCTATAATGGGCAGCAGGTGGCAGGCGTCCCATCGCATGGAGTTTTCACTATCGGCTCCCTTGCTCGGCATTCGAAGTAGAACCGAGCCGACTGTGACAGTTCGATAACAGAACGAGGGCAAAATCCTTGATATCAGTGGTAAAAGCCACCACATGATGAATTGAAAGGAAGTCGTGCCATGAAACAACGAAACGCAAAATTCAATATTGGCGACGTGGTTCGACACCGGATGTTCCCCTTCCGTGGTGTCATCTTCGATGTCGATCCGGAATTCGCAAATACCGAGGAATGGTGGAATTCCATCCCGGCCGAAGTGCGTCCCAGCAAGGACCAGCCCTTCTACCACCTTCTCGCCGAAAATGACGAGACGGAATATGTCGCATACGTATCGGAACAGAATCTGGTCAACGACGAGAGCGGCGTTCCGCTCCGCAATCCGCACGTCGCCCAGATTTTTGATCAGGCGCCGACCGGCCAGCTCAAACCCAAGATGAGCCTCGCCCACTAGGCGTCTCCAAATTCCAACCATTTCCGAGGGAAGGTGCCCCAACGCCTTCCCTTTTCGTTTGGGTGACACAGTGCGCAGGGATTGGCGATGGGCAAAGAAAAAGCCCGGAGCGATCCGGGCTTTTTCTTTCGTAAGATGAATGAAGCTCTCGGTCAGCTTACTGCTGCTTGGCAGCCTTCTGGGCGTCTTCCAGCTTCTTGCGTGCTTCCTCAGCCTTCTTCTGCATGCTGTCCTGCAGGCTCTTCTGGCTTTCGGCAAGCTTGCTGTCGGAGATCGCCGGGCCGTCAAAGGCAGCGCCAAAGCCGGACAGCGAGATCTTGATCGGGTTCGGCGCGCGACGGAAGTTGATCGAGGTGAAGGTGACGTCGGTGCCCTTCTTCAGCGAAGCGATCATAGCGTCGGTGACAGGAACTTCCGCGGTGCACTTGTCGGGAAGGCAGACTGCGTAGTCGAGCTTCTGGCCCTTGCCGCCATCAACCTGCATGGTGATGCCAGGCGGGATCAGACGAGCCGTCGGAACCGAAATCTGCAGGATCTTGCGGTTAACCTTGCCGTCGACGGAGATAAGGCCGACTGCCGTAACGAGCTGGCCGTTGTTGGCCATGATCAGGTTCTGAACGATGCAGATATCCGCATCGTCCTGCTTGGCGCAGGTTTTGTACCAGCCGAGACGCGGCTGGTTGGGATCGCTACCACCACCTTCGGCAGGAGCTGCGTTGGACGCATCCTGAGCAAAGACAGCTGCCGGCATGGCCGCACCGATCATGAGAGCCAGAGCAGAGAGACCTGCCCGCATTTTGTTGTCAGTCTTGAACATCATAGCGAAACCGCCTCCTGAAATCCGCTGCGGGACGACAGCGCGCCGTCCCATGCAATTCGGGTCAAACCGTCGTCCACCTGTCGAATGAATAAGGCAAATACATGACCCGAGAAACCCGGCACCCCTGTTACATCGCACCGGCGCGGATATCCAGCGTTTCTTTGGTCTTTTCTATCGAGACCTAAGAATTCCACGGTCGCGTGTTGAATTCGGCACGCTCATGATAAGGTTCGGCCGAATCGTACCCTTACCGGAAAGGATGCCATGCAAGCGCTCCGGATCGCTGTCTTCCTGCTCTTCGCAACATTGTGCAATGCCGCAGCGGCGCAACCGCTCTATGGCATCGCGATGCATGGCGAGCCGGCGCTGCCGGCGGATTTCAAGCATTTGCCCTACGTCAATCCGGACGTCAAAAAAGGCGGCCGCATCAGCTATGGTGTCGTCGGTACTTTCGACAACCTCAACCCCTTTATTCTGAAGAGCATGCGCACAACCGCGCGCGGCATGTGGGACCCTGAGTACGGCAATCTCATATTCGAACCACTGATGGTGCGCTCGCGCGACGAGCCATTCACGCTCTATGGGCTGCTGGCGCAGACGGTCGAATGGGACGACAGCCGGAGCTACATCCAGTTCAATCTCAATCCCGATGCCAAATGGTCGGATGGGCCGCCGGTGACGCCGGATGACGTGATCTTTACCTTCCAGCTCCTGCGCGACAAGGGCCGAGTTCCCTTCTCTTCCTGGCTCGAAACGATCGCCAGTATCGAGAAAATCGGCGATCACGGCGTGCTGGTCCGCTTTAACGAGAAGGGTAACCGCGAGACGCCGCTGATCATCGCATCGTCGCTGCCCATCCTGCCGAAGCACGCGACCGACCCCGACAGCTTTGAGCGCACGACGCTCGGCACCCCAATCGGCTCTGGCCCCTATCGGGTGAAAAGCGTCGACCCCGGCCAGCGAATCGTTTTCGAGCGCAATCCCGATTACTGGGGCAGGAATATCCCGACGAAGGTCGGTATCGACAATTACGATCAGATCGCGGTGAACTACTTCCTGCAGGACACGACCGTATTCGAATCCTTCAAGAAGGGCGATCTCGATATCTATCAGGATGGCAGCCCCGCCCATTGGCAGAAGGCCTATAACTTCCCGGCCGTAGGCGCCGGAGCCGTGGTAAAAGAGACGTTTACGCCGAAGCTGCCGAGCGGCATGCTGGGCTTCGTCTTCAACACGCGCCGGCCGATCTTTGCCGACAAGAATGTGCGCAAGGGCCTGGCGCTTGCCTTCGATTTCGAATGGTTCAACCGCAACCTTGCCTCCAGCGCCTATACGCGCACCGAGAGCTACTGGCAGAATTCCGATCTGTCCTCCTTCGGTGTTCCCGCCGATGCCAACGAACTTGCCATGCTCGGCCCGATCAAGGACCACATCGACGCCGACGTGCTTGATGGCACTTACAAGCTCCCGATCAGCGACGGTTCCGGCCGCGACCGCAAGATCCTGCGGAAGGCCGTCAATTTTCTCAAGCAAGGCGGCTACTCGATCAAGGGCGAACGCATGGTCGACAGCACCGGTCGGCAGCTCAACTTCGAGATCATGACGCAGAATGCCGATCAGGAGCGCATCGCCATCGCCTATCGCCGCTCGCTGGCGTTGCTCGGCATCGCGGTCACCATTCGTACCGTCGATGATTCGCAGTACCAGCTGCGTACGACCAATTACGACTACGACGTGATCATCAAATCCTATCCGTCATCGCTATCGCCAGGTATCGAGCAGGTCGGGCGCTGGGGTTCCGTTGCCGCGAAGACGCCGGGCAGCCTGAATTTCGCAGGAGTCGCGGATCCAGATGTCGATATGCTGATCGATCATTTCCTGACGGCGCATTCGGCCGAAGAATTCCGCGATGCCGTGCGATCCTTCGATCGGATCCTGATATCAGGCTATTATGTTGCGCCGCTTTATCACATCGCGCAGCAATGGGTGGCACGGCGCAGCCACGTCGCCCATCCCGAGACATTGCCGCTCTACGGCTATCAGCTGCCCGCCTGGTGGGATGCATCCGCACAATAATATGCGCTGCGTTCACGCTGGTTCCCTTTCGGTAACTGGTTGAAGCCGTCCCCGCAAAAGCTTAGATGGTGGAAACGAGCCAAAGCGCATTGCGATTTTTCAAATTCGCATCCTGCGCTTGAGGTCTTTTATTTACGTATGTCGTTATCGCAAAGCTGCTGTAAGCGTTTGCTCGACATGCTTTCGGAACCGAAAGGAAAGAACCATGGAACGCATCACGATCGACATCGTCTCGGACGTCGTCTGCCCATGGTGCTATCTCGGCAAGGCCCGGCTGGAGCTGGCGATTGCCGAGGTGCAGGACGAGGTGGGCGTCGACCTCAACTGGCGGCCCTACCGCCTGAACCCGGACTATCCGCCCGAAGGCGTCGACCAGAAGAAGGCGCTCGAGCAGAAGCTAGGCGGCGCGGAGCGTGTCGCGCAGGGGCACAAGATGCTGACGGATCTCGGCCGCGAGGTGGGAATCAAGTTCGATTTCGACGCCATCAAGATCGGTCCGAACACGCTCGACGCGCACCGCCTCATCCATTGGGCCGTCACCGAAAGCCGCGAAAAACAGGACAAGGTCGTCGACGCGCTGTTCAAGGCTAATTTCGAAGAGGGCCGCAACGTCGGGGATCACGCAGTTTTGCTCGATATCGCCGAAAAGGCTGGCCTTGACCGCTCCGTCATCGCGACACTTCTCGCCTCCGACGCCGATCGCGACCTGATTGTCGGCGAGATCGAAGCCGCCCAGAAGATCGGCGTCACCGGCGTCCCCTTCTTCATCTTCGACCAGCAATACGCGGTTAGCGGCGCTCAGACGCCGGATGTGCTGGCAGGCGCACTGCGTGATATTGCCAAGATGAAGTCCGAGGCGCGGGCTGGGATGAATTGAGCGGCGGCCACGGATTTTAGCCGTTGCATCATGGATGTCACGGGCGTCGTCTCCAAAGAGTTGGAGACCGCACGGACTCTGTTACGCGAACCGGATGGCCGTTCTCGCGGGGCATGCCGCGATCGAATGCAGCCTCATTGCGCGCCGACACATCGTTTCTGGCAGCGGAGGTTCGATCCGCTGCCAGAGATGTTTCAACCAGTGGTCTGCTTATTTTGCCGGGGGCTTGTAGGAAGATGCGATTGTGCCCGCCTTCTGTTGCGCAGCCTTGAATTCCGCGCCCGTGTAGGCTCGCACGGTTTTGACATTCGATACGGCTCCCGATGCGCTGATGACGAGAAGTGCGGGGATCAGGTCAGCACCATCGTCGAATTCCGTGATTGCCATCCAGTCGGTTTCGCCGGTCGTGAGATAGAAAGAATGCAGTTTCCCGCCCGCTGCTTCCATGACGCCACGGGCCGCCTTTTCTCGGTTCGATGGATTGTCAATCATTCCCTTCGCTGAAGTGGCTGTATAGCACCCTGTTGTTACGAAAAGTGGCATAGGACATCCTCCCTCGACAATTGAGCAGATCGGTTGATCTGCGGAATACTTATTATCTCAAAAAACTTGGCGTTAGACGAGCGTCGGACCGCAGAGCGTTAGATTGGCCGCCGCCTGTCTCGGCGCTGTCATGGGGGCCTGCCCCCGATGGCCTGTTTGGCGCAGCGATCTGCCTAGTCGCGATCCTTCTGCCTGAATTCTTGCTGCTCTTGGGCGCGTTGCCGTTCTGGGACAGCCTACAGAAGCGCCGGATGGCTCAAGCCGCCATGCATGGCGCGAACGCTGCCGTAGTCGGCATTCTCGGCGCGGCTCTTTATCGCCCCGTGTGGACCAGCGCGGCGCTCAAATTCAGACGATTTTGCGCTCGCGTTGACAGGGTTCATCGCGTCGGCTGTCTGGAAGGCTCGGCCGTGGATTGCTGTGCTCTCGATGGCGATGGGTGGCATCGTGCTTCCACGTAGACCGCAATGGGCCGAAAACGGGCCAATATCACAGGGCTGCCAATTACCGTCCCTACTTTGCCAATTCCGCCAGCTGCGTCATCACCACAGCCGCGCCCTGTAGCCTCTTCTCCGGCGTCGGCAAGTCGCGGGTGAGGAACACGCTGTGGTCGGGGCGGATCTTTGCCATCGTGCCCTGCTTGCCGATGTAGCCGACGAGATTGGCCGGGTTCGGGAATTCCTTGTTGCGGAACTGCACGACGACGCCCTTCGGGCCAGCATCGAGCTTCTCGACATTGGCGATGCGGCAGAGCGACTTGATGTAGACGATCTTCAGCAGATGCTGGACCTCGATCGGCATCGGCCCGAACCGATCGATCAATTCGGCGCCGAAACCGTCGATTTCCTTGATCTCGGTGATTTCGCCCAGACGGCGATAGAGCGCCATGCGCAGATGTAAGTCCGGCACATAGGCGTCGGGGATCATGACCGGCGTGCCGACGGAGATCTGTGGCGACCAGCCGGTATCCTGGATCTCGTCGACACCCTTGACCTCGGCGACGGCCTCCTCGAGCATCTGCTGGTAAAGCTCGAAGCCGACTTCCTTGATATGGCCGGACTGTTCCTCGCCGAGCAGATTGCCGGCGCCTCGGATGTCAAGATCGTGGCTGGCAAGCTGGAAGCCTGCGCCAAGCGTATCCAGCGATTGCAGCACTTTCAGCCGGCGCTCCGCTGTCGTCGTCAGCACCTTGTTGACAGGCAGCGTGAAGAGCGCGAAGGCGCGGACCTTGGAACGGCCGACACGGCCGCGGAGCTGATAGAGCTGGGCAAGGCCGAACATGTCAGCGCGATGGACGATTAGCGTGTTGGCCGTCGGCACGTCGAGACCGGATTCGACGATAGTGGTCGATAGCAGCACGTCATAACGGCCCTCGTAGAAGGCGTTCATGATGTCTTCCAGCTCGCCGGCCGGCATCTGGCCGTGGGCGACAGCCACCTTCAGCTCCGGCACATCCGATTGCAGGAAGGCATGGATATCGGCAAGATCGGCGAGGCGCGGGCAGACATAGAAGCTCTGACCGCCACGGTAATGCTCGCGCATCAGCGTTTCGCGGATAACGAGCGAATCGAAGGGCGAGATGAAGGTGCGCACCGCCATGCGGTCGACTGGCGGCGTGGTGATGAGCGACAGCTCACGCACGCCGGTCATGGCAAGCTGCAGCGTGCGCGGGATCGGCGTTGCCGAGAGCGTCAGCACATGCACGTCGCTCTTCAGCTCCTTCAAGCGCTCCTTGTGCTTGACGCCGAAATGCTGCTCCTCGTCGATGACGAGAAGGCCGAGATTGGCGAACTGGATGCCGGCGCCCAGCAGCGCATGCGTGCCGACGACAATATCCGTCTTGCCTTCAGCCACTTCCTTCTTGGTAAGCGCCAGGTCCTTGGCGCCGACCAGGCGTGACGCCTGCTGGATGCGGATCGGCAGGCCGCGGAAGCGCTCCGAGAAGGTCTTGAAGTGCTGGCGGGAGAGCAAGGTTGTGGGAACGACGACGGCGACCTGAGCGCCGTTCATCGCGGCGACGAAGGCGGCACGCAGCGCCACTTCCGTCTTGCCGAAGCCGACGTCGCCGCAGACGAGGCGATCCATCGGCCGGCCAGCGCCGAGATCCTCGCGCACCGCCTCGATGGCGTTCATCTGGTCGTCGGTTTCGTCATAGGGGAAGCGGGCGGCAAACTCGTCATAGAGGCCGTCCGGCGTCGCCAGCACAGGCGCATGGCGCGTCAGGCGTTCAGCCGCGACGCGGATCAAGGCGCCCGCCATGTCAAGCAGGCGCTTCTTGAGCTTGGCCTTGCGCATCTGCCAGGCGCCGCCGCCGAGCTTGTCGAGCTGGGCCTCGGTGCCCTCGCCGCCATAGCGCGAGAGAAGATCGATGTTTTCGACCGGCAGGAAGAGCTTGGCCTCGTCGGCATAGAGCAATTCGAGACAAGCGTGTGGCGCACCCGCCGCCTCGATGGTTCTCAGCCCGACGAAACGGCCTATGCCGTGTTCGGCATGAACGACGATCGAGCCTTCGTCGAGACCGGCCACTTCCGAGATGAAATCGGCGGCCCGCTTGCGGCGCTTGGAGCGGCGCACCATGCGGTCACCGAGAATATCCTGTTCGCCGATGATGACCAGATCGCCGGCCTCGAAACCGGCCTCCAGGCTAAGCACGGCGGCGGCCGCCTCGCCTTTCGCCAAGCCACCAAGGTCCTTGAAAGCCTCGATCGTCTTGACACGTGCCAGCCCATGCTCGGCCAGCACCTGCAGCAGGCGGTCGAGCGAGCCTTCGGTCCAGGCTGTGATCAGCACCTTGCTGCCAGTGGCACGCTTGTCGGCAATATGCTTGACGACAGCGTCGAACACGTTGACACGCTCGCTATCGGCGCTGTCAGTCGCAGATCGCGCCCAGCGCAGCCCTTGCCGGGCTTCGAGGCTCACAACGCGGCGCGCCTCGCCCTCATGCTCGTTGAAAGGCGATATGCGGACGGCGCCGAACGCATCGAGCGCATTCCCGAAGGCCTTGCCATCGAGATAGAGCTGGCCCGGGGTAACGGGCTTGTATGGCGTGCCCTGCGCCATCTGGCCCTTGCCTTGCTGGCCGGAGTTCAGGCGGGCGTCGTAATAGTCGAAGACGAGCTTCGAGCGCTCCTCGGCGGCCTCGCGTATCGTGTGGTCGCTTACCAGCCGGAAGCCCCTGAGATAATCGAATACCGTCTCCAGCTTCTCATAGAACAGCGGCAGCCAGTGTTCCATGCCGGCATAGCGGCGCCCTTCGGAAACGGCGACATAGAGCGCGTCATCGCGGGTGGCGGCGCCGAAGGCCGAGAGATAGCTCTTGCGGAAGCGGCTGATCGTATCCGGCGTCAGCGTCACCTCGCTCATCGGATTGAGATCGAGCGAGCGGACCTGCCCCGTCGTGCGCTGGCTGGCGGGATCGAAGCTGCGAATGCTTTCCAGCGTATCGCCGAAGAAATCGAGGCGCACCGGCTCTTCCGTACCCGGAACGAAGACGTCAAGAATGCCGCCGCGCACGGCAAATTCGCCGACTTCACGCACCGTCGCGACGCGATCGAAGCCGTTGCGCTCCAGGCGGCTGGCGATATCGTCCATACGTACCTGATTGCCTGGCCGGGCCGAGAACGCCAGGCTCTCGATGACATCCTGCGGTGCCACCTTTTGCAGCATCGCATTGACGGTCACCAGGACGATCGCGGCATGCGGTTTGCGGTGATAGGCGATTAGCCCGGAGAGCGCCGCCAGGCGGCGGGCCGACGTGTCGGAACTCGGCGAAACACGGTCATAGGGAAGGCAGTCCCAGGCGGGCAAGGTGAGAACCGGTATTTTGGGCGCGATGAAGCCGAGCATCTGTTCGACGTCGGCCATGTGCTGACCGTCGGACATGACATAGGCGACCGGCTGGCCGGCTCTTGCCAGCTCTGCAAGCAGGAATGGCTCCATGCCGGCCGGAACATGACCGACCGTCAGCGGCTCGCTTGCGGCGAGCACCTTCTTCGCGTCGAAACCGGGGATCATTTCGTTAATCCAAACCTTTCGGCGATCTCTTCGAAATCGGGCTTGTAGGATCCAATGCGCTGAAACAGCGGCGTCTGCAGACGCTCCGGCGTGGGCTCGGTTCCGAGGATCCACTTGACGAGATCATTATCTTCTTCGGCCATGATGCTTTCGAGCTCATCGAGTTCGGCTTCATCCAATCCTGGAAGTTCGTTATCGGCAAACTGGCCGAAGACGAGATCCATCTCGCGGATGCCGCGATGCCAGCAGCGGAAAAGAATGCGCCGACGGCGAGGATCGAGATCGGCACTGCTGAGGGTCAGCCCAGTCATCAAAAACACCTTTATGTTGATGCGTCTCTATAAAACCAGCGTTGTAAGGTGGGAACCGGTTTTTCAGAAAAAAGCACCTGCGACGCAATTTTCCGGGGAGCGTTCGGCTCAATGTCGCCGAGTTCCCGCACGCCCCTTGCCAAAAGTGCCCTGCCCGTCGCATTTTGCCGGCCATGCGCCCTGCCATCCTCGACCCGTTGTTTGCCTCCATCTCTTCGCTGCCCGGCGTCGGGCCGAAGGTATCCGAGCTACTGGTGAAGCTGCTCGATCGCGAAACGATCGACGACTGCCGAGTCATCGACCTTATTTTCCATGCGCCGCATTCGATCATTGACCGGCGCGAACAGCCTGGCATCGCCCGAGCGCCGCAGGGAGCCATCGTCACCATTACCGGCCGCGTCGACCGGCATCAGCCGCCGCCCAATGCGCGCAGCAACGTACCCTATCGCGTCTATCTGCATGACGAAACCGGCGAACTGGCGCTGGTCTTCTTCCGCGGCAAGGCGCAATGGCTGGAAAAGCAGCTGCCGCTCGACGAGACCGTCACCGTCAGCGGCAAGGTCGATTGGTTCAACGGCCGCCCGTCCATGGTGCATCCGGACTACATCATGCGCGAGAGCGAGGCGGAAAACCTGCCGCTGGTCGAGCCGGTCTACCCGCTAACCGCAGGCCTCACGCCGAAATTCCTGCGCAAGACCATCGAGGCGGCGCTGCCGCGCATTCCGCAATTGCCCGAATGGGATGACATCGCCCTCGCCCAGAAGCAGGGCTTTCCCTCGATATCCGACAGCTTCCATATGCTGCACGCGCCGCGAGACGCAGCCGATATCGATCCGCAAGCGCCGGCCCGCCGCCGGCTGGCCTATGACGAATTCCTGGCGGGGCAATTGTCGCTCTCCCTGGTGCGCCAGAGGCTGCGCAAGGTTGCGGGGCAGCCAGTGCATGCAACTGGAGAAATCAGCGGCAAGATATTGGAATCTCTGCCCTTCTCGATGACGAACAGTCAGCGCGACGCGGTTGCCGATATTCTCAAGGACATGGCGGGCACCGAGCGCATGCTTCGGTTGCTGCAGGGCGATGTCGGCGCGGGAAAGACGCTCGTAGCCTTGATGGCGATCGCAGCCGTCATCGAAAGCGGCGGCCAGGCCGTGCTGATGGCGCCGACCGAAATTCTCGCCCGGCAGCATCATGCAACGATCTCGAAATTCGCAGCAAGTGCAAACCTTTCCGTCGAAGCTCTCACGGGCCGCACGAAGGGCCGAGAGCGGGATGCGATCCTGGAGCGCATTGCCTCCGGCGAAGCGCAGATCATCATCGGCACCCACGCCTTGTTTCAGGATAGTGTCGCCTATGCCAATCTCATGCTGGCTGTCGTCGACGAGCAGCATCGCTTCGGCGTTCACCAGCGCTTGCGCCTCACCGCCAAGGGCATCTCGCCGCATATGCTCGTCATGACCGCAACGCCGATACCGCGAACACTGGTGCTCGCCGCCTTTGGCGATATGGATGTCTCCAAGCTCACCGAGAAGCCGGCGGGGCGTAAGCCGATCCAGACGATCACCATCCCGAACGAGCGAACCGGTGACATCGTCGGCCGACTGAAAAGCGCACTATCGGAAGGCAAGAAAGCCTATTGGATATGCCCACTTGTGGAAGAATCCGAAGAATCTGATTTAATGTCGGTCGAGGAGCGCCATGAGACGCTGACGAAGGCGCTCGGCCCAGGCATCGGCCTCATCCATGGTCGGATGAGCGGGCCGGAAAAAGACGCCGTCATGATGGCCTTCAAGAATGGCGAGATCCGCCTCTTGGTCGCTACGACCGTCGTCGAAGTCGGTGTCGACGTCCCGGATGCGACCATCATGGTCATAGAGCATGCCGAGCGTTTCGGTCTTGCGCAATTGCATCAGCTGCGCGGGCGCGTCGGACGCGGCGACGAAGCTTCCACCTGCATCCTGCTCTACAAGGGACCGCTCAGCGAAACCGGGCATGCGCGGCTGTCGATCATGCGCGAGACCGAGGACGGTTTCCGGATCGCCGAGGAGGATTTGAAGCTGCGAGGCGAAGGCGAGCTTCTCGGCACGCGCCAGTCCGGCACGCCCGGTTTCCGCATCGCCAGCCTCGAGGCCCATGCCGACCTTCTGGAAATCGCCCGCAAGGATGCGGCCTATCTGATCGAGCGCGACCCGGAGCTCACTGGCGAGCGCGGCATAGCGGTGCGCACCCTGCTCTATCTCTTCCGGCGCGACGAGGCGATCCGGTTCCTGCGGGCAGGATGAGCGGACGGACGCATTTGCTGCGTCCATCCCTGTTTCACGACGTCACTTGGCAGCAAGGCCCGGGATGGTGACCTGAAATACCTGGAACATGGTGTCAACGTCGGCGCCGCTGTCATCCTTGTAGGCGGCTCCGACCTGGAAGCCGTCCTGGGTGATGAAATCGTTATCGTTGGCGACGAACAGAAAGTAATCGTCCGGCAGCTTCGGGTCCTGGACGCTGGCGAGCGACATGGCTTCCCACTTTTCCGAGAGATTGTTGCGGTCGTTCGGAGCACCGTTGTGAAGGCCGAAGCGGGCGAGATCGGCGCCGTCGTTGATGTCGATGAACTGGCTGACAGTGGCCGGCTTCACCGTGGGATCGAGAACGCCCTTGGGAGCGACCGCCTTGTCGCCATCGAACTTGCCGCCTGCAATGTCGGTGGCGGCGGAAACGTCAACGATGTCGATGCTCCGGTAAAGCGACTTCTCGCCCTTCTGACCGTAGCCATTGCCGCTATCGCGCGCCAGCATCAGGAAGCTCGTCGGCGAGAGAGCCACGATTTCGCTCTGGGCGGCGACCGCCGTCTTGCCCTTGTCATTGGTGAAGACCGGCAAAGGCACGACATATTCATGCACCAGTTTCAGATGGTCGAGATCTGCAGCATCGTAAACCAGGGCGCGCGTGTTCTGTCGCGTCGAGCTGGAATCGCCGCCATCCTGGCGAGTGGCGGACTGGAGCACGGCGATCAGGAACTTGCCGTCCGGAGTTAAGGACATGCCCTCGAAGCCCTGGTTGTTCTGACGGCCGCTGGTCGGATCCTTCGGATCGGGCGCGGTTTCACCGGGGCCTGGATTGTTCGACGAGAAGTTCACGGCGCCACGGCGCATCGGCAGAAACGCAGCCGGCGGCGGCGTGGCCGACAGCATGCGGCCATCCGCCGAGAAGCGGTAGATATAGGGGCCGTATTCGTCGCTGATGAACATGGTGCCATCAGGCAGCCGGGCAATGGCTTCGTTGTCGAGCGAGATCCTGCCGTTCGGCGCTTGCGGCAGCAATGGCATAGCTCCATCCGGATGTCGGACGCCATCCGCCGGGTCGAGGCCGGTCGTATCGGCGCCCTTGTTGTCCTTCAGCAGCAGCGTCTCCGCGAGCTTGGCTTCGACACCCGCCTGCTCCTTGCCGGCCGGCGGCGTTGCGCCGGGAGCGACCGGCGTCAGCTTGATATCGATGGTATTGAGACGCGCGCGATAGTCGGTGGTACCGGCGACATTGTAACCACGGTCCGGCAGCAGCCAGAGCGAACCCTTGTACGTGCCGTCGGCATTGCGGATCCAGCTCTTGGTGTCGATCGACATGCCTGAGCCAGAACCGAAGGTCTCGCCGAACTTGTCGCGCTGATTGGCCGGAATGCGGCCGACGGCCACGCGCCCCTTGTTGACGAGCGTCACACCCTGAACGGTTACGGATGTGTCGGCGAACGCTGCGACCGGAGCGGTGAAAACGAATGTGGCAAGGGCAGCCGACAGCAACGGCAAGCTCTTCGAACGCATATATTTCAAGACAGTATCCTCCTGATGAAAACCCTTGAGGAGACAACGGCATCCATCTCCGGCCTGGTCGAAAACCCCGCGTCGAAGAACAATTGCCCGGCGCTCAAGCTCCGAGCATTCGATGATGAAATGCAACCAACTGCATGTCCCCAAGTATGATCTAAGGTGTCAACATGATAGGCACATGACAGTTCGCGCTGTACGCGAAGGACCCGATCAACGATAGGCGCGGGAGCATTCCTAGGTCAGGGAATCCATCGGAACGGGCTTGGGCAGGCCCTTCGCCGCGATCAGCTCTTGCTTGAATTCGGGCGAAACCAGGCCGCCGGAAATCAGAAGCTTGGCGCCGTCCTCGGGGCTCATATCGAGAATGGTGATCTTTTCGCGCGGCACGAAAACCAGAAAACCAGCGGTAGGCACCGGCGTCGGCGGCAGGAAAACCGCGACCATATCGTGCCCCATGGCATCGAATTTGGAGGCAATTTCACCCTTGGCATCGGTCGAGATGAATACCATGGACCACAGGCCGGGGCTGGGATATTCGATAAGCCCGACCTTCTTGAACGACGTGCCCTGCTCCTTCAGCACCGTTTCGAAGATCTGCTTGACGCTCTTGTAGATCGTTCGCACGAGAGGCACACGATTGACGAGCGACTCTCCCAACCGGACGATACTCTGGCCGATCAGGTTCTTGGCCAGGAAGCCGATCAGCGTGATGAAGATCATCGCGATGACCAGCCCGGTGCCCGGAACGGCGAAATTCAGATAGTTCTCGGGATCGTAACGCGCCGGAATATAGGGGCGGACCCAGCTGTCTGCCCAATGAACGACGGACCAGGTCAGCCAGAGCGTAATGGCGATGGGTGCGCAAATAATCAGGCCGGCCAGGAAGTTGTTTCTAATCCGCGTCGGCACGGATATTTTGATGAGCTTTTCAGTCATTTGCCGTTCGAAAACTCCGTTCCGTCGCCTACCGCTAACCGGCAAATCCCCCCACCTCTCCTATAAGGAAATTGCCAGAAATCGATGCGGCATACAACCCGGCAGTCATGCCGCCGGGCCTAACAGAGACGCTACTCACGACGACGTGATGCCGAGCGACGACAGGAGAAGAATCCTACTCCACGGTCACGGATTTGGCGAGGTTTCGCGGCTGGTCAACGTCCGTGCCCATAAAGACAGCTGTGTGATAGGCAAGCAGCTGAATCGGCAGCGAAAAGATGATCGGGGCGATGATCTCGTCCACAACAGGCAGAATGATGGTCGCCATCGTCGGCAGCGTCGATGCGGCGGCACCTGCTTCGTCGGTGATGAAGATGATCCGACCGCCACGTGCCGCCACTTCCTGCATGTTGGAAACGGTCTTGTCGAAGAAGCGGTCATGAGGAGCGATGACGATAACGGGCATATTCTCGTCGATCAGCGCGATGGGACCGTGCTTCAGCTCGCCGGCCGCATAGCCTTCAGCATGGATATAAGAGATTTCCTTGAGCTTGAGCGCGCCTTCCATCGCAAGCGGGAAGCTGGTGCCTCGGCCGAGATAGAGTACGTCCTTGTATTTCGATATCTCGCGCGAGAGGCTTTCCATCTGCGGCTGGATAATGTTCAGCACCCGCGCCATGATGCGCGGCATCTCGACGAGGTGATGCACCAGCTCCTTTTCATCCTCGGCGCTGACCGTACCGCGGGCGACGCCGGCTCCGATCGCCAGAGATGCCAGAACGGCTAGCTGACAGGTGAAGGCCTTCGTCGAGGCAACGCCGATCTCAGGACCGGCCATGATCGGAAACACCGCATCGGATTCGCGTGCGATGGTCGATTCCTTGACGTTGACCACGGCACCGATCTTCAGGCCGTTATCCCGGCAATAGCGCAGCGACGCCAGCGTATCGGCCGTCTCGCCGGACTGAGAAATGAATAGTGCTGCCTGCGACGGCGACAACGGCATTTCGCGATAGCGGAATTCGGAGGCGACGTCGATTTCGACCGGGAGACGCGCATAGCGCTCGAACCAGTACTTGCCGATCAGGCCGGCAAGATAGGCGGTACCGCAGGCGGAAATTGCCAGACCGGAAACCTTCCCGAAGTCGATAGCCGAAACGCCGGGGTGCACGCGATGGCTGGCGAAATCGACATAATGGCTCAGCGCGTGGGAAATGACCTCCGGCTGCTCGTAGATTTCCTTTTCCATGAAATGGCGATGGTTGCCCTTGTCGACGACATAGGCGGTCGCATGGGAAATCTGCCGCGGCCTGTTCACTTCCTTGCCGCTGTAGTCGAGGATCGTGGCGCCGCTATGAGTGACGATCGCGCAATCGCCGTCGACGAGATAGGTGATCTCGTTGGTGAACGGCGCAAGCGCGATGGCGTCCGAGCCGAGGAACATCTCGCCCTTACCATGACCCACGGCGAGCGGCGGGCCGGAGCGTGCCGCCATCAGCGTGCCGGGATCGTTTTGGAACATGACAGCCAATGCGTAGGCGCCCGTTACGCGGTTCAGCATCTTGAGCATGGCAGCGCGGGGATCCAGCCCATCGCGGACATAGTTCGCAAGCAGATGCGCCACGACTTCTGTATCCGTCTGCGAAGAGAATACCCTGCCCTCAGCCTTCAACTCCTCGCGCAATTCGGAAAAGTTTTCGATGATACCGTTGTGGACGACAGCAACGCCTTCGACGAAATGCGGGTGAGCATTGGTTTCATTCGGAACGCCGTGGGTTGCCCAGCGCGTATGCGCGATGCCTGTTGTGCCCGCCAGCGGATCCGTCTGCAGCCGCTTCTCCAGATTGAACAGCTTTCCTTCCGCACGGCGACGATCCATCACGCCGTTATGGATCGTCGCAACGCCGGCCGAATCATAGCCGCGATATTCGAGGCGCCGCAGCGCATCCACCAAGCGATCCGCCACAGGCGCCGTTCCGACGATCCCAACAATACCGCACATATAACTCTCCGTCTGACCTCAGATGTGAGGGCAAGTCCTACTCATTCTCAGGATTTTCTCAATTGCCATAACGGTCACTTTCGATTTCGGACCGTTACGCGAAACGTCCAAGGGTTTTAGTGGCTGCCAGTGCCCTTCTTTGCCGCCTTGATGGCCAGAGCGCGTTCGCGAACGAGCTTGGCTCGCTCCGGCTTCACTTCCTGGCGTGCACGACCGAAGGCCAGGGCATCGGCCGGAACATCATCGGTGATGACGCTGCCGGACGCGATATAAGCACCGTCACCGATGCGCAAGGGAGCCACAAGCGAAGAATTGGAGCCGACGAAGGTGTTGGCGCCGATGTGGGTCTCATGCTTGTTGACCCCATCATAGTTGCAGGTGATGGTGCCCGCACCGATATTGCTGCCGGCTCCGATCGTCGCATCGCCGATATAGGTCAGGTGATTGACCTTGGCGCCCTCGGCGATCTTGCCGTTCTTCACCTCGCAGAAATTACCAACCTTGGCACCGCTGGCGAGATCGGCACCGGGGCGCAGCCGTGCAAACGGGCCAACCGTCGCGCCGGCGCTGACATGCGCGCCCTCGATATGAGAGAAGGCATGGATGACCGCACCGCCTTCGATAACAGCCCCGGGGCCGAACACGACATTCGGTTCGATCAGCGCGTCCTGGCCGATGACGGTATCATAGGCAAGAAAGACAGTCTCGGGCGCAATCATGGTAACGCCTGACAGCATCAACTCATGGCGCCGCCGTTCTTGCCAAAGGCGTTCGATGGAGGCGAGCTCGGCGCGATTGTTGCAGCCGGTCATTTCGACTTCCGGCGCATCGACAGCCACGGCGCGGCCGCCCAGCGAACGGGCGATCTCGACCAGATCGGTGAGGTAATATTCGCCCTTGGCATTGTTGTTGCCGATACGATCGAGCAGATCCAGCGCCTTGCGGCCGTTGATCGCCATCAGGCCGCTGTTGCACCAGGTTACCGCCAGCTCGGCATCCGTCGCATCCTTCGCTTCGCGGATGGCAATCAGTTCGCCGTCTTTGACCAGCAGTCGGCCATAGGCGTTCGGATTGTCAGTGTGAAAGCCGATGACCACGATGTCGTTGCCGTCGGCCAGCCCTAGCCGAGCAGCACGGAGCGGTGCGTCGGTGAGCAAGGGCACGTCGCCATAGGCAACAAGAATATCGTCATATCCCCGCGCAATCGCCTCGCGCGCAGCAAGGACCGCATGACCGGTGCCGAGACGCTCTTTCTGAAGATAGGATTCCACCGCTATGCCGCCGATCGACGCTGCCGCACTGACCTCATCGGCATTGCGTCCCACCACCAGCGCGGCCGCCGAAATATCGGTCTTGGCGATCGCCTCCATGACGTGAGCAATCATCGGCCGGCTCGCAATCGGATGCAGTACCTTCGACATCGACGATTTCATGCGGGTACTGTCGCCGGCGGCGAGGATGATGGCGAGGCAGCTACGTTCCATTTCAAGCTCCGAGATAAACGGTCAGGCGTCGCCCATGACTGGGCGCAATCCTCTCATAGCAACTACTCGAGTGGCGAACCAAGCAAAATTGGGAGAGATCTCAGGTATCGGCAAGAGCCGCAAAGGCTTCAAGCACATGCTGCCGCCCATCGACGATCACAAATTCCATGGCTTTGCGCGCAGCCAGACTATCGTGCGCTGCGATGGCATCGACGATAGCCATATGCGTATCGGCGATATTGCTGAAGCCGTTGGCGGAAGGGCGCGCACTCATGCGGAACATGCCGACCAATGCCGCCTCGATAAGTCCGCCGAGCGACCGCATGAACGGATTCTGCGAGGCTTCCGTGATTGCCAGATGGAAATGCAGATCGGCGATGGCAAGACTGTCCGACGTGTGATTCGGGTCCGCCATAGCACTTGCAAGCCCGCGCAACAGATCGATGTCCTCACGGCTCGCCCGGTCCGCCACCAGGCCGGCGGCGAATGGCTCGAAGGCAATGCGTATATCGTAGAGGTGGAGAAGGAACTCCTTGTCGATTCCGCTTTCGAAATGCCAGTTCAGCACTTCGTTATCGAACATGTTCCAATAAATCTTCTCGGTGACACGCGTGCCGACACGCGCGCGCGGCACGACCATGCCCTTGGCCGCCAGGGTTTTCATACTCTCGCGCAGAATCGTGCGGGATACTTTGAACCGCTGCAGAAGCTCGCTATCGCCTGGAAGAATGCTGCCGATCGGAAAAGCACCCGATACGATTGCCTTGCCAAGGTCGTCGACCACCTGCGCATGGCTCGTGCGCGACTTTCCCTCGGCCTTTCTCGTATCAAGCAATCGGCTACGCAAGCACCCTGTCCTTCCCTCAGACGTATCGTCGATTGAAGCGGGAAAACAGCAGAAGACCCTTCTGCATCAGAATAAATGCAAACAGCAACAAGCCGATCAATATCTTCGTCCACCAGCTGGAAAGCGTTCCATCGAAGGTGATGTAGGTCTGAATCAAGCCCTGTATGAGAATTCCGATGAGTGTTCCTCCGACGAACCCCGCTCCTCCCGTCAGCAGTGTTCCGCCTATAACCACGGCAGCGATAGCGTCCAGCTCGACGCCGACCGTGGCAAGCGAATATCCCGCTGATGTATAAATGGAAAAAACGATTCCGGATAGACCGGCAAGAAAGCCGGATAGGGCATAGATCCGGATCGTCGTGCGGCCGACGGGCACGCCCATGAGTTCGGCGGTCTGCACGCCGCCGCCCAAGGCGTAGACATTGGCGCCGAAGCGGGTGCGGTGCGCCAGCACGATGCCGCCGGCAAAGACGAGCAGCATGATGCCGCCGATCAATGTCAGCCGCCCGCCACCGGGCATCAGCCAATAGAGATCGTTGAGCTGCGAATAGAAATCATGCCCGATCGGGATGCTGTCGATCGACAGCACGAAGGCTACGCCGCGTGCCAGAAACATGCCAGCCAGCGTCACGATGAAGGGCGGCATGCTGAGATAGTGGATGATGGCGCCCATGCCGGCACCGAAAATAGTCGTGAGAACAAGGACTAAGACGAAAGCGATCAACGGATGGATCGTCGTGTCTCGGAGGACGATCGCCAGGAATACGCCGGTAAAGGCAATGACGGAGCCGATGGACAGATCGATGCCACCCGAGATGATCACGAATGTCATGCCGACAGCTGCAATTCCCAGAAAGGCATTGTCGGTCAACAGATTGCCGACCACCCGCGTCGACAGCATGTTCGGATACTGCGTCACACAGCCGGCATAGGCCAGGATGAAGATGACGATCGTCGCAAGCAGCGGAAGATATTTCGAATTCACTTTGCCTGCTCCTTTTGCACCATCCGCCCCTCGCCTCGGCGGCGCCGGAAGAACGCACTTGCGGACTGCATGGCCGGCGACTGGATGACCAGAATGACGATGACGATGATTGCCTTGATCACCAGATTGAACTCCGGCGGAAAGCCGGAAAGCAGGATGCCGGTATTGACTGATTGAATGATCATCGCGCCGATCAGCGCACCGACGATGCTGAAACGGCCGCCAAGCAGCGAATTGCCGCCGACCACGACGGCAAGGATCGCGTCCAGTTCGAGCCACAGGCCGGCATTGTTGGCATCCGCCCCCTTGATATCAGCCGAAACGATGATGCCGGCGAAGGAAGCGCAAAGCCCGCTTAATGCGTAAACCGCCACGAGCAGAATCGGGGTCCGGATGCCGGACAGCGTGCTTGCCCGCCGGTTGATGCCGATGGCTTCGACGAGCATTCCAAGCGCCGTGCGCCGGACGAGGAGGATCACAGCAAGCGCAACGATGAGCCAGATCACCACTGGCATGGGCAATGCCGCGAAGGAGCCGCTGCCAAGAAAGATGAGGCCGTCATTGTTGAAAGTGAGGATCGTTCCCTCGGTGATCAGCTGCGCGATACCACGACCGGCAACCATCAGCACCAGCGTCGCGATGATCGGCTGGATGTCGAGCACTGCCACGAGGAAGCCGTTCCACAGCCCGCAGGCCAGACCGACGCCGATCGTCAGCAACAGCGTATAGGCAAGCGAATAGCCTGCGACGATCGAGGATGCCGCTACGGCGCCGCAGATCGCGATGACCGCGCCAACTGAAAGATCGATGCCCTTGGTGGCGATGACCAGCGTCATGCCTATGGAAAGCAGCGCTACCGGCGCACCGCGGTTCAGCACGTCAATCAAGCTCCCATAGAGCCTTCCATTCTGAACTTCCAGATGAAAGAAATGCGGGAACATAATGAAATTCAACAGAAGAATAGCCGCGAGCGCAATCAGCTGCGGCATCAGGCGAAGCAAGGATGCCTTGATTTGCGAGCTCATGCGTCCTCCCGCGTCTTTTGAGTCGTGGCAATGGTCTCGACGATATTTCCGGCCGTTATCTCGCTGCCGGTCAACTCGCCAATGTGCTCTCGATCCCTAAGGACGATGACGCGTGAGCTATAGGCAACAAGCTCCTCGAGTTCGGATGAAATGACCACGAGAGACATTCCCTGCCGGCAAAGGTCTTCGATCAATCGGATGATTTCCGCATGGGCGCCGACATCGATGCCGCGCGTCGGCTCGTCCAGGATCAGGAAGCTTGGATTGGTCGCCAGCCATCGCGCGAGGATCGCCTTCTGCTGGTTGCCGCCCGAAAGAAGCCTGATGGGCTTTTCCCGGTCGGTCGTGCGGATGTCCAGTGCCTTGATGTAGCGATCGGCGATGGCATTCTGCTCGCTGCGGGCCAAGGGCCTCGCCCAGCCCCGCCGCGCCTGGAGTGCCATGATGATGTTTTCCCGAATGGAAAGATCGCCGATGATGCCGTCGGTCTTACGGTCTTCCGGGCAGAAGCCGAAACCACTCTTGATCGCAGCGCGCGGACTGGAAAGCGTAATCGTATTGCCGTCGATCTTTGCTTCGCCGCTGTCGGCACGCTCGACGCCGAAAAGCACCTCAGCCGTTTCCGTGCGTCCGGACCCGAGCAGACCGGCGATGCCGACCACCTCGCCGACATGTACCTCCATATCGAAAGGCTTGATCTTGCCGCGCTTGCCGAAATTGGTGAAGCGATATCGTACCGGGCCGCGCTCAGTCTCGGTCTGCTTCGCCGTGCTTTCGGTCTGCGCGAGTTCGCGGCCGAGCATCATGGCGATCAGGGTCTGCCGTGGAAGACCATCCGCATCGCGCGTGCCGACCAGACGACCATTGCGCAGAACGGTGATGCGATCGCAGATTTCGTAAACCTGCTCGAGAAAATGCGTGATGAAGATGATTCCAAGGCCGCGCTGCTTCAATCGCCTGACGATGCCGAACAGCATTTCGACTTCATGCGTATCGAGGCTGGCAGTCGGTTCATCGAGAATCAGGACCTTGCCGGAAAGATCGACGGCGCGGGCAATCGCAATCACCTGTTGTATGGCAACGGAGAAGCGGTCGAGCTGGCGGCTGACATCAATATCCACTCCATACTGCGACAGCAGATCTCTCGCCATATTGTTCATCAACCGGCCGCTAACCATGCCGAACCACCGCGGTTGGCGACCGAGAAAGAGGTTTTCCGCGACGCTCAGATTGGGCAGCAGGTTCACTTCCTGATAAACGGTGCCGATGCCGAGCTTCTGCGCCGCCAGCGTGTCATGCGGATCGATCGCGGCGCCATCGAGAACCAGGCTGCCAGCATCTCGACGGTAGGCGCCGGTCATGCATTTGATCAAGGTTGACTTTCCCGCCCCGTTTTCACCGAGCAGCGCGTGAACCTCGCCGCGCATCAATGTGAAATCGACTTGATCGAGAGCGGTCGACCCGGGAAAATATTTACAAAAGCCTGCTGCTGTCAGAAGTCGCTCGACGTCGTGAGCCATGAAGCACTGATGTCCCTGCATTGAGCCAATGGGCGAAAACGATAGCCGGCGCATTCCATTGATGCGCCGGCATCTTGCACAAGAGATCGCACCGGCGGCCTTACCGTTCCGGTGCGATCGGCTTTCGCCTCAGTAGCCGAGGTCCTTCTTCTGCTCGTAGACCTTCTGCGGATCGTCAGCCTGGGTATAGAGCTTCGATTCCGTCTGGATCCACTTCTGCGGCTCCTTCTTGGTCTTCAGATAGGCGTCGAGCGCGTCGAAGGCGGGGCCTGCCATGTTCGGGGTCAGTTCCACGGTTGCGTTCGCTTCGCCGGCAGCCATGGCCTTGAAGAGATCCGGAACCGAATCGATTGACACGGTCAGGATGTCCTTGCCCGGCTTCAGGCCAGCTTCCTTGATCGCCTGGATAGCACCGACGGCCATATCGTCGTTATGGGCATAGAGCGCACAAATATTCTTGCCGCCATTCTCAGCCTTCAGGAAGCTTTCCATGACTTCCTTGCCTTTGGCGCGGGTAAAATCGCCCGTCTGGCTGCGGACGATCTTCAAGTTGTCATGGCCCTTGACGGCCTCTTCGAAGCCCTTTTTGCGGGCGATGGCCGGCGAGGAACCGGTCGTTCCCTGCAGCTCGACGATATTGCACTTCTTGTCGCCGACCGTCTTGACGAGCCAGTCGCCGGCAACCTTGCCCTCATGAACCAGGTCGGACGTGACAGCCGTCAGATAAAGATCCTTCGGCCCATTGACCGTGCGGTCAAGCAGGATGACGGGGATCTTGGCTTCCTTGGCTTCCTTCAGCACAGCGTCCCAGCCGGTCTCGACGACGGGCGCGAGCAGGATCGCATCTACACCCTGGGCAATGAACGACCGGATCGCCTTGATCTGGTTTTCCTGCTTCTGCTGCGCATCTGCGAATTTGAGATCGATGCCGCGCTTTTTAGCTTCCTGCTTCGTCAGCGTCGTCTCGGCGGCGCGCCAGCCAGACTCCGAACCGATCTGCGAGAAGCCGACAACAAGTTGCTTTGCCGACGCGGACGTAAACATGCAGGCAGCAAGAATCGTGGCACTGATAAGTGCGGTCTTCAACTTCATGATTATCTCCCAAAGGCCATCTCCTCAGGCCCGCGGTTAAAAAATCATATAGTAATACTTTTGTAAATCGGCATTCGTTGATGCAGCGCAACAAAAAAAGGGCGCCGAAGGCGCCCTTTCTCAACTTTGGCTATTTGGCTGCGATTACTTCGAAGCCGGCAGCTTGTCGTCGACGCCTTCGATGTAGAAGTTCATGCCGAGAAGCGTGCCGTCGTCGGCCTTTTGGCCTGCCTTCAGCCAGGGCGTGCCGTCCTGCTTGTTGATCGGGCCGGTGAAGGGCGCGATCTCGCCGGACTTGATCTTGGCTTCGGTTTCCTGAGCCATCTTCTTCACGTCGTCAGGCATGTTGGTATAGTCCGACATCTTCAGGATGCCGTCCTTCAGGCCGTCCCAGCTCTGCTCGGACTTCCACTTGCCGTCGAGCAGCGCGTGAACGCGCTTGGAGTAGTAGTTGCCCCAGGTATCGACGATGGCGGTCAGCTGTGCCTTCGGGCCGGCGGCGATCATGTCGGACGCCTGACCGAAAGCATGGATCCCACGCTCCTGGGCAACCTGCATCGGCGCTGTCGTGTCGGTGTGCTGCGTCAGGATATCGACACCCTGGTCGACCATGGCCTTGGCGGCGTCGGCCTCCTTGCCGGGATCGAACCAGGTGTTGACCCAGACGACCTTGAGCTTGAAGCTCGGATCGACGGAGCGGGCGCCCTGCTCGAAGGAGTTGATGCCCATCACGACTTCCGGAATCGGGAAGGACGCGATGTAGGCAGCACCATGGTTCTTCGACATCTTGGCGGCGATCTGACCCAGGATGTAACGGCCTTCATAGAAGCGCGAGTTGTAGGTCGCGAGGTTGGGGCCGCTCTTGAAGCCGGTCGCATGCTCGAACTTCACCTTCGGGAACTTGGCGGCAACCTTGACGGTCGCATCCATGAAGCCGAACGAGGTGGAGAAGATCAGCGAGCAGCCGGAACGGGCGAGACGCTCGATGGCACGCTCCGCATCCGGGCCTTCCGGTACGTTTTCGAGATAAGGCGTGTCGATCTTGTCGCCGAATTCCTTCTGGACTTGCTGGCGGCCAAGATCGTGCGCCTGCGAATAACCGCCGTCCGTATGAGAACCGACATAGACGAAGCAGACCTTGGTCGGCGCCGCTTCGGCGGCAGCAGCGAAACCAACGATGGCAGCAGCTGTCGTGGCGAGTGCAAGTGCTAGTTTCTTCATGGTTACCTCTGTTGGTTTGGCATGTTTTGCTGAAATCCGTCCGGTCGTTGCCATTAGCGCTCCGGAACGAAGGCCTTGCCGAGCGAAGCTGGCGTGTTGATCAGTGTCGCGCGGCGATTTTGAGAGATGATGACGAGAACCACAATAGTCGATGCGTAGGGCAGCATCGACAAAAACTGCGAGGGAATGCCGACGCCGAAGCCCTGTGCATGAAACTGCAGGATCGTCACCGCACCGAAGAGATAGCCGCCTGCCAGGACGCGCAGCGGCCGCCAGGATGCAAAGACGACCAAAGCCAGCGTCACCCAGCCACGGCCGGCAGACATGTTCTCGACCCATTGCGGCGTGTAGACCAGCGACAGTTGCGCGCCGGCAAGCCCGGCGCAGGCACCACCGAACATGATGGCGAGATAGCGCGTGCGAATGACGTCGATACCGAGCGCATGGGCAGAACCATGGCTATCGCCAACAGCGCGGAGCTTCAGGCCGGCACGGCTGCGGAAGAGGAACCAGTTGACGCCGATCAGCAGCGCGATCGAGAGATAGAAGGTCAGGTCCTGCTTGAACAAGACCGGGCCGAGAAACGGGATATCCGACAGCAACGGGAAAACGATCTCTCCCAGTTGCACGCCGGGCACGCTGACGTAGCCCTCGCCGATCATGCCCGAGAGGCCAAGGCCGAGGATGGTCAGAGCCAGGCCCGTCGCCACCTGGTTCGTCACCAGTGTCAGCGTTAGGAAGCCGAACAATAGCGAAAACAGCGCGCCCGCCGCGATACCGACGAGGAGGCCGACATAGGGCGATCCGCTCAGCTGCGCACCGACGAAGGCGGCAACCGCACCGATGATCATCATGCCTTCGACGCCGAGATTGAGCACCCCGGACCGCTCCACCACCAGCTCGCCGAGACCAGCAATGACGAGCGGCGTCGACGCGGTGATGATCGTCAGGAGGATCGCTACAAAGACGCTCATGCAGCACCTCCCCGAACGCGCGACCAGACCAGGCGGATCTTATAATAGATCAGCGTATCGCAGGAGAGCACAAAAAACAGCAGGAGCCCCTGGAAGACGCTCGCCGCCTTGGCTGATATCCCAGGCGACAATTGCGCCGCTTCGCCGCCGAGATAGGTCAACGCCAGGACCAGGCCGGACAGGATGGCTCCGAGCGGGTTGAGACGCGCGAGGAAGGCAACGATGATGGCGGTAAAGCCGTAGCCCGGCGAGATCGCCGGCTGCAGATGGCCGATCGAGCCCGAAACCTCGGATATGCCGGCAAGGCCTGCGAGCGCGCCGGACAGGAGGAAGGCGAACCAGACCATTTTCCGCGAGGAGAATCCTGCAAATCGCCCTGCTCGTGCCGATTGTCCGAGCACGGTTATCTCAAAGCCCTTCAGCGTATATTTCATCAGGAACCAGGCGAGAATTGCCGCAACGACGGCAAAGACGATACCCCAATGCGCGCGTCCGGCGATATCTTCCCAACTTGTCGGCACGATCGTCGGCAGCACTGCCTCCGGCGGAAAATCTATGCTCTGCGGAAAGTTGTGGCCCTGCGGATCCCGCCATGGCCCACGCGACAGCCAATCCAGGAAGAGCTGGGCGATATAGACGAGCATCAGGCTCGTCAGGATTTCGTTGGTGTTGAAATGTGCCTTCAGCAATGCCGGAATGGCCGCATAGAGCGCACCGCCGATGGCACCGGCGATCAACATCAGCGGCAGGACTATCGGCGAATGCCAATCAGTGAAGATGATCGGGATGAAGGATCCGGCGACCGCCCCCATGGTGAACTGTCCTTCCGCACCGATATTCCAGTTGTTGGAGCGGTAGCAGACGCACAGGCCGACGGCGATCAGGATCAGTGGACCAGCCTTGATCGCCAGCTCGTGCAGCGACCATACCTCCAGCAGAGGCTGGACGAAGAAGGCATCGAGCGCCTCCACGGGGTCCTTGCCCATCACTGCGAACATGATCGTACCGGCGATCAGCGCCAATGCGAGGGCAAGCAACGGCGACACGATGCCGAACAGTTTCGAGACCTGCGGGCGCTTTTCGAGTTCAATGCGCATGCGCGGGCTCCGAATGCGTCTTGGAATCATGCAGACCGCCCATCAACAGGCCGATCTTTTCGCGGGTGAGTTCACCGGCAGGATAGGACGGCGACAGGCGCCCTTCCGAGATGACGGCGATATCGGTCGCGACTTCGAAAATCTCATCGAGATCCTGGCTGATGACGAGCACGGCGGAGCCGTCACGGGCGAGATCGACCAGGGCCTGACGGATGCGGCTGGCAGCACCTGCGTCCACGCCCCAGGTCGGCTGATTGACGACCAGCACGCTCGGCTGCCGATCCAGCTCCCGGCCGACAATGAACTTCTGCAGATTGCCGCCGGAAAGCGCGCCGGCGGCGGGATCCTCGCCGCTCTTGCGCACATCCATCGCTTCGCAGATCCGCTTGGCAGCCTGCTTGACAATGCCGTGCCTGATAATCTTGAGGAAGCCGCCGCTCAGAAACGTCTTGCGATCCGACTGATTGCGGGCAAGCACAAGATTGTCCGACAGCTTCAGCGCGGAAACGGCAGCATGGCCATGGCGCTCCTCCGGCACGAAACCGGCGCCCAGCAAACGACGTGCATTGATGCCCTTGGTCCCCACAGGCTTGCCGCGGACATGGACCAGATTGTCGGACGGCACGGCATATTCGCCGGAAATGACATCGAACAACTCGCCCTGCCCATTGCCGGCAACCCCTGCGATCGCGAGAACTTCACCGGCACGAACGCGCAGCGAAACATTCTTCAGCGACATGGCAAAGGGGGTGCGCGCCGGGGCGGAGAGGCCTGCGACTTCCAACTGGATGTCGCCCGTCTTTCCAAGTCCCTCATGTTTTACGCTGGCGACATCGCTGCCGACCATCATGCGGGCCAAAGAACCCGTCGTTTCCTGCCGAGGGTTACAGGCGCCGGTCACCTTTCCGTGGCGAAGCACCGTAGCGCGCGAACAGATGCGCTGCACTTCCTCGAGGCGGTGACTGATGTAAAGCACCGAACGTCCCTCGTCCCGCAACTGGAACAAGGTCTCGAACATCCGGTCGGCTTCCTGCGGCGTCAGCACGGAAGTCGGCTCGTCGAGAATGATCAGCTTGGGATTCTGCAGCAGCGCGCGGACGATTTCGATGCGCTGCCGCTCGCCGACGGACAAATCGGCGACATGCGCATTCGGATCGAGAGGCAAGCCATAAGCGTGCGACAGCCTGGCGGCTTCCTCCGATATTTTTGCAATCGGGATCTTGCTGTCGAGCGACAGCGCGATGTTTTCCGCAACCGTCAGCGCCTCGAACAGCGAAAAGTGCTGGAACACCATGCCGATGCCGAGCTTGCGCGCCGTGCCCGGAGAATCGATCCCGGCGGGCTTCCCCTGCCAGACGATTTCCCCATGCGTCGGCTCAAGCACGCCGAACAGCATCTTCACAAATGTGGACTTACCGGCGCCGTTCTCGCCAAGCAGCGCGTGAATTTCGCCCGGTTGGATTTCCAGATCGATTTCGTTGCAGGCAGCAAAACTGCCGAATAGCTTCGTTAGCTTGCGAACCGACAATAGTGCACCGGCTGCCGGTACATCGGATGACGACACGTTCCCCTCATTTCCTTCCCACCGTCCTGCCCTTTACGGATCTATGGGATCAGTAGTGTAGTTCCACTCGTTTTTCTGGCTTCCAAATCCGCGTGCGCGCGCCCCGCATCGCTTAACGGATAAGTCTGATGAATATTGATACGCACTTTATTGCTTTGCACAACAGCAAATAATGCCCCAGCGCTAGCTCTCAACTCTTCTGGTGTGCCGACATAGGCAAAAAGGCTTGGACGCGTCGCGAAAAGCGAACCTTTCTGGTTAAGGATGGCAAGGTTGAAATTCTCGATCGGGCCGGACGATTGACCGAAGGTCACCCACATGCCACGCGACTTCAGGCAATCGAGCGAATGCGGGAAAGTGTCCTTGCCGACCGAATCGTAAACGACATCGACGCCCTTGCCGCCGGTAATTTCGCGGACACGATCGGCGAAACTCTCTTTGCTGTAGTCAATGACATGATCGTAGCCATGCGCCAGTGCCAGCTCGACCTTTTCAGCAGAACCGGCGGTGCCTATGACGGTGCCTGCTCCGAGCGCCTTGGCCCATTGGCCGGCAATCAGGCCGACGCCGCCGGCGGCCGCATGAAACAGCAGCGTCGTTCCGGGGCCGACCTTGAAGGTGCGGTTCAGCAGATATTCGGCCGTCATGCCCTTCAGCATCATCGATGCCGCGGTTTCGAGCGGGATATCGTCGGGCACCTTGACCAGATAGCGGGTCTCGATGTTGCGTTCGACGCTGTAGGCACCGTCGCTGCCGACATAGGCCACGCGATCTCCGACGGCGAAATCCGAAACGCCAGGCCCGACTTCGGTAATCGTTCCGGCGGCTTCCTTGCCGAGCGAGAGCGGAAACTGCGGCGCCTTGTAGAGACCGGAGCGGAAATAGACGTCAATGAAATTCAGGCCGATCGCTGCATGGCGGATCTGCACCTCGCCGGCGCCTGGAGACGGCAGATCCACCTCCTCCAGCTTCATGACTTCCGGACCGCCGTTTTCGTGGATTCGAATGACCTTGGTCTTCTTCATGGCTAGCAATCCTATTGGCGCCCAAGGGACGGGAAAAATTGTAGTACGGCGCCGATGCAATAAAGATAGATACCGCTGATGATGAAGAGGACAACCGCCCATTGCGGCATGACGAAATTCATCAGTAGCGAGTAGATGCCAAGCGCCGACCAGAACAGGAATATGCCGAGATTGAGCGGCCGCAACCGCTTGACGCGCACGGGATGCAAGAAGTTGATCGGCAGGAAAGTCAGGACAACCGAAATGCCGACGAGGATCATGGCGGTCGTGGCGCTGGCATCGATGACGAAGAGTGTGAATATCACCATGTTCCAGACCACCGGGAATCCGGAGAAGAAATACTCCTCCGTCTTCATGCCGGTATCGGCGTAATAGATGGCGCTGGAGACCACGATCATGCCTGCGGCGACGAACGACAAAGGTTCGCCGATCATGCCGCTTTCATAGAGCGCGAAGGCCGGCAGCAGTACATAGGTCACGTAGTCGATGATGTTATCGAGCGTGTCGCCGGACCAATTGGGAAGAACTTCCTTGACCCGAACCTTGCGGGCGATCGGCCCGTCGATGCCGTCGACCAGCAGCGCCAGGCCAAGCCACCAGAACATATCGACAAAACGATGCTCCGAGGCCGCGACGACACCGAGAAAGGCAAGGAAAGACCCGGATGCCGTCAATATATGAACGGAGAAGGCACGAATCTCCGCATAAGGCACCCGCTTGTACTTGAAGATTTTCATCCGCCCCACGACTCGTCAGTTTTTGGGCCTACCCAGGCAGGCGATTTTTCTTGCTAATATGCATCCTTTGGTCTCTACCGCCAGCGCAAAAGCGTTCATCGCAGCACGCTAGCGCGAGTTGCTGTCATTTTCACCCGCTGCGATGTTTCATCCCATGGATTTCAACAGGCTAAGAGCTTATTTTCAGAATGATAGGCAATTGAGGCATCGATAATGAAGCAGATTGAAGTGGCCGTCATCGGCGGTGGCTTGGCCGGCATGATCGCAGCGTTCGCGCTGGCGCGCGGTGGACGATCCGTCGCCCTCGTTGCTGCGCCGCATAACAAAGCCGACAAGCGGACGACGGCGCTCATGGATCAATCGATCCGCTTTCTCGAGCGCCTGACGCTATGGGACAAGATCGCACCTTCGACGGCCGCGTTGACGACAATGCGCATCATCGACGGCACGTCGCGGCTTTTGCGGGCTCCGACCGTCTCGTTCCGATCGTCTGAAATCGGCCTCGATGCATTCGGCTACAACATTCCAAATGCAGTCCTGCTCGACAATCTCAGCAAAGCCATCGAAACGGAAGGCAATATCAGCCGCGTTGAAGCCACCGCCTCGGAAGTCACCTTTCGCGACGATGGCGTGACGATTATGCTCGACAACGGTCAGTCGATCGAAGCCGCCTTCGTCGTCGGCAGCGACGGCCGCAATTCGATGGTGCGGGAAATCTTGGGCATCAAGGTCAAGGGCTGGTCCTATCCGCAATCGGCCACGGTTTTGAACTTTGCGCACTCTTTGCCGCACCAGAACATATCGACAGAATTTCACACCGAAAGCGGCCCTTTCACGCAAGTGCCCCTGCCGGGCAACCGCTCCAGCCTCGTCTGGGTGCAGAAGCCGGCGGAAGCCGCGGCCAATGCCGAAAAATCGCTCGAAGAGCTGGGCAGGCTGGTCGAGGAGCGCATGCAATCGATGCTCGGCCGGGTGACGATCGAGGACAATGTCCAGGTGTGGCCGCTCTCCGGAATGACGGCCTATCGCTTCGGCAAAGGCCGGGCTGCGCTGATCGGCGAAGCCGCCCATGTCTTTCCGCCGATCGGCGCTCAGGGGCTCAATCTGAGCCTGCGTGATATATTGGCGCTGTCGGAAATCCTCTGCGCCCGCCCGGATCAGCCCATCGCGGCCTCGGCCGGCGACAGTTTCGACCGCAAGCGCCGCGTCGACGTCATCAGCCGGACAGCGAGCGTCGACCTCCTTAACCGGTCGCTTCTTTCCGATTTTCTGCCGGTGCAGATGTTGCGCGCCGCCGGGCTGCATGTGCTTTCCGCGCTCGCTCCCCTTCGGAACCTGGTTATGCGCGAAGGCATCGAGCCCGGTGGCGGCCTGGGCAACCTATCCTCGAAGCTACGGGAAAAGCTGCGCCGGTAAGGCACCCGATTTTATCAGATACAGCACCAGCAAAACCGTCACCACGGAGCAAACCGTGGTGATGAGGATCATGGCGGAGGCCCGCTCCTGCCAAACGCCATATTGCTGACCGATGACGAAGATGTTCGTTGCCGTCGGCAAAGCTGCCAGCAGCATCGCCGCTTCGATCCAGATCGGATCGAAGCCTGCCGAGGGAAACGAAGGCGAAATAAGTCGCACCCGCCCCCCCCGGCTTAACCGATTTTCATCAGGATAGGAAAGGTCTGCTGAAACCAGATCGCCATGTCGCTGACATAACCGAAGATGAAGGCGAGACCAGTGAGCACCAAAAGCCCACCCATGACCTTCTCGACCGTACCGAGATGGCGACGGAAACGGGAGAGAAAGCGCATGAACGCGCCGGAAAAGCCCGCGGCGATCCAGAACGGAATGGCAAGCCCGAGCGAATAGACGGCGAGCAGGCCAGCACCGGCGCCAACCGTTTCGCGGGACGCGGCAACGCCGAGGATCGCCCCAAGCACGGGGCCGATGCAGGGCGTCCAGCCGAAGGCGAAGGCAAGCCCCATGATGTAGGCGCCGGTCAACGTCGCAGGCTTGCCGCCGCTCTGGAAGCGCGCCTCGCGAGCGAGAATGCCGATGCGGAAAACGCCAAGGAAGTTCAATCCCATGACAACGATGATGAGCCCACCAATCTTCGCCAGAATATCGAGATGCTGACGCAGCAGCATCCCGATCGAGGAAGCGCCGGCACCTAGCGCGACGAATACCGTCGCAAATCCCAACGTGAAGAACAGTGCCGAGATCAGCACATTGCTGCGTACACCAGGTCCTGCGGCCACAGCCGCGCTGCCGCCGCGAAACTGCTCCACGGAAATCCCGGCCATGTAACAGAGATAGGGCGGCACAAGCGGCAGCACGCAGGGCGAGAGAAACGAAAGGGCGCCCGCAATCAAGGCACTCAGGATCGAAATATCGGCAAGCGACACGATGGACTCCGGCTATGTCATTTCGCCCTCTTCCTAGCGTTGCGACTGCCGGAAAGCCAATCACCTTTTCGAGTGGAGCAGATACGAAACGCCTCCAGAAAGGCAATTGAGCAGCGGCCAGATCACTCCAACTTGGCGGACACAGGGCGCGACCAACGGCCGCAGAGCAGTCCAACGAACGAATTGCTTTTGCTAAAATATTGGTTCAAGCTGGCACTGTTCGTCCAACAACGTGCATTCGACCCAAGTAGTTAGCGGAGGAAATACCCCCATGCGATTCGTTACTATTCTCACGACTGCAGCCTTTGCCGCACTTTTCAGCGTAAGCGCCATGGCGCAAACAGCGACGCCCAGCACCACGACGACGAAACCCACTACAACAACGACAGCTCCTGCAACGACCACCACGACAACGCCAAAGACGATGACTGCGCCGAAGGCGATGAAACCCGCTCAGACAGCCGTTTCCAAGGCATGCTCGGCACAGGCTGACGCCAAAGGTCTGCATGGAAAAGCACGCGCCAAGTTCCGCAGCGACTGCAAGAAGAATGGCGGAAAATCATAAGAACTGAAATTTCGCGTCCATCAAGGATCAACTTTGCCGTTGTCATGGCGGTAAAGTTGATCATCGCGGCGCCACTGGATTTTTGATTTAATATTCTGAACGAAAATACTCGCATATGACATTGAAATGTCATCACAACGGCGGGTTTATACATCTAGATGACTACCTCGGACATAACGCTCTTTGCCACAGTTGGTGGTATGGACATCATGGATGTTCGGCTGTGATCCAGCGCTGAATATTACGGTGCCTCCGAAGCCGTTGAAGAAAGAATTGCCGGCGGAGAGCAACGTTTCGTAACAAACGAGAAAAAACTAGGAAACCTGTCGAAATTACAGCTTGTTCCCGTTTGGCTGAATCGGTGAACGGAGCTGCGAATTGAAACCAGGCATAAACCCTCCCCCTTCGGAAGAGACCTCGCACACGCAATATATGGCGGCCTGCCTTTTTGCGCTTGAGCCTTCCATCGAAAGTCTGCTTGCCGCCGCACTGAAATCGGGCTGGAAACGCGAATATGTGCTTCTGGCGATCATGGCCGTTGCCGCGAAAGATAGCGAGGAAACGGGACTGTTGCCCGGGCCTTTGCATTCGTAGATTTCGACAGCATCAGGATCACAAGGAGGCAGCCTGCGCCAGAGACCAGCACTGGAGCGCGATCGCAGCCGGCGCGGGCAAACGCTGATCCTGGGCGGTTATTTGCGCTTCGGCTTGAGCTCTTTGGTTGCTGAATCGAGCTTTCCGTTCACCAGCCTGTTGCGTGGATCGGCGACAAGCGCGCCCTTCCGGTTCGGCTCTTGCGACTTCTCTTGCCTTGCGCGCTTCGCTGCGTTGTATTTTTGCGAGCGGCTGTTCGTTTTCTTTGTCTTCGCTTGGAGCGCTGGATTGATCGCTTGCCAATTTGCTTCTCCCGTTATTCGCAAGGAAAACACTGCCCCTCTAATTAGGTTGCGCGGCAGATAAGCTCTCAGGCTGCGGGTCATTCTTTGCGAAGCAAAGAACCGCAGACGGAAGCCGCCTCTGAAATAATGCGGAGCGCTGTAACTATCCGTCGGTTGGCAGCGTATATTCCTCAGAGCATGGACCGGTGTTCATATCACCGGGAGTTTTCATCCTGTCCCCGGCGCCCGCACTGCACCGGAGACGGCGGAACGGCACCTCCGCGCCGTTCCGCAGCGCCCGGCGACGGGGGCCTTATCCCCCCTTCCGCCGGGCGCACTCCTTCCACCACCAGAAGCGCAGATACGCATGCATGAACGGAGCCTGACGCATGCCCGGCATGCGGCGCGCCACAGTTTTAGCGTCGTCCAGGATCACGATACGCAAGGTAATGTGGGACATCGCGAAGCTGAGCGCTTCTGTTTCGGAGGCTTGCAGGGAATTCGATCATGACCTCAATCGAAAGGAGGAAGCTTGCTCGGCTCGCCATTGCGGCAATCGTCGCGCTGTCGGCGATAGCGCAGCCGCTCGGTCTGCAGGAACGAGAGGCCAAATGTCCGACTACGAAATGCCTTTAGTGTCGAATGCGCTCGGTCAGAAGCTTTACGAGCAATCGGAGCTGTCGACCGAGAAGGAATAATCCTTGCCCTTGAACTGGTAGATATAATTGGCCAAGGACGCTTCGCCGGAAGAGAATTTCGGCAGTAGGAAATCACATAGATCAGAGAGTTGGGCCGATTTGAGGAGCGGAGCGTCGAACCAGTCGTCGTCTACGTCCAAATCGTAGAAATAGCTATAAATACGATCCGTCAGATCTATTTTCTTCAGCGTGATTTGCGAATCGATTTTCTTGGGCAGATCCTTGTTGGCGAAGACAACCGGATAGCGATCGGTAAGATACGGAACAACAAGCCGCTCGGTCACGGGCGTCGTCATGGCGATCGCGAGCAGAGGCAGGATGCTCGGGGCCATCGCAATTTTCTTCCTGATGATCGCACCGAACACAATCCCGAGGATGCCCAACAGTCCGCAAACGGTTGCGTAGATTTCCCACGAAGACAGCTCAGCCAAGAATTCCATCACGCGTCCATCGTCTTTATCAATCGGCTCATCAAGGACAGGTATTTTACTAGCGGACCGAAACCTTTAGCCAGTCACGTCGCAGCGGATGCAACCACCATTTCGTCAGTGAAGGTGGTTTCCGAGCGACAGCAAAAGTCTGAAACAATTGCGGGAATTCGCTCAAGGCGAACGACACCACTCCATGGTCCCTATATACCCCTCTGGCTTGCCATGGGGCAATTGTAAGATTGCTTTGTCACCTGATTGTTAGCGCAGTTATCTTATGCGGACCGAGACCAAAGGAGAGCGCCTTGGCCGGGAAGCTCGGATGCGTTTCGACGCTACATCCATACCGTGCATTATCTTCAATAAGCAACCGTGAAGCAACAAGGCGCCGTATCAGAATCTTGCAGATATTGGGGAAAATCAGGGCAATAGCAGTGTCCGATGGTGAGAGCGATGGGATTCGAACCCATGACCTACTGATTAAAAGTCAGTTGCTCTACCGACTGAGCTACGCTCTCCCTCTCCGCGGGCGTTTCCGCCCCGGCTGGAAGTGCGCGGAACATATGCAGACGCCCCATTGTGGTCAACCCATAAATTGAGGTTGCAGCTGCTCAAAGATGCTTTTCCTCATCTCAAGATGCTCAAGACAGCGGCCTTTCCTCCGAAACTCCCGGGATACCAGGCTCAAGCCGAAAATTCTAATCTGTGAGAAAAGCTGTGCGGGCACCAACTCAGTTTCACCCGGCCGTAACAACCGTAACAATTTCCCTCAATAATCGGGATTGCAATGAAGGGATTCGCTCGCGCGCCTCGCAATGATTTGAGGTGCGAATCGTTTTTAGTGTATATTAACGCATATGAACAACCCGCCGAGTCTCAGGAGGACCTTATGGAAGTCGGTTGGATTGCAGCAATTATCATTGGTGGCCTTGCTGGCTGGTTCGCTGAAATGATCATGAAGAGCAATACCGGCATCTTCATGAACATTGTTCTCGGTATTGTCGGAGCAATCGTTGCGAGTTGGCTGTTCAGGCAAGTCGGCCTTACGCTGCCTTTCAACAGCGCTTTGATCAATTACTTGATCACGGGTTTTGTCGGTGCGTGCATTCTAATTTTCGTCGGTCGATTGATCAGGAGATAGCGGCCTATCCGGGCGAAGTTGTCCACATCAGGGACGAGGAGAAGGGAAGACGGAATGTCTTCCCTTCAGACCGCTGACAAACCCCGTCATTTTTTGGCGGGGTTTTATTTTGTGTTGAGTTTCGAGGTTGACTGGATGTTTTGAACGGGCCGTTCAGATTCCCTCTGCTTATGCGGGGCTCGGTTGGCTGGCCTTGGTGAGGGCCATTGCGATCTTCTTGATGTTCTGGGCGGCTGCGGCCATCAGGCACTGGCATTGGACCCGGATGAGACTTCGGAACCGCGCGTAGCGATGACCATGCAACTGTTTGGCGTCGGCAAACGAGCGCTCGACCGTCTCTTTCCGTCGTTTGTAGATGGCCTTGCCCCAGGGCTTGAGCCGGTTGGCATCGGTACGCTCGCGGGCA
>NZ_FMAH01000030.1 GCF_900094545.1 Martinezella miluonensis
GCGCAACGACAAGGCAGTCATAACCCAGTGCTGAAAGCTGACGATACAATCCGTAGCCTGTCGGGCCGGCCTCATAGCAAAAGCACAGGCGTCCGTGACGTCCGGCAAGCTTGTCGACAAATTTGCGCACTGCATCGGCACGGTTGGCGATTTCGCCGTAATAGCGAACCTCGCCTTTGCGGCCTGCTTCCGCCAGACCGATCGCGATTTTTTCCTTACTCACATCCAAACCAACGTAAAGTGCGATATCATCGACCACGGCTCGTCTCCTATGTTTGAGGCTCTGGCTCTGCAGCTAACCCTCGTTCTGAACATAATGCGAGACGAGCCACCCTGCCGGCCAAGGACATGGGGTCTCAACCAAAACCGCTCATGCGATTACCTCAGGGATTAAAATGCGCCGCTTTCTGCTTTCCTCTTTCCTGGCGATCCTCACCGCGTCCGCAGCATCCGCCCAACAAGCGGATCACTATACGGCGACGAGCAATACAGCCATGAGCATCACCGGCGACGTCTGGCTGGACGATTTCAGCATCAAGTTCGAAAATGGCGAGGTGCTCGAATTCTCTGACCTCGTCGCCGATCATTTCAGCGTCGATGGCCGAACCGTGCCGGCATCGGTCTATCGCGTCAAAGAACCCGCCGATCCGGAGTTGCAGAATGGCAATCAACTCTGCGGCTCCGGCGACGTCACTTTCGTCGCGTCGTGGGCTGGTGGATCGGAAATGACGGCAATTGCCGTCTTCACGAGCAAGCGCGCGCCCAAGAGCAGCGCTGAAATGTGCGCACTTTATAACTATGAGGACCCCAAATAGAGTTCGATCAGATAGGCGCTATGGCTTAGGTGGGTTTTACCCGGGTTATGGGGAAGGATTGAGCTGGCGGCAGGCCGAGCGTTAGAATGCGAAGTCTTCCTGCGCAAAACAGCCCGGCTACATGCTGGGGCTGGCTGCATCGGTTTGTTTCCGAGTTCGTATTCACGCGACTTCTTGCAGTGCAAGTTCTCGAGGGCCGTGCGATGCCGGCCCTCGAGAGGTTGCGTCGATCACGCTGCGAACTGGTTCATCGTGTTGTGCTCGCCACCGGCCTTTAGCGCAGCCTCGCCGGAGAAGTAGTGCTTATGGTCGTCACCGATGTCGGAGCCGGACATGTTCTGGTGCTTGACGCATGCGATGCCCTGCCGGATTTCCTGACGCTGAACCCCGGCGACATAGCCGAGCATGCCTTGGTCGCCGAAGTACTCCTTGGCCAGATTGTCGGTCGAGAGAGCCGCCGTGTGATAGGTCGGAAGGGTGATCAGATGATGGAAGATGCCAGCGCGGGCGGCTGCATCCCGCTGGAAAGTTCTGATCTTTTCGTCCGCCTCGGCCGCCAGCTCGGTTTCATCATATTCTACGCTCATCAACCTGGCTCGATCATAAGCCGTAACGTCCCTGCCCCCCTGCTTCCACGCGTCAAAGACCTGCTGGCGGAAGTTTAGCGTCCAGTTGAACGAAGGCGAATTGTTGTAGACCAGCTTCGCATTGGGAATGGCCTCGCGCACCCGGTCGACCATTCCGGCGATCTGCTCGATATGAGGCTTCTCCGTTTCGATCCACAACAGATCGGCGCCGTTCTGCAGGGCGTTGATGCAATCGAGCACGCAGCGGTCTTCACCCGTACCCGGGCGGAACTGGAAGAGGTTGGAACGCAACCGCTTTGGCCGGACAAGCTTGCCGCCGCGATTGATGACGACATCGCCGTTTAGGCTTGTCGCATCGGCAATCTCCTCACAATCAAGGAAAGAATTGTACTGGTCGCCGATATCTCCCTCTCTGGCGCTGAAAGCGATTTGCTTCGTCAGGCCGGCGCCGAGCGAATCCGTGCGGGCAACGATGACGCCATCATCGACGCCGAGCTCGAGGAAGGCGTAGCGGCAGGCGCGGATCTTGGCGACGAAATCCTCGTGCGGAACCGTGACCTTGCCGTCCTGGTGGCCGCACTGCTTTTCGTCGGACACCTGGTTTTCGATCTGCAGGGCGCAGGCACCGGCCTCGATCATCTTCTTGGCAAGAAGATAGGTCGCCTCGGCGTTGCCGAAGCCCGCATCGATATCGGCAATGATCGGGACGACATGCGTCTGAAAATTGGCGACCTGATGCTTGAGATTGGCTTCGCGGACGCCTTCGCCGGCGGCGCGTGCCTTGTCCATCTCGCGGAAGAGCATGCCGAGCTCACGTGCATCGGCCTGGCGCAGGAAGGTATAGAGCTCCTCGATCAGCGCCGGAACGGAAGTCTTCTCATGCATCGACTGGTCCGGCAGCGGGCCGAACTCCGATCGCAATGCTGCGACCATCCAGCCAGAGAGATAGAGATAGCGACGTTCGGTGGAACCGAAGTGCTTCTTGATGGAAATGATCTTCTGCTGACCGATAAAACCGTGCCAGCAGCCGAGCGATTGTGTGTATTTCGCCGGATCGCGATCATAAGCTTCCATATCCTTGCGCATGATGGCGGCCGTGTAGCGGGCGATGTCCAGGCCTGTGCGGAACCGGTTCTGCAGGCGCATGCGGGCGACCGCTTCAGCCGTAACCCCAGTCCATTGCGGGTTCGACCCGATCAGCTTCCCGGCGCTTTCGATCAAGCTTTCGTACGACATGGTTCCTCCAAATTCGTCATGTTGCGATGCAAAAGACATATGACGGGATTTTCCCTCATGGGAGAGCAAACGAAGTCAACGTGTCAAACTTTACAAAGATATCTTGTAATGTTGTAATGCCGCTGCACTGGGAGGAGATCGCGTGGAAAAGCAAGGCGTCTATCTTGGACCGCGGCTGCGTCGCCTGCGGCGCGACCTGGGCCTCACACAGGCGGACATGGCCGCGGATCTGGAAATATCACCGTCCTATATCGCGCTGATGGAGCGCAACCAAAGGCCCGTTACCGCCGAAACGCTCTTGCGGCTGGCAAAGGCCTACAAGATTGATTTCAATGAATTCGCCAATGATGCGGGGCCTGATCTGGCAAGCCGGTTGCAGGCGGTGGTGCGCGATCCGATCCTGGCGGATATCGATTTTGGCTCGCTGGAAATTACCGATGTCGCCCATAGCTTTCCCGGCTTTGCGGAAGCCATGCTGCGGCTTCACGCGGCCTATAAGGAGGAGCAATTCGCCATCGCCGATTACAGGCAGGGAGCGTTGGAAGACGGCATCGCCGGCGATCCGGTGGCTGCGGTTCGCAACTTCCTTTCAGCGCGGAGGAACTGCTTCCCGCTGCTCGATGCTACCTCCGAAAAACTGTCTGCCAAAATCGCCGAAACGGGCGGGCTTGTCGCCTATCTGAAAACACAGCACGGTCTGCGCGTCCGGCGCATGCCGTCCGATGTCATGACCGGCTCGCTGCGACGGCTCGACTGGCACCGAAAAGACCTGCTGCTGGATGAAGCGCTTGATGTCGCCAGCCAGAATTTCCAATTGGCGCAACAGCTTGCCTACCTGGAATTCGAGCAGGACATTCAGGCGGCGGTCAATGAAGCCAAATTCGAGAATGACAATAGCCGTCGGCTGGCACATAGGGCGCTGGCGGCCTACTGCGCCGCCGCCATTATCATGCCCTATGCGGCCTTCGCCCGAGCCGCCGAGAACCGGCGCTATGACATTGACATGCTGTCGCGGCAGTTCGGTACCAGCTTCGAGCAGACGGCACATCGTATGACGACGCTGCAGAAGCCGGGACAGGAGCGCATTCCCTTTTTCTTCATCCGCGTGGATGCCGCCGGCAATGTTTCAAAACGGCTGAACAGCGGTACCTTTCCCTTTGCCCGCCATGGCGGAGGCTGTCCGCTGTGGAGCGTTCATCAGGTTTTCACCACCCCGCGCCGGATCGTGACCCAGTGGCTCGAATTGCCGGACGGCCAGCGCTTCTTTTCGATCGCGCGCACGGTGACCTCCGGGGGCGGAGGTTATAATATGGCGACCGTCGAGAGAGCGGTCGCCCTGGTCTGCGAGGCTCAATATGCCGAACGGCTCGTCTATAGCCGCAACCACCAGCAGGCAAATTCTCCAACGCCAATCGGAATTGCCTGCCGTCTCTGTCATAGGACGGCGTGCACCTCACGCTCGGAGCCACCCATTGGCCGGCAAATTCTCGCCGACACGTTCCGCCGGCCTGAAGCGCCTTTCGGTTTTTCCGATTCATAGGGCGATGGAACCGCACCGCTTCGCCGAATCTGAGGATCGGGATACCTCTCCATGGCCGACGATACATTGTCAGACGAGAACGTCATGGCCTTCACGTCCATCCGATATCCCAAAGGGCGAGATCATCGCAGAAACTTCCGGCACATTTTCTTAAAGCGAGACTGCTTCCTCGCTGAGAAAGCGCTGGAGACGCGGCACGATGAAATCGAGGAAGACGCGGACGCGTTGGGGCATTCGCGCGCCGCCGAGAAAGACGGCGTGTATCTCTTCCTGATCGGGCTCGATGGCGTCGGAGAGAACCTCGACCAGACGACCGGCGGCAAGGTCGGCTCGCACATGATAGTCACCCATGCGCGCCAGCCCCACACCGGCGAGCGCCATGCGTCTGACCGTCTCGCCATTATTGGCAAGCAGCGAGCCCTTCACCACGCGGTCGACGATCCGCCCGCTTTCCTTGAGCGGCCAGACCGGAGCGAGACGACGGAAGTTGAAACCCAGGCAATTGTGCCGGGAGAGATCCTCGACCTTGCGCGGTGTCCCGTATCGGTCGAGATAGGCAGGCGAAGCCACGATCTTTCGGCGAGCCGTGCCGATGTGACGGGCGACCATGCCGGAATCGGGGAGCCGTCCCACCCGGAACGCGATGTCGGTCCGGTCCAGATAAAGATCGACGATCTCGTCCGACAACGAGAGATCGATAACGATATTGGGATAGGCGCCCCAGAATTCCGGCAATAGCGGCTCCAGGCCCAGTACTCCGAGCGCAACCGAGACGTTGACCCGGATCGTGCCGTCAGTCGCGGCAGCCCCCTGGGACAGCTCCCGCTCGATCAGATCGAGGTCCTGGAGGAGCGCCTGGCTGCGCTCGTAATAGATTTGCCCTTCGGCGGTCAGCGACAAGCGCCTTGTGGAGCGTTCGACAAGGCGCACGCCGAGCCGTGCCTCCACGCGCGAGATCAGCTTGCTGACGGTCGACGGAGTCATGCGCAGCAGCCGTGCCGCTTCGGAAAAACTCCTTGTCTCCACCACGCGCAGGAACACCTGCATCTCTCCGGTCCGGTTGTCCATGGCCGCCTCATCTATGATTTTATTTCACAAATGATGTGGAAATCGGACGGATTATCAAGCCCGAACCGGCGCTTTATTTAATCCCTCATGACAAACACATCCGCACTCGACCTCATCCGCGTTCCCAAACGCATGACCCTCGGCATCGAATTGCCGCTTGATAATGACTGGTCGCCGGCCGGCGAAGCACGCCGCGTCGCCTCGGGCCGCCCGCATGGCGTTCCGGATCTTAGCGCCCAGGCCGATCTGGTCCGCAAAGCCGAAAACCTCGGCTTCTCGGCGGTATGGATGCGCGACGTCCCCGTCTTTGATCAGGTCAATATGGGCGACGCCGGCTCCATCCACGACGTCTTCGTCCTGCTCGGCTATCTCGCCGGCATCACCCGGCGCATAGCGCTTGGCACGGCCGCGGTCGTGTTGCCGATCCGCCATCCGATGATGATCGCCAAGGCGGCAGCCTCCGTCGACGCGCTGTCGAATGGCCGGCTGATCCTCGGCGTCGCTTCGGGCGACCGGCCTGTCGAATACCCGCTTCTCGGGCTCGATTTCGAAAAGCGCGGCGAGATGTTCAGGCAGACGGTGGAGTATATCCGCGCCGCCTGGCAGCTCGGCGGTTTGCCCGTCAATGGCAAACGCGTTCCGCAGCTCGACCTTCTGCCCCGGCCGGCGCAGTCAACCATTCCTCTGGTGGTCGCCGGTCAGGCCCAGCAGGAAGACGCCTGGCTTGCGGCATATATGGATGGCCGCTTCGTCTATCCGAACGGTGTCGATCGCCTGCGTGCCCAGGCCGCAGGCTGGGCGGAAGCGACGGCGGACCGCGCAGCCTTCATCAGCGCGTTCCACCTCGATCTCGACAGCGACGCCTCAGCACCGCTCATGCCGATCCGCTTCGGCGCTCGGGGAGGCCGTCACGCCATTCTTACCCATTTCCGGGCGCTGGCCGACGCAGGCGTCGACCATCTCGCGATCAACCTTCGGCAGTCGCGGCGCGCGCCGGCCGAAGTTCTCGATGAAATCGCGTCCGACATCATGCCGGCGCTCAACCAGTGCAATTCGGCCAAAGCCGCCTGACGTTTTCAAAGGAGATTTCAATGCAAACCGTTACCGCTCATGGCGCGGTGATCCCCGCCCTCGGCTTCGGCGTGTTCCGCATGTCGGACGAGGAAGTGGAGCGCGTTATTCCGGCGACCCTCGAAGCCGGCTTCCGCCATTTCGACACCGCACAGATCTATCAGAACGAAGCCGCGCTCGGCCGGGCATTGAGCCGCGCCGGCGCCCGCCGTGAAGATCTGTTCCTGACCACCAAGGTCTGGGTCGACAACTACAGCCCCAGCAAATTTTCGGCATCGGTCGACGAAAGCCTCGACAAGCTGAAAGTCGACCAGGTCGACCTTCTTCTCCTGCATTGGCCTGCTGACAAGGTTCCGGTCGCCGCGCAGATCGACATGCTGGATGCCGTACTGGCCGCCGGCAGGACCAAGTTCGTCGGCGTCTCCAACCAGAACATCGCTCAGATGCGGGAATCCATCGAGCGCTCCAAGGCGCCGATCGTGACCAACCAGGTCGAACTGCATCCCTATCTGCCTCAGAAGGCGCTGGTCGCAGCTGCCAAGAATAGTGGTCTTGCTATCACCGCCTATTACGGCATGGCCGACGGCGCCGTGCCGAAGGATGCCGTGCTACAGCGCATCGGCGCCAAATACGGCAAGAGCGCTGCCCAGGTCGGCTTACGCTGGCTGGTGCAGCAGGGTTTCGTCGCTCTTTCCAAGACGGCAAACCCCGCACGCGTGGCCGAAAACATCGCGATCTTCGACTTCACACTTGATGAAACCGATATGGCTGCCGTCGCAGGGCTTGCACGCCCCGACGGGCGCATCGTCAGCCCTCCCGGCCTCGCTCCGGCCTGGGACGCTTAAGGAACAATCACCATGAACGTCAATATCACAACGGCCGCAGCGACGGCCGAAACATCCTCGTCTGCCCGTTGGGCACTTCTCGCTCTTGCAATCGGCGCCTTCGGCATCGGCACGACCGAATTCTCGCCGATGGGGCTTTTGCCCGTCATTGCCCAAGGGGTCGACGTATCGATCCCGACGGCCGGTCTTCTCATCAGCGCCTACGCCATCGGCGTCATGGTCGGGGCGCCGATCATGACGCTCGCCTTCAGCCGCTTCGGCAAGCGCACTGCGCTGATGCTGTTGATGGGCATCTTCACCATCGGCAACCTGATGTCGGCCATGGCACCGGGCTACTTCACGCTCATCGCCGCTCGGCTGGTCACGAGCCTCAACCACGGGGCCTTCTTCGGCCTCGGCGCCGTGGTGGCAGCGAGCGTCGTACCAAAGGAAAGGCAGGCAAGCGCGGTCGCCGCCATGTTCATGGGCCTGACGATCGCCAATATTGGCGGCGTGCCGGCTGCGACCTGGATCGGCCAGCAGATCGGCTGGCGCATGGCTTTTGCCGGAACGGCATTGATCGGTATCGCCGCAATCGCCGCACTATGGGCCGCCCTTCCGAAGGGTGAGCGCGGTGCTATGCCGGACGTGCGTCGCGAACTCGGCGTGCTCACTCGACCCGCCGTGCTGCTTTCCATGGCAACGACCGTGATGGGCGCGGGCGCCATGTTCACACTCTATACCTATGTCGCCCCTACCCTCGAGACGCTCACCGGCGCGTCCAACAAGTTCGTGACCTTCGGGCTTGCCCTCATCGGCGTAGGCTTCACGATCGGCAACTGGCTCGGAGGACGATTGGCCGACTGGTCGCTCGACGGTGCCACGAAGATATTCCTCGGCGCGCTTGCGGCAATCATGCTTGTCCTGCCGCTGGTTTTCCCCAGCCATACGGGAGCAGCGATCGGTCTTCTGATCTGGGGCGCTGCCGCCTTCGCCATCGTTCCGCCCGTGCAGATGCGGGTGATGGAAGCCGCATCGGAAGCACCGGGCTTGGCATCCTCGATCAACGTCGGCGCCTTCAATCTCGGCAACGCGCTCGGCGCCGCCGTTGGGGCAGGTGTCATCAGCATGGGGCTCGGCTACGCCGCAGTTGCGATCGCTGGTGGTCTTCTGGCGGCCACGGGGCTCGCACTGGTGCTGATCGGCGGTCGCGAGAAATCGAGGCAACTCAAGGTGCGTAGCGCCTGAAGCTGGACTTTTGCGCGTCTTGCAAGCCAAGCCCACGCCGGGCGACGTAGCGAACCTGGTCTATCCGGTCACCTACGTCGCTTCCGGCAGCTCCTGTAGCTGCAAGCTCAATCCGTTCGTCTCCTGGAAACCACCGCTTCCTGCTTTGAAATTCGCGGCCGAGCACCAAGGCAGGCCTAATCTTTCCGAATCACATGGCGCCATCCGAAGATGGCCGCATTTTGCCACTCAATGGCAACGAATCGGAAAGCCTGCCCTTTCGTCCGGCAGGGACTTTACGTCACGGCCGCCTCGGCCGACGAAACACTACAATCTATGCGATACCAATAAAGATGACGCAACCATTTCTGCTCGAGAATGGAGCAGGACGATGGCGCCGACCATCCTTTTAATCAGCATACACCCTAGCAATCATTGCTAAATAAACGTCTCGTAATATATTCGCTTAAAGCAGTTGCCATGTTCTGGTAAGTTACGAACTGCGCCTACACGCTTGATGCGATTGCTGATGCGCAATCTCCGATGCGAATAGGCCAGCTCAAACTGGATGGCGGTCAGACTTTGTGTGGCGGGCACGGGAGGACGAGGCCATATGCCGGAGAACCGAGTGGATCGGTCGCAGCAAGTTCCAGGAGAATCCGAATCTGACAACGGTTTAGAGGCGATGATCTCACTTTGGGACCTCGACCTGAGACTGCTCGATTCTTCCAAGAAGTTTAAGGAGCATATCGGCCTTGCCTCTCGGAAACGGGTGACATTGTGGGAAGCCTATCCGGCGCTTGCCAAGCCGGCGCTTGCCGCGCTCATCCGGCAGGTAATCGATACCGGCGAGCCCCGCACGATCCAGATCGATGTTCCGAAGCAGGGAAAGTGCAATTTCCTTGTCTCTTATATCCGGACGGGGCTGCTGATTATCGAAACCAACCGCGCAAGTGCCGACGGGAGCCTGTCATCCGACGACAATGAAAAAGCCCGGCTCATTCATCAGGCGACACATGATGCCCTGACTGGATTGCCCAATCGTCGCCAGTTCAGCGCGGAACTGGCGCAACTGCTTCCGGCGAGCGGCAGGATCGGGCCTGTGCTCATGCAGCTCGATCTTGATGACTTCAAACCCGTCAACGACACTCTTGGACATGGTGCCGGCGATATCGTGCTGAAACTCGCCGCCGAAAGGATCAGGGAAACGCTGGGTCGGGACGGGACCGTCTACCGGCTGGCCGGGGATGAGTTCGCGATCATCCAGGCCGGGCCGCAGCAGGCCTTCGAAGCAGAAAGGCTGGCGGAAACGCTGGTTACGGAGTTCAAGAAGCCTTTCACCGTCAGCGGCATCTCCCTCTTCGTCGGCGTTAGCGTCGGGATCGCAATTGCACCACGCGACGGTAACGAAAGCGAGCAGCTTATGAAAGCTGCCGACGTTGCGCTTTATGCGGCAAAGAAGGAGGGACGTCGACGGGCGCGCACCTTCGATCCGGGCATGCTGATCGTGGTCGAGCAGAGGGAATTGCTGCGGCGCAGCTTGCGCGTGGCACTCCAGCGGGATGAATTCTTCATCGAATATCAGCCGTTGGTAGAACCTCCATCCACGGTGGTGGGCTTTGAGGCGCTGCTACGCTGGCGGCATCCCACCTTGGGAACCATTCCGCCGGCAGCTTTCATTCCCATGGCCGAAGCCGATGGTCTCATGCGCGAAATCGGCCAGTGGATGCTGGAGGAGGCCTGCCGCGAAGCTCTTGCATGGCCACCGCACTACAGCCTTGCGGTCAACCTTTCGCCGGCCGAGTTCCTGACGCCTGGCCTTACCGATCGCATCTCGCAAACACTCGACATCGTTGGATTTCCTGCCGAGCGCCTGGAGCTGGAGATCACCGAAGGCGTGTTGCTGGAGCGGACCATCAACAATCTGGATACGCTGAACACGCTTAACGTGCTCGGGATACAGATTTCGCTCGACGACTTCGGTACTGAATATTCCTCGCTCAGCTACCTCAAGAATTTTCCCTTCGATACGATCAAAATCGACCGGTACTTCATCAGGGATCTCATGCAGGACACCAAGAGCCAAACCATCGTACGCTCCGTGATCGGTCTTGCGCACGGTCTGGATATGCGGGTGACCGCAGAGGGTGTCGAGACACAGCAACAGGCCACCTGGCTCCACAAGGAAGGCTGCGATCGATTGCAGGGCTATTGCATCAGTCCCCCGCTCAGCGCCGACAGGCTTGATGCCTTCATCGGGCAGGCCACCCGCAGTCAGCCGCCTACCACCTTCGATGAGCTTCGCGCCGAACCGTAAATTTCTGAAACCCATTTCATTCAGGAGTTTCTCACGTGGATACTATGGAATTGCAAGCGGATGCTGCTTTCGAACCATTGCTGGAGATGGAGATGGAAATGGCGACCCTGGGGGCGGACTGGTTGCGTTGCGACCAATGCGCCGCCTATGTGGCCCGCATGGTCAGCCACGATCGTCACGATCCCATCCGCCATGCCAATCTGCTTTCGGCTGCCTTGAACGAACTCTTCGAGTTGTCCTTCCATACCAAGGAATCCACCGGCGCCCTTACCTGCCGCTTCCATCGAAATGGTTCAACCGAGCGGATCGAATTGACCCTCCCCTGCTCGGCTGAGCAGCGCAGCTTTTACGAGGCGATCGTTGAGCGCATAGGAAGCGGCCAGGCGCTCGCAAACTATCTAGATGTCATCACCAATGACGCCGTGCGCGCCGAGCATGCAATCCTTCTTGGCCTTGCGATCAATTACGATGCCAACATCAAGCTGTCTGAACAGGATGCTGGGATGTTGACCTTTGTGGTGGATCTAGCACTCGAAAGGCTCCTCAATTGAGCAACCATTCGTCTGACCGCTTCACGGCGCAATTCGATGCCAACAATCAGGAGTTCTCGCTATCGGGCGTCCTTAGGCCGCATTCGGTTGCCGAGCTTGCGGATGATCTCGCCTTGCTGCGCAACGGCATCGAAACAGTAAACGGCGTCTGCTATATTAATCTGAAGCGCGTCACTCATATGAACAACACGGCATTCCGTGCCTTGACGCATGTGCTGCTCGACGCGACCCGATCCAGGCCGGATCTCAAGCTGACGGTCATCGCTTCCAGTGTCGTTGCCTGGGCGTCGCGCCTGTTTCGCCATTTGAGCGACCTTTCGCCCAACATCGTCGTCGACATCTACGATTCCGCCTTTTATCCCGGCCAGACATTCGTTGAGAACCAAAGCTTCATACCGATCCTCAGGACGCAGACAAAAATGACGTGGCGGCATGAGCGCGAGATGTTGCCGCGCCATGGCCTTCGCGAGGGAATGCAGGTCGCCGATATCTGCTGCGGCATCGGCGATTTTGCGATGCTGTTGAGAAAGCGCTTCAAACCGGCGCGGATCGTCGCACTCGACCATTCGATACCCAGCCTGGAATATGCTCGCAAGGTGGCAGAGGACTTCGATGTCCGGGATATCGAATACACCTATGGCGACGCATCCCAAATGTTGTTCGAGAGCGATCAATTCGATTTCGTGACCTGCAGGCATTCATTGCAGATCTTCGACCGCCCCGATGTCCTGCTGCGGGAGCTGTATCGCATATGCAAGCCTGGCGGCAGGGTCTACATCACCAATGAGAAGAATTCCCATTGCCTTGGAGAACCAAGAGCCGACAGCATCCAGTGGACCTACACCGAAGTCGCCAAACTGTTTGCCCATTTCGATATGGATGTCGAGATGGGCCCGAAGGGTCGCCGCATGCTGCTGGATGCCGGATTCACGGACGTGAGAATGGAAAGCTTTATGGTCACCAATCTTGACGGCGATCCCCAGGATTTCGCCGATATCATCACCGCATGGCAAAATGTCTACGCCGATGAAATGGCGGTCAGAAGAGGTGATTCACCTGCGTTCATAGAAAAGTTCAAGCAGGGCTTTGCCGATCATATCTTCGCAGCGCTCCACCCAAGAGGCTATGCCGGCTGGCCGATCTGGGCCACATCGGGGCAGAAGCCGCTATGACGGAAACGACAAGCGCCAAGCGAAGACTCGGATTGCGCTCATTTCGCGCCAAGTTTCTGATCGTCGTCGGAGGAGCCGTTCTTTTCGATCTTATGGTCAGCGGCGGCCTTGCTCTCTGGAACGTGCAGCGCCTGTCGCGCAACGCGACGACCGAAGTCGGGCAAGGCCTTGAGAAGGCGAGCCAGGATTACATCAGCTCCTACGTGAACTCGACGGCCACCCAGGTCGGCCTTCTCATCAATCAGGTCCACTCCGATGTGAAGGCGCTCGCCGGCGTATTGCAAGCGCAAATCGACGACCCCACAAGAAGTGGGGCTATTGGTTCTGCGATGGACAAGGCCTCTCCCGGCACCGTCACGGTGACCTATGACCCGGTTGGCCAGTGGGCGCAAAACGCCCCCGGAACACCATCCGTCATCAGTGTGTGGGGCTATCTGCTGGACAAGGACCACCGCCCCCTACCCCAGGTTCAGGCCGACATCGAATGGAGCGCCGTGCTGGACCTGGTTGCGCCGTCCTTGCTGCACAATGGCGCATCGAAGCTGCAGATGTACTATATCGGCCCGAGGGAGCGTCCGATCTTCCGGACGGCGCCCTATACGACGCAGGCGCAGACCTTCGACAAGCTCTACCCTGGCCACAACAGCGCGGATTTCTGGACCTTCTTCTTCCCGGGTCTTTATGAATCCTGGCAGCAGTGGGCCTCCAGCCCATCATCGCGCCCCGTTGCCGATTACATTACCCAGACAGCCCCCTACACCGATGCTATCACCGGAAAGCTGATCGTCAGCTTTTTCCATCCGCTCTGGACCTCGGATCGGCAGCACGTCGCTGGCGCCGCCGGTGCCGATATCACTCTCACCCAGCTGGCCGAAATCGTCGAGAACGTGAAAGTCGCCCAAAGCGGCTTCGGCTTCCTGACCATGTCGAATGGAAATGTCGTCGCTATCAATCCCATCGGTGAAAAAACCTTAGGCCTGCGTGCTGCGAGCGACGCGGCGGCAAAAGGGGTCACCGGCCTTGACCGATCGTTGCGCAACAGCCTGCAGAAGGCCGTCACGACGCTGCCGCTCGATGCAGACGGCGTCATCCAGCACATCTCCCTTACCGAACAGGGAGAGGCTGTCCCCTATCTCGTGGTCATCAAGCAGTTGCGCCCCACCAATCTCTGGGTGGAAGGGCCTATACAGCGCGAGGTCATGTCGCTTGGAATAGTCGTGCCCGAGCGCGAGATCTACGCTTCGCTCATTGCCGCCAAGGAGGAGATATCACGCGCGACCAATCGCATCCTGCTCTATCAGATCATGGCGGTTCTGGTGTCGCTGATGATCGTCACGGCGGCAGTCTTTGCCGCTTCCAAGCGCGTCACCGGCGGCATCAGCGCGTTGGCAACCGCCGCCAAGCGCATACAGGCCAAGGATTATTCCGTCAGGGTCGATATTTCGACCCAGGACGAGGTCGGTGAAGCTGGCATTGCCTTCAACCGCATGGCCGAAGACATCAGCTTCCACACCGAGAATCTCGAGAAGCTCGTTTCTGACCGGACCCAGGAGATCGAGGCGGCCAAGGAGGAGATCTCAATCCTCAACGGCCAACTGAAGAGCGAAAATCTGCGGCTGGCTGCCGAACTCAATGTCGCCCGTCAGATCCAGCTCATGGTCCTGCCGCGCGCCAAGGAGCTTGCGGCAAACAAGAACATGGAAATTGCCGCCTATATGCGGCCGGCTGACGAAGTCGGAGGCGACTACTACGATGTTCTGCAAAATGGAAGCAATTTAAAGATCGGCATTGGCGACGTGACCGGGCACGGACTTGAAAGCGGCGTGCTGATGCTGATGGTGCAGTCGATCGCGCGCGCACTGCAAGAAGCCGGCGAAATGGATCCCGCAAAATTCCTGGCGGATCTCAACCGTACGATCTTCAAGAACATCGAACGCACGCGAACGGACAAGCACCTCACCCTGTCATTCCTCGACTATGACGGCAAGCGGCTGACGATATCCGGCCAGCACGAAGACATGATCATCGTTCGCAAGGACGGCAGGGTGGAGCGGATCGAAACCGGGGATCTCGGTTTTCCGGTCGGTCTCGAACCCGATATAGCCTCCTTCATCGCTACGCGGGAAATCGCCTTCGAAAAGGGCGACATGATCGTCCTGCATACCGACGGCGTGACCGAGGCGGAAAATTTAAAGGGCGAACTGTTCGGCTTCGAAAGGCTTTTGGAGGACGCCCGCCGCCTGCATGGCGGGAGCGCCGAGGAAGTGGTCAAAGGCATACTCGACCACCTGATGACCTACATCGGCACGCAGAAGATCCATGACGATATTACTCTTGTGGTGATGCGACATAGGTGAGAGATGAAAACTGCAACATTTGGCATGCAACATCTAGCTTCGTTCGACGCTGCCAACGCCCTGCGGATCTGCCTATTCGACGGGCCGCTTCATTTGGCATGGCGGCATTCGGCCATGACATCGGACTTTATAGCAGAGACGATGGCGCTCGACTTCCGTTCTTCCGAGCGCCAGTACAAGATGGCGCGGCACGATATCGGCTATCTGACGAACGAGCTCATTGAAAACTCCATCAAGTTCCGTGTTTCTGGCGAGATCGTTATCGAAGCGCTGACGGAGGCGCATAGTTTCAAGATGCGGATTGCCAACCTGATCGACCACGATGCGACAGCCCGCTTCCAGCAGCTGTTGCTGAAGGTGACGGGCGGCGATCCCAGCGACCTCCTCATACAACAGATTGAGGCGAACGTTCTTGCAGGCGGCAATGCGTCCGGGTTAGGACTGTTGACTTTGATGAGCGACTATCAGGTTCAATTGGCCTGGCGTTTCGATGAGGATGGTCTGCATAAGCGGACTAAACTACAGACCTATGCCACCATGGCAATTTCATAGTCGTCAACACGCAAGAGGCCCCTTTCATGGAAATTAAAGAAGAAGCATTCCGCGTCTGGTCCGAAGGCAGCACCTTGTATTTTGATGGGACGATGCGGCTTGCAGGTCCCGACGCCTATGCACCGGTCTATGATCTGGCCAGGACGATCCTTCATGGAGGCAGTGGGAAGGCAACTTTCGATCTGACCGGTCTGCAGTTTCTGAACTCTTCGGGTATTAACCTGCTCGCCAAGCTGACGATAGAGGCGCGCAAGAATCCGGACGTCCACCTTACCGTATGCGGCTCATCGCAAATTCCCTGGCAGATGAAATCGCTGCCAAACCTGAAGAAGCTTCACCCACACTTGGATTTGCGTCTAACCTAGCAATGGCCGCTCATTATCGGACCAGGAGAAAGTTTTGCGTTGAGAATTGCGCAGAGCTTTCGAATGCCCGTTTGCTCAGGCGCTTCAATAAAATCGAGATCGAAGCGGCAAAATTGGCGATCCGCACGCAAAACCTGTGGATAAGCACGCCACCACACAGCGTGACATACCTGTTTGTGTGAACTCGGTCGTCTCCGGCCTTCTCCCTAGCCTCGCGCGTTTTTCCACCAGACGGGGATATATTATCTTCAAAACCAGAATACGTAAAATTAAACTAAACCTTAAAGAATACATCCTTAGTTTACCGCAAAGAATTCAGTATAAACAAAGATTTACATTATATTTTTCTGACGCTCAGCGAATCAAAATTCGAGATACAAAAATGGACAGAATGTAAAGAGTCCGAATTCCCTGATAACGACAGCATAGTTAAATATTAGTAAACTGAAATCCAAGTTGCAGAAATAATTCCAATTTGTGGACGCCTCATACAAGGACAGAAGTTCTGTTTTCCTTGCATGCTCGGCTGTGTGTTTAGATTTCCGGGAGGGTTTTATGGGCATCGCGTTCAAATCCGCAAGCATAACTCCGAAGAATACACAGAGACGTGTGGTTCTTGTTGCAGGAGGCGCAGGATTTCTTGGGTCACATCTTTGCGATCGACTTTTGCAAGATGGTAACGAAGTCATTTGCGTCGATAATTTCTCAACCGGGCGGATGGATAATTTAAGGCATCTGCTGCGCTACAATACGTTCAGTTTTATCCGCCACGACATCATCGCATCGCTCGATCTGCCGGTCAGCGAAATCTACAATCTGGCTTGCCCGGCTTCACCGCCGCATTATCAGGCAGATCCGATCCATACGATGAAGACATGCGTTTTCGGATCGCTCAATCTGCTGGAGCTCGCCACGCTTCATCAAGCGCGCATTTTCCAGGCTTCGACCTCGGAGATCTATGGAGATCCACAGGTGCACCCGCAGCCGGAGAATTATTGGGGCAACGTCAATTCCTTCGGTCCCCGCTCCTGCTACGATGAAGGCAAGCGCTCCGCCGAAACGCTGTTCCGCGACTTTCATGTCCAACATGGCGTCGATATCAGGATTGCGCGCATCTTCAATACCTATGGACCGCGCATGCGCCCCGACGATGGCCGCGTCATTTCCAATTTCATCGTTCAGGCGCTCAAGGGCGAAGACATTACGGTCTACGGCGACGGATCGCAGACGCGCTCGTTCTGCTACGTCACCGATCTGATCGAAGGCTTCATCCGACTGATGGGCAATCAGACGACTATCCATACGCCCGTCAATCTTGGCAATCCAGGCGAGTTCACTGTGCGCGACCTTGCCGAGCAGATCATCGCCATGACCGGATCCTCGTCGAAGATCGTCCAGAAGCCCCTGCCGATCGACGATCCGCGCCAACGCCGGCCCGATATTTCGAGCGCAAAGCGGGAATTGGGATGGGAGCCGTCGGTCTCCCTGGCAGAGGGCCTGAAATCCACCATTGCCTATTTTGAGCGTCAACTGGTTCGTCCCAGCAGCGAGCTCCTCGAGGTTGTGTGATGACCAGGCAAAAAATACTCGTCGTGGGTGGCGCCGGTTTCATCGGCAGCCACACTGCGAAGCTCCTCCATAAGCAGGGCTTCGAGCCGCTCGTCTACGACAACCTGTCGACTGGACACCGGACATCGGTGCGCTGGGGACCCTTCGTGGAAGGGGATATTCTCGACACGCGGCGTCTTGCCGACGTGATTGAAAGTCACAGACCCGCGGCGATTATCCATTTTGCCGCCTCTGCCTATGTCGGGGAATCCGTAGAGAATCCCGCAAAATACTACGCCAACAATGTCGGCGGCACGCTATCGGTATTGGAAGCATCCCGCAGCGTCGGAACGGACAAGCTGATCTTCTCATCAAGCTGCGCGATCTACGGAATTCCGACCCGCCTGCCGATCCGCGAAAGCGAAACGCCGCAGCCGATCAATCCCTATGGCAGGACGAAGCTGATTGCAGAACATATGCTTGCCGATTATTCGGCCGCCTATGGACTGCATTATGTGGCTTTGCGTTACTTCAATGCCTCGGGCGCCGATCCGGAACAGGAGCTTGGCGAATGGCATGATCCGGAAACGCATCTCATTCCTCGCGCCTTGCTGGCAACCGGCGGCGCGATCGAGACTTTGGATGTCTATGGCAGCGATTACGACACGCCGGACGGCACATGCGTCCGTGACTATATCCATGTAACGGACCTTGCCAGGGCGCATGTGCTGGCGGTCGAATATCTGCTGGCAGGTGGCGAAAATCTTGCCGTCAATCTGGGAACCGGGCGCGGCACGTCGATCAAGGAGATTGTGAGCGCGATCGAGCGCGTTTGCGGTCGTGAGGTCCCCGTCGCCATGCGCATGCGTCGTCCCGGCGATCCCCCTACCCTCTATGCAGCGTCTGACCTCGCTGCTGAAAAACTCGGCTTCCGCGCTGTTCATTCGGACATCGAAACGATCATCCGGACCGCAGCTCCCTTCTTCGGGCTGGAGGTGCGGGGATGACATCGATCCGGACACGAGCTCAGGTGATGAAAGACGAGGCGTTGATGACGCCGATCCTGCAGGGTCGCAAGCGCGCGGAATATGCCGTTTGCGCCACGCTGTGGCTTGCCGCACTCGTCTATTTCTGGAGCTGGTGGTTTACACCCGCCCACCATGTCGACCCTGTAGGGTCGGTCTTGTTGACCCTGGTGCTCGCTTGGGTGACGATCATTCCGGCCTATTTCATCATCGTCTTCTTTCGCGCTCAAAAACCGAACGGGCGCTTGCGGCTGCCCGCCGGCAGCCGCGTCGCCATGGTTGTCACGAAAGCGCCATCCGAGCCTTTTGCGGTGGTCGCCCGCACATTGTGTGCCATGCTTGAGCAAGATGTGCCGCACGATACCTGGCTTGCGGATGAGGATCCGTCACCCTCGACGCTCGACTGGTGCCGCAAACATGGCGTCCAGGTTTCCACCCGCAAGGGACGCGAAGACTATCACCGCCAGACCTGGCCGCGGCGCACCCGCTGCAAGGAAGGTAACCTTGCTTTCTTCTACGATCACTACGGCTACGAAGGCTATGACTTCGTCGTACAACTCGATGCCGATCACGTTCCCGAGCAAGGATATCTTTTCCAGATGCTTCGCCCCTTTGCCGATCCGGCAGTTGGCTATGTATCTGCACCGAGCATCTGCGACCAGAATGCCAGCACGAGCTGGTCCGCCCGCGGCCGCCTTTATGCGGAAGCCAGCATGCATGGATCGCTTCAGGCGGGCTTCAACAGCGGGCTCTCGCCGCTTTGCATCGGCTCGCACTATGCCGTTCGCACCACAGCCCTGCGCAGCATTGGCGGGCTTGGCCCCGAACTGGCGGAGGATCACTCCACCACGCTTATGATGAATGCACACGGCTGGCGTGGCGTTCATGCGCTCGACGCCATTGCTCACGGCGATGGTCCGCGCACCTTTTCCGATCTCATCACGCAGGAGTTTCAATGGTCGCGCAGCCTGATGATGGTCTTGCTGCAGTATTCTCCGACTTTGCTCCCGCGGCTACCGATGCGTCTGAGGATCCAGTTTCTGTTTTCTCAGCTGTGGTATTCCCTCTTCTCACTCTTTATGGCGTTGATGTTCATCCTGCCTATGATTGCGCTGACCAGAGGCAAGACTTTCGTTGATGTCTCTTACCCTGGTTTCCTGGTTCACTTTCTGCCGCAGTCTGTATTGTTGATCCTGTTTGCCTATCGCTGGCGCAGCACTCGTACATTCAGACCGTTCGATGCCAAGATCTTGAGCTGGGAGATGACATTGTTCCTGTTTGCCCGCTGGCCTTGGGCTCTTGTGGGCGGTCTGGCAGCCATTCGCGATTGGGCAACCGGATCCTTCGTAGATTTCCGCGTCACCCCAAAGGGAACGTCCGACGTGGATCCGATACCGTTTCGCGTTCTGGCACCCTATGCCGTGCTTTCGTTGGTCTCCATGGTGCCGGTGCTGTTGGTCAACAATGCAAGTGAGGCTGGCGGCTTCTATGTTTTCGCAACGATGAATGCTGCCATCTACACGCTGTTGCTGCTGGTCATCATCATTAAACACGCTCGCGAAAACTCGGTCAGCGATAACGTGCGCTTTTATCGCCCGGCGCTCGCCAGCGGCCTGCTTGCCCTGATGGCCCTGCCTTTTGCCGGCATCGTCGAGCGCGGCCACGACGGAATTCAATCACTGGCCTGGAATAGAGATGGATACGTGCTGTTCGAGGAGCGCTTTTCTGTGGCCGGAGCCGGGAGCGGCGGTCGTGGACTGCACAGGATGGTGCTCAATCTGAACTGGTTCGTGAAGGATACGGATAACTGAGGTTCATGACGGGAAGGACGCTATTGGCGGGAACGCAAATGAAAATAGCAGTTACTGGAACCGAATATATGGGCTTGGACCGCGGCACGGACTTCGCCGAACCGAGTAGCCGCGTCGCCGGCGTGAAGGACTATGAAGCCGCCAGGCAAATCGGCCTTCGTGTCCCAGCCAATGACAAGTCAGCAAGCAGGCATGGCAGCTTGAGGGGAACATCCAAACAACGACACCGACAGCGGGCTATGGCGACAGCGGCGACAAGCTCATCCCAACCACAATACGGGAGAAATGACATGAAGCCATCGAAGAAGAAGATCTCCACTGCCCCGGTAACATCGCTGGCATTCGCGATTGTTCTTGGACTTGCAACGGGGAGCAATGCGGCAACCGCGGGCACGGCCAACAAGGTGCCCAACGGGGCAAGGCCCATGACGGCAGTCGAACTTTACACGCTCTATCGTGACAAGACCTGGCGTTGGGCCGACGGCGCAGGGCGAATGCAGAATATCGACCGGCGGTTTTCCGCCTGGGTCGACGGAAGCGGCGGGCAATCCTGGGCCGAGGGGCGCTGGGCCGTGACCGATACGGGTCGTCTATGTCTCGATGCAACCTGGCACGCCGCAAACGGCCAGTTCCCGGCCCAAACCTGCTTCGAGCATCGCATCTTGGGTGGAACGATCTATCAGAAACGAGAGACTGGCGGGACATGGTTCGTGTTTCGCCATCCCGTGACCAAAGACACGGATGAAGCGGCGAAGTTGATCGCCGACGACCTAGTCTCACAGCGGCTGGAGGCTATGAAAGCCTCGGTTTTGACTGTGCATAAGGCCGAATGAAGGAAGGAGGCAATCCGATGAAAACCCTATCAAAACTAACGACGGCGTTGCTTGCGACTGGCGTCCTCTGCGGAGGCGTGTACGCCGCCAACAATGGCTCAGACATGAAGACCGAGACCCGGCCTCTCTTCAACGACAAGAGGCCGATCATCACACCGCAATCGCTGCCGGGCGGCGCCTACGACCCAAACGGCGACTTTTCCAATGACCCCAATCCCAAGATCGAGCACCTCTTCCTGCCCTGGGAAGATGTCGATCTATCAACCCTGAGCGTAGCGAATGACTACGCAAACAAGCGGGGGCGCTCACTGCTGATCACGATCGAGCCGTGGTCATGGGCGCGCGATTGGCGCGTCACGCCAACCGATCTCTTCAATGGGATTATGGCGGGGCACTACGATTCCAACATGTCGGCGATCTGCACGGCGGTGTCCAAACTTAACAAGCCCGTCACCATTCGCTGGGCTCACGAAATGGACGAGAAAAACGGGCAGTTCACATGGGCCTACTGGACGCCTGAGGACTATGTGAAGGCTTATAGGCATGCCGTCACCGTATGTCGCAAGAGCTTGCCCACGGCAAAATACATGTGGTCGCCGATGGGGAAGGAAGGGCTTGAAGCCTACTATCCCGGAGATTCATTTGTCGACGTCGTCGGGTTGTCAGTCTTCGGCTACCAGCCATTCGATCAGCGAACTCTTGGGCACGATTCGAATTTCGTGGACGCAACCAAGCCCGGCTATGACCGCGTCAAGCGCTTCAAGAAACCCATCGTAATCGCGGAACTCGGCTACCAGGGAAATGAAGCCTATGTTCACGCATGGGCCGAGGAAGCCAACAAGCCGCATTCCGAATTCCCCGACCTGACGGCAGTCGTCTACTTCAACGACCGCGAGGTCTATCCTTGGCCGTATGGCCTGGGCCGGCCGGACTGGCGTGTTGCCAGTGCCCTGCTGAACTAACGGTCATGTTGAAAGGTTGAGGAGAAAGACATGTCTTCGTTGCGCTTCGTCGTCATGGGTGCCCTGTTCTCGGTGCTCGCGTTGGTCGGCACCGCGAACGCGGCAACCCAGCATCAAATCGACAAAATGACCTTACGCTCGGCCCATCGGGCTGAACCAATGAGCGCTACGGAGTTGAGAAAAATCTACTCGGGGCGTTCGTGGATATGGAAGGATGGGGCGGGCTATTTCTCGCGCCATCATAGCCGCTTTGCCGCTTGGTCGCACTCGCATGGCCAAAGATCTTACGCAAAAGGTACCTGGTATGCGGCCGATCGCGGCAGGCTCTGCATGAGCGCCATCTGGTATAGCAAGAAGAGCGCTGCACCTAATGTTTCCTGCTTCCTGCATCGCAAGAGAGCTGGGATCATCTATCAGAAACGAGCATCAGGCGGAAAATGGTATGTATTCCGTCATAATCCGACGAAACATGATGACGAGATTCTGAAACTTCGACTGGGCGATTATGTCCACAAACATCTACCCGGTTGAAGTGGAATGCTTATATAGGGGCATATACGAGGATGGCGGAGCGGCCTACGTTCCACTTGTTCAGTCGAACCGTCATCCGAGCAATGCCCCTATTCTTTATTGACAGCAACTCTTGGGATTGTTGCAGGCATGTTAAAACCCGCTACGATTGTGGCAATGCGAGGTTCTTCCAAACCCGCTTGGCGTGCAAATGTAGGGTGATCCTTTGAAGTAATCTTCGGAAGAGACAGAAGTCGTTCTGGAAAGAGATCTTCCGCTATAGAAGACAACATTGTTCTTCTCATACTTCTTCATATACAACTGAACAGTCTTACTCTTCACATGTGAACTTTCGGCAGCGTTTGCATTCAAAGGCGCTGACACCAAAGATGCAATCGAAAGCATTGACGATATAAGAATTCCAATTTTACGATTATAAAGATTTAGATTGCGAAAATCTTGGTTCAAACCCATAAGTTTACTCTCCTTTTCGGTTTCGTTTCGTCCATTTTGCCGGAAAATATTTAAACGACTTCTTTAAATATCTTGAAAATATTAAAGAAATCGTCTAATTTTTCCCATTCAGGCTTTAGGTTGGGATCCACGAGGATGCTTCCCACTGCAATATTAGTTTGGCGCGATATTAGACGGCTGCACAGTGCCTTCGATCAGGCATCCACAGCCTTCTTTCGGTTTGCCTACCAATACGCACCGCAAGCCGGAATTCTTTTCACAACATATGATGCCGTGGCTTCCTTTACGTCTATCCGCCGGCCTCCGGCCGGTCGGATGGACTCAAATTCGGGCTGTTTTGCGACACTTCGACGGCGAGGAAGCCATTTGATGCCAGCTTTATCCGCGCGAGATGCGTTTTTGGCCTCAAATGCTCGGCAGTGTGGAAGTCGGACATTTGTTCGCCTGCAGCGAGCGCACAGCGAAAGCGATCAGCCAACTTACCCTGCACTATCGAAAGGCCACCATAATGATGTGGAATAAAACCGAGGTTTCCTCCGGGCAATCAACCTTTGTGGAGAGACGTCGGTGGCCTCGCAGTTCGCAAGCTCCGCTCTGTAATACTCTCATAGACATGCCAAAGCTGGACTCCTTGCCATTCTCCACCTCAGATGCAATCCCCGGTTACCAATTCTCCGCCTGGCAAGAGCGTATGGCGCCGCTGATAGATACCTATCTTCCAGAAAGTTCCCGAGCTGCCGATTGCTTTGCAGCAGATCAGACCGTCTGGAATCTGGAAGGAGCGCTTTTTATCCAGCAGGAGACGCCGGCTTTCAGCTATGAGCGCTCGCCGCACAAAGTCCGTTTCAGCGCCATAGATCATTGGCAGATCACGTTCTTGCGCACTGGAAAGACGTGGACCAGCGTCAATGGGACTGTTGTCGAAAACGAGCCGGGCATGATGGAGATCCGTGCGCTTGGCTGCCCGTTTTATGGTCGCACCTTAAGCGCGCAGTCAGTCACACTCATTCTGCCCTCCGATCTCTTTGCCGATCACGGTGGACTGCCCGGCTCAAGCAACAACGTTATTTTGGGAGGCGCACGCGTCGAGCTGCTGGCGAACTATATCGCTTTTCTCGAAGCGAACCTCAGCCGCATGACGAGAGATGATCTGCACGGCGTGCGCAACCAGCTTCAGGAGATGATTTTCAGTAGCGTCGCACCGCTCGTGCACAGTCGCATGATCAGCGACCACAGCTCCGAAATCGGACTGATGGCCAAAGCTCGCCGCTACATCCAGAACAATCTTGGATCGGCAGATCTAACCCCTGAAGCATTGAGCCGTGAACTGGCGATCTCACGCACCAGACTTTATGAACTGTTCCAGGCATCAGGCGGCGTCTTGAACTATGTCCGCAGAAAACGACTTCTGGCAGCACGTTCCGCACTTGCAGACCTGGATAACGGTCAACGAATAGCCGACATTGCAAAGGAGCTTGGCTTTGAATCGGCGGCCAATTTCAGCCGAGCCTTCACACATGAATTCGGCTACAGCCCAAGTGAGGTCCGCAGGCACACGGGGGAATGCAAGGCCGAACATCTGCCGCGGATGATGGAAACAGCGACATTTGGCGACTGGCTCAACACGCTTGGCATCTGAGGGAGCCTCACGTAGGTCACCGGCATGGAAACGGGATGCGCCGCCACAGGCGCCGCACCCCTTCGAACCCCGAAAAGCCCTGTTCAGCCCTGCTCTGCAGCGGCGGCGAAAGCGTCGAGCGTCCGGGTCGTGTAGACCAGCGCGGCGCCGGCGTTGACGCTTATTGCGATACCGAGCGCTTCGGCGATCTCGCTCGCGGTGGCGCCAGCCTTCTTGGCCGCGGCAGTGTGGACCGTGATACAGCCGTCACAGCGCAGCGTGACGGCGACGGCGAGAGCAATCAGTTCTCGCATCTTCGCGTCGAAATGGCCGTCCTTGGCGTTGGCATTGCTCAACTGAGCGTAGCCCTTCACCGTATCCGGCGAGAGTTTTGCCACATCGCCGACCCCGGCGAGAACTTGATTTCGATAGGCGTTCCAATCCATCATATGCATTTTAGGCCTCCTTTGTTGGTGAGGAGATAATGCGTCCGACCTGCTCCAATGTTGATATCCGCCAGGCGCAACGATATGACCGAACGGATCAAAAAGATCTGGAGCGCCCATGAGCCCACACCGTGACGTACTGAGCCTGCTTGCGCCCATGCTCAGGGTGCGGCCCGAATTGCAAGACTTCTGCCGCTTCGGCGGTGACTGGAGCTCACCACATCAGTCCGAAGCAAAAGGCTGGGCAGCATTCCATATCCTCACGAAGGGTGCGTGCTCCGTAGAGCGCAAGGGACAACCGACGGTTCGCCTGGAGGCGGGCGACGTACTGCTGCTGCCCCATGGTGACGCGCATGTCGCTCGTGGCGGCGACGGGCGCAGCCCTCAGCAGATCATCGGGACCACCCAAAAGAACGCCATCCGCGTCAAGGAGACAGAAGGGGCGGAGTTCGAGACCGAACTGATCTGCGGCCGGCTATACCTCGAAAGCGCCACGGACGATCTGCTGCTGCGCCTGCTGCCGCATACCATCGTCCTTCGGCTCAGCGGGCAGCAAGCTTGCAGCAGGCTGGTGGAGACCATCCGTGACGAATTGGACGCCGACCGCGCAGGCGCGGCCGCTATCGCGCGCGACCTGGCCAGCGCACTGTTCGTCATGCTGTTGCGGGTGCATCTGGAAGCGGAGCCGCCGGCGGACGGGCTCCTGGCGCTGCTCGGCCACCGCGAGACGGCAAAAGCCGCCCTTGCTATGCTGGGCGATCCCGCTCGGGAGTGGAGCCTGGACGAACTGGCTGCCATCGCTGCGGTTTCGCGCGCGACACTGGTGCGCGCCTTTCGGCGCATATGCGGCATGCCGCCCCTGGCGTTCCTGACGGAAGTGCGACTTTCAATCGCGCGGAACCGCATTACGCACACGGCCGATGCATTGGGCGAGATCGCTGCAGATGTCGGCTATCAATCCGAGGCGGCGCTGAGCCGGGCGCTCCAACGCCACTTCGCCATCCGACCCGGCGCCTTGCGTCGATCCGCGTGGGTGACGGAGCCGCCGCCAGTCTAAGTATCAGATGAGCCCGAAAGCCATCTGATACAGACGACCGTGCGGATCATACCTCTCGGCAGAGCGGGCAATCGACAACCGTGCGCAACACCGACTTGAGCGCGCTAGAGTCGACCCATCCTGATCACGCTCCTAGAGCATTTCCAGGAAAAGTGCGCAGCGGTTTTCCGTCCGGAATGCGCAAGGAAACACGAAGATAGGGCGTTTTCGCGATTCGAAGAAAAGCGGAAAAGCTCTAGCGTGCGGTGGCGGCCAAGCCAGATCTACACGGCTAGGCAAGCAGCTCGGCCTTACCGTCAGAGGTACTTCGTAATCGCTTTGAACCCATCGATGGACTGCCGCTTGTCGCGCGGGAGAGCTCCGACTGTTTCCTCGAGGCAATGATCGAGATGGTCCTGGATGAGGGTTCTCTTGGCGTTGATGATCGCCTTCTCGACCGCCGATAGCTGCTGAGCGATATCGAGACATGGCTTGCCGTCCTCGATCATGGCAATGACGCTCTTCAGATGCCCGTGAGCTCGCTTGAGCCGCTTGACGATTTCGGGATGGGTGGCATGTGTGTGCTCTGTCATGACTGTCTGTATCCTCCTAGAGGGGATCACTGTCAACGCTGGCGGCATTGCAGCGGAAGCACAACCATTGAAAGCGCGAACGCGTCATGCACGCGTTCAGTGGTTGCTGGTTTGCCAGCGTAGTGCCAATGGCGCAGACGTAGCCGACGACAGCGCACTTGACTGAGGGGACAAGGGGTCGCCGGACCAAGTCGCGTGAGGTTAATGATGATGGCCCTCTGGCTCCTCCATCCGGAACGGCAGAACTTCGACTTCGTCCCCTGCTGTGAGCACGAGCTCGGCATCGAACTCATGCGGCTCGTCCGGGGTCTGCGCGCTCAGCATCGCATGATGGTCCTTCGGAGACGGCGACAGCGTCAACGTCTCTACGATACCACCCGGTCGCTGTATGTTGACGACGGCTTGCAGGCCATGTGCGTGGCTGGCGATCGACAGCCGCATCCGTTCGCCATCGGGAGTGTCGATAATCTCGAGAAGCCCGGTCGCCAGCGAAGAGCTGACGGCAAAGGGATCCGGAGCATGATGATGCCCATGGCCAGCATGACTTGCGATCACGGCCGAAGTACCCGCCATGTCGAACTGGATCGTTGCGCTGCCAAGCGGCGGAAGATGCACATGCAGCTCTTCGCGGAGGGCAAGAGCGATGCCATTTGCCTCTGCGATCGATTTCTCCTGCTCCACCGCAATCGTCACGTCGACGTGTAGCTTGTGGCCGAGCCAGCGCGCCTTGACGTCAGTGATCTTCTGGATGCCAGGCACATGTTCCGCCGCATGTCGCACCTCATCAGTAATGCCGGGCTCAACGCCATCAAGGCTTCGCGTGATGACTGCGCGAGCCGACTGCCAGACGATGCCGAAAATCGCGATGGTGATGAGAAGGCCGATGATCGGATCGGCAAGCGGAAAGCCCAGCCAGACGCCGATTGCGCCCAGCACGACGGCAAGGCTCGTCAACCCGTCGGTTCGCGCGTGATAGCCATCGGCAATCAAGGCAGCGCTGTTCATCTCGCGGCCGACCTTGATGCGGAAGATCGCCACGATCTCGTTCCCCATGAAGCCGACGATGCCTGCGGCAGTCACCCAGCCAAGCTGAGCGATCGGCTGCGGATGGATAAGACGGTTGATGGCCTCGTAGCCGGCGACGATCGCGCTGAACAGAATGATGAGAACAATCAGCATGCCAGCCAGGTCCTCGACGCGGCCGAGGCCGTAGTTGAACCTGGCCGTAGGCGGGCGCCGGACCAACACGAAGGCAATCCAGAGCGGAATGGCCGTGGTCGCATCCCCGACATTATGGATCGTGTCCGCCAGCAGGGCCACCGAGCCGGATACGAATACAACGATCAACTGCAGGATTGCCGTGATCGCCAGGATGACGAAGGACCATTTGATGGCCCAGATTCCCCGCTCCGACGTCGCGATGCTTGGATCGACAACCCCGTGGGTGTGGCCGTGCCCCCCGGCATCGCCGTGGGAATGCCCATGAGACCCATGGCTGTGACCGGCACCGTGATGGTCGTGCACACCGAAACCAAGCCAGTCCTTAATCGTCGTGAACATGAAATCCTCATTGAAATCGATTATCCGGCCACCATTATTCCGGCGCCGTAAGATTGCTCAATTCCTATCCCCCTGGAGAGGATATAGTCAAGTAGATTGCACCCAAACGGCAGTTGACGGCCACATGGTCCATCCGTTATGGAACGAATTGGATGTAACGGCCGTTACAAAATGGAGAAACGGTTTGAGTCAATGGATCTTGCTCACCTACAAGGTTCCCACCGAACCTGCGGCTCGAAGGGTTGCTCTTTGGCGACGCCTCAAGGGATTGGGCGCGATCTACCTCCAGAACGGGGTTTGTCTCCTGCCACGCACCGACGAGAACCTCCGACGGCTAAAGATGTCAGAGCTGGATATCTCCGAGATGGGTGGAGAGTCCGTGCTTCTGGACTCCGCACCCCTCGATGACACGCAACTCAACAAAGTGATCGAACGCTTCAACGCAGACCGCGATGAACTCTACCGAGAGTTCATCGGACGCTGCGATGACTTCGAGAAGGAAATCGCCAAGGAAGTATCGAAGCAGAAATTCACATATGCCGAATTGGAAGAGGAAGACACCGACCTGAGGAAGCTCCAGGAGTGGTTTGAGCGGATCAAGAAGCTCGATTTCTACGATGCACAATTGGCGACGTTGGCTGGCGAGAAGCTCAAAGCCTGCGGAGTCTTGCTCGATGACTACGCGCGCCAGGTTTTCGAAGCCAACGAAGAGAACAAAGGCGGCTGAGCAAGATGCACCGAAAGGACCCGACAGTGGTTGATGTAACTGCAAAAAGCCGGCGATCGGTGCCAGCAATACCCGGCGGCGTTTGGGCACTGGGTTTCGTCTCACTCTTTATGGACGTCTCCTCCGAGATGATCCACGCCCTGCTTCCCGTCTACATGGTCACCGTCCTTGGTGCCTCAACGCTTTCCGTCGGCATCATCGAAGGCATCGCGGAAGCTACAGCTGCGATCACGAAAGTATTCTCAGGAGCCGTAAGCGACTGGCTCGGCAAGCGGAAGCTGTTGGTCTTGCTGGGATATGGGATGGCCGCACTGACCAAGCCGATCTTCCCGATTGCACCGTCGATCGGTTGGCTTGTCGCCGCCCGCTTCATCGACCGTATCGGCAAGGGCATTCGCGGTGCGCCGCGAGATGCCCTGATTGCGGACATTTCCCCACCGGAAGTTCGCGGCGCAAGCTTCGGACTGCGGCAATCTCTGGATACCGTCGGCGCCTTCCTCGGCCCCGTCCTCGCGCTGCTTTTGATGTGGTGGACATCCAATCGGTATGCCACGGTTTTCTGGATTGCGGTTATACCTGCCTTCGTAGCGGTCGGCCTCATCCTTTTCTTCGTCAAAGAACCTTCAAAATCCCCGAGCAATAGCGACGCGCGAGTTCCGTTACGGAAAGCCGATCTCTTGCGCCTCCCAAGCGCATACTGGCTTGTTACGGTGATTGCAGCGATTTTCACCCTCGCTCGCTTCAGCGAAGCTTTCCTGCTGCTCGATGCCCAGCGGCTCGATATTCCCGTCATGTTGGTACCGCTTGTGCTGATCGGCATGAATTTCGTCTATTCGATATCGGCATATCCGGTCGGAGTGCTTGCTGACCGGGTTGACCGCGTCACACTGCTTTTGATCGGCGTCGGGCTCCTGGTCGCGGCCGATCTGGCCTTGGCTTTCGTTCCTGGGCTCCCCGGCCTAGCACTTGGCGTTTTGCTCTGGGGCCTGCACATGGGCTTCACGCAAGGAATCTTTGCAACATTGGTTGCGGACGCCTCTCCGAGCGATCTGCGAGGAACGGCCTTCGGGTTCTTCAATCTCGTTTCCGGTATCGCCCTGCTATTTGCCAGCATCCTTGCTGGTGGACTGTGGGAATGGATCGGACCCGACAGCACTTTTGCCGCCGGCGCAGCGTTTGCATCCATAGCCGGCCTGACCTTGTTTGCTTTCAGAAAGCACCTCAAAAGCGCTTGAACTGTCTGGCCGCGATCACAATGCTGCCTTGATACTTCAGGCAGCTGTCAGTCGAATAAGGCATCCCGTCGCAAGACGACAGGAGACCAAATGTACAAACTCGACGCCGCCATTACCGGATGGATCAATAGCCTGTCCGGAAACAGCCTTCTCGACCATGCCTTGATCACCATCTCCAACCTCGGCGTCCCATTGCTCATACTGGCCGTGGCCGCCCAATGGTGGACCGGCCCCGAGCGGACGAAAACGCGCCACATCCTGATCGCTGCCGGCCTGACCTTTCTGATCGGTCTTGGGATCAACCAGGTCATTCTGCTTTTCGATCAGCGTATCCGGCCCTATGACGCCGGAGTCACTCGACTTCTGATCGAGCGCAGCAGCGATCCTTCATTTCCGTCGGACCATGCGACGGCGACCTTTGCGATCGCCGCGGCTTTCCTGATCCATAATCTGCCGAAACGCGGCCTTTTCTTTCTTGTGGCGGCAATTCTGGTGTCCTTGTCGCGCGTCTATCTCGGTACGCACTACATCAGCGACGTCATGGGCGGCGCGCTGACGGCGATCTTCGCGGCGGCCCTGGTCAAAGCCCTCTACAAGCCTGCGACAGGTGTCGACCGCTTTCTGACGAGTATCCTCTAACTGGAGGTCGGCGGCGGTCCGCGCTTGCCGGGAAAGGGACGCGGATCGGTTCGCCATCCGACGCCACTCTTTCAGGCTCTGCCGCAGACGCCCCATACGGACGTCTTCCTCAACTAGAGGCCTTGGCAATCCAAGATGCCAAATCCCAACAAGGCGGCATCGCGCAGCGCTTCTGCGTTCGTTGCGCTAATGCGGCCAGCACCACCGCCCCGCTTCCAGGTATCGTAACGCTGGCGACGAATGCGGCGGACATTGCCCTCTTCGCCGCGTTGCTTGCTGCAGCACTTGTTGCTTGCGGACGGATGGAGCGGAGCGAAGAGCGAGCACAGCTGACAGAATGATATCGAGCTCTAAGATGCGCGGTGAAAAACTTATGCGGCTTGATCGCAGCTCTGTTTCACGACCCGTTGCGAGCAATATTCAAGCTCGATCTCAAGAAGCCTCGTTGCCCGCGCCAGCGCGTCTTCCGCCTCGGCGAACAAATGTGACTTGTCGCCCATTCTGGCTGCGCCGTAATTTGTGGCGCGCAGCAAGACGAGATCAGCCAGATCGAGGCATTCCGGCGTTGGTTGGACGAGGTTCAGGCAATACCGCAAATTGATGGCCACCTCGAGGACGAATTCGGCGGCGGAAAAATCCAATACTGCGCCCGGCGGCGATGAGCGCGCCAGAAATATCCTCCAGTGTTGGGTCATCATAGTACCCCTCTCATCGGACCGAGCGCGCTGGTAGGGATGTATCGCGCGCGGCAATTTTTACAGAGACGTTATTGGGATCCGAAGCGCCGATTCTGCGTCGGCAAGACCCCGGCATGCCGCAGTCATATCGGCTGGAGGAGGACGCTTTCAATAATGAGATCATGCAATTGGGCTTCGGTCTGCCCCCATTTTCCGACGTTGGTCTGATCCTATGTCGGTAAAAGGTCCCGATCGTGATTGCTGAAGTCCAAGCCGGACATTATTCGTATGATAAAACTTGACCGCTCGCAGTCTTATGGCGATCTGATATTGAGATCAGAATCTCGTCAATCGGCGATGTAGAGCGGCACACTTTCGTGCCAGGGAACGATATCCGCTCGCCGCCAAATCCAGTTGGAGCCTCGGGAGGCTACAGGTGCAGTTGCGTCGAAAGCTTATTGCTGTCTTGCCATGTCTGTCGCTGACCTTGGTCAGCACGGCGCTCCCCTATACCGTGAAAATTCAAGGAGTATCCGCGAAAGTTGTACAGCAATTGGCGGAGGCCAAAGGGGGCAACGGCAATGGTGGCGGCAACGGGAATGGTGGCGGAAATGGAAATGGCGGAGGCAATGGAAACGGCGGTGGCAATAGCGGTAATGGCGGTGGCAACGGGAACGGCAGTGGTAATGGCAAAGGCAAGGGAAACGACAATGGCCAGTCGTCGAGCACCAAGAGCGTAACGCAAAGCCAGGTCGATTCCGATCAGTCTACCGATGAAGGCAATGGCTCCATGAGCGTCCGCCACAAAGATGGGATGAGCGAAAAAATACAGAGCGGACGCTACGTCATGCAGGATTCAAAGGGGCGTACGATCGTCAACCGCAATGCGACCATAGCCGACGAGCAGCGGCTCAAATCCTTCTTTCACTGACGGCGCTTTTCAAGCTCATCCCGGAAGGCCATCGCAGCTTCCGTTCGATTGCTTACTTCGAGCTTGGTGAAGATTTGCGTCATGTGATGCTTGATGGTTTTTTCATGTAGATCGAGTTTCAGGCCGATATGCTTGTTGCTCAGCCCCGCAGAGGCCAGTTCCAGCACTTCCCTTTCCCTGTCCGTCAGCGCGTTGAATGGATTGATCCGAGCGCGTGATCCGGTTTCCGAAATCAGACGAGCTGACAAGGTTGGCGCGACGTAGCTGTCACCGGCCGCGACGCTGCGAATGATATCCGCCAGCATCTGAGACCCAACGCCTTTCAGAACATAACCCTTCGCGCCGCTCTTGAGCGCAGCCATCACGTCATCGCTTGCCTCGGAGACCGTCAGCATCACGATCTTCTGATCGGGCATCTGTTCAAGTATGAGCGGGATAGCCTCCAGCCCTCCTCCCGGCATCGAGATGTCGAGAAGCAGTATGTCTGGATGGCACTCCGCGGCGATGCGCACCGCGTCTTCCTTGCTGCTACCCTCGCCGAGGACGCTAAATCCATCCATTTCAGTCAAGCTTCGGATGACGCCTTCCCTGAAAAGCGGGTGATCGTCTATGACTGCCAAACTGATTGCAGCTGTCATGCCTGCTCCATTTCTTCGATGTTCAAAGACATTCGAACGGTGGTTCCCCGGTTCGATGATAAAAGCTGAAAAGTACCACCAAGGCTTTCGACCCGATCCCTGAGGCCGGCAAGGCCCAGCTTTTGTGGGCCGACGTCTTTCGGATCAAACCCCTGCCCTTCATCGGCGACTTCGACGACGACCAGACCATCCTCGAAAGATTGCACGACCTTTTGCCCGATCCCGCCGGCATGGCGATAGCCATTGTTCAAGGCCTCCTGGACAAAACGATAAACGCATATCTTTGCGGAGGTGGATAGGTCAGCTGGTATATTGCCCGTGGAGAGCGCGACGTCGACACCGGTGCGCCGCTCGTGCGCGCGGATCGCGCGCTGCAGGAGATCGGCGAGGTTGTCCGTCTCGATGTGAGGGAGCATCAGCCCACTGCAGATACTCCTGATCTCGGTCATGGCGTCATCAAGGCTGGTCTTGATGGTGTGCAGCGACGCCTCACGCTCATTCGATGGGGTGGCGGGACTGGTCAGCGTCCGGCTGTCCAGACGCAGAGAGGCATAAGCGACCAATTGGGCTGGACCGTCATGCAGGTCGGCGCCGATACGGCGCAAATAGCTCTCGTTGAGTGCGGCTGAGCGCTGCGTTGCGCGTTGAACGCGGGCGCGAAGCGCCTTGTTCTGCTCCAGTAGCCTTGAGAGTTCTGCGATGCGGCCGTTAAGCGCCTTGCGCTGATTGTCTATGGTGCGACTGCCACGCAGGACGATGATCGATAGCAGGGCGAAGAATGTGAGCGTGAACAGGGCAACCACAAGCCAGCTCAACAGTCGGGCTTGATTGAGGCTCCCTTCGAAATCGTTGGCAACCTCGTAAAACTCGGAAACAGCGACGACCTTGCCGGACCAGGGTTGAAGCACCGGATTGTAGATCTCAAGGAGTGGCCTGCCGCTATCGCGCTCGGCAACACTTTCCACATCGTCGATCTGGTTGAACTTGGCAACCATTTGGCCTGAAAATGCAGTTTTGAGGCTGTCCGAAAGCGGGAACTGCTTGCCGGAGAGGTTTTTGTTGTTGGAGTAGAGGATCGTCCCGTCATCGCGCCATAATCGGAACGAAAACAACCGCTCACCAAGCGCTCCCTGGCCGAGCGTCTCGTCTAGGGCCCGCGTTACCGTGTCGTCGAGAGCCTTGGTGGTCTGCATATCGGGTAGTAGCGGGGCGATGACGCTATCGACGTAAAGCGCTGTCGTCGCCGCAGAATTGCGTGTCACGGCATTTTCGATCACACTGGCAACGATGGAGCCGACAACGAGCATTGCACAGATGGCGACGAAGCCGCCAGCCAGCAGGAACTGTCTCGCCAAGGATTGAGCGTTCCAACCTGCGATTAGACTTACCAGAGATAGCATGTGTTTACTGTTTGTCTGCAGAACTGGCATCGTCCGCACTGATCTCCCAACCCCCTATAGCTATCCCAGCAGGATGGGGTGTCAACTGCCGCAAGTCGGCATCACTCGTATCGTCACCGCAAGATGGCCTTGTTGCGCGGCACATACCATCTAGGAGACCATCGGGGATACTCAATCAGACTATGGTCCAAATAGGCAAGGCATAGGTCCGAGCGGTGTAGAAACCTGAGATTTCGGCAATATTGTAGTGCGCAGTGATTTGCTGGATACGCCCACCGCAACAGGTGGCGAGCTTTTTATGAAGGAAGTGCGCATGAAAATCCGTTCTGTCATTGGTGCTGCTGGCCTCGGTCTGGCGCTAGCTGTCGCTCCCATGGGAGGAGCCGCCGTTGGCTTCATACAAGCTGCTTTCGCAAAAGGTGGCGACGGCAACGGCGGTGGTAACGGCGGAGGCCATGGTGAAGGTCATGGCGAGGGAAAATCCGACCACGACAAGTCTGGCCGTGATCGCGACCGCGACGATGTAAGCAGCACTACCGCGAGCACGGCTACGACGCAGGGCACTTCCTCGCCGTTCACAACGCATCATTTTGACAGGGATTCCGATAGGCATTCCAAGGCCCATCATGCGAGCGCGAAGACACACACTGAAAAGTTCGAAGGCAGCCTCCATTCACTCAACAGGAACTACCACGCCTACTTGAACTCGAAGGATCCCAAGATGGCGGCTCTCTCGGCCTATGTGAAGGCATATGCCGAATTCGAAACGAAATACGGAACGACAGCCGTGCCCACAGATCCCGCGCTTAGCGACAACGCCTTGCGTTCGGCGCTGCAGCAGCTGTCGAACAAGCCGGTAACGAACCAGGAGCTCGCCGAAGCAAAGAGCATCCTCGGCGTCGGAACGAACACGGGAAAAATCGCGGAAGTTCGCGAGGCACTGGAAAGGAAAGCCGAAAATTCGGCCCCATCTCAGAGCGACACAGACGAGATTGAGACTGCCAACTAAGGCGCTGCAATAGCGGTTTCGGGGAGTGTGCCCATGGCGACAGTCCTCTGAGGCCACCCTCCAACGGACTGGCGTCGACGGACGCTACTCCATAGCCGGCCCGCCCGCCGGCTCTATCGCCGGGTCGGGCCTTTCCCCCCGGACCCCGCCCGATCCGGCGATAGCCTATGGTACTCTCTGCCGTTAGCAGCCTTGTTGCGCAGGCTCACGGCGATCAACACAGCCCCCTCGATTATCACGATTGCGATGGCAAGCCAGAAGCCAGTCTGGGTCACATCGCGTCCACTATGGCGCAAGACATAGCCGAGGCAGAGGAACGGCCCGTTCCACGTCAAACAACCAAGCGACGTCGCCGCGATGAAGGTCATGGGCTCGAGCCGCAGAGCACCAGCCGGCAGGGCCAGATAGATCCTGACAGCCGGGATGACCTGACCAGAAAATGTTACCCAGAAGTGGTTGCGGCGGTAGGCATCGGCCAGCCGGTCGTAGAAGGAGAGCTTGAGCAGCACGCATCCGCCATAGCTGGCGACGGCTCGCCTTACCCTATGCGGCCCAAACACCCAGCCGATACCATACCAGCCAAGCCCGCCAACGACCGAACCCGCCGTCACCGCCGCAATGGAGAGGGCGAGCATGGAGAGATCGGGCACCATCAGTCCCAGGAGCATCAAGAGGATGTACGACGGAAAAAGCGGGACGAATTTCTCGAGGATAGCGAGACAGAATATCCCTGCAAGTCCGAAGCTCATCAATAGCGTGACAGCGCCGGGCGCCTGTGCAATCAGTTCGTGCGCCGTCATGTGAGCGGTGCCCCCAGGGATCCGGCATCGCTCGGGACGCTGCAATCTCGCACTTTGGCGATCCGATGGACGGAAGCTGGCTGAAAAGTCCAGGCTGTGGGCATTGGTTTTTCCTCTCGAAATGAGGAAGTGAGGTCTTACACAGCCGGATTGCGAAAACCTGTCACGTAGAAAGACTTTTAAAATGAGCAAGGCGCGCTGCCTTCGGAGGCCTAAAAAACCGCGGCATCGAACCGGGTCTGCAAGGTTATCTCAATGGAGGGATGCTAATAGCGCGTGAATGCCCTATCGACGCGGGCAAGCGATGGAGTTCACTGAATGCGTGTGCTTTTGGTCGAGGACGAGAAACCTATGGCCGCTGTCTTGCGCAACGGGCTGGTGCGCCACGGCATGGTCGTGGACAATGTGGAGAACCTGGCGGACGCCGACACCGCCCTTTATGACGACGTTTACGACGCCGTGGTTCTGGATCGCAGATTACCTGACGGGGACGGCCTTTCGCTGGTGAAATCGCTGCGTGCGAGGGGCGATATCGTGCCGGTGCTGGTATTGACTGCGAAGGGCGACCTGCTCGATCGGATTGCCGGTCTCGACAGCGGCGCGGACGACTATCTTGGCAAACCCTTCGCCTTCGACGAGCTCTTGGCCCGGCTGCGCGCAATCCTGCGCCGTCCGACGCAACTGCAGCCCGATATCGTCAGACTTGGCCGCATGTCATTCGATTTCGCTCATCTTGAGGCGCATGTGGAAGATGTTCGCCTGCGTATGCCGCGCCGGGAATTGCTCGTACTTGAAGCTCTGATGCGACGCATGGGGCGCATGGTGCTGCGCGAGACGCTGATGGAGGCCGTTTTCGGCATGAACGATGAGATCGAGTCCAACGCGCTCGATACGCATATCTCCCGCCTCCGCCGCAAGCTCACCGACGCCCACGCCGGTGTCGCCATCAGCGGCATCCGCGGTGTCGGCTATCTCCTCAGTGAGACGACATGATGCGACAGCCTTCGCTGAAATGGCTGCTCGTCAGCAGGCTGGTGACGCTGCAGGCATGCATGATCGCGGCCGCCCTGCTCATCATCACGGCAGCGCTCTGGAGCACCGGCTATCTGCTCGATGATTATGAAGGTGCCAGCCTCGACGTACTGGCCGAGGCGACGGAGCGGGACATGGCTGGCGAATTGGTCCTGCGAGAGACCCCTGACCTCGTCAATCTTCGGACGGGGGCGCCCGACCTGTGGTTCGCGATCCGCGACAAACAGGGGCACCGTCTGCAAAAGGGCAGTATTCCGCCAGCCTATCTGCCTGCTATCGCGATGCTCGACCAGCTCAGCGACGCACGGCTGAGCAACCAGCCTGAATTGGCCGGTAAACCCGACGCGGTGATCAAATGGGTCGACAGCCCCGCGGGCCGGATCCAGATCCTGACGGGCACGAAAGGGCAGATGTCGGTGCAACGACTTGCAAGAGGTATTTCAGGCGGGCTCACCTCATTGATCCTGCCCGTCATCGTGTTGATGGCGCTCGCAACATCGCTCGCCACCCCGCTGGTGGTTCGCCGGGCGCTGGCCGGTCTCCGCCGGACCGTGGCACAAGCCGCTCACATCGAGTTCGACAAGCGTGGCACCCAACTGCAGGCGAGTGACGTGCCCATCGAGATCCGCGCGCTTGTGAGGGCAGTCAACGACGCGCTCATGCGCCTCGATGCAGGCTACGAGCGGCATCAACATTTTCTGGCCCAGGCAGCCCATGAACTGCGCACTCCGATCGCCATCCTGAATGCGCGCATTTCAGCTCTGCCCGCCGGCACGGACAAGCGCGACCTGTTGGAAGACGCCGCGCGGCTGACGACGCTCGCCGGTCAGCTGCTCGATCTTCAGCGCCTCGACCAGAAGCGCAATCACTTTCAACCGGTCAATCTGACCGCTATGGCCAAGCAGGTGCTATTTGACCTCGGTCCCCTGGCGCTGGGTGCCGGCTATGAGGTGAACTTCGAGCCGGAAGGCGACGAGGTGTTGGTGATCGGCGACCAGACGTCGCTGGAGCGGGCTTTGACCAATCTTGTCCAGAACGCCATCGATCACGGCGGACGCCACGGAACGATCACGGTGAGGGTGGGCAAAAGCCATTTCATCGAAGTTTCCGACGAAGGCAACGGCATTGCCTGGGACGCGCGCGAGCAGATCTTCGAACCCTTTAACCGCCTCGGCCCCGACGGACGCGGTGCCGGATTGGGGCTCAATCTAGTTCGGGAGATCATGCAGCTCCACGGCGGCGGCATTGCAGTCGTCAATGCCGGCTCCAAAGGCGCCTGCATGAGGATGACGTTTCCTTCCGAAAAGATTGCCGATGGCGGGGTGCGAGTGGCCTAAGGGGACGCGCAAATAGAACACCGCTGCCGCGCTTCTGCGTGAGATTGCATGCTATTCGGCGCCGATCAGAACCAGACATGGCGACGAAATCTTATGGATCGGAATGTTCGCGTGAGCCGGATCTCGCGCAACTTTCTCAATACAGGCAAAAAGATCCATCGCCTTGCCGACATCGCGCTTGGCCGTTCTCGCGAGTATGCTCTTCGCTAGATCCAACCGGGCATCCCTTCGGCTATTCTCCCACTCGGCAAGTGTCGATTGACTGGTCAAACGACCGGCTAAAGCCGACGTTGCGACCAGCGCCGCCAACTCCGCGATAACAAGCATTCTTTTTCTCACACGGTCCCCTTCCAGTTTGCGTTGGCCCAGGCAAACCGATTGCAAATCCCGAACAAGGATTGTGCGCCTTGGACGAAATCGAATCGGTGATCCATACATTCACCCCCAGCGTAGCGTGTTGGAACTAACGTGTTGAAATGTTTTCGTCCGCCGGCCGTCGCCTTCCGGTTCCTCAGCGAGGACACAACTCTGACGCTCATCCTGTGAATCGTTCCGCTTTCCTTCCAAAGTCAAACTATCCCAACCACTTCTGTCGGGTTGCTTGATTGCCGAATTCTGAACGGTTGACTAGGCTGTGGCCGAGATTGTTTCGCAAATCGGAATGCCATGGATCGCATCGATGCAATGAGGGTCTTTGTCGCGGCACTCGACGAGGGCAGCCTGGCGGGCGCTGGGCGCAAACTCGGCAAGTCGCCGGCCGCCGTGAGCCGGGCCATCGCCTTCCTTGAGGAGCGGGTCGGCACGGAGCTGCTTCATCGCACCACGCGCTCGCTCAAGCTGAGCGAGGCAGGGGAGCGCTATGCCGTCGCCTGCCGGCGCGTCTTGACGGACCTCGAGGAGGCCGACATCGCCGCGGCCGGTGAGCGATCCGCGCCGCGGGGATTGTTGACCATTACCGCCCCCGTCGCGGCCGGCGAGGAGATCCTGCGGCCGATCGTCGATGCCTTCATGGATGAGCATCCGGCTGTCAATGTCCGGCTTTACTTCCTCGACCGCCCCGCCAATCTGATCGACGAGGGCATCGATCTGGCGCTGCGTATCGCGCATCTTGCGGACTCCACGCTGGTGGCTCTGCGTGTCGGCGAGGTACGCCGCGTAGTTGCCGCCTCGCCGCGCTATATCGATGCCAATCCAGTGATCCGTGAGCCGGCCGATCTTGCCCGCCACCAGATCGTCGCCATGACGCATTTCGGCATCGATAGCTGGAGTTTTCCGCCCGCCCCTGGGTCGACGGTGCCGCGTGCCGTCCAATTTACACCGCGACTGATCGTCAACAGCATTCGTGGCGCGGTTGCAAGCACTGTCGCCGGGCGGGGTGTCACGCGTATGTTTTCCTATCATATCGCCCCGCAGCTGCGAGACGGATCGCTCAAGATACTGCTTGCGAACGACGAGGCGCCGCCGCTGCCCGTGCATCTGATTGCGCCGCACGGTCGGCTTCAGGTGCCCAAGGTGCGCGCTTTCGCCGATTTCGCCATCGCGCGGCTCAAGGCTCATTTCGCACGCTTAAGCGTGGAGGCCGATCATGCCAGCATTCAACCGAATGGCGGAAGAATATCTTCCGAATAGTAGGTATTCGCTCGAATTCCGATGAGATGTAGATCTTTTGCGTCCGGTCAAGAACCGGGATCAACGCAAACATCGGAGTTCGAACATGAGCAAGGAACGCAAAGTCGCCGTCATCACCGGCGCATCGCAAGGCATCGGCGAGGCCCTGGTCAAGGCCTATCTCGACCGCAATTACCGCGTCGTCGCGACATCGCGGTCGATCAAACCGTCCAGCGATCCCGACGTTCTCACCATCGCCGGCGACATTGGCAATCCTGAGACCGGCCAGCGCGTCATCGCCGAGGCGCTTCGCCAGTTCGGCCGCGTCGATACGCTGGTGAACAATGCTGGCATCTTCCTCGCAGCACCTTTCACCGAGTATTCTCCTGAACAATATGCCCAGGTCGTCTCGACCAACCTCAACGGCTTTTTCTATATCACTCAGGCAGCCGTCGCAGCGATGGAGACGCAGGGCAGCGGCCATATCGTCAGCATCACCACGACGCTGGTCGAGCATGCGCTGTCCTCGGTTCCTTCCGTTCTCGCTTCGCTGTCGAAGGGTGGCATTGCTGCCGCGACCAAGAGCCTAGCTATCGAATATGCCCGTCGCGGCATCCGCGTGAATGCAGTCGCGCCGGGCGTGATCAAGACCCCGATGCACAAGCCCGAAACCCATGAGTTTCTCGGCGCGCTGCACCCGGTCGGCCGGATCGGCGAAATCACCGATATTGTCAATGGCGTCCTCTATCTCGAAGCCACGCCCTTCGTGACCGGCGAGATCCTGCATGTCGATGGCGGCCAGAGCGCCGGCCACTGATCGAAAGTCCCAAAGGAGACACGTCAATGCCATTCGTTACTGTTAAACTAACCCGAGAAGGCACGGAGCCCGGCGTCGATCGCACGACGGCCGCGCAGAAGGCCGAGATTTACAAGGGCATCAGCCAGGTTCTGTTCGATGTGCTCGGCAAGCCGCCGGAATGGACCTGGGTGGTTGTCGAGGAAGTGGAGATGGAAGACTGGGGCTGGGGTGGCATGCCCGTTGCCGAGTATCGCAACAAGCTGGCCGCACAAGGTTCGGCTTCAAAGAAGCTCCACGAAGATGGCACTAGCAACTGAACTTGCCGGTGCATCCTGAGAAGCGGAGCCTCCTTTGAGGCTCCTAGCAAACGCAGCATGGGGCATGTCGTCGCCGGCAGTATCAATCGGGCGCAAGCCGAACGAGAACGACGGCAGAAAAGCGATTGGTCACTACCGCATCGAAAAGCAACAGCGACTTTGGACCGGACACATCAGGAGGTTGAAATGAAAGTTCTCATGGTTTTGACGTCGCACGATCAGCTTGGCAGTACCGGTCGCAAGACCGGCTTCTGGCTGGAAGAACTGGCGGCACCGTACTATGCATTCAAGGACGCCGGCGCAGAAATTACCCTCGCATCGCCCAGGGGCGGCCAGCCGCCACTGGACCCGAAGAGCGACGAGTCTTCTTTCCAGACCGACTTGACCCGGCGCTTCAATGCCGACGAAGCCGCCAAGGCGCAACTCGCCGACACGGTGCGCCTCAGCAGCGTGAAGCAGGAGGACTTCGATACGGTATTCTATCCGGGCGGCCATGGGCCGATGTGGGATCTCGCTGAGGATCCGGACTCGATCAGCCTGATCGAATCCTTCGTCGCCGCCGGCAAGACCATCGCTCTTGTATGCCATGCGCCTGGCGTTCTGCATCGTGTGAAGAACTCCGACGGCACGCCCTTCGTAACCGGACGGAGCGTGACTGGCTTCACCAACGGCGAAGAGGAAGCTGTCGGCCTGACCGAGATCGTGCCGTTCCTGGTGGAGGACGAGCTGCTGAGCCTCGGGGCCATCTTCTCGAAGGTCAAGGATTGGGGTGTCCACACCGTCGTCGATGGCCGATTGATCACGGGGCAGAATCCGGCGTCTTCCGGCCCAGCTGCCGAACTTCTGATCGAGGCGTTGCGCAAGCAAGGCAAGTAGCGCCTGCGCACGGAACAAGCGAGGAGCTTGCCCGCGCCGAAATCGTTCGCAACTGCGAGTTCCAACCATCACAGCAGCATCAGAAAACAGGCCGGGGCGGCATCGACAGCCCCGGCTTCCCATTTGAAAGTCACGGCTACACAGCTGGAGGCCTTGGTTATCCCGGTTCATTCTTGACACGACAGTCAAACCTGGTGATCGTACCAAAGAAGGGCCACGGACGCTGCCGCTGAGGGCCAAAGAATGATCGACCTCCATTGCTCGAACACTTCGAACAGGCGGAAGATCACGGCCTCTCCAGAGAAGATGCGGCAGCATTATCGCGTCGCTCTGGTTACCGAGAATGGCAAGAAGGGCCTCTTCGCTCAGACGATAAAGACCGTTGGGGAGCAGTGACCATGGGCATGGTGCTCTATGAACTCGCCGGAAGCGATGACGATCTGCTTTTCAGCCCGCATTGCTGGAAGGTGCGCATGGCGCTTGCGCACAAGGGGCTTACAGCGGAAAGCCGGCCTTGGCGCTTCACGGAGAAAGACGCCATCGCCTTTTCCGGACAAGGCTTTGTGCCGGTGCTGGTCAATGGCACCGAGACAGTGAGCGATTCCTGGCACATCGCACAGTATCTGGAAGCGCGATATCCGAACACGCCCACCCTGTTCGGAGGCGACGCTGCCGCGCAACTCGCCGGCTTCATCAATGCCTGGGCCGATAAAACCTTGCTGCCCCTGATCGCCCGCATCATCCTGCGCGACATTCACGACTGTCTGGCGCCGGTCGATCAAGCCTATTTCCGCACATCGCGCGAAAAGCGTTTCGGCGAGAGCCTCGAAGCCGTCGTCACCGATCGGCCGGCTCATCTCTCGGCATTGCGGAGCGCCTTGTCGCCGCTGCGGCATGTCCTGAGGGAACGCGCCTACCTATGCGGTTCGGAGCCCGCTTATGCCGATTACTGCGTGTTCGGCATGTTCATGTGGGCACGCTGCTCGAGCCCGGCCGAGTTGCTCGCAGCCGACGATCCGGTCTTCCATTGGCGTGATCGCCTTCTCGACGCATTCGGCGGGCTCGCCCGCTCCGCCCCACATGTTCCCGCCGAAGAGGCACGGTCATGACAAGCGTCACAGGGATCGAAGACTTCCTCCGGCGGGCCACCGACAAGATCCGCTACGTGGCCTAAAACGAAACCGTTCCTGTTATGCAGGTACTCACGTTTCCGCCGATCCATATCGCATCGCTGTCCTGTACCACGCGGACGCGCCCTTCACGTCCAAGGACGGTCCCTTGGGCCGCAATGTATGCGGTTCCGGCGATGCCGCTGCCAATCAGCCAGCGCGCTATTCCCGCATTGAGACTGCCGGTTACGGGATCTTCGAAACCGGCCGCCGTGAATGCCCGAACCTCAAAATCCGCCTCCCGGCCATCCTCGTCCGGATGCCATGGGGCACAGACCCCAACTCGAATGCCGGAGATTGCCCGGAAGTCGGGCTTCAAAGCGAGAACATCCCTGCGGCTTTTGAGGAGCAAGGCCAGCCATCCCGGGCCGTTATCCACCCATTGCGCCGCAACGACATCTTCGGGCGAAAGATGGAGGCCACTCAAGATTTGCTTGAACAAGGCCGGTTCGAGGTCGCCTTGCCGCACGAGCGGTGGAGCTGCAAACGCCAGGCCATCCTCAAACTTTCGCACGCGAATGAGACCGGCCGCACATTCCTGAACGATATCTCCCTTCGCGCCCTCTCCCCGAGCGACGAGCCATGCGTGGCAACTGCCAAGCGTGGGATGTCCCGCAAACGGCAGTTCAGTCTGGGGAGTGAATATCCGAACGCGATAATCGGCTTCCGGATGCTGTGGGCGCAAGAGAAAGGTCGTTTCGCTCAGGTTGGTCCAATTTGCAAAGGCGGCCATCTGCGCATCCGGCAAATCATCTGCGTCCATGACGACGGCCAGAGGGTTACCCCGCAGGGGATGAGAAGAGAATACATCGACCTGCTGAAAGCTCAGCGTTCGTGTCTGTTTTCCTTGCATGGAATCCTACCTCGCTTGTATCTTTGACAGCGTACTTTGCCAAAGATGGCTGTGCAGCGTCGGCAAGTTTCCTATCCCGCCTGGCTGCCGCTTCGGAGGCAAAATTCCAAACTTAAGTTAAGCTTTCGTGACGGGTCGTTGCCGCAGGTTCCTTGTCGCCATCTGGTCGCGCCGCAGGCAATCAAGAAAGGTTCTCGGCAGTCTCCCACCTTTCCTGCGCGCGTCAGGCAGATCGACTGACAACACACAGTCATTATGAGGGTAGCGCCCAAAAGATCATGAAGTCCGGGCTCAGCAGCGATTCCCCCAGGTTTTGTCCAGATATTATGGCCAGATATCCGAGGGTTAGTGAAAGTACAATTACTAGCAGCCACTTAGACTGGAACGCCGCATTTTTTAGCTCACTGCTTGCGGCGAGGCTACCAACCAACAAACAGAGCAGGCCAGCTGCAGTCGTAGAACTGAGAAAGAAGGCAGAGCCCCACATCCCGACTTCGAGTAGATAGAACTCAAACAAAAATGAGATAGCGATAGACAGCAATACAGAAAAACCGAAGATAGCGGTATAAGTCAACCGTCTGCCACCTTTCGACTTTTGCAATTCCTGCCCGAAAATCGACCTGTAGGCACCCGTCATCGGCTATGGTTCCCCTCAAGAGATACACTGAAACGCTGTTGACGTGAAAGATAGATGGAACACATTCATGGTCTATAAGCCCTCTGCCTTACGCATGAGCTGCAATGCAGTGACAAGGCTCCATTCTCGTACAGCGACGAATAGATAGGGGCTATCACCTGCTGATATTTTAAGATGAATATGAAAACCGGGCCGCCAAGCAACGAGACCATGATAACGACAGCTGCAATAGACCTGAGAAAACGGGTTTTCAGCCTGTTAGACATGTTGCCTCGCTTGATACGGCGATCTTGCGGGAAGATGGCGCATACGTGAAAGCGAGGCTGACCAATATCCCGACAATGGGGCAGAAACCTTTTGAAAGTTGTCGCCGGCAATGTATCGTTGCTACTGATGACTGGGATCTTTCGCTGGAGCCGCGCCCGCGCGATCGGTCCAGGACGGCGGCGCTCCGAACTCGCCGGCCACCACACCGACAAGACCCTTCGTGCCGCCAAAAGCCTCACACGCGGCATATTTTGGCTTCCCGCCCAGTGTGGCTTTGATCTGATCCGAAGACGGCAATGAGAGCTTGAAGCCGCCGGGCTGCTTTCCGTCTTTGAGCATTTCTGCAAACTGATTGCCGAAACTGGATGCGAGGCTGTATGCGTCCCCCACATCCGACACTCGCGCGCCGGTCGTGAAAGAATTGGCTCCTCGCGCCCAAATTATTGCAGCGCGTTGAACGCCATACGCATCGACCGCCTCGCCTTCGACCGCCAATCCTCCGAACCCGATAGGAAGACGCGGTATTCCAAACCCTATGACGGCACTGGATCCAAGGGAGGCCGCCTTCGATATTCCGGCGACCTTCTTGTTCGTCGGAACCATATCGCTGATGACCGCTTTGACGGTCAGATCCGCCGGCTGGCCGAGTGGGACGATCTGATACTTGTTGCTCAGCGCGATACACAGGGCACGATTGATGGCATTGGAGACAAGTGCCCGATCCTGCGGATCCTTGATTTGAGCGCCGGCATTAAACCCATAGCTTGTCGGAAAAATCTTGACGGTGCGAACGTTGGCCAGTCCGTTCTTGTCAACGAAAGTTCGAGATTTGCTTGTGTTTCCCTTTGCTGGACCGAGATTTTTATAGGTTGACAGCGTGCCGGCGTCCTTAAGGGGAATACTGCTGCACCCCACCATCACCATCGCTATAGGCAGGACAAAAAGGGGAGCTACCTTGAAGGACATCACCGCCCCCCTTTTGCGCCAGTGATGGTACACGGGTCCAGGCATCGTCAAATTCGGTTCCATTCGTTTCCCTGCAGCTATCGAAATGATGGAGACGATTTAACCGGGGATCATTGTGATAGTCTGACGTGAAGCCTCGGCGGCGGCGTTATGTGATAGGCTGGGCCGCGCTGCAGAGGTCCTTCCGCAGGTGTTTACGATGGCGACGGGGCTTCGATGATTGGTTGCCATCTGTCTCACCACCCAGGCCGCCCCTTGCGGCTTGGCACGACAAATAAGCATCAATTTTCTCTCATCAGAAAGCCGACACCTCTGATATTGCGGATCGTCACAGCCGATCCGGCATCAAGCAGCCTTTTTCTTAGTCTGGAGACATGAGCGTCCAGTGTGTTCGACTGTATCTCCTCCTCATAATTGTAGACCGCCGATTCGAGGACTGTGCGTGTCGTCGTCTTTCCCTGGCGCTTCGCCAATGTGAGAAGCACGAGGAGTTCTCGTCTCGGCAGTTCGAGCGCCACCCCTGCAACGGTGGCGCTGAAATGCAGTGCATCTATGGTTAGATCGCCGACCGTGATTTGCGGAGCCGCTATGTGCGGCGGGCGACGAATGACTGCGCGTAAGCGAGCCATAAGCTCGTCTACCAGAAATGGCTTTCCAAGATAGTCGTCGGCGCCAGCGTTGAGCCCGTCGATCCGCTCCTGCGGGTTGTTTTTAGCCGAAAGAACGATAACAGGTGTATCAGAGCCCCTAGCTCTCAGTCGCGGAATGATCGTCAAACCCTCGCCATCAGGCAGATGACGGTCCAAGAGAATAGCATCATAGACGTGTTGACACGTGAGCTCGAACGCATCCTCCAGAAACTTGGTATGATCTATGACAATGCCCTGTTTCGCGAGTACCGCCGCAAGGGCAGCAGCCATCTGCTCCTCATCCTCAACAAGCAAAATCCTCATTATGATCAGTTCCTGCCGATGGGGTGAACTGGTGCATTTCTCGCACGCTCCTAACGACGACAGCTACAGGATCTGCTGTCCTGTAAGCGCATTCCATTAGCTGCATCACATGAGATCATCGGATGATGATCGCATGTATATGGCAGGAAAGGAAATTCCCGATTGAAGGCATGCTGGCTTGTTGCTCGAACTACGTGCCATATTGGCCTATGGAAAGTGTATTGGCGGCAGCCCGCATATACGATCTTTGGCAACAGAGCATCTACCGTCCATTATCAAGAGATCGACATGTTAGACTCGACAGTTGTATCGCTTCCAATGGGCGTTCATGCGTATGTTCCGAAGTTTCAAAGGATCTAAGTCACTGTTCGTGTCTCGAAACTGCAACATTGGGCATATCTGTTGCGAAGCCAGAGAGCTTTTCACTATACGCATATGGAGGCGCTGCATGCACCAAACACAATTATGTCGACGGAACCAACGCTGTACTTAGTCGACTTCGATCGCATGAATCGATCAAATGAATACAAGATCAAACCTATTGCTCGTAATTCGATTATGAGGATGGCAAATCTAAGGCGCTAGACTGCCCGGCAGCCACACGGCTCACCTTGCCATAAGATGGACCGCATCAGCAAACCAGCCAATTGATTTCCATGGGGAATTTTCCGCTTTTCAGCCCTGTTCCAAACGCTAACGGCCGAGCTCGCCACGGCGCCTCGAGCGAAGGCCGTGACGGCATCTTGCTCTTTGGTAAGCATTGCCGGATCTGAGGTCACTCGCTACGCCGGAGGCTCATTCGACGGGATCGTCAGGGTCATAACGCAGAATGTCGCCCGGCTGGCATTCAAGAAAGCAGCAAATTCGTTCGAGCGTATCGAACCTCACTCCCTTGACCTTACCCTGCTTCGTCACCGGTTCGCATGCCGCGCCGAGCACATCGCCGGCTGACATCCCCGCGACCCCCATCATTGTCGAGGACATGTTTGCTCGCGCGGGCTGCCGCTTGGGTGGATAGGTGTCGTTTGGAGTGGGAGCAAAGGTGGGCAGGCACGCCCTCACCCATCATTCGCCGACCACATGACAACGCCGTCAATCATCAGGCGGCGCGGCCCAATGCGACATCTATTCTCGACGCCTAGTGGTTGGAGGTCGCTTCCCTTACCGCCAACTCGGCCATAGCGAGAGCAGCCTCACGGGTCTTGGCAGCCGCAATGAAACGGCCATTGTGGCAAAAGCTCGCGCCCTTTACGCCGCAAGCCGCCTCCAGGTCGCCATCGGTCAAACCAGCCCAGGCCGCAGGCAGATCGGCGCGCAGCTCAAATCCCTCGTCCGCGCGACGAATGCCGGTCAGGCACCAATCCTTTTCGCGCGGATGCACGACAAATAGCAGATGATCGGCGCCAGCCTTTACGATGGCGGGACGGAACGGCATTCCCATTCGCAGTTCCAGAATTCGTCCTTCACCCGCATCCCTGATCGCCTGATGCACAAGCGACTCGGCGCGCAGCTTTGCGGCACTTTGAGCAATCTTTGCCTCGACGAAGCTGCGGGCAATGGCGAGTGCGCTGTGGAAGCAGCGATCGTCGGCCTCCGGGTCGGTTTCGTCGAAAACAGGCTTTAGGGTTTCCAGCAATGCCGGCAGAGTGAGCCCGGCCAGCGGCCCCGCGATTGCGGGGCTGATTGCACCATTGTCCATCAGATCGACCGGCAGCACAAAGCTCGCATCGAAGGAGGCATGAACCGCCTCGATATGCGCTTCGGGAAGGCCGCTGGCGACGAGATAATCACGGCCATAGTGCTTCCAAATCAGGCCGAATGAGCTGAACGGCTGACCATCGTCCCGCAACGGCGCGCCGCGCTGATGGTGATCGAAGATCCGTTCTGCGGCATCATATTTTCCACCCACATCGTAGACGATGCGGTCCGCGCCGGGCATGATCCATTCCGGAGCCCTGCTGCGGACGAGGCGAGCCTGCGGGAACAGCCGGGTGAGGATGACGCTGGAAAGTATTTCATCAGCATGAAAGCCACCGGAGTGGGTGATAAGGAAATTTGGAATCATGCCGCGATAAACCTTAATGCTAGCGAAGAGCCCTTTCGGGGTTGGCACCAGATAGCCGCTGCACGATGTCAGCTCAACCCACCAAATTTGCATTTGGCCGCATTAGTCGCTGAGAACAGCCCTCACCACGCACAGGAGTTTCCCTCCGATGTGTCGGCTAGAGTGGCAAGGGATCGAAAAACAGATAGATCTCGGCGATCCTGCCTTGCCGAGCAACAATCACATCCGTGCCCGCATATGCCGGCGATGCGCCCGGGGCGCCTGAGACCCATTGGACGCGGCCCGCCCGATCATGCAGAACTTCGGGTGCCTTTAGGGCCGTGTACCGGAAGCTCGGATGAGTGGCGCGGATCACCCCGGCTATCCGTACGATCTCGTCGCGGCCGCGATAGACGCCGTTCGGTTCATAAAACACTGCGTCCTCCGTGAAAATTTCGTTCACTACCGCACGACGACGGGCATCATCGCCCTCGCCGAACACCTCGTGAAGATTGCGGGTAAGCAAGGTAGCAACGTCATAGGACATAGTTGTTCTCCAATGTGAGGATGAAGCTGGATAGCGATCAGATCTTGGCCTCGCCGCCGTCGACGAAACGTTCGATGCGATTGACGACGATCGAAGCGCCATTATTGGCGGAGGCCTTTGCTGCGGCCGGTCCGATACCGCTCGTGCCGCCTGGCGCAATCGCAGCCTTGTTTTCGAACCTCTTCATCATGGTCATTCTCCTTAATCGCGGTCTAATCGCCTGCTGATGAAGAGCATGCCAGGAGAACGATGATGCAAATAGTCAGTATATATGATATCCATCGTTCCAAATGAGGAACGATGGTGCGAACTGACCTGAACGATTTCGCGTATTTTGCCGAAGTGGTAGCGCATGGCGGCTTTGCGGCGGCAGGTCGCGCGCTGCGCGAGCCAAAATCAAAGCTTAGCCGCCGCGTTGCCGGTCTGGAGGCGCGTCTCGGCGTCCGCTTGATCGAGCGGTCAAGTCGGCGTTTCAGGGTAACCGACGTCGGCCAGAGCTTCTACAAGCACTGTAAGACCATGCTGGCGGAGGCCGAGCGTGCCGAAGCTTTGATAGCGGAAGCACAGTCGGAACCGCACGGTGTTGTACGCATGAGCTGCCCGACGGGGCTTATTGAAGCCATCTCGCCCCTCCTGACGCAGTTTCTCGACCGCTATCCGAAAGTTCGTCTTCAGCTCGTCGTCGCCGACCGACCGGTCGACCTCATCGAAGAGCGGATTGACGTTGCGCTGCGTGTCCGGACTTCGCTCGATAGCGACGCCTCGCTGACGATGCGGTCGCTCGGGGAGTCCGTTCGCATCCTTGTCACCAGTCCGCAGCTTGCAAGCAAGATGGCCGATATCGACGATCTCAAACATTTTCCAACTCTGGCGACCACGGAGGAGCAAGGGGAGATCGACTGGCACCTGACGACAAACGACGGTCGTACGCACATTCTTCGGCATGCGCCGCGAATGGGTTGTGCCGATTTCTCTGCGGTTCGTTCGGCCGCGATCGCAGGATTGGGCGTCGCCTTCCTCCCCGATCATACCTGTCGGCAGGCACTCGACGCTGGTTCGCTCGTTCGCGTCCTGCCGGCCTGGAGTGGGATGCGGGGATTGGTGCATCTGGTATTCACCACCAGACGAGGCCTCCCACCTGCTGTGCGAAAATTCATCGATAGCCTTGCCGCCGGATTTCCGCGTGATGCCCTGACGCGTTGACGGCGTGCCGGAATGCACGGCGATAGCCCTGTGGTTTCGTTGCACCTACAAGCAGCAAACAGCTTCACCGCCAAACCGCCGTCCATCAGCGATTGTTTTCGCTTCATGTAATCTTGTCGCAATTTTCAGCGCCATAGTGCGGCAAACCGGCTTTAGTCGGTGGAGAAGAATTTGATCATCCGAGATATTGGCGCAGTCTTCATTCCCGCCCCGAGATTATCGCCGCCCGAGCATGATATGCACGCCCGCTCGATACTGCACCGCAGGGCGACATGGTCTTCGGCCATCTCTGGACCGTCCCCATGGTCCGCGAGACGAAACTCGTTCTCGATGGCAAGGATTTTGCACCCCGCATGATGCCTATTTCAGCTTCGAGGATCTCGATAGCAACCTCTTGATGATAGCCAAAGTCGATTGACCTGAATTGATCGAGAGACAGTCCGAGGACGAGCGGAGGCGTTAGGCTGTCAGCGCCTCCGACAGATTGAGCTGGATTCGGACGGACGGACCGATGCGCCGATCAGGGTCTTCCGCCAAAGGGGGCTTCGACCCGCATTGCGGGTTCAGATGTGCAGGGCATGGCCAAGTGCTTTCAATGCGGCCTCCTGCAGGCCTTCGCTGCGGGTCGGATGGGCGTGGATGGTGCCGGCGATATCTTCCAGCCGCGCGCCCATTTCGAGCGCCAGCGAAAAGGCACTGGAGAGCTCCGAGACGCCGGCGCCGACAGCCTGCAGACCGAGCACCAGGCTCGTGTCCACGCGCGCCACGGCGCGGACGAAACCGTCTTCCGACTGGGTGGTCATCGCACGGCCATTGGCAGCGAAGGGGAAGAGGCCGACACGGATTTCGTAACCCTGGGCGCGGGCCTCGTCGGGCGAAAGGCCCGCGGTGACGATCTCCGGATCTGTGAAGCAGACGGCGGGGATCGCACGCTTGTCCCAGGCGCGCTTGCGGCCGGCAACGATCTCCGCAACCATCTCGCCCTGTGCCATGGCACGATGAGCGAGCATCGGCTCGCCGGTGACGTCGCCGATCGCATAGACGCCGCGCATCGACGTGCGGCAGCGCTCGTCGATGCGGATGAAGCGTCCGGTGCGATCGAGATCGAGTTCTTCAAGACCCCATCCTTCGGTACGCGGCTTGCGCCCGACGGTGACGAGCACCTTGTCTGCGGCGATCCGCTCTCCCTCGCCGGCGGCGGTCTCGATTACCAACGCCTCCCCGGAATAGCCCTTTGCCTTTGCGCCGGTCAAAACGCGCACGCCCAGTTCATTCAGGCGCTTTGCGACCGGCTTGACGAGCTCGGCATCATATTGCGGCAGGATCTGCGACATTGCCTCGACCACAGTGACATGCGCGCCCATTTTGGCGAAGGCGGTGCCGAGCTCCAGGCCGATATAGCCGCCGCCGACAACCGCAAGCGCGGCCGGAACGCTCGTCAGCGCCAGCGCTTCGGTGGAAGAGAGGACCGCGCCGCCAAAGGGCAGCGACGGCAGCTCGACCGGTTCGGAGCCTGTCGCGATCACAACCGTATCGGCGCGGATGATCTGGGTTCCGGTCTCGGTTTCAACCTCGACGGTTTTGCCGTCGCGGAACTTCGCCTGCCCGTGCACGATCTTGACCTTGGCCTTGCGCAGGAGGCCAAGCACGCCGCTATTCAACCGGCCGACGATGCCATCCTTCCATCGTATAGTCTGGGCGAGATCGAGCCTCGGCGCCTCGACCGTAATGCCGAGCGCATTGGCACTGGTCATTTGGCTGACTTTCTCGAACTCCTCGGCCGCATGGATCAGCGCCTTGGACGGGATGCAGCCGATGTTCAGGCAGGTGCCCCCGGCCTTCGTCGATTCGACGATGACCGTGTCGACGCCGAGCTGGCCGGCGCGAATGGCACAGATGTAGCCGCCGGGGCCGGCGCCGATGACGAGGAGCTTGCAGACGATTTCTTTCATGTCATCAACCTTCGATGAAGATTAGTGCGGGGGTTTCGAGCAGAGCCTTGATCCGCTGCACGAAAACCGCTGCGTCCCAGCCATCGACGATCCGATGGTCGAAGCTCGACGACAGGTTCATGATCTTGCGCGGGACGAACTGCGTGCCGTCCCAGACGGGCCGGGTCATGATCTTGTTGACGCCGACGATCGCCACTTCCGGATGATTGATGATCGGCGTCGTGACGATGCCGCCGAGCGCGCCGAGCGAGGTGATGGTGATCGTGGAGCCGGAAAGCTCCTCACGCGCGGCAGTGCCGTTGCGAGCGGCATCGGCGAGGCGCGTGAGTTCGGCGGCGACGTCCCAGATCGACCGGGCCTCTGCGTGCCGGACGACGGGCACCGTCAGGCCGGACGGCGTCTGCGTGGCGATGCCGATATGGACGGCACTGTAGCGGGTGACGACACCGGCATCGTCGTCGAATGTGGCGTTGACGCCGTGCTGCTCGCCAATCGTCTTGACGAGCGCGCGCATCAGGAACGGCAGGATGGTCAGCTTCGGCTGATCAGACTTGCGGCCGGCATTCATCGTCGCGCGCAGGTCCTCGAGGTCGGTAACATCAACCTCTTCGACATAGGTGATGTGCGGAATGCGCGAGCTTGCCAAACGCATCTTCTCGGCTATGCGGCGGCGCAAGCCGGTCACCTTGATCTCTTCGATGGCAGTCTTGCGAGCAAGCCCGGTTGGAGCAACAGCGGCGGACTGGGCGCCGCGCGCAATGAACTGGTCAAGGTCGTCATGGGTGATGCGACGGGCCGGGCCGGTACCGGTCACCTGGCGCAGATCGACGCCGGCCTCCTGGGCACGCAAGCGGACGGCAGGGGAAGCGAGCGGTCGCTCCGTCGGTTCGCGAGCGACAGCATGCTCGGCGAATTTTTCCGGCTCGGTGATTAAGGCTTCGACCAACGGTCTGGTCGAAGGCGACGGTGCCGACTTCGCCTCTGCGGGCTTGTCTTTGACTTCTTCCACCTTCACCGGCGGCTCAATCGTGGTGGCTCGAGCCTCTTCGGCTCCGCCCTCGCCGGCAACCTCGATGCGCAGCAAGGGTGCTTTGACGGCGACTGTGTCGCCGACCTCGGCGCCGAGCCAGAGGACGACACCATCGACCGGAGAGGGAATTTCCACCGTCGCCTTATCGGTCATGACAGCGGCGAGCACCATGTCCTCACGTACCGGGTCGCCCGGCTTGACATGCCATTCGACCAGTTCGGCCTCGGCCACGCCTTCGCCCACATCGGGCATCTTGATGACAAACTCGCCCATCCTCAGCCCTCCATCACTTCTTTCAACGCCCGGCCGACACGGGCGGGGCCAGGGAAATAGTCCCATTCCTGTGCATGCGGATAGGGCGTGTCCCAGCCGGTCACGCGCACGATCGGCGCCTCGAGACTATAGAAGCAATGCTCCTGAACCAGCGAAGCGATTTCGCCGCCGAAGCCGGAGGTGAGCGTCGCTTCGTGCACGACGACACAACGGCCTGTCTTCTTCACCGACTGGACGATGGTATCGAGGTCGAGCGGCAGGAGGCTGCGCAGGTCGATCACCTCGGCATCGATCCCCGTCTCTTCCGCCGCGGCGAGCGCCACATGCACCATCGTGCCATAGGCGATGACGGTAACCGCACTGCCGGCCCGGCGGACTTCCGCCTTGCCGATCGGGATCGTGTAGTGCCCCTCCGGAACCTCGCCGAGCTCATGTTTCGACCAGGGCGTAACGGGCCGCTCGTGATGGCCGTCGAAGGGGCCGTTATAGAGCCGCTTGGGTTCGAGGAACATCACCGGATCCGTATCCTCGATCGCCGCGATCAGCAGGCCCTTGGCATCGTAGGGGTTGGAAGGCACGATCACCTTCAGGCCGCAGACATGGGTGAACAGCGCCTCGGGGCTCTGGCTGTGCGTCTGCCCGCCGAAGATGCCGCCGCCCGTCGGCATGCGCACGACGATCGGGCAGGTGAAGTCGCCGTTGGAGCGATAGCGGATGCGTGCCGCCTCCTGGGTGATCTGGTCATAGGCGGGATACATATAGTCGGCGAACTGGATTTCGACGCATGGCTTTAAGCCATAAGCCGCCATGCCGATCGCGGTGCCAAGGATGCCGGATTCATTGATCGGCGCATCAAAGCAGCGGGTCTTGCCATACTTGGCTTGCAGCCCCTGCGTGGCACGGAAAACGCCGCCGAAATAGCCGACGTCTTCGCCGAAGACGACGACATTGTCGTCACGCCCCATCGAGACGTCCATGGCGCTGCGCACGGCCTCGATCATTGTCATTCTTGCCATGTCAGTATCCTGCCTTCTGCCGCTGGCGGCGGATATGGGCGGGCATTTCCGCATAGACGCCCTCGAAGATGTCCCGCACCGACGGCTTTCCGCCGGCATGGAGCGTGCCGTGGCTTTCGGCTTGCTTCTGTGCCTCGATGACCTCATCGAGGACCTCGGCCTCCGCCTGGGCGTGGCGTTCTTCAGACCAGACACCGCGCACGATCAGATGCTTCTTCAGCCGCAACACCGGATCACCAAGCGGCCAGGCCTCGGATTCGGTCTTCGGACGGTAGGCACTCGGGTCATCGGATGTGGAGTGGGCGCCGACGCGATAGGTAACATATTCGATCAGCGTCGGGCCGAGGTTGCGCCGTGCGCGCTCGGCAGCCCATTTGGCAACGGCATAAACAGCCAAATAGTCGTTGCCATCGACACGCAGCGCCGGGATGCCGAAGCCGAGACCTCGAGCGGCGAAGGTGCCGGAGCCGCCGCGGGCGATGCCCTGGAAGGTCGAAATGGCCCACTGGTTGTTGACGATGTTGAGGATGACAGGCGCTTTGTAGGTGGAGGCAAAGACCAAAGCGGAGTGGAAGTCGGATTCGGCGGTCGAGCCGTCGCCGATCCAGGCGGCCGCGATCTTGGTGTCGTTCTTGATGGCCGACGCCATGGCCCAGCCGACGGCCTGCACATATTGGGTGGCAAGGTTGCCGGAGATGGTGAAGAAGCCATGTTCCTTTGACGAATACATGATCGGCAGTTGCCGGCCACGCAGCGGATCCGCCTCGTTCGAATAGATCTGGTTCATCATCTCGACCATGGGATAGTCGTCGGCGATCAGCAGCCCCGCCTGCCGGTAGGTCGGGAAGTTCATGTCTCCCTTGTTCAGCGCCTTGCGGAAAGCGGAACTGACCGCCTCCTCACCAAGGTGCTGCATATAGAAGGAGGTCTTTCCCTGCCGCTGCGCCATCAGCATGCGGGCGTCGAAGGCCCTGAGCTTCATCATGTTGCGCAGCCCCGTCAGCAGCTCCTCATCGGAGAGCAGCCCGGCCCAGGGGCCGACCGCCTCGCCGTCGCGGTTGAGCACGCGGATGATGGAATAGGCGAGATCGCGAATCTCTTCCGGTGCCACGTCAATCGCCGGCCGCGGCACGGACCCGGCTTTTGCGATCTTGACGTTGGAGAAATCCGGCTGGCCGCCGGGCCGGACCGCCGGCTCGGGGACGTGCAGGCTCAGATTTGGAACCTCATTCATATCCTGTGATACCTCCCTTGTCGGCCGCCCTGCCCGTTGCTCCCCACGGCAAGCACGGCCGCAGATATTCTACAAATTGCGTGCGATAACGATGCGCTGGACGTCGCTCGTTCCCTCGTAGATCTGGCAGATGCGGACATCGCGGTAGATGCGCTCAACCGGATAGTCCGCCATGTATCCGTAGCCGCCATGAATCTGGATCGCATCGGAGCAGACCCTTTCGGCCATTTCCGAGGCGAACAGTTTGGCCATGGACGCTTCGGTGAGACAGGGTTGTCCTTCCTCCTTCAACTGGGCGGCATGCAGCACCATCTGGCGGGCCACCTCGATCTGCGTCGCCATGTCGGCGAGCCGGAAGGCAACCGCCTGATGGTCGATGATCGGCGAGCCGAAGGCCGTGCGCTCGCGGGCATAATCGCGCGCCGCCTCGAAAGCCGCGCGGGCCATGCCGACGGACTGCGATGCGATGCCGATGCGCCCGCCCTCCAGATTCGACAGGGCAATCCTGTAGCCGTCGCCTTCCTCACCAAGCCGATGATCTGCAGGGATGCGCATGTTGGTAAAGGCGATCTGACATGTGTCCGACGAGTGCAGGCCAAGCTTGTGTTCGACGCGCACGACCTCGTAGCCGGGCGTGTCGGTCGGCACGATGAAGGCGGAAATGCCCTTCTTGCCCGCATTCGGGTCGGTGACGGCGAAGACGATGATGATATTGCCGTTCTTGCCCGAAGTAATGAACTGCTTGGCGCCGTCGATGACATAGTGATCTCCGTCGCGGCGGGCGCGGGTCTTCAGGTTCGAGGCGTCGGAGCCGGCCTGCGGCTCGGTGAGGGCAAAGCCGCCGATCCATTCACCACTGGCAAGTTTCGGAAGGAAACGCTGCTTCTGCTCCTCAGTGCCGTATTTCAGGATCGGCACGCAGCCGACGGAGCTGTGGACGCTCATGATGGTGGAGCAAGGGCCATCACCGGCGGCGATCTCCTCGAGCGCCACGGCATAGGCGATCACGCCCGTTTCCGAGCCGCCATAGGCTTCGGGGACAAGCATGCCGAGGAAGCCGAGCTCACCCATTTCCTTCAGCTCTTCGCGAGGAAACCGGCTTTTCTCATCGCGCGCGGCCGCGCCCGGCGCCAGCCTTTCGCGCGCGAAATCGCGCGCCATATCGCGGATCTGGATCTGGTCTTCAGTCAGGATCATGTCGCGGTCTCCTCCTCGAAACCGTTCAATTCAGTTCGACGGCCATCGCGGTCGCCTCACCGCCACCGATGCAGAGGGTCGCCATGCCGCGTTTCATGCCGTAACGCCTGAGTGCGGAAAGCAGCGTAACAAGCACGCGGGCGCCGGATGCACCGATCGGATGGCCGAGCGCACAGGCGCCGCCATGAATATTGACCTTGTCATACGGCAAGTCGAGATCGCGCATCGCAGCCATGGCGACGACGGCAAAGGCCTCATTGATCTCGAACAGGTCGACATCCCCAAGGTTCCAGCCAGTGCGTTCGCCAAGCTTACGCAGCGCACCGATCGGTGCCGTCGCGAAGAGATTGGGCGCCTGCGAATGCGTGGCGTGGCCGACGATGGTGGCAAGCGGAGCGATGCCCTCGCGCTCGGCCTGAGAGCGCCGCATCAGCACCAGCGCGGCAGCACCATCTGATATGGAAGATGCGTTCGCAGCGGTCACCGTGCCGTTTTCGCGAAAGGCCGGCTTCAGCGTCGGAATCTTCTCGAGCTTCGCCTTGCCGGGCTGCTCGTCACGGCTGACGACCAGCTCGGACCGCCCCGCCTTTACGGTGACGGGCACGATCTCGGCGTCGAAGGCGCCCTCTTCAATCGCATTGCGGGCGCGGGTCAAAGATGTGACGGCGTAGTCGTCCTGCGCAGGGCGAGTGAACTGGTAGGCCTCGGCGCAGTCCTCCGCGAAGGTGCCCATGAGGCGTCCCTTGTCATACGCATCCTCCAGCCCGTCCAGGAACATATGGTCGATGACACGGCCGTGTCCGAGCCGGTAGCCGCTGCGGGCCCGGTCGAGGAGGTAAGGTGCATTCGTCATGCTCTCCATGCCGCCGGCGACGGCGATCGAAGCGCTGCCGGCGCCGATAAGATCATGTGCCAACATGACGGCCTTCATCCCCGAACCGCACATCTTGTTGACGGTGGTCGCCCCCGTGGCAAACGGCAGACCCGCCGCGATCGCGGCTTGCCTGGCCGGCGCCTGGCCTTGTCCGGCCGGAAGAACGCAACCGAAAACCGTCTCATCCACGGCGTCAGGGCTGATGCCGCTGCGCTCAAGCGCGGCGCGGATGGCAGCCGCGCCGAGTTCCGCTGCGGTCGAATCTCTGAAATCCCCCTGAAAACCGCCAATTGGCGTACGGGCCGAGCCAACGATGACGATCGGATCCTGTAGCGTCATATCAAAACCTCCCGTAATGAGCCTGTCTCAGTGCGGCGCCATGCGCAACGCACCATCGAGGCGGATGACCTCGCCATTCAGCATGACGTTTTCACAGATGTGGCGCACCAATCCGGCGAATTCCACCGGCCTCCCAAGACGCGTCGGAAAGGGCACGCTCTTGCCAAGCGATTCCCGTACCTCTTGCGGCATGCCGGCCATCATCGGCGTCTCGAAGATGCCTGGCGCGACCGTGACGACCCGAATGCCGCTGCGAGCCAATTCCCGGGCGATCGGCAGCGTCATGGCCGCAACGCCACCCTTGGAGGCCGCATAGGCCGCCTGACCAACCTGCCCATCGAAAGCGGCGATCGATGCTGTGTTGACGATGAGGCCACGCTCGCCCTCCGCATCAGGCTCATTCTTGGCGATTGCCGCTGCGGCGAGCCGGATCATGTTGAAAGTGCCGATGAGATTGATGCCGATCGTGCGAGCAAAGCTGTCAAGCCGGTGCGGGCCATTGCGACCGATCACCTTTTCGCCCGGAGCGACGCCGGCGCAATTCACCAACCCATGCAGATGGCCGAAGCGCTCCTGCGCCGTGTCGATCGCGGCCTGCGCGTCCCCCTCCTCAGTGACATCGGTCTTGATAAAGGCTGCGCCGGCTCCAAGTTCAGCGACAATGCCGGCGCCTGTGTCCGTATTGAGGTCGGCGATCACCACATTCGCGCCCTCGCCCGCTAGCATCCGCGCGACCGCTGCACCAAGGCCCGAACCGCCACCGGTGATGACGAAACTCTTCCCACGGATCAACATGGTCGCTCTCCTCCAGCGCCTTCGATTTCAATAGGGCGACCTCAAAGCACCGAACGCTCGCCCGCCGTATTGCATCCTCCCGGCAGGGCGCGATTTGCTTGGCGCCTTGCCCTACTCTATCTCCGTGCGATATTGCATACGATGACAGAAGCGTCTCAAACTATCGGCCAGTTTTACCATATTTCACAGGGCATGACGATGACGGAAGCCGCACGGCGGATGATATCACCCTTCTTCGTGAAAGAGGCGCTCGATTGCGTTCGACGACAGGGAAAATCGCCCGAGCGAGTGCTGACTTCGCTCGGCCTGTCTACCCGGATGGACGCGCCGATTTCGGCAGAAAGCTATGGTGCACTGTGGCTCGCGATTGCGGCCGAGATGGACGACGAATTCTTCGGCATGGGCAGCAGGCCGATGCGGCGCGGCAGCTTCACGCTGCTCTGCCACTGCGTGTTGCATGCCAAGACCCTCGACCAGGCTCTGCGGCGCGCGCTGCGATTTTTGAACGTCGTGCTGGAAGACCCGCAAGGGCATCTCGAAATTGCCGATGGGCTGGCGCAGATCGTGCTGACGGATTCGGCAAGCGCGCGCTCCGCCTTTGCCTACCGGACCTACTGGATCCTGCTGCACGGCATTACCTGCTGGCTCATCGGGCGCCGCATCCCCCTCCGGATGGTCGATTTCCGCTGCGCCGAGCCCGATCACGGAGCAGACTATCGACTTTTCTTCGGCGCACCCGTGCGCTTCTCGCAGCCGGTCAGCAGGCTCGCTTTCGATGCCTCCGTCCTGAAACTACCGGTGACACGCAACGAACAGGCTCTGAAACAGTTTCTGCGCAATGCTCCCGCCAACATCCTCGTGCGCTACCGCTATGACGCCGGCCTTGCCGCGAGCGTTCGCGAGCGGCTGCGGCAACTGCCGCCTGCGTCGTGGAAAGCATTCGATGATTTGGCTGCGCAGATGCGCATGTCACCCTCGACGCTGCGGCATCGCCTGCAGGCCGAGGGCCAGAATTACGCAGCCATCAGAGACGAAATCCGCCGCGATCTTGCAATCGAGATGCTGCAGACGACCGAGTTCGGAGTCGGAGAGATCGCGACACGCCTTGGCTTTTCCGAACCCAGCGCCTTTCATCGTGCATTTCGGAAATGGACAGCAAGAAGCCCGGCCGCATTTCGAAGAGAGACGACTGCGCGAGGCCCATGATCTCTGCGGGACTGCCGATGCGGATCGGCCATGCGCAACTCGTTATGAGGTCGGCATGGCCGAATTTTCGTTACCGCCGCGCTCTCAGGCCCAACAATTCTTCAGACGGGGCATTGATGGCCCGAAACAGCACCGCACCGGCGACTGCGACGCCATTGCGCAATTCCGGCGAAGCGACGAGATTGCGGCTGTCCTTGCCGGTTGGAAGGAACCTTAGTGCGGAAGTGGGCCGTTCGAAACCGGCAAGCAAGCGAAATGCGGGGATTCCACGCTCCGCAAAATTGACGTGAACTGACGGGACTTCACTCAACTTCAAGCCGAAGTCTGAATCCGGCCGAGCCTGACCCGTCAGTGAAAACATCGTTCCATTTGAAGGCTATATGAGGTTTGCCGGCTTCATCCTGCTTGGGCACGCGCGTCACGCCAAATGATGCGCGCGAGGCACCGCATGTTGTCCAAACCGCCTTGACGCCAGCCGGCATGAGACGTCATCGAAATGCTATTGGGCCTTCCCCATCGCCGCCAAATCCGGATCTCCGACGCTGATTACCGTCAATCGGTGTCGGTGTTCGTCACGGGCGGTCCAACTGATCGATTGACCAGCGGAAAGGCCGATCAGTGCCGTTCCGATCGGGGTTAGAATAGAAACCCTCCCAAGCGAAATGTCCGCCTCGCCGGGATAGACCAGCGACACGCGACGTTCCTGCCCGTCGTCCGAGTGATATTCCACCGTCGAGCCCATCCGCACGATACCTCGCGGCATGGCTTCGTCGCTGACCACATCAGCTCTGTCGAGCTCAACCAACAATTCCTCCGCGATGATCGGCGAACGATCGGAGATCGCTTCCGCGAGTTTCGTCAGCCTATCGCGATCCGTCCGACAGATGGCGATACTGGGTTTGCCCTGATGCAGGCCGATTTTCTGATCTTTTGCCATGGAGATGCTCAAGCTCTTGCCAATCGAATGTTCCGAAAAGCGCAGCTTTGCCGCGAGCTAAGACGGAACTGAAGGAGGGAGGACATTACGCAAGCCCCGCACTTGGAACAGAGGCCAAGCCGGGGCTAGTTTCCCGCGATGGGAAACGGCCGATGCGTTAGGCAAGACGCAAATATGCGGCGCGAGACGTTCATGCATGTATCGTTGGATTTAAAGGAACGTTTGTCAAGCCTGACCAATCAGGCGTATGCCATCCACCGACGACCGGTTGCAACGTCTGGCATTCGGGGGCAGACGATTTGGCTGTGAAATGACCAAAGGAGCGATCGGCCTCTTGTTGCCGCGTCACTCCTAAACTGGCGTTGTGTCGAGAGATACGGCGAGAATTAAACTTCGTCTCCCGGCATGATATCCATTGGGATGGGGCAGACATAAGGCTTGCCTTCCGTCTTCTCCAGCCACTCTGCTTTGGCCTGAGCCAATAGCGACGGTGACGTCATTAGCGAGAGGCCGGTTGTCGCAAGTGCCTTTGCAGCATGCGCCATAGCCTTGTGAGCGACAGCGCTCTTTCCCTGGGCTACGACCTGCCAAGTATGAGGGTTGGTGCCAATTGCCCAAGCCGGCGTCCAGCATTGCGCCGTCGGCACCACCCAGCTGACGTCGCCGACATCGGTCGATCCGGCGCGGAAATGCGACTGGCCTTCGAATTCGCGCAAGCCGAGATGCAGCGGCGTCGATCCGTCGATCTTCGCATTGGAAAAGACATCGCCCTTGATCTGGTAAAGCCGGATGCTGCTCTTGATCGCTTCCTCCGCAAAGGTTTGCTGGATCGACTTGGCGAAGGCAAGATCCGCTTCGTCGAAGGCGATCGGTCCCAACACCGTCATGTTCTCATGCATGGCGGTTTCGAGTGTGATGTTTGGCAAAAGATTGGTCGATGCAGTATCGAAGACGATCTCCACCTCCGTCTCCGTCATCATGGCAGCACCGCGCGCTACTTTTTCGACGCGTTTGGCAAGATCCAGCGCCTGCGGCATTTCCGGAGCGCGGATCAGATAGAGCACCTCGGCCTTTGCCTGAACGACATTCGCGGCCCTGCCGCCGGTATCGGTGATCGCATAATGCACGCGGCAGTCTTGCGGCATGTGCTCGCGCAGGAAGTTGACGCCGACATTCATCAGCTCCACCGCATCGAGCGCCGACCGGCCGAGATGGGCGGCATTCGATGCATGCGCGGCCATGCCCTTGAAACGATAGTAATATTCGATGACCGCAAGATTATTGGTCGAGCGGACGCCATTGAAAGGCGCGGGATGCCAGGTCAGAGCGGCATCGACATCGTCGAATAGACCTGCGCGCACCATGAAGGTCTTGCCCGAACCGCCCTCCTCGCCCGGGCAGCCGTAATAGCGGACGGTGCCGGGAAGATTGTTCGCCTTCATATGGCGGGCAAGTGCAATCGCCGCCATCAGCGAGCCGACACCGAGCAGGTTGTGGCCGCAGCCATGTCCTGTGGCGCCCTCTATTACGGCTTCGTGCGCGGCGACGTTCGCGATCTGGCTCATGCCGGCCAGTGCGTCGAACTCGCCGAGGAAGGCAACAACGGGCTTGCCTTCGCCAAAATCGCCGATAAAGGCCGTCTCCATACCTGCCACGCCATGCCGCAGTGAAAAGCCATTATCTTCCAGCGTCTTGGCAAGGAGTTCGGACGAACGCGTCTCTTCGAATTTCAACTCGGCGAAATCCCAGATGCTGTCGCTCAGCTTGGTGAAATCCGGTTTCATCACCTCGATCGCTGCGGCAATCGATTGTACGGCCTCTTGGTTCATCGCTCGTCCTCGTATCGTGTTTGCGCCTTCGAAGGGCGCAGAAAGCCGCTCGCCGAAAGGCACTGGCTTTTTCTGAAAAAATGAGCTGCCCGCGCCTCCATCCGCATCAGCGCGGGCAAGCCACTCAGTCGACCGACACTTCCCAGAGGCGAGCGTTCGATTGCCAGACCGGCCGGCCCTTCAGCGTCTTGGCAGCGCCCCAGACATCGACCATGTCGTAGAGGAAGATGCCTGGGATATTCTTCAGCATGAGTTCGTGGAACTCGTCGAAAATCTTCTGCCGCTTGGTCTGATCGGCCTCGACATAGGCAGCCTTCATCAGCTCGATCGCCTTCGGGTCATCCCACATCAGCGAGGCGTTCTTGTCCTTGTCTCCGACATAGAAGGAGTACATCAGCGCCGGATCGAGGCGTGGCGCAACCGACTGCGAAATGATCTGATAGTTGCCGGAGCGGCGGCGATCGACCTGGGTCGCGTAGTCGAGCACCTCGATCTGCACGTTGAGGCCGATCTGCTGCAGCATGGCCTGCGCCATCACGGCGACCGGAAAGCTCGGCACATTGCCGCGCTTGTTGGCGATGATCGAGATCGGCTCGCCCTTGTAGCCTGCGGCAGCAAGTTCCTTCTTGGCTGCTTCCAGATCATAGGGCAGACGCTTCTTCTGGGTTGCGTCGAAATAGACGGAATCCTGCGACACCATCGAACCATTGGCCTCACCCGTTCCGTTGGATGCGGCACCGACGAGTTCATCGAGATCGAGCGCCATCGCCATGGCGCGACGCACGCCCGGCTTGCTCAGCACCTTATCGCGCGTCTGAATGTAGAACAGGTTCTTACCGTTGTTGCGCGCCACGATGAGCTGCATCTTCGGGTTCGATTTGATTTCCGGGATGAGATCGGGCGAAAGTTCGGCCGTGTCGAGCACGCCCGATTCCAGACCGGCTTTCACGGTCGAAGGATCGGGAATGACCATGAACTTGATGCCGTCGGCAAGCGGCCGCTTGGAACCGACCATGCCGTCCGGCTTGCCGTCATTTGCCGGCGAGAGGTAATCGGCGAATTTCTTCAGGTGAATATATTCGCCCTTCTTCCATTCGTCCCACATGAAAGGACCGGTGCCGATGGGCTTGATAAAGCTGCCGTCTGCGGCAACGGAATCGGGCGAGATCATCCCGGTATAACCGCATTCCGGACGCGACATCAGGCCGAGGAAAACGGCTGATGGTTTTTCAAGCTTGATTTCGACCGTCGATGCGTCGACCGCCTTGACTTCAGTGACATGCGCAGCACCGCCGGCTGCAAAATCGGACAGGCAAGTCCATTTCGTCTCAGGCTTCAGATAGCGTGTCCAGTTCCACACCACATCGTCTGCCGTCAGCAGCTTGCCATTATGGAATTTGACATCGGTCCTGAGCTTGAACGTATAGGCAAGCCCGTCGGCGGAAGTCTCGAAGCTCTTGGCGAGCAGCGGCTTCACCTCGCCCGCGTTATTGTAGCCGACAAGCCCTTCAACGATGTGCAGGATCACGCCGTCGGTATTGCCGTCGCGGTTTACGCCGGGATTGTTGCTGCGCAGGTCCGAACTCTGCGCAATGGTGATATCGCGCGCTGCCGCGACATTTGCCAATGCAAGCAGGGCCGTGCCCGCGAGAAGAAACTTTTTCACTGTTCTACCCTCTTATCTGTCGTTGATCGTTATGACGCAAATCCATCCCAGCAAGCGCGCGACAGCCTGCCGATCGTCTCCAAGGCGATCGTATATCCCGGCGTACCGTCCGGCATGGCAAGCGGCACCTCATCGGTATAGGCGGAGATGATGTAGAACGGCGCGCCGTCACGGTAGACGATGCCGGCATTCATGCGACCGCGCTTGCCGGTGCCGCCCTTGTGGGCGACGACGGTACCGAACGGCAGTCGGGACGGGATCGCATAGCGCAGGATCTGGTTCTTCAGCGTCTGCAGTGCATAGGCGCAGAATTCTGCCGAGACGCCAAGCTTCTCCCGCATTGCCGCCGAGTTCTGCGCGTCGAGGATCATTTGCAAAAGCGTGGCCTGGTCGCGCGCCGTGGTCGTCGTCACCGACTTCAGTGCGTGATCCGGGGGCAGGGCCAGCGGCGGGATAAGGAACCGGTGGTGCGTGCCGGCAAGACCGATCGACTTGCAATAGGTGTCGACCTCTTCCAGCGTCAGGCGTTCGAACACCATCTTGGTACAGACATTGTCGCTGAGCACCATCATGCCAGTAACGGCATCACGCAGCGAAATGACGATGCCAGGGGTCAGATAGCGGAACATGCCGCTTGCCACTTCCTCGGCAAAGCGCGCTTCATAGGTGACCGGCTCGTCAAGATCGAGTCGACCTTCCTGCGCCGCCTTCAATGCCGCCATCATGATCGAGGTCTTGCGGGTGCTCGCCGAGGGAGTTTCTTCGTCGGCGCCGCGTTCGATCGTCTCGTCGGTCAAAAGGTTGCGAACGACGAAGCGGGTTACGAAGGGCTGCGCGTCGCAGATTTCTGCGAGCCGTTCGGCAACCGAAGCGGAATTGGGAAGACTTGCCACATCAATTCTCCAGGCGCCATTTGAGTGTGACGCCACCCTTTTCATTCAGGTCGAGGGCGGGAATGGCCGAAAGGAGCCGGCGCGTATAGGCCTCCTTCGGACTGTCGAAAATCGTATCGCGGTCACCTTCCTCGATGATGCGCCCGTCCTGCATGACGACGACGCGGTCGGCGACCTGTTCGACGACACCGAGATCGTGGCTGATGAACAGGCACGAGAAACCGTAGCGCTTCTGCAGGTTGGAGAAGAGCTCCAGGACCTGGGCCCTGACCGTCACGTCGAGCGCTGAGACTGGTTCGTCGGCAATGAGAAAACGGGGGCGTCGGGCGATGGCGCGGGCGATCGCCACACGCTGGCGCTGGCCGCCCGACAGCTCATGCGGGTAGCGGTGCGTGTAGTCGCCGCCGAGACCGACCTCTTCCAGCGTTTCCAGCGCCCGCTTACGCTTGGCATCGCTATCGAGATCCGGCACGAGCCTGAGCGCCTCCTCGACCAGCGCCTGGATCGTCATGCGCGGATCGAGCGAGGAATAGGGATCCTGAAACACCATCTGGCAGTTCAGGCGATAGTCGCGCCAGTCTTCATCGCGTGACCGACCCTGAAAGCGAATGTTGCCTCCGCTCTCCTTGACCAGACCGGCAATGGTTCGGCCGAGCGTCGTCTTTCCGGAACCCGATCCCCCGACCAGAGCGACAACTTCGCCTTCATGGATATCGACGCTGACGCCATGCAGCGCGCGCTTCGGGCTGCCCCTCTTGAGCAGCGACTTGCGGCTGGCATAATCGACCACGATGTCGCGGGCGGAGACCATTGGCGCTCGCGAAGTATCGATGCGGCGGGTCCCGGCGCGAAAAGGCAGCGAGGACAGGAGTTTCTTCGTATAGGGATGCTGCGGCGCCTCCAGCAGATCTTCTGTCCGCCCCTCCTCGACGACCGCGCCCTTTTCCATCACGACGATACGGTTCGTATATCGCGCCACCATCGGCAGATCGTGACTGATCAGCAGAACGGCCGTTCCTTCGGCCCGCGTCAATTCGACCATAAGCTCCATCACATCGCGCTGGATGACGGCATCGAGCGCCGTGGTCGGCTCATCGGCGATCAGAAGCGCCGGCTTCAGGAGCATGACGGAGGCGAGCATGATGCGCTGGCGCATGCCGCCGGAAAACTCGTGCGGATAGGAGGTGAGCGCCCCTTCCGGATCGCGGATCCCGACGCGCTTCAGCATATCGATGATGCGGACACGGCGCTCATCGGGCGAGAGCCTGGTGTGCAGAACAAGCCCCTCCTCCAGCTGCCGCCCAATCATCATCGACGGATTGAGTGAGGTCATCGGCTCCTGAAAGACGACGCCGATCTCCGCACCGCGCAACTCACGAAGCTCCCGGCCCTTCATCGACAGCACGTCGCGTCCCTTGTAAGTCACGGACCCGCTGACAACGCCGATCGCCTGCGGCAAGAGCGATATCAGCGCGCGGGTCGCCAGCGTCTTGCCGGAGCCGCTCTCGCCGACGATACCGAAGATCTCGCCCGCCGCGATATCGAAACTGACGTCTTTGACCACCCTGTGGCCGGATCTTACGACCTCGAGCGAAAGGTCGCGGACGCTGAGAAGAATGCTCCCTGCTGTTTCGGATGTCATTTCAGACCTCTCATGCGCGGATCGAGCCTGTCACGGAGGGCATCGCCCAGAAGATTGATGCCAAGCAGCGTCAACGCGATGCAGAGGCCGGGGAAAAGGCCAAGCCAGACGGCCTGCTGGATGAGCGGCCGGCCGGCGGCCAGCATATTGCCCCAGGTCGGCGCCGGCGGTGGCACGCCGAGACCAAGGAAGGACAACGCGCTTTCAGACAGAATGGCCCAACCGAACATGGAGGTCGCCAGCACCGTTATCGGCGCAAGGCAGTTGGGCAAAACATGGCGAAACATCGTGTAGAGCTCGCCATTGCCCATCACCCGCGAGGCTTCGATGAATTCGCGCTCGCGCAGGGAAAGAACAGCGCCGCGGACGACACGCGCCATGGACGGCGTATAGGCAATGCCGAGAGCGAAGATGATGCCGTATTGATTGGCACCGAAGACTGCGAGCAGGCCGAGCGCCAGGAGAATGCCCGGAAAGGCGAGCAGCGCATTGTTGACCGCCATGATCACGCCGTCTGCCCAGCCTCGAGCATAGCCGCTGACAAGCCCGATGAGGGTGCCGCAGACGGTTGCCAGGAAGACCGTAAGTGCCCCGATCCAGACGCTCGCGCGCGCCCCGACCATCAACCGGCTCAGCACATCCCGACCGAACTCGTCGGTTCCGAGCGGATGGACGGCGCTTGGTGCGGCAAGCCGCGCAGTGAAGGAGAGCTTTGTCGGATCGAATGGCGTCCAGAACAGTCCGACAGCGGCAGTGATAAGCAGGATGGCGACGAGAATGCCGCCGACCAGCCCGTTGAAAGCAAGCTTCTTCATTCGGCAACCACACGCGGATCAAAGAGAGGATAGAGAAGGTCGACGACGAGGTTAACCAGGACATAGGAGAGCGACACGAACAGCAGGCAGCCCTGAATGACCGGATAGTCGCGCGCGAAAATGCTGTCGACCATCAAGCGGCCCAGGCCGGGGATGGTGAACACCGTCTCGATCACGGCGATGCCGCCGAGCAGGTTGCCGAGGATGAGGCCGATCATCGTCCAGGTCGGACCGAAGGCATTCTTGAAGGCGTGGCGCCAAAGGACTGCGCTTTCCGAAAGCCCCTTGGCCCGTGCATGGATAATGTAGTCGAGACGCAGCACTTCCAGCGTCGACGCACGCGCCATGCGGATCAACACGCCCATCTCGTGAATGACAAGCGTCATGACCGGCAGCACGAGATAAAGCAGGCCACCCACGACATTATCGCCGATCGAGACGTAGCCCAAAACCGGCAGCCAGCCGAGCTTGAGACCGAAGAAAAGCAGGAGCAGCAGCCCGAGCCAGAAGGTGGGAATGGAGAGCAGCACAGTCGCGGTTCCGACCAGAGCCAAATCCGTCAAACCGTTCTGGCGCCATGCCGCAATCAGCCCGGCCGGAACGGCGAGCAAGCTGGCTAAGAAAACCGCGACGACGACAATCTCGGCGCTGACGAGAAAGCGCGATGCGACAAGCGGCAGAACGGATTCGCCGTTGACGATCGATTTGCCGAAATCGCCCAGCAGCACGTTGCCGGCCCAGATTACGAATTGCTGCGGCATCGACTTGTCGAGACCGAGTTCGGTCCGCATCGCAGCGATCTGATCGGGCTGCGCCATGTCGCCAAGCATCAGCGCGGCGGGATCGCCCGGAATGAAACGAATCAGCGCAAATACGGTCACGGCAACAAGCGCGATCGTCGGAAGCGCCATCACCAGGCGACTCAGGATAAATCTCAGCATTAGTTCCCCACGATTGGTGGCCGCTTTTCCTCGACCGCCATCGACTTCATTGCGCGAGACTATGACGGATTGCGGAAAGTGGCGCAATATTATGCGATTTTGTCATACACTTATGCAAAGTCTGGAGCATTCACGGTCTCAATTTCGAGCGGTAGAAAACACCGTCGGCGTCCCTATCGGTCCTTCTGGGAAAGCTGGATCTGCCTTTTCAGCGCGTCGCTCAGAGCCTGGGCGGCAATGGAGAGCGGAACACCGGCTGCCTTGGCCAGCCCGAACGCCTGTGTCGAACGCGGCACGAAGGGACGATGCACGACCGGAAGATGGCGGTAGAGCTTGGCGTAAAAGCTGCTGATGATGGTGACCCCCAGACCATGCGCCACATAGGAACAGGCGGAGCTATTGGTATGGGTTTCGATCTTGACCATCTGCTTCACCCCGGCCCGCGTGAACGCCTGATCGAGTGCCATGCGGTTCGGCCTCTGCCGCCCGATCAGAATGAGCGGTATGTTTCGCAAGTTCTTGACGGTGATTTCGTCGAGTTCTGCCAGCGGATGATCCTTGGGGACGACGCAGACGCTTTCACCGGTGGCAATCTTTTCGATGTCGATGCCCGGTCCCGTCTCGCCTTCCATCCTTAGAAATCCGAGATCGATGACCCGCTCCTCGACCAGCTTGTTGATCGCCGTCGTCGATTCGAAGAATGTTTCGATGCGCACGCCGGGAAAATCGCGGACGTAGTCGATCAGCATGGCGGGAGCGAAATTCTCCCACATGCTGCTCGGTAGTCCGATCCGGACGATTTCCGGCCCGGATGCGCCGTTGCGCAGATCTTCGGCATGGCCGGCCATGCGCTCGACGGCGAGAAGCACATTTTCTGCATCCCGCGCCAGAACCGCCGCTTCCGGTGTTGCGATCAGCCGCCCACGGTCACGGACGAAGAGCGTGATGGCAAGATCGCTTTCCAGCTGCTGCAACATGCGGCTCACGCCCGATTGGCTGAGCCCCATGGCTTTTGCCGCCGCGATGGTCGAGCCGGTGGCGAGAAGCGTGCGAAGCACTTCCAGTTGCTTGATATTCATCAGCCGTTCCCCCCGATGGCCAATCGGCGCTGTTGTGAAGGAAGAGGCCAGCCGCCTTCGCCAAAGGATGCGTTTCACCGCAGACGAGGCAGTAGATCACCGGCGATTCCGGCTCAAACGCAGCGGCAGGCCTGTATATTGCCGCGCGATGAGATCGTCCAGAGCCACTCAGCTCTGGATAGCAGCCTGAGCCAGGCACGCCGACAAGGCTGCTCTTTTCGACCCAGCCTGACATCAATTTCTGACCGACTCAGGCTTGAATAAATAGGAATCCTATGTATATTGAAATCATGGAAACACCGAAGAACCCAGTGTCGATCGACTACCGCATCCGCGAGGGCCTAGCCCGCATTGCGATGGCGATGCGTCTCGACGATTGGAATAAAGCCAAAGGAATGGGCCTGAACCCGACGCAACTGGCAATCCTCAGCTTGTTGCTGGGACGTGAAGCGGGGCTCGGCGTGAAGGATATTGCCGCACATCTTGGGGTGTCGCAGCCAACGGCGACGGATTCGATCAACGCACTGGAGCGTAAAGGTTATCTCGAAAAGCAACCCGGTCAATCCGACCGACGGGCCGTGATCGTCGCGCTGACGGCCGAGGGCCTGGCCGCCGCAAGGGTTGAGGACAGTGAACCTGGCCTTGCCGAGCAGGCTCTTAAGGCGCTGGACGGCGGCGAGCAGGAGGCCTTGCTCCTCACCCTCGTGAAGATGATCCGGCAATTGCAGGAAGCAGGCGAAATTCCCGTCCAGCGCATGTGCGTGACCTGCCGATATTTCGCTCCTTTCATGCATGCCGATGCGGCCCGGCCTCATCACTGTCATTTCGTGAACGCGCCCTTCGGCCAGCGTGAGCTCCGTGTCGATTGCCGCGATCATCAACAAGCCGATCCCACATCCCGGGCTGCCACCTGGGAAACGTTCCAAGCGGGATAAACCAACCCTCCAGGCAAAACGAAAGGAAGATCTCCCTATGTTCAGAGCATTCATAGCCGGCACGCTTGTCGCCGGAACGGCCTTGCTGTGCCATGCGCCGGCGAACGCGCACCCGGTGAAGGCCGAGCCGAACCAGGCTGTCCAGGCATCCTTCGATATCATCGAGACGAAAATCACGACCAAGGGCGACACCGCCGTCTTTTCGACGCGGGTGCGCGGCGAGGCCGGCAAGGACAAGCCCGATGCCGCCGGCAAGTTCGAAGGTTCCAGCGTCTACGCCTATGTCTGGCCGACCAGCCTCGACAGCGGCGAGATTGGCTTCGACCAAAAGCAGGGTATCGTGGCGCTGGCCGTCACCTTCCATCCGGATTTCGACGACGCCGCCAGCGGCGGCAAGAACCGCCACATCTGGCATCCGCACTGGGTCGTCTTGGCCAAGGACAAGGCCTGCGGCGGCGGGCTCAAGGTCGTGGACATTCCGGCGGGCGCGAAGCCCAAGGTTCCGAAGACATGGCCGGGCGTGCCGCTGTTGATCGATAGTCCGGAATATCCGACGACCTTCACGGGCGACACGGTCAATGTCGAAATCCCGCTTTCGCTGATCGGCGCCATCAAGGGTGCCTCCTTCGACGGCGTCGCCGCGGGCCTCAAGGTCAACGGCAACCTGCATGCGCCGCTCTTATGCGTCGACAACGTCTTCAAGGTCGCTTCCGGAAGCCTCAGCCTTCCCGGCAAGGTCGAGCCGGCCAAGTGATCTTGTCGCGCCGGTTCGCCAACTGCCATCGGCGAACCGGCATATTCTCCCCTCCAGGCTAATAGAGAGAAAGAACATGAGCAGAATTACCCTTATTGATCCCAGCAATGCAACAGGAGCGGTCGAAAGGCACTTTGGCCAGATCAAATCCGCCTTCCGCACCGTGCCAAACGTGTGGTTGTAGTCTATCCATCAGCGCGGCAAATGTTCCGGTGAAATGAAAGACTTGCATCGGCCAATGAAATAACATTGAGCGCAGACTGAGACCTACGCCTTCATACAGGCGTATAAATGCAATTTTGTTGCAGAAAGCGCTTTAGACATGACCGAAAAGCCGAAACATGGCTCCGCCGAGCTGGACCGGCTGGACCTGAAGATTCTCGACGTTCTGCAGCGCGACAACAAGACGCCGCAGCGAACCATTGCAGAGATGATCCATCTCTCCGCGCCAGCCGTTCAGCGCCGCATCAAGCGCATGGAGGAGTTTGGCGTCATCCAGGCCAATGTCGCACTCGTCGATCCCGCGAAGGTCGATCAATCGATCACGCTCTTCGTCGAAGTGGAGATGGAAAGCGAGCGGGCGGAGCTTTACGAGGCCGCCAAACGCTCCTTCTCCGCGGCACCGGAGGTGCAGCAATGCTACTATGTCACCGGCGAAGCTGATTTCATCCTGATCATCATCGTGCGCACCATGCCGGACTATGAGGCGCTGACGCGAAAGCTGTTCTTCGGCAACAACAACGTGAAGCGCTTCCGGACTTTCGTCTCCATGGAACGCGTCAAGGTGGGACTGAGCGTTCCCTTGGAGTGAGATCGCATTTCCGCTTGCGAGATGCGCACTGCGCCGCGAACCAAAAGTCAGCCAGACCAGCCAGAAACGAGACAAAATTGCATCGAAATCACTGAAATACAGCGCCTCTCTCGCCTCTCTTGAAATATTGTTCAATCAGATGTCCGGACCGAGGAGATGCCGATGCGTGCCACGCCCTATCTGACGAACGCCATGCCGGCATACCGGCAGCCTCTGGATGCGCGCGATGCTGAAACACTTGGCCTTGCAGCGGCAGACCGGGTGGCGCAAGTTCTTGCGCTCCGCGAAAACAATGATGCAACGCCGCTTCATGCCCTTCCCGGCCTTGCCGAGGAACTGGGGCTCGGCTCGTTGCATGTCAAAGACGAGGGCTTTCGCCTGGGGCTGGGTTCGTTCAAGGCGCTGGGCGGTGCGTACGCACTGATGATCCTGGTGCAGGAAGAAGCCGAGCGCCGCCTTAAACGCAAGGTCACTATCGACGAGCTTATGTCGGAGGAGGTCCGCGCCATCGCCGCCACCATGACTTTCGCCTGCGCAACCGACGGCAACCACGGCCGCTCTGTTGCCCAGGGCGCTGCGCTCATGGGCGCACGCGCCGTGATCTTCGTCCATTCCGGCGTCAGCGATGCGCGCGTTCAGGCCATCGCGCGCTTCGGCGCTGAAATGGTGCGGATCGACGGCAATTATGACTTTTCCGTAGCCGAGGCGGCGCGCGTCGCCACTGAGCAGGGCTGGACGATTCTCTCCGACACCTCCTGGCCCGGCTACGAATACGTCCCCGGTCTCGTTACGCAGGGCTACACGGCGATGGTGCGAGAGATCTGTGCCGCGCTACCGCAACCACCAACCCACGTCTTCCTGCAAGCCGGCGTCGGCGGTTTTGCCGCTGCCGTTGCCGGACATACGGCAATCGCACTCGGCGACAAACGCCCCCATGTTACGGTGGTTGAACCGGCCCGTGCCGCCTGCCTCTATGAAAGCGTCAAGGCCGGCCATACGGTCAAGGTGGAAGAGACAGAGCCGACCGTCATGGCAATGCTGGAATGCTACGAGCCCTCGATCGTCGCCTTCCGCATCCTCGAACGGGTGGCTGATGGCTTCATGACCGTCGATGAAGATAGCGCGCCGGAAGTGATGCGCCTGCTGGCCTTGCCCGTTGCGGGCGACCCGCCCGTGGTTGCAGGGGAAAGTGGGGGCGCGGGTCTGGCCGGCGTCCTGACGGTCCTTCGTGATCAAGAGCTTGCGGCAAAGATTGGCCTCAACTCGCAGGCGCGGGTTCTCGTCGTCAACACCGAGGGCGCCACAGACCCTGCACTTTACGAGAGCATTGTCGGACATAGCGCGGAAGCCGTCCTGAAAGGAGCCCCGTATGACGATCGCAATTGACGCTGCACGTCTGCTCGCCCGTCTCAAGGAGCTTGGAGCCACCGGACGCGACGAAGCCGGCCGCCTTTGCCGCATTGCCGCTTCCGATGCCGACCGCGCGGGACGCAATCTCCTCTGCGGCTGGCTGAGGCAAGCGGGACTGAGGATCGAGATCGACCGTATCGGCAATATCTACGGCATCTGGGAGCCGGACGGGGTCTCTGGCAATCCCATGGTTATGGGATCACACATCGATACAGTTATTGATGCCGGCATCTACGATGGCTGCTACGGCGTCTTATCGGGCCTTGCCGTCATAGAGGCCATGCAACAGGCTGGCCTGCGCCCTTCGCGCCCGCTGACGGTCGTCGCCTTTACCAATGAAGAAGGGGTGCGCTACGCACCTGATATGATGGGCAGCCTCGTCGCCGCTGGCGGCCTTGCGACGGACGATGCGCTTGCCATTGTTGGCACCGACGGCACGACACTCGGTGCGGAACTGCACCGCATCGGCTATGCAGGAAGCCGCGAACCGGGCTTTCTCAAGCCCCATGCCTATGTCGAGTTGCATGTCGAGCAAGGGCCGATCCTCGAGGCCGAAGGCCAGCCGATCGGCGCTGTCGAAAATCTCCAGGGTATTTCCTGGCAGAAGGTGACCATCGGCGGCATGGCAAACCACGCAGGCACCACGCCCATGGTGATGCGCCGCGACGCAGGCGTCGCCGCCGCACAGACGCTTGCCTTTCTCGACAGGCTTGCCCGAGATACGCAAGGCGCGGTCGCGACCGTCGGCACCATCCGCTTCGAACCCAATGCGATCAACGTCATTCCGTCGAGCGCAATCTTCACTGTCGATCTCCGCAATCCCGATGAGGAGCGGCTCAAAGGCCAGGAAGTTGCCCTCGATACTTTCTTGAATGGGCTGCGCAGCGAAGGCTTCGAGGTGACGACCGAGCGCCTGGCCCGCTTCCAACCGGTGACCTTTGCGCCGGAAATCGTCGCCGCTATCGAGGCATCCGCGGCTGAACGCCAGCTCGTGTGCCGGCGCATGACGTCGGGGGCCGGTCACGACGCGCAGATGATCGTCCGTATCGCTCCCGCCGCCATGATCTTCGTACCCTCAAAGGGTGGCATCAGCCACAATCCGGCCGAATACACCGCCGACGCCGATCTGATTGCAGGCGCCAACGTGCTCCTCGACGTTGCAAGGAAATTCAGCCGATGACCGACCTCAAAAACCTTCACGCGCAGATGACCGAGTGGCGGCGTGATCTTCATCGCCATCCCGAGTTCGGCTTCGAGGAAAACCGGACCGCAGCCTTCGTCGCCGAAACCCTGCGAGCTTTTGGCATCGATGTTGCGGAAGGTGTCGGCGGCACCGGCGTCGTCGGGACACTACGGCGCGGAACGTCGAACCGCGCGATCGCGCTGCGGGCCGACATGGATGCTCTGCGCATCACCGAAGCCACAGGCGCGGCCTGGACTTCGACCAAGCCCGGCACCATGCATGCCTGCGGGCATGACGGACACACGGCGATGCTGCTCGGCGCCGCGCAACTCCTCGCCGAAGAAGGCGGCTTTGACGGAACGGTCCGCTTTCTGTTCCAACCCGCCGAGGAATGGGGCCAGGGCGCACGCGCCATGCTGGACGACGGCCTGATGGAGCGCTTCCCGTTCGACGAAGTCTATGGCCTCCACAATATGCCCGGCCTGCCGGTCGGACATTTCGAGACGCGGGCCGGTGCGATCATGTCGGCGGAAGACATTTTCGAGATCACGCTGAAGGGCAAGGGCGGCCACGCCTCCCGGCCGGACTGGGGACGCGAGGTCATGGTCCCGGCCTGTTCGCTGGTCCTCGAGTTGCAGACCATTGTCGCCCGCCGCCTGAGCCCCGCGGAAATCGCCGTCGTTTCAGTCACGGAACTGCTGACGGACGGAACGCGCAATGCCTTGCCGAGCAAGGCTCGCGTCTTGGGGGACTGCAGGAGTTTCCATCCCGAGGTCTCGGCGCGCATCGAGGCGGAAATGCGCCGGATTGCACGGGGCGTCGCCGAAGGGCATGGCGTGGAGGTCGAAGTGGAATACACAAGGGAATTTGTTCCGACGATCAATGACGCCAGCCTTGCCGCCGAGATGATGGCCGCAGTCAGCTCGATCTCGCGGGCGGTGGCAACCCGCCCAGAACCGATGACCGGCTCCGAGGACTTCGCGCGGTTCCTCGCCCACGCTCCCGGTTGCTACGCATTCATCGGCAACGGCGAAAACTGCCCGCCCCTCAACAATCCCGGCTATGACTTCAACGACGCAGCCTTGATCCACGGCGCGCAGGTGCACGCCGCCACCGTGAGACGCCGCCTGCCGGTGCAGTAGCAGAGCCTTGCTGATCCGCCGCCTCCTCGAGGTCCAGCATAGCTGGCGCTTTGCCAAGACGCACGGCCGTGTCGAGACCAACTCCCTGCATCCCGTGAAAAACTCGCGCTGACCGGCAACTACGTCGCCTACATCTCTGAACCAGATGCCGCAGCTTACGATCGCTGATGAAAAAAACTGCCTCAGATCATCCGCGCACCGGATCGCCCCAATAGCTTTTTTTGCAACAGAGCTTTTTCATCTTCCATGCGCGCCGTCGACATCTGGCGGCGCGCATGGAAATGCTTAATAACTATCCGTCAGGCGATATGCGCCAAACAGTCCATGAGGGGAGAGACTACGAAATGACACTTTCCAGAACTCTTAAATCCGCCCTGTTGGGCGTAGCCGCATTGGGTCTGACTGTGCCGGCCTTAGCCGACCAGCTTTCCGACGTGAAGGCTGCGGGCAAGATCACCACGGCAACCGACATGCACTACGCGCCGTTCGACATGTTGGTGGACGGCAACTATCAGGGCATGACGAAGGATCTCTTCGATGGCGTGGCCAAGCAGATCGGCGCAGAGCCGGTCTATCAGGACATTCCCTGGACCGCCGAACTGCCCGGCCTCGAGGTCAAGAAGTTCGACATCGTGATCGCTCCGGTAACCATCACGCCTGAGCGCCTGCAGCGCTACGCCTTCAGCCTGCCGATCGCCGACGCGACGGTCGCGCTGGTCCATGCCGCCGGCAACACCAGCCTGAAGAAGCCAGAAGACATCAAGGGCAAGACCGTCGGCGTCCAGCAGGGCACCGCGCAGTTCAAGCAGCTACAAGCCTTTGGCGAAAAGCTGGGTGGCGTGACCGTCAAGGAGTACGGCACCACCGACGAGGCCTATGCCGATCTTGCCGCCGGCCGTCTCGACGCGGTCGCCGGCTCGCTGCCGAACCTCGCCTATCTGGTGAAGGCCCGTCCGGAGACCTTCGCCCTGTTCGAGCCCGCGACCTTCGGCCAGCCGACCTATTTCGCCTGGGTTCTGCGCAAGGACAAGGATAGCGAAAGCTATGTCAAGGCCATCAACGACGCGCTGCTGAAGATGACGGATGACGGTCGTGTCAAGGCCATCCAGGAGAAGTGGCTGGGCACCTACACCGCGCTGCCGCGCGAAGTTCCGACCAAGTAACGACGTGCCGCGGGCGGGAGCGATCCCGCCCGCGCGCCCCGGCCAAACGGAACCTTGATGTTCTCCATCTCGACTTTTGTGGGCAGCTTCGGGCCGCTCTTCTGGGCGGCGCGCTATACGCTGCTCGTTTCTCTGCTGGGCATTGGGCTCGGGCTGGTCATTGGCGCGCTCATCTGCGCCGCCGGCCTCTCGCGTTCGGTTTGGCTGCGCCGTTTCGCGGCGCTTTGGGTCAGTTTCCTGCGCGGCGTTCCGCTGCTTGTGCAGCTGCTACTGTGCTATTATCTTTTGCCCGTCATCGGCATCAACGTGCCGGCCATGGTCGCCGCCGTGGTCACGGTCGGCATCTGTTCCAGCGCCTATGTTTCCGAAATCTGGCGCGGCGCCATCATGGCCCTACCGCCTGGGCAGTCCGAGGCGGCCACCGCCATCGGCATGGGGCCGCGCGACATCTGGACCCGGATCATCCTGCCGCAAGCAGTCAAGATCTCGCTGCCGGCGCTGGTCAATGAGATGATCCTGCTGGTCAAGGCATCCTCGCTGGTCTCCGTGGTCGGCATACTCGAGGTGACGCGCGCCAGCCAGGCGCAGGCCGGGACGACCTTTCGCCCGCTCGAAGTCTATCTCGCGGCGGCTTGCATCTACTTGGTCATCAACCTCTGCCTCGCGGCATTGGGGCGCTATCTCGAACACAGGATGACCGTGTAATGGACTTGAGCATCCTGTTGCAATATTGGCCGATCCTGCTGAACGGCTTCAGCCTCACCATCCTATGCTGGGCGCTGGGCACCATCTTCAGCATGGCGCTGGGGCTGGCCATCGCGCTGATACAGCGCTACGGACCGCGCCTGCTCGGCTGGCTGATCCAGGCCTATATCGAGATCATCCGCGGGACGCCCTTCCTGGTGCAGCTCTTCATGCTCTACTACGGCGGCCCGCTGCTCGGGCTGCGGCTGGAAGCGCTACCCGCCGGACTGCTGGGATTAACCATCTACGGCAGCCCGTATTTCGCGGAAATCTTCCGCTCGGGCTTCAACGCCGTGCCGCTGGGCCAGCTCGAGGCGGCGCGCGCAATCGGCATGTCGGAGCCGAACATCGTGCGGCGGATCCTGCTGCCGCTCGGCCTCGTCTCGGCGCTGCCGGCTCTGGTCAACTTCTCGATCATTCTGACCAAGGAAACGGTGATTTTGTCGATCATCACCGTGCCGGAGCTGATGTATTCGGTGCAGCGCATGTCCACCGAGACGTTCCGCTACCTCGAGGCAAACCTGGTGCTGGCGCTGTTCTTCTGGGCGCTGGTCGAAATCATCTCGCGCTTTGGCCGACTGCTGGAAGCGCGCATCACGAAACATCTGATCGAAAGGACGTAAGATGCTTGCCGCGTCATCCGTCGAGATCCGCAAGATCAATAAGTATTACGGTCCTTTCCAGGCGTTGAAGGACGTGGACCTCTCTATCCCGCCGGGCAAGGTCACCTGCCTGATCGGGCCGTCGGGCTCGGGCAAGTCCACGCTGCTGCGCTGCATCAACTTCCTCGAGGAATATGATTCCGGCGAGATCACCATCGACGGGCAGTTGATCGGCTACGTTGCCCCAGGTGGCGCCAGGATGCTGGGGCGCAAGCTGCGCGAAATGCGCCGTTCTATCGGCATGGTGTTCCAGCAGTTCAACCTCTGGCCGCACATGACTGCGCTGCAGAACGTGGCCGAAGGGCTGATGCGCGTGCGTGGCCTGCCGAAATCCGAAGCCGAGGGGCGTGCCGCCGAGGCGTTGAAGAAGGTCGGGCTCAGCGACAAGATGGCCAACCACCCCTCGCGCCTGTCGGGCGGCCAGCAGCAGCGCGTGGCGATTGCCCGCGCGATTGCGATGGAGCCGCGCCTGATGCTGTTCGACGAACCGACCTCGGCGCTCGACCCGGAGCTGGTGGGCGAGGTGCTGAGCGTCATGAAGACCCTCGCCTCCGAAGGCATGACCATGGTCGTCGTCACCCATGAAATGGGCTTCGCCGCACATGTCGCCGATCAGGTCGCCTTCATGGAAAAGGGCGTGCTGGTCGGGGTCGACGCCCCTTCCCGGATCCTGCATCAACCCGAGGACGCACGCATCCAGGCCTTCCTGCGCACGTATCACGAACGCAATAGCTTCTGAGCAAGGTTTACGATCGTCGATGGCGATCCGCTAGAGCGGTTCAGCTCTTTACGGAATCTGAGGACCGCTCTAACTTATTGTTTTTACGCAATTTCGGACGGAAAGCCGCTGCGCACTTTTCCTGGAATTGCTCTGGCAACTTCGCCTGGCGGACCGGCACGCCGACCGAGCCTTTCGCTATGCGTTCAGCACCGGCATGGAAGCGTAACACCGGAACGTAAAGTCGGCGGTTGCCACCGCGGCCAGGTACCCATTCTCGCGTGAACATCAGCCAGGATGCCGGCAGCACTATAGCTGCCGCCGCAGACCGGTGACGTTCTGAAGATCATTTTCCCTCCGCCCGATGCAGCTTGAGGGTAAAGATCGCAGCGATGGCGGCGGCGATGGCACTCGCGGTGATCGGGCCGAGATAGGTGCCCGTACGGTCGAAGACGAAGCCGGCTAGGGTGGGGCCGAGCAGTGCGGCAATTCCGACGCCGGTGTAAAGATAGCCGAGCAAGGCGCCGATATTCGGCGTACCGAAAAGTTCGGCGGCGACGGCTGGATAAAGACCGACGCATCCGCCGTAGGCGGCGCCGAAAATAACGGCGAAGATGGCGAGCATCACGAAATTGGCGGCAAAGGCCCAGAGGATAAAGGAACCTGCTACCACGGCGGTGAGAAGCGCAAGCAAGCGCACCGAGCCGATGCGGTCACCGAAACCTGCGAGGACGAAGCGTCCAAACACATTGCCTACGCCGATCAGCGCAATCAGCGCGGTTCCTGAGTCGAGTGACAGTCCGAGGTCGTGTGCTGCCGGCACAATGTGAACATAGGGGATGAAGATGCAGAAGGAACCAAGGACGATCACGAGATAGAAAAGGGGGAATCCAGGCTTGCTCCAGGCAGTCAATGGACTGAGGAGCGTGGGCGGCAATGCATTCGCTCTGCTGTTGGCCGGACGTCGGCGAACCAGCATCATGGCTGGAGGACCTATTACGGCGATCACCGCCGCGAGCATCAGAAAAGAGCCACGCCAGCCGATCACCGGGATGAGCTTGGCGACGGCGAAAGGCAGCAGCAGCGTGCCGAGCCCGAGGCCGGCCGTAGCGATGCCGGAAGCTTTCGCGCGTTTTGTCTGGAACCAGGATTGGACGGCACCGATCACCGGTACATAGGAAAGTCCTATGCCGAGGCCAACACCGACCCCGTAAGCGATATAAAGTCCGAGGAGAGAAGTCGCCTGACTGGCAACGACATAGCCCGCGGCCATTGCGATGAGACCTGCAGCGACGAGCCGGCGGGTAGACCAGCGATCGGCAAGTGGGCCGGCAATGGCGCCCAGCGCGTAAAAGAGAAATGCGGCGATCGAGAAGACAAGCGCGATCTCGCCTCGCGATGCATTGAACTCAGCCGACAAACCCGGAAACAAGGCAGAGAAAGCGTAGGCGGAGCCGAAGGTAATGGCTGTAATAGCGTGCGCTCCGCCAACAACCCGCCAGCCATGTCGAGAGTCGAGAGCGTCTTCGTTGGATTGCAGCATGTATGAACTCCGATGATCATGCGTATTTCGCAGTAACCTGGAAGCCGGTTGGCAAAACGCGTGCTCTATGCATGTCTAGCATCGCCGATGATGTATATACATATACACATCAAGGTAAGATGCTCGTCAAGCGCGAAAACCGGTCTTGTCAGATGAAGGCAGGCAATATCGGCTGCTGCAGCAACGACCGTATATTTGGACCAGCGCGGTAGAGAGAATGTTAGCGCCATGATCTCCCGAGCCGATACCGATTAAAGCCTTCACGATCAGAAGCTCGCTTCCTGGGGAGTCCTCGCATTCGCCTGTCGCTGCAGATGGCGGGCTGCGAAATCCATGAAAGCTCGGACCCTTGCCGAGACCATGTGCCCCTCGCCGTGGACGAGATGAATCGGCACGGGTTCCCGCTCGTATTCTGCCAGAACGATCTTCAGTCTGCCCGCCTTCACGTCATCCGCCACCTGATAGGACTGGAACCGCGACAACCCGACGCCCGCGACCGCAGCCGCAATCGCGGTGTCATTCGTATTGCAGATCAGGGAAGCGTTGATCGGAACACGAATATTGTGAGCTCTTCCAAATAGCCATTCCGCCTGGCCGAATAGACCGTCGCGACCGATGAATTCATGGTGCCGCAAATCTCCTGGAGTTTGCGGCTCGCCAAAAGTGGCAAGATAGTCCGGGGATCCGCAAAGTACCTGCCTGATGGAGCCAACGCGACGAGCGATCAACCCTGAATCGGGCAGCGCTGCGATACGAACGGCGATATCCAAGCCCTCCTCGACCAGATTGGTCACTCTGTCGACGAAAATGGTTTTGACCTGCATGTTCGGATAGAGCCGAAGGAAATCGAGAATGACCGGAAGCACGTGAATTCGCCCGAAAAGCACCGGGGCGGTCACCGTCAGCACCCCAGCCGGCTGGGTGTAACTCCCGGCTGCATTGGCTTCCGCTTCGCTAATCTCGGCAAGGATTCGCCGGCAGTCAGCCGCATATCCTTCGCCGGCCGAAGTTAGCTTCATCGAACGGGTTGTTCGCACCAGAAGGCGGGTGCCGATACTATCTTCCAATTGGGCGACTGCGCGGGTCACCGATGGCGCGCTCATATGCAACATCTTGGCAGCGGGTGCAAAACCACCACTCTCGACGACCTGCGCAAAAATGCGCATTGCCTGTAACCGGTCCATGCGAACAACCTCATTCCTATCATTTCAGATTATGAAATGGTCACCTGCTTATTTCAATGGTTATCGTCAAGCCTGTTAACAGCCACGATGCCTTCAGTCATTTCTCAGGAGGCAGGCATGAAGCTCTACTACCACCCACTTTCCGGTCATTCGCATCGCGCCCGACTGTTTTTGTCGCTGCTTGGAGTCGAACATGAACTCGTGATGGTCGATCTTCTGGTCAAGGCACACAAGCAACCGGATTTTCTTGCGCTCAATCCCTTTGGGCAGTTGCCTGTTCTCGATGACGAGGGAACGATTGTCTCGGACTCCAATGCCATTCTTGTCTATATCGCCAAGAAGATGGGACGGACTGACTGGTTGCCTGAAGATCCGATTGGCAGCGCAACCGTTCAGCGCTGGCTTTCTGTAGCGGCCGGCCAGATCGCCTATGGCCCGGCGATGGCACGCCTGATCAATGTCTTTAACGCACCGCTTCGCGCTGAAGAAGTCATTCCGCGTGCCCATGCCATCCTGACGCTGATCGAGGCTGCTCTCAATGGCCGCGACTGGGTCGCCACACATAGACCGACAATCGCCGATGTCGCGCTTTACAGCTATTTGGCCCGCGCGCCGGAGGGAGATGTCGACTTGGCGCCGTATCCGCACATCCGCGCCTGGCTTGCGCGAATAGAGGCGCTGCCAGGTTTCATCGAATTCCAGAAGACACCGGTCGGGTTGGCGGCATGACAGACTTATCGACGAGTGACACCTCTTCCCTACCCTCTCCTTGGCATGACGGCGAAATCCGCTTGCAGCGGTCGGTCGGTGTCGAAGCACGCATGAACGAGATCGGCCGGAAAGTGATCCGCGATCACTTGATCGATCAGCATCGCGAATTCTATCCGCTCCTGCCCATGGTCGTCCTCGGCGCGGTCGATGCAGCAGGCGATGCCTGGGCGACGCTGCGCGCCGGACGGCCTGGCTTTCTCTACACGGATGATCCGTATCGGCTAAGTGCCACTCTCGTCAGAGAGACAGCCGACCCTGCAGAAGCAGGAATGGAAGATGGCCAAGAAATCGCACTTCTCGGCATCGATCTAAGCACGCGCCGCCGGAACCGGCTGAATGGTACGTTACATCGACGCGCCGATGGATTTGATCTGATGGTCGGTGAGAGCTTTGGCAATTGTCCAAAGTATATCCAGACGAGAGACGTCCGATTCACCCGGGAGCCAACGCAGGTAACGATCGCTCCGCCGCATCTCAGTTCGACGCTCGACAACACTGCACGTACTCTCATCGAACAGGCCGACACTTTCTTTGTGGCATCCTACTTCGAAGATCACGGCAAACGGCGCGTCGACGTCTCCCATCGCGGTGGGCAAGCTGGCTTCGTGCATGTCGGTGGAGATGGTTCGCTGACAATTCCCGATTTTATTGGGAATCGCTTCTTCAGCACCCTCGGGAACATCGCCGTGAACCAAAAAGCCGGCCTAACATTCGTGGACTTTGCCTCGGGCGGGCTCCTGCAGATGACCGGCGATGCCGAGATTCTGTTCGATTACGCATCGGACCTCTCCCTTAAGGGTGCCGAACGCTATTGGCGTTTCCGACCTCGACGCGTGATCTGGCGACCGGATGCCCTCCCGATCCGATATGAAATGACCGAGTGGTCGCCATTCACTCTGGCAACGGGTATGTGGGACCACCCGGATCCGAGATCCTAGGTCAACTGCGGCAACCCGAAAACGCACTAAACAAAGCTATTGCCGTCTGGGATCGCGCTGTGACGCATCTCGCTCAAACATCATCGCTCGAGGGCAACGCCGATCAAGACCGGCATGACACCTTTCTATAGGATCTTGATGTGCCGGATGGACCAGGCGAAGAGCCAAGTTTGCGCCTCCGCAATCCCAGGCGGAGGCGATCCTGGTGTGTGTTCGTATTTGCGTGCGTTTGCGACTGCGTTTGTGCCTGTGCCTGTGCCTGCTTTAGAACTTCTTGGCAGCGGCGACTTTTGCGCCGACGGATTTCTGGCCGTCGCCCTCGATGTTGAGGAGGATGCTGGTGTCGAGCATCCAGAAGTTGGCGGTCTGCAGCGTGAAGCCGGCGGTGAGGGCACCGAAGGCGCCGGAGCCGTCGAGGCCGGAGAAGCCGCCGGTGATGCCGAGCTTCGGCGTCAGCTTGGCGCCGCTTTCGAGCAGGAAGGACCGGGCGATCTCGGCGCCGAGGCTGACGCGGAACTGCTCCTCGTCGAAGCCGTTGATGGTGATGGCATCGCCGGCGCCGTTCTTGACCGTGTAATCCGCGACCGTTTCGGAGAAGTAGATCATCCGCAATTTCGGCGAGATCGTCGTGTCCTCGTCGAGGGTCCACTGCCCGTCGATCGAGGTATCGGCCATCCAGCGCGTCGTCTTGAAGCTGCCGTTCCAGAACTGGGTGTTGATCGTGTTGTTCGAGCCGCCATAGCGCAGGCTGCCGTTCCAGAACACGCCCTTGCCGATCTCGATCGAGGCATAGGGGCCGGCAAGCCAGCCATTGCCCGTCAGTTTGGCATCCTGATCGGCCGGATCCGTCATCCGGTCATAGTGGAACGACAGCCCGATCAAGGCCCGGTCGGAGAGCAGATAGTCCGCCCCCATGTTGATCATGGCAAAGCTGCCCCACTTGCTGGTGCTGTCGTTCCTGTTCTTGTCGTTATGGGTCAGGAAGGCGCCGCCGATCCAGACGTTGAAGGGAGCGGATGCCGCATCCGCATCGCCGCCGGCCGCCCGTATCTGCGACAGGCTGGTCGAGAAGCCGAGCGTCATGCCCTCTTGCGACGGCATCATGCGTGCGGTGATCGGATCGGTCGCCTTGAGCATCTGCCGGCGCTGCAGCAGGCCCGGCACCTCGATCGTGTTGGCGATCATGTTCTGCCGGGCCTGGACGAAGCCATGCACCAGCCCGTCGATATCCTCGGCAACCTTGCCGGCGTCATAGCTGATATTATAGGTGACCGTGCCGGTGTTGGAGGCTCCGAGCGCGCTGACGAGCTTGTAGCCGACGCGGACCTGGCCGGAATAGGCCGGGTTCGGCGTATAGTGCAGATACCAG
>NZ_FMAH01000012.1 GCF_900094545.1 Martinezella miluonensis
TAGGAGTTTGGGCCGTGTCTCAGTCCCAATGTGGCTGATCATCCTCTCAGACCAGCTATGGATCGTCGCCTTGGTAGGCCTTTACCCCACCAACTAGCTAATCCAACGCGGGCTCATCTCTTGCCGATAAATCTTTCTCCCGAAGGACACATACGGTATTAGCACAAGTTTCCCTGCGTTATTCCGTAGCAAAAGGTAGATTCCCACGCGTTACTCACCCGTCTGCCGCTCCCCTTGCGGGGCGCTCGACTTGCATGTGTTAAGCCTGCCGCCAGCGTTCGTTCTGAGCCAGGATCAAACTCTCATGTTGAGAATTCAATCTCGACTAAATCACGTCATTCTGAATCGACGAGAACTCACACCCATCACAAAACGCATCACTGCGATAATAATGAGGTGTATTCTCTTGTTCAAAACGTGACCGTCGAAGTCTATTCAAAGAACCGGCATCTCTGCCAATCCCGCAAGCTCCGCCGCCCACGTTTCTCTTTCTTCTCATCTTCAATTGTCAAATAACAGACCAGAAAACCCAGTCGAAATCCATTCCCGCAATCCCAGGCACCTAAGCCCAGAACCATCAATCAGCATCGCAGCCAATCCAGGAAACACCAGAGCGAAGGTCTTCGTCGCCAGCAGCGCCGCCGCCCTCGTCAGTGATCGGGCTTATAAAGGTACTTCCGTCTCGAGGTCAATGGCAGACTTTTGAAAAATCGCGAAAATCTTATAAAGCACTGAAAAATTTCGATTTTTAAGCAATTGTCTATTCAACCGCTTCTAAGCCTCCATCCCCAGGCGCCTTAAACCTCGGCAAAGATGCAATAAGCTCGCGAGTAGAGGCAGACGCAGGCCGGTCGAACGCTTCTCGACCGATCCAGCCGCAACGATAGCCCCCTGCCCCGTGACTTTGATCCGGCGGCTGATACGCTGGATCAGCCCCGCATCATCCAAAGCGAACGTCATCGACAGGCCGGCCAAGTTCATTAGCCGGACGATCTTCTCGTGGCGGGCAAGTCCGCTCTGCTCGCTATAGAGCCGCCAGGGCTGTTCGATGAAGCTGAATACTCACGCCAGGCCCGGCCTGCCCAACTTGACGGCAAGCACATTCCCCGGCCCATGCACGGCAGCGAAGAACAGACCAGCCAGGAAAGTGAAGTGGTCGATAAAGAAGCCGAATTCGGCCTGGTTGCCCGCCCAGTGCGCCGGGCCATGAAACGAGAAGCCGAGGAAGATGACATAGACGGCCGCGACGAACGCCGCCGGGGTGAAGAAGGCGCCGGTCAGGAAGGCGAGTACCAGCAGCACTTCGAGGATCGCCGCACACCACGCCAGGAATAGCGGGAACGGGAAGCCGACGGCAGCGATATAGCCGGCGGTCGCGCTCATATCCATGAACTTGAACGAAACGGCCATCAGGAAGACAGCAGCGAAGATCAGGCGTGCAATAAGAATGGCAGCAATCTGCCAGATTGATTGAGTGTTTTCCACGATGTCCCTCCGGGTTGAAGCGGTTGATGCTCCAAGGACGGCCGGTAGAAGGAGATTCCGACAGAGAGGTGGCGATTTTTTTGTCGAGACGACCGCGTGCGTCTCACGACAGGGTTAATGTCAGATTTTTCCGGTCACCATCTGCCCTGCCCCGCTGCAGGCTTGTGATCATTGCCGATGCGGCAATTGACTTCGGGTTTTTCCATGGGAGATTCCCGCCTGCCTTCCCGCCTCCCCGGCCGGCGGTCCCTATCTGGCATGGGTATCCTGGCGCCGAAGCTAGGATGCTGCCTGATTATAGGTGCGAATGACGCTGCGGACGGCTTCCAGCACCAGCGTGTGCGCCTTCGCTTCCACTCTACCGGCGGCGACGGCCGGATAGAGGGCGCCGAGATACTGGCTGATAAGGGTCTCCGGCAGTTCTTGTTCCCCCAGCCGTTCGAACAGCCGCTCGACGAGGGCCGCTGCATCGTGATGCGGCCAGTAGTAGCGGATGCGATCGCTATAGGAGAAATGCCGCTGTATGCGCAGCTCCCCCTCATTACCATGATAATATTTCTGCCAGTTCTTCGGCTCTGCCAGCAGCAGCGCCTCCATGCCCGGGCGCAAGGTCTCCGGGCCTCCGTCAAGAAATGCGGCGATCTGGTCGAGACCGTAGAGCGCTTCTCGAAGCGCGAAGGTGAGGCCCGGGCCGACCTTTAGGATAGCAAATCCATCTTCAACGAGCCCGCGCAATGCAGATGCCGGCTGATAGTCGGTAGAGTGCGCTTCGAAGACGAATTGCGGCATACGGCCCAGAACGCTGCTGAGGTTGCGGGCGGCCGTGCGGTCATAGACCACGATGTTCTCATTGCCGAATTCGACGCCTGGCTGCACCACGACGCCGATGGCGCGGGCGAAGGCATTTTCGAGACCAAGGGCTGCAAAGGCGCGACGGTGCACCTCGACGGTTTCCAGTGCCGCCTCCGGGCTGGTCAGTTCCAGGTGGTCAAGCGCCTCCATGGCTCCGCCGGGGATCGGTACTTCCGTACCAACGATATAGACAGGCAGATCAAAGCCCGATTCCGCGGCTGCCTTTTCAGCAACCAGCGCAAGGCGCGCGGCGCGTTCGGCGGTGACGGCATCCGACAGCGCCACCGGCTCGCCGGCGCAGCCCATCGACGTATCGAGGTGGATTTTCGTGAAGCCGGCGCGCACGAAGGCGTCCATCATCACTTCGGAGCGCTGCATCGCCTCTTCCGCGGGCAGGTGCTTCCAGGGGTTGGGGCCAAGATGGTCGCCACCGAGGATCAGCCGGCGCGTGTCGAAACCGACGCGGGCGGCGATTTCTTCCACGAAACGGCGGAAATCGGCAGGTGTCATGCCGGTATAGCCGCCCTCCTGGTTGACCTGGTTGCAAGTGGCCTCGATCAGCACGTCCGTATCGGTCGCAAGTCCCTCCAGGAAAGCGGCTTCGATGACGAGCGGATGAGCCGAGCAAATGGAAGCAATGCCGCGCCGTTCGCCGGCCGCGTAGCGGGCAGGAAGCGTGCTGAGGGTCTTGGTGCTGCTCATGACGATACTCCGGAAAGATTGCGGGCGGCGAGGAAGGCTTCGATCTCAGTCATGCTGGAGGTACCTTCCATCGGCCCCTTGACGCCCACGGCGCGCGCGCCCGTGGCGTTGGCAATGACAAGGGCCTTGTCCGCGGCCATGCCGCGCAGCCAGCAGGTGACGAAGGCCGCGCCGAAACTGTCGCCGGCGCCGGTCGGGTCGACCTCCTCCACCTTGAATGCCGGAGCCAGGGTCTCGCCGGAGACGTCGAAATAGCTGGCGCCTTTGGCGCCGCGTTTGATCACGACGGCCTTGATGCCGCGCGCCAGCAATTCCGCGACAGCAGCCTTTTCCTCAGTGGCTCTGGTAAACAGAAAGATTTCGTCACCGCTCGGCATGAACAGGTCGGTATTCTCAAGCGCATGGCCGAGCGCTTCGCGCATGCCGGGCAGGTCCAGCATCTCCTTGCGGATGTTGGGATCGAAGGAGACCGTGCCGCCCTTCGCCTTGATGCCCCGCGTCGCCTCATGAATGGCGGCGACGATGCCGTCGGAGAAGAGCGCCGAGCCCATGATATGCAGGTGGTCGGCGGTCTCGACCAGCGCCTCGGCTGCGGGTGTCAGCCCGATCGCCGAGCAGGCGCTGTGCTTGATGTTGAAGATGAAGTCCCGGTTGCCGTCCGGCCTGTAGCACACGAAGGCGCTGCCGGTCGCCGCCGTCGGGTGCACGGCGATGGCCGAGACATCCGCGCCGTCGTTCCGCAGACGTTCGACATTGAGCACGCCGAAATCGTCATTGCCGACGGCGCTGACGATGCCGCAGGGCTGGCCTAGCTTGGCGGCCTGGTCGATGAAGATCGCCGGAGCGCCGGAGGCAAAGGGGCCGATTAGCGGGATGGCAGAACGGAAACCATTACCGGTCTCGACCGCCATGATCTCGACGACGATCTCCCCGATGGTGATGATCTTCTTCATGCTCACGTCCGCACCGCCTTGCTGCGCACGTCGAGCCAGACGGCGATGAGAATGACGAGGCCCTTGACGATGAGCTGGTAGAAATACGGCACCGACAGCATGTTCATGCCGTTATTGATGACACCGATGATCAATGCGCCAAGAATGGTGCCGACCATCGTGCCGACACCGCCGGCAAGCGAGGTGCCGCCGAGCACGACCGCCGCGATGGCGTCAAGCTCGTAGCCCATCCCCGAATTGGTCTGCGCCGAGGACAGGCGCGAAGAGAGCAGGATGCCGCTGATCGCCGCCATCACGCCTGATATCATGAAGACAATGATCTTGATGCGATCGACGCGGATGCCGGAATAGATCGCCGCTTCGCGGTTGCCGCCGGAAAGGTAGACCTGCCGGCCGAAGATCGATTTGGACAGGACGATGTGATTGATCCCAAAGAGTACGGCCATGATCCAAATGATGATCGGAAGCCCGAGGAGACTATCGGAGCCGATGGCGAGCCATGCATCGTTGTCGATCATGGCCGGTGCGCCATTGGTCGGCAGACTGACGACGCCACGATAGATCCCCATGCTCGCGACAGTCACGATAAAGGAAGGCAGCATCAACTTCGCAGACAGTGCTCCGTTCAGCCCGCCCATGATAGCGCCTGCCGCGAGCGTCAGGAGAATGGTCGGCAGAAAGCCGAAGCCCATAGCGAAGGCCTGCGCCGCCACCATGCCGGCAACCGCGATGATCGAACCGATCGAAAGGTCGATCTCGCCAAGCAGAATGACATAGGTCATGCCGTAGGCCGCAACGGCGACCACCGCCACCTGCTGCATGATGTTCATGAAGTTGTTGAGGGCGAGGAAGCGCGGGCTCAACACCGAGAAGACGATGCAGAGCACGGCAAGGGAAACGATGATGCCGCCATACTGGCGCACCATCGGCGAACGGAAGAACGACTGGCGGACTTCGGCGTCCGCTACCTTACTCTGCGTAGTCTGGACATTGCTCATGCGTGCATCCCCGCTGCATAGGTCATAACGGTTTCGGGTGTCAGGCCCTCGGCATCGAGCACAGCGGCCAGGCTCCTGTTGTGCATCACGACGACGCGATCGCTGAGGCCAAGCACCTCTGGCAGTTCCGAGGAGACCATCAGGATCGCCGCACCTTCGGCGGCGAGTTCACGAATGATGCGGTAGATCTCGAATTTCGCGCCGACGTCGACGCCGCGTGTCGGTTCGTCGAGGATCAGCACGCGCGGCCTGATCTGCAGCCACTTGGCAAGCACGATCTTCTGCTGGTTGCCGCCGCTGAGCGATCCGGCTGTGGTGTCGATCGAAGCCGCCTTGATGGCGAGGCGCAGCACTTCCGCCTTGGCGGCTGCGCGTTCGGCACTGCCGCGCATCAAACCGAACGGGCCGGCAAGCTGCTTCAGCGCCACCATGTTGACATTGCGCTCGACGCTGTGCGCAAGCACGAGCCCCTCTTCCTTGCGGTTTTCCGTTACGAAGGCGATACCGTTGCGGATCGCGTCCGAGGGCGAGGCGAGCGTCAACGGCTTGCCGTCAAGGAGGATCTGCCCTTCGGGGCGTTCCATGCCAAAGAGCGCCTTCATGATGTCGGACCGGCCGGAGCCGATCAGACCGAAAAGACCGACGACTTCGCCCGGCTTCACATAGATGGAAACATCGTGGAATTTCCCCGGCACTGTGAGGTTTTTCGTCGCCAGGACGGGCGCAATGCCCGCGGCCGGACGCGGCGCCACGCGCGGCGGATAGATATCCTGCATTTCGCGGCCGACCATCAGCGCGATCAGCTTGTCGATGCTAGTCTCGCTCTTTTCCATCGTTGTCACGTATTCGCCGTCGCGGATGACGGTGATGTCGTCGGAAAGCCGCATGATTTCTTCCATGCGGTGCGAGATGTAGATGATCGCTTTGCCCCGCGCCTTCAGCCGCCCGATGATCGAGAACAGGATTTCCGCCTCGCTATCGGAAAGCGAGGACGTCGGTTCGTCGAGGATGACCACGTCCGCAGGCAGGCTGAGCCCCTTAGCGATCTCGACGAGCTGGCGCTGGGCGATGGAGAGGTCGCCGACCTTGGCATGCACATCGACCGGCAGACCAAGATCCTCGATGAGCGCTTCGGCCTTGGCGACAAGCTCGCGGTCGCGGACGAAGCCGAAGCGGCTCGGCTCGTGGCTTGCAAATATGTTCTGCGCGACCGAAAGGTTTCGGCAGAGACTGAGTTCCTGGAAGACAATGGAAATGCCGTGCGCGCGGGCATCGCGCGGGTTCTGCGGCTGGTATGCCTTACCGGCGAGCAGGATTTCGCCGGAGGTCGGCCTGTAGACCCCGGCGAGGATTTTCATCAGCGTGGACTTGCCCGCACCGTTCTCCCCCAGCAGCGTGTGAACGCGACCGCGGCGAACCTTAAGGTTCATGCGCTTCAACGCCTGCACGGCGCCGAAGGACTTGACGACATCGCGGATTTCCAGCGCCGTCTCGGCGCCTCGCGACGCCTCTTCCTTTATGGCTGCATTGCTCTGTGTCACGCACGCTCCTCCCCGGCCGTGTGCTCGGCAGCAGCAAGCCCGGCTGTTGGCGAATGAAATGGACTGCAGTCCGCACGGCGGATGGCAGATGGGCCACCCGCGCAAGATAATGGCGGCGGCCCCGCGGCCGCCGCGAAATGCGGTCTACTTGGTCTCGCCGTCCTTGGTCACGACGCCGGGCACGATCGGCTGCTTGGCCGGAACAGTCTCGCCCTTGATGACCTTGACGGCCGTTTCGACGGCAACCTTGCCCATCTGGTCCGGATACTGGGCGATGACGCCAACCATGACCGGATCGTTCTTCACGGCGTTGCGCGCCTCTTCCATGCCATCGAAGCCGATAACCTTGACCTGACTTTCCAGCTTGGCGGCCTTCACGGCGGAAGCGGCGGCAAGAGCGGCGTCGTCACCGAAGCCGAAGATGCCGACGATGTCGGGATTGGCTTGCAGCATGTTCTGGGCAGCGGCCAGCGCTTCCGGCCGGGTGATGCCCGTCTGAATGGCGGCAATCTTGATGTCCGGATATTTTTCCAGACCCTTCTTGAAACCTTCGACGCGATCGACGACCGACTGCACCGTCGGGTAGTCGATAACGGCGACCTTGCCCTTGCCGCCGACGCTCTTTGCCATCAGCTCGGCAGCCTTCTCGCCGCCGGCAAAATTGTCCGTTCCGACGAAGGAAGTGACATCGGCATCAACAGCGGGAACATCAACGGTGATGACCTTGATACCGGCCTTCTCAGCCTTCTTGATCGCTGCGCGCACGCCCTTGCTATCGACCGGCGAGATGACGATCACGTCGACGCCCTTGGTGATGAAGTCCTCGACGTCGGCGAGCTGCTTGGAAAGATCCTGGTTAGCGATGGCCACTTCCAGCGAGACCTTCTCCGCCTGAGCTTCCTTCTTCATCGCATTCGCGAGCGAAATGTAGAACGGATGCTGCTGGGTCAGAAGCGATGCGCCGATGCCTTCCGCAGAGGCGACACTTGCCATCAAGGCAAGGGCAGCGCCGGAAAGAAGAATACGACCGAGCGTTTTGCGAAGCATGATTTCCTCCAATGGCCGGTCTCGCCGGCTGCTGTGATGAATGCGTGAAGCCTTCCCTGCCGGCCGCGGCCTAAACCGCTTTTCCTCTCCTGCGCAGGACCGATCCACCCGTATCGGGCGATGTTCGTATGCCATCGATTAAACATCGCGTCAATCAATTTCTTTACACGTGAAAACTTCTAAGGCGGGCGGAAATTTGTTGGTAACGTTGGATTTGGCGGCTATATATGCGATGAAGAGCTATGGCGGCCTGGAAGCAGGCGCAGATCCCGCTGATAGGCATAAAGAATTATTTTTACACATGATAATTAGACGCGGAAATGCGTCAAAACCGTTGCGAATCTCGGAAGCGATCATGAGCGAAAGCAAAATCCGGACGATGGAGGAGTTCGCCGCGGCAAGCGGGCTTTCCCGCCCGACCGTCTCGAAATATTTCGACAACCCCGAAAGCGTGAAGCCCTCCACCCGCGCCCGCATCGAAAAAGCGCTGAAGGACTATGACTATCGGCCCAACATCTTCGCAGTCAGCCTCAACCGCAAGAATCCGAAAAACATCGGGCTGATCGTCCCGCACATTTCGGATCCGTTCTATGCCGAGATCGTGCGGCAGATAGAGATGCGCTGCTTTGCGGAGGGCTATTGGACGATCGTGCTGTCATCCCACGGGGAACGCAAGCTGGAGGCTCGGGCCATGCGCACCCTTCTCTCTCTGAACATTGCCGGCGTCCTGATGGCGCCGCTCGGCTTCGAGACCGATGCGCGCCTGCTCGAAAACCTTGCCAACGCCATGCCGACGGTCTTCCTCGACAACAGCATCGGCGACCGGCCCTTTGTCGGCACAGACAACCGCAAAAGCATCGGCAACATCACCGAATATCTGTGCAGGACCGGCGAACATCCCTGCTTCCTGGAAATGCCGGCCGTCAACCAGAATGCCCTCGAGCGGCGCAGCGCCTATGTTGCAACGATGGAGCGCCTGGGGCTGGAGCCCATCACATTGCCGATACCGGCCAAGGATTGGAATTTCGAGCAATTGGGCTACGAGGCCGCTGGGCGCATGCTTGATGGTTCCGGCTTTCCGACGCGCACTGTGCTCTGCGCCAACGACCGGCTCGCCTTTGGCGTCATCGCGGCCGCCTTCGAGCGACGCCGACGCGTTGGGCACGACAGCGATTGCGACCTGCGTGTGGCCGGCCATGATGACCATCCGCTCAGCCGCTTCACCTGTCCGCCGCTGACCACCATGGCCCAGGACTACCAGGGCATCGCCGCCGCCGGCATCGACATGCTGTTTTCAAGGATCGGCGGAATGCCGGAGAAGTCCAGCGACCAGGGCAAGGCGATGCATCTGGAAGCGCGGCTCATCATGCGACAATCCGCATAAGCATGCCGATGCTCAACTCCGTAGCGACACTGCCGAGAGAAACGAAGGCCCGGTAAGGAAGCTTCACGCGCTTTCTCAGGCGCCTCGGAATGGCGGCGCATTTATCCCAACCGCACCCAATCCATGGCCTCGAGCACATAGGGCGCGAATAAGAAATCCCGGATCTGGATAATGCGGCTTTCCGACCATTCGACCAGAACAAAATGCGCCGGTCTTTCCATCGGGCCGTTGCCGTCGAAGACGAGCATGGCTGGCCGTCCTTCGACCGCGCCAAAGGCGAACCGCCACTTCGCCACTTCGGCATAGCGTGTGAAATAAGGGGTAGTCTTTTCACGCCCTTGCCACTGGAGCCGGTTCACCAATTCCAGCTTCACGTCATCGGCAAGCATGGCGCGGATAGCGTCGAAATCCCCGTTCCGAAACATGTCGACATAAGCGATGATCTTCTGCCGATCCAGATCGGACATCAGCGGCAGCCTTGCATCCTCAGGTTCCTGTGCGAGCAGCCTGAGCGTAATGCGCGCCCGCTGGAGCGCCGATTTGGCTGCCGCCGGAGAGCATTCGGCGATGCTTGCGATCTCGTCGACCGAATGCCCCAGAACATCCTTGAGGATTACCGCGCAGCGCTGGAGTTCAGGCAGCCGCAGAAACGTCTGAAAACCAACTGCGACGATATCCGCCTCGGGTATGGGCTCGGCTTCGATGTCCTCGGTGAGCGGAACAACCGTATTTCGCGACCTGCTACGCAGGAAGTCCAGGCTCGCATTGTGGGCGATGCGAAACAGCCAGCCCTCGAGATTATCCACCTCGGCCCCCTGGCTTCGTGCTTGGAGGGCCTTCACGAGCGTATCCTGCAAGACATCCTCGCCATTGACGGCCGATCCCGTCATGCGCGCGCAGTAGCGATAAAGGCGTGGCCGCAGCGCTTGCAGGCGATCTTCGAATCCATCCATGTCCATAAACCTACCGTACTTCCGCGCTCAGTTCTGCCAAGGATCGGACACCGATGTCGATGAGGATCTTCGACAGGTTAGCCGGCTGTGACAGGAATGGCGAGTGGCTGCTTTCCAATGTGTGGATCACTGTCTTGCCGCCGATCGCGTCATCAACGGTAGCAATCATATGATCCTGGCCGGCCAACGGAACTGCACGATCCTGGGTGCAACGGATATAGTGGCGCCGCACCGTACCAAATCTTGCCGGCGTAATCTGCGATGGAGCCAGAGCGCCAGCGTTGGATTCGTCGCAATGAAGCTGCGACGCCGCATGTACGAATTCGTTCTCCGACACATCGGCATAAAACGAAGCCTTGAGCAGCGACCTATAGGCCTCGTCGGTCGATCCGGCATGGATCCTGGTCGCGCCAATGGCGATGGGGTCACCTGTGAACAGCTGAGGCGCCAGGGCGGAAGACATGGTTTCATGCTGGAGCATGGCAAGCAACGGCATGCCGTTCGGGACCATGAACCCGGCAAGATAAACAACCGCGAGAAGCAGGTCAGGAACCCTTTCAGCCACCGCCGAAATCGTCATCCCGCCAGCCGAGTGCCCTACAAGAATGACTCTACCGTCAGCACGTGATGCCGCCTCTTCTACCAAGGCGATCACCGCTTGCGTCCGTTCCTCCTGCGTCACGTCCGCAACAGGTGACCGCTCCATAGCAAACGCGCCGGCGTCGAATGGGTGACGATTGAGTGACGTGGGCGCTATCGCATTTGCCCCTGCGCCGGGAAGGTCGAGCGTCAAGGCGGCAAAGCCGCTCGCTTCAAGGATTGGCGTAATTCTGTTCCACGCTGAACGATTGTGCCAACCGCCGTGAACCAGCACAAAAACGGCCTTGGGTGCTGACATTGCTGAGCTCTCCCTATCTGATGTTATCATTTGGCAACTTATCCGAACGGCAAGCGGCCATTCCGCCGCCGACCTGTCTCCTCGCCCACGGAACGGACAAGGGGATATGAGGGTCAGACCGTTTTGTTGTCGAAAAGGTACATTTGAACACCCGACTCATCAGGCGCATAAATTCGGCGATCCGCAGCGGCGGCTTGCCCCTCCGGGCTTGCGAAGGCTGTTTTGATTGCTGCAAGGTCATCGAAATGCAGCGTCCCGATCCGATAAACATCGGGCGAGCCGGCCGGCGTTGCGATGGGGCCGTGGCTGACGTCGTAACTCCTGAGCCCCGGAAGCTTCTTGGCAAGAGGCACGTGGATGTCGAAGTAATGCCGGTCAAATGCCTCCGTGTCCTTCGGCGTCCGATAGATCACCACCATCTGGGCCATTCCAGCTTTCGTTTGCTGGTTGTGTGATGCAGGCTCGGCCGCGTGCTCGTGAGCCACCGCAGAGCCCATGAGCGAATCCAGGCTTGCCAGTTCGGCGATCCTCGGGAAGTAGGCCTTCATGCGCGGATCGCTGCGCATCGCCTCGACGGCTGCGGGAGTCTCCCATTCGGAGTAGATGACGACGCCGGCGCCGTCTTCGGCTGCGATCAGCCGGGTCGTCTTCCAGCCAGGCAGCGTGCGGATCACGGTATCTATATTCTCTTTCAGGAGCGCGATCAGCGCATCCTGCTTCCCCAGTTTGACCCGCAGGAGATTGACCAAAATAACGGGTTCGTTGGACATGGCATGTTTCCTTCTGTTTCGGATATGCCAAGGACGATCCGAAGGTCGGAAACGGATCGCGACCTAGAAGATTTTTTGGAGAGCGTCCCGAACCGGGCGATATTCAAAAAAATGCGGGTTGGCGATCAGCCGAAAAGGGCCATCCCCGACACCGCTATGCGAGGTTCTTGAGGTAGAGCGAGAGCAGCTGGGTCTGTGAGGAAATGCCGAGTTTGCGGTAGACGTTGCGCCGGTGAACCTTCACCGTCCCCGTGGAGATATTGAGCCTCAGGCCGATCGATTCCGACGAATGTCCCTGCAGGACGAGTTCGACGATAGCAGTCTCGCGGCCTGTCAGGTTGAGATCCCGCCAGACCGCTTCGGCTGGCGCAATATTCTCGTTCTGACCTTGCCGGCGCTTACTCTTGCTGCCGGCAGCCAATTGCGCATCGAAGCGCGAGGCGAGGCCGGACCAATAATGCCTTACCATGTTTGCAACGAGCGGCTCGACCTTCTTGAGCGTCATGAATTCGGCGGGTGGGAAAACCCCGGTCGTCTCACGCCGCATGAGGGACAGGACGATAGTGACATCTTCGTCTGCATTGACGAAGAAACCGATCTCCTCGGCAAGCCCGGTCTGGACATAATAGGTTCGGTAATATTCGCTGGAAAAAAAGCGGTCCGGTGCCAGCTCCCGCATCCTCAGCACGCCTTCACGGCGTTCGCGCGCCGTATGATAGAACGGATCGAGCAAATAGGGGCCGGCCTGATAGAGCGTGACGAAGACAACGTGCTCCTCTCGGTCGAAGGTGCTGTAGAGATCGATCGGCCGCTCTTTGCCGCGATAGGCGAAGACAACAACGTAATCGAACCGTACCAGCGCCGCCATCATCTGGCGGAAGGTCTCGCCGAACTCGGCATCCGCCATCGTCGATCTGCCGATCGTGGCGTTGAAGGCGGAAAACAGTCCTTCAAGGTCGGTGCTCATGTGACGGATCCCCTCTCCCGCCCTGCGCCATCTAGCGCAGCCCTATATACACCTTCCATGAAGCATTGCGCGCTGAAATACCTCTTTCGGGGTATATACCTCGCAAGAGGCGCAGGCTTACTCTTTCCTTAACGACGGTGGCAATAAGGCAGATCAAGACTGCCGACCAACCGCAGGGAACAAACGTGGCATCCGCTTCAACGAACGACATCGAATTCCGTTCGGTCACAAAAGCCTATGGCGCCGTGACAGCCGTAACGGACATCAATCTCAATGTGCCCAAGGGCGCATTCCTGGCGCTTCTCGGACCTTCCGGCTGCGGCAAGACGACCTGCCTGCGCATGATCGGCGGTTTCGAACAGCCGAGCGAGGGCACGGTGCTGATCGACGGGCGCGAGATGAATGGCGTTCCAGCCTACCGGCGCCCTGTGAACATGGTGTTCCAGCACTATGCGCTCTTTCCGCATTTCAATGTCGCGCAGAACGTCGCCTACGGGCTGAAGCAGATGCGGCCAAAGGTCGGCGCTGCCGAGATTGACCGGCGTGTGGCCGAAGCGCTCGAGATGGTCCGGCTCGGCGGCTTCGCCAAGCGGCGCATTCATGAAATGTCAGGCGGGCAGCAGCAGCGCGTCGCGCTGGCGCGCGCCATCGTCAATCGCCCCTCCGTACTCCTGCTCGACGAACCGCTGGCCGCCCTCGACAAGAAGCTGCGCTCGGCCATGCAGATCGAGCTGCAGACGCTGCAGCGCGAACTCGGCATCACCTTCGTTCTCGTCACCCATGACCAGGAGGAAGCGCTGTCGATGGCCGATGTCGTCTGCGTCATGAGCGCCGGCCGCATCCGGCAGCTTGGCACGCCGCAGGAAGTCTATGATCGTCCGGCCGATCTTTTTGTCGCCGATTTCGTCGGCAAGACGAACCGCATAGAGGCGATGATGGAAGCCGATGGCGAAACGCTTCGCCTTGCCGACGGCTCGGCACTTTCGGCCGGCAAGCGTCTCGCACCGGGAGCAGCGATTGCGGCATTGCGCCCCGAGGCGATCCATCTGAGCCGCGAGATGGCGGCATCAGGCAAGTCTTTCAAAGGCACCGTGACACACCGCATCTTCCTGGGATCGTCAGCGGAATACGCGGTCACCGTTCCAGGACTGGGCGACTTTTTGATCACTTCGGATCGCCGCAGCATGAGCGAGAGCGATCTCGTGGGGCCGGGCGAACAGGTTTTCCTCCGCTTCGATCCGGCAGCCTTACATGTCTTTCCAGCATCGAATGCATAAGCCAAAACAAGGGAACAGCATCATGAGCAAGGATTATAAGGACAATCTCCCCATTTCAGCCGAAGGCTTCATGGATGAATTCATGCGCCTGAAGCGCGGCTCTGTCAGCCGCCGTCACTTCCTGGGCATCACCGGCCTCGGCCTTGCGACGGCGGTGTTGTCGCGCATCCCCGGCGCGCTTTCGACGCCGGCCTATGCCGCAGGCGAACTCGGCACGCAGATGTCGATCGCAACCTGGCCGAATTATCACGACCCCGCAACCTTCGAGAACTTCAAGACAGCGACCGGCGTCGCAGTCGAAGTCAATGTCTTCGGCTCGAACGAGGAAATGCTCGCGAAACTGCAGGCAGGCGCCTCCGGCTGGTCACTGTTCGTGCCCACCAACTACACGATTTCAACCCATCACAAGCTCGGCCTTATCGAGGAACTTGATCTTTCGAAGATCCCGAATTTTAGCCAGGCAACCGAAAGCCCGCGTTTCACCAAGGAAGGGCAGATCGGCGGCAAGACCTATGCCGTGCCGAAAAATTGGGGCACGACCGGCTTCTCCGTCAACACCTCAAAGATCAAGAGGAAGCTTTCAAGCTGGAAAGATTTCTTCGAAATCGCCCAGACGGAGGCCGATGGCCGCGCCATGGTGCACGACTATCAGCTGACGACCATCGGCAGCGCGCTGGTTTCCCTTGGCTACGATTTCAACTCGATCAAGCCGGAAGAACTCGCCAAGGCCGAAGAATTGCTGATCAAGGTCAAGCCGCATCTCTTCGCCATCAATTCCGACTATCAGCCGTCCATGCGTTCGACAGACGCCTGGCTGACGATGTGCTGGACCAATGACGGCGCGCAGCTCAACCGCGACATGCCCGAGCTTGCCTATGTGCTCGGCAAGGACGGCGGCGAGATCTGGACCGACTATTATGCGATCCCGAAGGATGCGCCGAACAAGGCGGCCGGCTACGCGCTGCTCAATTATCTTATGGATCCGAAGAACGCGGTGAAGGAGCACATCGCCAACGGGGCGCCCACCACCGACAGCCGCGTCATCACACTGCTGCCAAAGGATGTCACGTCGAACAAAATCGTCTATCCGGATGAGGCTGCGCTGACGCCGCTGGAATTCGGTGCCGCCGTTACGCTCACCGATCCGAGCCGCGCCGAGCTGATGGCACGGTTCAAGTCGGCCTGATCGTCCTCGCCCAACTCCGGCCCCTGCTGCCATGGCGGCCAGGGCCGGCCTCGCATCCCGAACCGGCGGATAAAGACCCTCTCGATGCCCCTTAACCCTGCCACCAAACGGCACCTCGTCACCGCTGCCCTTGTCGGTCCGGCAAGCATCTGGCTGTTCGTCTTCCTGGTGCTGCCATTCATCGCCATCATCGTCTTTGCCTTTGGCGAACGTGCCCCGGAAGGCGGGTATCAGGCGGCCTTCACCTTTGCGCAATTCGCCAATCTCGGCTCGCGCTCGGCAGCCTTCATCAATACGCTGATTCTTGCGCCGATCGGCGCGGCGGCCTGCCTGCTGGTCGCCTATCCGGTCGCCTATTATCTGGCGGTGAAGGCAAGTCCGCAGCGTCGTCTGCTGCTCGTCTCGCTTGTCGTCGTTCCCTTCTGGACGAGCCTGCTCGTGCGTACCTATGCCTGGATGTACCTGCTCGGCGCGCGCGGTATCCCGCATCTGCTCGAATACTTCGGAATAGAGAATGTCAGGCTTATCAACACGCCGGGTGCTGTGCTTCTCGGCATCGTCTACGGCTACCTGCCGCTGATGATCATGCCGATCTATGTCAGCCTGGAAAAGCTCGACCGCCGGCTGCTGGAGGCATCGGCTGATCTTGGCGCCAAGCCCATCTCGACCTTCTTCGGCATTACGTTGCCGCTGTCATTGCCAGGTGTCATGACCGGCGTGGCGCTGGTGACGATCCTGCTGCTCGGGGAATATCTGATCCCGCAGCTGCTCGGCGGCGGCAAGGTGTTCTTCATCGGCAATGCGCTGGTCGATCTCTTCCTGCAGTCGCGCAACTGGCCATTCGGATCGGCGATCGCCGTGACGCTGGTTGCCGTCGTCGTCATCGTGCTCTTGGTTGCCATGCGGATTGCCTGGCGCGTTGCGGGCACCCGCCAGGTGGATCTCGTCTGATGCGCGCGCTCGTCACTTTCGTCTATCTGTTCCTCTATACGCCGATCGCGCTCGTCGTGCTGTTTTCCTTCAATGCAGGCCGCAATGCGAGCGAGTTCACCGGCTTTTCCACGCAATGGTATGGGCGTGCACTGTCGAACACCTTCCTAATGGAGGCGTTGCAGAACAGCCTCATCATCGCCTTCACCAGCGCGGCACTGGCCGCGATCTTCGGCACAATGGCAGCGATCGGCCTGGAACGGCTCGGTCCCGGCATGCGCGCCATCTTCGACGGGTTGTTTGCCGCCGCGATCGTCGTTCCGGGCGTCGTCATCGGCATTGCGACGCTGGTGGCGCTGGTGGAAGTTTTCGGCGTCATCAACCCGCTGATCGCGGCCGTCTGGCCCGGCGACCAGCCACCGAAATTCGCGCTCGGCTATGGCTCGATCATCGCGGCACATGGTCTCTTCACCATGGCGCTTGTGACGATGATCGTGAAGGCGCGCATCGCCAGCCTCGGCCGCGACATCGTCGAAGCATCCAGCGATCTCTATGCGACGCCGCTGACCACGTTTCGGCAGATCGTCCTGCCGCAGATCATGCCCTCGATCCTAGCCGGCTTCCTGCTCGCCTTCACCTTTTCCTTCGACGATTTCATCATCGCCTTCTTCGTCGCGGGATCCAATACGACGCTGCCGATCTATGTCTTCGCCTCCATCCGCCGCGGCGTCACGCCAGAGATCAACGCGATCGCGACGATGGTGCTGATCGCATCGCTCGTCCTCATTCTCATCGCGCGTTTCCTGATGCGCGAAAAGACAACGACAAACTGACCAGGGAAATATCATGATACTCAAGGATCGGGTCGCAATCGTCACCGGAGCCGGCTCCGGCATCGGCCGCGCCGGCGCGCTCATCATGGCGCGCGAAGGCGCGCATGTGATTGTCGCCGATATCGATTTGGCAAATGCCGAGGAGACCGTGAGCCAGATAGCCGAGGCAGGCCACAGCGCCGAAAGCATGATGGTCGATGTCATGGATGATCAGGCCCTCGAAGCCGGTATCGCAGCCATTACAACACGACATGGCCGCATCGATATCCTGCATAATCATGCAGGCGCCCAGGTGGCGGGCAATCTGGAGGACGTCGCCGTTTCCGGTTTCGATACGTCTTGGAACCTGAACGTCCGCGCGCATTTCATGGCTTCGCGCCTCGTCATGCCGATCATGAAGAAAGCTGGCAAAGGCGTCATTCTCAACACGTCCTCATCGTCGGGCGTCCTTTATGACCGCGAGATGATCGCCTACACCACGTCCAAACACGCCGTCATCGCCATGACGCGGCAGATGGCAGGCGACTATGCCCGGTTTGGCGTCCGCGTCAACGCGCTCTGCCCCGGCTGGGTCGACACGCCGTTCAACGCGCCGTTCATTACGCAAATGGGTGGACGCAGCGCCATCGAAGGCTATATCGCTGAAAAGGTGCCGCTCGGGCGATGGGCCGACGTTTCGGAAATTGCCGAACCCATCCTCTTTCTTGTCTCAGACCGCTCCTCCTATATGACGGGACAGATCCTCGTCGTCGATGGCGGCGAAACGATCGTCTAGGCCGCTGAAACGTTCGAAAAGACGGTCGTGAGGTGCCGTCGGGCGGGTCCTCTCTGTTTCTTCAGCCGTCCGATCATGCCGCCCGACTACCAGCCAAAACTCGGCGCCGAATAACCTGGCATCGCCGTTATTTGCATTCACCACCCGCCTATCGGCTCGTGACGGTGATGTTGGCGCTCAGATCTCCGTGTAATCACCACAGTTGGCTTTGGCTCCCGCCCCACATTGACACCCGCCTGTGACAGAACCGCACAGGACGGACTCAAAGCTAAAAGATATATTGTAGATATATGTTTTAGAGCATACATCGATGCCGCCACCAACAAAACCATGGAGATCCGAAATGGCTAGAGAACTGAGCGCGGCAACCAAGGCAATCGTGCGGGCCACCGTACCCGCGCTTGCGGCCCACGGCACGGAGATCACCGCCGCCATGTACCTGCTGCTTTTCAAGGACGAGGAGGTTCGCAATTTGTTCAACCAGTCCCACCAAGGCGAAGGCGGCGGGCAGACGAAGGCGCTGGCGCAGGCGATCCTCGCTTATGCGCAAAATATCGATAACCTCGCAGTCCTCGGGCCTGCGGTCGAGCGGATCGCACAAAAGCATGTCGGCCTTCAGATCCAGGAGCATCATTATCCGCATGTCGCCAATGCCCTGCTTGCGGCCATCAAGCAGGTGCTGGGCGATGCCGCAACCGACGAAGTGCTTGCCGCTTGGGGCGAGGCCTATTGGTTCCTGGCGGATATCCTGATCGGCAGGGAAAAGCAGGTCTATGATGAGCTAAGCTCTGCCGAAGGCGGATGGTCCGGCTGGCGCCGTTTCCGCATTGCCGACAAGCGCCGCGAGAGCGACGTCATCACCTCCTTCGTCCTGAAGCCGGAAGATGGCAGGTCAGTCGTCCGCCATCTCCCAGGCCAGTATTTGACATTCCGGATCGTCGTGCCCGGAAAGGGTGAATACCGCCGCAACTACAGCATCTCCTCCGCTCCAAACGGTGAGACATACAGAATTTCCGTCAAACGCGAGCCCTCGGGCCTGATATCGAATTATCTGCATGACAAACTGGTCGTAGGCGATGTGCTCGAGGTTGCACCGCCGGCAGGCGAATTCTTACTCAAGGAGAATACGTCGCGGCCGGTCGTCTTGCTGAGCGGCGGCGTCGGTCTGACGCCGATGGTCAGCATGCTGGAAGCCATGGCGGCAAAAGAGAACAATGCGAATGTCTACTACGTTCACGCCGCTGAAGACGGCAAGGTTCATGCGATGGGCGAGCATGTTCGCAAGCTCATCTTCGGTCGCGATGGGATGAGATCTACAGTCTTCTATCGCGCGCCGCACTCCGACGATCGGAAGGGCGTTCATTACGACCAGGAAGGCTTTGTGACCCTTGAGTGGCTCGCCGAGAACACGCCGCTTAAGGAGGCCGACATCTATCTGTGTGGGCCAAAGCCGTTCCTCGCGACCTTCGTCAATGGACTGGACAGAGCCGGCATACCGAAAGACAGGATCCACTACGAGTTCTTCGGTCCAGCCGACGATCTGGCGGCATAAGACGAGCATCAGGCGGCTGGAGTTCGCTCCGCCGCCTGATTGCTATTATGCTGTGATGGAATCGGGAGAGAATTCATGCGGCTGACAGTTTACTCCGACTATGCGTTGCGGCTGATGATGTATCTCGGCCTTCGCAAGGGCGGCAGCTTGTCGACGATCGACGACGTGGCAGCCGCTTACAGTATCTCCAAGGCTCACCTGATGAAGATCACCAACGAACTCGGCAGGAAGGGTTTGATCGAGACCATACGGGGACGTCAAGGAGGAATGCGCCTCGCCCGTGAAGCATCGGCGATCAGGGTCGGGGATATTGTCCGGGCCTGCGAGCCAGACTTCGCGCTGGTCCCCTGCATGGAGGCTGAAGGCGGCAACGCCTGTGTGGTGCTGCCGGCCTGTGTGCTCAAGCGCGCGCTTGCAACCGCGGCTGCAGCCTTTCTCGAGGTCCTGGATGGTTATACGCTGCAGGACCTCGTCGGACCAACCGTGGCGCTACGCCAACTTCTGGGCATCGAGAATCCTAACCCGGTGCCGAATACGGTAACAAGCAAGTAGCAGCACTCATCAATGTCTCCAATCGTAAGCATGGGGCCTAGCTAATCTCGCTGAAGGTTCAGCGGAAATGGATCATGCCAGGCGTCGATCCGATCAAGCGCTTCGTACCATCGGGACAGGTGACGAAACTGACAGAAATCGAATCCCATTGCATCCGCGTATGGAAGTGCGGCACCGATTGCGAAATCTGCAGCAGTTACCGCAGATCCGACGGTCCATGTTCGACCGGCGAGATGTTCGTCGATGATCCGGCAACTCACCACGAGGCTTGCACATGCCTCTTCAATGATCCGCTCGTCCTCATGCAGCCCCAACAACGGCTTGATCAACCTCTCGAACCATATCGTTGCGCCATAGCGGGTAAAATGGGCAGCATCCCAACTCATCCAGCGTGTAATATCGAACCGTCGCGCATCTTCCGGCCAAAAATCCGAACCCGCCCGATCCGACAGGAAGCGCATGATCGCGTTGGCTTCCCATAGCCGCAAATCGCCATCGGTTAGAACCGGAACCTTGCCGTTCGGATTGAGTGCCAGAAATTCGGGCGTTCTCTGCTCGCCACGCGCCAGATCCACGCGAATGAACTCGACGTCCACACCGAGATAGCGGGCTGCCGCGCAGGCCTTTCGCGGATTTAGCGTCTCGCAATAATAGAGTTTCATCGGTTGCCCCATGTCAGCGGCCCTCTTCGACCTGGTGCTTGAGCAGGATCGCCAGTCGTTCAAAGGTCTGGTTCCAGCCATCGGTGTGGCCATCACGCGACGCGTCACTGCTGAACGGTCCCTGGTGAAACGTCATTTCCGTCGAGCCACCCAATGCGACCAAATCGACGGTCACGATCGTCTCGGGGCTTATGCCGCCGTCGCTTTGCTCCCAATGATGGGTGAAGCGGAGACGCGATGGCGGATTGATCTCCAAATAGCGTCCGGCGACCCAGTGGCGCTCGCCATCGGGTGCTATGAGGCAGGCGCGGTGAGCACCGCCAACGCGCAGCTCAAGTTTGTCCGGAACGCATCGGAAGCCTTTCGGCCCCATCCATTCCACCATGATTTCGGGATCGGTCCACGCCTTGAAAATCACTTCGGGCGTTGCGGCGAACACTCGCACCATCCGAATTTCGTTCGAGACGGGCGTACGCAGTTGATCGGAATTCATTTTTCGTTTCCTCCTGTCTTCTCGATGTAGGCATCCAGGCGATCGAAGCTCTCTCGCCAGAAGTGGCTGTAGTCTTCGAGCCAATCGGCGATCCCCTTCAATGCAATGGGGCACAGCTCGCGTGGACGTGACTGCGCCTGCCGCCTCGTGGCGATGAGCCCCGCTTCCTCCAGAACTTTTAGATGTTTGGAAATGGTAGGCTGCGCCAGATCGAAAGGATCAGCGAGCTCGGCGACCGTGGCGGCGCCCTGGCTCAGCCTGGCGACGATCGCCCGTCGTGTCGGATCGGACAGTGCCGAGAAGATTGCATCGAGGTTTTGCTGCATATATCACCTTTTAGCTATATTTCCATATAGCAATATTATTGAGCCAAGGTCAAGCATCTCGATGCGCCAAATGTGCACTTAGTTTCTCTCCATGCGGCGTATCTTCGTCACCTTCCCGTTCGTGTAGCAATTCGCTCCGGGACTGCTGAGGATCGAAGCTGAGCACCTTGCCCAGGTAGGAAAGCGCATCCAGCAAGACCGAGAGAACACAGTCCGCCAATCCTCCCGCGAAGAGGAAATCGAACGCTAATCCGCACACCATAAAGGTGCACTGAACAATTTGAACAAAGCGACTAAGCAGTATGCTCACTTTTCTGTCAAAATTTCTATAGTTCTCAAATTTCAACTAACGCTATGCCTACCTACGCTGCCCTCATCAAACTTCCTGAGGGAGCTGAAACACGTGGTTGATTATGTAGGCGGCGGCAATGTCGCTGGGTTGGTCCGATCAGTCGGTATAAAGACACTCTTGCCTGGTCAGACAGCATCCGTGCTGCGACGGAGCGATGTCTGAGCAATGAGCAAGCTTTCCGTACAAGCGCCGAAGTCCGTCGTCATGATCCGGCCGCATCACTTCACGCCGAATCCGATGACCGCCAACGACAACTCGTTCCAGTCGAATGACGAGAAGCGGGCGGCGGCGGCCATAGCCAGCACCGCCTTCGACGAGGTGACGCGCATGGCCGAGGGGCTGGCTGCGGCCGGCGTGACCGTGCATGTCTTCGAAGACAAGACAGCCGCAACGCCCGACTCCGTCTTTCCGAACAACTGGTTTTCCACGCACTCGGGCGGCCATGTCGCCATCTATCCAATGTATTCGGCGAGCCGCCAGTCCGAACGGCGCAGCGACGTGATCGAGATGCTGAAAACAGACTATCGCGTCCAGGACGTAATCGACTATTCCGGCCTTGAGAAAGACCATGTCTATCTCGAAGGCACCGGCGCCATGGTGCTCGACCATATCGGCCGCGTTGCCTATGCCGTCCGCTCCAACCGCACCAATGAGGTGGCACTGGAACGATTCTGCACGCATTTCAATTTCGAGCCGATGGTCTTCGACGCAGTCGATCGCAACGGCAAGGCGATCTATCACACCAACGTGCTGATGTGCGTCGGAACCGACTTTGCACTTCTCGGATCGCAGATGATCCCGGATGTCGCCCGGAGGCGCGAAATCATCGCACGCCTCGAAGAGACTGGCCGCAAGGTCATCGACCTGTCGGTCGAGCAGATTGAGAACTTCGCCGGCAACGCGATTGAGCTGGACGGCAAGGACGGTAGGCTGGTCGTGCTGTCCGCCAGGGCCCATGAAGCGCTTGATGCCGCTCAGATCGAAGAGATCGAACAGTCGGCAAAATTGCTGCCATTCGACGTCTCGACCATCGAGCTCGCCGGCGGATCGGTCCGCTGCATGCTCGCCGGAATTCATCTTTCGCGCCGCGAGCCGGCAGCCACACAATTGCTTTACGCCGCCGGTTGAGCCGGATAGAGAAGCCCGTACAAAAGTAAAGGTACCTGCAAATGTCGCAAGCAAGATCAGTTTATCACTTCAATTCCGTCATCGTCCGCGAGCCTTCGCGTTCTGTCGTCAATGGCCTTCGCGCCGACGATCGGGGCAACCCGACCTATGAAGGCGTCAAGGCCGAGCACGACGGCTATATCGCCGCCATGCGTGACGCCGGCGTAGAAGTCACGATCCTGCCAGCGCTCGAAGCCTTCCCGGACTCGATCTTCGTGGAAGACCCGGCACTCGTCTTTCCCGAAGGCGCGATCCTCCTTCGTCCGGGCGCGGTCAGCCGTGTCGGCGAAACGGCCGAAATCACCCCGACGCTGCGCGATATGTTCGAAACCGTGCTTGACCTGCCGACCCCAGGTTTTGCCGATGGCGGCGACGTGCTGACGACGCCGAAGAGCGTCATGATCGGCCTTTCCGCACGCACCGACAAGGTTGGTGCCGAGGCCCTTTCCGCCTGCATCGCCAAGCTCGGCCGCAAGGCTGAGATCGTAGCGACCCCGGAAGGCGTGCTGCATTTCAAAACCGATTGCTCGCTGCTCGACGACGAAAGCGTGCTGTCGACCGCCCGCCTCGCCCGCTCCGGCGTCTTCAAGGATTTCAAGCAGATCATCATTCCGGAAGGCGAGGAGCCGGCTGCCAACGCGCTGCGCGTCAATGATGTCGTCATGGTCGGTTCCGACTTCCCGCGCACGATCGAGATGCTCGACAAGCTCGGCTACAAGGTCGTGCCGATGAAGACGACCGAGATCGGAAAGATCGATGCGGGCCTGTCCTGCATGTCGCTGCGCTGGTACCGCAACGGCCGATAAGCAAACTCAAGAACAAACGGGAGAATAGAATGCACAGCTTCAAATCGAAAATCATCGCCGGTGTCGCACTGATACTGTCCGCCGGCTTTGCTCATGCCGAGGATACCATCCGCCTCGGCATGACCCCCGAGCCCTATATGCCGTTTACGCAGGTCAATTCCGCGGGCCAATGGGAAGGCCTCGAGGCCGATCTTTCCCGCGCTGTCTGCGCGAAAATGCAGATCAAGTGCGATATCAAGCAGATGGCTTGGGACGGCCTGATCCCGTCGCTGAACGAAAAGAAGGTCGATTTCATCATCGGCGCCTTCTCAATCACCGATGACCGCCGCAAGGTCGTCGACTTCAGCACGCCCTACTACACCGAGGGAACGTCCTTCGTCGGCGCCAAGTCCGACAGCACGAAGATCACCACGGCCGATGCGCCTGACGGCGCAGGCAAGATCCTCGATCCGTCGATCGTATCAGGCAAGATCATCGGCGTGCAGACCTCCAGCGTCCAGGCCGCCTACGTCGCGAAGTACCTGAAGGGTGCAGAAGCCAAGAGCTACGACACCGCTGACAACTCCGTTGCCGATCTCGTTGCTGGCCGCGTCGACTATGTTCTGATCCCGGATCTCTACATCCAGACGTTCCTGAAGTCGCCCGCGGGTGCCGACTACGAGGTGAAGCTCGAAGTCCCGAAGAACACCACGCTTGGCGAAGGCGTAGCCTATGCCATCCGCAAGAGCGATGCGGACACACTCGGCAAGGTCAACAAGGCCCTTGCCGAACTCGACAAGGACGGCACGACGCAGAAGCTCGTCGACAAGTGGATCTTCGACAAGAAGTAATTGCGTGACGCCGGGCGTGGCCTCTTCCGCGCCCGGCGGCGCCCTCTCCTGCTCCCGTCGCGACATCGCTTCCACAGCCTCATCGCAGCCTTCATGAGCAGACGGCGCCCGATTCCGCATATCGGCAACATAAGGCCGTCCGGCTGACCACCACAGGCGAAGCCGCATAGAGCAGGTAGAACGCATGGACACATATTGGCACTTGCTCGGCTGGGGGCCGGAAGGCTGGGGCGCAAATTTTGCCTGGGGCTTGCTGATGACCCTCCAGGTATCGATCGTCTCCTACGTAGTAGCAGTGATTTTCGGCTTCCTGGGAGCCGTCGGCAAGCTTTCGCACCACCGGTCGCTTCGCATCATCGCCGGAATCTATACGACGGTCGTACGCTCGCTGCCGGAACTGCTGGTCATTCTTCTTCTCTATTTCTCCGTCGCAAGCGGTGCCGAACGCTTCCTGAAATATGCCGGCCTCGTCGACTCCAGCTTCCAGTTCAGCCCCTTCTGGGCGGCTATCATCGCGCTCGCCTTCGTCTCCGGTGCCTTCATGACCGAGGTTCTCCGCTCCGCCTATCTTGCGGTGCCCCCCGGCCAGATCGAGGCGGCCGTGTCGATCGGTATGCGGCAGCGCAAGATCCTGACCCGCGTCGTCCTGCCGCAAATGATGCGCCATGCGGTGCCCGGAATGGGCAATCTCTGGCTGTCCATCACCAAGGAAAGCGCCATCATCTCCGTGCTCGGCTCGTTTAGCGAGTTGCTCTATACCGGCTACCGCGCAGCCGCCAGCACCAAGCAATACATTCTCTTCTATGGCCTGACGGCCCTGCTCTTCCTGCTTATTACGCTGGTTTCCGTTCTCGTCATCAGCCGCATCGAAAAGCACCTGAACCGGGGGCATCGCTGATGGAAACGATCACCAACGTCATTTCCTTCCTGCCTGCCCTCATCAAGGCCATGCCGCTGACGCTGCTGCTGACGGTAACGGCAGGCATCTTCGGCCTCGTCATCGGCACGCTGACCGCGCTCGCCCGCCTGTCGAAGTACAGGTTGCTGGCCTGGCCCGCCTTCGCCTTCACCTTCACCTTTCGCGGCACGCCTTTGCTGGTGCAGATCTATCTGATCTATTACGGCCTCGGCCAGGTCCTGCCTGGAACCTGGGTTCGCCATAGCTTCCTCTGGCCCTATCTGCGTGACGGCCTTTGGTACGCGATTGCAGCACTCAGCCTGAACCAGGCATCCTACAATGCCGAAGTCATCCGCGGCGCCATTCAGGCAATTCCGCGCGGTCAGATCGAGGCGGCTCTTTCGGTCGGCATGAGACCATGGACGATCCTTCGTCGCGTGACCCTGCCGCAAGCATTCCGCCACTGCATGCCGGTTCTGACGAGCGATCTCATCATCCTACTAAAGACGACATCGCTCGCCTCGACGATCACGATTCTTGAGGTGATGGGAACCGCGCGGATGCTGCAGCGCCAGTCGCTGCTGATCTTCGAACCGCTGATCGCCGCCGGCATCATCTATTTCGCCGTGGTCTTCATCCTGACCCGGATCATGAACATCGTCGAGCTCCGCATGACGCGCTATCGCGCCGCTCGGAAGTGAGCTTGAAAGCCTCGGGAGGAATTGAAATGGTCGAGACTGCGCTCTCGGTGAAGGACATCCACAAGAGTTTCGGCGATGTCGAGGTGTTGAAGGGTATATCCTTCGAAGCCCGCAAGGGCGATGTGATCTCGCTGATCGGCAGCAGCGGTTCGGGCAAGAGCACCTTGCTTCGTTGCATCAACTATCTCGAGACGCCGGACAGGGGCGAAATCTCGGTGGCGGGCGAAGCCATCCGCACGGCTTCGGCGCGGGGCGGCAAGATGCATGCTGCGGATCCCCGGCAGCTGGAACACATTCGCACCCGGCTCGGCATGGTCTTCCAGAGCTTCAATCTCTGGTCTCACCGGACGATCCTCGAAAACATCATCGAAGGACCGATCCATGTTCTCGGCACGTCACGCAAGGATGCGATCGCTGAGGCTGAAGTCTTGATGGAGAAGGTCGGCATTACGCCGAAGCGCGATCAATATCCGGCACAACTCTCCGGCGGGCAGCAGCAACGCGCGGCAATCGCCCGTGCGCTTGCCATGAAGCCAGAGGTGATGCTGTTCGACGAGCCGACATCCGCACTCGATCCGGAGCTCGTCAATGAGGTGCTTCAGGTGATCAAGAAGCTTGCCGAAGAAGGGCGCACCATGGTCATGGTCACCCACGAGATGGCGCTTGCGCGCGACATTTCGAGCGAGGTGATCTTCCTGCACAAGGGACTGGTCGAAGAGCGTGGCGCCCCTGAGAACGTCATGAGGAACCCGCAATCCGAACGGCTTCGTCAATTTCTCCGGATGGGATGAGGACTGAAATGAGCGACATCAATTTCCAGAATTTCCTGCCGGAGCTTATCGAGATCCGGCACCGGCTGCACCAGATGCCGGAGATCGGGCTTTCAGAATTTAAGACGTCCGATTTCATTGCCGCTCAACTCGAAAAATGGGGCTTCGAGATCACGCGCGGCCTCGGCAAGACCGGCATCGTCGCGAGCCTTCGCGCTGGCAACAGCAATCGCGCCATCGGCTTTCGCGCCGATTTCGACGCCCTGCCGATGCAGGAGGAAACCAACCTTCCCTATGCCAGCCAGCATCCGGGCGCCATGCATGCCTGCGGCCATGACGGCCACACGAGCATGCTACTCGGTGCTGCGTGGGCGCTGTCGCAGGATAAGAGCCTCTCCGGCACCGTGCATTTCATCTTCCAGCCGGCCGAGGAGAATTTTGGCGGCGGCAAGCTGATGATCGAGGATGGTTTGTTCGAGCGCTTCCCCTGCGATCAGGTTTTCGCCCTGCATAACTGGCCGGGCATTCCAACCGGTACCTTCACGACCCGCGCCGGGCCGATCGCAGCCTCGATCGACGTGGTGACGGTGACCGTGAAGGGCAAAGGCGGCCATGGTGCGCAGCCGGAATTGACCGTCGATCCCGTGGTCGTCGGCTCCAGCATCGTCATGGCGCTCCAGACGCTGGTGTCGCGAAACATCTCCCCTCACCAGCCTGCAGTCGTGACCGTCGGCGCTTTCCTGTCCGGCTCGGCATCCAACATCATCCCCGACACTGCAGCGCTTGAGATCAGCATGCGGGCGATGAGCCCGATGGTGCGCGAGGAGATCCGCGAGCGCGTGGAACAGATCGCAACATTTCAGGCCAAGAGCTACGGTGCAGATATCTCTTTCGACTGGCATGTCGGCTATCCCGCGACGATCAACGACAGGCAAGCCGTGGAAGCAGCAAAATCCATGATCGTGCAGCGCTTCGGCGAGGACGCATTTGTCGATCTTGACCTTCCATTGATGGGAAGCGAGGACTTTTCGTTCCTGCTCGAAAAGGTTCCCGGCGCCTATGTCCTGATCGGCAACGGCGACAGCGCTGGCCTGCACACCACGACCTACGACTTCAACGACGAGATCCTTGGGCGCGGCGCGTTGTATTTCTACTATCTGGCCAAGGATCGACTGGCATAGATCTCCAGACAAAGCGACGCCGATGGACTGGGCGGGCACGGCAAACCGTGCCCTTCCGCTTTTACTCGAGAAATCAGGGAGTGCGTGACAGCTTGGCCAGTAAATCGGCCAGTTGATCGGCCTGAGCAGCGTCCAATTTATCGCCGAGATGACGCTGGATCGCTGGCGCATAGACACTCCACATGCGCTTCTGCATGGTTCGGCCATCGTCGGTAATGATGACCCAACGGCCGCGACCGTCTTCTGAGAATACTTCCCGCTGAACGAGCCCGGCCTTTTCCATCCGGTCCAGAAGGCGAGACAGATTGTGCTGTGCCAGCAGCGTGCGCTGCTCGATTTCGTAAGGCCGCAATCTACCGTCCTCGGCTCGCGACAGTTCCAGAAGCACGTCATACCACCCAAGCGGCGGAACAGAGGCCGCCTTCAGATCTTGCTCGATCGCCTCGAGGACAATCTGCTGGGCGCGCATGAGCCGCACCCATGCGCGGGTGATGGAGGGGTGGAGTTGCGATGCATCTGAACATTCGGACATAGATGCAATTACATCCATATTGACCGAAAGCGCAAGACTCAATATAGATGCAATTACATCTACACTCAGTGGAGCCTCCGCCCATGTCTCATGATCGCCTGACCGAATATGCCGTCACGCTGCTGCGTGTCAGCCTCGGCTTGATGTATCTCGCCCATTCCATCGTGCTCAAACTTTTCACCTTCGGACTTGCCGGTACGGCGAGCTATTTCGAGTCGATTGGCCTGCCCGGATGGCTGGCATATCTCACCTTCTCGGCCGAGGCCGTCGGGGGCTTAATGCTGGTTCTTGGCATCTATGCCCGTTGGGTCGCCTTAGCGCTGCTCCCGGCGCTGCTCGGCGCGATCATCTGGGCGCATAGCGGCAATGGGTGGGTGTTCAACGCGCCGGGCGGTGGCTGGGAGTATCCGCTCTACCTCGTCGTGCTGTCCGTAGCCCAATTCCTGCTTGGCGACGGCCGCTATGCACTCCGTCCAACTCTTCCCTTACGCTGAACCGACTTCAGGAGAACTCACCATGTCCGAAACAAAGTTGACCCTCGTCAGTCACCATTTATGCCCTTACGTCCAGCGCGCCGCCATCGCCCTTGCCGAAAAGAACATCCCTTTCGAGCGCCGTTATATCGATCTGTCGGCAAAGCCCGATTGGTTCCATGCCATCTCGCCACTCGGCAAGGTGCCGCTGCTGATCGTCAGTGGGGAAGATGGAACCGAAGCGGTGTTATTCGAGAGCGCCGTGATCTGCGAATATCTGGAGGAAACGCAACCCGGCGCTCCGCTCCACCCTGCTGACCCATTGAAGCGGGCGCTGCACCGGGGATGGATCGAGTTCGGCTCCTCCATCCTTTCAGACCTGTGGGGCTTCGAGACCGCCAAGGATGCCACTACCTATGAAGCCAAGCGCCTCGCCCTTATCGACAAGTTCGGCCGCGTTGAGGCCGAATTGGGTGCCGGGCCATTTTTCACCGGCGAATCGTTTAGCCTGGTCGACGCGGTCTTTGCCCCAATCTTCCGCTATTTCGATGTGTTCGACACCATTACACCGACCGGAGTCTTTGATAGGCTGCCGCGCGTCAAACCCTGGCGAGAGGCCTTGGCCGAGCGCGAAAGCGTACGCCAGGCTGTTAGTGACGACTACAGCAATCGCCTCATGGCCTTCCTCAAACACCATGATGCCTGGCTATTGAAATTGGCGGCATGAAATGAGCTCAATTCCAGGCCAGCGGCAATGAAAGCATCGGCGCAGGACAAATCGCTGGCTCGAGCCTTTCCGGCGTACAGGCCTCATTATCTGTCCCCCCATCGCCTCGGAAGCGATCTTGGCCAGCGGCGAAATCACGATCTTGATGTCATTGATCTTCTATTGGTTGGTGTCCGCGGTCTGCAAGGTCGTTGCCGGTCATTGCAACGTCACGCAGAGCGAGGCTTTACCGGCGAGGGCATGGAACTGCCTGCCACTCCCTGTGGTCCTTTATGGATAAGTGTCATCCTGTGTGCCCGGGCACACAAACTTCAAACAAATGTCACGCAACCGTAATTTTGAGCTTCTAGCTCTCCTGTTGAGCCAAGCGGATACGACGAAGGGCGAAAACGACCTCCCTGCGGTCATAAGGGTCCTGCTCAAAGGTATTGGCAGATCAATTTTCATCACCTCCATATTAACGACAGCCAGCGAGCATCGCACATGACACGTCCAACCTCCTCTACTCTGGTCATACGCCCATGGATGGAAACCGACTCCATAAACGAAATGACCGCATTGCTGCATCGCGCGTATGGCGGCTTGGCGAGAATGGGGCTGCGCTTTATGGCGACCCATCAGAGCGATGAGGTTACCGCGAAGCGCATTGCCGAAGGTCAGTGTTTCGTCGGCCTAATCGACGGGAAAATCTGCGGCACGATCCTGTTCAAGAATGCAAGCCAGACCAAGGGCTGTGCCTGGTACGACCAACCGGAGGTATCGAGCATTGCTCAATTCGGCGTCGAGCCCGACCTGCAGGCCAAGGGGCTTGGCCGCCAGCTGATCGCCTTTGCCGAGCGACAGGCGATTGCCAGTGGTGCGCGGGAATTGTCGCTCGATACGGCTGAGCCCGCCACGCATTTGGTCGATTGGTATACCCGGCTTGGCTATCGTTTCATTGGCCATGAACAATGGTCCCACACCAATTATCGCAGCGTCATGCTGAGCAAGGCTCTATCGGCAGGTCTGTAGAGCTGCGCCGCCGAATGTTGGACTTTGTGTGATAATGTTGCCTCTCTTAATTTCGTTACACAAACTTCAATTAGGTGTCACGCGACTGTAATTTTGAACCTCTAAGTCTCTCCGCGAACCAAGGAGAGACCTTTGTCGAAACTTCCCGCAGCCGGTCGACATCAAAACATTGTCAGCCTCGTCAACGGCGGCCATGGCATGTCGATCGCCGCCATGGCCGAGGCATTCGGGGTTTCGACCGAGACGGTGCGCCGCGACCTGGTGGCGCTCGAGCGCAATGGAGCCCTAAGACGTGTTTATGGCGGCGCCATCCCGTCGGATCGCAAGGCGCCGCTCGAAGACCGTGTGCTGATGGAGCGGGCTGGGAAGCAGGCCATGGGCCGCAGGGTTTCCTCGCTCATCGAAGCCGATCAATGGATATTCATGACCGGCGGTTCCTCGGTGCTTGCCGTTGCGGAGGCGATGCGCGACGGCCCGACCGTTTCGGTGATGACGAATATGCCTGCTATCGGCGAAGCGCTGCAGGCGGGCCAGCGCCACCGTGTTCATTTCACCGGTGGCGAATATAATGCCTCAAGCAAGATGCTGATCGGCGACGAAGTTTTCGATGCCATCGAAAACTGCAGCTTCGATCTCTCCATAGTCGGCGTCTACGGGTTGGACGAACGCTTCGGCCTCGTCGAAGAAACCCGCCACAACATGCGGCTCAAGCTGCAGATCGTCAGCCAGTCGCGCGACGCCATCTATGTGGCCGATCACACCAAGATCGGTGCACCTGGCCGCTACCAGTCCATCCCCTTCAAGGATATCAGCACCTTCGTCACCGACGAACAGCTCGCCCCCCGTTTTACCGCTCTTCTCACAGAGGCTGGCGCCAGCATCCTTTACCCGGAGAAAGCGGACGACGACGCGCTCCAAGTTTCTACCGCAGCAGAGAACCCGGACCATGAGTGACATTGCCCACGTCATCATTCTCGGCGTCGACGGGCTCCGGCCCGACCAGATCAATGCCGTGACCATGCCGAACCTTCACGCCCTGAAGCAAAGGGGCGTCGCCAGCAGCGATCACCGCACGGTGTTTCCGAGCGAAACGCGCGGCGCGCTGTCGGCACTGGCCAATGGTGCCAAGCCCGAGAGCACGGGCGTTCTGGGCAACGATTTCTACGCCCGCAATGGCGGCAACAGACTTGCCGGCACCGACACCATCCACGATTGGCGCCATGGCGAAGCACAATATGCCGGCGGCATGGTGCATACGGTCAACCTCAGCGAAACCCTCGCCAAAGCCGGCAGGTCCTTTGCCGTCGTCACCTCCAGCGGTCAGGGTTCGTTCACCGCGCTTAATTGGAAGGGTGCAGAACATGGGCAGACGGGCTTCAACGTCCGCCATCCGCAGCTCGCCTTCCCGCACGATCTCGCCATCGACATCACGGCACGCCACAAAGTCCCAAGCACAGGCTTCGAGCGCGGCGCCGAGGCAAAGGCAGTCGACATCTTCGTCAATTCCGTCTGGTCGGCCAAGAAGCCGAGCGCCTCGATCATCTGGCTGACCGAAGTCGACAGCGCTTCCCATCTCCACGGGCTCGGCACCGAAGGGCAGATTGAAAGCCTGATCCAGTGCGATGCGGCCATTGGCACCCTGCTCGATTGGCGCGAGCATCAGCCCGAGCGCGATGCGATCGCTGTTTTCATCACCTCAGACCACGGCCACTCAACCTCGACACGCTTCATCAACGTCGACGATGCCTTCAAGGCCGCAGGCATCCGCGCCGCCACCCGTTTCGACGATGATGTCGATATCATCTTCCGCCGCGGTCGCGCGCCTGGCCTGTGGCTGCGCCAGTACGATAAGGGACTCCTGCAGGCCGCCTTTGATGCCATCGTGGCGCAGGATTGGTATGGCGCGACCTTTACCCGCGCCATCGAGCCTGGTTCGCCCTATGGCACGATCGACGGTACTTTGGCGCTGGAATTGACCGGGGCCGGTCATCTGCGCGCACCCGATCTCTATATCAACCTCGCCGGCGACCATACGCCCAATGAATTCGGCGTGCCGGGCACATCAACCTGCGATGTCGGCAATTACAAGATCGATGTCGGCGGCGGCACGCATGGCGGCCTGCATCTCGCCGAATTGACGGCTGTGCTGATTGCCGACGGCGCCGGCCTCAAGGCGGGAGGACAGGTCATCACCACCCGCACCGGTATCACGGATTTGGCGCCGACGTGCCTGCACATGCTGGGCATTGCCGCGCCGGACACCATGACCGGCCGCGTCATGCACGAATTGCTGGAGAACGGTGAAGCCATCGACGCCCCGGTCTCCGAAGAGTTTACGGCTACGGCACAGGGCAAGACCTCGCACCTGCGCTTCGGAAGTGTGGGGACCCAAAGCTATGTCGACGAGGCCTGGGCCTCGCCGGCGGCGACGGTCCCATCGGTCAGCCACGAGGCAATCGTGGTCAAGGCGCCAGCCGAGTAACGAGCGCCACATCTAGAACTTTTCCCGCTGCGAGGGCGATCTCGCGGCGCCCATCAATCACGCAGTCTGCCGAACCCTCTTCGGTAGATCACGGTCGAGCCATGCCGCGAACAGGCGGCCTCACGGGAGACGTATATGCAAACGACCCTCAAGACCTTCACCAAAGCTGCTCTGATGAGCAGCTTGTTCCTCGGCTTCGCCTCCATTGCGATCGCTAAGGACATCACCATCAACGTTGCGGTCCAGTCCATGGGCAATGCCGGCTCGATCGAAACCGTCGAGTACAGCAGCACAGCGGCACGCAAATTCCAGAACTCGGTCTTCGAACAGCTTATCGCGCTTGATCTGCAGGACCCCAACCTTGCCTCCAAGCCGGGGCTCGCGACCGAATGGAAGTGGATCGACGATAAGACGCTCGAGTTCAAGCTGCGTCCGAACGTCAAGTTCCACAACGGCGACACCATGACCGCGGAAGACGTCGTCTTCTCATTCTCGGACGAACGCTTCGGCCTGCTGCCCGAGCAGACGACCGCCCGCGAAAAGGGCGAAACCACTTTCACCCGTGCCGACGGCAGCAAGGGCATCGTGCCGCCGGCGACCGTCGCGGCCAGCCGCGCCTCCGAATGGCCGTTGCTCGACCATGTTGAAGCCGTCAATGACCTCACCGTCCGCTTCGTCATGAAGAAGGCCACGCTTGATACCGAAGCCCGCCTCGCCCGCGTCAACTATGCCGCCATCATCTCCAAGCGCGGTTTCATGAAAACCGCCAGCTGGAACGCCTGGGCGGCCAAGCCGATCGCCACCGGCCCCTACAAGGTCGAAAACATCGAGCCCGGCTCGGCCATCCACATGGTCGCCAATCCCGATTACTGGGGCGGCAAGCCTCCGATCGACAAGCTTAACATCCTCGTCGTGCCGGAAGCTGCCAGCCGCGTGAACGGCCTGATGTCGGGTGAGTATGATATCATCTCCGATGTCGGTCCCGATCAGGTCCCGATGATCGAAGGCTCGTCCGACTTCCGTGTCGTCGGCGGTCCCGTCGCCAACGTACGCTTCATCGCTCTCGACGAGAACAACGGCCCTCTCAAGAACGTGAAGGTGCGCCAGGCCTTGAGCCATGCCATCGACCGGCAGACCATCGTCAAGACGCTCTGGGGCGGCCGCACCGCGATGTCGCAAGGCTTCCAGCATCCACTGTTCGGAGATCTCTTCGCCACCGATCACCAGACCTCGGAGTACAATCCGCAACTGGCCAAGCAGCTTCTGGCCGAATCCGGCTACAAGGGCGAACCGATCACCTACCGCGCACACAACAACTATTATCCCAACGAATTGACCATTGCGCAGTACAATCTCGAAAATCTGCGTGCCATCGGCTTCAACATCGAATTTTCGGTCATCGATAATCCCAATGATCCGAGCCCCGACCGCATGATGCAGGACCTTTCGAACACCGCCTATTTCGCCTTCCCGGCAGCGCTTCTGGCCAACAACTGCCCGAACGGCACCTACAACACCAAGACCAATCCAAAGTCCGGGATGTGGCAGAACGACGAGTTCGACCGGCTGTGCGACGTACTGAACAAGTCGACCGATCGAGCCGAGGTCAAAAAGGCCTTCACGCGCGCCCTCGACATCATCGAGAACGAAGATCCAGGCATGATCGTCCTGCACCAGAACGCCATTCTTTACGGCAAGCGATCGAACATCGAATGGGCGCCGTCGGCGATGTTTGCCATGGACTTCACGCCGGGCCATTTCGCCATCAAGAACTAAAGACACCGCGCGGGCGGGCGCTTCAACGCTCGTCCGCCGCCTTCCTCGACCTTGCAGGACGAACTTCGTGACCACCTTCTTTATGCGGCAACCTCTGCCGATCGACATGAGCGGCGGCAATTGGAGCCATTTTCGCGACGTGCTGCCGGCCGGCACCGAAGGCGTGCGCATCTATGCCGTTGGTGATATCCACGGCCATCTCGATCATCTGCTGGCCATGCAGGCAGCTATCGCCGCCGATCGAGCACAGCACCCTGTCGAGCGCATGGTGATTGTCTATCTCGGCGACCTGATCGATCGCGGCCTGCATTCCCGGTCGGTCATCGAGCAGATCGCCGCCCAGCAGAATGCCGCCAACGAGACGATGGAAATCGTCTGCCTTACCGGCAATCACGATGCCTGGCTCAATGAGTTCCTGACCGACGCCGCCGTTCTACCACTCTGGGGCCGCAAGGGCGGGCTTGAGACCTTGGCATCCTACGACTTCTCCCCCGAGGAGGTCATGCGCGCAATGGCCGATCCGGTAGCAGCCGAGGTCATGCGGCTCGCTCTCGTCGCACGCATGCCGCAGCGTCACAAGGAGTTCATCGCCACCCTGCTACTATCCTACCAACGGGGCGGCTACTTCTTCGCTCATGCGGGCGTGAATCCCGATCGATCCCTCGGGGAGCAGCGCAAAGAAGACCTGACATGGATCCGCGACCGGTTTCTGACCTCAAGAACGGACTTTGGAAAGGTCGTGGTGCATGGCCATACCTCAGGCCCTCGCGTCGAGAGCCTGCCCAACCGCATCAATGTCGACACGGGCATCTACGCCACCGGGGTCCTGAGCTGCGTGGTGCTTGAGGGTACAGAACGGCACCTTATTACCGTCGATCGTGGCACCTTGCGCGCCCTGCGCGAACAGCAGATGGAAACGCAACATGGCTGAAGCTGCCCCGCTCGTCCAGATTTCCAACCTTTGCGTCGATTTCAGCAGTCGCCACCACACGGCGCGTGCCCTGCACGGCGTCAATCTATCCATCCACCGCGGCGAGACGCTTGGCATCGTCGGCGAAAGCGGTTGCGGCAAGTCGATCACCTGGATGGCAAGCCTTGGCTTGCTCGGTGCCAATGCCCGCGTTGACGGCTCGGTCAAACTCGACGACCGCGAGATCCTTGGCTTGCCCGAGCCACAGCTCAACGCCATTCGCGGCGGTCGTGTGGCGATGATCTTCCAGGACCCGACCAGCTCGCTGAACCCGCTCCACCAGATCGGTTGGCAATTGACCGAGGCCCTCGCGCTGCACCGGAATCTGCGCGGAGCGGAAGCCCGCAAAGAAGCAGAACGTCTGCTTGATCGCGTCGGGATCGCCAATGCCCGCCGCCGCTTGGGCGAATATCCGCATGAGTTCTCCGGCGGCATGAACCAGCGCGTGATGATCGCCATGGCCTTGGCCGGCGATCCCGAACTACTCGTCGCCGACGAACCGACGACAGCGCTGGATGCCACCATTCAAGCGCAGATCCTCGATCTCCTCGATGACCTGCGTCGCGAACGCAATATGGCGCTCGTCCTGATCTCGCATGATCTCGGCATGGTATCGGAAATGACCGAGCGCGTCGTCGTCATGTATTGCGGTCGCGTGGTCGAGGACACGCCGACGAGTGCGCTGTTCTCCAGGCCTGCTCATCCCTATACGCGCGGGCTGATTGCCGCGCTGCCGGATCTCGATGGCCCTCGCCGCCGGCTTGTCGCCATCCCCGGCACGGTGCCGCCACCCGATAGACTGCCGCCCGGCTGCCCCTTCACACCGCGCTGCCCCGCGGCCATGACAACATGCGCGCAAGCGGTGCCGGCGCTGCGCGCGGTGGATGGCCAGGTTGCGCACCGCGCCGCCTGCATGCTCATGTCTCCGTCAGTGGCGGCGAGCGATGCCCTGGCGGGAGCCATGCAATGAAGGGCGCGCTGGAAGTTCGAAACTTGAGCCGGCTCTTCAAGGTGCGCGAACGCGGCCTGCTGTTCTCCGCCACCAAGGTCCTCAAAGCCGTCGACGGAATTTCCTTCAACGTTGCGCCCGGTGAAATGCTCGGCATCGTTGGCGAGAGCGGCAGCGGCAAATCGACGACGGCTAGGCTGCTGCTCGGTCATATACCCGCCAGCCGCGGCGAAATCCGCTTCGGCGGCGAAAAGGTCAGTGCCAAGCCGGATGCCGATTGGCGCCGCATGCGCCGGCGCATGCAGATGATCTACCAGGATCCTCTCGGAGCGCTCGACCCGCGCATTCCCGTGGGGCTGCAGATCGAAGAGCCGCTGATCGTCCATCGACCGGAGCTCTCCGCCGCCGAACGTCGCGCTCATGTAGCCGATGTCATGGGGCAGATCGGCCTGCTCGCCCACCACGGCACACGCTATCCGCATGAAATGTCGGGCGGCCAGCGCCAGCGCGTCATCATCGCCCGGGCGCTCATCATCGATCCGGAGCTGCTGGTCTGCGACGAGCCGGTATCCGCGCTCGACGTTTCCGTGCAGGCGCAGGTTCTCAATGTGCTCGACGACATCCGCACCCGCGCCAACTTCACCGGCGTCTTCGTCAGCCATGACCTCAAGGTTGTGCGTCAGGTCGCCGAGCGCGTTGCCGTCATGTATCTGGGCCGAATCGTCGAAATGGGCGATGTCGGTGAAGTCTTCGCCAACCCGGCCCATCCCTATACCCGTGCCCTGGTTTCCGCCGTGCCGGTGCCGGGACGCAGCAGACGCAATCGTATCGTCTTGAAGGGCGATCCGCCGAGCGCCATCGACATGCCCGCCGGCTGTCCCTTCCACACCCGCTGCCCAGAGGTACGCAAAGCCTGCCGCTCGATCCGCCCCGAGCTCGTCGAAAAGGGCCGTCGCGCAGTGGCTTGCCACCTCGTCAACAATCCCTCGCTATCCGGCATGGAGGTGGCCTGAGCATGGTCCAGTTCGTCTGCTCGCGACTTTTGCGAGCGCTGATGACGCTGTTCATCATCGTCACCTTTGCCTTTTTCGTGATGCGCCTGTCGGGCGATCCGCTGAGCCGGTTTTTCGACGTTGCCAATACGCCGCCGGAAGTCATCGAGGCCTTCCGCCGCCAATGGGGTCTCGACCAGCCGATCTGGGTACAGTTCTATAAGTATCTGGTCGCGGTGCTGCACGGCGATCTCGGCAATTCCATGCGCGAGAACCGGCCCGCCCTCGCCGTCGTGCTCGACCGGCTTCCGGCGACGCTCGCCATCATGGCACCCACGCTGCTGCTCAAAACGGCGCTCGGCCTCTTGGCGGGCATTACCGCCGCCCTGCATCGCAATTCCGTGTTCGACCGGCTGATCATGTCGATCTCCGTGCTGGGCTTTACAGTGCCCACCTTCGTACTCGCCCTGGTGCTGGCGCTGATCTTTGCGGTGCAGTTGCGCTGGCTGCCGTCAGGCGGTTACTCGAGCCCGCTCCACATGGTACTGCCCATCGTGACCCTCTCAATCGCCGGCGCTGCGGTCATCGCGCGCTACGCCCGTTCAGCAATGGTCGAAGTGCTCGGTCAACCTTTCGTTCGGACCGCCCGCGCCAAGGGTGTGCCGTGGACCAAAATCGTCATTCGCCACGTACTGCCCAATGCCGCCGTGCCTATCGTCACCATCTTCGGCTTCATGCTCGGCTCAATGGTTGGCGGCGCCGTCGTCGTCGAAAGCGTCTTCTCGTGGCCCGGAATCGGGCGTCTGTTGATCTCGTCGGTCACGTCCCGCGATCTGGCGGTGGTGCAGGTCATCCTGCTGCTCATCGGCGCGATGATGGTCATGTCCAACCTTTTGGTCGATCTTCTCTACGGCGTCATCGACCCGCGCATGCGCGCGCCACGCCAGGCCAAATCATAGGAGAACTTCCGATGGCAGCCGAAGTTGAAAACGCGCCGGCCTTCGGCGGCGTTATCCAGAGGAAATGCGGCCTCCGGGCCTTCTTCTCCGCTTGGCCGCCGCTGGTGCTGATCTCCCTCGCCTGGCTCGGGCTGATGATTCTTGTCGCGCTCTTTGCCCATTGGCTGGCGCCCTATGATTTCATGGCCACCAATGTCCTGGCGCGCCTTCGCCCGCCCGCTCTGTTCGGCGGCACGTTCGAGCACATGCTCGGCACCGATCAGCTTGGACGCGACGTCTTTTCCCGCGTCATCGCTTCGATCCGCATATCAATCACCATCGCACTCGCCGCCACCATCATCACCACCATCATCGGGGTGACGCTGGGGTTCCTTGCCGCCTATTTTCGCGGCTGGGTCGACCAGCTGATCCTGATGATGGTCGACGCCCAGCTGGCCATGCCTTTCATGATCATCGCCATAGCCGTGCTGGCATTCCTCGGCAATTCTCTCATCATCTTCGTGTTGCTGCTTGGCCTTAACGGCTGGGATATCATCACCCGCATGGCGCGGGGGCTTGCGATTTCCGCGAATGCCCAGGGCTATGCGGTTGCCGCCCGCGATATCGGCGCTTCGCCGGCCCGCATTTACCTAAGACATATCCTGCCCAATATTTCCACCACGATCGTCGTCGCCATGACGCTCAACATCCCTGGCGTCATCCTGCTCGAATCCAGCCTATCGTTCCTCGGCATCGGCTTGCAGCCGCCGCAGACCAGTCTCGGCAACATGGTTGGCTACGGCCGCGACTATATCCAGTCCGCACCATGGATCATGCTGACACCCGCCGCGATCATCGTTGTCACGACACTTTCGATATCGATCGTCGGGGACTGGCTGCGCGACAGGCTGGACCCCACCCTGCGCTGAAGGAGGTTATCTTAAGCTTGGGGCTTTGCCGGCGCCGCTGTACCCCAGCCCCTTGCGGCATCGCAGTGCTCGTTCAAAGCGACGATCCGGAGACTTTCGTCCATAACACAACTCGGCAACTGTCATGCCCGGCAGGCTACGGATTAGTCCTGCGTTAACCAAGGCCATGCGATGCTCGCGCAAACTTTTCAAAGGGCAACGCTCCATGGTTTCTGCTGTCTCTTCATCTGCGGCTGCAACGGCAGTTGCCAACGCCTCATCGTCTGCCGCCACCGAGGCTCAGCTTCAAGCCGCAATCAAGGAGAAGACGAAAGAGCTGGTTAAGGCAACGGACGAAAAGACGAAGGCCTCCCTGCAAAAGCAGATAGGCAAGCTTCAAGCACAGCTTCAAAAGCTCCAGGACGCCGATAAGGCGAACTCGGCCGCAAACACTGAAAATAAGGGTGGCAAATCGGGCTCGGCGCTTTCCGGCGAAAGCGATCGCATCGGAACCAAGAATTTCGACGCCTCCACCGACTTCGGCAAGCGGGAAGCATACGTCTGACCCGACGGCAGATGCCGTCCGGCGAGATCCAAATATCTTGCAGGGTATTGCTAGGCTCATAGCGAAAACATGAGCGATTGCCGCACGCACCGTATTATCCGATGCGTGACAGCAAGCTCCTATTTGACGAAAGCGACGATCCAGCCTTCGGCTGAACCGTCGCTTCCGGAAATGATCGAATGAACGCCGATCGCTCTTAACCCAATTGCTCGTGAGGGCTGCACAGGTCCTTTTGCGGATTCGACATCGAACCTTTCCATCCGCCGGGACCTGTGCGCTTCCTCATCGACCTCTCGCTACCGAATTGGAGGACAGGCGTACGATTTTCTTCGGTTCGCCGAACGAGGCGAATGCATCCTCATTGGTCGACATGGCCGCGGATTGAGCTGCCCCGGCGTAGCTTGACTGCCCCGGCAGCTTGAAGCGCGTAATCATCTGCCGCAGCCGTTCGGCCTCTTGGGCCAGCGTCATGCTTGAGGCTGTTGCCTCCTCCACCATTGCCGCGTTCTGTTGCGTCACCTGATCCATCTGGTTGACGGCGGAATTGACCTCGGACAATCCGGTGGACTGCTCGTTCGCGGAGACCGCTATGGCCTGCATATGCTCGTTGACGGAGGTGATATTGTCCTGGATCGTCTTGAGCGCATCGCCCGTCTCATGGACGAGCTTCACGCCATGCTTCACCTCTTCCGAGGAATTTCGGATCAGCTCCTTAATTTCCTTGGCAGCTTTGGCCGAGCGCTGGGCGAGTTCACGCACTTCCTGAGCGACGACGGCAAATCCCTTACCCGCTTCGCCGGCGCGCGCAGCCTCCACGCCGGCATTGAGCGCCAGGAGATTCGTCTGGAAGGCGATCTCGTCGATCACGCCGATGATGTTGGCGATGCTATTGGAGGACTCCTCGATACGCGCCATTGCGCCGACGGCATCGGCAACGATCTGTCCGGAGCGGCATGCGCTGTCATTTGCCGTTGCGGCGGCCTGGCGCGCCTCATTGGCCCGCTTTGAGGCGTTGCCGACATTGACCGTGATTTCATCGAGGGCGGCTGCCGTTTCCTCCAGCGCCGCAGCCTGCTGCTCCGTGCGCCGCGAGAGATTGCTGGCGCCATCGCTGATTTCGCGCGCACCATCATCGATCAAGCCGGTGGACCGGGAAACAGAGGCGAGCGTCTCGCCGAGTTGCTGCATGGCCGAGTTCATATTCTCCCGCAAAGCCTCGAAATCCTTTGCGAAATGCCGATCGAGCGAGAAGCTCAGATCGCCGAGCGCGAGTTTCGACAATGCATCGCCGACCGTGCGAACTGCGAATACGCGCTCGCTGACGTCGGTTGCGAATTTGACGACTTTTACGACTTTTCCAGCGTCATTCGTGATCGGATTGTAGGACGCATTCAGATAGATGGCTCTTCCGCCTTTGCCGTAGCGTATAATATCCCCAATATGAGGATTGTTGGCGCGGAGATCTGTCCAGAGCTGCTCAAACTGACGATCTCCCGCCTCGCCTTCCTCCAGAAATATGCGGTGATTTCGCCCCTTGATTTCGGCGAGCGTATAGCCGACCGCCGCCAGGAAATTGTCGTTGGCGCTGACGATCTCGCCGGCTGGCGTGAACTCTATGACAGCCTGCACACGATTGATCGCCAACAGCTGATTGCGATAATCGGTATTCTGGATTCTCGCTCTCGCATCGGCCCATTCAACGACGAAGCCCATGATCCTCTCTGCTCGCATAAGCGGCGTCACGATCAAATCGAACATGCGCTGGCCAACGGATATCGTCGCCCTGTGTTGTTTCTTCAAAGCCGCGAGCATTGAACGCTGATGCGCCGGATTCTTATGAAAGATATCGATGTTGGAGCCGACGAGGGTCGCCATGCTGAACCGCGGCAGTTCTTTCTTGAGGTCGTTTTCGGCCTCCTGCAGCAATTCCCGAGTTGCCGGATTGATATAGACAATGTTGAGTTTGGCGTCGGCGATCATGATATTGGCGCTCATCGCATCCAACGCACCGGTTTTCATCGTTCCAGCGGCACCATGGATTCCTAACATCGTCGTGATATCCCTTCCGGCTCTTTCAACTAGAAATTCAGTCGACGAAGGATTTAGTTCCTTCGAATTTGCAAAATTAGTATGTTCAATTTTAATAAATCATAATACTTAACGAAATCTTTAGGGCGTGGATTCGCCCCTTCATTACTTCAAGGAGAGGCTTTAATACGCAGACGCGATAGACTATCTCTCACATATGATAGTTCATATATAGGATTTACATTATCTATATACTTCCTATAGACTTTCCGCATTTTTTGGACGGAAGGCGAAAAATGGCGATAAGATCCATTGTTGTGCCTGCCGATGGCTTCAGCGGCCGATGGCGAGCTACAATCCATGCGTTTAGCCTTGAACCAATCGACGCGATGAGGCTAAGGCTGTTTCACCTATAGATGCGGATAGACCATTATCGGCGAACCTCGCGCAAAAGACATCCTCTGCAAATAAGGACTTGCAAAAATACGTCACTTTGATTAATCGTTTAATCAGAGGAGATCGAGACCATTCCCAAATGAGCGAAACACGCCCTTCTTCGATTCGCGAGATTGCAGACAGGCTGGGTGTCTCTACGGCAACCGTTTCCAATGCCCTGCGTGGTAAGGGACGAGTTTCGCCGGCCCTGGCCTTGCAGATTCGGGCAGAGGCGGAGACGCTGGGCTATGTCCCGGATCACGCGGCGCGCGCGCTGCGCACGGGGAAAAGCAATACAATCGGCTTGCTGGTTCCGAATATCGGGCAGCCTCTGTTTCCCGCCTTTGCCCAGGCCATCGAACGCGCCGCCAAGCAGCGAGGCCTTGCCGTCTTGATCGGCGACAGCGAGGGTGATCCCGCGCAGCAGGATTTCGAAATAAGAAACATGATCGCTCGCGGCGTCGATGCTCTGATCATCATACCGACTCGAGGCACGACAGTTATGCCGAAGAGCTTTTCAGTTCCGGTTGCCATCATCGACAGCGCCGCCACCGCCGGCAACATTGCTGCAAGCGATCACCGCGAAGGTGGTCGCAAGGTAGCTCGGCACCTGATTGAGCTCGGTCACGACAAACTTCTTGTCCTTGCCGGGCCGGAAAATTCGCTGGTGGCGCGCGAGCGCGTCGAAGGAATGTGCGAGATCTTCGTTTCGGCTGGGATCCAGCCGACGCTGAAATATAGCGACGCAACCCTCGAAGCAGGCAGTGTTCTTGGCCGCGAGCTCGATCTCGGTCGCTTTACCGCCTGCGCTGCCGCCTATGACGCGCTCGCCATAGGCTTTGCTCTCGCTGTCCGGGACCGAGGCTACAGCATCCCGCAGGATATATCGCTCACGGGTTTTGATGACCTGATGTGGGCGCAGATAGTCTCGCCGCCCCTCACCACGGTCCGCCAGGATCTCGAGGCGGTGGCCATCCATGCGCTTTCCTTCGTCACCGGCGAAGCTGATGCCAGTAGAATTTTCCCAACCGATCTTGTCGTGAGGCAATCCACCGCACGCCCGTCGGCCTTCTCTCAGGGAGATAAAAATGCCGAATGAACCTCATGACCTCAATTCGTCTGCCCTGCGCGATCACGCCGTACGGGCGGCACGCGGTCTTGAGCCATTCGATGTGCTGATCGTCGGCGGGACACTTGTCGACGTCGCAACCTCGGAGATGCGGCCGGCCGATATCGGCCTTGTCGGCCCCTTGATTGCAAGCGTTCATGCTCCAGCAAGCAGGACGGACGCCAAGCAGACCATCGATGCCTCAGGACGCTTCATCACGCCCGGATTTATCGACACGCACATGCATGTCGAAAGCTCGATGGTAACGCCGAGGCGATATGCGGAGACCGTCGTCCCTCAGGGAACGACGACCGTGTGCTGGGATCCCCATGAAGTTGGTAATGTCGCCGGCCTCGACGGCATTCGATGGGCGCTGGAAGAAACCAAACAACTTTCGCTGCGCTTTTTGACCTTGGCGCCATCCTGCGTCCCTTCGGCACCAGGCCTGGAGCTCGCCGGTGCGGAATTCCGGGCCGGCGAAATGGCAACCATGCTGCGCTGGCCGGAGATTTCGGGCGTTGCCGAAGTGATGAACATGCGCGGCGTGCTTGAGCGAAGCGAGCCGATGCGCGGCGTCGTGGAAGCCGGGCTTGCCAGCGGCAAGCGCGTCTGCGGCCATGCCCGCGGCCTCGAAGACGCGGATTTGCAGGCCTTTGTCTCGGCTGGCATTCAATCGGATCATGAGATTACGTCGGGCGAAGATCTGCTGGCGAAATTGCGAGCCGGCCTTACCGTCGAGTTGCGCGGTTCCCATGACTATGTCCTTCCCGGCGTAATCGAGGCGCTGAAGAAGCTGCCGCATTTGCCGCAGACGCTGACGATCTGCACCGACGATGTCTTCCCCGATGATCTTGTGAGCGACGGAGCAATGTCATCCGTTCTCAGGCGTCTCATTGCCCACGGCATGAAGCCGATCGACGCCATTCGCGCCGCCACGCTCAATGCCGCAATGTGGTTCAATCGGTACGATCTCGGACTGATCGCTCCTGGCCGGCGCGCTGATATCGTCATCCTGTCCGATCTCGAAAAGATCGTGGTTGACCGTGTTTATGCATCGGGTCGCGAGGTCGCAAGAAATGGCGAACTTACCGCAGCCGGTGATAGCGTCTCTACAGACGCCTACCGCGACACCGTAAAGCTTCAAAGGCTTTCTGCCGCCGATTTTGACATCAGGCTTCCAGGCACGACCGAGGCGCGTGTCCACACGGTCGTCAGCCCGCGTTTCACCAAATGGGGAGAGGCGGTTGTCAAGGTGCGCGACGACAAGCTCTTGCTGCCTGACAACATGCTCCTGATGGCCGTCATCCATCGCCATGGAAGAAAAGACCCCACGCCCGTCATCGGCATTCTGGAAGATTGGGGCCATTGGCGCGGCGCCCTGGCAACGACGATATCGCATGACAGCCACAACCTTACCGTCTTCGGTCGCGATCCCGCAGATATGGCTGCGGCTGCCAATGCCGTCATCGACGCCTGCGGCGGCATGGCAACGTCGGCAGACGGCAAGGTTACGGCCGTGCTCGCCCTGCCCGTCTGCGGACTGTTGTCGGACGCTCCTGCAAAGCAAGTTGCCGACGACTTCGCCAAGCTGCGCGCGGCAGCCGATGCAATCGCCGATTGGATGCCGCCAATTCGCACCTTCAAGGCAGTCGTTGGGGCCAGCCTTGCATGCAACCCCGGCCCGCACGTCACCGATCTTGGACTGACTGACGGGACGACCCAGGAAATCAGACCGCTTCTGGCTGCAAGCCGAAACTGATGTCACCCGCCAAACGGCAGCGTTTGCCGACTTAGGAGATATACATAACGGAAATCATTGCTGGTATCACGGCCTGATCGCCGACCTAGAGCCTCTGCTTCACGCCGATGAGGCTATGAGCTGGGTGGTGACCCCAACCTGCTCCAATGCAAGCTGCACTTCCGAGGATGCGTCGCAATTGTGCAGCTCGGTGATTTAGCAGCGCTCGTCGGTCCAGAATTCGCCCTTGCCGTTCGCAAAGACGATCTTGTGTCCTCCGGCCGTCGATTTCCTCCGTCATGTCTGGGTCAGCGAACTGAGCTGCGGCTGTGGACATCGGCAGGAACCACTTTGTGAAAAGTGGTTCAATGCTCGTCTTTTTGTCGATGAAGTTGAATGAGCCGTCAGCCGATCGCATAGGCCTGCTATCAGCCAAGACGTTCCAATGAAGAGCATGGCAGGATGCGATGCGACATCTGATCCAACGGAGCGAGGAGATAGAGTGTTCTCCAATCGGTATGACTGTCGCCACCCCCATGCCGTGATATGTGTGTGCTGATCTATTCCAGCGACAGATTTCGACGGGAGGCGCATTCCGGCGAAGATCGCAGGAAACCGATCACACTTCTTGGAGGCAGGCGGCAATGAGCAAGGCGGACAACATCATATCCTTCACCGGAATGCCCCCGACGGTGAGCGATATCGCCGCGATCGCGCGGCAGAACGCCTGGATTGAGATTTCACCTGATGTCGAGCGGAAGATCGTCGCCGCACGTGCCGTCGTGGAACGCTATCTGGCAGACGATAGGCCAGTTTATGGTTTGACGACAGGACTCGGCGCAGGCGTCGATACCAGGCTCGATACGGATGATCTTGTCGCTTTCCAGATGCGTGTGCCGCAAGCCCGTGCAGTCGGCGTCGGAGCATCGTTGCCGCGGGATGTCGTGCGGGCGATGATGGCGGCGCGCATCACCGGCATGGCAGCTGGCGGCTCTGGCGTCTCGTTGCCGGTGTTCTCCGGCCTGGTGGCGGCGCTGAATGCCGGCTTCCATCCCGTTGTGCCCTCGCTGGGCTCCATCGGCGCCGCCGATCTCGCGCCGCTTGCACATATGGGTCGGGCCTTGTTAGGGGATGGTGAGGCCGAAGTCGGCGGTGTCGTCATGGCGGCCGGCGAAGCTCTTGAAACGGCTGGACTGAAACCATTGCCTTTCGGGCCGAAGGACGGTCACGCTCTTGTCGTCGCCAACAGCCTCTCCGTCGGGAAAGCCTGCCTCTGCCTCGAAGATGTGGAGCGGCTGTCCGACTGGTCGCTTTCGGCCATCGCACTGAATTTCGAAGCCTTCCGCGCCAACGTATCCGCTTTCGACGACCGGGCATTGGCGGCAAGGCCGGCATTCGGTCAACGTGAGGCGGCAACGAGGCTCCGCGACCTGCTTTCCGGAAGCTCGCTGCTCACCGAAGGCGCGGCCCGGCGGCTGCAGGATCCTTTGAGCTATCGCTGTGCTCCGCAGGTCTGGGGTGCGCTTCTCCATGCGATCGCCGAGGCTCGCGAGGCGACGGAGATCGAAATCGCCAGCTCCGGTGACAACCCCGTCGTATTGGCGGACGAAGGCCTCGTCCTTTCGCATGGCAATTTCGACATGACGGCTTTCGTGCTCGCCTGGGAGCGCCTCGGCCAGGCGCTGGCGCATTGCGCAGCCGCGACGGCCTACCGCACGATGAAGATCATGTCGGCTGCGATGTCGGAACTGCCACGGTTCCTCACGCCGCTCGGCCAGAGCCGCACAGGTTTCGCGACCGTGCAAAAAACCGTCTCGGCGCTCGAAACCGAGATACGCCATTTTGCTGCGCCGATTTCGCTGACGCCCATTCCGGTCGCCGATGGCATCGAGGACCAGGCATCGATGGCGCCAAGCGTTCTGGCAAAGACCGAGGCGATCATCGAACGGCTGCGCTATCTCGTTGCCATCGAGCTCATCGCTTCGGCCCAGGCCGTCGAGCTTCGCGGCGTGCAGGGTGAGCTTGGCGCGGGCACAGAACAGGCCTATCGGCAGGTTCGCGCCCTTGTGCCGCCGCTCGACGAGGACCGGGCTCAGGGACCGGATTTTCAGAGGCTTTCGGAATTCATAGGAAATACACCTTGGGAAGAAAGGGCTGCTCCCCATCCATGACGAAATCAGGGGCAGCAGCACCAAGAGCATAGCCTCACCTGATTGAAGCTTTCCGGCAGGCCGTCCGCGGCCTCCTTCCTCGATAAGCCGGCATGACCGGCAACTGACCTGGAGAATGGCAATGCAGGAAATCTGGATCGACTATCTGAACGCCATCGATGCGAAGGCACTTGCGCTTTCCAACGATGAGATTCTTGACGCCGTTACCAAGGCGCTCGACGCGCAGGGGCGTGGCGAGACCGTGATCGAACCTCGTGTCCATCTCGTCCCGGAAAGCTCAGACAAAGGTCATTTCAATGTGTTGCGCGGTTATGTGAAACCGCTTGATTATGCCGGCGTCAAGGTCGCCGGCGATTTCGTCGACAATTACAAGCAGGGCCTGCCCTCTGAAATGGCCGTGCTCAACCTGTTCGATCCACGCACCGGCGTGCCGAAGGCGATTATCGATGCGACTGCCATCACCGACATGCGCACTGGTGCCGTCACGGCGATCGGCGCCCGGCATCTTGCCCGCAAGGACAGCAAGATCCTCGGCCATATCGGCGCGCGCGGCACCTCCTATTGGAACGTGCGCCTGCTCGATCACCTCTTCGATTTCGACGAGATCCGCGTCCATTCACGCCGCCCGGAAAGCCGCGACGCCTTCGCCGCGCGATTGGAGAAGGATCTGGGCAAGAAGATCATCGTGACGGACAATTGGGAAGATTGCCTCAAGGGTGCCGACATCATGATCGAGGCCAGCCGCCTGCCGGAGCCGACGCCACTCTTCAAGACCGCCTGGGTCAAGAAAGGTGCTTTCGTCGTCCCCTACGGCACGATGAGCGCGCTCGAATTCGACCTGACCGACATCATGGACAAGGTGGTGGTCGACGATTGGGGTCAGTGCGGGCCTGGCCGTCCGTTCGGCGCGCTGCGCCGCCACGTCGACGAAGGCAAGGTCACCGCCGAGACGCTGCATGCTGAAATCGGCCAGATCGTCTGTGGCGCTAAACCAGGCCGCGAAAACGACGATGAGACCATCCTTTTCTGGCATCGCGGGCTCAGCACCACCGACGTCGCACTCGGCGCGGCGATGGTCGACAAGGCCAGGCGCATGAATATCGGCCAGCGCCTCCGTTTCGCGTGACCGCCATGACGACGCGCCTCTCCCCAGCCATTGCCTGTTCGCGCATGTACAATCTCAGCCCGAAGATTTCGGGACTATGGGATCGCCTTTTCCATTGGCTGTCGAGCCAATCCGGTATCGACATTGAGGTCATTCTGCATGCGGCACCAGCTCCCCTCTCCGAACTCTGGTCGCGGCCGGACATGGGTGCGGTCTTCATGTGCGGCTTTCCGTTTTCGAGGGTTGCAGCAGCCGAACGACCAGTGCCGCTAGCTGCGCCCGTTTCGCTGGCGGATTGGGCCAAGGGGCAGCCGGTCTATGCAAGCCACATCGTCGCCGCGCGTGACAAACTGTTCGCAGAGGCCGATCTTGCGACCTTGCGCTGGGGTTGGACCGTGCGGGACTCGCAGTCCGGCTACAATGCCCCGCGGGAATTCTTCGCCGAGATCGCAAACGGACGTTCGGTGCGCGAAACCACCGGCCCGCTGCTCAATCCGCGTGGCGTGGTCGAGGCAATCCGCACCGGTGCGATCGATGTCGGTGCGATCGACGCCTACGCCTATCAGCTACTGGAACTGCACGAGCCGGACATGATTGCCCCATTGCGCATCGTCGCAACAACAAGGCCGGCGCCCTTTCCACTTCTGGTCGCCGCCAGGCAGCAGCCTTCCGAGAGGATCAATGCACTTCAAGCTGCCCTTCTTGAGGCGCACCGAAGCCCGGAAGGGCACGATATTCTAAGCTCGCTCGGCCTTGCTGGCTTCGCCAAACCGGATATCGCAGCTTATGATCGGCTCCCGGCAAGAGCTAAAGCCATCGATGACCTTCTGGGAGGGCCGTGGTGACACTCTGGCATGCCTGCCACCATCGCGGCAGGAATGCTCGCAACTGCCATGCTTCCCGCCTTGCATCCAATTGATCGGCCTCGAAACCAAGCGGACACTCGCCAGAGATCAGGCGCGAATTGCCGGTTTCAACAATTTTTCGGCAGCCAGCTTCAGACAATCCTCGAAGGCTGTCAGGTCAAGAAAGAGCTGGCCCGGTGCCACCCTGCGCGTCATTATCGCGCCGTTTCGGACCGCGATGCCGCCGTCCAGCATCAGATTCTCGGTCATATCGAAGTTTTCCAGCGCCATGCCATCCGGTCCGCGGTGGCGTCCGTCCGGGCCGAGCTGCACGTTGCCACCATAGAGATCGCTCACTCGCTCGAAATGATTTTCGCTGCTATTGGAGAAGGCAAAGGCCGGGCAGCCGCGGGCGCACATGAAGCCCAGTTCGAAGACCGTGCCGACATCGGCCGAAACGCCGCGAAACGGCGTCAGATTGGCGATGATCAGGTCGGCGCTCGTCATCAGGCTTTCGTTGATGGCGCTGATGGCGAGACCGCGCAGATGCCTTGTTTCCGTTTCGGGAACCGTAAGATCGCCGGGCGATACCGGCGTAAAACCATAGCTGCGCGCCATGGCAATCTTGCGGTCCAGAACCTCTCTCGCATTGGGGAGGAACACCTCAGGCCCCGCCAAATATGCTCTCAATTCTTTGCCCTTCCAACAAAATGTTTGCCGCAGGCAAGCTGCGGAACCATATCAGTGATATGACCGATTCAGCGCTGCCGCGCCAGACCGGACGAGTGGCTTGTAAATCCTCGAGCTTGGGCGCGAATACCGTTCCCGGTAAATGGCGAGGAAGATATAGTCACGCTGCGTGAGCCGATGACAGGCGAAGGAATTTACGGGGTATGGAAATGCAATCTTCTATGGAGACAATGGCCGGCTCAGAAATCGATGACCGTGGCATCTGGCCGACGAAGCAGAGCAAGATCCTCGATTGGCTAATGAATGACGTTCGCGATCAACGCTTCATCGACAACATCCTCGTCGAGTTGTGCGAGAAGATGCGGGCGATCGGAGTTCCGGTCGGACGATCGACGCTGCATTTCAGGACGCTGCATCCGCAGTGGCTCGGCGCGCGAATCCTCTGGCGTACCGGCATGAAGGAAGGCGACATCGCCACTTTCAGTTATGGCGTCGAGAACACGCCGCAGTTTCTGGCCAGCCCCATCAACGAAATCTTCAACGGGGCCGTCGAGGTCCGGCAAAATCTTGAGGTTTCGCATAAGGATGAGCTTCCCTATTCGCTCTATAAGGAGTTGCATGCGGAGGGACTGACCGATTACATCGCCTGGCCGATCTACCACACGCTCGGTAAGCGCCATATCGTCACCTTCGCCTCGGATGCGCCGGGCGGCTTCACCGACGCGCACATCACCTTCCTGAAGGATCTGCTTCCGGCGCTGACGATGGTGACCGAAATCAGGCTGAAGAACATCATGACTCGCACAATGCTGCGCACCTATGTCGGGCCGCATGCCAGCGAGAAGATCCTGGCGGGCGCGACCACGCGCGGCAGCGGCACCACGGTGGGCGCAGCGATCCTGATCTGCGACCTTCGCGACTTCACCTCGATCTCGGACATGTGGCCGCGCGACGACGTTATCGAGCTGCTCAACGGCTACTTCGACGCGATGGTGGAGCCGATCGAAAAGCATGGCGGCGAAATTCTCAAATTCATGGGCGACGGGCTCCTGGCGATCTTTCCGCTCAGCAATCCCGACGCCTGCCACAATCTCCTCGTCTCCATCAGCGAGGCACAGGCAGCGGTCGCAGCGCTCAACGACGAAAATCGCAAGAATGGCCGCGAGGTGCTGCGCTACGGCGTCGGCGTGCATGTCGGCGACGTGATGTACGGCAATATCGGCTCACGCACCCGTCTCGACTTCACCGTCATCGGCCCAGCCGTCAACATTGCCTCCCGGCTGGAGACGCTGACCAAGCAGGTGAAGCGGCCGGTGCTGCTGTCCAAGGCATTCGTCGACATGGCTGGTTGCCAGCGCGATATGGAATGCCTCGGCTCCTTTCCGCTGAAGGGCCTTGGCGAACCGGTCGATGTCTTTGCCTTCACCGCAAAAGAGAAACTGCTGGAAGACGCGTGATCGGCCGAAACCTCGGGTTCTGCACTCTTGCGCGGCCGATTTGACGCGGCGCGATTCAGTCGGTTGCAAAACGTGAAAGAGCAAGGGGCTGCCGCCACCGGCATAGCGCTCTATATTGTGAGGCGGATCATGACGATAGCCGCCTTATTTTTGAGATCGTTCTGCGGCTACAGACGTTGGGTAAGGGTTGATTCTATCGGCTCGACCGCACAGGGTGCCCGACACCCATAATACTCTGACAAGGAGAAAACAGATGAGAAAAATTCTGACACTGGCATTTTCTGCAGCGTCGTTGATCGTCGCCGGCACGGCGGTGGCGCGCGCGGCGGATTTGACGACGACCTATCGCGAAGAGGAATCCGACCAGCGCAACGGCGTTAAGATCGGCTATCTCGATTGCGATATCGGCGGTGGCGTCGGCTATGTGCTCGGATCGGCCAAGGAGGTGGATTGCACCTTCCATTCGACGGTCGGACGCGAGCGCATCGATCACTATACCGGTGCGATCAGAAAGATGGGTGTCGATCTCGGCTTCACCACTCGCAGCCGTCTCCTCTGGGCAGTCTTCGCGCCGACAGCCGGCTATCATCATGGCTCGCTGAGCGGCCTCTATCAGGGTGCTACCGTCGAAGCGACCGTCGGTGCCGGCATCGGCACGAACATTCTTGTTGGCGGCACCGCCGGCTCGATCCATCTCCAGACTGTGAGCGTGACCGGCCAGCTCGGCCTGAACCTTGCCGCGACCGGCACGTCTGTCACGCTGACTCCGGCGAACTAAGATATATGCCGCAGCGAAGCGGCATGGTTTCTACGGCCGCCCTGGCTCCCGCTGGGGCGGCCATTTCTTGGCTGGAGCCATCGCTCAGCCTCTTGCTGAGCCCTTGTCGGCAAGCCGGCTCCGCTTTCCGTGGCTCCGGCCCATGTTTTCCTGTTATTCGGCATCTTCGTTTAGCGCGAAACGGATTCACGCTAAGGCGGCACAGCTTTATAGCTATGCAACGCAGAAAACCAATTGGAGCCAAGCTCATGACCGATACCGTCACCGATCGCTTCCTTCGCTATGTCGTCGTCGACACCCAGTCGGACCCGACCTCGAACACGCAACCATCCACCGAGAAGCAGAGGAATCTGGGACGCATTCTCGTCGATGAACTGCTGGCGATCGGGCTGACCGATGCGCATCTGGACGAGCACGGCTACGTCTACGCGACCATTCATTCCAATGTCGACAAGCCGGTTCCGGTGATCTGCTTCTGCTCCCACATGGATACCGCTCCGGATTTCACCGGCACGAACGTCAAGCCGCAGGTTCTGCGGGATTATCGCGGTGGCGATATCAGGCTAATCGGCGACCCGCAGCAGGTCATTCGCGTCGAGGAGCACCCTGCCCTGCGCGACCAGATCGGCAATGACATTATCACCTCCGACGGCACGACATTGCTCGGTGCCGACGACAAGGCAGGCCTCGCCGAGATCGTTGCGGCGGCCCAATATCTCGTCGACAATCCGGATATCAGCCACGGCACGATCAAGCTCCTGTTCACGACCGACGAAGAGATCGGCCGTGGCGTCGACAAGGTGGATCTCAAGAAGCTCGGCGCGCAATTTGCCTATACGGTTGACGGCGAAACCGCAGGCCACATCGAAGACGAGACGTTTTCGGCTGACGGCGTCGAGGTCCTCATCCAGGGTGTCGCCATCCATCCAGGCTTTGCCCTCGGCAAGATGGAGAATGCCATCAAGATCGCCGGCGCGATCATCCACAGGCTGCCGAAGGACATCGCGCCCGAAACGACGAGCGGCCGTGACGGTTTCATCCATCCGACCGGTGTCAGCGGTTCGATGGACAAGGCCTCGCTCGGCTTCATCATCCGCGATTTCGACGAGGCTGGCCTCGCGGTCAAGGAGACCATGCTGGAGGGGATCGTCAAGGACGTCATGGCAGCCTACCCCGGCTCGTCTTACACCTTCACGGTGAAGCACCAGTACCGCAACATGAAGACCGTTCTCGACGGTCATCCGGAAATCGTCGATCATGCCGTGGAGGCAATCCGGCGCGCCGGCATGACGCCCGTGCGCGGCAGCATTCGCGGCGGCACGGATGGCTCTCGGCTCTCGTTCAAGGGCTTGCCATGCGCCAATCTCTTTGCCGGCGGCCATGCTTTTCACTCGCCGCTCGAATGGGTGAGCCGGCAGGATATGGAAAGGGCCGTTAAAACGCTCGTTGAACTGGCGAAGATCTGGGCGGAGCGAGCATAGTCGCAACGTCAGGCAGAATAACTCCCATCGAGATCTAAACGAAGAGCAGCCTCGTTGCGAAATGGGGCTGCTTTATGTGGGAGGCGCGGAGGCTTACCAGTCAAGACGAGCGACATCGTCGAGCGCCTGCCGTCCGCGACGAAGCACGTTGCCGGGCGCATCCACCGCCTGGCTCAACAGGTTGCGCGCTCCCGCCAGCGGGCGGAACCCTACGCTTTCCTCCACCACGGGAGCCGGATCGCTGCTCACTGGCGGCACTTCGGCCTGGGCATATTGCGGATAGCCTGCAATCAAAGGATCGCGCGTTTCACATTGCGGCAGGCAGCGGTCAAACTGTTCGACGCCGCTGGCAGCTGCAACCTTGGTCTTTGCAATATCGGAACGAGACGCCACATGCTTTGCCGGAACCGTGGCTTTGACGGCAGCAAGAGGCGACGATGTCGGGATCGGCACGGACATTAGCTGCTGGACCGGGCTCGCATCGATTGCGAGCTGCGGCCCATTCATCGCGACATGTTCGAAAGGCTTGGCGCTACTGACTGTGATGCGGCCGCTCTCGTCGAACAGCCGCATAGCCCGCTCGGTCGGGGCCGTTTCGACAATCAGATAGAGAGCACCGACCACGGTGCCGCAAACTGCGAGCCCGGTACCCAACCTCCGGGTCGTCTCGCTTTGACCATTCCACCATCTCACAGGCTGCGTATCCATCGATCGCTCCATCCGACAAAATCTAGAATGCCCATTCTCGCGAGAACTGTGGCGCGGATTTTACCGAAACATGGCTAACTGCAGGCCTTGTGCAAAGAAATGTTGAAGAAAGCGCGCGGGCCGAAAATGGCTGATGCTTAAGGGATACACTTCCCCGTTAAGCCTTATGCTTAAAGTTAATCGAGCAGACCACGAGACAAACAACTGTTCTTATGATCTTATCATCCCGTGGCCGAGGCTGGAGCCACTCACGATTCCCTTATGAAACTTAAAATATTGAATTTTTCGCATGGTATTCACGGCAAATGCGCTAGTTCGCAACGAGCATTTTCTATCTGCTATATTGCAGAGCGCACATGAGCTTATGGCGATATACAGCGAGAATCCCCGCATAGCCTCCATTATGGCAGCGCAGCAGCGATGGCTTATGGCACATGCGGGTTTTTCGCTGTCCCTCGGCTATCCCGACGAGCCGACGCCAGGGCTTTATAGTAGCCGATTCATCGATTTTGCCGTGAAGCACGGCATCGCCAGCCGCAATACCGCCGCCGCCTTCCTAAAGGAGATGCTGGCCTACAAGTTCATTCAGCCGGTGCAGCGCAGTCCGGATCGTCGCATCACCCTACTGGAGCCGACACCATTCACTCGCGACTACATGATGCGCTGGATCCATACCCATCTCATCGTGCTCGATACGCTCGACGGCGGCAACCGCATGGCGACGATCGCCCTCGATCCGGAAGCGACCTGGCGCATGCATCCCATCATTGCCAAGCGCATCGTGGATAGCGATGCTCTTCGCAATCCCGGAGTGACGTACAACCTGTTCAACTGGGCCACATCCGGCAGCATTGTCATGGATTACCTCATCTCCCGGATAACCTCGATCGACTTTGCAGCGGACAAGGTGCTGATCGGCCGTGTTTCCATGAAGATGATGCAGGATCAGTTCATGATTTCCAGAACGCATCTGAAGCGCCTGTTCAAGCGAGCCGCCGAATTCGGCAGCGTCGGATGGGTTGGCGCGCCGGGAAAGAGCAGCTTCTGGCTGTCCCACACGTTCGTCTCCGAATACTGGAGATATCAAGCGGAGAAATACGCGATCATCGACTCCGTGAGCCATATCGTGCTCAACGCCGCTGACGGAAGCGATGAAAGATCGGGTGCTACGGCTCTCGGGTTGGTTATCGATTGAGCGGCTACGCTCACCCCTATTTGACGGGGTACGACGGGTCACTCGCTCGGCAAGTCGAGTATTGATGCCGGCATCGCAGCCATGCAGAGCGCACGATTTATGCCCCTTCCTTCCATCGTGACTAAGTCGAATCACCGATTGGCTGCCGCCATGAGCAGGGTCGAATTGTTAGGTTGAAATGAAAAATATATTCTATCTATGATAGTAGATATTATAATAGGCACGCTGAGCGAGCGTTAACCCCTATTTCCGAGAATATCATCCATACATAAGTAAATGCTGAACAAATGCGATTTATATCGGCGGGCAACTCATTTGATATATTGACCGCAAATAAACGCGGTCTCTGCCTGATTGCTCGAATCAATAACATATGATTAGTTTCTGATATTCCGATGTTTCAGGGAACACGGTTAGGGGATCGCGAATGCAGAGAGTGCTGTGCGGTACTGTTCTCTTTGGTGCCGCTATGATCATAGCAGAACCGCCCGCCATGGCGACCGTCGTGAACGGCAACATGACGGTCAGCATCACCATCCAGGCGCAGTGTCTGATCCAGAGCAGCGGCAATCTTAATTTCGGCACCAACGGCGTCATCGGCGCCAATATCGACCAGACGAGTACCATCGGCGTTCAGTGTACAACGGGACAAACCTATAATGTGGGCTTGAGCGCCGGCGCGGGGACCGGCGCGACGACGAGCGTTCGTCTCATGACCGGACCTGGGGCGGCGACAATCAGCTACGGCCTCTACCAGGATTCCGCGCGTAGCCAAGTCTGGGGGACAACGATCGGCACCGACACCGAGACTGGCACGGGCAATGGCAATGTCCAGAACCTCACGGTTTATGGACGGGTTCCGCCGCAGACGACCCCTGCTCCCGGTGCCTATACCGATACCGTGGCGATCACCGTCACCTACTAGAAAACCTCACGCACAGGAGGCTGCCATGCAACGCATGTTGCCACGCATTGCCATGACCATGCTTTTGTTTCTGAGTACCCACGGCGTGAACGCAGCATCGCTGCGCGTGGCCCCCACCAGCCTGGAGCTCATTGCGCCATCCGGTACTGCGGTCCTCAACCTCGCCAACGACGGGGATCACACGATCAATGTTCAGGTACGCATCTTCAAATGGAGCCAGACCGGTGGCGTAGAGCGGCTCGAGCCGACGAGAGATGTCGTTGCGAGCCCCCCTTCGGCGAAGATGAGTCCGAACGGCCAATATGTCGTCCGGGTGGTTCGCACGAGCAAGACGCCGGTGAAAATGGAGGAGACGTACCGTGTCATCGTCGACGAATTACCGGATCCGAAGCTCGCGCGGTCCGGAACGGTAACGCTGATCATGCGCCATTCCATTCCCGTCTTTTTCAAGAGGGCCGATATCAAACCAGCCGAAGTCTCCTGGAACCTCAGCAAGCAAGGCAACAGCCTGCTTTTGACCGGCAGGAATAATGGCGGCGGCCGCTTCCGGCTATCGAACCTAACTCTCACTCAGGGATCCGCGAAAATCGCCAGCCGTAGCGGCTTGGTCGGATACGTCCTCGGCGGCGCGACGATGCAATGGCCGATTGCCACGGCAAGATATCTCGCGGGCGGGACAATCACCTTGCAAGGCCAGAGCGATCTTGGGCCGTTCAATGCAAACGTCGCCGTCGCGAAAAACTAGGGCCGGCACCGTCTTTGTAAGCATTTTTCTCTCGGTTTCGGCACTGCGTGCTCAAGAAGTTCCCGATCTGCCAGCCGCTGGTGCCACCGCCGACCAGTCCGCCGGCACGCGCGACGTCTACCTTGAAGTATTCATCAACAACGTCTCAACAAAGATGATCGGCAATTTCAAACAGCACCCGAACGGCTCGCTTGCAGCAACCGCCCAGGAGCTGCGCGAGGTCGGCATAAAGCCCCCGGCACACGCGGAGGGTGACAAGCTCATTGAACTCGGCGCGCTGCCCGGCTTGTCATATCAGGTCGATGATCCGACCCAGCGGGTCTACATTCAGGCGAATGACAAAGAGCGCGCGCCTCACGTCATCAACGTCAGGCAAGAGGAGGAGAGCAAGGCCCAGACACCCCAGGCCGGCTATGGCGCCGTGCTCAACTATTCTCTCTATGCAAGCTCCAACAGCCTTTTCAAAAATGACTCCAGCATATTCCAGGGAATATCCGGATCGTTCGACGCTCGGCTTTTCAGTCCCTACGGCACGCTCAGCCAATCCTTCATCGCCGGATACTCCAACGGCAGTCTCGACGGCGTGACCCGCCTCAATACGACCTGGAGCTATTCCGATGCGAAAAATCTGATCACCTATCGTGCGGGCGACCTGACGACCGGCGGGCTCTCATGGACGCGGCCGGTCTATTTCGGCGGCATTCAATTTCAGCGCAATTTCTCCCTGCGCTCGGATCTGGTGACCCAGCCTCTTCCGGCATTCGCCGGAACTGCCGCGGTCCCCTCGACGCTCGAGATCTATGCCCAGAATGTCAGGACTTATTCGGGCGACGTCCCCGCAGGGCCGTTCGAAGTGACCAATCTGCCCGTCTTTTCAGGCGGCGGACAAGCAACGGTCGTGCTGCGCGACAGCCTTGGGCGGGAGACGACCCAAACGTTGCCGTTCTATTCCTCCAACCGGCTTCTGCGGCGCGGCCTTATGGACTTCTCGGCCGAACTTGGTGTCCCCCGTCGAAATTTCGGAACGGAATCAGACGATTATGACAACCGGATCATGGGCGTTGCCACCGCTCGCTACGGCCTGACCGATTGGCTGACGCTGGAGGGCCATTTCGAGGGCGGAACGGATCTGCTGAATGGCGGCGCGGGCGCCGCTTTCCCACTGGGTGCCTGGGGCGTGGCCTCGGTTGCGGCTGCAGCAAGCAAGAGCGAGGACCGGTCCGGCGCGCTCGTCAATGCTTCGCTCGAATTGAACCACAACAGATGGGCCCTCTATGCGCGCGTGCAGCGCGCCTTTGACGATTACGATGACATCGCATCCGTATCCGCCAAACCGACGGCGAGCTCCGCAGGTGAATTCACAATATTCAGCACAGGCGTGCCGCGCGCGATCGACCAGATCACTGTGAGCGCGCCGACGCCGCTGGACCTTTCGAGCCTCAATCTTTCCTACACGAGGCTCGAAAACGCTGATGGCACGAAGAGCAACATCGCCAGCCTTTCCTACAGTCAAACCTTCAAGCACGCGACGCTATACGCCACCGCATTCACCGATCTCGACGAGCGCAGCAATTTCGGTGTCTTTGCCGGTCTCTCTATCCCGTTCGGGAGCAATATCACCGCCAATACCGGCGTTCAGAGCGGGCCCGACGGGCTCGATTTGGTTGCCGACGTTTCCAAGTCGATGCAGCAGGAGAATGGCAGCTTCGGTTGGCGGTTGCGCACATCCGAAGGGCAGGACAGGAACCGGGAAGCGGCAGTCAGCTACCGGGCGCCTTTCGGGCAAGTCGAAGCCGGCGTTCAGCAGCAAGATCGGGATGCGCGCGCGACGGTTCGCATGGATGGTGCCATTGCGGCTGCCGGCGGCGGCGTCTTCACAACCAACCGCATCGACGATGCCTTTGCCGTCGTCGATGTCGGCGCCCCCGATGTCGAGGTCCAGCAGCAGAACAGGCCGGTTGGCAAGACCAACCAAAACGGCCGCATCCTGGTGCCCAACCTCAATTCCTACGAGCCGAATACCGTCTCCATCGATCCCAAGAACCTTCCCGTTGATGCCGATGTACCGGCGACGAAGGAAGTCGTCGTCCCCGCGGATCGTAGCGGTGTCGTGGTCAAATTCGGCGTGGCAGAGGCCCCTCAGGCAGCACTTGTGACGATCGGGGACAAGAATGGCGTACCTCTGCCCGCCGGTCTCAGCGGCAAATTGCAGGGATCGGATGAGGAGTTCGTCATCGGCTATGACGGCCAGGCCTATATCCGGGGACTGCACGAGCGAAACTCGATCGAAGTATCGCTCGAAGACGGAAGCATGTGCCACGCCCAGTTCACCTACGAGGCAAAGCGTGGAGAGCAGGTCGCGATCGACAATGTGAAATGTTTCTGAGAGGAGGTTGAAAAAATGTTTCGTTCCATTGCCTTTCTCCTCGTCGCGCTGCTGCCATCGCTGGCCTTTGCGCAGACTTGCAATTTCACCGTCACCAACATGAATTTTGGCGCCGTCGATACTTTGTCCGGCAATCCCGTAACCTCAACCGCCACGTTGAACATCAGCTGCACCGGCGGCCTCCTCGATGGCGGCAGACGTATCCTCATCTGCCCGAACTTGGGACTGGGCAGCGGCGGCGCTTCCTCGGCAACGGCCCGGCAGATGGTGAGTGGAACCAATCCATTAAATTATCAGATTTACTCCGATTCCGGCCGAACCGTGGTCTGGGGATCGAGCACCTGGTCCTATCCGTCGCGGGCGCCTGCCTTCGCCATGACCATGACCATACTCGGAGGCATTTTGAGCGCGGCAACCGGGAGCATGACCCTGTACGGTACGGTCCTGGGCAGTCAACCGACGGCGGCGGCGGGCGCTTTTACATCAAATTTCTCGACCACAGACACTTCCTTTTACTACAGCTACAGCAGCGCCACCAATTGCGATTCCCCTTCTGGTTCGGTGGGAACGGCTCCGTTCAGCGTGAGCGCGAGTGTCGCCGCCAATTGTCTGGTCAGCATCCAGAATGTCAATTTCGGGACACAGGGCGTATTGCACACCAATGTCGATGCGACGGGCTCGGTGACTGCGACCTGCACGCAAGGCACGACCTATACGATCTCGCTGAATGGCGGCAACGCGAGCGCTGCACCGACGGCGCGAAAGATGTCCAAGGGGACGGAGACCGTGACTTATGGCCTTTACAAGGATTCAAACCGCTCACAGCCCTGGGGTGACGCCAATACACCCGGCAGTACCGTGGCTGGGACCGGCACTGGAACGGCACAGCTTTTGACCGTCTATGGTCGTGTGCCACCTCAGACGACACCCTCTCCGGGCAGCTATACCGATACGGTGGTCGTCACACTTACCTACTGATCGAGATTGTGGCTAAAGGGCTGATGCCACTGGTCTTGGATAAGTTGCCTCACCCTTCGGGCAACGGAACAGGCTGCCTCATCACGCCGCATCCGCGCCGCTTGCGCCACGCGGCCGGGTTTCCTCGGCGGCTGCCGCTGCTTCTTCCTCCGGCATATCGGAGAAACAAACCATATTGCGACCGTTCCGCTTGGCTTGGTAGAGCCGCCTGTCGGCAACGGCTGCCAGCTCCTCCCACTGCCCCGAGGCGCATTCCGCTCGCCAATCGACGCCGAAGCTGGCGGTGACCGTCAGCTCATGCTCCTCGTTGACAACAGTCTGCGCAAGGGTTTCGCACAGCCGCTTTGCAGTGGTGTGGGCGAAGGTCTCGGTGACATCGACCAATATGATAATGAACTCCTCGCCGCCATAGCGAGCGAATAGATCCTGCGCGCGCACATAGTGGGTCAAAATCTGCGCCGTCCTTTGAAGCACCAGATCTCCGACGGCGTGCCCGTAGCGATCATTGATCGACTTGAAGTGGTCGATGTCGAACATGATGATGGCAATGCCGCCGAAATCGGCTCCGGAATCTGTAAACAGTTCCTCCATGGCCTCGCCGAGTGCACGACGATTGAGAAGGCCGGTCAGCGCGTCGGTTTGCGAGAGGCGCCTCAGCTCCTCCGTCATCGACTTGCGCTCCACCTCCAGATGCCGCTTGAAACGCTGCTGCTCCCGCAGCAGATCGAGCCGCTGGAACATCTCACGCGCCTCGTGCCCCGCGTGAGGCATGGGTAGCGGCTGCAGCAGATTACCGGCAGCGATATCCTCGATCTGCCGTATGGCCGCAAGCATCGGCCGGAAAAGCGATCGTCCGAGCACGTAAGCCAATCCAAGCATGACAGATATCGCCGTGCCGGCCAGTAGCGTCGAGACCAGCATGATGTTGAAGGCCTTCTCCCGCATTTTCTGCAGAGAGGTCAGCGCGCTGCTTTCGATCTCCTCGCGCAGCTTTTCCGTCGACTTCAGTCCTGGAACGTATTTTGCGCTGAATTCAGCCGGCGTGGGCGGACTGCCGCCATTGAGCTCAAAAGCTACCTGTTGCGCATAGGGCAAGGACCTGGCGAAGTAGTTTACGGTCACTTGATCCAGCAACTGGGCGATGTCCTGGGATTGAAGGGCGCCGGGAGCATAGGTTTTCAGCAGCGCATTCACTTCGAGGAGCCGGTTCAATTCGCCGTCGAAAGCAACGCGATAGTGGGCGCGCGCCTGCCCCTGGGAGATCAGCATCATCACGACATAGGATCCGACCCGACCTGCACGCTCCCTCAGTGTTCCGGCCAGGGAGGTCAGTATGACCTCGGCACTCGTTTCCGGCGCCAGAGCGATAATCGAGCGTCCAGCCACGTCGCGATAGGTCTGGGCGCGATCCGCAGCGCGGAACATCGCCTGGATGGCGTCGGCAATACCAGCTCCATTTCGCTCGCTGTACGGAACCGCTGCGACTGCATCCACCGCACTTCTGCCAGTCTCCAATTGAGCTTTGACGGCTACGAATGCGCTATGCATCTCCGGCGATGTATCGATCTCCGTCCGAAACAGCGTCTCTATGGCAGCGATATCCCGGTCGGTTTCTTCCCTGCTCTCTTTCAGGGCAACGGCAAACGGCGGTTGTTGTTCTTCGGGAGCACTCATAAGACTGTTTGCCGGCGCACGCTCCCGCGAGATCGCCGCGGCTGCATGCAACGCGACATGGAATCGACTGAATTCCGTCACGCCTCGCTTGTAATTGATGTAATCCGATAAGCTGAAGGCAATTGTCGAGCCGGCCATCATCAAGCAAACCATGATAACAGCTATGGCTCCGATCCATTGCAGCTGTTGAATTCTAAGCCGCGACAAGGAATGCACTCCACAAACAAGCACCTGATCTAGACTACACCAGATTCAGTGAAATCTTCACTTAACGAACAGGCTTAAATATTTCTCATAGTCGGACGACCGAGCTGCCGCGATCGCCGACACCCCGGACGGGCTTCTCAACACAGATGAGAACAGACACCGCCCATGCCGCCTCGCGCGGCGACCAGATGCCATCGCCATGCCAGTAGAAGCGCCGTAGGAAAGAAAAGTGCTGAAATTACGTCGTCAAACGCAGCTTGCTTGCCGGGCTTAGTTCGCCGCGAAACCTGCAGTAGCGCGGCTATGCTTGCCCGGGGAGACCTAATTCTCCACGAAAACCGCGGGCATGAGGTTGGCGCGGGCCGAATAATGCGCCTGTCCGACAACATGCGAGATCACCAGCGCGTAGACGAGGAACGTACCGAGGACGATGGCAATGCCGTGCAACGGAAGGCCGGTCTTGGGCGTAGCGTCCAATGCCAAGAGCTTCGCCGAATTTGCATGGAACGCTTCCACCTTCGCGAAGGGAAGCAGCAATTCTCTTTCCATGCGAGCTTGCTCGTCAAGCCGCTTGCTATATCTCGTCGTGCGCCTGAACGGGATGATATCGCCCATTTTTCACGTGATCCCCTTTACCACTCGCAGCTATTGGCCATTCTCTTGATTAGAATCGGTATCGATATAGTCGACACGAACGACGACCTTTTCTGGCCGTTGCTCGCCATGCTGTACAATCACGGTCACGATGCAGCGATTGTCGCGCGGCCTGACGGACAGCAAGCGCCCCTTTGTCTTCGATAACACCTGATCGGCGGCGTTCGAGCAATCCTGGATTTTGTCGGCGACTGGAACAACCTGGCCCTGCCCCGCCAATGCCGAGCCCGCAATCGAGATTCCGACGAGTGCTGCTAAGATCCTGATCATGGAGGCAGTATACCCCAAGAATAACGCGCAGGCGACCTCGGCCCGCAAGAATACCAGGCTGTTTGCCTCATCTTTTCGTTGTATGTCAGCAGGTCGCAGCGGATGCATATCGGTGCGTTGCTGAACGACGCCGATTGCACGCAGCGGTGGACTTTCTGCGCGGGTTCATGGATGGAGATGCCGCGAAACTCCTCGATGCCGGAGGAGCGGCGCAGCAGGCTACGTGATGTCGAATATTTTTATTGCAAGGGGCATGATGCTTACTCTGGAAACCTCCCGGCTCATCCTCCGGCCCTGGCAGGATCGGGATCGTGCGCCGTTCGCTGCCATCAATGCCGATGCCGAAGTGAGACGATATTATTACCCGAGTCTGCTGACAGCGGCGGAAACGGATAAGCTGATCGACCAGGCCAATGAGCGATTGATGCGGGACGGGATTGGATTCCTTGCCGTCGAGCGTAAAGCCGACGGTGCGCTGATTGGGGGCGCGGGTCTGTCGCGTCCCGGACCGGAAGTTCCGGGCAGTTTCCTGCTGGAGATCGGCTGGATTCTCGGACAGCCCATTGGCGGCAGGGCTATGCCACGGAAGCCAGCCATCATTGTTTCGATTTCGCCTGGCAGCAATTGGGTGCCGAATGCGTGATCGGCTACACGTCGAACATCAACCTGCCATCCCGGCAGGCGATGGAAAAGATCGGCATGGCTCGTGTGGAAGATGGCGACTTTGACGACATCACGGTGCCGCCGGGGCATATCTTGCGACCACATGTGCTTTATCGCGTCGATAGGCCGGGGCAATAGACATCAGAACCGATGGGGAGCGGAATCTCGGCCTTGCGCCGTCGGCGCATTCACGCGAAAACGCGCTTATGAGCATCCCGACAGTCCACCCATTCGCCTTCGACCCAACCTATGGCATGCAGCTCGAACAGCTCCGCTTCATCGAGCTCCCGGAGGCGCCGGCCGGCTTCGACGCGTTCTGGCAGAAGCGCTACAGTGCTGCCATATCGGTCGATCCACAACCGAGGCTCCGCCACGGCAAGCTGCGCCACGAAAACTGGCATGTCTTCGATATCAGCTTCACATCGACCGGATCGTTTCAAATCAACGGCTGGCTTCTTGTTCCCCGCAAGGGGCAGGTGCGGCGGGGACTGGTCGTCGGGCATGGTTATGGCGGAAGAGACCAACCCGATTTTGATCTGCCGCTGGAAGAGACGGCGGTACTGTTTCCCTGCTCCCGCGGCCTGTCTCTCAGCGCCTGCCTGCAAATTCCAGCGGATGCTTCGGGCCACGTCATTTGCGGCATAGAGAGCCGCGATACCTACGTCATCGGCGGCTGCGTCGAAGATCTCTGGCTTGCGGTTTCAACCCTGGAAACCCTCTATCCGTGGATTGCCGGCCGCATCGGCTACAGCGGCATCAGCTTCGGCGGCGGCATCGGCGCTCTCGCGATCCCCTACGACGCCCGCATCGATCGCGGTCATCTCGTCGTCCCGACATTCGGCCATCGGCAGCTTTGGCTCACCCTGCCAACCGTGGGCAGTGCTCAATCCGTGCAGATCTATCAGGAGAAACACGGAAGCGTGCTCGAGACTCTGCGCTTTTTCGATGCCGCAATCGCAGCAAGCCGCATCAAGGTGCCGATGCTCATCGCGCCTGCCCTTTTCGACCCCGCCGTGGCGCCGCCTTGCCAATTCGCCGTCGTAAATGCGACGCAGAAATTTAACGAAATCTTCATCCTGGACGCCGGCCATTTCGAATATGATGCTATGGATGAGCAGAACGCAATTCTGCGAGATAGGGTGGGACGTTTTTTCAAGGTGTCATGAACCGCGAATATCTGCGCTGGTACAGCCCGCGGCTGGAACGAGACATGGAGCTTCTGGTGTTCGGCCACGCCGGCGCCAAGGTCTTGATGTTTCCTACGAGAGACGGGCGCTTCTGGCAATATGAGCAGATCGGCATCGTCGCCAGCCTCGCGGAAAAATTGAATGCCGGACATCTTCAGCTCTACTGCATAGAAGGGCTCGCCGGCGAAACCTTCTACGGTTATGGCCAGCATCCGGCAGAACGCATTCGCCGGCACAGGGCTTTCGAGGATTACATCCTGAATGAAGTCCTGCCGCTGATGGCGCAGAAGAACGGCCATGAATGCACGATCGTCCATGGCTGCAGCCTCGGGGCCTTCCAGGCAGCCAGCCTGGTGTTCCGCCACCCTCATCTCTTTCGCAAGCTCGTCGCCTTTTCAGGCCGCTACGATCTGACGATGCAGATCGAATCCTTTGCCGATCTGTTCGACGGCTATTATGACGACGATATCTATTTCCATACGCCGACGCATTTCCTGCCCGGACTGGCCTGCGAATGGCAGCTGGAAAGGTTGAGGCAGGTCGATATCGTGCTGACGATCGGCGACGCCGACCCATTCTTCGACAACAATCGCCATCTAAGCCAGCTGCTCGCGGACAAACAAATCGGCCACCACTTGCATGTCTGGAATGGTCGCGCGCACAGGGCTGGCGCATGGCGTAGAATGGCCCCGCTCTATATTTGAGCTACCCCAAGCTTGAGCGGCACCAGCCGCCGGCGAGACTAGACCAGACCGAACGGAATGGGCCTTATCGCCTTGCGCGCGCCATAGTCACGCTCGTGGGATTTGCGGTGCTGCTGTTCGTAGCTCGCGGAGAAGTCGATAAGCATGCGCTCGACCATGCCATCCGGATAGGTTCCGGTATCATCAGTCTCGACTTCCGACTGCGCAGTGACGATCTTCAAATTCATCTCTAATCCTCCGGCCTGGCTCGGAAACTCTCGATTCCACGTTCTGTTCCAACAATAGTCGCGCAATTGTTAAAAAATTAACTACGTCCATTAATCAATTCGGGGGCTGCAATAGCGGATTGGCTGCACGTCGATGACGTGACGATGGCCGGCGACCGAAGCTCCATCGGCGCCAAAACCAGCAACGATGTGACCCGCCATATCTCGACAAGAGTTAACATCAAAGCGGCCTCGGCAAGCTGCCTTCTTCCGCCAATTTGTCGGCTCAGCGCCCGGACGAACGGAAGTCGCTCGGTGTGCGATCGTCTTCGGAATTCGTCGCGGGCTCCCAGCCAAAGACGCTGCGGCCGCCATAAGAGAAGGATCTATCGAACTCGCCGGCAACGATTTCCTTAAGATCGGGTCCCGTGACGTAGCGCTCCAGAACCCTCGATTGGTCATCCAGTCGCTTGAGAGCCGCCAGCTCTTCATCCCGGCCTAAGCGCCCCTTCCTGACGGCGGATTTCATCACGTTGATGGTCTCGTCGTAGACCTTCAACGGTACCGGAAAGGGATGACGATCCTTGCCGCCATGGGCAAGCGAGAAGCGCGCAGGGTCGGAAAAGCGACAGGGCGCGCCGTGCACGACCTCAGCAACCATCGCCAGTGCCTTCACCGTTCGCGCGCCGACACCCGGCGTCAGAAGCAGATCCTCGAAATCCACCGGACCGCGATCCGCAGCAGCCGCGAGATTTCCATGCAGGCGCCGCATGTTCACATCCTCCTCGCGCACATCATGATGCGCGGGCATGATGAGATATGGCAACATCGGTTGCGCGTCCTGTTCGCGAACCACTGGAGCCTCTCCATCCAGCACCTTGAATTCACGAATGATTTTATCAGGCCCCAGCGACGCAAGCAAATCCAGCTGGCCTTTGCGAGAGCGCTCGGCCCGCCGATCGGCAAGATTGATGATCTCTCCCTGCTCCCTTCCCTCGATTGCTGCATGCGGAGAATCCAGAAAGCTGGCCAAACCCTCGGAAAGCCAGTGATATCGCCTGGCCTGCCGCCGATCGCCGTTCATGCCCTGCTGAATGACAACCCATTTGCCGTCATCCGCCACGATGAAGCCGTGCAGATAGAGATCGAACCCGTCTTGCAGTGCCGCGCTGTCCACCTTCGCGATCAGCCGGCTTGTGCTGGCAAGCGATGCTCCATCGATGCCGACCCGATCGCCTATATGGAGCAATTCGTCGGGCGTCTTGCGCGACTGTGCGCCACGCCCGCCGCAAACATGGATGCCAAGCTCGCCGGAAAGCGGCGTGAGGCCGCGCTTCAATGCTCCGAGCACGCTTGTCGTAATGCCGGAGGAATGCCAATCCATGCCCATCACGGCGCCGAAGGACTGAAACCAGAAGGGATTGGCCAGCCGACGGAACAGCTCGTCGCGCCCATAATGCTGGACGACCGCCTCGGTGATGACGGCGCCCAGTCTCGTCATCCGGTCGCCGAGCCACCGCGGCACGCGGCCGCCATGCAACGGAAGGTCAGCTTTGCCAGCTCTCTGCGCCAATGTCGTCACTCTCGATCTTCGGTGACGGCATTGTAGTATCGGCGGCTGATTTGCGCCATCCATTCGTCTCCGCCTGCCACAGGCGTCCGCCACGGACGCCGGCGAGGATCAGGCGCGATTGCGAAGCAGGTAGGAGCGCATTGCCGCAATGCCTTCATCGATATTGGCGCGGCCGAAACCTATGCGGAAGCGGTCGGCCGGCGTCTCGTTCAGATCCGATCGATAGAGGCTGGCGGGCAGCAGTAGCACGCCTGCCTGCTCGACCAGCTCCCGCGCAAAAGTCTCGACGCCGTCCGCACCCTTGTAGCGGGGATAGCTGACGCAGCCGCCATCGGGCGTGTACCAATCGAAAAGATGCTCGAAATCGGCAAACAGCGATTTCAGCTTTGCCAGATTGGAGGCGATCAGGCGGTTGTTGCGCTCCAATATCCTGTCGGCGTTGAGCAAAGCGATCTTCGCCAGGCTTTCGCTCGGGCCGGAATTGCAGATAGAGAGATAGTGTTTCATCCGCTCCATCTTCGAAAGCAGGCCATGATCACGGCAGGCGATCCAGCCAATGCGCAGCCCCGGCAGCCCATAGGCTTTCGATATGACGCCCAACGATACACCACGCTCATAGACATCAGCAGCGGCCGGCAACATGGCCCGACCTTCGACAGTGAGACCCCGATAGACCTCGTCGCTGAAGAGCCAGATGCCGTGGCGACGGCAAAGATTGACCAGCGCGTCGAATCTCTCCCGTTCGAGGACCTTGCCCGTGGGATTATGCGGAAAATTGATCGAAATCAGCTTGGTATTGGGCCGGATGGCTGCACCCACGGCGTCGATATCGAGCGACCAGCTGTCCTGCGGATCAAGCGCCACGGCGGAGACCTCGCAAATGCTGAGCGGGATCGTTTCGGATGATTGGTAGTTCGGCGTCACGACAATCGCGTGGTCACCCTTTTCGAGAAGCGCATGCATGGCGATATAGATGCCTTCCTCCGCGCCCGCGAAGCACAGAATATCCGCCCGTTGCATCTGTTGATACAGACTAGCGATGATATCGCGCAGCTCCGGAGAGCCGAAGGTTTCGGTATATCCCAACCACAGGTTCTCATGGGCTTGCCGCTGCTCCGGCGTTGCCATGTCGAGCAATTCCGCCATGGTCATGCTCTGCACGTCGGATGCGGTCATATGATAGCGCGCGCTGAACTCCCACTTCGAGAAATAGGTTTCGAGCTTGAAATCTGGCAGGACCGGCATGGGTCGTTTCTCCTAGAATGATCGGCACACATCCGCGCCGACGTTTATTGGCTCGAAATTAGCGGCGCGTTGACAATTTGTCAAATATAGACTTAATGTAAACACCTCAGACGGAAAGAAGCGATGTCGAGAAAGATTGACCCGAATAGCGAAACAGCGCCTGATCAAGATGACGTGCTGCAGTTCGCGCCAGTCGCCGAAGCCGTCGCGATCCTGCTCAAGCCACATGCGGAAGTCGTCATTCATGACCTGAAAACGCAGACGATCGCCTATATCGCCAACAATATCTCACGGCGCGATGTCGGCGGCTCGTCGCTTGCCGACTTGAAGGATATCGGATCGCTTGGCGCCGATGTTGTCAGACCTTATCGCAAGACAAATTTCGACGGACGGCAGCTCAAGTCAATCACCGCGGTACTGCGAAACGGCACGGGCGAACCCTACGGATTGCTGTGCATCAATTTTGATATCGCACCGATCGAAGCGGCTCGCGACGCCCTGAACCTGCTGGCAGCCTTTCAAGGGGCAGGTGCTCAGCCATCGGCGCTTTTCCATGCCGACTGGCAGGAAACCGTCAACGCCGCCATCGCGGATTTTCTCGGCGAACGAGGGCTTGCAGCCTCCGCACTTGCCAAGGAAGATCACGCAACCCTGGTCGAGCGGCTGGAACAGGAAGGCTATTTTTCCATCCGCAATCTGGTGCCCTATCTCGCCCGCCTGCTCGGCATTTCGCGGGCAACCGTCTACAAGCACCTGCGCGAAGCTAGGCAAAAGAAGCTGCTGACGGCTGAAGACTAGGCGCGAGACCGGCGACGCCCGATCGCCGTCGCTTTAACGCTTCAACTCTCGCTCGAATTTTTCGATCTGCTGCAGGACCCACGGATCATCCGCCGAATATTGTATCGTCTCGCACTCCAGTCGCCGTTGACGGCGGCGGCGAACCCAGTCGATGAAAGCGAGAAGCAGTCGCATGCGAATATCCAAATTCTTTAAGTATCTGCGAGGCCCGGCGACCGGATCGGAAAGCCGATCGGAAGCCGGACCTCGACGACCGCAAGGCGTTGCGGTACATGCCTTTTGCCTCCACCCAAATGAACGGTAGCTGAACACTAATGCACGTCAAGATGGTTTGGCGATCCCGTTCCTACATCCTTTGGAAGACAATCCCGACCCATGCAATCATGGAGCGGTTTAAAGACAGCAGCGCTGATGACTCTACCAGTGGGCGAGCCCAAGAACTCGCAGAGCTTTTTTATGCGAGCGTACCGTAATCGCCAATAGTGACCTAGTCGGAATGAACAGTCACGATTAAACCACGCCGCGTTGCTTCCGATTTCCCCGGAGCAACACAAGCTTAGCCTCGCCTCTGCGAGGCTTTTTTCTTTTCTGGATACAGTTTTCTATCGGCGCGGCTCGCCGCCGGGCGCATAGACCGTATCCTGTTCGAACCTGAAGACGGCGCCGCAGCGGCACTTCATCATATGCTTGCGCGGATCGGGCGACTGTCGCTCGGTGGAAAAGCCTCGGGGCATCTCATCGATCTTGAAGTCGCGACCGGATGTGCGGCGGTCATCGGTCTCCGAAACCTCAGCAAAACCGGCGTGTCCACATTTCGCGCATTCCAGTTTCCGTGAATATCGATCTCGCGCAGCCATTCTCTTCCAATCCGGGACTCACATTGCGCTCCTTTTATCAGCGCTGCCGACGCTCTTGAAGGCTGCGGCCGACCTCCCTTCCTCCTTACAATTCGATGGATTGCAGGCTGGACGATATCGACCACAGAAAAAATCGTATTTTCTGCAAAAAAGGATTGACCTGATGGCAGATGTCAGACCAATTTAGCATCCATGACCAAGGCCATGCTCACACCACTTCCTTCCATCGACCGCACGCAGCAAGTCATCGACGCGCTGTCGAGCTTCATCGAGTCCTCGAAGCTGCAGGCGGGTGATCGGCTGCCTACTGAACGAGAGCTGATGACGGCACTTTCCGTCGGGCGTTCAACGATCCGCGAAGTGATCACCTACTTTCAGGCGTTGGGGGTCATGGAATCGCGAAAGGGCAGCGGCACCTATCTGCTGAAGCCCGTTTCCAAGGCGACCATCCATATGCCGCTTTCGCTGGATCCCCCGCATTTGCGTGACGCGCTGCTGCAGACGCTCGAGGTCCGCCGCGGCATCGAATGCGAGGCCGGCATGGTGGCAGCGCGAAAGCGCACCGACGAAGATGTCGTCATCATCGAACAGAAGCTCAACGAGATGGAGCGCGTCCACATCGCCAAGGGCACTTCCGGACCGGAGGACCTTGCGTTTCACCTGGCGGTCTACGACGCCACGCACAATCCGTTGTTCAGGCAACTTCTCGAACAGATGCGCGAAACCTTCGAGCGTTTCTGGGATCACCCCTTCGACCGGGAGGATTTTGCCCGCCGGTCCTTTCCCTTTCACCGCACGCTGTTCAACGCCATCGTCGATCAGGATCCCGAGGCGGCGCGCGCCGAAACACTGAAAATTCTCGACGTGGTCGAGGAAGACATCAAGGAAATGTCCAAATGACTGACGGGTTAGAGCCGTTCGAACTTGCATCCCTCATCACAGCCCATGACGACGGCAATTTCGCCGAAGCCGTGGTGCCGCCGATCTTCCAGACATCGCTGTTCACCTTCTCCAGCTATGATGAGATGATCGCCTCCTACCGCGGCGAAAAGGTACGGCCGATCTACACGCGCGGCCTCAACCCGACGGTACGCATGTTCGAGGAAATGCTGGCTAAGCTCGAGGGAGCCGAGGATGCGCTCGGTTTCGCCAGCGGCATGGCGGCAATCTCGTCAGCCGTTCTGAGCTTTGTCGAGCCGGGCGACCGGATCGTTGCGGTCAAGCATGTCTATCCCGATGCCTTCCGCCTCTTCGGCACCGTTCTGAAGCGGATGAAGGTCGAAGTGACCTATGTCGATGGCCGCGACGAGGAAGCCGTCGCCAAGGCGCTTCCCGGCGCCAAGGTCTTCTATATGGAAAGCCCGACCAGCTGGATCATGGAAGCGCACGATGTCGGCGCGCTTGCGGCGCTTGCCAAGCAGCATGGCGTCGTCTCGATGATCGACAACAGCTGGGCAACTCCCTATTTCCAGCAGCCGCTCAAGCTCGGCGTCGACCTCGTCATTCACTCCGCCTCCAAATATCTCGGTGGTCATAGCGATGTGGTCGCCGGCGTGGTCGCGGGCTCGAAGGAGATGATCGCGCGGCTGAAGGCCGAAGCCTACCCCTATCTGGGCGGCAAGCTTTCGCCCTTCGACGCGTGGCTTCTGATTCGCGGTCTTCGCACGTTGCCGATCCGCATGAAGGCGCACGAGGCTGCGGCGATGACGATCGCCAAGCGGCTGCAGGAGCTCGACGTCGTTGAGCAGGTCTGCCATCCGGGCCTTGCCAATCGCCTGCCTGCCGGCCTGAACGGAACCTCGGGCCTGTTTTCCTTCATCTTCGGCGAGGGCGTGGATGTCCGCGCCTTCGCCAACCACCTCAGGCTCTTCAAACTGGGTGTGAGCTGGGGTGGACATGAAAGCCTGATCGTGCCGGGCGAAGTCGTGCTGCAGCAGAAAGCTCAGCCGAATTCCGCACACGCATTCGGCATCAACGCGCGCTCCGTGCGTCTCCATATCGGCCTCGAAGGAACCGAAGCCCTGTGGAAGGAACTCGAGGAGGCAATCGCCGCCGCCTCGTGAATTAAGCAACCTGTGAGGAAAACCTAAAAGGGGAACAACATGAAAAGACTGATAACAGCAGCACTCTTTACCGCCATGATGGCGGGCACCGCCTTTGCCGGCACGACTCTGAAGCTGGTGGAAGTGATCACGAGCCCGGAGCGCACCGAGACGCTCAAGTCGATCGTCGCCAAGTTCGAAGCCGCCAACCCAGGGACCAAGGTCGACATCATCTCCCTGCCCTGGAACGAAGCCTTCCAGAAGTTCGCCACCATGGTCTCGGCCGGTGACACGCCCGATGTTATGGAAATGCCGGACACCTGGCTATCGCTCTACGGCAACAACGGCATGCTCGAGAGCCTCGAGCCTTACCTGGCGAAATGGGAGCACACGAAGGAATTGACGCCGCGAGCCCTCGAGCTCGGTCGCGACGTGAAGAACACGGCCTACATGCTGCCCTATGGCTTCTACCTGCGTGCCATGTTCTACAACAAGAAGCTTCTGAAGGACGCAGGTGTCAGCGAGCCGCCGAAGACGTTGGACGATTTCGTCAAGGCATCGCAGGCAGTCTCGAAGCTGCCGGGCAAATACGGCTACTGCATGCGCGGCGGTCCGGGCGGTCTCAACGGCTGGATGATCTTCGCCGCCTCCATGGCTGGCGACAACAAGTACTTCAAGGATGACGGCACTTCGACGATGAACAGCGCCGGCTGGGCCAAGGGCATCGAATGGATGGTCGATCTCTACAAGAAGGGATACGCGCCGAAGGACAGCGTCAACTGGGGCTTCAACGAAGTCGTCGCCGGTTTCTATTCCGGCACCTGCGCCTTCCTCGATCAGGATCCGGATGCTTTGATTGCCGTCGCCGAGCGCATGAGCAAGGACGATTTCGGCGTCGCACCGCTGCCGAAGGGCCCGGATGGCAAATCCTTCCCGACCATCGGCTATGGCGGCTGGTCGATGTTCGCCAGCAGCCAGAACAAGGATCTCTCCTGGAAGCTGATCGAAACGCTTGAGGGACCGGAAGGCAATCTCACCTGGAACAAGAAGATCGGCGCTCTCCCGGCCTACACGGCCGCGGAAAAGGACCCCTTCTACGCCGGCGATCAGTTCAAGGGCTGGTTCCAGGAACTGGCCGACAAGAACACCGTTCCCACTGTCATGCCGACCTATCTTGAAGAATTCGCCTTCTTCAAGGATTCGCTCGCCATCAAGACCTCGCAGCAGGCGATGCTCGGCGACATCTCGGCCAAGGACCTTGCCGACCAGTGGGCAGACTATCTGACCAAGGCGCAGCAGAAATTCCTCGCCAAGAAATAATCCGCGTGTTCGGCGGCGGAGCGATCCGCCGCCATTCTTGCCCTTGAAACAGACGGCGTCCGAACGCCGCGAACGGGAACTCTTGCAGATGACTTCGATCGCCGACACGCTCGACGGGCGGCATGACCGCAGACCGTGGCTGAAGCGCCTCGCCGACGCCTCGGAACCCTATCTCTACAGCGCGCCTGCCCTTATCCTCATCATTGCCGTGATGCTGGTGCCGCTGGCAATCGGCGTTTCCTATGCCTTTCGCGATATCCAGTTGCTCAATCCATTTTCCGGCGGCTTCATCGGCCTCCAGCACTTCCGCGACCTCGCAAAAGATGGCGCATTTTACTGGGCGCTGAAGAACACGCTGTGGTGGACCGGTGCTTCAGTCGCTCTGCAGTTCATCTTCGGGCTGATCCTGGCTCTCTTGCTGGACAAGCCATTCGTCGGCCGGTCTATCGTGCAGGCTTTGGTGTTCCTGCCCTGGGCGGTTCCCTCTTTCCTGGCCGGCCTCAACTGGTCCTGGCTGTTCAACCCGGTCATCGGCCCGATCCCGCATTGGCTTTACGCTCTCGGCCTGATGAGCGAGCCGGGCAATATCCTCTCCGATCCGCAATATGCGATGTGGGGGCCGATCGTCGCCAATGTCTGGTGGGGCATTCCCTTCTTCGCGATCACGCTTTTGGCGGCACTTCAGGCGATCCCGCGCGATCTCTATGAGGCGGCCTCGATCGACGGCGCCGGCTGGTTCGAACGCTTCCGCTCGATCACCCTTCCCTTCCTTGCGCCGACGATCGCCATCACGGTGCTCCTGCGCACAGTCTGGGTGTCCAACTTCGCCGACCTGATCATCGTCATGACGGGCGGCGGCCCCGCGGACCGCACGCAGATCGTCGCCAGCTACATCTTCACACAGGCGTTCAGGCGGCTGGATTTCGGCTATGCCTCGGCCATCGCCCTGGTTCTGCTGGTGCTGCTGCTTGCATATTCCATGCTGATCATCCTGCTGCGGCAGACCCTGCTGAAGGATTGAGCCATGAGACGATCCATCATCCCCACCATTGCACATCGGCTGGCGATCCTCTGCTATGTCGTCTTCGCGCTCTTTCCGCTCTTCTGGCTGCTCAAGGTATCGGTGACGCCGAATGACCTGCTCTATACAGAAGGCGTGCGCATGTGGCCGTCGCGCACGACCTGGGAACACTATTCCTTCGTGCTGCAGCACAGCGACTTCCCGACCTTCTTCAAGAACAGCCTGATCGTCTCCGCCTCGACGGCGATTGCGGTCACCATCTGCGCTTCCTTGTCGGGCTACGCGCTCTCGCGCTTCACCTTCCGTGCCAAATACTGGATCGTGGCGCTGATGCTGCTGACCCAGATGTTTCCGCTGGTCATGCTCGTCGCGCCGATCTTCAAGATCCTGACGCCACTGCATCTGACGAACAGCCTGACCGGCCTCGTCGTCGTCTACACGGCCTTCAACGTGCCTTTCGCCACCTTCCTGATGCAGTCCTTCTTCGACGGCATTCCGAAGGACCTTGAAGAGGCTGCCATGATCGACGGCGCGACGCAATTCACGGCCTTCAGGCAGATCATCCTGCCGCTTACCCTGCCCGGCATCGCGGCAACGCTCGGCTTCGTTTTCACGGCGGCGTGGAGCGAGTTGCTCTTTGCGCTGATGCTCATCAACGGCAACCAGGCTGCGACCTTCCCGGTCGGGCTTCTCACCTTCGTCTCGAAATTCTCCGTGGATTTCGGGCAGATGATGGCAGCGGGCGTCATGGCGCTCATTCCGGCCGCACTCTTCTTCCTGCTCATCCAACGTTATCTCGTGCAGGGTCTCACGGCCGGCGCGGTCAAGGGTTAGTCAAATGGCATCGATCGATATCCAGAACGTCAAGAAAGCCTATGGCCACGTGCAGGTGCTGCACGACATCGACCTTCGGATCAAGGACGGCGAGTTCGTCGTCCTCGTCGGTCCCTCGGGATGCGGCAAGTCCACCTTGCTGAGGATGATTGCCGGCCTCGAAGACATCAGCGGCGGCGAAATCCGCATCGAAAAGAAACGTGTCAACGAGTTGCATCCGAAGGATCGCGACATCGCCATGGTGTTCCAATCCTATGCGCTCTATCCGCATATGAATGTAGCCGGCAACATGAGCTACAGCCTGCGACTGCGGAAGATGGCGAAGGATACAATCTCCAAGGCCGTCGCCAATGCGGCAGCAAAGCTCGGTCTCGACCCACTGCTGGAACGCCGGCCGAAGGCGCTCTCCGGCGGTCAGCGTCAGCGCGTCGCCATGGGCCGCGCCATCGTACGGCAGCCGAAAGCCTTCCTGTTCGATGAGCCTCTTTCGAACCTCGACGCCCGCCTGCGCGAGCAGATGCGCGCAGAAATCAAGAAGTTGCACGGCGATCTGAAAGCCACGTCGATCTATGTCACCCACGACCAGATCGAGGCGATGACGCTGGCGGACCGCATCGTCGCCATGCATGGCGGCGTGGTGCAGCAGGTCGGCAGCCCGCTTGAGCTTTATGATCGTCCTGCCAATCTGTTCGTTGCCGGCTTCATCGGGTCCCCCGGCATGAACTTCCTCGATGCGACCTATGAGGGAAGCGGCGTTAAGCTCAAGAACGGCACGCTCGTGCCGCTTTTGGAGCCGCTGAAACTGGCTACGGGGACGAAGGTGACGCTCGGCATTCGCCCGGAGCATGTCGTGCTGTCTTCCGACCCGTCCGGCATGGCTGCCAATGTCGAACTCATAGAGCCCACCGGCTTCGGCATCATCCTGCATCTTTCGCTGCACGGCCTGCCCTTCAAAGTGTTCACGCTGGATCGCACCGCATTGAGTGCCGGCAACCGGGTCAATGTCGCATTCCCGTCGCAGCATCTGCATGTCTTCGACGAGGAAGGAAAAAGGGCGGCTTAAACGCCGTCTTTTCTACCACAATCGCTTAGATCACCTCGCGCGGTTGCCAGACCGATGGAACTTTGACGCGCGTATTTGACGGCTGCCAGTGTCGCAGAAGTTTCATTCTGATGCGACACTATGAACTCCTCAATAGCTCCGGGAGGATGTCATGCCGCTCAATAATTACGCCGTTCTCAAGGGCCGGCCCATCAACAACCGGTTGGCAACCGGCTCAAGCCCGCATTATCAAGTGCTGGTCTCGGAAAACGGAACGCTGTACCGCATTGCGATCAACGTGCGCTCGCAGGATGGGAGCGAGGTCGAATTCCTCGTGCGCTCACGTTTCGAGCATCCGATCACGGCGCAGTTAGCGGAACTGCCGGAGGGATTGCACCCGACGCCAAGCCAGCCCGGCGGAGTGGCGCTCGATTTTATCCGTGGCAACCTGATGCAGCCCTGGGAACTGAAGCCGCTTCCGATTTCGGCGGCAGGCCCGGACAATGATCTCAACGAGAAGATTGATAGCTATATCCAGCGCGCCATGTCGGACGAACAGGCGATGATCTATGCTTTCGGCGAGACCTGGGGACCTGAGAATGACAAGGCGGACCAATATTTCGGCTTCAAGCCCGGCCGCGGCATTCATGATATCCATTTCAACCAAGGCAATCCGCCCGGCAAATATGCCTCTCAAAACGGTCCCTGGCAGGATGGCGGCCTGATACTGGAATTCCCCCGCGAGCAGCAATGGGTCGCCATCTTCATGAAATTCCAGACACAGGCATGGCATTCGCACGACACGGATGGCTCTGTCATCGTTCAGCAGGATGCGGACCATCCGAACCTGCCGCACGCGCCGATCGATCGCGACGCCATTCCCACCTTCGATGTCCCGGATGGGCTGGTGCGTATCATCGCGGCCTATGTCAACGACGTGAAGACGCCGGAGCGAGAGACCGTCACGCTGCTGAATACAGCCGATGTGCCCGTCGATCTCACGGGATGGCAAATCAAGGACAAGCAGAAGAACGCAATGGCCTTGAGCGGCTCGATCGCTGCAGGCGCGACCGAGGTCGTCGAAATCCAGCCGCCAGTCGCCCTATCCAACAAAGGCGGGATCATCACTCTGCTCAATGCACAGGGCCTCAAGGTCCACGGCGTCTCCTATACTAAGGAACAGGCCGGACAACCCGGACGGACCATCCCATTCCAGGGGTGAGAGTTTCGGCAGCAATAGAGGCCAATGTCCGGCGTTGCCCGGCGCGCGAGCGTCGGGCTGATCTGCCATCAGGCGAAAGGCTCGGTCGGCCCCTTGGATGGCTGGGTAAACCAGCGCGGCCCATCTTCCGCCATGTAGATATGGTCCTCGAGACGGATACCGAATTTCTGCGGGAAGACGATCATCGGCTCGTTCGAAAAGCACATGCCTGCGGCAAGCGGAGTCGCGTTGCCGCGCACGATATAGGGCTCTTCGTGGATATCCAGTCCCAAGCCATGGCCGGCGCGATGCGGCAATCCTGGCATCTTGTAGTCCGGCCCTAGCGAATGTTTCGCAAGAACTGCGCGAGCCGCATCATCGAGGCTAGAGCAGGCAGCGCCGAGCTTGGCGGCGTCGAAGACCGCCTGCTGCGCCTCGCGCTCGATTGCCCAGGCTTCCTCGAAGGCGGTATCGCCGGCCTCCAGTTTGTAGGTTCGCGTCAGGTCCGAGTGATAGCCATCGATGCGGCAGCCGGTGTCCACCAGGATGACATCGTCTTCACGCAGCGTCTGATCACCATCGGCACCATGCGGCAGCGACGTCGCCTCGCCGAAGGACACGATGCAGAAGGTCGAGCCGCTGGAAGCGCCAGCCTCGCGATGCCGCCGATCGATGAACTCCACAACTTCGGAAGCGCGAATGCCCGGCTTGAGCAGAGCGTGAGCCTGCTTATGAACATCAAGCGTCAGGTTCATCACATAGCGAATGAGCGCGATCTCGGCCGCAGACTTGATCCGGCGAAGGCGATTGATGATCGGCCCGCCATTCGTCAGCCTTTCGGCTCCGAGTTTTGCAGCCAGGGCATGGTAGTAGAAGAGCGGCATGCTGTCGTCGAGTGCGAGAATGCCGCTACCGCCGAGCAGACTTGCGACGAGCGCGGCACTGCTTTCCTCCTCCTGCCATACAAGGATTTCCGCCGGCAGATGCGGCAGAGTCTCGACGCGACTGCGCTCGAAGCCGGGGACGATGTAGTAGAGCCCGGTCGGCGTCACCAGCGCCCCAAGAAAGCGTTCGCTTGCATGCCAGACGAGGCCGGTGAAATAGCGCAGGCTCTCGCTTGGCCCGAGCAGCATACCTGCCAAGCCTTCCGCTTCAAGAACCTGGCGAAGTTTCGACAGCCGCGCCTGCCTTTCCTCTTCGGTGATCCTGGGGACTGGATGTTGCCACGACATTCTTCAACTCTCCTCAATATTCTCAGCCGAATGCGTTCTGCGCCGTACACGGCGCGATGATTTCGACACTAATAGCCTTGTAGGCAAAATGTCGACAACGAAAACGGCCGCGGAGTCAGCATTGCGATCGCTAAATTATCTGACAGCGCGAATGCGGCGCCAGTGGTTGATTGTCTCCATCGAAACACATGATCGAGGAGATCATCATGCAAACTCCAGGCATCGCAATTCCTTCCGCGCACATCCGCATTTCAAGCAAACCGCGACGCAAGTTGCTTTCAGCGCTCATGGGAGTGGCGGGCCTGCTTGCACGCAAGGTGGCAGAACGGCGCAACCGAAATGCACTCATGGAGCTTTCGGACGATCAGCTGAAGGATATAGGCCTTTCACGCGGTCAGGCCGGGAGCGACGTTCATATTTACAGCCGCTACTAAAAGGATGATGCAGAACGTGTTAGCTTTATGCAGCGCGACCGGCATCTGCGGCACAATGGGGACTGCTGAATGTCACTGATTTCGACAGCTCTGTTGCTGAAAACGAATACGGTTATTATCCGCGATGTCGTGTGCAACGGCGAATGCCGTCACAAGAGCGACGAGGAATGTGCGCACAAAACAAGTCTGGTCTATCCCTACCGCGGCGTCTTCAAGCGCCATATCGGCCAAAACGATGTGGTTGCCGAGGCCAATCAGGTCGTGTTCTTCAATCGCGGACAGGACTACAGGATCAGTCACCCCGTCGACGGCGGAGATTCCTGTCTCGATCTTGCTATCGACGAGGCCGTCCTTCACGAACTTGCGCCGACCGACCAGGTGCAGGCCGGCGAAGACCTTGTCTTTCGCCGGCAGCGCCGTCGCATCGACCCGCGCGCCCAGGCCCTGGTCGCACTTCTTCGGCATGGGCTGAGCCGCAATATAGCCGAAAGCCTCGAGGGCGAGACCCTGGCTCTGACACTGGTGCGCCGCTCGCTCGGTGAGCGGACATCGCATGCGGCCGGCGCGAGCTTTGGCCGGCAGAAGCTTGTCGATCGCGCAAAGCTTGTCCTGTCGTCGGATCTGGCCCGTCGATGGACGCTTGCCGAAATCGCCAAGGAAGTCGGCGTATCGCCGGTTTACCTGACGCAGGTTTTCCAGCAGGTCGAGGCCGTGCCACTCTATCGCTATCAATTGCGGCTGCGCCTGGCGCGTGCCCTTGACCTTCTCGGCCAGTATGACGATCTCACCTTGCTTGGCCTTGATCTTGGTTTCTCCAGCCACAGCCATTTCAGCGCCAGTTTCAAGCAGACCTGTGGTCTGACTCCAGCTGAATTCCAGCACTCGGCACAATTGAAGCCGAAGCGCTATACAGCTCGCTAAAGATTTCGACAGCGCCGACGCGGTGTTCGGTGATCTGATGATCCTGCCCCTGTTGGGGAGTTGTTTGGGAAAGGATCACGACATGAAAAAGACGACATGCGCTGCCTGCGACTGCGAACTTGGCGCCGATACCATCAAGGTCAACCTTGGCGGCAAATCGGTCGAAGTCTGCTGCGAGGAATGTGCCGTCGCACTGCGGGAAGCCGATCAATCGACGTCGGCGTCCTCCGTCAGCAAGGAATAGAAGCGCAACTCAAGCGGTAGAAGTCGCGTCTTGGGCGCGGCTTCTTTCGTAGATGAAATTGTAATGGAGTGTTGCCGCACGGCTCCCAGCAAACTTCGTTCGCAACATTCCCTCGCCAAGAAATACTCGGAAATATCAGGACCTATTGCATTCATACGGCCGCGATAGCCTCAGCATCAGTCAATCGGAATGAAGGCACTGAACATGAGGCAACGACACATCGTCGCAATTTTGTTGATAGCAGCGACCGGCGGTATAGCCGCTTCTGCTCTTGCTGCCGAGCCGGCCGCAACACCGGAGGCGCAGCCTCCAGCCGGCATCGAAGCTCCGCAGCCCGCGCCGGACCAGGCACCACCCGCCGGTTGTCCGGGGCCTGGTCCGCATTTCGGAGCACCGATGATGGGCTTTGGTGACGGCAGGCCCATGCCGCCATTCGGCCCGCCCGGCGGCTTTCCCCGCGGGCCGAATCCGGCACTGGAGCTTGCCGGCAAGCTGTCGGCCATGGAAACGCTGATCGGCATTCGCAGCGCCCAACTCGATGCCTGGAGGGACTACACCAACGCGCTGACGGATTTTCTGGCGTTTCCGAAGCATCGGCCGCCCGGCCCGCCGCTCCCGAATGAGGATGCTGCACCGCCATCCGGCCAGGACGGCGACAACCAGCCGGACAGGCAGAACGAACTCTTTGGCGAGCGCATGGCCGACTTCGCGTTGGATCGAGCCGCTAAGGCAGCTGTCCTCAAGGAGAAGGCCACAGCCCTGCGCAGCGCGCTGACTGCCGATCAACTTGCAAAGCTGGAGAATGCCGAGCGATCCCTCATTCCCGGACCGCATGCATTTCGTGATCGACGCTAGACGGCCCGATCGGCCGGAACTCGCTAGATAACCAAGGCTATTTCTCTCCTCTTCCAACCGATCGAGATCCCCCGGACGCCCTTGTCGGTTGGAAGGAGCGGCCCGTCAAAGGGCCGAATGGCCCGGGAGCGCCCCGCCCGGCGCTCCCGGGCCAATAGCGCGAGCCTCGGGCACCTTTCCACAGTGCCCTGCCATCATATTGAGACGGCAAGGCTGAGACCAAACCTGCAAAAACCTTGCAATTCTCCCACTGATGGAAGCAGCCCGAAGTTCAGGTGCCTCGCGCACTTATCCTAAGTGCCGCGGCCCACGCCGCGACACACTTAGGTCAGCAATTTGCTGGGCGCACGATATTCCGCGCTATCCAGAGACGAACTATTCGGGGGATTCTCGGCATGCCCGAGCTGTAATCCGGCTTCGCCATTCGTGTTGGGGGCGCCATGGCGAAGCCGGGTACGCGGGGCGATCAAAGCCTGATTGAGCCAAGCATGTGATCGGCTGCAATTCTACAGGAGTCGATGCTTTAAATATTTCTGAATGTTTCTCAAATGGGGCATTTTAGAGAAATTTGGTGTCTTGGCTTTTCTATTTGAGTATTACCTTTTGATAAGTTCCGCAAACTTAATTTGATATTACCATCTTCCGAAATGTAGAAAACATTACACAAGTAAGCTCTCTCTACGCAAAACTCCGATGCTGAATTGGAGCGCTCCCATTTGTTAAAACCGGGTGCGGAAACACTATAATGTCCTTGTTTCTCCCTAGCCACGGGAGACCCAGATCATCTTCTCAGTAGGTGTCTTGGCCTTCACTTCAAGGAGAGGCCGCAGTTGCGCTTCACAGCAATTTGGCTTTCGGCTCAGCTCGCGGATCTGCCAGCGGCGCTCTTGAATGACACCACCTGCTCCAGGCCCTTGGGTTGCCGGTTGCGCACGGTGATCTCTCCTCCGAAGCGGGTGACGATTTCACGCGCGATGGCCATGCCGAGACCGGCGCCGGGAAAGGACTTTTGTCTGGCAATGTCGATACGGAAAAAGGGCTCAAAGACCTGATTGAGGCGCTCCTCGGGAATGCCGGGGCCGGTGTCGGTGATCCTCACCACCGCCCTGTTGCCAAGATGCGTGACAGTCACCATCGCCGATTGGCCATGCGTCGCGGCGTTTATGAGAAGATTGCGCAGTGCTCTCGTGACCGCCAGCGGCCCGGCGCTGATCGTCGCAGGTTCCAGCTCGCCGCTCTCGACATGCATATCGATCGCCTTGAGTTCCGTGACGATATCCTTCACGATCGCATCGAGCCTGACCTGCTCCAGGCTGTCGCTGGAGATCTCTTCCCGCACCAGCCCGATCGCGCTATCGGCGATCCTGTCGAGCTCCTCAAGATCGGCGAGCCATTTCTGCCGCTCCTCATCGTTCTTGATGAATTCCGCTCGCAAGCGCATCCGCGTCATTGGCGTCCTGAGATCATGCCCCGCGGCCGCAACGAGCCGCATGCGGCTTTCCGTGGCGGCCTTTACCCTGGCCGACAGACCATTGAGCGCCTGTGCGGTAACGCGAATTTCACCAGGCCCGGTTTCCGGTATATGTGGCAGCGTGCCGTCGGGGTTGACGGCCGCCACTGCCTGCTCCAGCAAACGCAGCGGCTTCATGAGCTTGGACGCGGCAAAGATCGAAACCAGCACGCTGCCGATGATGATCAGGCCTAGCCATTCCGCAAGGATTTTCCAGCCCCCCGGCGGCGGCCCGTGCTGCGGCATCGGCATGATAAGCCATGTCCCGTCATCGAGCTTCAGCGACGCAATCATCTCGCCTGTCGACTGGTGGGATATAATCGCCTGACGCATGCCGGAGATGCGAAGCAGCGCCTCCATGAGAAAGCGCGACAGTTCTTCATCGCGTGGGCCATCGGCGGGAACGGGCGCGACCACCAGGCCAGCCGATGTCGCTGAGGCCCTGTCCTTCTCGGCGAAAGTCGCAAGAATGGCGAGCTGACGAGCCATGGGCTGGATCATCATATCCGGGCGCGGACCCCGCATGACGAGGCTTGCCACCAAAGACGAGGAGATGACGACCAGAACGATGGCCGTCAGCAGGAGCAGCGCCAGACGCGCACCCAGCGACCTCATGAATCGCCCTTTATCGCCGTCACCGGTACGACGAGCTGATAGCCGCCGTTACGGATCGTTCGGAAAATCGGCTCCTCGGCCGTTTCGGAAAGCTTGCGGCGCAGCCTGCTCATCAGGACATCGATCGAGCGGTCGGCGGGATCGCGATCGCGCCCCTGCGTCAGGTCGAGCAATTGATCGCGCGACAGCAACCGGCCGGCGCGCTCCAGAAACGCCTTGAGCAGATCGAATTCTGCTCCGGTTAGCGAGACGACCTCGCCATTGCTTCTAGTCACGCGGCGAAGCTGCGGATCGAGCATCATATCCCCGAACTGGAATCGCCTTTGTTCGGGTTCGATCGAGAGATCTTCAGTCGTGCGACGCAGGACGGCGCGAATACGCGCCGCCAGCTCGCGCGGATTGAATGGCTTACCGAGATAATCGTCGGCTCCGATCTCAAGTCCGAGAATTCGATCGATGTCCTCCTTGAGCGCGGTCAGCAGGATGACTGGCACCCGGGGACGGCGGTTTCTGAGGTCGCGGCAGAGATCGAGCCCGGACCCGTCCGGGAGCATCACATCGAGAACCAGCAGATCGGGATGGCGGCGGTTGAGCGCATCGTTGCAGCCGCGAAGATCACTTGCCGTCGACACGCGGAAACCTTGCTCCTCCAGATATCGGCTGAGGAGCGAGCGGATCTCGTGGTCGTCATCAACTATCAGAATATCCGGCGCAGCTATCGCAGTCATAGATTTCGTCCCATTTTCCAACCGTTATACAAACTATCAATCCGCTGAAAAGAAGGGTTTTGCGGCATGAATACGGAAATTCCACGCGGGAAACGTTAGTTTACAAAATTCCCGCAGGCAGAAATGTTGAGCAATGAAATAATGCCATCGAGCAAAACAGGTGCGCACGCTCACTATATCACGCCACCCTTAGCCGTTCGACACTCCAGCCCGAAAGCCGAAGATCTGACCGTGGCAATCCACCTCCGCGCCGAAGAGGAATCGGTCATTCCAGCGGCTAGTCAGCAATCGACATGGGGATCGAAGATGAGATGGAAGAGTTCAGACTACCGCTGACGACCAAATTATTTTGGAGGCACGAGACTCATGCAAGATATGGGCGCTGAACTGATTGCGGACTTCCCGCCGCAAGGGCTGTAGAGGCGCACCCCGCGCCGGGGCGCGCCCTCTAGGTCAAACGATGAAGAAAGTCGAAGGCGGAACCTGCAACGCGGCAGCGATCCGCCGAAGTTTTGCCGGATCTGCATCGGCGCCGGCTTCGATCTCAACAATTTCCTCATTGGTGAGGCCACAGGTCTCAGACAGATCAGCAATCGTATAGCCGATAGCTTCCCGCGCCTGCCGCACAGCAGCTGCAATTTCACCATGCGGAACGGTGGAAGCTTTTGAACTATCGATATTATTCTGAGTAATGGACATGAAATTTCTCCTTCCAAAGTCCACCGGCAAAATCAATGCCGGGTGAAGGCAGCTATTGCAGCCATGGAGCATAACGACCCAAACAAATGTGGCCGAGCGCTGGGTCAATATAGGCATCAATGCGGCATAGGCAAGCATCGAAGCGCATGGCAGCCGAGATCCTGGCATATAGCTCGCTTGGCACGGTCAGGATGGACAAACACCCGGTTGCATTATCGCAAGCCAACAGCTGCAGGTGCCATCACTCAAACCAAACAAGCGCTGGCCGCAAATGGGAAGAACACGGCATCCAGCCCCCTAGGCCTTATTGGCTCGGCTATTTTTTCCGCTCGACTTGGATATTTTTCGTTCGGCTGCGAGCAGAAGCCCCTTCAACTCCGGTTCGCGCACGCGACTTGCCGCTTCGATGAAGGAGACCCATTCGCTACGGCGCTGGCCTTTTTCGGGAAAATCCTGAAAAACCTGCTCGACGTCGAGCAGGTGCAATCCGACGACGCAGGGAACGCAATAGCCGTCGCCAAGCTGCTTCAGGTAGGTGAAGTAGCCGAAAGGCTTCTTCTTCACCTTGCCGCGCACGCCGGCCTCCTCAAAAGCCTCGATTGCTGCGACCTCGTGCGGCTTCTTGCCCTTGATCGGCCATCCTTTGGGCACGATCCAACGACCGCTTTCCCGGCTCGTGACCATAAGAACCTCGGCAGTACGGTGCTCAGGCACTCTTCTATAGCAGATGGCGGCATATTGCTCGTAGACGGGGCCATGAAGCAGGGCCTCCGCATGCAATGCAAGTTCGGAAAGAAAACTCTCTGAACGCCTCAAGGCCTTTTCCTGCGCTGACAATGAAGACGCCATGCTGCCGACTACCCGCGACCTCGCCGCCCGCCGCAAGGCCGCCGCGAAATTCGCAGACGCGTGCTCATCAAAACTTTCTGCGCCACGCTGCCCTCCTGTCCCTTCTGCGGCTCTGCCGAAATTCGCAATTGTCAGCATCATGCTGTGAGCCGTTGCAATGACAGTATTATGAAGGCAGCTGTTGATCATGGCCTTGTGATCGGGGCAGGAGCTGACAATCCAGTCAGGAGCAGAAACTGAAAACGGCCCCGAGAGGGGCCGTTTCGCACTTGGGGGGATCGACGGGAGGCTTATTCTGCCGCCTGCAACGCCGGTATCTCGATCTCTTCACTCAATTGCCCCGCCATGGCGGCGGCAAACTTGGTCTGGTCGAGTTCGTTTTCCCAGCGGGCAACCACGATTGTAGCGACCGCATTGCCGACGAAGTTGGTCAGGGCACGGCATTCCGACATGAAGCGATCGATGCCGAGAATCAAGGCCATGCCGGCGATCGGCACCGAAGGCACGACTGCAAGCGTCGCGGCGAGCGTGATGAAGCCTGCGCCGGTGATGCCGGCAGCCCCCTTGGAGCTCAGCATGGCCACGAGCAGCAGCAGGATCTGGTCGCCGAGGGACAGGGGCGTATCGGTCGCCTGGGCAATGAAAAGTGCCGCCAGCGTCATATAGATGTTGGTGCCATCGAGGTTGAAGGAGTAACCCGTTGGGATGACGAGGCCAACGACCGAACGCTTGCAGCCCGCACGCTCCATCTTGTTCATGAGGCCGGGCAATGCGGCTTCCGAGGAAGACGTGCCAAGCACGAGCAACAACTCTTCCTTGATGTAGCGGATCAGTGCCAGGATGGAGAAGCCGTTGTAGCGGGCGACAGCGCCGAGCACGACGAGCACGAACAGCAGCGACGTGGCATAGAAGGTGCCGATCAGGAATGCCAGATTGGCGATCGTGCCGATACCGTATTTACCGATGGTGAAGGCCATGGCGCCGAAGGCACCGATCGGAGCAAACTTCATCAGCAATGCGACCATGCGGAAGATCGGGGTGGTCAGCGCCTGCAGGAAATCGGTTACGGGACGGCCGCGCTCGCCGGCAGCGCCGAGCGCGATGCCGAAGATGACCGAGAAGAACAGCACCTGGAGAATATCGCCCTTGGCGAAGGCGCCGACGATCGTGTCGGGAATGATGTTCATCAGGAAGCCGACGACGGAGGCATCATGAGCCTGCGCCGCATAATTGTTGACTGCCTTCGTATCCAGCGTCGCCGGATTGATATGCATGCCAGCGCCCGGCTGCAAGACGTTCGAGACGATGAGGCCGACAATCAGCGCCAGGGTCGAGAAGGTCAGGAAGTAGATGAAAGACTTGCCGACGACACGGCCGAACTTCTTCAGATCCGACATTCCGGCAATGCCGGTGGTGACCGTCAGGAAGATGACGGGTGCGATGACCATGCGCACAAGCTTGATGAAGGCATCGCCGAGCGGCTGCAGCGACGCGCCAAACTGCGGATAGTAATGGCCAAGCAGAATGCCGGCGGCGATTGCGGTCAGGACCTGCACATAGAGATGCCGGTAAAAGGGAAGTTTGCCGCGCGTTTCGGCGGCAGCGATGGGAGCAATCATGATGTCCTCCGTTAAGCCCAACCGATCTCTCGGCCCTCCGGGCGACGACTAGAATTCAACAGCCTCCGACTGTTCCATTTCCCACTGCAATGAGCGTGCCAGATGAATTGCACCGAGATAATCCATTGATTTATATGAATTTAAATTCTCTCAGCTGAAATACGCCTCCGGATTTGTGCGAAAATCCACACAGCCAGAATTGCGCCGCGCGCGAAAACATGCACAATGTGAGAATGCTGCAGCAGCCGGCGACAGGACGATTTTTGACACCAGAGCAACTGGGACGGCGATCCCGGCGGGTCTGGCTTGTCTTTGCGCTGCTATGCGCAGCCATCATCACCGCCGCCTTGTACGGTGCCAGCTATTACGGTCGCCTCACAGCCCTCGAAATGCTGCAAAGGCAGGGACATACGGATGCGAACCTCAAGGTTGCTCTCCTGCGGGCGGTGCTTGAGCGTCCGCGCGCGCTGCCGCTGTTGCTGGCGGATGATCAACAGGTGCGCGATGCACTAGCAAGACGGCAGGACGATGCCGTCATCGCTCTTGACCGCAAACTGGAAAGCCTGGTCTCCGGCACGAGTGCTTCGGTTCTCTATGTCGTCGGCAAGGACGGTATCGCCATGGCCTCGAGCAATTGGCGCGAGCCGTTGAGCTTTGTCGGCAATGATTATTCGTTCCGTGACTATTTCAGTAAAGCCATGGAGGCGGGAACAGCCGAGCACTATGCGCTCGGCACCGTCAGCAATCGCCCGGGCCTCTATATTTCCCGTCGCGTCGGCGATGCCGGTTCGGCCTTGGGCGTCGTTGTGGTGAAGATGGAATTCGATCAGCTGGAAGCCGATTGGAGCGAGACCGGACGCCCCGCTTACGTTATAGACGAACGTGGTATCGTGCTCATTACCAGCCTGCCCTCCTGGCGCTTCATGGCCGCGGGGCCGCTTTCACGCGAGGAAGCCGCCGCCATTCGAAAGAGCCTGCAATTTGGTGCGGCACCCCTCTCGCAGCTGCCAATCAGCCGTCCGGAGCCCATAGGTCCGGATGCGACCATTATGCGCGCCGTTCTGCCGGGCAGCAGTGCGGCCGAATATTTGCAGCTGACGACCGCGATCCCATCGACACCCTGGCGGCTCGGCTACCTGATACCGACCGACCAGGCGATCGCGTCCTCGGTGCGAGAGACACGCTTTCTCACTTTGACCGTGTTGCTGCCGATCCTGGCATTCGCCGCTTTCCTGCTGCGCAGGCGTGATGTTTCTGCGATGCAGATCGCCGTCAGCAGGATCGCCCGCGAGGAGCTGGAGCGGCGCGTGCTCGAACGTACCGAAGATCTCAGCCGCGCGCGTGATCGCCTGGAGGCGGAGATTGCCGATCACCGCACGACAGAGGCGAAACTGCAGGGGGTTCAACAGGATCTCGTGCAGGCCAACCGCCTCGCCATTCTCGGCCAAGTCGCGGCCGGCGTCGCCCATGAAATCAACCAGCCCCTCGCAACGATCCGCGCCTATGCGGAGAATGCCAGCGTCTTCCTCAAGCGGCAGCAGACTGAACCGGTCAAGGAGAACCTATCCTCCATCGCGGCACTGACGGAGCGGATCGGAACGATCACCGAGGAGCTCAAGGCCTTTGCCCGGAAGGGACGAACGGCGCCCGAGCCGGTGGACATGAGAAGCGTCATCGAAGGTGCTGTCGTTCTGCTCAGAAGCCGTTTCGCTGGCCGCCTCGACGCCCTCAAGATCGAACTGCCGCCGACAGGGGTCAACGTCGTCGGCACCCGGATCCGGCTTGAGCAGGTCTTGATCAACCTCTTTCAGAACGCGCTGGAAGCCCTCGAAGGCCGGGATCACGCCAAGGTCGAAGTCTCGGTGCAGGAGACGTCGGATGACGTCGAGATCATCGTCTCCGACAATGGGCCTGGCATTCCAGCCGCAATCCTCGACTCGCTGTTCACGCCGTTCAATACCTCCAAGGAAAAGGGCCTCGGCCTCGGCCTTGTCATTTCCAAGGATATCGTCGTCGATTATGGCGGCAGTATCGAGGTCGAAAGCAGCAGCAGAGGAACCCGTTTCACCATTCATTTGCGCAAGGCCACGACATGAACGACAGCTCTCCGGTCTTTCTCATCGACGATGACAAGGATCTGCTGAAGGCAACGAAGCAGACGCTGGAGCTGGCAGGCTTTGCCGTCTCGGCTTTCTCTGCGGCAAGCGACGCCTTAGGCGCTCTCGAACCGGGTTTTGCCGGGGTCGTCGTCTCCGATATCCGCATGCCGCAAATGGATGGACAGCAGCTCTTTGCCCACATCAAGGAACGCGATGCCGATCTGCCCGTCATCCTGATGACCGGCCATGGCGATATTCCCATGGCGGTGCAGGCCATCCAGGATGGCGCCTATGATTTCATTGCCAAGCCGTTTGCCACGGACAGGCTGGTGCAAAGCGTGCGGCGAGCCGCTGAAAAGCGCCGGCTCGTTCTTGAAAACCGCTCGCTCCGCCTCGCCGCCGAGCAGGCGCAAGGCGATCTGCCGCTGATCGGCCAGACCCCGGCCATGGAGCGGCTGCGCCATACCTTGCGGCAGATCGCCGATACGGATATCGATGTGCTTGTGACCGGTGAGACGGGCAGCGGCAAGGAAGTGGTGGCAAGCCTGCTGCATCGCTGGAGTCGTCGCGCAAAGGGCAATTTCGTTGCGCTGAACTGCGGGGCGCTCCCCGAAACCGTGATCGAAAGCGAACTCTTCGGCCACGAGCCGGGCGCATTCACCGGCGCGCAGAAGAAGCGCATCGGCCGCATCGAACATTCAAGCGCCGGTACACTGTTTCTCGACGAGATCGAAAGCATGCCGCCGGCGATTCAGGTGCAGATGCTGCGCGTACTGGAAATGCGCGAAGTGACGCCGCTTGGTACGAACGAGGTTCGCCCCGTCGATCTGCGCGTGGTGGCGGCGGCCAAGGTCGATCTCGGCGATCCCGCCCAGCGTGGGGATTTTCGCGAGGATCTCTATTATCGCCTCAATGTCGTCACGCTCTCCATCCCGCCGCTGCGCGAGCGGCGCGACGATATTCCCCTACTCTTCAGCTATTTTGCCGAGCGTGCCGCCAATCGCTTCAAGCGCGAGCCGCCGGCCATTTCCAGCACAGTCCGCCGCCATTTGCTGCAGCACGACTGGCCGGGAAACGTTCGCGAGCTCTCCCATTTTGCCGAACGCCTGGTGCTTGGCCTCGAAACCGCAGCCGCGCCGAAACCCGGTGACGCGCCTGCCACGGATGCAGCATTATCCCTACCCGCCCGGATGGAGCGCTATGAGGCCGAGCTCATTCGCGAGACGTTGTCGCAGAACAATGGCGATGTCCGCCGCACTATCGAGGCTCTAGGGATCCCGAGGAAGACCTTCTACGACAAGCTGCAACGCCACGGCATCGTCAGAGGCGACTTTGCGGGTTTTGACGGAAGCGAACGGCAGGGCTCGTAAGCCGGCACCCAAAAACGAAAACTCGCGGCCTTGAGCCGCGAGCATCTCCGGATCAAGGCAAGGATCTGAAGGTCAGCCCACGGCTTCAATCTTGTCCTGCGTCTTCGTTTCGAAATCGCTGGCATCATGACGCTCGCGCAATTGCTCGGAAGGATCGCCCGACATACGGTTGACCATGCGGCCGCGCTTGACGGCCGGGCGCGAGTAAATCTGCTCGGCCCAGCGCTGGAGATTCCTGTAATCCTGGACCCGCAGGAATTCGCCTGCGCCATACTGCCAGCCCTTAGCAAGGCCGCCGTACCAGGGCCAGATTGCGATGTCGGCAATGGTGTATTCGCTGCCGGCGATATATTCGCTCTCGGCGAGGCGACGATCGAGCACGTCGAGTTCGCGCTTCACTTCCATGGCGAAACGATCGATCGCATATTCGATCTTCGTCGGCGCATAGGCATAGAAATGGCCGAAACCGCCGCCGAGATAGGGTGCGCTGCCCATCTGCCAGAACAGCCAGGACAGGCATTCGGCGCGAGCCGGTTGCTCGGTCGGCAGGAAGGCGCCAAATTTTTCGGCGAGATACATCAGGATTGAAGCGGATTCGAAGACGCGGATCGGCTTGAGGCCGCTGCGGTCGAGCAATGCGGGGATCTTCGAATTGGGATTCACTTCGACAAAGCCGCTGCCGAACTGGTCGCCATCGCCGATCCTGATCAGCCAAGCGTCATACTCGGCGCCCCTATGACCAAGCGCCAACAGCTCCTCGAGCATGATCGTGACCTTCACGCCGTTCGGCGTACCGAGCGAATAGAGCTGAAGAGGATGCCGGCCGACAGGCAATTCCTTTTCATGGGTCGGCCCGGCGATTGGACGGTTGATATTGGCGAACTGGCCGCCATTCGCCTTGTTCCAAGTCCAGATCTTCGGCGGCGTATACTCGGCAGAACCGGTCATGGGCATCCTCCTTGTTCGGTGAATCAGGTTGAGGTGATCTTCGATGTAGCGCGCAACGTAGTGCGCAACGCCTGTCGCACATAGTGACGTCAGTTCATTTTTACGAGAGGCGCGCACGATGCTTTTGATGGTCTTGGACAGAACAAAAAAGCCTGCCGCGGGAGGAGGTGCGGCAGGCTTTCTTCAAGAACCGAACAGCGGATGGGAGGAGGAGTTCCGCTGTTCACGCAGACGACCTTGGGAGGAGGAGAAGGGCGTCTGCAAAGCGAAGGGATGCGGGAGGAGGTGCATCGCTTCGATGAATTAAACATACCAGTCTTTTGCTCAGTTGATAGGCATTTCTTTGCAAGACAGCTATGCGCTATGCGAAAAGCAAAAGCTCGACTGGAGCATTTTTCGGCAGAGAGCACAGTTCGGGCTTTCATGCGGACAAAACAAAAGCGCCTGCTCGGGAGGAGGCAGGCGCTCGCAAAATACAGCTTATAACTTAGCCTTGCCGACTGTCAGCCAGCGAGGGCTGCGCGGGCAACATTGCGGATTTCGCCGCGATCGATACCCAGATCGTGCAGTTCGCGGGTAGACATACGGCCCAGTTCAGCGACCGTCTGCCGGTACTTGCGCCAGTTATTGAAAGAGCGTGCTACGTTCATGATGATCCCCTTTCCTTGGGCATTCGAAGCTGAGCTGCCGTGCTTGGCGCTTTGTTCGCTTCGATGGGACACATATAGTCCAACCCCCTGCCCTTTTGCAGCGCCAAGGCTTCACTGCACCCATGCATCGAATGCATGGATTAATGCGGCTCCGGTGACACCCGTCACGACCGGCCAACCACATCCCTTGCAATTTGCTGATGACATCGCCGGCGTTGTCTGCGACAAAGGAAGGGACGAGAGACAGGGGCGTCCGCTGTTCGGCGGGCTGAGAAGCACCCTTTGAACCTGAACCAGATCATGCTGGCGGAGGGAGTCGCTCGGGGCTTTGCAACATTGCTCGTGCCCCTATGCGTCTCGCCCGCCTGAAAGGGGCGATATGCCGGACCAAACCACGACAGGCACTTTACTCAATGCCATGCGGGCCAACCCACCATTGGTACAATGCATCACCAATTTCGTGGCAATGAATATCGCCGCCAACGTGATGCTCGCCGCCGGCGCATCGCCTGCCATGGTCCACGCCGAGGAAGAAGCCGCCGAATTCGCCGCCATCTCGGGCGCGTTGACGATCAATATCGGCACGCTATCGACCGGATGGCTCGCGGGCATGCTTTCCGCAGCAAGATCGGCAAGAGAGACCGGCAAGCCCTGGGTTCTCGATCCCGTTGCTCACTACGCTACAGCCTTCCGGCGCAAGGCGGTCGCACAATTGCTGGAGCTGCAGCCGACGATCATCCGCGGCAATGCTTCGGAGATCATTGCGCTTGCCGGTGGCGCCGGTCGCGGCCAGGGCGTCGACAGCCGCGACCCCGTCGAATTGGCCGAGGAATTGGCAAGGCAACTCGCCGAACGGCATGAATGCGTGGTCGCCGTCACCGGTGTCACCGATTTCGTGACCGACGGACGCAAGGCGCGACGCATCGCCGGCGGTTCGCCGCTCATGCCTCAGGTCACGGCACTCGGCTGCTCGCTGACCTGCCTTGTTGGAGCATTCGCGGCGACCACGCCCGACAATCCCTTCGATGCGACTGTCGCGGCCCTCGCCGTCTTTGCCGTTGCCGGGGAGCAGGCCGGAGCGGCGGCCGATGGCCCCGCCTCCTTTTCCTGGCGCTTTCTCGATGCGCTGGCTGCCCTCGACGCCGAGACCCTATCCGCCAAAGCGAGGATCATGACGGCATGAAAAGCTTCGATCTTTCACTCTATCTCGTTCTGGATCCTGTCCTATGCGCTGATATCGGCATGGTCGAAACAGCCCGTGCCGCTTTCGCCGGCGGCGCAACCATCGTGCAGCTGCGCGACAAAGATACCTCGACCGCAGCCATGATCGAGACCGGCCTTGCCCTCAAGCAAATGCTGGCCGGTAGCAATGCCCGCCTTATCGTCAACGATAACGTCGAGGCCGCTATCGCCATCGGCGCCGATGGCCTGCATATCGGTCAGGAGGATATGGATGCCCATGAGGCACGACGGATGATCGGCCCGGATATGATTCTCGGCCTTTCGGTAGAGACCGAGGCCCTCGCCTCGGCGATAGATGCGGGGATCGTTGATTATGCCGGGGTCGGCCCCGTCTTTGCAACGCAGACCAAGCCCGACCACAAGCAGCCGATCGGCCTCGACGGGCTGGCCGGCATCGTCAAGCTCTGCCCAGTTCCAACGGTCGCTATCGGCGGCCTGAAGGCCGAGCACACCGCTGCGGTGCTGGCGGCCGGGGCAGACGGGCTGGCCGTTGTCTCGGCCATATGCGGCACGCCCGATCCCGCGGCCGCGACAGTCCTTATCGCCCAAGCCATCAGGGAGGCACGCAAATGATCCGTAACGTCCTGTCCATCGCCGGCTCCGATCCCTCCGGTGGCGCCGGCATCCAGGCCGACCTCAAGACTTTTTCGGCTTGTGGCGTTTATGGAATGGCTGCTTTGACCGCACTAACCGCTCAAAATACGCAAGGCGTTTCCGGCGTTCATCCGGTGCCTCCGCAATTCGTCGCCGATCAGATCGCGGCGATCTTTGCCGATATCCGCGTCGATGCCGTCAAGATCGGCATGATCGCCAATGCGGCGATCGCGAGCGCCGTTGCCGAGATCCTGGCGCGACATCGCGATGTCCCCGTCGTGCTTGATCCCGTCATGATCGCCAAAGGCGGCGCAGCCCTTCTTGCCGCCGATGCCGTCGACGTGCTGACCACGCAGCTGCTGCCGCTGGCGACAGTCGTGACGCCGAACCTGCCCGAGGCGGCTGCACTGTTGCACGAAGCCGAAGCAAGAAGCCGCGAAAACATGGCGCGTCAGGCGCTCGCCCTTTCAAAGCTCGGCCCTGCAGCCGTACTCGTGAAGGGCGGTCATCTCGAAGGCGATGAGAGCCCCGATGTGCTGGCAAGCGCCGGCACCATCACCTGGTTCGAAGCCGACCGCTTGCCGACGAAGAACACGCATGGAACCGGCTGCACCCTCTCCAGCGCCATTGCCGCCGAGATCGCCAAGGGCCTGCCGCTTCCGGAAGCCATAGCCTCGGCCAAGGACTATCTCGCCCAGGCTGTCGCGGCCGCTGGTCAGCTTTCGGTCGGTAGCGGCCACGGACCCGTGCAGCATTTCCATGCGCTATGGGCGGACAATGAAGGAGTGAAGAGATGAGCCTGCCAATCAAGGACCAGATCGTTATCGTTTCAGGCGCCGGGCGTGGTTTCGGAGCAGCAATCGCGGCAGCCTTTGCCCGCGAAGGCGCGAAGGTCGCGATCAATTATCGAGCCAGCCGCGCGCAGGCGGAAACGCTTGCGACGCAGCTCGGCGATCGTGCGAAGGCTTTCCAAGCCGATATGCGCAGCCCCGCCGAAACGGAACGGCTGGTGGAACAGGTGACCGCTCATTTCGGGGCACCGACGACGATCATTCATAATGCGCTTGCCGATTTCAGCTTCAATGGCGATGCGCGCTCGAAACTGGATGCGTTGAGCTGGGCTGAGATGGCGACGCAGCTCGAGACGGCCCTGCAGGGGGCTCTCAACCTCATTCAGGCGGTGCGGCCGGCGATGGTGGCAAATGGCTTTGGCAGAATTGTCACGATCGGCACCAACCTCTTCCAGAATCCAGTCGTGCCCTATCACGACTATACGGCGGCGAAGGCGGCCCTCCTGTCATTGACCCGAACAGCTGCAGCCGAACTCGGGCCGCTCGGGATCACAGTGAACATGGTTTCAGGAGGCCTGCTGCGCACGACCGATGCCAGCAGCGCCACGCCGGAAGCCGTCTTCGATCTCATCGCCGCCAATACGCCGCTTCGCCGTGTCACCACGCCGGAGGAAGCGGCCGACGCGGTTCTATTCTTCGCCAGCCCTTGGGCGCGCGCGGTGACCGGACAAAACCTCATCGTCGATGGCGGGCTGGTCTTCGGTTAGAGCGTTTCCGCTTTTCTTCGAATCGCGAAAACGCTCTATCTTCTTGTTTCTTTACGCATTCCGGACGGAAAACCGCCGCGCACTTTTCCTGGAAATGCTCTAGGCAAAACGACAAGGAGGCGCCGACTTTTGGTCGACACCTCCATCTTTCTCTCTGAGCTCAGTTTGCGTCGGCCGGTCAGGCCCAGCCCATGGTCAGCACGCCGAAGATGATGACTACGCCCAACACGACGCGGTAGATCACGAAGGGCCAGGTGGAGAACCGTTCCAGGAAGCGCATCAGTCCCCAGATGGTTACAAAGGACGAGATGCTGCCGACGATCAGTCCGACGATCAGAATGGACCAGGCTTCCATTGGAATATGGGCCTTATAGAGCGTGAACAGTTCCTTCAGGCCGGCAAGCGCGATTGCGGGCAAGCCGAGCAGGAAGGAGAACCGGGCCGCTTCCTCGCGCTTCAGGCCAAGAAAGAGCGCGCCGGTCAACGTCGAGCCGGAGCGCGAAACGCCGGGTACGAGAGCGCCGACCTGGGTGATGCCGACAAACAGCGCATCGATCAGCGTCATCTGTTCGATGTTCTTTCTGTGGCGGCTATACAATTCCGCAACGGCCAGAAGCACGCCCATGACAACGCAGGCAATACCGATGACCCACAGACTGCGGAACGACGTGCCACAGGCATTCAGCGAAGATGCCAGCAGCAGGCCGGCGATGACGATCGGGATCGTCGCGATCACAATGGCGATCGCAAGCCGCATGGCGGGCGAGCCCCAATCTCTCCGCCTGATGGCGTCGAGCGACCCGAAGGTGACGTAGCGCACGTCGCTCCAGAAATAGGAGACGATCGCCGCCAGCGCGGCAAGCTGCATGGCTGCCGAAAACGCCGAGCCCGGATCCTGCCAGCCGAGCAAGGCCGGCACCAGGCGCATATGGGCAGTGGAAGAGACCGGCAGAAGCTCCGTCAAGCCCTGCACGACGCCTAGAATAGCAATTTTGGCATAGCCCAGGGCGACAAAGCCCGTGTCCACGCCTTGTGTACAAACATCAGCCACGTTTCGAAATCCTCAGTTCTCTTTGGGGGGCTTTGCACCTGAACGGTGCGATGAACTTTGCTGCGAAACCGTTTTCCGACACGTTACTGGCCATACCTATCAGAGGCTTTGCCAATCTCGCGCTCGGAATCGAGGGCGAAGATAATTGGGCAGGCTGAACTCTATCTGAAATTGCCAGCCTTGTTTTTAGGTTTCATGACATTCGACCATCACCTTCGCGCAAGGCCTTCCTGTGGCAGAGATGACGGATGGAGCGCGATAGAAGCCCGATACCCTGAGCAGCGAGGGAAATTGCGATGAAGATCGGGCCGCAGCAGGGCTGACATCAGAGGTATTTCTGCGAAAGTGCGCCTCATTTCGTATAGAACGCGCGCGACCTTTCGAGATGCTTCAGCATTTCCCGCTCCGCGCCGTCTGCATCGTTCTCGGCGAGGCGCTGGAGGATTTCCTCGTGTTCGATGAGGGTAAAATCCTCGTTGCCGGTCCAGATCAGCATATCCGTTTGGTAGGCCTTCAGCCAGATCAGCATGGCCTCGCTTAAGGCAACGAAGATCGGGTTTCCGGAAATCTGGGCAATGCGCGTGTGAAATTGCATGTCGGCAGAAATGAACTCTTCAGGATGGCCGAGCCAAGTCCGCTGCAGCTCGATAATCTCCCGAAGGTCGGCGATATCCTTTTCAGTCGCATGCGCCGCCGCCTCGCGCGTCATGCCGCGCTCAAAGAAGATGCGCGCGCTCTTCAGATGCTCCAGTGAAGCCGGTGACTGCGACAGCATGATCTTCGCCGTCAGATCGACCTGCCGGAAGATGGACTTCGCTGTGAGCTCAAGCACCTTGGCCCGCTCGCCATGAGAGATATTGACCAATCCCATATTGGCAAGCGTCTGCATGGCTTCACGGATGGCGGGCCGTCCCACGCCAAAGCGCTCCATAAGGGTGCGCTCCGACGGCATTTCATCGCCCGGCCTCAATTCGCCCGATGTGATCAGCCGTTCCAGCCGGTCGAACACTTCATCGGAAAGTTTTCGGCGTACAATTTGTTCGACTGGCTGCCCCATGGAATCCCTGCGCGCTCAAGGCTGTTTCTTGCCTATGCATTCTTGCTCACCGCCGCGGTAGTCCATACCGGACAACTCGCCCGCCACCGAGCGAAAAATCGCTCGGAGAGCAGGAAGCTCTCATCATGTCAGATCTCACCATCCGAAAATCATCCGCGGAAGGAGCAGCCTTGCCTACTCTATCGAAACCTCGGGCAGCATTGAGGCGAACTGCTGTCAAAGTTCGCCGTCGGATTGCGGATGAAGACTTGGATCTAGATCGGGACCATACCCGTAGCCTCTCGCTTTGCCTGGGGTACTAAGGCACGACGGCAGAACCGATCCACTTCTAAGCGCGTGCCGCGCCCGATCGAAGGGATGGGAAACAAGCAGGACTGATAGGGGCGAGCACTCGCGGACTTCCCGAGAGCATTTCCGCTTTTCTTCGAATCGCGAAAACGCTCTATCTTCTTGTTTTTTAGGCATTTCCAGGAAAACCGCAGCGCACTTTTCCTAGAAATGCTCTATAGGGCCGAAGCCGCGTTTAGGCGCCCATCACGCCGGCCAGGGTTAGGCTGGCACGGATCCGCGCGGCGCGCGCTTCTGGGCGTCACCCATGACCGAGAAGACCCGCTTGATGAATGCATCGCCGTCGAACTGCCGTGCGGCACCTTCGGTAGCATGGTCTGGACGATCGAAGATGAAAGCTTCGAGGTTGACGATCGGCAATTTCAGTCGGGTGCGCACCTCACCGATCATCGCCGTATGCGTCACCACCACCTGACAGCCATTCGGTTCGAACCATTCCTGAATGCCTGTCGCCGGTATGGTCGCCACCGTCAGACCTCGCTCCGACAGAACGGAACCTATGCGCGTCGCGGCCTGCTGATTGTCCAGGCAGATTAGTACATCGGTCTGCGAAAGGGACGGCGAATTGTCTGAATGCATCAAGCAGCCTCTTGTTTGAGATGAGGCGAATATACCGATTCGGACGTAACGCAGTGTTTGAAGTTGTTACATTTTGTTTCAGGACGATGATGGATCCACGACACATCCTTGCAGGGGGAATCCTCGAAAGATCCTTAGAATTGTCGTTTAATCTGTTGATATTTCTGGAAATTATTATCGAATCTCAAGCCCCTTCACATCGGGCCAGGCTATTCGGAACAGCGCTCCAGGCAAAGCTCGTCATTCGTCACGGTATGGCTATAGTCTTCTAGGCTGAGACGCGCGCACGGCGGCTTTGACGGAGGTCGACCGCTGTGTGCCAGACGATCGCGGCAAAGATGATCATACCGCCAATGAACGTCGCGGCTGGCGGTCTCTCGGAGAAAATGAGCCAGACCCAGAAGGGGGTCAGCACGATCTCCATAGAGCTGATGAGGGCCGCATCCGCTGCGGGCATTCGCCTCGATCCGAACAGGAACAGGACAAAGGCAAGCGCGAAATTCGTGGCGCCGAAGGCCGCCAGCAAGAACCAGTTATGGGCATCGAGCGCGGCCGTCGACGCGAAAGGAACGAAGATCACGAATGTGAGGAAGCCGCTGACGATGCTCGAAGGCAGGATCGGCACGCTGCGGTCCATCCGCGGGATGACGATGATGAGCGCAAAGGTGACCGTCATGCCGAGCGCCAGCAGATCGCCGACGCCGGTGCCGCCGCCGATCGACGAGGCGACAATGACGGCCACGCCGATCAGGCAGATGGCGCCGGCAATCAAGGTTCGCTTCGCCACACGCTCCTTCAGCATCGTCCAGCTGAGGAAAGCGGCGATGAAAGGCGCGGTCGCATAGATCATGGTCACGTTTGCGACCGTGGTCATGTAGAGCGCACCGATGAAGCAGGCCTGGCTGATGGCCTGGCAGGCGATCATCGCCAGACCGGCAGGGCGAAAGACCGAGCTCCACTGGCGCCACGAGAACCCACCTTCGAGGAACAAGCTCGGGATAAACAGGAACACGCCGCCGAACAGCGATCGCCAGGCAATCGCCGTCCATATGTCGGTGGTCAGAAGCCGCGCATAGATGCCGCTGCAGCTCCAGGCGAGCGTTGCGATCGCCACAAGAATGACACCCCTCTCGTAATCGCTGGTTAGAGCGGAGCGGGCCGGAAGCTGGAAGGTCATTTGAGAGGACTCAAGGATAAAATAGGAATCGAATGCCATCTGTGTGCGCTGATATTTGACATCAGGCAAACGAATAGTAGAGATAGTAGCCATCAGAAATATTTGTGGTCGTTCATGCGCGAACCCATCGAAAGCGATCTGCTTCGAACCTTCCTCGTCATCAGCGAGACGTTGAATTTTTCCGTTGCCGCGCAGCGCATCGGACGCACGCAATCCGCCGTGAGCGCTCAGATCCGGCGCCTTGAGGAAACGATCGGCGAAACACTGTTCGAGAGAAATGCGCGGGGCGCCGCGCTGACCCGGGCGGGAAATCAGCTGCTTCCCTATGCGCAGCGGGTTATCGAACTCCTGAACGAAGCAGCCGCGACAATCCGCACCAAACCGCTCGACGGACCGGTACGGATCGGAATTCCCGAGGAATACAGCCAGACCATACTCCCGGCGGCCCTTGCCGCCTTCGCCGTCCGGCATCCGGCTGTCGAGGTGACCGTTTCCTGCGACTATACCGCCCGCAATCTTGCAGCCCTTGAGAGGGACGAACTCGACCTTGCCGTTGTCTTCGACTGGAGCAACCAGACGACAGGCGAAATTCTCTGCATCGACCCCACGGTCTGGGTCACCTCGTTGGTTCATCGCCTGCACGAGGCGACACCGCTGCCCATCGCAGTTTACCGGAACTCGACCTGGTGCCGTGATTTTGCCCTGCGTTCGCTGGAGCAGGCGGGATTGCGCTATCGCATCGCCTTCATCGCCGACACCGGATCGGGCCTGAAGAGCGCCGTTCTCGCCGGCCTTGCCGTTTCGACGCTGTCGCGCAGCAACATCCCCCATGGCTGCAGAGAGCTGACGCTCGAGGATGGCTTTCCTCCGGTCGATTCTTCCCGCGTCGTGCTTCGCCGTAACCCTTATCACTCGAGCGCGGCGATCCGAGAGCTTGCGGACATGGTCAGGGAAGCGTTTCGGCCCATGTCGAGCCTGCTGCAGCCTTAAGGCTTCAGGGCGCCGGCACCGCAGCGGAAACCGCCTGCCGCCAGCTATTCTTGCCGCGGCAGACGCCAATCACACCTTCACCTTGATGGAAGGCGTCACTTTCCTTGATATTGATCGTCGGTGACATGCTCCATCCAATCCACCACCTTGCCGTCGAGGTGTTCGTGGATGGCGATATGGGTCATGGCAGTCGTCGGCGAAGCGCCGTGCCAGTGCCTTTCGCCGGGCTCGAACCAGACGATATCTCCCGGACGGATTTCCTCGACCGGACCGCCCTCACGCTGGACGCGCCCAAGGCCTGCGGTGACGATCAGCGTCTGGCCGCGCGGATGGGTATGCCATGCGGTGCGGGCGCCGGGTTCGAAAGTCACGCTGCCGGCCGCGGCGCGGCGTGCTTCGTTGACGGCAAACAGCGGGTCGATGCGCACCGTGCCGGTGAACCAGTCCGACGGGCCTTTTCCTGAGGGCTGCATACCGTTCCTGTTGATATCCATGATGGCGTCCTTCCTTGTCATGAGCCGCAGTGGCGCGACCGTATCGCGCTAATTTAACGCCTGTTCCACAGAACAATAGGGGGGCGTCGATGCATAGACTTATGAGCAATATCTATCAGTGTTTCTCCCGGACTATCACCGGCCAGAGCGCCGAGATCCGGACTTCAGACCCGCGTGCTTAGGGATTATCCCGACATCGATGTCGAGATAATCAACAATTGCGGCCTGCTCGATATCGTCGGGGAGAGCTTCGATGCCGGCGTGCGCCTCGGCCAGACGATCGAGGATGGCATGATTGCCGTCCGCATCGCTCCCGTCGCTGCCGCCTTATTCGCGTGCTGGAAGCCCTGCGCCACCGCGGCTGATGCGGCTTCGCAGCAGGACTTAAGATGTCATCAACGCGCGGATGCTGCGATCTGCCGACTGAAGCAGTTCGAAGGCTTCGTAGCGCCGCTCATGCAGTGCCTTGACGGCACCGTCCGCCGGCTCAAACCGTTTCGCCAGCCTCGACATGGCAGCCATGGCTTCGACAAGAGAGCCGCAATGTCCACCTGCCGTAGCGCCGAGCATGGCGGCACCGAGAAGAACGGGTTCTTCGGTATCGGCAACGGCGACCTGACGACCGGTCGTGTCTGCCAGTAGTTGACGTACGAGACCACTCTGGGCAGCGCCGCCGCTCGCTATGATGAGATCGCAGCCAATGCCATCCTGTGCCAGCTTTTCGAGCAATTGCCGGAGGCCGTAGCCAATGCCGCAGAGGCCGGCGACATAAAGAGCAATCAGATCATCGACACCGGTTTCCAGCCCAAGCCCGGAGATAACGGCGCGAGCATCCGGATCGGCATAGGGCGAGCGGTTGCCGAGGAACTCGGGAACGACCTGGATGGATTGTGCAAGCCTCACGGCGTCGGAAGCGTTCGTAACTGCCTTCATGGCCCGGCGGTCGAGCCAGGAAACCAGCGACAGTCCGTCTGTTTCAGCCTTGGCATGCGCCTCGGCGGCGGCCGGATGCATCGTGACGAGATGATCGATCGCCGCCCCTGCCGCAGATTGACCGCCTTCGGTCAGCCAGAGGCCGGGCACCATGGCCGAGTAATAGGGACCCCATACCCCGTCAACGAACACGGCCCCTTCGCTCGACGCCATCGAGCAGGCCGATGTGCCGAAGATATAGGCGAGCCTGCTCCTGACATCTGCTTTGCCATCCGGCCCCTGCCCTCCCAGGGTCCCGACGCCACCGGCATGGGCATCGATCAGCGATGCGCCAACCGGCGTGCCGACAGCAAGGCCGAGATCACGCGCGGCGGCCTCGTTCAGGCCGTCACCCAATGCAGTACCCGGCTCGACGATCTCGGTGCCTATCCGTGCAAAGCCTTCGTCGGCAAGTTCGCCGAGGCCAATATCCTTGAAATACTGCGCGTCCCAGCGCTTCTCATGGGCCAGATAGGTCCATTTGCACGTCACCGTGCACACCGATCTCTGCAGCGAACCCGTCGCGCGCCAGGTCAAATAATCAGCCAAATCGAAGAAATGATCCGTTGCAGCGAAGGACTGCGGCAGATTTCGCTTCAGCCACAACAGCTTCGGCGTCTCCATCTCGGGCGAGATGCGGCCGCCGACATAGCGCAGCACCGCGTGGTTTCCTGCATTGATCTCCGCCGCCTCGCCGGCGGCGCGATGATCCATCCAGACGATGATGTTGCGATCGGCGTCCCCCGACGGCCCCACAGCCACGGGGCTGCCATCTGCGTTGACGGCGACCAGCGAGCAGGTTGCATCGAAGCCGATGCCGACGACGTTATCGACCGCTATCTCAGCCGTTGCGACAGCTTCTTTGACACTGTCGCACACAGCCCTCCATATCTGTTCGCTGGATTGCTCGACGATGCTGCCGGTCTCGTGCCAGATGGTGATCGGTCGCTTGGCTGCGGCCAGCAGATGGCCATGCGCATCGAAAACGCCGGCCCGAGCGCTGCCGGTGCCGACATCGATGCCGATGAAATAAGGTGCCGTCATCAGAGATCCGTACTCAAAGGCAGGATCACCAGATCCCGGATTACGATGTTACGCGGCCTCGATAGCATGAAGACGACCGCCTCCGCCACTTCCGTTGCCTCCATGAGACCGCCGGCGGCAATCGCCTCGTCCAGCTTTACCTGCGGCCAATCGCTGATCAATGCCGTCACCACCGGACCCGGCGCGACGGCACCAACGCGGATGCCATGCTTGGCGACCTGACGTCGTACCGTATGCGTAAACGCCTGAACGGCATGCTTGGAGGCGGTGTAGATCGGCTCCCAGACCACAGGCACCAGACCGGCGATCGAGCTGGTCATGATGATATCGCCCGTCCTGCGCTCGATCATGTGCGGCAGCACCATCCGGACCGAACGGAAAGCGGCGTTAATATTGAGATCGAGCATCCTGTCCCAGGCATCTGGGTCGCCTTCCGCGACCTCGCCGCCGATGTAGGCGCCCGCATTGGCATGGAAGATATCGAGCTTGCCGAACTTATCGAGAATCTGCGGCATCATGGTCGCCACACTCTCGGGCTTCAGAAGATCCACGACGACCGGATGAGCATTCTGACCCAGTTCGGCGCAAAGGCTTTTCAAGCTGTCTTCGGCCCGGTCGACGAGGGCGACGCTGGCGCCCTCATTCAATAGTGCTTTGGCGCATTCCAGACCAATTCCAGACGCGGCCCCGGTGATGGCGGCGACCTTGCCGGCGAAATCCTGTCTCATAACAATCCTTACCTTCTTGAAGAAATCAGCCGCGCCCATGCGAGGCGCGGGAACGGCGGGCCAGCGAGTCGACGATGACGGCAATGGCAAGAACTGCGCCGGTGATCATGTAGCGAAGCGCCGACGACAAATCGAGCATGGTCAGACCGCTGGCGATCGATTGAATGACGATGATGCCGAGTAGAGCGGAATAGGCGCTGCCGCGACCGCCAAAGAGGCTGGTGCCGCCGATAACGGCCGCCGCGATCGCATTCAGATTGACGTCGCCGGTGCCCGCCTGCTGGCTGGCCGAAGCCAGGCGCGCTGCCGCCAGCACGCCACCAAGGGCTGCGAACATGGCGCAGAGAACGAAGGCGCTGGTATAGATCCGCCGCACATTGATGCCGGCGCGGCGCGCTGCCTCGCGATTGCCGCCAACGGCGGACATCGACCGGCCCCATTGCGTACGTGTCAGCGCATAATTCATGACGATCGCCAGCACTACGAACAGGGCAAACATCCAGGGAATGCCGCGGTCCTGATTGAGATAGAAGGCCACGAACTCCAAAGCGACCGTGATGACGGCTGCCTTCGCCAACAGGCCAGCGACGGAAGGCGCCGACAGGTTCGCCTGTTTGCGCCGCCGCACAGTGCCTAAGCCGGTAACCAGCATGATCACACCCGGAATGAGCGCGAAGACATAGGCAAGCGGACGGGGAATGACCAGGAGCTGGCCGAAATTCACGATCGCCGAGCCATAGGGCAGATTGATGGAACCCGTCGCACCGAGCAAATAAAGCTGCATGCCGAGCACGGCGAGAAGACCCGCCAATGTCGCAACAAAGCTCGGCATGCCCAGCCGGTTGAACAATACGGCGTAGATGGCGCCGATCACGCCGCCGACGACGAGCGCCGCCAGGATCGCCAAGACGACCGGCCAGCCCTCATTCACCCAAAGCATGCCGACCGTGGCCGAGGCGAAGCCGCTGATCGAACCGACGGAAAGATCGATTTCGCCGACCATCAGTACGCAGACGATGCCGAGCGAGATGATGCCGACGGTTGAGGCGTCGAACAGCAGATTGGCGAGATTGTTGCTGGAGAGGAACGTCGGGTTGAGTGTGCCGAACACCGTCCAGATGATGACGAGGCCGACGACGACGGGCAGCGAGCCGAGATCGCCGGAGCGCACCTTGTCGATGGAGGAGCGGATCGTTGCCACAAGCCCGGTGTCATGGTTGACCCGGACGTCGCTGCGATCGAGCAGCAGGGTCGATTGCTTGCTATCCTGGCTCATGGCTGGCCCCCTTCTTTCTGTTCCTGTTGGGCCTGGCGCCGCACGGCGCGTCGCGACACGGAGTTTTCCGTGGCACCGGTGATGGCGCTGACAAGCTCTTGATTTGAAGTGTCGGGATAGAAAATCCCGTTGTTGCGGCCGAGGCGCAGAACGACGATGCGGTCGGCGACAGCGCGCACGTCCTCCATATTGTGGCTGATCATGATCACGCCGAGCCCCTTGTCGCGGACGCGCTCGATGAGGTTCAACACCTCGGCGGTCTGTGCCACGCCAAGCGCTGCGGTCGGCTCGTCAAGCATGATGAGCTTCGGCTCCAGCAGCAGCGAGCGGGCGATTGCCACCGTTTGCCGCTGGCCGCCCGAAAGCGATGCGATCGGGATGCGAACGCTCGGGATCCGCGCCGCCAGCTCATTGAGCAAAGTCCAGGCGCGAACCTCCATTGCTGTTTCATCGAGCTTCATCGGGCTCAGCTCCCGGCCGAGGAAGATGTTGGCGACGACATCGAGATTTTCGCAAAGCGCCAGATCCTGGAAGACCGTGGCAATGCCGAGATCGAGCGCTGTTGCGGGATCGCTAAGCGTGACCGGTTTGCCGCGGAACGTGATCGTGCCCGCACTCGGCTGGTGGACGCCGGCCAGAACCTTGACGAGTGTCGATTTGCCCGCGCCGTTGTCGCCAACCAGCGCCACGACTTCGCCGGCATACACGTCGAGGTTGATGTCCGTCAGTGCCGAGACGGCGCCGAAGTGCTTGGAGACCCCTTTGAGGCTGAGCACAAGCTCGCCTGAGGGGGTTCTATGATCGGAAGCGTCACTCATGACTCGCCACCTTCTCGGGTTGAAATGCTATCGATTGCGTTCGTCTCCGGCCGCCGAAGCGACCGGAGACTGGGAGGAAGCAGCTCTCAGCTGCCGATACCGAGCTTCTTGCAGCCATCGGTATAACGGTCGATGCAGAGCTGGTTCGGCGTCTGGATCGGCTTGCCGTTGACCGCCTTGTCGATGATCTTGGCCTTGAGGTTTTCGGACGTGACCAATGCCGGCGTGAAAAGCTTGGTCGGCGTATCGAAGAGCTTGGTGTCCGCCTTCGGTGCAGAGCCGGAGAGCAATTCGATCGCGACATTGGCGGCAGCGGCGGCCACGATCTCGCTCGGCTTGGAGATGGTATTATACTGGTCGCCGGAAATGATGAGCTGCAAGCCGGCGATGGTCGCGTCATTGCCGGTCACCGGCGGGACCGGATCGAAGCCGGCAGCCTTGAAGGCAGCGACGGCTGCGCCGCCCGTGCCATCATTGGCGGCAACGACGCCGAGGATCTTCTTGCCGAAGCGGGTGATCTGGCCGCTTGCCCATTGCTGCGCCTTCGGCGGTGCCCATTCCGGCGTATCGAATTCCGCCAAGACCGGATAGCCGCCTTCGGCAAGACCGGTATGGATACCCTTCTTGATCAGGCCGGCAGCGGCATCGGTCGGCGAACCGTTGATCTCGAGCAGACCGCCATCGCCTGCTTTCACGCCCTTCGCCTTCAGGTGATCGACCAGCGACTTGGCGATCATCTTGCCGATCTCCTCATTGTTGAAGGAGACATAGTAATCGGCAGCAGCCGACGGGATCGGACGGTCGTAGGCGATAACGCGCACGCCTTGGCTCTGCGCCAGCTTCACCAGCGAAGCAGCCGCCGTCGAGTCCACCGGGTCGAGCACGATGGCCTTCGCACCCTGCGAGATTGCCGAATTAAACTGCTGCTGCTGACGCGAGGCATCGCCATTGGCGTTCTGATAGATGACTTTGCAGCCGGCGCAGAGCTTCTTCATCTCCGCCTGGAAACCGGGGAAGTCGTGCTCTTCATAGCGTGTGGAGCTCTGGTCGGGCATCAGGAAGGCGACGGTCGCGTCCGTCACCTTGGCGGACTGGGCGAATGCGGACGAACCGGCGAGAAGGCCGGCCGCAAGCGCGGCTGCGCCGGCGATTTTGAGTGCGACATGAGTCATTGGAAATTCTCCGTTCCAAATGGTAATGGTTTCCCTCGATCATCGCGGCTGTCCGCACGCGATGCTCTTGTTTGATGCGTCGCCAAGAACGGTCGTCAGACCGACGCGGCGGTAAGTTTCGGGCAAGCCTTCTCCTTCGAGCGGCAAAGATGCCGGCCCGTTCGCTTGCCCTGAATTATGGTTTCCTCCCTGTCCTCCCTTTTGTTAGGCGGCCTCCACCGCGCGTGCATGCTGTGCCAATAGGGATCTGAACCGGGAGGGCGCCATGCCCTTCTGATCCAGAAAACGCCGATTGAAGTTTGAGATGTTGTTGAAGCCTGCCGCAAAACAGATGTCGGTAATCGTCATCTCAGCCTTGCTCATCAACAGATGGCAGGCGAAGTTAATGCGCAGCCGATTGACATATTGCACCAGCGCCATGCCCGTATGGCGGCGGAAACTGCGTGAAAAGGCGCTCGGGCTCTGGCCGGTCAACTCGGCAAGATCGCCTTCGCTGAAGGGCTCGGTCAGATACGTGTTGATGTAAGCCAGCGCTTGATTGACGCCTGCGGACATAAAGCCAGATGGATCGGGCTGATAACCGGCGCTGGCAAGCGTCCGTGTCCCCTGGGCACTGCTCATCGCACCGAGAACATTCATGAAAAGTTCGATGCGGCGAATACCTGTCGCCTCGACAAGTTCGCCCAGGATGGGACCAACGATGGCGGCAGTTTCGGGGGTGAAGAGCGCGCCACGGCGGCTCGTTTCCAGCATGGCGGCGCAGGCCGCTAGCTCGGGAAAGACCCGGCTCGCCTCTGCCAGGAAGGATTCGGAGAATTGCAGAACCCGGCAACGCAAGGGAAGCGTCACGCCGGCCGGAACATCGCTAACCCAGTTATGCGGCAGGTTGGGGCCTGTCAGAACCAGATTGCCCGGCTCGAATTCGCCAATGAAGTCGCCGATGAAATATTGCCCGGTGGTCGCAACGACGTGATGGATTTCATATTCGGGGTGAAAATGCCAGCGAACCGTGCGGTAGGGATAACCGTGTTCCCACGCCTTGAAGGATTCTCCGCTGCCGATCGCGACCACTTCCAAATCGGGATTCATCAGCCAACCTCCTTTCGTCCGTCCGCACGCTACTAGGACTGCGGCGCCTCCTCCCAGAGGCCATAACGTCTTCTATGAGGTCAAATCTACGCCTTGCAGCAACCTGCCGCTACTACGCCTTGTACGCTCAACCGATACTTTTTGACATGAGGGGCGGCATATTTGGTCGAATGTGCAGTGCGGGATGGGCACTGCGATGCCGAAGCATTGATATCCGGCGCAGAGCGCAGAGAGTTCTGCCTAAAGCTGACAAGGACCTGCAGCCGGCGTGCCGCTGGTCAGCCACCAATATCGGAAAGTTGCAGTTACACACAGTGGAGAAGAACGGCAGCCATAGTGGACTAGGCGGTCGAGGTCGGCCGATTCGCCTCTGAGTGTGGGACGCGCTTCAATTTCCGCTTTAATCTGAGGCGTCAAGGGTGTGTTCGGCGGACGCTTACGGTTCGCTGGTTTCGTTATTTCTTCTTCCCTTGATCGTGATGCCACTTGATGGCGAAGAACATGCCCGTGCCTAACACGAGAACCTTGAACAGAATGAAGACTATAGGGAACCAATCCAGCATTTTGAATATTTCCAGGCTATTACTTGACACTATCTATCGTGAGGAGCACCACCTCAAAACTGCTGCTTCAGCAGCTTCATGTTTTGTTCAAACCATCGTCGAATCTAACTTCGATCATAAAATTCCCATCCACACGGCATAAGTGGTGCTATCATCCATCTCGCCGCAGCCGTCATCAATTCAAGATGAATCCCCACAGACATTAGTTTGCTGAGTGCAGCGTCTCGGTTTCCGGCAGGCGGGCGAGCTTGCCTTCCTCGGCCTTGTAGAAATATTGGCTCGCAACCAACCAACCTTTGAGCGGCCGCAACGGTGGAATGCAGGTCGCCAGCATGAACGGTCCCGTCACCAGGAAATGAACCCAGACCGGAACGGAGAAGGCCACTTCCAGCCAGACACCGAGAAGAACACTCGGAATACAGGCAAAGCAGATGACGAAAAATGCGGGTCCGTCGGCCGGATCGGCGAAGGAATAATCCAGCCCGCACGCCTCACATTGTTTGCGCAGGGTCAGAAATCCGTCGAACATGCGCCCCTGGCCGCAGCGCGGGCAACGGCAGCGAAGACCAGTCTGCAACGGGCTTAACGGAGGATAGTCGGTATCCATGGCGATCTCGCTTTCAAATGAAGGCCATCGGCATGATGCATTCAATGGCCATATTGTTTGCATTCAATATAGCTACATTGAAGGCAGTATGCGAGTCCATTCGTCAGAATGACGCAGCCGGAAGTAACGACAGGGCGGCAAAGGCCTATTCAAGTCGTTTCCAGTCATGATGCATTCAATCCAGGCGCCGCGACGAAGCGATCGATCTAGAAAAAGGAAGCGGCCATTTCCGGAGGCCCTTCGAGTGCGTGGCCCATGAAGTCCAGCGCACCCTTCAGCCTATCGCGGCCAACGGGGCCGCCGAGGCAAACGCGGACGGCCTCCGGCGCTGGTCCTTCGACGGTAAAGGCATCGCTTGCCACCACGCCGAGGCCGGCGTTGCGCATGTGGCTGGTGAAGGTGGACCGCGTCCAGCCGTTGGTCAGTGGCAGCCAGATGTTGAAACTGATCGGATCGGCCCGATAGCTGCCGGAAGGCAATATGCTTGCCACCATCTCTTGACGCGCAGCGGCCTCCATTCGCACGAAGCGCAGGATGCCGTCTGCCGTGCCGTCCTCGATCCAGCGGGTTGCCAAGGCCATGTTAAGGGGCGATGCCATGACATTGCCGGTCCGCATGGCGCTGACAAAAGGCCACGCGTTCTTGGTATCGGGCACGACGACATAGGCAAGGCGAAGCCCCGCCCCGATGCATTTTGCCAGTCCGCCAATATGCCAGGTGATATCCGGCGCAATCGCGGCAATCGGCGGCGGCCCCCGTAACGGAATGAAGCCATAGGCATCATCCTCCACGATAGGCACCTGATACCGCCGGGCAACGGCGACGATCTCCCGTCTGCGTCCCTCTGGAACAGTAAGGGTCAGCGGATTTTGCAGCGTCGGATTGAGGTAGAGTGCCTTCGGTCGCATTCTCTCGCAGGCTTCGCCAAAAGCGTCGGGCAGAACACCCTGCTCATCCATTGGCAGACCGGCAAGGTTGAGCCGGAGCTGGGCGGCGATCGAGCGTATTCCGGCATAGGTAATATTTTCCGACAACACGACGTCGCCCGGCCTGGCAAGCAAGCCGACGATTGCGAGCAACGTAGGATGAGCCCCGGGCGTGATGAAAATGCGCTCCAGCGGCGGCGTCAAGCTGCGTCGACCAAGCCACACGGCAGCGGCTTCCTTGTCCATGCCCAAGCCTCCAAAATCCTGGTAGCGCAGCAACGACACGAGATTGGCAGCCACGGCCGACATGCCCTCGCGCATACGGGCGATGACGTCCGGATCCGTCACATCGGGCGGCAAGTTCATCGAGAAGTCGACTGCGGATGCTCGGCGCGGATCGGAAACGAAACCTCTCCGCTCCGCACCAGCGCCACCGATTACGAAAGTGCCGCGACCGACATGCGAGTCCACCAGTCCGCGCTTCTGCGCCTCGACATAGCCCCGCGCCACCGTGGTGAAATCGACGTTGAGGCGTTTGGCGAGCTCGCGCTGCGGCGGCAACCTATCGCCGGCAGCCAGGACGCCGCTGCGTAAATCCATCTCGATCAGGTCGGCGATGGCGATATAGCGAGGATTTGCGGAACGGCTGAGATCGGGGTGCCAGTTCTTCATTTCAATGCTCCGGAATCGGGATCTGACGGGAATGAACCTATCCGACATTGATGGTATATTGTTGCACGCCACTCAAGTCATGTGAAAATGCCATCCGCAGCTTTGTTACAGCATGGACGCTCCCCCCGGGAGAGGCCAAAGAGGCAAGAATTGAATGCACTCAATCCGGAATAGATTGTGCTGATATGAATCCTTGAACAAGTGGACACGCCGGCGAAAATCGGCGTGTCGTATTCTCAAGCAAGGCTGGCAGCCGAGATCATTTCCCCTGCTTGCGGGCAGCCTTCTCTTTGGCTTGATCGTCGACGAGCTCGTACCACATGGCATTGAGGACGGCGAAGGCTGCAGCCAGCGGGAAACCGAGGAGCCAAGCGAAGTACCACATGCGAAATCTCCTTGAAGGTTAGTAGGCGTGGCCGCCCTTGTCGTTGACCATCTCCGCATCGACCTTGCCCCACAGCACCCGATAGACCCAGGCGGTGTAGGCGATCACGAGCGGTAGGAAGATGATGGTGACGACAAGCATGATGAATAATGTCATGTGACTGGACGACGCGTCCCACACCGTCAGGCTGGACCTCGGGTCCAATGACGAGGGCAGGATGAAGGGGAACATCGACAATCCCACCGTCGAGATGATGCCGAAGATGGCGAGCTTGCTGAAGAGCAGCACGGTAACCTCGCGCCGGCCCAGCATCGCAAGCAGGGCCGTGGCCGCGCCGACAAAGCCGAAAACCGGTGCAATCACCATCCAGGGATGCGCGCCGTAATTGGCGAGCCAGGCCCCGTGGCTGTGCTCGGCCGTCTTCAAGAGCGGATTGGAAGGTCCGGCCGCGTCGATGGCGCTGGAAATCCGATAGCCGTCGATCCCCATCCAAAGGAAGAGACCGCCCAGGGCAAAGAGCACGATCACCGCCAGGGCGGCAAGGCCGCCATAGCGACGGGCACGCTCCGCAACGATCCCTTCGGCCTTGACCTGGAGCCAGGCCGCGCCGTGCATGACCAACATGGCAACCGACAGAAGACCGCAGAGCAACGCATAGGGGTTCAGCAGCGCGAAGAAGGACCCTTCGTAGTAGATGCGCATGTCGTCGTCGAAGCGGAAAGGCACGCCCTGAAGCACATTGCCGACCGCCACGCCGAAGATCAGCGAAGGAACGAAGCCGCCGATGAACAGCGCCCAGTCCCAGCCAGCCTTCCATGCGGCACTATCGCGCTTCGAGCGATACTTGAACGCCACCGGCCGCAAGATCAGTGCGAAAAGGATGGCAAACATCGCGAGATAGAAGCCGGAGAAGGAGACCGCATAGAGCGGCGGCCACGCGGCGAAGATGGCGCCGCCGCCGAGGATCAGCCAGACCTGATTGCCTTCCCAGGTCGGGCCGATCGAGTTGATGGCGATGCGGCGCTCCGTATCCGTCTTGGCGACAAAGGGAAGAAGCGTACCGACGCCCAGGTCGAAACCGTCGGTAACGGCAAAGCCGATTAGCAGCACGCCGAGCAGCAGCCACCAGATGATGCGCAAGGTCTCGTAGTCGATCAATTCATGCAGGATCATGGCAGGTCACTCCGCAGCCGGAACGAGGTTTTCGGAAATCAGCTTGGCCTCCGGCTCTTCGTCCGGTCCCGGGCCCTTGCGGATCGCCTTGATCATCAGCGTCATCTCGATGACGATGAGGACCGTATAGAGAGACGCAAAGCCGAGAATGGTCAGAAGCACGGTGCCGGCGCCGAGATTGGAGACGGCAGCCGCTGTCGGCAGCACGCCTTCGATGATCCATGGCTGGCGGCCGAACTCGGCAACCACCCAGCCGAGCTCGATGGCGACCCAGGGAAGCGGGATCGCAAAGACGGCAATCCGAAGCAGCAGCGGATAGCTGTCGAGCTTCCGTCGCGCCGAAAGCCAGAAGAAGACCGTCATCAGCAGGATGAAGAACATGCCGAGCCCGACCATAGTGCGGAAGGACCAGAACAGCGTCGGCACATGCGGAATAGTGTCGCGCGCAGCCTGTGCTATCTGCTCTTCGGTCGCTTGGCGGGGGTCGTTGACATAGCGCTTCAGCAGAAGTGCGTAGCCGAGTTCGTGACCGATCTCCTCGAAGGAAGAGCGTGCCTCGGCGGTGGCGACATCCTGCGAGGCGCCGCCAGAACCGGCCGACTTTGCCGCTCGGATCTTCAGCAGCGCGTCATAGGCCTTGATACCCTGGCGGATACTGTCCTTGGCCTCCGCTTCGAGCTTGTCGATACCGGGGATCTCAGTCGTCAGCGATCGGGTGCCGATCAGGCCCATGACCCATGGAATATGCACGGCATAGTGCGTTTCACGCGCCTCCTGATCCGGAAAGCCGAAGGCGGTGAAGGCAGCCGGTGCCGGCTCGGTCTTCCACATGCCCTCGATCGCCGCGAGCTTCATCTTCTGATGCTCCGTCGTCAGATAGCCGCTTTCATCGCCGAGCACGACCACTGAAAGCGCCGAGGCCAGACCGAAGGATGCCGCAACCGTCATTGAGCGCTTCGCCAGCTCAACGCTGCGGCCCCTCAGGAGATACCAGGCCGAGACGCCGAGTACGAAGACGGAGGCACAGACGTAGCCGGCAGAAACGGTATGGACGAACTTCGCCTGCGCCACTGGGTTGAAGACGACGTCGAAGAAGCTGACGATCTCCATACGCATGGTCTGCGGATTGAGCGCCGAACCCACCGGGTTCTGCATCCAGCCATTGGCGATCAATATCCACAGGGCCGAGAAATTCGAGCCGAGCGCAACGGCCCAGGTGGCGACCAGATGCCCGACCTTCGAGAGCCGATCCCAGCCGAAGAAGAACAGGCCGACGAAAGTCGCCTCGAGGAAGAAGGCCATCAGACCCTCGATCGCGAGCGGCGCGCCGAAAATATCGCCGACATAATAGCTGTAGTAACTCCAGTTCATGCCGAACTGGAATTCCATCACAAGGCCCGTGGCGACCCCGAGCACAAAATTGATGCCGAAAAGCGTCCCCCAGAACTTCGTCATTTGCCGCCAGATCTGACGGCCGGTCATGACATAGGTCGTTTCCATGATGGCAAGCAGCACGGACAGACCCAGCGTCAGCGGCACGAATAAGAAGTGATAGAGTGCCGTCATGGCAAACTGCAGGCGCGATAGCGCCACGATATCAAGTTCCATAGTCTTTCTCCCACCCCCTACGGTGTGTCTGACAGGAATGCGGCGCGATCGGATGCGCCGCGGGTATGCGACTACTCCTCAGTCCGGCCGAAGGCGGTGGAGGAGTGTTTCGAATTCCGATGTGCCGCGCAGCGCGTCGGCGGCGACGCGGCCGCCGTCCAGAAGCAAGATACGGTCGGCCAAAGCCGCCTCGCGACGGATATGCGTGGCTATGACAAGGCTGCGTCCGCCTGCTGCCGACGCCAGCCTTTCAAGCACGGCGCGGGCGGTATCCGCATCGAGGCCCTCGGTCGGCTCGTCGAGCAGCCAGAGCGGAATGTCGCGCAACAACAGCCTTGCGAGGGTCAGCCGGCGCGATTGCCCGCCGGAGAGACCGGCTCCGCCTTCGCCGAGCCTGGCCGAAAGATCATGCGGCAGGGCTTCGATGTCTTCGAGTAGCCCCGCAGTTGCGAGTACCTCACGCAGTCGGCTATCGTCGGCATCGGGCGCTGCCAGTTGCAGGTTACCGCGCACCGTGTCCTGAAACAGCTCGCTACGCTGAGTCAGCCTCGCTGACGGCAGACAAGCAACCGAGCCGCTACTCGTAGCGATCTCGCCCGCCAACAGCGCGAGCAGCGTCGACTTGCCGACACCGCTCGGACCGACGACGGCAAGCCGCTCGCCCACCGCCAGCGACAGGGACAGACCTTGCAGGACCGGCCGCGCCGCGCCCTCATGGCCTGCGACAACAGTTTCGAGTTGAAGGGCGCAGCCAACCTCCGGCCTGGTGATTGCCTGCGTCGCGGCCACCGGCCTCAGCCGCGGTGCGATACGCTTTGCGGCAAGCAGAGTGCGACCAAGCTCCAGCACGCCCCGTCGCATGGCAGCGAAAGGCTCTGTCGCGGCAAACGCTATGAGCAAGGCGAAGGCGGCTGCAGGCGCACCGATCGTTCCCTGCCTTGCAAGAAAGGCGACCGTCAGCAGGGTGGCAGTCAACAGCGATGTCGAGGCTAAGGAGAAGCCAGCTGCGACACCACTATCTATCCGGTTCAGGGCATCGTCTGCCTCTGCCAGGCGTCGATCCGCCTCGTCTACGGCCAGGCGCTGTGCCTGCAACTGGCCGACCATTGCCAGTTCCGCCTGGCCGGCGACGAGATCGATGCTCCTAGCTCGCAGGGCCTCCATCGCATGGGCACGCCGCCGCCCCGGCATCAGAGCCATGCGCCCCGCAGCCAGCGAAAGACCAAGACAGACAGCAACGAGCCATAGCCCCGCAAGGCCGCCAAGGATTGGGTCGATCAAGCAAAGCGCTATGGTAACGGCAAAGGCGGCAAGAATTGCGACAACAGCCGGCACCAGCACACGCAGGTAAAGCGAGTCGAGCGCATCGACATCGTTCGTCAGCCGAAACAACAGCTTTGCCGGCCGGCGGATCATCATCGCGGCAGCGGCAGGTTCCGCCCAGCCGCGAAACAGCCGCTCGCGCAGCGCCGCAAGCACCTTGAGCGTCGCATCGTGGGTGACGATCCTTTCGCCATAGCGAGCCGCGGTGCGCCCGATTGCAAACAGGCGTATGCCTGCCGAAGGAACAAAGACATCGAAGATTATGGCGCTCGCGGCGCTCAGGCCGGCAAAGGCCGAGGCTGTGATGAACCAGCCGGAAAGCCCGAGCAAACCGCCGCCGGCCAGCATCGCCAGAGCCGAAAGAGCGGCGCCGAGAGCGAGGCTTGCCCCACGCTCCATCCAGAACAGTTTGATGATGGGAAGAAGCGTTGTGAGCGAGCGCTTCATGCTGCCACCCTCCGCGCCAGCGTATCCAGGCGGACGATGCGGTCCAGACGTCCGGCCAGCACCGGATCATGCGTGGCGACGATGAGGATACGTCCCTTGGCAAGCGCAAGCAGCGCATCCGTTATGGCTGATGCGGTCTGCGCATCGAGATGGGCGGTCGGTTCGTCTGCAAGGATGATATCGGCTTGTTCATCGACCATCATGCGCGCCAGCGCCAGCCTCGCCGCTTCGCCGCCGGAAAGACCAAGCCCGCCCTCCCCGATTGCCGCGACCCGCTCGGGCGTAAAGACCCGATCGAGACCAACGCTGCCAAGCGCGCCTGCGACCGCATCGCTGTCGATGCCGCTGCGCCCTAGCGCAACATTGCGCATGACGCTGCCGGCAAAGACATGCGGCGACTGGCCGATCCAGGCCATGCGGCGGCGCAGGCTATCTACTGTGTCATCCCGCAGCGGCATGCCTCCAATGCGCACCACGCCCGCCTCGTGCCGCGCCAATCCGGCTATCAGCGACAAGATGGTGGTCTTGCCGGAGCCGCTGGCGCCCCATAGCGCCACATGCTCCCCAGGTGCGACCGAGAGATCGAAATGATCGATCACGGGTTTACGCTCCGGCCCGTGGCGGAAGACCAGGCCTTCGATCTCGATCAAGGCCGGGCCGACGAATGGGCGTGGCTTCGCATCGCTGCCGCCGAGAATGGTTTGCTGCGATGTCCCCAGCTCTTTCAACGCCGCAAGCGCTGCCTCGCCGGCGGCGCGGTCATGCCAGACGACAGACAATTCGCGCAGCGGCTCGAAGAAGGCCGGCGCGAGCAGAAGGATGAAAAGGCCCTGAGTGAGCGTCAATCGGCCTTCCCAGGTGCCGATATCGATCGATCCGAGCAGGCTGAAACCCACATAGACGGCAGTGGCGGCGACGCCGAGGGCGGCGAAGAACTCGAGCACAGCCGAGGACAGAAAGGCGATCCTGAGTACCGCCATGGTACGAACCCGCAAGGACTCCGCGTCCGCCCGCAGTCGCAATGCCGTCGTATCGACGGCATCAAGTGCACGAATGGTGGCAAGGCCGCGCAGCCGGTCGAGTAGAAAGGCGTTGATACCGCCGGTCTCGGCGAGTTGCTGTTCGCTGGCGGCCTTGGCGCGCCATCCGATCAACGCCATGAAAATCGGGATCAACGGGGCACAGAAAGCGAGAACCAGCGCCGCGACCCAGGAAATCGGCAGGATGCAGAGGAGCACGGCTAGCGGCACTACGCTTGCTTTCATCCGGGCGGGACGGAAGCGAGTGAGATAGGGAACGACCGCTTCGGCCTGTTCTCCGAGGACACTGGCGGCCAAGCCGGAGGCGGGCCTGCCGCTATCGAGAGGCGAGCGCTGCGCAAGCGCCGCCGTCGCGGCGGACCGATGCATACTCAGCTCCCGCCGGGCCGCACGGAACGCCAGCCGGCCACCGACGGCATCGAGTGCTGCGCGCAGGATTCCCAGGCCGGCGACGACAGCCGCAGCGACCGCGACATCGGCGACCCCGCCGCCCTTACTGATTGCACCCACACCGATTGCCAGCATGGCGGCCTGGCCGATCCACATCAATGACGAAAGACAGAGGATAGCCGACGCAAGACCCAAACCCGCCCTTCGCCCAATGGGTTGACGAGACGCGGCTCGCCGAACATCTCTGCGCTCCGACGTGCTCGATCCAAAAACCTCGCGTCTCTCCAACATCTCGTCGCTGGCGGAGGAAGCACTCACGTTGGCCCATCCCTTCGAATTCGCGTCATCAAGGAAGGCCCGCCGGTGGATGAAGGCTGAATGATCTGCATCGCAGACATTTATCCCGCGCCGAACCTGGAACACACTTGCCGCAATCGACCGCATCGGAGCGCTAATATGACCGGCTTTTCGCCTCTTGCCAGCGACAAGAATAGCATGGCCGGCTTCGCCGAAGGGTTGATTTCTTCGCAAGCTATTCGCGACATGGTTCTATGCATATTGTGCACTGCGCAAAAGCACACAGGATGTCGCAGGCGTCACCTACGACCATGGCAGATTGACGCAGAAGCTCGTAGTCGAGCTGAAATTGTCAATTCTGCCCATCCCTGGCGTTCACGCGCCAATTTCTCTGGTGACCAAAATACTTTTGCGTCGCAACATTTTCGGCCATTCAAGTGCTTTGCATCGCGCCTGGTTAAACTCTCTGCGCATGGCTTGTTGCAGCGACCGGCACCGATCCGGTCAGGGATCGCCGAATCGCTCACCCACGGCCATAATTGCCATTGAGATACGTTGGATGGCAGCAAACGCCCATCAAGAGAGGTTCAAAGCAGAAGGCTTATGTCACGCGAGCGACGAGCCTTGACGGGCAGATGCATTGCCGAAGTGCCGGACAAACGTATACTTGTGTATACTTGCCCGGACAAATACAGCCTGAGATCGTAACCGGACGTCGCAGGCTGTGCGAGCATTGACGGGTTTAAGGAGATTGGGATGTATGACAGGATTATTTGTGCGATCGGACTCGGATCCCGCGAGCGCGCCGAGCATTTGCTGCGCACCTCTCACACGCTCCTGACACCCGGCGGCGAACTGAGCGTCGTGCACGTCATCGAACTCTTTCCGTCCGGACGCGCAAACCCGGACGAGCGGGCCGTATCCATGATCGGAGAGGCGGAGGAAAAGCTCGAAGCGCTGTGCAGGCGTCTCGGCATCGACGCGACCATCGATGTGCGAAACGGCACCGCATCGAAAACCCTCCTGCTCATCGCCAAGGAGAAGAAGGCCGACTTGATCGTGCTGGCAACACACGCTTCAGATATCTTCGATCGGATCTTCGGCTCGACGACGGAATATGTCATTCGGCACGCCGAATGTTCCGTTCTCATCGATCGGGCCGAAAGATCGGTCGTGGCGGACAAGAAGTAGCAAGGATCGCAGCATGCCGGGCGCCGTCTGACTGCTTGCTTTGCAATTCGAGAATGCTATATGTCCGCCTCCGTCCAGCGTCCAAGACGAGCCGAATGACCGAATCCGCCATTACCTGGGGTATCGCCGGGCTGACTGCCCTGGGCGTCGTCGCGCGCCCGTTCCGGTGGCCCGAAGCGGTCTGGGCCGTTTTCGGCGCAGCCCTTCTCCTTGCCTTCCGGCTGATCGGCCCCGCCGACGTCTGGGCAGGCATATCCAAGGGCTTCGATGTCTATCTGTTTCTCATCGGCATGATGCTTCTGTCGGAGCTTGCCCGGCGGGAGGGGCTGTTCGATTGGGTGGCGGCGATCGCCACCTCCCACGCCAAAGGATCGCCTCGCCGGCTGTTTCTGCTCGTCTATATCGTCGGCGTGGTGGTGACCGTGTTTCTGTCGAACGACGCCACGGCCGTCGTTCTCACCCCGGCCGTCTATGCGGCCTGCCGGGCAGCCAGGGTCAAAGACCCTATGCCCTATCTGCTGGTCTGTGCCTTCATCGCCAATGCCGCCAGCTTCGTGCTGCCGATCTCGAACCCGGCCAATCTGGTGATCTTCGCCGGCGGGGAAATGCCGCCTCTGTCGCGTTGGATGGCAACGTTCCTGCTGCCTTCGATCGTTTCTATCGTCGTGACCTTCGCCTGCCTCTACTGGACGCAAAGACATGCATTGGCGGAAGATACGATCGCGCGCAATGTCGAAGAGCCCGCCCTCTCACATAGCGCCAAGCTCGCCGGATGGGGACTTTTGGTGACGGCGCTTATCCTCATCGGGGCGTCCGCCATGCATCTGGATCTCGGCATCCCAACCTTCGCCGCCGGCGTCATGACGACCATTATCGTCCTTGCTCTTACGCGGCAGAGCCCGATCGAGACCATGCGCGGCATAAGCTGGAGCGTATTGCCGCTGGTTGCCGGACTTTTCGTCATCGTCGAAGCGGTCAATCATACCGGCTTGACCTCGCTCCTCTCCGACAGGCTCGCATCGCTTGCGGCCCAATCGCAAATGCAGGCGGTCGGAGCGGCCGGCCTTTCGGTCGCCATCGTCTCCAACCTCGTCAACAACCTGCCCGCCGGTCTCTTCGCCGGCAGCGCAGTGCAAGCAGCCCATGTTCCCGATGCCATTGCCGGAGCCGTGCTGATCGGCGTCGATCTTGGCCCCAACCTCTCCGTCACCGGTTCGCTCGCCACCATCCTGTGGCTTGCGGCCCTGCGTCGCGAAGGTCTGCATATGGGCGCTTGGGCCTTCCTGAAACTCGGCGCCGTCGTCATGCTCCCGGCGCTGATCCTCTCGCTGGCGGCCCTTTCGCTGATATAGCGACAAACCACTCCCGCATTGTAGACGACCGGTCCATTATTTGTTATCGGACGGCCATGGCGACCAGAAAGAAATCCGATCTGACACGCAACCACATCCTCGAGATCGGGCGAGAGCTCGTGCTGCGCAAGGGTTTCGGCGGCGTTGGGCTCAAGGAACTGCTCGATCAAAGTGCCGTTCCGAAAGGATCTTTCTACTATTATTTTGCCTCCAAGGAGGCGTTTGGCTGCGCCCTGCTCAAGGAATATTGCGCCGACTACGCACAACGCCTCGATACCCTTTTCGGCTGGAAAGGAACCGGCCGTCAGCGGTTGATGCATTATTGGAACGCATGGCTTGCCGACGGTAATGCCGGCAGCCTCGCAGAGCGTTGCCTCGTCGTGAAGCTTGCCGCCGAAATCTCCGATCTTTCCGAGAGCATGCGCGTGATCCTGCTCGGCGGTGTCGACGATCTCCTTCGGCGAATTGCCACCACCCTGACAGAGGGTCGCGAAGACGGCTCGATTGCGCCTTCCTGCGTCCCGGAAAAGATGGCCCGCTCGCTCTACAGCCTTTGGCTCGGCGCGGCGATCCTCGCCAAACTTGGAAAAGACAAAACACCGCTCGATCAAGCCATGCTTGCCACCGAGCAGGCCCTTTCCGCCCCCGGCAGCCTTTGAGCCCAGCCGGGACCAGCACATCAAACATGCAAGGAAACCATAATGCGTAGCGCCATTCACGAAGTCTTCGGCGACCCGGCTGCAGTTCTTCGTCTTGCCGAGATGCCTTTGCCACAACCGGTCGCCGGACAAGTGCGAATTCGCACCATCTTGTCGCCCATCCACAATCACGACCTCTGGACCGTCCGAGGCGCCTATGGCTACAAGCCGATCCTGCCTGCGATCGGCGGCAGCGAGGCGGTTGGGATCGTCGATGCCGCCGGCGCCGGCGTCGATAGCGCGCTCATCGGCAAACGTGTCGTTGCAGCCGGCGTTCACGGCACCTGGGCCGAACAGTTCATCGCACCCGCTGCAAGCCTCGTTCCCGTGCCCGATGCGATCACCGATGAGGCCGCAGCACAGCTCATCGCCATGCCGTTCAGTGCCATTGCTCTCCTTGAATTCCTCAATGTCGAGAAGGGCGACTGGATCATCCAGAACGCTGCGAACGGAGCCGTCGGCAAGACGCTCGCCATGCTCGCGCATAGCCGCGGCGTGCATGCGATTAATCTCGTACGGCGCGACGCCGGCGTCGAGGAACTGGCCGTATTTGGCATCGAAAACGCCGTCTCGACGGCATCCCCGGATTGGAAGACCAAAGTGCGTGCCTTGGTCGGCAATGCCCCCATCCGGGCCGCCGTCGATTCCGTCGGCGGCGTTGCAAGCAACGATCTCGCCGACCTCCTGGGCGAGAACGGCCTGCTGGTTTCCTTCGGCACCGCCGCTGGCAAGCCGATGCAGATCGCGTCGGGCTCGGTCATTTTCAAGCAGCTCACCATCAAGGGCTTCTGGGGCAGCAAGATCAGCGCCGCCATGCCCACCGAGGAGCGGCGGCGACTGATCGGCGAACTCATCACGCGCGTTGCCTCCGGCGACGTCAAGCTGCCGGTGGAAGCTGCCTATGACATGACGGAGATCGCCCAGGCGGTGAAATCCTCGCTGGCCCCCGGCAAGGCGGGCAAGGTTCTCCTGAAGCCGTAATCGATAATGACACGCGCCCTATCAAGGGCTGCCTCCGCCGCGGGCGCCAGGCGGTCCAAGGCGCGTGCCTCCACTGCGTTTTTCCGATCCGGCGCGCATGCGACGGCGCCGACGGCTCTGTTCTTTAGATAGTGATCAGACTTTTGCTTTATCAAGCACAAATCTGTCTGATCAGTTCGGAGTAGCGTTGGTGGATGCCGTGACATTGGAAGAAGTTGACCGTCAAATCCGCAACGGATTTCGGTTCCTTCGTTTCAAGCCGGCGATCGAGAAGCTCTTCCTGCAGGACTATGCGGCAAACCGGGTGAGACTGGCGCCGATATGGGCGGTGGTCGGCACGCTGATCTACGATCTCGTCTATTTTGGCGACCGGACGATGATGGCGGATGTCTTTTCTCAGCTCGTGCTCGTACGATTCGGAATTTTCACGCCTTTTGCGCTATTCAGCGTCATAGCTCTCAGACGTTGGCGGAGTGCGCTGAATTACGATCTTCTCGCAATCTGCGTGGCTGTGCTAGGTGTCTCCCTGCCCATGTCGGTCGCCATGCACAGCGGCAGCCCATATCTGTTCGTCTACCAGAACGGCAATGTCGCGGCCTTTCTGTTCTTCGTCATCGCGCTCAGCCCTCGCTTCGCAACGATTCTCATCGGTCTCGTCCTGATGTGCGCCGTGCAGTTCACGACCACGAAGCTCAGCGGCGCCTTCGACGATATCGTCTATACCGGCATCATCACCTTCTATGTCACGCTCACGATCTTTCTGGTCCTGAGCGCCTACTTTACCGAGCATAAGGACCGACTGAACTTCCTCAATCAGCTTCGTGGCACCCTGCTGCACACCCAGCTGGAGCAAAAGTCGGAACGGGACGAGCTTACTGGCCTCTTCAATCGCCACTCCCTCGACCGCGTGCGCTCGTCGATCTGGCGTGCGAATGGCGAAGTTGCGTCGGTTGCCGTCATCATGCTCGATATCGACAGATTCAAACTGTTCAACGATGTCCATGGGCATGTCGAGGGCGACGAATGCATTCGCGCCGTTTGCCAGTGCATCTCCCGGGAGATCGGAGCCAATGGGACATCCTTCCGCTTTGGCGGTGAGGAAATCCTAGTCTTGCTGCCCGATACCAATTGCGAGGTAGCTTTCGCCATCGCCGAGAGAACGCGGCGCTCCATCGAAGCCCTCGGAATTCGCCATCGCGGGCTCGACGGTCATGTCACGGCCAGCCTTGGCGTAACATGCGGCAAGCCCTCGCAAGCGTCGCTCGAGGATCTCCTGAAGACCGCCGACGCCGCGCTTTACGAGGCGAAACGGGTCGGACGAAACACCGTGACCGTGGGTCGCGCCGCCATGAGACAGCTGCAATAGCGAAGCCGGAATGCCAGGGTAGCATAGGGTTTCAGCGGACTGCCGCCATTCGCGAACGTGTCCTGCAAAAATCTGCAAAATTGCTCTTGTCCCTCTAGTGGCTAGAGGATGTAGCAATGGTTCCGACATCGAAATCGGAACCTGAATATGACTTCGACAACACAACAGAGCCGCTATCGCGTGGAGGGCATGGACTGCGCTTCCTGCGCCTCGAAAATCGACACAGCCGTTCGCCGCCTGCAGGGGGTCGAAGACGTCTCCGTCTCGGTCACCGCAGGCACGATGACGGTCAAGCACCAGGGCGACGCCACCCTCGCCCCAGCCATCGCCAAGCGCGTTACAGGATTGGGCTATAAGGTCATTCCGCTTCCGCAAAGCAGCGCACCAGTGGCGAAGGTGGAAGACGAAAGCCACGCCTGCGGCTGCGGCCATGACCATCATAGTCATCACGACCATTCGTCGCATGACCATGACCACGAAGGGCACGACCATAGTCACGGGCACAACCATGATCATGGACCCGGCGGTCATCGACACGATCATGCAGGGCATAGCCACAAGGCGCAGGACGAAGCCGTCGCCGGCCTCCACGGTCATGACCACGGGCCGACCACCGGACCATGGTGGAAATCGGCCAAGGGCCGGCTGACCATCGCCAGTGGCGTGGCCGTTGCAGCGGCCTGGGCCATCGGCAAGATGGTCCCCGAGCTGGATGCCTGGATCTTCACCGCCGCCATGCTGGTCGGCCTCGTTCCGATTGCCCGGCGCGCATTCATGGCCGCGATAGCCGGAACGCCGTTCTCCATCGAAATGCTGATGACGATAGCGGCAGTCGGTGCGGTTATCATCGGCGCCAGCGAGGAGGCCGCAGCCGTCGTCTTTCTGTTCCTGATCGGCGAACTGCTGGAAGGTGTCGCAGCGAGCAAGGCGCGGGCCAGCATTCAATCGCTGACCGACCTGCTTCCCAAGACCGCCCTTGTTGAGCAAAACGGCAAGATCAGCGAAGTGCAGGCGGAAAGCCTGCCGGTCGGCGCCATCATTCTGGTGCGTCCCGGTGATCGAATCTCTGCCGATGGCGTGATCGTGTCCGGCGAAAGCGCGATCGATGAAGCACCCGTCACCGGTGAGAGCACACCCGTTCGCAAGGGGGCCGACTCTGTCGTCTTTGCAGGCACCGTCAACGGCGATGCGGTGCTACGCGTCCGCGTCACGGCCGCCGCCGCCGACAATACCATCGCGCGCGTCGTCAAGCTGGTGGAGGAGGCACAGGAATCGAAAGCGCCGACCGAACGCTTCATCGACCGCTTCTCGCGTTACTACACGCCTGGCGTCGTGGTTGTTGGCGCGCTCGTCGCCATCCTTCCTCCCTTGCTTCTGGGCGGCGCCTGGGGCGAATGGGTCTATAAGGGTCTGGCGATCCTGCTGATCGGCTGCCCCTGCGCCCTGGTGATCTCGACGCCGGCGGCAATCGCAGCCTCGCTGTCTTCGGGCGCCAGACGCGGCCTGCTCCTCAAGGGTGGAGCCGTGCTGGAGAACATCGGGAAGGTGACAGCTGTCGCCTTCGACAAGACGGGCACGCTGACGGAAGGCAAGCCGAAGGTCACCGATCTCGTCGGCCTCGGCATGGGTGACACCGAAGTGCTGCGCCTAGCAGCAGCGCTTGAAACAGGCTCCAGTCATCCGCTCGCCCGGGCGATCCTCGATCGCGCGTCGGCAGACGGCATCGAAGTCCCATCGATCCTCGACGCGAAGGCGATCGGCGGCAAGGGCGTCAGCGGTACGGTCGATGGTCTTGAGGTTTTCCTCGGCTCGCCGCAGGCCGTAGCGGACAAGGTTTCGCTTGCGCCGGAACAGTCTGCACGGATCGCCGCGCTCAACGACGAGGGAAAGACCGTCTCCGTTCTTCTCGCCAAGGGAAGCGTTGCCGGGCTGCTGGCAATGCGTGACGAACCGCGCGCCGATACCGCGGCGGGCCTGAAGGCGCTCACGGATGCCGGCATCAAGACGATCATGCTGACCGGGGACAACAAGCGTACCGCACAAGCCATTGGCAAGACCCTCAGCATCGAGGTTCACGCGGAACTGCTGCCCGAAGACAAGCAGCGCATCGTCGGCGAGCTGAAGCGCCAGGGCCTTCGCGTCGCCAAGGTCGGCGACGGTATCAACGATGCGCCGGCACTGGCCGCTGCCGACGTCGGGATCGCCATGGGCGGCGGAACGGACGTTGCGCTCGAAACTGCTGACGCCGCCGTGCTGCACGGCCGTGTCGGCGACGTCATCGAAATGATCGACCTCTCGAAGCGGACAATGAGCAATATCGGTCAGAACATCACCATCGCGCTCGGCCTCAAGGGTGTCTTCCTAGTTACCACGATCATCGGCATCACCGGCCTCTGGCCTGCGATCCTTGCCGATACCGGGGCAACCGTGCTGGTCACCATGAACGCCCTGCGCCTGCTCGGCGGCAAGCGCCGACAGATAGCAGCCTAAAGCAATTCCAGGAAAAGTGCGCAGCGGTTTTCCGTCCGGAATTGCGTAAAAACAATAGGTTAGATGGTGTAACGGGCGGAGCCCGGCCAGCCAGGTTTGAATGGCTGGTGGTCGTCCCTCACAATGATGGTGTCGCGGAGTCAGGAGAGACCTGCTCCATAGCATCACGGAGAGACGACCATGAAGCAGTATGCCGGCATCGACGTATCATTGGAATACTCAAGTGTGTGCGTGGTGGATGCGGATGGCCGCATTGTGCGTGAAGCAAAGGTCCACAGTGAACCCGATGCGCTGATCGCCTGGTTTGGCGAGCACGGCGTGGCGATGGAACGGATTGGTCTGGAGGCCGGACCCTTGTCGCAGTGGCTCCATGCCGGAATGACAGAGGCGGGTCTG